>NZ_JMME01000006.1 GCF_000686945.1 Selenomonas sp. AE3005
AGAATATCTGGTGACGATAGCTGAGTGGTTCCACCTGTTCCCATACCGAACACAGTAGTTAAGCACTCATACGCCGAAAGTACTTGTCTGGAGACGGACTGGGAGGATAGGGCGTTGCCAGTTAGACGAAAGCACCCTGTGGGGTGCTTTTTTTGTGTCTTTGTGCTATACTGTGATTGTTGTTATACATTACTATTATGGGAGGGATTTGTTTTATGGTAGAAGAATTTAAGAAGTTTATCATGCGTGGCAATGTCCTGGATATGGCCGTTGGTATCATCATTGGTGCGGCCTTCGGTAAGATTGTCACCTCCTTCGTCAATGACATTTTGATGCCGCCGATTGGACTTATTATGGGGCAAGTGGATTTCTCCAATTTGTTTATCAATCTGTCGGCTACACCTGCGGCAACTTTGGCTGAGGCAAAGGCTGCCGGTCTGCCGGTTATCGCTTATGGTGCGTTCCTCAATGCGGTTATTGATTTCCTCATTGTGGCATTTGCCATCTTCATGCTGATTAAGCAGGTAAACCGCCTGATGCCGAAGAAAGAGGAAGAACCGGCCAAGGAGCCGCGCCTCTGCCCTTATTGCAAAACGGAAATTCCTGATGAGGCTACGAAGTGCCCGCATTGCACCTCGGCGTTGTAATTGGACAAGGTCTGTCATTATTTAAAACCTAAAGGACCAGCTCTTTGTTGAGTGGTCCTTTTTTCTTGCGTGAAATTTAATATTAAAAATCTTAAGAATATACAGGATTTATTATGACATGAGTAGAATACATAGCCGTGTGAGATTTGATACGCCACAGGCTTAACAGGAGGGATTTTTATGCAAATTATGGGCGGTATCATTGTGATTTTGGCGTTCGCGGCCATTATCAAGAAGTATGAGACAAGGATGGTTCTCTTTGGCGCAGGCTTGCTTATGTGTATCATCGGTGGAGTGCCGGATACAGCCATCACGACTTTTTCCAAGCAGATGGTTCATAACAGTCTGGTGCCGACAATCTGTACGGTTATGGGTTTTTCCTATGTAATGAAACTGACGGAATGTGACAAACATTTGGTTTCATCAATCTCCGGGGTATTGAAAAAAAGCAGGATTTTCCTGATTCCCCTGGCATTTCTGCTGACCTGGTGGATTAACATTGCGATTCCGAGTGCTGCCGGTTGTGCTGCCGCGGTAGGCAGTATTCTGATTCCGACTTTGATGGCAGCCGGGGTTCATCCGGCTATGGCAGCCAGTGTCGTTCTGGCTGGTACCTGGGGCAGTGCCATCAGTCCCGGCACCTCCCACAATCCCTTTGTGGCGGACCTGGCTGGTGTGGACGTTATGACGGTTATTATGAATGAGGCCCCGGCAGCTATTATTACTTCGCTTATCTGTATAACTGTTTTAACGGCCGTAGCGGTGGTTCGTAAAGAAGGTCCTTCGGAGGACCGGGCTCAGGCTTATTTGGCTGAAGGAGAGGATTCCGCAGCCGTAGAGGAGTTTAAGGTAAATCCGCTTAAGGCGCTTGTTCCGCTTGTTCCCTTGATTCTGTTGATTCTGGGCAGCAAGCAGATTGCTGTGCTGCCGTTGGTCAGTGTGCCGATGGCCATGATTTCCGGTGTGTTACTCGGGCTATTGGTTACGCTTACGAATCCGCAAGAGGCTACGAAGAAATTTTTTGAAGGCATGGGCAATGCCTATGGCAGTGTTGTGGGCCTTATCGTGGCGGCTGCCGTCTTTACCGCCGGTATGAAGGCTATGGGCCTGACGGACGCACTTATCAATGTTATGAAAGGTTCGGAATCTATTGCGCAGATTGCCGGCGCTTTCGGTCCCTTTATCATTGCGATTATTTCCGGCTCGGGTGATGCCGCGGCTTTGGCATTCAATGGCGCGATTACGCCGCATGCCACGGATTTTGGCATGACGATTATGAATCTCGGTTCCTTGGCCCAGATGACAGGAGCTATCGGCCGTTCCATGTCCCCGGTAGCAGGTGCAGCTATTGTCTGCGCCGGCCTGGCCAAAGTCAGCCCCATGGAAATGACCAAACGCAATGCCCTGCCAATGCTGGCCTCAGTAATTGCCTTTATGGTTCTGTTTGGCTGACAGGCGGCAAGGGGGCGAGGAAATGAATTTCGACAAGGAAATCATGGACCTGGCTGAGAGTATGGAACCGGTGTTGATAGAGCGCCGCCGGGATTTGCACCGCCACCCGGAAAATGGTTGGACGGAGTTTCGTACAGCCTCTTTGGTTATAACACGGCTGCGGCAGCTGGGCTATGAGGTACAGTTTGGCCGTGACGTGCTGGCGGAATCCGAACGCATGGGCGTGCCGGCTGAGCCGGTGCTGACCGCGGCCAGCGAGCGTGCGCTGCGCGAGGGCGCGCCGCAGGAGCTCGTGGAAAAAATGTCCGGGGGTTATACCGGCGTAGTCGGCACGCTGGCTACCGGCCGTCCCGGTAAAACCGTGGCCCTGCGATTTGATATGGACTGTAATGACGTAGCGGAGGCAGCTGATGACAAGCATCGGCCAGCCAAGGCGGGCTTTGCCTCTGAGCATAAAGGCTGTATGCATGCCTGCGGCCATGATGGACATACCAGTGTGGGGCTCGGCGTGGCAGAGATACTGGCCAAGCTGCAGGACAGACTGACTGGGAAGATAAAGCTGATTTTTCAGCCGGCTGAAGAAGGTGTGCGCGGAGCACGGGCAATGGCCGCCAAGGGCGTGGTCGATGATGCGGATTATCTTATAGGCTCGCATTTTATGATGCCCAAGGTTGGTTTTTTGGCTTACGATGTGCAAAACTTTTTGGCAACCAGCAAACTGAACGTGGATTTTACAGGTCTGGCTGCGCATGCCGGCGGTGCTCCCGAGCAGGGGAAAAATGCGTTGCTGGCGGCCGCGGCGGCGGCACTAAACCTCCATGCCATTACCAGACATAGTGCCGGCAGCAGCCGGATAAACGTGGGGGTGCTCAAAGCCGGAACAGGGCGCAATGTCGTCCCGGCCACTGCGCATATGGAGATTGAAACCAGGGGCGCCACCACAGAAATCAACGACTTTGTCCGTCAGCGGGCGGAGCAGGTGATTAAAGGTGCTGCGCAGATGTACGATGTGGCTGTGCGCATTACGCCGATGGGCAGTGCCCCGGGAGGTAATAATTCGCCGGGATTGGCAGAAAAAATCAGGAGTACGGCTGCACGGCTCGGGATTTTTGACGAGATTACCGATACCTATGATATGTGCGGCAGTGAGGATTTTACCTACTTTATGGAACGCATGCAAAAGCAGGGCAAACAGGCAGCGTATATCATCGTTGGTGGTTCGCTGGCGGCCATCAATCACAATGACCGGTTTGATTTTGATGAGCATGCCATGGTATTGTCTGCCAGTCTGCTCGCCACAGCGGCAGTAGATTTGCTGCAGGATTAGAGGTGATGATATAACATGGTATCCAAGGAACGTCTGTCCCGTGACCTGGCGGAAATGGCTAAGTGCAGTGATACACAGGGAACGGCCGGTATTACCCGACTGGCCTTTACTGACAGCGACTGGCAGGGACGGGCTTATATAATCGGGCAGATGAAAGAACTTGGCTTGACGGTAAGAATAGATGCCTTCGGCAATGTCATCGGCCGCTGGGCTGGCAGCCGGGAGGATTTGCCGGCGGTGCTGTTTGGTTCGCATGGTGACAGTGTGCCTCATGGCGGCAATTATGACGGTGTCGTAGGCGTACTGGCCGCACTGGAAGTCATACGCAGTCTGAAGGAGGAGGGCTTTGCGCCCGAACATTCACTGGAAGTCGTGCTGTTTATGTGTGAAGAATCCAGCCGGTTCGGGGCCGCGACTCTGGGCAGCCGCGCCATGCTGGGCAGGCTTTCCCAGGCTGACCTCCAGCGGCTGCAGGACGCGCAGGGAAAAACACTGTATGCGGTGCTGCAGGAACGCGGCCTGCAGCCGGAGAACGTGGGGACGGTCACTTATCCTGTACCGCCGAAAGCCTTTTTTGAAGTGCATATCGAGCAGGGGAAGGTGCTGGAACATCAAGGGATATCCCTCGGTGTGGTGACGGGAATAGCAGCGCCCACACGCCTGCGCCTGCATTTGCACGGCAAGGCTGACCATAGTGGTGCCACGCCTATGGGGCTGCGGCAGGACGGCTTGTGTGCCGCCGCCGAAGTTGTTCTCAAATTGGAAGAACTGGCGGCGGCCATGCAGGAAATACCAGTGGTAGGGACTGTTGGCATTCTGAAGGTGCAGCCCTGTGTTATGAATGTGATTCCCGGCGAATGTGAGCTCGGGATTGATATCCGCAGTATATCGGCCGCGGCCAAGGATAAAGTTGAAACGGCCCTGCGGCAGGCCATCGCGGAAATTTGCCAGCGGCGGCATATTCCCTATGATATCGAAGTGGTGTCCAAGGAAACGCCGGTGGCTATGCGGCCGGAGATGGTGGCGTTCCTCCAAGACATTTGCCGGAAAAGTGGGGCAGAGTGTATAACAATGCCCAGCGGTGCCGGCCATGATGCCATGCACTGGGCGGAGTCAACGCCGACAGGCATGCTCTTTATTCCCTGTAAGGACGGTATTAGTCATAATGCCGCCGAGTTTGCGGACATCGAGGATATTGTAAATGTCACCAAAGTTTTGGCAGCGGCCGTGAAGGAAACGGCCCAAGCCGGGCAGAAATTCTGATTCGATAAGACGACAGCCCCGGAAGTAATGTTAGAGGAAAACGTTACTTCCAGGGCTGTTTATTATGCTTATTTGGCTATAAGTTTGCCGCCACCGGGGAGCGTGATGGTCTGCCCCTTAAGGCTGGGATTGCTGTCTTTATCGTAGTAAATATTGTGATGGTTGCTGTTGATGTTGCTGAAATCAGCGGCAGCGTCGGTTATGGTGCTGACATAAGCATCAGCCGTCAGATTCCAGATAGCATCTTTCGCCAGGCTGATATGGGCGGTTTCGGCCTGATAGTCGTCATTTATAGTGCCGGTGAACTCGGCAGCCGGGCCGAGTTTTAACGTGACTTTGCTGATGTTATCCGCAATAATTCTGCCCTGCAGGTGCTGCTGCTGTGCGTTAAGGGTAAAGTCCCCGCCATTTTGTCCTGTGCTGCCCCAGCGGTCGCTGGCGACCTTGACAAGGATATCGCCGGCCTGTACAAGTTCGGTATTTTCCAAGGCAGCCTCCGCCGTGGTATTGGTGACATAGAACATGGGGCCGGCAGATTTATTATTGAGGGTGGAATTTTTTGCAGTGAATCTGGCCACGCCGACATTGGCATCACCGGAAAAACTCTGATAGAGCATGACACCGTGTTTTATATGACCGGTCAGTGTCGAATTTTGCAGCGTGATGGAATTTTTGCCTTCCACCACGGCAATTTCACTGCCGCTGGCCTCGCCAATCCCGTTGGTCAGCTGGATGTTGCCTGTGGAGTAAATGCAGGGACTGCCCTCACCGGAGGTTTTGATTTTCGCGCCGTTGACAATGACATTGCCTTCACCCCGGTCCGTAGCCAGGGCGCCGCAATGGGCACCTTCGGTGGTGATATCCACATCTGCGGCATTGATAGTACCGCCGTAGGTCGCATCCAACCCGCGGGAGGAATTATTTTTGGTGTGGATAACAAGGTGCTTGGCATTGACCACACTTTGGGCTCCAGTGGAGAATACCGCATTAGCCCCGTCAGCGTCAGAAGTCAACGTGAGATTTTCCAGATTAGCCTGGCTGTTGTTCACGAGAATAATGGCATTCTGGCCGGTGAAATTACTGGCGTCAGCACTGGAGGTATCACCGGTCTTGCTCAGCGTCGCCTGCTGCAGGTTTAAAACCGCGCCCTGACGTACCAGTACTGCGCTTTCGTCTGTCCTGGCTGCGGTATAATTTTGACCGGTCAAAGTTTCTGTATCCTGCTGGCAGATTTTTTGCGCTGTCAGCTGACTGGCATCATTAGCGCTATCCTGCATACCACCGAATTTGCCATCAGGCGGCGGTCCGGGCGGCAGCTGTCCCTGCGGCGGTGCTGCCGGGTTCGTGCTGGTAAAGATGGCCAGCGGCTGCTGTTTCATGCCGGCATAGCCCAAAGCGGAAAAACTGCCCAGACAGGTGAGGGATAAGGCCAGGGCGGCCAGTCTGCGCCCCTTGTTTGTACGTATATTCATAGTAGTCTCCTTTGCAAATCTGTGGAAAACTTTCTTTGCACATCATTATAGATAGGGAAAATTAAATTAGTTTTTGGGGGCGATTAAATTTAGCTAAGAAAGTTTATCACAGACTTATCCACAGAAACTCGGGAATAAGACGACGGCAGATGGGGATTTTCAGGGAGTTTTCAGGAAAAATACGGCACTTATCCACAATATCCACAGTTTCTCCTGTGAATACTGTGGATAAGTGGGGATAACTTTTGTGGTTTTTCTAAGGAAATTTTAATCTTGGGCAGTTAGAATATCACGTTATCAACAAACTGACTGAGGAGGATTTATTATATGGCAATGACAAAGGGCAGGCAGCTCTGGCTGACGGTATTTTTAGGTTTGATGACAGCAATGGCACCGCTGTCTACTGATATGTACCTGCCGGCCTTGCCCACGATGCAGGTGGATATGGGCATATCGGCCTCCCTGGCACAAATGACTTTGACCATGACCATGCTGGGCATGGCGCTGGGACAGATTTTTGCCGGGCCATTCAGCGACCGTTATGGCCGCAAGGGGCCGCTGACCATCGGCATGCTGGTCTTTACCCTGACGACTGTTGGCTGTGTGCTGGCGGAAAATATCAATATATTTTTGTTTTTCCGCTTTATGGCCGGTTTTGCCGGTGCCAGCGGCATTGTCATAGCCCGAGCCATTGCCAGAGATGTCTGTGAGGGACCGGAACTTACCAAGTTCTTTGCCATGCTGATGATGGTCAACGGGCTGGCGCCGATTCTGGCTCCGGTTATTGGCGGCCAGATTTTGCTCTTTACCTCCTGGCGCGGTGTCTTTGTAATGCTCGTCCTGGTGGGGATATTCCAGCTGCTGGCGACCTTGATGTACCAGGAAACCTTGCCTGCGGCTAAACGGATTCCGGGGTTGAAGGATTCCTTTGCCAAGTTTCCGCAGCTGCTAAAGGACAGGTATTTTCTGGGGCACTGTCTGGTGCAGTGTTTTGTGTTTGGCGCGTTCTTTTCCTATCTGGCCGGCTCGTCCTTTATCTTCCAAAATATATTCCATGTATCACCGCAGACTTACAGTCTGATTTTTGGCGGCATTGGTGCTGGCCTGCTTTTGTCAGGTATGCTGCCGGCCAGACTGGCCGGACGTGTTCCCGATGAAAAATTGCTCCACGTGTCCTTGGTGCTCCCCCTGATGGGTTCCGTGCTGCTGTTTATGGCCTTTTATTTTCAGGCAGGCATGGCCATTATCCTGCCTGTACTCTTTCTGACCATCGTCCCCCTGTCCGTTATGGGGGCCGCCAGTTTCTCCTTGGCGCTGTCCCGGCAGGGCAAAAACGCCGGCAGTGCCAGTGCCCTTATCGGCTTTTTTTCCATGATACTGGGCGGCTGTATGATGCCGCTGGTCGGCATCGCCGGTGAAAACACAGCCCTGCCCATGTGCGTGATTATGATAGCGGGCTATGGACTAGGGTATATGGTGTACAGGCTGTGGGTGAAGGGGGAATTATTTCCTTGACAGAAACGGTGCTCTTCGCTATAATTATTTTTGTTGTTAAATATGTAATGGGGTTATAGCTCAGTTGGTTAGAGTGTCTCGTTGACATCGAGGAGGTCACAGATTCGAATTCTGTTAACCCCACCATTGCTCGCCTAGCTCAGTTGGCTAGAGCATCTCCGTCACATGGAGGGGGTCGGGGGTTCGAATCCCTCGGCGAGCACCACGTAGAATTTTCAGGAGGCCGTGAGGGCCTCCTTTTTTGTTTTTACCCTGCGTTATGGTCGTGCTAAGCCCCTGGATAACGATAACAAGACTGTAAACAACTACTTCGCTCGTGTAAACTTCTTCTAAGAAAAAGGAAAATTGCAATAAAAACCTCCCCTTTGTGGAGGCTTTTTATTGTTTTGTGTGAATTTGATTTGACAGTAAAAATAAATTGTGGTATATTTACGATGGTCTTAGGGAAAGATTGGTAATCTGTGAGGAAACATGGACACTCTAAAGATAATCAATCTCCTTCAAGACGAATGTTAATATTATTTTATTGAAGGAGGAGTTTCTTTATGAAAAAGACTCTCGTATCCGCTCTGACGACCGCTTTGGTTGTTGGTGCTGCCAGCACGACTTTTGCTGCTGCAAATCCGTTCTCCGATGTTCCTGCTGACCATTGGGCTTATGATGCTGTAAGCCAGCTGGCTGCTGACGGCGTAATCGAAGGTTATGGCGACAGCACCTTCAAGGGCAACCGTAACATCACCCGTTACGAAATGGCTCAGATGGTAGCTAAGGCTATGGCTAAGAACACCAGCGGTGTTGACAAGGCTCTCGTTGACAAACTGGCTGCTGAGTTCGCTGCTGAACTGAACAACCTGGGTGTTCGCGTTGCTAACCTCGAACGCAATGCTGACAAGGTTAAATGGAATGGTACTGCAGAGTACACTTTCTCCAACTATACGCAGGAAGATCGTGCAACTGATAGTCAGACCAACAATTTCTTGTTCCGTCTCGAGCCGTCCGCTGAAGTAAACAGCAACTGGCATGTAAAGGCTCGTCTCGATGCTAACATCAATTCCAAGAAGGATGCCGGCGATGATAATGGTGACAAGGTAGAGCTGAAACGTATTTGGGCTGAAGGCAAGTACAACAACGTTACCGTAAAACTCGGTAAGTTCGCTACTCCTGATGACGATACTATCGCTGATACCGCTTACTCCGGTGCTGAAGTTGCTTATGCTCCGGCTCAGGGGTTCAATGCTGTTATTGGTGCTGGTCGTTTGAAAACTAATGCAGGGGATGCCGCTGGCGTTGCAAATGGCAAATTTGGTTGGGACGATAAATATGGCGTATTTCGTCAGCAAAACCAGTCTGCTGCTTATGCTTATGTAGGCGTTGGCTATAAGAAGAAGAAGTTCGATGGCGCTCTCCGTTACCATTATCTTGCTGGTGATGGATTCAATTACAAATATGTTCGTGTTACACCGAGAGGTCTTGTACCGGGAGTTCTTAAGAACTATTCCGAAAATGCAAATGAAGATAAGGCTGGTATTTGGCTGTTAAAGGCTAACTACAACTTCACCAAGGATTGGGGTGTAAAGGGCTTCTATGCTCAGAACCAGAAGGCTGACTTCTATAAGAAAGCTTACAGCTTCGAAGTTGACTACAAGGGCGCTAAGGCTGAAAACAAAGGCTCTTGGGGCGTTTGGGCAGCTTACCGTTACTTCGGCAACAATGCTTTCGTTGCCACTCCTTGGGATGTAATTCGTTTGAACCAGAAGGGTTTCGAAATCGGCGGTAACTATGCTCTGTTCAAGAACACGGTTATCACCCTCCGCTACGGCCATGGCAAGACGCTGAACGAATTCGGCGACAGCAAGACTGTAAACAACTACTTTGCTCGTGTAAACTTCTTCTTCTAAGAAAAAGTTGCAAGCATACAAAAACCTGCCTCTCGGGGCAGGTTTTTTATTTGCAATAATGACGCAGCCACGCACAGGACGGCTTTTTCAGGTGTTTTTCATATTTTCTAACGGAATTTTAATTTGACTTTTAAAATCAATAATGGTATCCTGTACGTAATCTAAAAGGAAAATTGGCAAACTTAGAGGAAACATGGACACTCTTAGGCCTAACCAATCTTCCTTCAAGACAAGTGTTAATTTTATTTTATTGAAGGAGGAGATTCTCATGAAGAAGACTCTCGTATCCGCTCTGACGACCGCTCTGGTTGTTGGTGCTGCCAGCACGACTTTCGCTGCTGCAAATCCGTTCTCCGATGTTCCTGCTGACCATTGGGCCTATGACGCTGTAAGCCAGCTGGCTGCTGACGGCGTAATCGAAGGTTATGGCGACAGCACCTTCAAGGGCAACCGTAACATCACCCGTTACGAAATGGCTCAGATGGTAGCTAAGGCTATGGCCAAGAACACCAAGGGTGCTGACAAGGCCCTCGTTGACAAACTGGCTGCTGAATTCGCTGCTGAACTGAACAACCTGGGTGTTCGCGTTGCTAACCTCGAACGCAATGCTGACATGGTTAAGTGGAATGGCCAGGCTCGTTACACGTTCTCCCGTACTTCTACAGAAAACGGTAATGATTCCAGCAAGAATGAGTTCTTGTTCCGTCTCGAACCGTCTGCGGAAGTAAACAGCAACTGGCATGTAAATGCTCGTCTTGATGTTTCCACTAACGCAAAGACTGACGCTGGTGAGGACGATTCTGACAAGGTTTCCTTGAAACGTGTTTGGGCACAGGGCGATTACAAAAACTTCAAGGTTAAACTTGGTAAGTTCGCTCCGGTGCAGAACAACACCATTGCTGATACCCAGTTCTCCGGTGCTGAAGTTTCCTTTGGTAAGGATGTAAAGGCTATTCTCGGTGCTGGCCGTATTAGTTCTGATGACTTTGGTTTTTATAATAAGACCACTAAGGCTAATGAGCTTGGCGGCTCTGCTGCTAACTACCAGTATGTTGGTGTAGAAGGCAAGAAGAGCAAATTCAATGGTGGCCTGTACTGGCATCATATCAGCTCCAGCGATTTGTCTAATTTAGGCGGCTATACAGATGATCCTGTTAACGATCGCAAGGACGAGTATAACATTATCTCCGCTCAGGCAGGCTATCGTTTCAACAAGAACGTTGCTGTAAATGGTTTCTATGCTCAGAACCGTAACGCTGAAAACTACAAGAAAGCAGCTGGCCTCGAAGTAGACTACAAAGGCGCACAGGCTGAAAACAAGGGCACCTGGGGTGCCTGGGTAGCTTACCGTCATATTGGTAAATACGGCGTTGTAAAACCGACTTGGGATGCTATCGGCCGCAACCAGAAGGGTTGGGAAATCGGTGGTAACTACACTATCTTCAAGAATGTTGTAGCTACGCTCCGTTATGGTCGTAACAAGACCCTCAATACTGACAAGACTGTTAACACCTACTTCGGTCGTGTACAGTTCTTCTTCTAATCCTACGATTAGCGGATTATCAGACACAAGAAAGGCCTCCACTAGAGTGGAGGCCTTTTTCTTGTGCATTTTCTATATGGCATAAATTGTTTCCCTATGGAAAAATAACGGCAATGGCGGTATAATATTAAAGTGTTGGATTGTATGATTATCTCGATGTGAGGAGAGATTTAATGAATAAAAATGCAAAACTGGCCGGGGTGATAATGACCGCCATGCTATTACCGTCACTGAGCGGGACAGCCATGGCTGCTTACAGTGCAGACTCGGACACGGGGATTACGGCACTGGATTATATCGAAAATGCTCACCGTGCAGAACGCGAAAACCGCCTAACAGAAGAACAGAAAAAACTGTTGGCTGATGCAGCGGAGTTTGGCAAGTCATTGCAGTACCCACTGGATAAAAAGAAGGCCTCGCCTATAGCTTTTGAAGGTGAAGACCTTACTTACGATGAACGCGACGGCAGTTTTATAGCCAAGGGCAAAGTGGATATTTTGCAACTCGACGCGCATCGTTTTCAAAGTGAATTAGTCACGGGTAATACCAAGACCGAGGATATCAGTGTCCCGGATAAGGCACATGTTTTGCAAATGACGCCGGGGCAGACCAGAGTGACTTTGGATGGTTACAAGGTCAAATATAATTACGGCAAAAAGATTGGCTCCATGGAAGATGGCAAGGGCAAGGCCGGAGCACATTATATCACGGGTAAGCGTTTTGAGTTTTACCCTGAAAAAATCGTTGTTTACAACGGTACTGATACCAAGTGCGGTGCCCAAAAGCCGGACTACCACATGGCGGCAGAAAAGATGGTCATTTATCCTAACGATAAAGTAGTTATGGATAAGGTACGTTTCTGCATCAAAGGAAAAACGATTTTTACGCGTGACCATTATGAGGCCGGCATTGGGGATAATGCCAGTGGCGATAAAACATGGCCCAGAGTTGGTTACAACAGTAAGGATAAATTGTGGATTAGCTGGGGACAAAAATTCGGTCTGCGTCCGAACGTAGCTCTTAATACTAATTTTATGGTAACAGGTGCCGATGGTTGGCGCAGCAATTATGATATTACGTGGGGCAACCGTGGTATGTCCACAGGCGTCAGATATGGTTATTTTCAAGATAGCAATGATAAGTGGATAAAGAAACAGCCGTCCTATTTTTGGAATTATGGACATCGGCTGGGACACAGTCATTTTACTTACAGTCTGGGCGTTGAACATGGTGAATGGTACGGCAATGGTGTTCATAGTGATCACACGGAATATAATTTCGGCTTAGGCTATGACCCGATAAAGTTCAACCGCTACACGCTTTACCTGCATACAGGTTATAATATCACCA
Source organism: Selenomonas sp. AE3005 (assembly GCF_000686945.1). GTDB lineage: Bacteria > Bacillota > Negativicutes > Selenomonadales > Selenomonadaceae > Selenomonas_A. Next base: position 12,468 of record NZ_JMME01000006.1, read on the forward strand.
AAGAATCTTACAATGCCTCAAAGGTGAATGGTTTTACGGCTGATGCTGTGCTGACCAAGGACTTTGATGACCGTTGGGCTGCTTATGTGGGATATCATTACAGCAAGAAGAACAGCAGAAATACCCTGTTTACCTATAATACGGACGATTACTCACGTAAACTGGAGTCCGGGTTCAGTTATCGTATAGACGACAAAAACCGCCTGGCTGTAGGTACTAAGTACGATATGGACCATAGGGAATGGAAAAACATTGACTACTATTGGTATCATGATATGCATTGTACTCAGTTTATTCTGCGATATAAGTCCAAGGAAAATTCCTGGAATGTACGTTGGGAGTTTACACCCTGGTAAGGGAGTCGTGTTTTATGAAAGAAGAATTAGCCGGTATCATTGACGAGATACAGGGCAAACGTATATTGGTTATCGGTGACATGGTGGCCGATATTTATCTGGAGGGGCGCATTTCTAGGATTTCCCGGGAGGCGCCTGTCCTGGTGCTGCAGCAGGCCGGGGAAAAAATCATCGCCGGCGGTGCGGCCAACGTGGTCAATAATGTGGCGACTTTGGGCGGTCAGGCTTTTGCCGTGGGGCTGTTGGGGCTCGATAATGCGGCCAAGGGCTTGAAAGCGGCGTTGGAGAAGAACGGCGCACATACAGACGGGCTGTTCTGCGATGAAAAGCGCCCTACAATTGCCAAGACCAGAGTTATTGCCGGGGGGCGGGCGACGGTCAGCCAGCAAATTGTCCGCATTGACCGGGAAAGTGACGAACCCATGACGGCGGCATTTGAACAGCTGTTATTGCAGTATGTCAAGGGGCTGCTGCCGCAGGTTGACGGCGTGGTGCTTAGTGACTATGGCTCCGGGACGATAACGGAGGCCCTGCAGGCCATGATAATCTCATACTGCCGGGAGTATAATATCCCCAGTATGGTCGATTCCCGTTATGATATTCACCGCTTTAAAAATATCGGCTATGTCAAGCAGAATGATGCCGAACTGGCGGCGGCTGTCGGACGGAGTCTGCCCGATGACGAAAGCCTGTTCACGGCCGGACAGGAGCTTTTGACGGAGCTGGCGGCTGATGGTGTGCTTATCACACGCGGCGAAAAGGGCATGGTGCTGCTGGAAAAGGACGGGGCTATTCATGATATCCCCGTGGCCGACAAGAGTGAAGTTTTCGATGTATCCGGTGCCGGTGATACATGCGTGGCTACGGTGATTCTGGCACTGGCGGCCGGGGTGGAACCTGCCCGGGCGGCAGAACTCAGCAATGTGGCCAGCGGTATCGCCGTGCGCAAGCTGGGCACCGCTACAGTTTCCGGTGAGGAACTGCGCCGAGCGTTGCGCTGAAGGAGTATATATGTTAGTTGCACGTAAAGATATAAAGACTTTTTGTGAAATCCTGCGGCAGGGCGGTAAGAGAATCGTCTTTACCAATGGCTGTTTTGATATTCTGCATGCCGGGCATGTTACGTATCTGGAGGCGGCCAAGGCACAGGGCGATATTCTTGTGCTGGGGCTGAACACAGACGAATCGGTGCGTCGTCTGAAGGGGCCGGAGCGTCCTATCAACGGTGAGCTCGACCGGGCCAAGGTCGTGGGGGCGTTAAAGGCCGTGGATTATGTAGTGTTCTTTGGCGAACAGACAGCAGAGGCCGTGATTGCCGAAGTGCGTCCCGATGTGTACGTCAAGGGCGGTGACTATACGCTGGACACCCTGCCCGAGGCCAAAATAGTGCAGAGCTACGGCGGCAAAGTGGCTTTTATTGACATGGTCGAGGGGCGCTCGACGACGAATATAATCAAGAAGATAAAGAGTTAAGGAAATGAAGAATTTTTTAATCGTGAAATTAAGTGCCATCGGCGATGTGCTCCATGCCCTGCCGGTGGCTTATGCCTTGAAGGACAGGTATCCTGATTGCCATATCAGCTGGGTGGTGGAACCGGCAGCCTATGAAATCCTCAAAATGGTGCCGGTGATTGACGAGCTGATTCTGTTCAAGAAGAAGGAGTTCCGTTCTCTCGGCGGCTTTATGCAAAACTTCGGCCCGTTGCGCCGTCAGCTAAAAAAGCGGCATTATGATGTATCCCTGGATTTGCAGGGGCTGTTTAAATCGGCGGCTATCACCTGGGTGGCCGGGGCTAAGGAAAAAATCGGTACCTGCTTTATGCGCGAGGGCAGCGACAAAATAAGCCGTCCCGTCGTGGGGCCGAATGCCCGTAATCATGTCATTGAGCAGTATCTCGATGTGGCCCGGGCTTTGGGGTGTAATGGTGATCAGATAAAGTTTGGCATCGAAGTGCCGGAACGGGAACAGGATATCGCGCGCCGGCTGCTCGCTCAGTGCGGTATGAATGCCAGCAATCCTTATGTGGCCTTGGTTATCGGCGCCAGCAGTCCCAACAAGCGCTGGACGTCCGAGGGCTTTGCCAAGTTGTCGGACTGGCTCTATGAGCAGCGGCTGATTCCCGTTATGGTGGGCGGCGGCCCGCGTGAGGAACAATGGGCGCAGGAAATTGAGTATATGACGGACGTGCCGCCGGTAAATCTGGTGGGACGCACGACGCTGTCGCAGCTGGCGGCGGTGCTGCAGGGGGCGGCCTTTACGGTCTGCGGTGACACCGGTCCCGGCCATTTATCCCTGGCGTTGGGGACAAAGACCATCATGCTTATCGGCCCGACGAATATCAATCGCACCGGCCCGTATACGCAGATGGAAAATGCTGTGCAAATCAGCCGTGACTGCCGCTACTGTTGGAAACGCAGCTGTCCCAAGGGCCTGGACAAGGAATGTATGGAGGACATAACCGTAGACATGGTGGCACGGAAAATAAAGGAGATTTATTGACATGAGGCTTAGGGGATATTGGCACAATATCCAATTGGATTTACGGTTGTTCTTCTTTTTACTATTGTTGATGGCGCTGTACCGCGTGCTATTTATGGCCGGCATGAGCAGTTTTATGGGCCCGGCGGCGGATATGCAGGATATTCTGGTTTCCAACTTTGTGGGCATCAGACTGTCCTTAAAAAGTGCCGGCGGCTTTGCCCTGCTGGGCTTTGTGCTGGCAACTTTGCCGGCCCTGGTTATTCCCAGGCTGCACTGGGGCAGGGTGCGGCTCGTGGTGGGCGGCCTGGCCAGTTTTCTGCTGACCGTGCTGTTTATCGCCCGGTTTCCATATTATAAAGAATTTCACATGACATACAGCATGCAGATTTTTCAGGGTTGGCACGATGATAAGACAGCCCTGCTCGGTACGATGGTGCATGAGTACGGTCTGATTCAGGGGCTGGCAGCTGCTGTAATCGTCACGGCTGTGCTGACCTGGATCCTGCATAAACTGCTGAGCCGGCCCACGAAGGAAATAAACTTGCCCATAGGCAGCTGGGGTGCAGGTATACTGGCGTTTGTCATCACCTTTGCCTTTATGTTTTTCTGCCGCTGGGGCGGTGGTGTTTCCTACGCCACCGGCGTGAACTGGGAACATTGCGCCCTGACCAAAGATGATTTCCTCAATGAGTGTATTCTGGACGATGTGCAGGGCATATACCGCGCCATCAATACGGAAAAACGCATGCAGCAGGGGGATATCTATGGCGTGGACAAGGCAGCCCTGGCGCAGATACAGGAGGCTGACGCTGCCCGGGCTATTGCCAGACAGACACCGGGAGCCAAGCTGGCCAAACCGCGTCACATTTTTATCATTCTCGAAGAAACCGGCATGCAGTGGCCGCTGCTGGCTAAGTATGAGGAATTGCATATCGCTGATGGTATAAAGGGCCTGGGCAAGGACGAACAAGGCTATTATACGCCGAACTTCATGCCCAATGGGGAATTCACTTCCGTGGCGATTACCGGTATTATTACAGGTATTCCCGAGATAAATGTCCGGGTAAATTACCAGCCGCGCAGTTATAAGGGGCTTTATCCCACTGCGCTGTCGATTCCGTTCCATGAGCTGGGCTACAAAGTTGACTTTTGGTACGGCGGTGCACCGTCCTGGGACGCGATAAGCCGCCTGGCGATGGCGCAAGGCTTTGATAATTTCTACGGGTTCCCGGAACTGCATGCACCCAAGACGACACCGTGGGGCACGAACGATGGCTATCTGTTTGCCGCGCTTAAACAGCATTTAGACCAGGAAGAACCAACGGTGCATGTCATTATGACCACCAGCAACCATCCGCCATATAATCTGGATTTGCAGGCGGAAGGGTTTGATGTAGATAAGGCTGAGGAACTGGTACGCAAATTGATTCCCGATGAAAAGGACCCCCATAATCTGGCGGTTGAGCTCGGGCATTACTGGTACATGGACAAAGTGGTGACGAATTTTGCCCGGGAGACACTGGCTGCCTATCCGGACAGTTTGTTTGTCATTACCGGCGACCATGCGGTGCGTTCGAATCCGGGGCCCAAGCCCACGTTGTTTGAATTCCAGTCCGTGCCGTTTGTCCTGTACGGAAACGGGGTAAACAAGGATATTCTGCCGCATAATGCGGTGGGCGGCTGTATCGGCATTACGCCGACGCTGCTGAACCTCATTGCACCGGCAGGTTTTAAATACAATTCGGTAGCACCAGCTATCGGTGACTGGCCGGCGGCGTTTAACCGCAGCACATTCCTGACTGACAAAGTCATCGGCCGTATTGAGGACGACAAGACGGAACTTTTGCCCGGGATAGAGGACGCAGATATGCAGGCCGAACGGGGCAAACTGGACAGTTTCCTCAAGGAAATGCGTACCATGGGCTACTGGCTGGTCACGCATGGCGGTAATCAGTAAACAGGGGGGACACGCTTGTATAAAAATATATTGGTCATAAATCTCATGCAGATTGGCGACCTCATGCTGACGACTCCTGTGCTGGGGGCTTTGCGTAAGGCTTACCCCGAGGCCAGACTGACATTGCTCGCGGACAGCCGCTGGCATGACCTGGTGGAGTGCAATCCCCATGTGGATACCTGCCTGTTTATGGATAAAAAGGGCGCGGATAAAGGAACCCTGCGCCTGCTGGCTTTTGCTCGCAGGGTGCGGAAACTGAAATTCGATTTGGTTATCAATTTGCACCGCAATGAACGTTCTTCCGCTATCGCAGCTTTGAGTGGGGCACCCAGGATTGTAGGCTATAGTAAGCCACCCTGGTCACTGCTCTTTGATAAGGTAATGAAAAATCCGTCACTGGCACGCCGGGACGGCAACCGCCGGATTCCCGGCACGCAGCACCAGGTGCATTCGCATATGGCGGTGCTGCGTGAGGCACTCGGCATCGCCCAGCCGGAAGATGTGGGGCTGACACTTTGCCTGTCGGAGGCCGCTGCCCAGCAGGCAGAGGAACTTTGGCAGCAGGAATTTACCCCCACAGATAAAGTTATTGCCTTTAATATCGGTGCCAGCTGGGAGACCAAGCGCTGGCTGACGGAATACTTCGCGCAGGCCGCGGATATGCTGGCAGGCAAAGGCTATCATATCGCCTTTTTCGGCGGCCCGATGGATAAGGATATCGTGGCTAAATGCTGCCAGCAGATGGAATACAAGGACAGCGGCCTCGTGCATATTTTTACCGGCAAGGTTAGTCTGGCTGTACTGGCCGGGCTGCTGCGGCGCTGTGTACTGATGCTGACCACGGATTCCGGGCCGATGCATATCGGCGTGGCTATGAATGTGCCCATAGTGACCATGTTTGGGGCGTCGCCGGTACCAGGTTTTTATCCCTATGACGGACGGTCGGTGCTCGTTAAGACACCGGAGGCCTGTCATCCTTGCGGCATACATCAGTGCCAGCGCGAAGGCGAGGGCAATCTGGCCTGTATGAAAAATATCCCCGTGGCGGCGGTAATGAACTTTGTTTGGGAGCTGCTGGATAAGTACCACGGTGAACCGGCTTATAAATTGCCTCCGCATTACGGTGATTATCAGTGCCGGGTGATTGACCTTTCAAAAGGAGAATTTTGATGGATAAACAGAAAATGTATGATTTCGTGGCGCAGGCTACCGGTAAATGCCGTTTGCTCGTGGTCGGGGACGTAATGCTGGATAAGTATTATTACGGCGAAGTGACGAGAATTTCCCCGGAGGCACCGGTGCCGGTGACAAGAGTACTGAGCCAGAAGGAAACTTTGGGCGGTGCGGCCAACGTTGCGCACAATCTGGCCCTGCTGGGCTGTCAGACGCAGATTGCCGGATATGTGGGTGATGACTATCACTGCCAAAGCCTGACGGATAAGTTTACGTCCCGGGGCATTGACTTTCGGGGGCTGATTCACACCGACAGACCGACGACGACGAAACTGCGCGTTATCGGCGGCCATCAGCAAATGCTGCGGCTTGACTTTGAAGAGGCTGACCCCATGACGGGTGAGTACGCCCAGCGTCTGCAGAATTACGTCAGTACGCGGCTTAGCGAAGGCGTGGACGGCGTAATTATCTCTGACTATGGCAAGGGAGCCTGTACGCCGGAGACCTGCCAGGCTGTCATAAAATGTTGTCATGCGCAGGGCGTGCCGGTGGTGGTGGACCCCAAAGGCACGAACTGGGGCAAGTACAGCGGTGCTGACTATATAACGCCGAATTTCAAGGAACTCAATGCGGTGCTGCCGGAAAAAATCAAGAATCAGGACGCAGCTATTGAGCAGGCGGCCCGTTATGTTATGGGTAAGTTCGGTATCAAGCAGGTACTGGCCACTCGTTCGGAATACGGCATGTCACTGGTCACCAAGACGGAGGCTAAGCATATTCCGACCAAGGCGCAGGAGGTCTTTGATGTATCAGGTGCCGGGGATACGGTTATCGCTGTCTTTACCCTGGGGCTGGCCGGCGGCCTGGCGCCGGAAATCTGCGCTTATATGTCCAATATGGCGGCCAGCGTCGTAGTGGCGAAGGTTGGTACTTACGCGGTAAGTAAAGAGGAACTTTTGGCAGTATTAAGATAAACATCGTGTTACTTTTCTTTGGTGCAAAGAAAAGTAACCAAAAGAAAACTGTGACCTGAAATCCCGTCCGGGGATTTACGGTCACGGGCGCCCGTCCTTGGGCGCACGATATTTGGTTAGTTTGCTGATTGCATGGGAGGATTATTTATGATTATCGTAACTGGCGGTGCCGGGTTTATTGGCAGCAACTTGGTAAAGGAACTTAATCGTCGTGGCCGTACGGATATTCTGGTGGTTGATGACCTGAAAGACGGGCAGAACTATAAAAATCTGCGTGGCTTGAAATTCATCGATTACCAGCATAAGGACGATTTCCTGCAGTGCATTGAAAACGATGATTTCGATGGCACTGATATTGATGCCGTATTCCATGAAGGGGCCTGCTCCGATACTATGGAATACGATGTCAACTACATGATGCGCGTCAACTATGAGTATTCCAAGTCCCTGCTGCATTTCTGCCTGCAGCACCGTATTCCTTTCCTGTATGCATCGTCGGCCTCCACGTACGGCAGCGGCAAGAATGGTTTCCGCGAAGGCGATGAGTGTGAGGACGCTTTGAATCCGTATGCCTTCTCCAAGCTGGCCTTTGACCGCTATGTACGTCAGGTTATGCCGGAGGCGCAGAGCCAGATTGTAGGCCTGAAATATTTCAACGTTTACGGACCGCAGGAACATCATAAGGGCAAGATGGCCTCCATCTTCTATCAGCTGTACAATCAGGTAAATGAAACCGGCAAAGCACGTCTGTTCCAGGGCTGGGGCGAGATTGCCGGTACGCCGGTCAAGGACGGCGAACAGCGCCGTGACTTTGTCTATGTCAAGGACGTAGTAAACGTGAACTTGTGGTTCTGGGAGAACAAGGGCAAGAGCGGAATCTACAACTGCGGTACTGGTCATGCCCATACCTACAATGAAGTGGCTGACGCTGTTATCAGCGCCTTGGGCAAGGGCGAAATCGCTTACCGTGAATTCCCAGAAGTCCTCAAGGGCAAATATCAGAACTTCACCGAGGCCGATACAACGAACCTGCTGGCTGCCGGCTATGATGAAGGTTTCCATGATATGAAGGACGCTGTTAAGGAGTATGTTGATTTCCTCGATAAGGGTGGCTATTTTGACTATAACAACTAAAAGCCTTCCCCTTGAGGGGAAGGTGCCGAACAGAAGTGAGGCGGATGAGGTGTCAAAAGCCGTCTTTTTTGACCGTGACGGCACCCTTAATGTCGATATCGCCTACCTGCACCGTCCGGAAGATTTTGTTTGGATAGACGGTGCGCAGGAGGCCATAAAATACGTAAATAGCAAAGGTTACCTGGCGATTTTAGTCACGAACCAGAGCGGCGTTGGCCGGGGCTATTACCCGGAAACGGATATCAAAAATGTCTACAACTGGATGAACCGGGAGCTGGCAAAAATAGGAGCGCATTTAGATGCGCTCTTTTACTGCCCGCATCATCCGCAGGCGAAATTAGCAGAATATCGCAAAGTGTGCAGCTGCCGCAAGCCGGCAACGGGCATGGTGGATGCTGCCTGCGCGGAGTACGAAATTGACCGGTCAAAATCGTACTTTGTCGGGGATAGTGACAGCGATATGGAGTGCGCAGCCAGGGCTGGTGTAACAGGTATTAAGTATACAAATGGCAATTTGCTGAGCTGCGTAAAGGAAATTATTCGCTGAATGTCGAACTATCTCAAAAAATATAAAAAAAAGAGGTGATTCCTCGTGACTTTGCTATTTATGGGTGTTCTGCCTATTTTGTGGCTGATTGTGGCTCTGTCAGGACTGAAGATGGCGGCTTGGAAGGCCTGCCCTGTGGCCCTCTTGTTGTCATTATTTGCCAGTATCGCGTATTTTGGCATGCCTTGGGATTATATGGCCAGTGCAGTTCTGGAAGGGACGGCGTTGGCTTGCTGGCCGATACTTTTGATTATCACGGCTACGATTTACACCTATCATTTGTCCGTACATACCAAGGGCATGGATATTATCAAAGCCATGCTCACTTCGGTGAGCAGCGATTACCGTGTGCTTATCCTGCTGATTGCCTTTGGTTTTGGCGGTTTTCTGGAAGGTATGGCCGGCTTTGGTACGGCTGTGGCTATCCCGGCCAGTATGCTCGCTGGCATGGGGATAAATCCCGTAAGTTCTGTGGCTGTGTGCCTGGTGGCCAACTTCGTGCCATCGGCTTATGGTTCCATCGGTATTCCCCTGGTGACGCTGTCGGGCATTATGGGGACTGATTCTGCGCAGCTGGCCACCTATGTGGCTTTACAGATAAGTATTTTGGGGCTATTTTGTCCCTTCCTGATGGTGGCTATCGCCGGCGGCGGCATGCAGGCCATAAAGGGCATGGTGCCCGTGTGTGGCGCGGCCGGTGTCAGCTACGTGCTGGCGCAGCTGCTCGTGTCCTACTTTATGGGGCCGGAGCTGGCTGGTGTGGCCGGGGCAATCTGTACAATGGGAGCCATAATCGGTGCCGTACATTTTTTCCCGCCTAAGGATTCGGCGTATGTTCTGCAGCGCGATGAGGCTGCGGCAGTATCGCGAAAACAGGCTTTTTATGCCTGGCTGCCCTTTGGACTTATCTTTGTCCTGCTGCTGCTGACCAGCAAACTCGTGCCGACGATTTACGATTCCATATCCCAGGTCAGGACGTCCGTGCTGATTTATAGGGGCGAGGGCGGCAGCCCGTACACTTTCCAGTGGATAGCTACCCCGGGCATGGTGATTTTCTTTGCAACCTTCTTGAGCGGTTTTATACAAAAAACGCCGCTGGGGGATATGCTGACCGTTCTGCGCAAGACACTGACCAGTCTGCGGCCGACCTTTATCACCATCATCAGCATTATCGCAACCGCCAAAGTTATGGGCTATAGCGGCATGACCACTACGATTGCTGACAACACCGTGGCAGCAACGGGGCTTATGTACCCGGCCATTGCTGCCTTTATCGGCTCCGTGGGCGGCTTTATCACTGGCTCGGCCACCAGTACCTGCATTCTGTTGGGCAAGCTCCAGATGGATGCCGCTGTGGCCATCGGCGCGCCGCTCAACACGCAGATTTGGATTGCCGCCGCCAATGCTACAGGGGCCTGCGCCGGCAAACTGATTGCTCCCCAGAGTATCGCCATCGGCGTAGCGGCCATCGGCATAGCCGGCCGCGGCACCGAAAGCCAGCTGCTAGGCCTGACCATGAAAATATATCTGCCGTTCATAATTCTGCTGGGGATGCTGGTCTACTTTGGTGGTACCTGGTTATAAAAGAATATTAAAATCATCCCAGACTAAAATTAGTCTGGGATGATTTTAATTGGTGAAGATATGGGGGTATTTTGCTGTTAGTTCATGACTATAGCGTTCTGCCCCTTTTTTGTTGAGATGGTGGTCATCTTGGAAATAATGTGCATCATATAAGGGGATGGTAGTGTTTACTGTGATATGGAATTTATCTGCGAAGGACTGTATATACTGTGCATATTCAGCCGTATACCCACTGTCAACCATCCGCTGAAGTCCTGGGTTACCCAAGGGAACCTGCTCAATGATGACAGGGATATTGTTTTTCTGACAAAGGTTGATGATAGCTTCGGTGTAGAAAGTGACGGATGGTAAGGGGGTAAAATGCTCCTGTTTACTTTCTGGTGTTACAATAAAGTGTTCTTCCTTTTTGTCATTTTTAGGCCAATATCCTTTTTTGTTGCAAGCATCTTGATAAAGGGCGTGGTTGCGTTTTGTCTTGTCTTTTAGAATCCCTGCCAGCATTGGCTGCATATAAAATTGGGGGAACTTGTGTTTATACATGAAATCTTCCATGCTATAGTCAGTACCATCCAATTCTTTGATATGTCTGTTGGCTTCTACGATTTCATCATCATCCAGGTAACGATAGTAAACAGCAAAACCTAAGTAGCCGCTGGTTTTTGTATAATGAGTGGGGCCATACCCAAGAATTACAGCCTTGGGATTGGGGTGATTAGCCAGATATTTTCGCAAGCTGTAGTATGCTTCAATGGGATCACTGCCGGCTAGGGATAGATTATAGACATTATCGCCCATTTCTGTGGGAATAGCGCCGATTTTCATACGTGAATCGCCAAAAAGTAAGACTTCCTGTTGATTATTGGCGGTGGAAACGTAGTCCTTTTGCTGCATCCAATAGGGATAGTCTTCTCCCATATAGCGTTCGGGAGGTGTTAGCAAAACCAAGGCATAGATGATAATGGGCAACAGGAAGACCGTAGCAGAGATAATAAATGTATATTTTTTTGCAGACACGATATTTTCTCCTGTGAAATTAAAATTGGAAATACAAAAACTCTGTGAATGTATTCATTTGGTACAAAGAGTAAACCAGCATAGCTATAGTAATGACAACCCAACGCCAGCCAGGGTGGAAGGATTGTATGAATTGCAGAGGATTTTTTACTTTGGTAGTTAAAACTAGCAAAATAAGCAGGATGATTAAACATTGATGCAGGCTTTTGTCAATATGCCATTCGACAAAAGGTACAGGCAGCCAGCTCAACTCTCGCTCCCAGAAAGTATTTATGGGGAGTGCCAGACTGGAGATGTCTGTCATTGTAATTAATATATTGCAGGCACTGCTAATGCTGTTTGCACGGAAGAATACCCAGCAGATCACTACGCAGAGAAAAGTCATGCCCCAGTTGACAAAATTGGGAAGCTGGATTTTCAATCTGCGCCATTGATGATTAATCATCAGGAAAAGGCCATGCAGACCGCCCCAAATTACGAATGTCCAGCCCGCGCCGTGCCAGAGTCCGATAATCAGCATCGAGATAAAAAGATTACGCATTTTCTTGATTTCGCCGTGACGGTTGCCACCCATGGGAATGTAAAGATAATCCTTTACCCAGCTGCCCAGCGTCATATGCCAACGTCGCCAGAAATCGATAATGCTTTTTGCTTGGTAGGGCGAGTTAAAGTTTACTGGCAGCCGCAGATTGAACATCAAGCCCAGACCGATGGCCATTTCACTATAGCCGGAGAAGTCAAAGTACAGCTGGAATGTATAGGCCAGTGCTCCAATCCAAGCTTCCAGGAAAGTCAGCTTATCAGCATTGGTAAACGCATCATTTACCCAGGGAGAAAGCATATCAGCAATGATAACTTTCTTGAACAGGCCCATGGTAAACAGACTGATACCCATGGCGATATTGTCGTAATTTAAGTGGAAAGTTTCATTAGCCACAAATTGTGGAATCATCTTTTTGTGGTTGATAATTGGCCCGGCAATGAGATGAGGGAAAATGGTTACAAACTCACAGTAGGTAAGAAAGGATTCGTTGCGGGCTTCACCACGGTAGGCATCTACTAAGTAGGCGGTCTGTGTAAACGTGAAGAAGGATATGCCTAACGGCAGGATAATATGGGGGAGGTCGAAATAATCAGCGCCTGCCAAGGTGTTAACTGTAGACAGGAAAAAGTCTGTATATTTGAAGTAACCTAGCAACAGTACATTGACCACAATACCCAAAATCAGCCATGGTTTATGTCCGGGCTGATTTTCCAGCTGGCGGCCTACCAGATAGTTGAACACAATGGAAGCACCCAGCAGAGGCACATAGCGAACATCCCACCAGCCGTAAAAGAAAAATGAAGCGAAAACCAGCCAGGCTGTAGCTAAGCGATATTTTTCCCTGCGTCCCAGCAGAAAAAATCCTGCAAAGGTTAGTGGCAGGAAGAAAAAGATAAACACATAAGAGTTAAACAGCACGAGTAGATATTCCCCCCATAGATAGTAGAAGTCATCAAGAACTCCCCCTATTGTAACATAAAGATCCCACCCCACACAAGACATTGCGGAGAGGGATCTTTGCGCTAAAATGCGTTGCTTTTTATCAGTATGCGGCTGGTATTGCTTGCATATTATCCAATGGGTGATTTATAGCTTCATCTAGAACAACGTGATTAATGTATGGTGCTAATGTTTCCTCTTGTCCCAGTAATGCTGTAATTCGTGCATATGCTATTTCTGAACCGTGGAAGCCATCTACGGTTTCGTCATCTGAAGAGCCGATGCTGGCTAAATCACAAAAATTATAAAATGGGATGTCCAGCTTACTGCACATTTTTTCGGTTTTATCCATATAGGCATGCAGATAATCATGATAATGAATACTGTCGTCCATATAAGTGTATACTTCATGAGGAAATGGTGGTAAGAATACGATAACTTTAGCACCGGATGTAGTAATATCTTGTAATAATGCATCTATTTTTCCAAGTTCTTTGTGATCAATGGTATCGCACCAAACAAAACGGTCATTCTGTTTTCCTTCTCGCATTCGTTTATATGTGTCAGCAAATTTTGTTGTTCTATCGGCATTTTGCCTGATTTCCCGACCATACTGATAGCTGCCGTCAGAAAGCCTGAAGCCGTTGCTGTTTACAGCAGCATTTAGGCCTACTGTTTGGCGCTGACCGTAGTCATCAATAGCTTTGATTTCATCAAGGTGCAATAACTGACGGCGAATTTTGTTATTCCTGAACAGTTCGATATACTTTCTATATTGCTGTTGCTTATTAATATTTAAAAAAGTTACACCGAGTTTGTAATTGGGATTTATCCACCAGGGATCTATTCCAAGAATAACAACTTTTGGGGTATATATTGTTTTTATCTTATTCCAAGTATATACAACATCATCAACACTGGAGCCCAGGCCCCCCATGGTGTAAAAATCTTTATTTAGGAAGAATGCTGCTCTAAAGGGCATAACGCGGGAAGAGCCTAATGCTATTACGTTGGGTTGCTTCTTTTCTACGATGGGAAACTTTAGAGTGTTTCCATCTTTTAATATGCTGCCGTAAAGTACGTTCTCGTAATTCTGCAAAACTTCGTTATCGCTATAGTTTTCCCGATAGAGTCTCATGACTATATCGGAGATGCTTACCACGAAGAAAATTAAGGTAAAATTTATAAGGATAAATTTTTTGATAAATAAGTGATATTTTTCATCCATGTTTATACTCCTGTATTAGAATTGAAAATAAAGGAATTCTCCAGTACCAACTAATGCTACACCATACAGGCTGAATAGTAACATTATACTAGCTATTAGTATCCATTTATTATTGGGCTGGAAGTGTCTCAGCAAGATCAAAGTATTCGGCAGCCGTGTCAAAATAATTATGACAAGAAATAGTTCGGCTAAAAGTTCATTATTCTTTTTATCCCCTAGGAACATGCTTTGCATAGTGGTCATACTGTTCAATATGGATAGCGCTTCCTGAAGACTGCCCGCGCGAAAGAATACCCAACAAATCACAACGCAGAGAAACGTTATCCCCCAATTCATCACTTTTGGTAAAGTTATGCTTGTCCTGCGCCAAGCATGGTTAATCATCAGTAACAGCCCATGCAGGCCTCCCCAGATGATAAATGTCCAGCCTGCACCATGCCAAAGACCAATTATCAACATGGACACAAAGAGATTGCGCATTTTTTTTAATTCACCATGACGGTTGCCGCCCATGGGAATATAGAGATAATTTTTCACCCACAAACCTAAGGTCATGTGCCAGCGTCGCCAGAAATCGATAATACTTCGTGCCTGATAAGGTGAGTTAAAGTTCACAGGAATTTTCAGATTAAAAAGTAGAGCCAATCCGATAGCCATTTCACTATAGCCAGAGAAGTCAAAATAGAGCTGCAAGGTATAGCTCAAAGCGCCTATCCATGCTTCCACACAGGTCAGTGAATCCGTATGACTGAAAGCTTCATTCGCATAAATAGCCAGTTTATCGGCAATAACCACTTTTTTGAACAGGCCAAAGGTAAAAATCATCAGACCTAGTGCGATATTTTCATAGTTGATGCGGAAGGTTTTATCCGCCACGAACTGGGGGATCATTTCCTTATGGTTGATAATGGGCCCTGCAATCAAATGAGGGAAGATGGTAACAAACTCACAATAAGTTGCAAAAGATTGATTTTTAGCCTCACCCCGATAGGCATCCATCAAGTAAGCTGTTTGGGTAAAGGTGAAGAATGATATGCCCAAGGGCAGGATGATATGTGGTAAATCAAAGAAATTTGTTCTGGTCACATCGTTGAGCGTGCTCAGAAAAAAATCTGTGTACTTGAAGTAACCCAGTAGCAGAACATTTATAACGATGCCAAAGGCTAGCCAACCCTTGTGTCCATTATTGGCCTCTAACTGCTTCCCTACCAGATAGTTGAAACAGATCGAACCGAACAACAACGGCACATAACGCATATCCCAATATCCATAGAAGAAAAAGGAGGCCAGTACTAGCCAGAGTGTTGCCAGCTGTTTTTGGCCCTTATGTCCTAAATAAAAAAAGCCTGCAAAAGTTAGTGGCAGGAACAAAAACATAAATTCAAAAGAATTAAATAACAAATGGATAACTCCCTTCACAATAGTACCTATTATGCGAATCCTCCACTATCATAGCACACATGCCCCCCCCGTACAAGCCGCGGCGAAAAAATAGAGTCTGTGAAAAAGTGGCGATTTCACAGACTCTTATTGTTGGCGTAATATTTTATTTGTTAAATATAAAGGGATAACGTTCTTTTAGTTCATTAGAGTACCGTAGAGCTCCCTTGCGATTTAGATGATGCTCGTCTTGAAAATAATAAGGTTCATAAAGAGGAATGTCATAATATATGTTTACAGCATACTTCTCTTGCATTTGCCGCAGATAGGCATGATAATCAGCCATATAACCGTTGTCGATCAGACGCTGGTATCCGGGATTGCCCATAGGAAGCTGTTCCATATACACTGGGATGTTGTTGTCGTTGCATAGGGCCAGTATTTGCTCTGTATAATAGGTCAGACTTTTCAGGGGTGCAAAAGGGCCATCTTTGCTTTCTGGTGTAACGATATATTGTTCTTCGGATTTGTCATTTTTAATAAGTCGCCCTTTTGCTTCACGAGCTTGTTGGTAAAGCATAGCATTCTTTTTCTCACGGGGCTTAAAAATACTGCGTAAGACAGGCCGCATATAGACATTGGGCCAGCGGTATTTATAGGCCAGGGCCTCTGTTTGCAAATCTACGCCATCCAAATCCTTTATTGTTGTATTTATGTCCTTTACGGTTTTATCGTCTAAGTAATGAAAATACAAGGTGCGGCCTGTGTAAGATTTCATCTGTGTAAAATGAGTGGGGCCAAAGCCTAAAATTACAGCTTTAGGGCGTGGGTGGTGCTGTAAATAGTTTTTCAATGTGTAGTACATTTCAATAGGAGAACCGCCGCCTAATGCCAGATTATATACATTGTCGCCCATTTCTGTGGGGATAGTTCCCATCTTCATGCGGGAATCTCCTAGCAACAGGATTTCTTGCTTGGTATCATCTGTAAATACATAGTCTCTTTGTTCCAACCAATTGGGGTACTCATCATCCATATAACGGTTTTCTGGTAAAAGCAGAACCAGAGTGTAAATACTGATGGCTAAGAACAATAATATGCCCACCGTCAGCCATACAAATCTCTTGGCATTCATTATGATGTTATCCTCCGTTTAAAATTGAAAATACAAAAATTCTGTGTAGCTGTTGGTGTTGTACAGCGTGTACAGCAGAACAATAAGGGTGCCAATAAACCACTTCCAATTGGCCTTGAATTTTTCCATCCATAATATAGGATTCTTTACTTTGTAGAGCAGGATGCCTAAAAACAGAAGGACTAAGAGACATTGATGGAAAGGCCGGTGGATATGCCACTCAACAAAAGCTATGCTAGTACTGGAAAGAGAACGCTCCCAAGAACTGTCCAGGGGCAAGGCAAAACCGGTAATATCTGTCATGGCTGCCAGAATATTAAAAGCACTACTAATGCTGTCGGCACGGAAGAATACCCAGCAGATTACTACACAGAGAAAAGTTATGCCCCAGTTGACAAAATTGGGAAGCTGGATTTTCAATCTGCGCCATTGATGATTAATCATCAGGAAAAGGCCATGCAGACCGCCCCAAATTACGAATGTCCAGCCCGCGCCGTGCCAGAGTCCGATAATCAGCATCGAGATAAAAAGATTACGCATTTTCTTGATTTCGCCGTGACGGTTGCCACCCATGGGAATGTAAAGATAATCCTTTACCCAGCTGCCCAGCGTCATATGCCAACGTCGCCAGAAATCGATAATGCTTTTTGCTTGGTAGGGCGAGTTAAAGTTTACTGGCAGCCGCAGGTTGAACATCAAGCCCAGACCGATGGCCATTTCACTATAGCCGGAGAAGTCAAAATACAGCTGGAATGTATAGGCCAGTGCTCCAATCCAGGCTTCCAGGAAGGTCAGCTTATCAGCATTGGTAAATGCATCCTTTACCCAGGGAGAAAGCATATCAGCAATGATAACTTTCTTGAACAGGCCCATGGTAAACAGGCTGATCCCCATGGCGATATTGTCGTAATTTAAATGGAAAGTTTCCTTAGCCACAAACTGTGGAATCATCTTTTTATGGTTGATAATTGGTCCTGCAATGAGATGAGGGAAAATGGTTACAAACTCACAGTAGGTAAGAAAGGATTCATTGCGGGCGTCACCACGGTAGGCATCCACTAAATAGGCTGTCTGTGTAAATGTAAAGAAGGATATGCCTAATGGCAGGATAATATGGGGGAGGTCAAAATAATCAACGCCGGCCAAGGTGTTAACTGTAGATAGGAAAAAGTCTGTATATTTGAAGTACCCTAGCAACAGTACATTGACCACAATTCCTAAAATCAGCCACGGTTTATGTCCGGGCTGATTTTCCAGCCGGCGGCCTACCAGATAGTTGAATACAATGGAAGCGCCCAATAGTGGCACATAGCGAACATCCCACCAGCCGTAAAAGAAAAATGAAGCGAAAACCAGCCAAGCTGTACCCAGGCTGTATTTTTCCGTGCGCCCTAGCAGAAAGAATCCTGCAAAGGTTAGTGGCAGGAAGAAAAAAATAAATACATAAGAGTTAAACAGCACGTAGATATACTCCCTCCATATATAATAGCGATTGTCAATAACTATATCATAATAGCACAAATGCCCCCCCCCCCACAAGACAGTTTAAAAAGTGATGTCTGAATATTGAGGAAAGCACAATAAAAAATGTGCGGATTTTTTGAGGGGAATGTAGTATAATAGGATGTTAGTAATCAATCTTGACATGAACAATGAAGAGGTGTAGCGGTGCGACTGGCAGTCATAATCTTGACAAGAAATGAAGAAGCAAATATTGCAGCGGCCATGGAAAGCGCAGCTTTTGCTGATGAGATAATAGTAATTGATTCTGGCAGTACAGATAGAACTGGTAAGTTAGCAGAAGAGCATGGGGCAAAATTCATTGTTCATCCTATGGATGATGCTGGATTTGCTGGGCAACGGAATTTTGCGCTTACACAGACAGATGCTGAATGGGTGTTTTATCTGGATGCGGATGAAAGACTAACACCAGAAGCTGTTGAAGAGATACAACAGGTGGTAGCAAGGAATGAACAGGCAGCGTATAAGATAAAGCGGATGAATATCGTATTTGGACAGATGATGAAGTACGGTGAACACGGTCCGGACTGGTGTGTTCGTCTGTTCCCGCGTAAAACTGTTCAGTGGTTGGGGGCAGTGCATGAGTCACCCCAGTTTAACTTGCCAATAATTAATCTGCGGCATCCGATGTTACATTATACTTATACGGATTGGCATCGCTACTTTGAAAAATTTAATCAATATACCGATTTGATGGCACAGCGTATGTGGGAACAGGGAAAGCGTGTAACCTTTTCTGCTATTCTGCTTCATCCTGCTTTTGCTTTTATACGCTTTTATTTCCTGCGATTAGGTATGCTGGACGGCAAGCAGGGGCTTATCTTTGCATTGAATCATTATTTTTATACGATGACGAAGTATGTGAAATTATATTATAAACAACGGGAGGAACGATAGAATATGCGGTTTGCGATTATGGAGTGTGTAGTGACTCCTGGTGGACATGAGATAGATTTTGACCGCATTTTGGTGGAGGAACTGACAGCATTAGGGCATACGGTGGAGTTCTATGTGCCGGAAGGTCACGAATTTAAATGGAATTACGGTGTGCCTGTGCATCATATTCCAGGAACTGGCGTCTCCTATCGCGGTGCCCATGGCTTGCGCAAGTTGCTCCTGTCTGCCAGAAGGGAATGGCATCGGCAGAAATGGTATCGGGCTATGTACGAACATGCCTGTCAGGGGGTTTTTGATGCGATAATTTTCCCTTCGGCTACTTATCGCTATCTGCGAGCGTTAAAACTGAGTAATTTGAAAAATTCCCCCGTGCCGGTGTTGTTTCTGATTCATGGGGTAACACCAAAGGAAGCAGAAAAACTTAATCATGAAGCGGCGGCTTTTGTAGAGCAGGGCAATATCCGTATCGGTGTCCAGACCTTTGCCAAGGACAAACTGGACTTAAAATCCAAACATCTACGAATATATGGACCGCCCAACTATCTGCCTCGGGATATCGAGTATACACCCCATTTACCGGAGGGTGATGAGCCGCTCACGATTGGCTTTTTTGGTCAGTACCGCCGGGAAAAGAATTTGGAGGCTTTCTTGGAGGCCTTTATTGCTGGGCATTATACGCGGCCGGTAAAACTCTTTGTTCAAGGAGCTACGCAGACGGCTGAGGATGGAGCGGATTTTGACCGCATTATCAAAAAGTACAGCAATCATGCTAATATTGATTTTTTGCACAAGCCTTTGATAGGTATAGACTGGCAAAAGGGACTGGCCAGTGTTGACGCGTTGGCGATTCCATACGGCAATGAGCGGTATCTTTATCACACTTCAGCCCTTATCAGCAATGCCATGGGCTATCAAAAGCCCGTGATTGTGGCGGATAATGTTAACCCGGAAATCTTGGCAACTTACGATATTGGTGTGTCTTTTAAAAATGGTGATATGGCAGATTTAAAGACCAGTCTGGAAAAATTTGTGAATCAGTACGATGGGAACAAGGTCCGCTATGAGCAGGAGCTGGAACGAGCCTACTGTGATTACTCCCCAACCAGACTGGCGAAAAATATTGCGGCTTTGGCGCAGATGTAAGGAGAAGTAAATGTTAGATTTTATCGCTATCGGTAAGCAGATGTATAGGGTGAAAAAATGGCGGGAAGCCCATCGTCTAATTATATTTGCCGGCCGGGCTTACTTACACTATCCGGCCATGCGGGAATTGTATGCCTTTTTTCAGGAAGATGAATTGCGCAATGATATTTTGGCTTATAATAAGTTCCCAATCGAACAGGCTACAAGGGCTTTTTTCTACAAAGGGTCGACATTGACGGAGCGTACGAATCTGATAAAATATCACTTCCAGTATCTGCAGGCGCGTTTAAAGCCAGAGGCTATCAGTGACATATATCATGACAAGGAGATAAAGATTTGGCAGGCTACGGATGAAGACGTGGACTGGCATGCAGTATTGGCATCACATTCTGGTCAGCGTAAAGAAAGCATGATGGCTATAGAGATGCATTATGATGGGAAGAATCTTTATCATATGTTGTTTTGGCTTAACGAGGACAAGCATGGTGAGCCTGCTCTTTGGATTGGAGCCATGCAAGGGCCTAATACCGAGAATGCACGAGAGTTTGTCAAAGAAACTACCAAACGGGCATATCGCTATCGGACGAAAAACCTTATTCTCTATATGACACAGGCATTAGCCAGAGAATTGGGGGTAAAGCGGATTTATGCTGTGTCAAATGACGGCTATTATGCGATGAACCATATTCGCCTTGATAGGAAATTGAAGACGGACTTTGGCGCATTTTGGGAGGAAACCGGCGGTCGACTGACCGATGATTTGCGATTTTATGAACTGCCGCTAGTGGAGACACGCAAAACCATGGAAGAAGTGCCAACACGTAAACGGGCTGTATATCGTAAGCGTTTTGCCTTCCAAGATGATGTGGATGCGCAAATAGAAGCCAACATGCAGGAGATAAAGCTGGGGACGATGCATTCTTGATATCGAATAATAAGTTGTTAAGAGAAAGTGCAATTTTTAAGATGTTTTTATAATGGGAGATTGAAGTAATGAGGATAATGTTGGCGAATTTTACTGCGATGGTTAATGATGCTGGGGGGTTGTCTAAAGTAACGTGCTCTTTTGCTAACGCGATGTCAAAACGTGGTCATGATGTGACTGTGGTTTATAGTGATGATAAAAAAGGTGATTTTTTCTTTCCAATTGATAAGACTGTAAAATGCTATAATCTTCGTCATTATGAAGGAAATGATTTTAAGTATCCAGTAACTTATAAAATAGTGCGGGAATTGGTGCGCCCGTTGTCTAAAACATATGCAAAAAGTGTGAATAACTATTTTGTTAGTGAACATCTTTTAGGTAATTTGCAGAGAATATTAAAAAACAATATGCCGGATGTGATTGTGTCATTTCAGCCAGCAGCAAGCAAAAATTTTATACTGGATTTAAAATCAGATATTCCAGTTATTACAATGTCACATGGTGATCCTGAGGATTATTTTCATAACTATCCTAAGAAAGAGCAAGAAGCTGTAAAATGTAGTGCTGCCTGTCAAGTACTGATGCCGCATTTTGTCAATGCAATAAAATCACGATACCCGAGCACGATGGTGGAAGTTATAGGAAATGTTGTTCCACAATATGAGCGTCAAGCAAATTTGTTACGTAACAAGGACGAATATAAGATTATTTTTATCGGGCAATTAGTTAAGACTATAAAGAGACCACATTTATTGATAAAGGCTTTTGTAAACTTGGCGGATAAATATCCTCAATGGAAGCTTGAAATATGGGGGGCAGAGAACAGAAAAAGTTATAAAGCATATTTGCAAAAATTGATAGATAATGCGCATTTAAATAATCGGATTTTTATAAAGGGCATTACTCATGATGTTGAAAGTGTATTATACAATGGTGATATAATTGTTTTGCCAAGTTCAGGTGAAGGTTTTGGCTTAGCCGCAGCTGAAGGAATGAGTATGGGGTTACCTGCTGTAGGATATAAAAGATGCACGGGATTAGCAGGCTTGATAGAAGATGGTAAAACAGGTTATCTGTGTGATGACGGGGAGAAACCGCTGGAAGAAAAACTTGAGTGCTTGATGTCTGACAGGAATCTTAGATATACAATGGGAAGTGCTGCTCGTGAAGCAATGAAACAATACAGTTCAGAATATATTTGGACAAAGTGGGAAGAGCTTATAAGAAAAGTTGTTAAGAAAAAATAACTTAGTATATAGTTTTTTCAGTAAAGGAATAGTGATAGGAATAATATGATTCATTTTTTACAACAATTATTATTTTATAAGGATATAGTTGACCATTATCTGCATTTTGGTAGAGAGTATCTAAATGACAAATCAGATTCTAGATTAGAGCTAACGGAAAAGATTCCCAAAATAATTCACTATTGCTGGTTTGGTCGTGGGGAAATGAATGACACTATAAAGATGTGTATCGAATCGTGGCATAAGTATTTGCCAGAGTATGAGTTTATGCTTTGGAACGAAGATAATTTCCCTATGGATGACTACCCTTTCGCACGAAAGGCTCTTAAAGATCACAAGTGGGCGTATGTGGCTGATGTGGCGCGTTTGCATGCTTTATATAATTATGGTGGCGTATATATGGATACAGATGTGGAAATTATCAAGCCACTAGATGATTTGCTAGAGAATGATTTCTTTGCATCTTTTGAATCTTATCGGCATGCATCAATAGGCACTGCGGGGGCAAAAAAAGGAAGCCGTTACATAAAATTACTTTTGGGCTGGTATGTTAATAGAAATTTAGGCAATATATACTATATAATGGCTAATACGCGGATTGTGACAAAACTTACACAGCTATATTGTGGACTAAAAAGAAATGGTCAAACGCAAAGATTTAGAGATGGTGTGTTTTTTTCGAGGGATTACTTATTGCCAGAAAAACAAGGTGATGGTTGGAAAATAACGGATAATACATATGCAATACATCATTTTACGGATTTAGGAAAGTGAGTCAATTCAATGTTAAAAACATTTATTTGGGGATTTGATAATATAATAGCTAGAAAAGCTATTTTTAACCTAAACAAGAATGGGCAGATCGACTTAAAAAAGTGGTTTGTTGGAGAACACTATAAACAAGAGTTCGCGGATGTTGATTGTGCAGAATATTTTTTTGATGAATTTGTAAACAACTATGCGGATTTGGATTTAAAGGTTGTGCCTATAGATGTTGAAAAATATATAGAAAAGCATGCGCGTATTTTGGCCATTGGTTTTTCAAGGGATATGTATTTTTATGGAAAGCCATTTTACGAACTGCAAAATATGATACATATTGTCACGCGGTACTACTATACGCTCCTATACCAATGTGAAACGGATTTGGTTATATTTGGTGATGTGCCTCATGGAGGCTGGATGTTACTTCTTTATTATGTAGCCGAGGCAATGGGAGTAAAGACTTTCTTTTGTAGTGTAACTCGTTTGGAAAATCGTTTTGCCTATGCTTTTTCGTTGGATGATTATGGCACATTCAAAGACGTACCAGAATATGAGTCAAGAACAGAACCGGTTCATATTGAGCAAAAAATAGAAAATGATTGGTTTGATATGGATGAAGACTGGTTGGCTGAATTTAGTCATAAAGGTGTAAAAAGAAAGCTGCGGGCATTGCTGGAGCCCAATAAATGGCTGAATGAACGCAAAGAGATTCTAGCTATGAATCGGCAGAAATACGGTGCCTTTGAAAAGATGGTGCAGAAGAAATTGGTAGAAAAAATCGGCCGCACTATTGAACATAAGAATTATCAAAAAGCTTACAAAAATACTGTGCTGGAGAAGGTCGATTACAATCAGCCGTATGTTTATTACCCTTTGCATTTGCAACCGGAAATGACTACGGATACATTGGGCGGCATATATTGTAATCAGTTATTATTATTGGAACACCTTTCGCAGTTGATTCCTGATGATTGGGTGATATATGCTAAGGAACATCCCCTGCAGACAGAATATATGCGTGGAGAGTATTTCTTCAAACAATTAGCGCTGCTCCCTAAAGTTCATCTGGTTAGCAATAAGATAGATACTTATGAGTTGAATCGTCATAGCCAGTTTGTAGCCACACTAGTTGGGACGACTGGCTGGGAGGCAATAAGTGGCGGCAAGAATGCCTTAGTCTTTGGTAAGGCTTGGTATGGGGCTTTACCTGGCGTGTTTCATTATCATGAAGGGATAACCTTAGATGAAATAATGAATTACAAGATAGACCATGGGGAATTTGAAAAGGCTGTGGCTAAAATGATGAAGAAAATGGGAACGGGAATCATAAGCAATGATAGCATTCCTAGTGTAAAAAACTTTGATTTAGATAAGAACAATAAGTATATTTATGATTTTTTGACATTTATGCTTTCGTATATAGAAAAGCATACAGCATAGCATGGAGAGAGGTTTTTATATGTTTGATAGTAAAACAATTTTAATTACAGGCGGGACAGGGTCATTTGGCAAGAAGTTTGTTTCGATGTTACTGGAAAAGTATGACCCTAAGAAGGTTATTATTTATTCTCGTGATGAGCTTAAACAATTTGAGATGCAGCAGAAGTTTAATGCGCCGTGTATGCGATATTTTATCGGTGATGTGCGGGATGAGGCTCGTCTGGAAAAGGCCATGTATAAAGTTGACTATGTGGTACATGCGGCAGCACTCAAACAGGTTCCCGCAGCAGAGTATAATCCTATGGAATGTATCATGACCAATGTACATGGCGCTCAGAATGTAATTAATGCTGCGATTGCTTGCAGAGTGAAGAAGGTTATCGCCCTGTCTACGGATAAGGCAGCTAATCCGATTAATCTTTATGGGGCTACGAAGCTTTGCTCGGACAAACTTTTTACGGCAGCTAATGCTATGGTAGGTGACCGTGAGACGCGTTTTGCGGTTGTTCGTTATGGTAATGTTGTTGGATCTCGTGGTTCGGTGGTGCCGTTCTTCAAGAGGCTCGTCGCTGATGGTGCCCAAGAACTGCCTATTACCGATGAGCGTATGACCCGTTTCTGGCTAAAGCTGGAAGATGGTGTTAACTTTGTGTTCAAAAATTTTGAGCGTATGCAGGGGGGGGAGATATTTATCCCCAAAATACCGTCTATGCGTGTGGTTGATTTGGCTAAGGCCATTGCACCAGAGCTGCCTATTAAAGTTATCGGTATCCGCCCTGGTGAAAAATTGCATGAAGTTATGTGTCCGAGCGATTTGTATTATGAAACCATTGAGTTTGCAGACCACTTTGTTATTAAACCGTCGATTGACTTTGGAGACTTTGATTATACGGTGAATGCTATTGGCGAGAAAGGCAAGCTGGTAGAAGATGGTTTTGATTATAACTCTGGCAATAATCCACATTTCCTGACAGTGGAAGAATTACGGGCAATGAATCCCTAAGCTATAAGGCTATGGAGGCGCAAGTATGATTTATTATGGCAAACAGACAGTAGACGAAAAGGATATCACGGCGGTCAATGAAGTGCTGACATCTGATTTCCTTACGCAGGGGCCCGCCATTGAGCGGTTTGAAAAAGCAATGGCTGATTATGTAGGCGCTAAGTATGCTGTGGCAGTAACAAATGCTACGTCCGCATTGCATATTGCCTGCCTGGCGGCAGGCTTGGGGAATGGTGACAGCCTTTGGACAAGCCCAATTACCTTTACCGCTTCGGCTAACTGTGGCCGCTACTGTGGTGCAGATGTAGAGTTTGTGGATATAGATGATGAAACCTACAACATGAGTGTTGCGGTGTTGGCTGAAAAGCTTGAAACTGCTAAAGCAGCTGGAAGATTACCCAAGGTTGTTGTGCCTGTACATTTAGCAGGACAGTCCTGTGATATGAAGCGCATTCATGAGCTGTCACAGGAATATGGATTTACTGTTTTGGAAGATGCTTCTCATGCTACGGGTGCAGATTATCTTGAGGGCAAGGTGGGCTCTTGTCAGTTCTCTGATATGACGGTGTTCAGCTTTCACCCGGTGAAGATTATCACTACTGGCGAAGGCGGTATGGTGCTGACTAATAGCGAAGACCTGTATGAGAAGCTGTGTCTCTATCGCAGCCACGGTATTACTCGTGACCCGAAGTTGATGTCACATGAATCTGACGGGCCTTGGTATTACCAGCAGGTGGATTTAGGCTTTAACTACCGTATGACGGATATACAGGCGGCATTGGGTTACAGCCAGTTGCAGAAACTGGATAAGTTTGTGGCTCGTCGCCGGGAATTAGTGGCCCGCTATGATGAACTCTTGCAGGATCTGCCGTTGCGCACACCCTCCGTTATGGAAGGAGCAAATCCCTCCTGGCATCTTTATGTGGTGCGGATTGACTTCAGCAAGGTTAAGAAAACGAAGATAAAAATTTTTGCGGAGATGAAGGAAAGGGGGATTACCCTGAATCTGCACTACATTCCGGTACATACTCAGCCATATTACGAAAAAATGGGGCACAAACCGGAAGAGTGCCCCGTGTCGATGGATTATTATCGTGAAGCACTAACACTGCCGTTGTATTATAGTTTAACCAATGAACAGCAGGACGAAGTGGTGAATGCGTTGAAGGAAGTTCTGGTATGAGCAAACTTTGCTTGGGGACAGTCCAGTTCGGCATGAAATATGGTGTTAATAATGCTTTAGGCCGTCAGCCGGATAAGGAGGAGTGTTATGAAATTATCGAAAAAGCTCTAAACTCAGGAATATCATGCTTTGATACAGCTAGTGCTTACGGCACGGCAGAATCTTTGCTGGGGGAGTTTTCCTGGGGAAGGCTTACGCCACATATCATTTCTAAATTGTCACCGGAATGCCCTAATGATGATAAGGCTGTGGCGATGAAAATTAGAAAATCGTTGCAGCGTCTGAGTCTGACTAAGTTATACGGTTACATGCTCCATCGTGGTGCTGATATGCAAAAGGATGCTGTGATGGCTGGTATGGTGGCAGCTAAGGAACAGGGACTTGTGGAAAAAATTGGTGTTTCCATATATGAGCCGGAAGAAGCATTGCAGGCTGTCGATGACAACAGAGTGGATATTATCCAGATTCCCTATAATGTGCTGGATAAAAGATTGGATAAGGCGGGCTTCTTTGTTAAAGCGAAAAAGAACAACAAGGAAATCTATGCCCGCAGTTCTTTTTTGCAGGGACTGTTGCTAATGAAGCCCGATGAGGCCGAAAAACGTGTGCCACAATCGGGGCGATTCATAGCAGAATTTCAAACGATAGCAAAAGCACAAGGGTACACGCCTACAGAGGCGGCTATGCTTTACAGTCTATGTAATGAAGGGATAGATTATGTTGTCTTTGGTGTGGAAACTTTAGGACAACTGGTGATGAATTTGTCTATCCAGAAAAAAGTTGACGGTTTTTCCAGTTGCTATAAGGATTTTAGAAGATTTTTTCTTGATGTGCCCAGAGAAATTATAGTTCCAAGTTTGTGGAGATGATATATGGTGAGAGATAGTGTAAAGAATATTTTTTCTTTAACGGGGAAAACGGTGCTGATTACTGGCGGTGCAGGGCATTTGGGCCAAGCAATGAGCGAAGCATTAGTAGCTTTTGGGGCAAAACTGTTTATATTAGGGCACGATGAAGGAAAAAATAAGAGGTATGCTGATGAATTGAATCTAAAATATCCTAGTGCTGATTGTGAAGCTATTAAGTATGACCTCGATGATGATATCTCGATTGGTAATGCATTATCCAAAGTGTTAAAGAGAACGGGCAGAATAGATGTCTTGATCAATAACTCAGCTTATAGCTGTGCCAAGGCCCTGCATGAATATGAGTTTGAAGAATGGCAAAAAGGGTTATCGGGCACCATAAATGGGGTTTTTCGTATGGTGAAGCAGGTGCTCCCTATCATGATGAAGCAAAAATATGGCAATATAATTAATATAGGCTCTATGTATGGTATGGTAGCACCCAATATGGAAATATATGGAGATAGCGGGCAAAATAATCCAGCTAATTATGGTGCGGGAAAGGCGGCAATAATTCAGCTCACAAAATATATTGCATGTACATACGCCAAGAATGGAATAAGAGCAAATTCGATATCTCCAGGTCCTTTCCCTAATCCAGAGGTACAGAAAAATGCAAAATTTATAGGAGAATTATGTCGAAAAAATCCTATGAGCTGTATAGGACAGCCAGAAGATTTGCAGGGAATAGTGATATATTTAGCATCAGATGCAAGCAGATATACCACAGGACAAAATATTGCTGTTGATGGAGGCTGGACAGCATGGTAAAACGACTAGGAATAATAGTACAGGCGCATATGGGATCAACTAGATTACCAAACAAAATGTTAAAAGATTTGTGCGGTAAGACGGTTATAGGACATGTCATATCGCGGTTAAAGTTGGTAAAAAATGCAGATGAGCTTATTATTGCTACCAGCGCTTTGCCTGCTGATGATTTGTTGGTACAGGAATGTCAGAAGTATGATGTCAAGGTGTTTCGCGGGAGCGATAGTGATGTTTTAGGACGATTTTACCATGCTGCTTGTGAGTATAACTTAACTGATGTAGCTAGAGTGTGCGCTGATAATACATTTGTCGATTGGTCGCTGATAGACCGAGAGATAGAAAAATATAAATCAGTAGCAAATTCTGTAGTAGTTCCTGGTGAAAATGTCCCGTTGGGATTAGGGTGCGAGATATTCTCTTTTTCTATGCTGGAAGAGGCTTTTCAATGTGGTCAGGAAAGATATCATAGAGAGCATGTTACGCCATATATATATGAAATGCATCCTTCAAAAGTTCAAGTTGATTATCCTGTGTGCTACAGTAAATACCGTTTGACCTTGGATACTATTGATGATTGGAAATTGATAGAAAAATTGTATAAGAAATTATATGCGGGTGCAGATGATATAACAATAGAACAGATAAATAAAGTTATGGAGGAAAACCCTTCATTTATAGAAATAAATAGTCATGTACATCAAAAAGAAGTTAAAGAATAAATTGGGAGGAATGATTTATGCATATGAAGTATTGTAAAAGATGTTTACAACCGGATACGAGACCGGGGATTAAATTCAACGAAGAAGGGATTTGTTATGCATGTTTGTGGGAAGAGGAAAAAAAGAAGATAGATTGGGATGAGCGGTTTTCGGAACTCCAAGCAATAGCAGATGAAGCTAAAAAAGAGGCAAAAGATAGAGGAAATTTGTATGACTGTGTGATAGGCGTTTCTGGCGGAAAGGATAGTACCTTTCAAGCTATCTATGCAAAAGAAAAACTTGGACTCAATCCGCTGCTAGTGAATTGTGCACCTGATGAAATTACTGAAGTGGGACAGCATAATATAGATAACCTTAATAAGTTGTCTGGAGGATTTGATATTATATCTATAAAGTTGAATCCGGTTGTTGCAAAAAAACTAGCTAGGAAATCATTTTTTGAAAGAGGAAATATAATAGCTGGCTCAGAGTATTGTTTATGGGCATCTTCTTATATAATTGCTAATAAATTCAATATACCGTTAATAATCCAAGGGGAAAATGCAGCGCTGACTTTGGGGACTGTTTTAAGGCAAGATACATCTGGTGATGCTTTTAACGTATCGAAATTGGATACGTTAAGAGGTTTTGATATAGATGAATTGATAGCTGGAACAGATATATCGAAGAGAGATATGTATTTTTATAATTTGCCGAATATTGATGAGATGAAGCGCAAGGGAATCAAGGCAATATGGTTGCAGTATTATGCAAAAGAATGGTCCCAGGTATACAATGCAGATTTTTCTATAGCAAGAGGGTTATGGGGACGTACAAGAGTAGATTTACACAATATTGGGAGATACAGACGATATTCGGCACTTGATTCAGATTTGCAGATAGCTAATCAGATGATTAAATATCTTAAATTTGGTTTTGGCTTTGCAACCGATGAGGCTTGTTATGATATAAGGGAAGGAAGACTGAGTAGAGAGGATGCAAAGTGGTTAATTCGTGAGTATGATGGTAAATGTGGTGAAGAGTATATAAAAATTGCTTGTAAATACTTAGAAATTACTGTTGATGAATTTTGGAATGTTATTGATAAGTTTGTTAATAAAGACTTGTTCTATAAGGATGAGCAGGGGAAATGGTGCCCTAAATTTAAAGTTGGCGAAGACTTTGATGTATAAGCCACAATGTTAAAACCTTGTGATGAAGACAAACACGAGAAAAATTTTGGTTTGTGTTTTAGTGGTAGTATATGAACGTTGTTATAAGATGTGATTCCTCGACAACAATAGGCAGTGGGCATTTAATGCGTTGTTTGACGCTAGCACGGTACTATTGTATTGATGGCCAAAATGTAACTTTTATTTGCCGGAATTTGCTAGGGAATATGAATGATTTAGCTCGAGAGCAAGGCTTTGAGCTAAAAATACTGCCTGTGGCAGATCCTAATGATTATTTGACAGGTTACGGCAAATGGCTGACGGTTACCCAGGAACAGGATGCCGCAGAAACCATTGAGATAGTTCGTAAAATGGATAAGGCAGAACGACTGGTTGTGGATAGTTATGCTATTGATTGCACTTGGGAAAAGATGCTTCGTCCCTATGTGGGGGAGATTATGGTCATTGATGATTTGGCCAATCGCCAGCATGATTGTGATGTTTTGTTAGATCAGAATTTTTATCTGCATAAAGAAATGCGCTATCAAGGCTTAGTGCCAGCACATTGCAGGATGCTTTTGGGGCCTGAATATGCTTTGCTGAGAGAAGAGTTTTATCGTGTTAAAGCGCAGATGCGAGAACGCGATGGCAGGCTAAGAAATATTGTAGTCTTTTATGGTGGCGTAGATGCGACTGATGAAACCAGTAAGGCAATCGATGACTTGTTGGTTTTGCGGCAACTAGGTGGACTCATTAAAGTAAAGGTTACTGTGGTAGTGGGAGCTGGTAATGGACGTAAGGAAGCCATTGCCAAGCGTTGTACTGAGGTAGGATTTACTTATCTTTGCCAAGTCAGCAATATGGCAGAACTGATGGCAGAGGCTGATTTGATGCTAGGCGCAGGCGGCAGTACAACATGGGAACGCTGTTATCTGCAGCTTCCTGCTATTGTCACTGCCGTTGCGGAGAATCAATTTCAAATTTGTGAGGATTGTGCTGCGGCAGGTTTGATTTATTATCTAGGGCATTGGGATCAAGTGAAGCAGGGGGACATTTGCAGGGCAATAAAAGAAATGTCTGCGCCAGATAAAATGCTGGCTATGCAAAGAAAAATGAGCCAGCTGATGGAATAGGTGATGATATGGACAAAAAGAAGATTTATTTGCGACAGGCTATCAGGGAGGATATGAAACTTTTCTATATGTGGGTGAATGAACCTGCTGTTAGAGCAAATTCCTTCAATACAGAGCCTATTCCTTGGGAAGATCATCAGAAGTGGTTTGATAGGATCCTGAAAGATGAAGGTGTTCTTATCTATGTATTGATACAGGATGATAATCCTATCGGTCAGGTTCGCTTGGCATTGGTGGATAGCAAATGGAAGATAAGTTACAGTATTGTCTCTTCATATCGCGGGCATGGGTACGGCAAAATTATTTTACAACTGGTTGAAAATGAGATGATTCGAGACGGTCATGTGGGGGAGGTCCTTTGGGCAGAAGTAAAAGCAGACAATATTGCCTCGCAGTGGATTTTTGTAAAGCTGGGGTATCGGAAGGTGGAATGTAAGCGTAGTGACGCTTATGCCTATGTTAAAGTAGTGAAGTCCACCCTATACAATAATGACGAACTTGTGCCCACTACGGGGGGGGGGGGGGCAGTCTTGCTGTTAAGAAAAAATGCCAACAGTTTCCCACTATTGGAATGGTTGGAGAAGCGAGTGAAGGTGCTTTTTTATAGTGGCAAACTGAATGCAGAAATGTTGCAAAGAATCCATCCAAGTCTGGTTATTAGCTACAATTATCGGTATATTGTCAATCGGGATGTAATTGAAGCGGCGCAGGGGCGGATTATTAATCTGCATACATCTCTGTTGCCTTGGAATCGTGGTTCTTCACCGAATTTATGGAGTTTTATTGAGAATTCGCCTAAAGGTGTAACTATTCATATGCTAGATGAAGGATTGGACACTGGTGACATCTTGTTGCAAAAGGAATTAATCTTTGATGAGGAGCGGGATACCTTACGTTCCTCTTACGAAAAGTTAAATCAAGAAATCGTAGAGTTATTGCAAGATAATTGGTCATACATCTATGGGGGAGGTTGGCGTCCTAATAAGCAATCTTATGGTGGTAGTAAGCATACAATGAAGGATTTACATGAATTTTTGCAAGGGCGGTCATTTTCTTACGATATGACCATTGCAGAGTTTAAGAGAGAATTTAACGTAAGGAGCTGAAAATGTTGCAATTTGATGATAATAAGCCTTTTATCATAGCGGAAATGAGTGGCAATCATAACCAGTCGTTAGAACGTGCCATGAAAATTGTCGAGGCGGCAGCAGAAACTGGCGTGGATGCGATAAAATTGCAGACTTATACGGCCGATACAATGACCATCGATAAGGATACAGATGAATTCTTTATCACAGATAAGGAGAGTCTTTGGCAAGGAGAGTCGTTGTATAACTTATACCAGAAGGCGTATACCCCATGGGATTGGCAGGAGAAATTATTTCGTCATGCTGAGGCGTTAGGCCTTATTTGTTTTAGCACGCCTTTTGACAATACGTCAGTTGATTTTCTTGAAGGTATTGGCTGTCCGATTTATAAAATAGCGTCTTTTGAAAATATAGATTTGCCATTGATTCGCAAGGTTGCGAAAACAGGTAAGCCCATCATAGCTTCTACGGGTATGGCCAGCGTGGCCGAACTGGATGATATGGTTCGGACGGCGAGGGAAAACGGCTGTGAGGATTTGACCTTGCTTAAATGTACTAGTAGCTATCCAGCGACACCGGAAGGGACAAATCTGCGGACGATTCCTCATATGAAGGACTTGTTTAATTGTAAAGTGGGATTGTCCGACCATACGTTAGGAATAGGAGCTGCAGTGGCCAGTATTGCACTAGGCGCAACGGTTATTGAAAAGCATTTTACGTTGTCACGAGCAGATGGCGGTGTGGATAGTGCATTTTCATTAGAACCGGAAGAGATGAAGCTGCTGGTGCGGGAATGTAATACCGCATATCAAGCACTAGGGGAAATTTGCTATAATACACAGGAACAGGAAAAGAAATCTTTGCAATTTCGGCGCAGTTTATACATCGTCGAAGATATGGAAAAAGGCGATGTGCTGACAGAAAAAAACTTGCGTAGCATACGTCCAGGGATGGGGTTAGCTCCGAAGTATTATGATGTGCTGCTAGGGAAGAAAGTGAGCCAAGCTGTAAAGCGTGGTTCTGCCATGGAGTGGAATTTGTTAGAGTGATATTTGCAGGAGGAAAAGGTGAAGACGTATTTTAAATGGATAAAGGAATCTAAAACCACTTCTTTTGATATATGCTTCGTTCTTGGAACTGGTTGGAATGCACTACATGAAGCTTTACCAGTATTAGTCTGGATAAAGGAACATTACAGAGATGTAAACATATTATCAATAGTGGGCGAGAGATAATTTAGCAGATTGGGCTAAGAAAAAGAATGTGACACTCTTCCCCACGACAGAAGGTTCTTCCTGCTGGTTCTTTGGAATTGTTTTGCCTGCTGAAGCAACATTAGAAGATGCAAAACAATTGTGTGCTGAGTTAAAGACAAAAGGAATTGAGGCACGTTCATTTTGGAAACCGGTGCATTTGTAGAAACCTTATGCGGATTGTCCCAGTAGCGATATAAAAATTGCTGAAGGGGTTTGGCAACGGATTGTTACATTGCCATGTAGTACTGGTATTACAGATAAGGAATTAGATGTTGTTGTTGCAAATTTTAAATTTTTAAAATAGCTTATCTGAGGTTTTTAGTGATGTAACCGCAAAATAATACGGTGTATGTAAATTTTTCCTCCCAAATGAGATAATTGACTAAAATAAGCCACATGAAAAAGCTGAAAAACGTGAAAAAGCCGTTTTAGTCAAAATTTGTCCGGGAGGTTTTTGTTATGACTCAAATTCAGCAACTCAAGCAGCAACATTCTTTAGCATCCTGGAAGCAGACCATTCTTGCCCAACAGAACAGCGGGCTTACTGCCTCAGAATATTGCCGCCAGCAGAATATTAAGTACAATGCCTTTTACTATTGGCAACGCAAAATTCGCGAAGATTTTGCGACTTCTGCACTTCAGATCCCAAAAAAGGATGCGCCTGCTCCTGAATTTGCTACGTTGGCAACCGCTACCGTTACGGCCACAGTTCAAACCGCAACACTCCCATCTATGCTGAAACTTTCCTGTGGTCCCGTGAGCTTGGAAGTCAATGAGAAAACATCGAGAGATTTGCTTGCCAGAACGCTCGCGTATATCAAGGATGTGTTCTCGGTATATTCAGTTTGCACATGAGGCTGTGAAGGTGGGCAAGAATGTTTTGGTAGGGGAGTGCCGCGGCCATGTAGGCCACAATGTCTAAGAGCTTGAGAATTAGGGAGGCTTGTAGTAAAATTAACTTAAAACGTTTTAAGTTAATTTTATTTAAGAAAAGGTGGCGTGGATATGAGGTTCATAGGCCGTCAGCATGAGTTGGCCATTATTAGACATAAGCTGGCCAGCAATCGTAACCGCAAAACAATACGGTGTATTCCATATACGAAAAGGACCTGACCGGTAACGGTCAGGTCCTTCGTAGGTTAGAGATATTTTTGTAGTATCGTATCTGATTGTTCAAATGTAAGGCGGGCTGTAAAAAAGAGATTCGTCGCTGTGGACGAATCTCTTTTGCTATTACTGTACGTTCATGGACAGTTCAATGAACTTGTTTGCCAGTTTGGCTTTCTGGAGGACTTCTTCGGTGATGTCCTGGCCGGCCTCTACGATAACGATGCCGTTATCCATCTTAATGTCGCGAGCGGCTTTTTTACCCAGGAGAAATCGACGATGGCGTTCCTCGGACGCTTTGTCGGCAGCGGCCTGTTTAGCGGCGTCTGCCTTGGGAGCCTCTTTCTTAGGCTCTGCTTTGGGTGCCGGAGCAGCCTTCGGGGCCTCTTTCTTGGGTTCAGCTTTGGGTTCCGGTTTTACTTCTTCAGCTTTGGAAGCCTCTTCTTTTTTCGGTTCTTCAGCTTTCGGAGCCGGAGCCTCAGCTTTGGGTTCTTCCGATTTTTCTTCGGCTTTCGGAGCCTCAGGTGCCGGTGCTGCTGCCTGAACCGGTGCCGGTTCAGCCTTAGGCGTTACATCATTTTTTTTTTCCCCGTTGGGGTCAATAACCGTTACCTGCTTACCAAAGATAGAAATTTGGTCAGTGCCGATATCGGAAGTGGTTCCATCGGGGGCAGTGATTTCGCATTTTTCGATTTTGCCATCGTCGCCGATGTACAGTTCAGTTACTTTGCCCTGAATGGTACCGGATTTGGTGATGGCTTTGGTGTCGATGATGCGGATATTTTCATCCAGCAGCGTTTCATAGTCGCCGGCAGCATCGAGCGTCAGGATATTTTCGCTGTTGGTGATGGTGACAGCGTCGTCACCGATGGCGATAACGGATTCATAAGGAATGAGTTTTACGCCGCGGTACCAGTCAGCGTCTTCGATAGTGATAGCTGCTACGGTGCCGTTTTTGGCATCAATCAGGAGTGTCTTGCTGACACCAAGTTCACGACCTTCAGTGATGCTAATGATGGGCAGGCCCAAGATTTCTACACTTTTTTTCATTAAAATTCCTCCAATTAATTTGCGGCTCTGTCATTTTGTGACTGGAATTCGGTTTCGATTTCCTGCATGATACTTCCCGGTATTTTGGGGAAGGGCGTAGAGAGCGCAGAATGTTTGGCTAGTATATCCTGAACGATACCAAGATAGCGGATGTTTTTGGCAAACTCCTGCCGCATGGCATCGTTGTCAGCAATTATCGGTAAATGCATGGCCTTGGCATAGGTGGCAACAGCGCCACGGTAGTCGGCCTGCTCTTTATAAAGGTTGCCCAGCTCGATAATGAGGAAGGGCATGTAATCGTCGTCGCTGAAACGGGCGATTGCCTCTTGATAGGCAAAAATTGCATCCTGAGGCTGCTGGTCCTTGGTGGCATACGCAAAGTCGAGAATGTCGTCCAAAGAATTCATGTTGCCTAGCTTAGCCTGCAATTCCTGCTGGTGGGCAGCTTTTTCAGCAGCGGCTTTTTCAGCAGCGGCTTTTTCAGCAGCGGCCTTTTCAGCAGCAGCTTTTTCAGCAGCAGCTTTTTCAGCAGCAGCTTTTTCGGCAGCGGCCTTTTCAGCAGCGGCCTTTTCGGCAGCGGCCTTTTCAGCAGCGGCCTTTTCAGCAGCCGCCTTTTCAGCAGCCGCTTTTTCAGCAGCGGCTTTTTCGGCAGCGGCTTTTTCGGCAGCAGCTTTTTCAGCAGCAGCTTTTTCAGCAGCCAGTGCCTCGGCGGCACGCACGGCCTCTTCTGCCTCCTGTTTGGCTGCTAAGCGTGCAGCCACGGCAGGATCTGCCGGTGTTGTAGTTTCGCCATCTGCTGGTGCTGGGCTCGGTGTTTCCGCAGCCAATTTTTCCTCAGGTGGAGGTGCCGGCATATCTTCCGGTGCCAGGATTTCCGTAGCCAATGATGTGTAATTTCCAGCCACAGCCTCTTCCCGGCGCAGCAGGCGTTCGTTGAAAAAGGTGACGGCAGCGGCTGCTGTTATTACTAATATTCCCAGCCGCAGATAATGGGCGCGGTCGAGGAATGGGCTCATGGAAATAGCCGCACCGTTGACAATGAACGCCATAACGGCACAGAAGACCAAGGAGCTCCACTTTATTTCAATACTGAAAAAGTGGCAAAGTTTATAAATAAGGAAGATGCTGACGGCCATAATGGAACCTGTTATCAGGATGAATGTCGTGTTACTCACCTCTTCCTGGTAGGTAATATAGTTATTCGACTTTCAATGAAAGTCTGAAAAATTCTGCTAATGTATGCATTATGCAAAAATTAGCAAACCGTCTTCAATATTATAGCACATTTATGCGTGTTTTGGTGTATAATTTTTGTTAAAGCACGATGATAGCGGAATTATTCTTCAATATATTATTAGGAAAGGAATGGTCGGCAATGATGTTTGAGCAGGAGGCGGTGGTACACCATGCCAGTGGCATCCATGCCCGCATTGCAGCGATGGTGGTGCAGCGGGCCAAGGAGCTGGGGGAAAAGTACGCGACGCCTCTGTTTTTGCGCAGCAGGCACAGTGAACGGTTTGAAATGCGCAGTCTGATGAAATTGGTGGCGCTGAAAATTTGCAAGGGCGATTCGCTGTTTGTATCGGCTGAGGGGGACGCCGGCCGGCAGGCGGTTTATGAAATGGTGCGCTTTTTGGAAAGCGATTTTGAAATGTGCGAACCGCAGAAGATTCATGAGATGGATAAACTGCTCCATGAAAATGCTCTGATGCAGGAACGCCTGCAGATGATATTGGAGGCTGTGCAGGACGGCATCTGTGTGGTGGACCGCACTGGGGAGATTACCTATGTAAATCCATCTTACCTGCGGATTGTCCATAAGACGCCGGAAATGGTCATGGGGCAGAATGTCTTTAAGACGGCACCGGAAGGCAACCGCTGTGCGGTGCTTCGCACCGGCGTGGCCCGTATCGGCAGTATCAGCCGCAAAAAGGACGGTACTACGGTTGTGGCCAATGTCAATCCGATTTTCGTCAACGGCGAAATCGCTGGCGTGGTGTCCGTTATTAAGGATATCACGGAGCTGCAGAATCTTATGGCCCGGCTCTCGCAGGTTTCGGCCAAGGCTGAGTATCTGGAGCAGGAATTGCTGCGGACGAAGAAAACAGCCAATGCTTTTGCCAATTACATAGGCAAGAGCGGCAAGGTTGTGGACGTGCTGGCACTGGCCACGAAGGCGGCGCAGTCCGGGGCTACGGTACTGATTCGCGGTGAAAGCGGTACTGGTAAGGAAGTTATTGCCGAGGGGATACATTACGCCAGTGAACGGCGCCGGGGGCCGTTTATCCGTGTGAACTGCGGCGCCATTCCGGGGACGTTGCTGGAGTCAGAACTGTTCGGCCATGAGAAGGGGGCTTTTACGGGAGCGGTAAAGCGCAAGCTGGGCAAGTTTGAACTGGCTGACCATGGGACGATTTTCCTCGATGAAATCGGGGAGATGGACAAGAAAATGCAGGTGAAACTCCTGCGTGTCCTGCAACAGAAGGAATTTGACCGGGTGGGCGGCGAGGAAACCGTGCATGTAGACGTGCGTATTATTGCTGCAACCAACCGGCAGCTGGAGGCTATGGTCAAGGACGGGACGTTCCGTGATGATTTGTACTACCGTCTGAACGTTATTCCCATAATCCTGCCGCCGCTGCGTGAGCGCATTGATGATATTCCCCTGTTGGTGGAGCATTTTGTGGAGAAAATCAGCGTGGCCACAGGCAAGAATGTCAGCAGCATTACGCCGGAGGCGATGGATATCCTCATGCGTTATAAGTGGCTGGGCAATGTGCGTGAACTGGAAAATGTCATTGAACGGGTGATAACCCTGATGGACAGCGACACCATAACCGTGGCCGCCCTGCCTTCCTATATTAAAGGGGAGGCGGCGGACAAGGAAGTACGGCAGCTTGATACGGACAGCGCGGTTCTGCCATGGGAGGAATATGAAAAACGCATTATCGCCAAAGCACTGAAACAGTGCGGCAGTTTTAATGCGGCTGCCAAGGAACTGAAAATTACGCATAAAACAGTGGCCGCCAAGGCGCGCAAGTATGGTTTGTCAGAGTGATTGGTAAAATATACCATGATTGGTAAATATTACCAAGAAAAACAGCAAAGTTGGTAATATTTACCAAAATAATTATTGACTGTTGGTGTTTGACACATAATGCATATTATTTTTAAAGTTCCGCAGGCCTTATATTATGGGACATATGCCCTGTTTTAGAAAAAAATACCAATGATTTCTAAAGTTGGCACGGCAGTTGCATTATTATAGGGCAGTTAAGTTATTTCATGTTCGCAGGCCGCGTCAGGCGGTTGGAATATGGTTATGTAAAGAGGAGAGATTTAAAAATGACTCAGGAAACTGTAACGATTGAAAACAAGACTGGTATCCATGCCCGCCCGGCATCCATCTTCGTACAGACGGCTACGAAGTTCAAGTCCAAGGTTCAGATTCAGGCTAAGGGCAAGACTGTTGATGCCAAGTCCATTCTCATGATCATGAGCATGGGTCTTGTAAAAGGCACGGAAATCACGATCGTTGCTGATGGTCCGGACGAAGCTGATGCTGTAAAAGCTCTGAAGGAACTGGTTGATTCCAAGTTCGGCGAAGAATAATCATTAACCTGTAAGGTTAGGGCGCCTTCTTTCCAAGGAGATGGAAACTTTGGAGGAAGGCGTTTCTTGTGTATATATAATGGTATGTGAATCAGGGGGAAAGAAAATGGCAGAAGCAATCAGAGGTAAAGGCGTTATTTCCGGTATCGCCATCGGTAAAATCATGCTGGCAGGGCAGAATCTTGACGGTTATCTCGTCAACTACCAGCCGGAAAGCAAAGAAGTAGAATTAAAAAAAGCTCAGGACGCCTTGACGGCTGTAGCTGAAACGCTGCGTGAAAATATTGACCGTCTGCAGAAGCAGAATATGGTAGAACAGGCTGCAATCATGGAAGCACATCGTATGATGGTGCAGGACCCCATGATGGCTCAGAAAATCGAAGAGAAACTGGCAGAAGATGCCAATGCTCCGCAGGCTGTGCTGAAAGCTGCTGAAGAACAGGCACAGATGTTTGAAATGATGGACGATGAATACTTCGCTGCCCGCGCTGTTGACCTGCGTGACGTTGGTAAGCGTGTAGCTAAGTACATTCTGGGCGTTAAGGAACCGGAACTGGGTGACGAAAAGGTTATCCTCTGCGGCCGTGAAATCGAGCCTTCCGTTATCGCTGGTATGCCGACTGACAAGATTGCCGGTGTAATCTTAGGTTCCGGTTCCACGACGGCACATGCTGTTATCATCGCTAAAGCCCGTGCTATCCCCACCATTGTTGGCCTCAACAAGGAAGACCGTATCGACAAGATTGCTGATGGCGACCATGTAATCATGGACGGTGAAGAAGGCAAGATTATCGTGAACCCCAGCGAAGAAGAACTGGCTGGCTACAACGAAAAAATCAAGAAACAGCAGGAACTGGCTGCTCACTATGCACAGCTCAAAGACCTGCCGGCTGTTACGACGGACGGCGTGAAGGTTGACCTCATGGCTAACATCGGTACGCATATGGACGTGGACAACGCTCTGAAGTATGGTGCCAAGGGTGTAGGTCTGTTCCGTTCTGAGTTCGTATTCATGGGCCGTCAGGATATCCCCAATGAAGAAGACCAGTTCAAGGCCTATAAGGAAGCTGTTGAAAAGTGCCAGGGCAACCTCTGCGTTATCCGTACCATGGATATCGGCGGTGACAAACCCCTGCCGTACCTCAACATTCCGGAAGAAGAAAATCCGTTCCTGGGCTATCGTGCAGTCCGTATCAGCCTGCAGCGCAAGGACCTCTTCCTGCCGCAGCTGAAAGCTATCCTGCGCGCCGGCGTATACGGCAAGGTTGGTATCATGGTGCCGATGATTATCAACGTGGCTGAGTTCAAGAAAGTTAAGGAATTCATCGAAGAGGCTAAGCTGGAACTGGCGCATGAGGGCAAGGCTTATGCTGATGATGTTCAGGTTGGTATCATGGTTGAAACTCCGGCTGCTGCTGTGATGACGCCGGTACTGGCTAAGTACGTGGACTTCTTCTCCATTGGTACTAATGACCTGGTTCAGTACACGTTGGCTTGCGACCGTGGCAATGCTAACATCGCTGAACTCTACAACCACTTCAACCCGGCTGTTCTGCAGCTGATTCAGCGCACCATCACCAGCGCTCGTGAAAACGGTATCTGGGCTGGTATGTGCGGTGAAATGGCCAGCGATCCGAACGCTGCTGTAATCCTTATGGCTATGGGCATCAGCGAACTTTCAATGAGCGCTCCGTCCATTCCGCGCGTTAAGGAAAAAATCCGCAACATCAGCTCCACGAAGGCTAAGGAAATCCTCGCTGACGTGATGAAGATGGAAGACGGCGACGAAATCAAGGCATACCTCAGCAAGGTGCTGTAATTTCAAGCTGCATAGTTTTGCCGGGCCGTCGCTTTACGTGCTCCGCTGAGACGGCTGGCTAAAACCAATATTTGCAAAAAAATAAATCCCTGTCTAAAGGCTAAACTCGCTTACGCTCAAACAACGCCTTTAGGCAGGGATTTTTGTATGCAAATATTAGTTTCTTAACGCCAGCCGTCATACGCTGCACCCGTAAAGCGACGGCCCGGCAAGGTACGTTGCCGGTATTTTTATTACAAACCGATTTCTTCGTGGTGCTCCTGCATGCCTTTGATGCAGTGTCCCATGACTTCGCCGAGTTCCATACCGAGATTTTCGATACCGCGGTCGATGATTTCCCGGTTGCATTTGGCGGCGAATTTCTTGTCCTTGTATTTTTTCTTGAGAGATTTTACGGCCATGCCGTCCAGACGTTCCGGGCGCATGAGGGCGTAGGCCTGAATAATACCGGTGAGTTCGTCCACGGCAAAGAGGCTTTTCTCCAGGTTGGTGGCAGGCTGAGCCTCTTCTGTGGTAATGCCGTACCCGTGCGAGATAATGGCTTTGATATCAGCCTCGTCCACGCCTGCAGGGGCGAGGAATTCCCGAACATGGTGGCAGTGTTCGTCAGGATATTGTTCGTAATCCACGTCATGCAGCCAGCCGATGGCGGCCCAGTGGTCCTTATCTTCACCATAGGCCTCGGCCATGGCGCCCATGGCGGCGCTGACGGCAGCTGCGTGGTGGAAGAGGTGTTCTTCGCTGGTGTATTTGGCTAAAAGTTCTTTGGCACGGGCGAGGGTTAATTTACTCATGTATAGGCCTCCTGTGTAAAGTTGTAAATATATAATGTAAGTATAGGACTGTGCCTGATAACTGTCAATTAGTTATGAGGATGGGAACTATGGTAGTGGGCTATGCTCCAGCTGTCGCGGCCGCGTTCTTTTACATGGTACAGAGCCTGGTCGGCATTCTGCAATAGTTCCTGGTAATCACTGCCGTGGGCAGGATAGAGAGCGATGCCGATACTGGCGGAGAGTGGCGGCTGAGCGTCCGGCTCCAGTTTGTGGGCGGCCTCGGTGATACGGCGGGCGACTTTTTCTATGGCATGTCTGGGGATATTGTCCAGAACCAGAATGAATTCGTCACCGCCGAACCGTCCCAGGGCGTCACCGCCCCGGATTATATGGGTGAGGCTCAGGGCAAACCGCCGCAGGATATCGTCGCCGCGTTGGTGCCCCAAGGTGTCATTGGCCTCTTTGAAGTGGTCCAAATCGATGATGAACAGGGCGTGGCAATGGCCATCGGTGGGCGGCTGGGCGAGTATTTCGCCCCCGGCGGCCTCGATGGCAGCTTTGTTCAGCACACCGGTCAGGGCATCGGTTTCGGCCATGGCTTTGTAGATTTTTTTACTATGATTGGCCTCTTTCAGTTCCTCAATGGTCGACGTCAGGTCGTTGTTTTTTTCTTCGAGCAAGGCGCGGGCCTTTTCCATGGCTGTCTGGTGATGGTGCTGAAAGATTATTCCGGCAAGCATCAGGAGGATAAGTCCAAAGACCAGCCCTGTCTGCAAGGGGTAAAAGGTCATGAGATGCTGCAGGGAGAAATCCGGCTCCTTCGCAATGATATGTTTTTGAATGATATGCGTGCGTGTTTCGGGATTTATCTGGGTGATGGCTTTGTTTAAAATCCCCTGCAGTATGCGCGGCTGATTATTGGAGATAACCACGCTCATGGGGACGCTTATGGAGGCGTCGGGAATGATGGTCAGTTCCGGGTAGAGGGACAAGGGGCGGTCAATATCCAAGGTACTGTTGCCAATCAGGGCCAGGTCATACTGATTTTCGTTTACGAGATTGATGGCCTCACTGGCGGAAAACGCACTTTCCGAAAAATGCCAGTCAGGGAATTTTTGCCGTAAATAAGTCAGCATGGAGGGCGTGCTCCGGGGGAGAATCAGATTGACATTTTCCCCGATAGAGGGCAGATTGCGGACCTTGCCAATGTAGGAGTAGGCCACTTCCAGCAGCGGCGTGGTATAGTAAAACGGCATGTGGGCCGCTGAACCGGCATAGATATCCAGCATCATATCGGCCTGGCCGGTGGTCAGCAGGTTGATGGCCTGCTCGTAGTCCACGGCGTGGACATAGGTGAATTTGAGTCCGGAATTCCTGGCCAGAATATCTATGAGGTCAGGGTAAATTCCCCGGGCATTATGATTAGTTTCATCGTATTCGATATAAGGGGGCGCAGCACCGTAAATGGCTACGCGCAAGGGGGACTGCTGGGCAATGAACTGGCTTTCCTCCGGGGTGTAGTGTACCAGCTGGAAGTCCAGCTGCTGAGCCAGAAATTGGGAAAGACCCGGTTCTAAATGAGGATTTTCCTGCGAGAGTTTTTGCAGGGCGGTACTCATTTCCTGCAGCAGTTCCTGTTTGGCGCTGACAGTTGCCACGTGGACGGGGATACGGGCATAGGCCAGTAAGAATTTCTCGGCAGGGGTGATATTGGTGGCTGTATCGACGACTAAATCAATGTCTTTGTCCTTCAGGGCCGTCAGCATGGCCGTTTGATCAGGGTACTCATAGACGGAAACGGTCAGCTGGTGTTCCTGCCGGAATCTGGTAAAGGCAGCATTGGC
The DNA here is from genome assembly GCF_000686945.1 of Selenomonas sp. AE3005. Classification (GTDB taxonomy): domain Bacteria; phylum Bacillota; class Negativicutes; order Selenomonadales; family Selenomonadaceae; genus Selenomonas_A. The sequence continues at coordinate 56,270 of NZ_JMME01000006.1, forward strand.
AGGCCGTCCTTTTATAATGCCGACACGGGCACCGCTAAGGGTGTTTAAATCCTTGGGATTGAAACGGGTATCGCCCGGTGCGGTGTAAAATCCCTCCACGTCATAACCGAAGTTGGATTCGCCAAAGACCAGGGCGTGGGTGTTGTTTAAAGAGGTGGGATATTCTACAGACAGCAGCAGGTCGATGTCGGCATTGAACAAGCTGTTATAGGCGTCTTCCGGGGTAAGGGTGATAAGTTCATAGCCGCGGTCAGTCCGCTTGGATAATTCGTCCAGATATTGAATATAGTACTGACGGATAATGTGGGAATTTAGCAGGGAGGCATCCGGTTGAATATAGCCAATTTTTACACAACGGTCCTCAGCAGAAAGCTGTCCGGGGAACGCTGGGGAAAAAATTATCCACAGGGCTAAGATACAGGATATAAGGGCCTTCATTTTGTTCACCACCTTGTATGCATAGCTATATAGGCACTTATTCGTGAAAAAGCGGTGATTTTCCTGCTGCTTATCTTACAGGATTATGTGGATAAAGCCGGGGTTGTACACAGGTTATACACCTAAATTGGGGATAATGTGGATAAGTTTGTGGATAACTGGGTGATTATCTGCTATAAACGGTATCGTAAAGCGCATGAATGAATTTTTTTGTGTTGATATGAACCTGACTCATGGCAGGTTTTTCGTCATTTTCGAGCAGGCGCATGGTGTTGCGGATATCGTTGTAGTCAAAGTACAGGGGAGCCAGTTCTTCAAAACGGGGATTGGTGTAATCGAGCGAACCCATGGTGGCGATATTCACATGAGCCTGGAAAATAGCCCGGCGCAGCCGCTGTTCCATGGCTTTGGCCTCTTTTTCCGGTTCGGGGGCCTGCCTTTTTTGGGCAACGGCGGAGAACAGGTTTTTGAGGGCTGGGAGCTGGCCGTTGTTTTGGGCGATATAGCTGATGATGTCAGATAAATCCGGGGCGGCCGGGCTGCTCAGGATACCTAGTTCCTTTAAGGCAGAGTCACAGCGCTGCTGACTTGTCAACTTGGGAGCAGCCGTCATTGGTGCCTTAGGGGTGAGATTTTGCAGGGAGTTTTGCAGATTTTGGGCAAAGGATTCCAGCCGCAGGTGTTCGCTGACACTGCGCAGAACGCTGACGATTTCGTTGCGGTTCAGCGGTTTGGTGATGTAATAGTCAATGCCGTTTTCATAGGCTTTGCCCACCATATCCTTGCTTTCCACCTGGGAGAGCATGATTATTTTGCCGGCAAAGCCGCCTTTGAGGCGGCGTACGGCCTCGATGCCGTCAATGCCCGGCATGAGCAAATCAATGATGAGAATGTCGATGGCGGACAGCTGGGCGGCGCTCAGGTCAACCGCGGACGGCAGTGACTGGCTGACGGTGCCCAGCTCGTAGTCCTCGATTATATCCTGCAGCATCATGCGGATGGCCTCGTCGTCATCGATTAGCATTATATTCATGGTTGTACTCCTTGGTTGGTGTTATTTTTGTGCAGTTTATCGCAGGGCAGAATGAGCTGGCAGGTGACCTGGTCCTTGCCATCGGAGGTAATGGCGATATGACCGCCCAGTTCCTCGGTCTGATGTTTTACATAGGTCAGGCCCACGCCGCTGGAGGCTTTGCCGCTGCTGTCAAATTTTGTAGTGTAGCCCGGGCTGAAAATCTTGGTCAGGCGCTGGGGCGGTATGTAGCTGCCGGTGTTTTCCAGTGTAATAGTTAGTTTGTTATCACCACGGCCGCCGTCGATGGTGAGGGTAATCGTGCCGCGCGTATCGATGGCCTCAATGGCATTGGCGGTGAGGTTGTTTAGGATAGACAACAGGAGAAAGACATTGAGCGGCGGCAGCTGCTTGGGAACATGGGAAAAAAAGAGGATTTCCTTGTTCAGGTTGCGGGCATATTTTTTTTGCATGTGGATAAGCAGCTGGGCAATTTTATCAGGCGGCAGATAGTCGTCCACGCGGCGGCTTTTGGTGAGTTCCCGGAGCCCGGCATAAATGCGCTGATGTGTTTTCTTGATTTCGTGGCATTGTCCGGCAATGCGCAATAGTTCCTGCGCCAGTTGCTTTTCCTCCGGTGTCTGGGCGGTGGTTTTTAGTTCATCGTAAACTTTATAGCAGTCACGGGTTACCGCCTCCGCACTGACCAGAGTGCAGCGCAGTTCAAAGACTTCTTCGTACAGTCCGGATATCAGCATGGTCAGGCGGTTCTTTTCCTTGGTTTTTCTGTCCAGACGCATTTCAGTATTGTAGAGCTGGAACAGGAAGAAGAAGGAGAGAATGAAGAAACAGCGCAGGATAGCGATGAGTATCAGCCGTATCAGCATGCCAAAGGTAAAGCTCTCCGCCTGTTGGTAAGAGATGGCATTCATCGCGGCCAGTTCGCCGACACTGGCAAATACTTCGGCAACGATGGCCCAAAAAGCAATGCCCAACGCCTGTTCGTAAATGGAGCGCCGGTTCAGCGATGGCAGGGCAAAGAACAGGGAATAACAAAAATAATAGAAGAAATTGGGCAGGTGGAGGATAAAGGCCTCCATAGGCGGCAGTCCGTAGAAGGTATCCAGCCCCGTGCGGAACAGCGTCACGGCTGCGCCGGCCACTGTACCGGTGAACAACCGTGGGAAACGGTTGAGCCACAGCAGGAAGAGCAGGAATATCGGGGAGCCGAAACTCACCCGGAAGTTGGCAAAATCTCCTGCAAAGGGATGTATTTTAGGCTCCCCGGCCAGGGGCACCAGAATTATCATAAAGAACAGAACGAGGTAGTCGAGGCGGCGTGGTTTGCCGTTTTCCATAGGGGAGCTCCTTTTGTCGAAAAAATTTATTAAAAAATAATCCGAATTTATTTATCGGATTGCGTAGTTTTTTGTAGTCGTTCATTTATATTATTATCATCAATTGTACCATAAGTCAAACCGCAATTATATGAATAGTGGGTAAAGTAAGACTTATGGACTATTAAGGAGGTAAAAGAAATGTCCGACTCAAACAATCAGGGACTTAGTCCTCTGGTCCGCGGCCTCATGTGTGTGGCTATCGGCGCAATCATCTGGTTTATTCCGGCACCGGCCGGAGTGACGGCCCAGGCCTGGGGCCTGTTGGCTGTATTCATTGCAACTATCGCAGGTTTTATCCTGCAGCCGATGCCCATTGGGGCAATCGCGTTGATTGCGCTGACATTGCTGCCCATTCTGGGGATCATGAAAACCGGTGAGGCGCTGGCTGGGTTCTCCAATACGACAATTTGGTTAATCGTATCGGCTTTCATGTTTGCCGAAGGTTTTATCAAGACCGGCCTGGGCAAGCGCATTTCCTATATGCTGCTTTCCAAATTCGGCAGCAGCACCCTGCGTGTTGCTTATGTAATGAGCGCGGCTGACTTTGTTATCGCTCCCTTTACGCCGTCCAATACGGCCCGCGGCGGCGGTATCATTTTCCCGATTGTCCGCAGTATTACCTCAGCTATTGGTTCTGATGTGGATAAAAAGACCAATATGCGTACAGGTGCGTTCCTGATGTTCAGTGCTTATGCCGCTGTTATCACCTCGGCTTGTATCTTCCTGACGGGCGCGTCCAATAACGTGCTGTGCAACACTTTGGCGCAGGAAATATTCGGTACGTCCATCGGCTGGGGTGACTGGTTCCTGGCCTGCATTATTCCCGGTCTTATCCTGACCGTGGCTACGCCGTATATCCTCTATAAGCTCATCAATCCGGAACTCAAAAACACGCCGGAAACGATGGAACTGGCTAAACGGGAACTTTCAGAGATGGGCCCCATGTCCGCCAAGGAAATCATTTTGGGTTTCATCTTTGTCATTGCTTTGGTTATGTGGGCAACTGGTTCTTACCATGGTATTGACTCCGCCTTTGTGGCCCTGCTGGGCCTTTCTGCAATGCTCCTGACGGGTATCCTCAACTGGTCTGATGTTGCTAAACAGCATGCAGCCTGGGACGTACTCGTTTGGATGGGCGTGCTGGTAAATATGGCCGCCTTCCTGTCCAAGTTTGGTCTGATGAAATGGTTTGCCGGTGTTATGGCTGCGCAGTTCGCTGGTATGGAATGGATGATGATGCTCATCGTTCTCAGCATTATTTACACCATGGCCCATTACCTGCTGGCCAGCAACTCGGCACATATCATGGCCCTGTTTGCCGCCTTTGCTACGATTCTCGTGGCTGCTGGTGCTCCGGTACTGGGCGTGCTGATTCTGTTCGGCGCACTGTGCAATAGTGCCTCCTTCCTCACTCATTACGGCTGCGGTGTTACGCCGATATTCTTCGGTGCCGGTTTTATGGGACAGGGTGAATGGTGGAAGATTGGTTTCATCATTACGGTTCTCCACATTGTGGTGTGGATGGGCGTTGGCCTCCCAGTGATGAAGGTTATAGGCATGTTGTAATAAGAAAAAAGATGGACAAATTTTTAAAATGTACTTGAATGTATTATGTATACATGATACAATAAGAGCAAGTCGAAGGATTATCGATAAATAAATACGAATTATAATTCTTGGGCTGATTATGCTAACGATATGTTTAAAGTGCTATAAAGGAAAGGAACGTGGATAACAATGAGAAAAGAGCATGATTTCCTTGGTGAACTGGAAATTCCTGATGATGTGTACTATGGTGTACAGACCACCCGTGCCGTTGACAACTTCAAGATTACGGGACAGAAAATCGATTCTGATTTTGTGCAGGCTTATGCCAAGGTAAAGAAGGCTACTATCATTGCCAACATGGCTACGGGCCGTATGCCTAAAGAAGTGGGTGAACCGCTGAAACAGGCTGCTGATGAAATCATCGCCGGCAAATTCCTGGACCAGTTCCCTGTTGACCCGATTCAGGGCGGCGCTGGTACTTCTGTAAACATGAATGTTAATGAAGTTATGTGTAACCGTGCGCTGGAAATCATTGGCAAACCGAAAGGGAGCTATGATATCATCAGCCCGAACAACCATGCCAACATGGCTCAGTCCACAAACGATACTTTCCCGACCAGCATCAAGGTTTGCCTGTCCTATAAGGGCAAGAAATTGACGGCTGCGCTCGACAGACTGGCTACGGAATTAGAGGCTAAATCCGTAGAGTTCAAGGATATCCTCAAAATGGGCCGTACTCATTTGCAGGACGCAGTACCCATCACGCTGGGCCAGGAAATGGGTTCCTATGCCTCCGCTGTTCGCCGCGGCATCGACCGTATTGACCATGCTATTGACAGCATTCATGTGGTCAACATGGGCGGTACAGCAGTAGGCACGGGCCTCAATGCTGAACCGGAATACATCACGAAGGTTGCTGAGGCACTGACGGAAGTAACCGGTGAAAAATATGTTACAGCCGGCAACATCATCGACGCTACGAACAACACGGACGGTTTCTCCGATGTATCGAGTGCTATGAAGACGACGGCACTGGTACTCATCAAGATGGCTAACGACTTCCGTCTGATGGCCTCCGGTCCGCGCTGCGGCCTCAATGAACTCAAGCTGCCGATGCGTCAGCCGGGTTCCTCCATCATGCCGGGCAAGGTAAATCCGGTTATCGCTGAAGTTCTCGACCAGGCTTGCTATCAGGTAGTAGCAAATGATATCGCCGTTTCTCTGGGCGTAGAAAACGGCCAGTTTGAACTGAATGTTATGGAGCCGGTTATCAGTTTCAACCTGTTCAATGCCATGACTTACCTGACCAATGCTGTTAATACCTTCGTTGACAAGCTGCTGAAAGACCTGCAGCCCAACAAGGAACAGTGCCAGGAATGGCTCGATAAGAGTGTTGGTATCGTAACGGCTATGCTGCCGCATATCGGTTATGAAAACTCCGCTATGATTGCCAAAGAGGCATACAACACGGGCCGTCCGGTGCGTGAAGTAATTCTGGAGAAGGGCCTCATTACCAAGGAACAGATGGATAAGATTCTGGAACCGAAGGAAATGACCACTCCGGGTATCGCCGGCAAATAATAAGCTAATACTAGTAACATTTCCATAATATGGCAAAGAGGCTTGGGGCGTGCCCTGAGCCTCTTTTGCATGCAGGATTTTGCCTTACGAAGACGCTCCGGTTAGTATAATAACTGTCCATCACTTAGACGCAGAGCGTCAAACGTTCTGGCCAGCTATTATAACGCCGTTGTTCCAGTTTTGCCATAGGCAAAACTTCCTCTTGGCGTTTCAACGAGGTGGGAGATATGCTCGCCGCCTGTTTTGGTATTCGTGCCCCCCACCTGCTGAGGTGGGGGACATTTTCTTGCCTCGTTATACTAACCGGAGCTCAGTGCGGCATAGGAACGGCTCATGGTATTTGTAAGGGGATTTTTCTGGTGGCAAAGATTGGCGTTTGGGGTTATAATGGTAGAATAGCAAAAATATGGGCCGAGGGGCTATGAGATATGGAGAGTGAGAATTGTGTTAGACATTAAGTTTGTCCGTGAACACTTGGACGAGGTGCGGCAGATGCTGCAGAACCGTCATAATCCGCTGAATCTGGATGATTTTTCTGCCTTGGAAAAGGAACGCCGTGAGCTGCTGCAGCAGACGGAAACGTTGAAAGCAGAGCGTAATGAGGTATCCAAGGTCATCAGCCAGATGAAGAAAAACAAGGAAAATGCTGATGATAAGATTGCGGAAATGCGTGCTGTCGGGGAGAAAATTTCTGCGCTTGATGCCAAGCTGAAAGATGTAGAGGAAAAACTGCGCGACATTCTGCTGCATATTCCGAATATGCCTAAGGCTGATGTGCCTATCGGCAAGGACGATACGGAAAATCCGGAAGTGCGCAAATGGGGCACGCCGAAAGAATTCTCCTTTGAGCCCAAGGCACATTGGGATATCGGCACGGATTTGGATATTTTGGACGCTGACCGCGCGGCAAAGGTTACCGGTGCCCGGTTTATGTTCTACAAGGGGCTGGGGGCGCGCCTGGAACGTGCCTGCATTAACTTTATGATGGACCTGCATGCCAATAAGCATGGTTACACGGAAATGCTGGCTCCGTATATTGCCAACAAGGACAGCATGACCGGTACGGGCCAGCTGCCGAAGTTCGCTGAGGATATGTTCAAGCTGGAAGGGCAGGATTATTATCTGGTGCCGACCGCGGAAGTGCCGACGACGAACTACCATCGCGATGAAATTCTTGATGGCGACAAGCTGCCGGAATACTACAGTGCTTACACGGCTTGTTTCCGGGCTGAGGCTGGCAGCGCCGGCCGTGATACTCGTGGCCTTATCCGTCAGCATCAGTTTAATAAGGTAGAACTTATTAAATTTGTTAAGCCGGAAACCAGCTGGGACGAACTGGAAAGCATGGTAGATGCAGCAGAAGATGTACTGCGGATTTTGGAATTGCCGTATCACGTCGTGCAGCTTTGCACTGGTGATATGAGCTTTACCTCTGCCAAGACCTATGATATTGAGGTTTGGTTCCCGTCGCAGGGGAAATATCGTGAGATTTCCTCCTGCTCCAACTGTCTCGATTATCAGGCACGCCGGGCTAATATAAAGTTCCGTCGTGACAGCAAGTCCAAACCGGAATTTGTGCATACGCTGAATGGTTCCGGTCTGGCTGTAGGCCGTACGGTGGCAGCTATCCTCGAGAACTATCAGCAGGAAGATGGTTCGGTGGTAGTGCCGAAGGCTCTGGTGCCGTATATGGGCGGTGTGGAAGTAATCCGCTAAGGGCAGTGGCTGAATCTGATGTGTACGATTGTACACATGGATTACAATAATGTGTCCTATACTGCTGGACAAGATTCGCTCTTTGCTGTAATATAGATAAGTAATTATCTGTTATTATCGGTAAAGAGCGAATTTTTATTGTAAGGAAGGTGTAGTTTTTGGAACGGAATGGATTTTCTACCCGGTTAGGGTTCATACTGGTCTCGGCCGGCTGTGCTATCGGCCTGGGTAATGTTTGGCGATTCCCGTATATTACCGGTCAGTATGGTGGGGCGTCGTTTGTACTCATTTACTTGTTGTTTTTGGCTATTTTAGGTCTGCCCATCATGGTGGCAGAGTTTGCGGTGGGGCGTGCCAGCTGCCGCAGTGCCGCGATGTCCTTTGATGTGCTGGAGCCGAAGGGAACTAAATGGCACTGGCATAAGTATACGGCTATTGGCGGTAATATGATTCTTATGATGTTTTATACTACCGTAGCCGGCTGGATGCTTTATTACCTCTATAAAACGGCCACAGGTGCTTTTGACGGTTTGGACGCCGCTGGCATCGGGGCAATTTTTGGCGGACTTTTGCAGGACCCTGTGACCATGGGCGGCTATATGATGGCCATTGTAGTGCTGTGCGGTGGTGTCTGCTATTTAGGTGTTGAGGCCGGCGTTGAGCGCATTACGAAATTTATGATGACCTGCCTGCTGGTTCTGATGGTTATTCTGGGCATTAACTCGGTGCTGCTGCCCGGGGCTGGTGAAGGACTTAAGTATTACCTTTACCCGGATTTTGGCCGTTTGATGGAGCATGGCCTTAAGGAAGTTATCTTTGCCGCTATGGGGCAGGCGTTCTTTACCCTGTCTATCGGTATGGGTTCCCTGGCCGTGTTTGGTTCGTATATTGGCAAGAGCAAGCGTCTGAGCGGTGAGGCTGTCTGGATTATCATACTTGATACTTTTGTGGCTATTATGGCAGGTTTGATTATTTTCCCGGCTTGTTTCAGCTATGGTGTCAGTCCCTCCAGTGGGCCGAATCTGTTGTTTGTGACGCTGCCGAATGTTTTTAATTCCATGCCCTTTGGGCGCCTGTGGGGCACATTGTTCTTCCTCTTTATGACCTTTGCGGCTATGTCCACGGTTATCGCGGTATTTGAAAACCTTGTAGTTTGTTTCTTTGACCTGCTGCATATTGACCGGCGGAAGATTATCTGCGTTGGTATCCCCGTGGTTATTTTGCTGTCCCTGCCTTGCGTGTTAGGCTTTAATGAATGGAGCTGGATTCAGCCGCTGGGTAAAGGTTCAGGTGTACTGGATTTGGAGGATTTCCTGGTATCCAACAACATTTTGCCTTTAGGCAGTTTGGTGTATATGGCTTTCTGTACGAGCCGTTACGGCTGGGGCTGGGATAACTTCATCAAAGAGGCGGATACGGGCCAGGGCATGGCCTTCCCGAAGTGGATTCGTTTCTATGTGACGTATATTCTGCCCATAATCGTACTGGTTATCTTTGTTAATGGGTATTATGCGTTGTTCTTTAGTAAGTAAATGTAGTATAATAAATTGGCACCGTTGGGTGTCAATTTATTATTAGTAAGATTGGAGTGAATGCCTGTGATAAAGTTTTCTCATGTGGAGAAGACCTATGACAGTCCGGCCGGGCCAGTGCCGGCACTGAAAGGCATTGATTTAGAAATCGCCAAGGGCGAGATTTATGGCATTATCGGTTTATCCGGGGCTGGCAAGTCCACCCTGGTGCGCTGTATCAATATGTTGGAGCGGCCTACGGGCGGCAAGGTTATCGTGGACGGACAGGACATGACGGCGCTCAGTGACAGTGAACTGCGTGCGGCCCGCAAGGATATCGGTATGATATTCCAGCATTTCAACCTGCTGTCTTCAGCGACTGTATACGACAATATCGCTTTTCCGTTGAAATTGGCCGGCAAGTCTGCTGAGGAAATCAAGGCCAAGGTGGAGCCGTTGTTGAAACTGGTGGGGCTGGAGGCCAAAGCTGACCAGTACCCGTCACAGCTGTCCGGCGGACAGAAACAGCGTGTGGGTATCGCCCGGGCCTTGGCCAGTGAGCCGAAGGTGCTGCTCTGTGACGAGGCCACGAGTGCTTTGGACCCGCAGACAACCAAGGCTATTTTGGAGCTTATCCGGGATATCAACCGTAAGCTGCAGCTGACGGTGGTGGTTATCACTCATGAAATGCAGGTTATCAAGGATATCTGTGATAAAGTGGCGGTAATTGACAAAGGCGTTATCGCTGAGGAAGGCACGGTGCTGGAGGTCTTTACCAATCCGCAGCAGCCCATCACCAAGGAATTTATCAGCGTGCTGCTGTCTAACGACCTGCCGGCGGCTTTCCGTGGGGGCAAAATCAGTCAGGAACCGGACAAAGATGCGTACCTGCTCCTGCGGCTGACCTTTATCGGGGAGTCGGCAGATGACCCGGTGATTGCTGATATGATTCGCAAGTTCACGGACGTGGAAACCACATTGTTGTTCGGCAACCTTGACCATATCAAGAACACACCTTTTGGCCGTATGATTATCGGACTGAAAGGGGAACCTGACCGGGTGCAGGCGGCGCTTGCTTATCTCAACAGCCGTGACTTAAAGGAGGAGGTGATTGGTTATGTCAAACGACATGATTCCTCTTCTGACTAAGGCGTTGGGCGAAACTGTCTACATGGTGGCCGTTTCCATGGCCATCGCGTCCGCACTGGGGATTCCCTTGGGTGTGCTGCTTTATGCAACGGATAAGGGACAGATTCTGGAGTCGCCGAACCTTAACAAAATCATTGGTACGGTGGTTAACGCCGTGCGTTCCATTCCGTTTATTATTTTGATGGTGGCGATTATTCCGCTTACGCGCCTGCTGGTGGGTTCGGCTATCGGCACCACGGCGGCCATGGTGCCGCTGGTTATCGCCTCGATTCCCTTCATCGGCCGGCAGGTGGAAACCAGCCTTAAGGAAGTGCCCTACGGTCTGATTGAGGCGGCTTTGTCCATGGGCGCGACGCCGGTGCAGATTATCAGCAAGGTGCTGCTGCCGGAATCCATGCCCAGCATTGTGGCACAGCTGACCACGGTGGTTATCAGTCTGGTCGGTGAGTCGGCCATGGCCGGAGCCATCGGCGGCGGTGGCCTGGGTGACCTGGCTATCCGTTACGGCTATCAGCGTTTCCGTCCGGAAGTGATGATTGCCACGGTTATTATTCTGATTGTTCTTGTGCAGGCGGTACAATTTGTAGGCAATACCATCGCCAAGCGCTTGGATAAAAAATAAGCATTCATTATAAGGAGGTATCCTCATGAAAAAAGTTTTAGCACTTATCGGTACGCTGCTGATTGCGGCTATGGCCTTTGCCGGCTGTGGTGACCAGCAGGCAGCCAAGGACAGCAAGGCTTTGAAGGTCGGCGCTACGGCCGTTCCGCATGCAGAGATTCTGGAAATCGTGAAACCTTTGCTGGAAAAAGACGGTATCAAGCTGGAAATCGTGGAATTCAACGATTATGTACAGCCGAACCTGGCGCTTAACGACAAGGAACTGGACGCCAATTTCTTCCAGCATGAGCCTTATCTTGTGAACTTCATGGAAGAACATAAGGAAGTTAAGTTGAAAAATGCGTTCGGTGTGCATATCGAACCCATGGGGATATACTCCAAGAAGGTAAAAGACCTCAAGGAACTCAAAGATGGCGCTGCTATCGCTATTCCCAATGACCCCACCAACGGCGGCCGTGCCCTGCTGCTCCTGCAGAAGGCTGGTCTGATTACGCTTAAAGATGGTGTAAAGGAAAAGGCTACGGTACAGGACGTGACCGGCAATCCGCATAACTTCAAGTTCCAGGAAGTAGAGGCAGCCCAGGTGCCCCGTACGCTGGATGACGTGGACGCTGCTGTTATCAATACCAACTATGCTATGCAGGTTGGTCTGGTGCCCACGAAAGATGCGCTCGTGATGGAGGACAGCACGTCTCCTTATGTCAACATTCTGGCTGTGCGTGTCGGCGATGAAAACCGTCCGGAAATCAAGGCTTTGATTAAGGCCCTGCAGAGCAAGGAAGTAAAGGACTTCATTACGGAAAAATACAAGGGTGCGGTAGTACCGGCATTCTAATGGCATCTCGCTTGCTTAAATACAGTAATATATGCTAAAATTGCCCGGTGGCAGGTGCAGAAAGTTATCATCAGCCACCGGGTTTAATGTATGCTTATATAGGGAGAAAGGAAGACGTTTCTTGAAATATAAAATGATAGCGCTGGATTTGGATGGGACGCTGAATAATGATGATAAGGTGATTACACCGCGCACGCGGGAGGCTTTATTGGCGGTTCAGGAGCAGGGCGTAATCGTGGCGCTGGTATCCGGGCGTCAGGCCCCGGGCTTGCAGAGAGAGGCTGATGCGCTGCGCCTGGAAAACTATCATGGCCTCAGAATATCCTATAATGGCGGCCGTATTCAGGATGCTGCCACGGGGGAAATCCTCTTTGACAGCGCCATTGACCATGAAACGGCTGTGGCTTTCCTGCGACATTTGGAGGCGTGGCCGGAATTGTCACCCATCGTTGATGACGGTGAGTTTATCTATACGACGGACGCCAGCCGGCACAAAGTCATGGACGAAAGCCGCAACAACAACTTAAAGGTAAAGATTGTCGAAAATATCGCTGCGGCCGTAACATTTAAACCCGTTAAGATTTTGACGGCGGCTCCGAATGAAATTCTGGTGCCCCATTTGGACGATATCCGCCGGGGCTTTGAGGATAAACTGTCCTTTGTGCAGTCTGCGCCGTGGTTCTATGAGGCGACGGTAAAGGGCGTCAGCAAGTCCAGTGCGCTGGGGGCGGCCTGTGAGCGCCTGGGGATAAAGCCGGCCGAGGTTATGGCTTTTGGTGACGCCCAGAATGATATAAGCATGCTGGACTTTGCCGGCTATGGCGTCGCCATGGGCAACGCCTGCGAGGAATTAAAGGCCATGGCTGATGAAATCACGGCCAGCAATAACGAAGATGGCATCGCTCTGACGTTGGAAAGGTATTTTGCGATATGACGGAAGAAAAGCAGCATAAACGCCGCATTCATTACAGTGGCAAGTATCCGCGGCATTTTGCGGAGAAGTATAAGGAGTTAAACCCCGAAAAATATGGGGAGGAAGTGGCGCATGTGCTGGCTAAGGGCAATACGCCGGCCGGCATGCATATCCCCATTATGGTGGAGGAGATTTTAGAGGTGCTGGCGATTAAACCCGGGGAGCAGGGCTTTGATGCTACTTTAGGGTATGGCGGCCACACCACGGCCATGCTGGAAAAACTGTCCGGGCAGGGGCGGCTGTTCAGCGGTGATATCGACCCTATAGAGTCGAAAAAGACGGAGGCCCGTATTCGGGCCAAAGGCTATGGCCCGGAAATCTGGCAGCTCAGGAATATGAATTTCTGTCAGATTGACGAACTGGCGGCGGAAGTTGGCGGCTTTGATTTCGTCCTGGCTGACCTCGGTGTGTCCTCCATGCAGATAGATAATCCTGAACGTGGTTTTACGTTTAAAAGTGACGGGCCGCTGGACCTGCGGCTGAATCCCGAGTCGGGAATCACGGCGGCGGAACGCCTGGCAGATATTTCCAAGGAAGAACTGGAGGGCATGCTGCGTGAAAATGCTGACGAGCCCTATGCCGCGGAGATTGCCAGGCAGCTTGTCCGGCGCCGCTGGCCCGTCAAGACCACTAAGGAACTGTATGACGAGGTGGCCAAGGCACTGGCCAAGGTGGAACTGCCGCCGGCTATGAAGGAGCGGGCCGGCTACAGTACGAAGAAACAGGCTTTGGCGCGTGAGGAGCTCATAAAAAAGAGCAGCGCCCGGGTGTTCCAGGCACTGCGTATTGATATAAACCATGAATATGAAGTTCTCTATGAGTTTATGGAGAAACTGCCGGCCGCGCTGCGTCCCGGGGGACGGGCGGCCATTCTGACTTTCCATTCCGGCGAGGACAGGATTGTCAAGAAAGCCTTTAAGGCTTTTGCCCAGCAGGGCGTATACAGTGATATCGCCCCCGATGTAATCCGTCCGAGCCGTGAGGAGTGTTACCGCAACAGCCGGGCTCATTCCACCAAAATGCGCTGGGCGGTAAAGGCTTAGTCAACGTATTTTTCCCAGAATTGCTCGGCCGGTATCGGACGGGCAAAGAGGAAACCTTGGCCAATGTTACAGCCGGCCTCCTGCAGCAATGCCTCCTGGGCCGGTGTTTCGATGCCTTCGACCAGAACGGTCATACCCAGACGCTTGCCCAGTTCAATGACCTGCGTCAGGATAGTATGGGAGCGTTCGGACTGTTCGGCGGCTGTGAGCATGCTGCGGTCTACTTTCATAATGTCCATGGGCAGGTTGCGCAGCATGGCTATAGACGAATAGCCGGTACAAAAATCATCCATAGAGAGGGCATAGCCCATACTTTTCAAACGCCTTGTGATTTGCAGGGCGTTTTCGTTTTCTGTTTTGGTCGTGAAGTCGATAAAGGAAGTTTCCGTAAGTTCCAGTTCAACAAGTTTCCGCGGCAGTTTGTAGCGCTCGGCTATTGACTGCATACGGGAGAGATAACCGCGCTCGGTGATATGGAGGCCGGTCTGGTTTACCGATATCGGCACCACGGTAAGTCCCTGCCTGATACGTTCCTGCAGCTGCTGGCAGACACGTTCCAGTACGTAGTAGTCCAGCTGAACGGCAAAGCCGTTGCGTTCAAAGAGATTTATGAAACTGCCGGGGCCTAAAAAGCCCAGCTCGGGACTTTGCCAGCGGACCAGGGCCTCTGCCCCATATATACCCTTGGTGGTCAGGTCGTATTTGGCCTGCAAAAATATTTGGAACTCACCGGCGGCCAAAGCCTTTTCCATATAGAGCTCCATTTGCTGCTGCTGGAGCAGCTCATCGTGCATGGCGGTGTTGTAAAGGCCGATATTCTTGCTCTTGCCGATGATTTCATTATGGGCCATCATGGCGTTATCCATGAGGATAGCCGCCTCCAAGTCACCGCTCCGGGGAACGGGACAGATACCAATATGATAAGTGAAACTGGTGGGAACGCCGTTGAGGTCAATGATGTGTGACGCTTTTTCAATGCGTTCCGCAGCCTGCCGGAAGGTAAGTCCGGGCGGTTTCTTACAGAGCATATAGGCGTGAGTTATTTCCTCGGAGAGGCCAAAGCGCAGAATCCACGGCAGCTTGGCTTTTACCTTATCGATGATGGATTTTACGGCTAAAGCGTAGTTTTTCGTTCCGTAAATCTCTTTGATAAAGGCCACGCGCTGCGGCGAAATGGCTACGACAAAAAGTTCTCCCTGCTGACGGGCCTTGGCGTATTTGTTGATGGTGGGCAGGAGCTCATTGGCAAACCAATGGAGATTGTGGGTTTGCGCCGAACTTACGATATTGGCCTGCTGCCAGAGGTCATGCGTGTGTTTGCGCCGCAGCCACATGATGTAGAGCAGGGTGACGATTATGAGGAACAGGACACTGCCCAGCACCGCCATGGACATCAGCGGATTGCGATAGATGAAGGCCTGCAATGTATCCTTGGCATGTACGCGATAGACCTCACTGTTGATGATACTGTAGACGTCCTGCGGGTTTATATGCGCGATTTCCTTGTTCAGAATGCGGACGAGAATCGGGTCAGCATTCTGGCTGACCGCCATGGCAACAGCGTGGCTGAAAACTACATTGCCGTTGGTGTAGAGGTTGTAATAGTTTCCCTGGTAAATATCACTTTGCGCAGTTATGGCTTTGACAAAGGTCATATCCGCGTCACCGTTGTTGACAGCGGCCATACAGTCAGCGACGTCCAAATAATAGCGGCGCTGCTCGGCCGGGTACATGTGCTCTATGTGGGCCTGGGTATAGAAATGTGCCCGGGCGCAGGCGATGACAGGTTTTTCCGGCAGGGGCTTGTCCTTGCGCATGACGGCGACATAGTTAAGCGCGAGGTAAGGGAAGGTCAGGGTGGCATTGTGTGCCTTGGCCCAGTTGTTATCGTCATAGGCATCCATGACGAGGTCGGCAGTTCCCTCGGTCAGCTTTTCCATCATATTTTGATGGGTGTCGGCCTGAACAAATTCCAGACGTATGCCTAAATCTACCTCTATGCGGTTGGCGATACAGCCAATAACCCCCATGGCCTGTCCGTCCTGCAAATAGGCGTAGGGCGGCTGCCGGGGCGATATCATGGCTCTGATGACGGGGTGGGCCTCCAGATAGGCACGTTCCTCGTCCGTGAGATTCAGGGTGTTGCCGGTGACATGGTATTTTGCCTGCAGGTCGTTTTGATAGAAGGTATTGACTTTATTGATGGTGGCGATAGCCAGGCGGAGCTGTTCGGCCAGCTCCGGACGCTTTTCGTCGACGAGCAGCCAGCCAATGCCGCGCCCCAGGGCAACGGATATAGTCCCGGGCGGCTGATTGACAGGGGCTGGCTCGCCGTTGCCGGCATAATACTCGCCGGCAGGCAGCATAATTACGTCAATGATTCCCGATTTCAGGTATTGCAGAGTAGTCGCGGGGGTGCCAATTACGTAGCTGTTTTTCACATTCATATAGTTGCTGATGGTCTCGGAAAATTCGTAGGCCGCACCGTGGTACATAAGCCGGCTGTCCTGCCAGATGATACCCGGATTGTCGGTAAAGCCGATAATCAGCGTTGAGCGGGTAGTTTGCTCACAAAAAACCGCGGCTGCCAGCTGCGTCCACGCCAGTGCCGTGATGATAAAAAGCCGTATCCAAAAGCGCATGGAAAACCCTCCTCCTTGGGGAATTCTGCGAATCAACTTCTACTGTTTTTATTCGTTGTAAGAAGGGAATTTCCTTCTATTGACTTTTAAGCATAAACCCCCTAAAATAAAATTGTTAATCCCGACAATTTTACTAAGGATTAAATGAGCAGAGTTTTAAACAGGTTAATCCTGTTGTTTTAAAAGGAGAGTTTATAAATGGCTGAGCAGCTTTTGGAAATTAAAGACCTGCACGCTGGCGTGGAGGATAAGGAAATATTGAAAGGGCTGTCCCTGTCAGTGGGCAAAGGTGAAGTCCATGTTATCTTGGGGCCGAATGGTTCCGGTAAGTCCACGTTGATGAACATCATCATGGGGCATCCGAAGTACACCGTAACCGGCGGTACGATGGAATTTGAGGGCGAGGATATGAAGGATATGAAGACCTTCGAACGCAGCCGCAAGGGCCTGTTCCTGTCCTTCCAGACGCCGGAAGAAATCCCCGGTATCACCGTGGAAAATATGCTGCGCACGGCCAAGCAGGCTATCACGGGCGAGAAGGTAAAACTCCTGCCTTTCCGCAAGGAGCTTAAGGCCACCATGCAGGAGCTCAAGATGAATCCGGAGTACGCCCAGCGCTATCTCAATGTGGGCTTTTCCGGCGGTGAGAAGAAACGCACGGAAATCCTGCAGCTTTTAATGCTGAACCCAAAACTGGCATTGCTCGATGAAACGGATTCCGGCCTCGATGTGGACGCTGTGCAGATTGTGTCGGAGGGCGTGGCCAAGTTCCATAACGAAAACAATTCCTGCCTGATTATCACGCATAACACGCGCATTCTCGAACATCTGAAGGTCGATAAGGTACATGTCCTGATGAATGGCCAGATTGTGGAAGAAGGCGGCCCGGAACTGATTGAGGATATCAACAGCCGCGGTTTTGCCCATATCCGTGAAGAGCAGGAAGGTTGAGGCGCATATGGCTGAGAAGAAGAAAACTTATGTAGAGGATATAGAACGTACCCTCTACGATATTAAGAACGAGGACCGTTCTGTTTATAAATCCCATAGCGGCCTGACGCCGGAAATCGTCAAGGATATTTCCCAGCGCAAGCATGACCCGGAATGGATGACGGAGTTCCGTTTAAAATCGCTGGAAGTTTATAATTCGCTGGAACTTCCCACCTGGGGGCCGTCCCTCGAAGAATTAAATATGGACGATATCGTGACCTATGTGCAGCCCGATGCCAAGATGACCGGCAGCTGGGAAGAAGTTCCGGAAGATATCAAGGATACCTTTGACCGGCTCGGTATTCCCGAGGCGGAAAAAACGTCCCTGGGCGGCGTTGGTGCCCAGTACGACTCGGAAGTGGTTTATCATTCCATTCAGGAGGATATGGTCAAGCAGGGCGTCATCTACACCGATATGGAAACGGCGCTTGTGGAGCATGGAGATATTGTGAAGGAATACTTCATGACACTCGTGCCGCCGAAAGACCATAAATTTGCGGCCCTGCATGGTGCTGTCTGGTCCGGTGGTTCCTTCGTCTATGTGCCGGAAGGCGTCCATGTGGAAATGCCGCTGCAGAGCTATTTCCGCCTGAATGCTGCCGGTGCCGGCCAGTTTGAACACACATTGATTATCGTGGAGAAAAATGCCAGCCTGCACTTTATCGAAGGCTGTTCCGCGCCGAAACACAATGTGACCAACCTCCATGCCGGCTGCGTGGAACTTTTCGTCAAGGAGGGGGCGCGCCTGCGCTATTCCACGATTGAAAACTGGTCGCGTAATATGATGAACCTCAACACCAAGCGTGCGCTGGTGGAGAAGGACGGCATTATCGAATGGGTGTCCGGCTCGTTTGGTTCGCATATTTCCTGCCTGTACCCCTGCAGTGTGCTCCATGGGGAAAACGCCCGTTGCGAGTTTACGGGCGTAACCTTTGCGTCCAAGGGGCAGAATCTCGACACGGGAGCCAGCGTCATTCATGCTGCACCGCATACGTCGGCCAATATCAATACGCGTACGATTTCCAAGGCTGGCGGTATGGCCACTTACCGCAGTGCGGTGAAGGTGACGAAGAATGCGCCGTATGCCAAGTGCTCCGTGAACTGTGAGTCTTTGATGCTTGATAACCTGAGCCGCAGTGATACGCTGCCGGTCATGGACATTGAGGGTGATGAGGCCGATATCGGGCATGAGGCCAAGATTGGCCGTATCAGTGACGAGGCCATCTTCTATCTGACCAGCCGTGGCATCGACGAAGAAGAGGCCCGGGCCATGATTGTGCGCGGCTTTGTGGAGCCGATTGCCAAGGAACTGCCGCTCGAATATGCACTCGAAATGAACAATCTTGTCAATATCGAGCTTGAAGGTACTATGGGTTAAGGAGGAAAAGAAAATGATAAGTGAAGAAATTTTTTCCGCCATACCTATGCGTACCTGGCGGTGGCTGAAAGTCAATGAAGTTCCCGTTCCGGCAGGACTTAGCGAAGATGTACAGACGGAAAAAATTCTCGTGGAGTCCGGGGAGAGCAAGAACATTGTGCTGGACAGACGCGAGGGCGGTGCCCTGGAAGTGCAGGCGCATATCGCTGACGGCGGCGAACTGAATCTGATTTATGCCCAGCTGGCAGACGAGGAGCAGGCTGCCACGAGCCGCATTAAGGTCTATGTGGGCAAGGGCGCAAAGTTCAATTATACGACGGTCGAGGCCGGTGCCAAACATACGGCGGCCGAACTGACCGTGGATATGGCCGGCGATGACAGCATTGCCGATGTCTGGGGCCTGTACTTCGGTGACGGCGGGCGCAAGATTGACTTAAACTACATTATCCGTCAGCAGGGCAAGCGTACGGACGCCAATATGCAGGTGCGCGGCGCACTCCTGGGCGGTGCGGTCAAAACTTTCCGCGGCACGCTCGATTTTCTTGAAGGCTCCAAGGGTTCTGTGGGACGCGAGGACGAGGAAGTCATGGTACTGTCTGACCATGTGCAGAACCGCAGCGTACCCATCATGCTGTCCCATGAAGATGATGTGGACGGCCATCATGCTGTAAGTATCGGCAAGATGGACGAGGCCAAGCTCTTTTATCTGATGAGCCGCGGCCTGGACCTGGCTGAGGCGCAGAAACTTGTGGTGGAGGCGTCCTTCCAGCCTGTCCTTGACCGCATTGATAACGCTGAATTAAAGGCAGAAATTGACGCTTACCTGCAAAGGAGGCTTTCTAATGGCTGACGCCCAAGAATTTCTCAAAGATTTTCCCCTGCTGAACCGTCAGATTAACGGCAAGAAGGTGGCGTATCTGGATAATGGTGCGACCACGCAAAAGCCGGAACAGATGATACAGTCCCTGTGCGGTTATTATGGGGGCTGCAATGCCAACCCGCATCGGGGCGCGTATGCCCTGTCCGTGCAGGCTACGGATATTTACGAGGGCGCCCGGGCCCGGACGGCGAAGTTTATCAAGGCCAAACGCCCGGCGGAAATCATCTTTACCAAAAACGCCACGGAGGCGCTGAATCTCGTGGCGTACAGCTACGGCCTGCATCATGTTGAGGCCGGGGACGAAATCGTGATTTCCGTGTCGGAACATCACAGCAACTGCGTACCCTGGCAGATGGTGGCCAAGGCCAAGGGCGCGACGCTCAAATACATCTATCTGGAAAAAGACGGCAATCTGTTGGCGGAAGATATTGAAACGAAAATTACGGAACGCACCAAAGTCGTAGCTGTAACGCAGGTTTCCAATGTGCTGGGACTCAAAAATGATGTTAAGGCCATTGTGAAAAAAGCCCATAGTGTCGGTGCTGTCTGCGTTGTGGACGGTTCGCAGAGTGTAGCGCACATGGCCGTTGACGTGTCAGATTTGGACTGCGATTTCTTCGCCTTCTCCGGTCATAAGATGCTCTCACCGATGGGCATTGGCGTGCTCTATGGCAAATATGAGCTGCTCGACGCGATGGAGCCCTTCCTGCGCGGCGGCGACATGATTGAGTATGTGGAAGAGCAGGATTCCACGTGGGCTGAAGTGCCGGCCAAGTTTGAGGCCGGTACGCAGAATGTCGGCGGGGCAGCTGGTTTGGTAGCAGCCATTGACTATCTGGAAAAAATCGGCTTTGACCGCATTGAGGCCATTGAGGCGGATTTATTAAACTATGCCCTGCCCCAGCTGCGTGAGCTGCCTTTTATTGAATTGTACGGCTGTGACAGCACCCGGGACAACAAGACGGGGATTATCGCGTTCAATGTCAAGGACGTCCATCCCCATGATGTGGCCTCCATTCTTGACAGCGACGGCGTAGCTGTCCGGGCCGGTCATCACTGCGCCCAGCCCCTGCACCGTTATCTCGGGCAGAATGCTACCTGCCGGGCCAGTTTTTACCTTTACAATACAAGGGAAGATATTGACCGCTGGATTGAATCATTGAAGAAAGTAAGAGGTGTACTTGGTTATGGCGCTTGATGATGTGTATACGGAAGTTTTAGGAGAGCATAGCCGCAACCCTGACCATAAACATAAACTTTCCTGTGCTACCTGCCAGATGAAAGGCAAAAACCCCAGCTGCGGTGATGAAATCACCATTGAGCTGCAGGTGGAGGGCGGTATCGTGAAAGAGGCCGCCTTTACGGGGATTGGCTGTGCTATCTCGCAGGCCAGCACGGATATTATGGCGGAACTTATCCGCGGCAAAAGCGTGGAAGACGCCAGACGTCTGGCCAATAAATTTATCTCCATGATTAAGGGCGAGCTGGTGGACGAGGACGAACTCGAAGAACTCGACGAGGCCCTGGCGCTGAAAAATGTGGCCCATATGCCGGCCAGAGTGAAATGTGCAGTATTGGCCTGGCATACTTTGGATGATGCCTTGAAGGACCAAAAATAAGAAAATTGAGCAGAAAAAGCAAGTTATCCACAAAATACGGTGGATATCCACGGCAATACTGTGGATAACACCTATATTTTGTGGATTTCGTGTAGAAAACGGTTCTTAATGTTGTGGATAAAATGTTGATGAGAAAGGATGTTAATGATGGCTGTAAAAGAAGTTCGCCCTGATGATTTTAAAGAAAGCGTATTTAAGGTAATCGGCAAGAAATGGCTGCTCGTGACCGGGGAGGCAGAGGGGCGCAGCAATGCCATGACAGCGTCCTGGGGCGGTATGGGCATTATGTGGGGCAAGCCCGTGGCCTTTATCTTTATCCGTCCGTCTCGTTATACGAAGGAGTTTGTGGATAAAGCAGAAGGCCTGACCTTGTCCGTATTCGGTGAGGACCGCCGGCAGATGATGAATTACTTCGGCACGGTGTCCGGCCGTGATGAGGATAAAATTGCCAAAAGCGGCCTGACAGTAAAGCATGACAACGGCCGCACTTACTATGACGAGGCTCGTGTCACCATGTTGTGCCATAAGCTCTATGCGCAGGAGTTAAAGCAGGAGTGTTTTGTGGATAAGGCCGCAGACGAGCGCTGGTATCAGGACGATTATCATACAATGTATATCGTGGAAATCGAAAAGATTCTGGTGCAGGACTAAGCCATGGGCAGCGCTAAGGAGCAGCTGGCTGACCTGCTCAAACAGTGTTCCCTGTGCCAGGGCATGAGCGAGGCGGACGTGCAGGAACTGTTAGCCTCAGCTCAGGTGCGGCAGGTGGATTACCCCAAGGGAGAAATTGTGTTCCATGAAGGTGATATGCCCAAGTCACTCTACATTCTGTTGGCCGGCGAAGTTCATATCTTAAAGGATACCTTTTCCGGGCGGCGGATTTTCCTGTCGGAAATAAATACGCCGGGAGATATGTTCGGAGAGGTTTATGAGGTTTTAAAACAACCCTATGATATGTACGTAGAGGCGGTCACGCCCGTAAAACTTCTGGAGATTGCCAGCGGCCTGTTCACGTTGGCCGATGGCGGTCAGCTCAGTTCCTGCGGTCTGCAGATTCAAAGAAATCTCATGCGTATCTTTGCTCGGAAGGCCTACTTCATGCACAACAAGATAAAGGTGCTGGCCAGCGGCAGCCTGCGCGAAAAAATCATTCGTTTTTTGTTCATTGAGCTGCAGGGGAAACGGGAACTGGAACTGGCCGGCAGCCGGGAATTTATGGCTGCGTATCTGGCCGTAACCAGACCGTCCCTGTCAAGGGAACTATCTGCCCTGCAACGGGAAGGGATTCTCCAAGTAGACGGCAAGAATATCAAAGTGCTCGATAGGGAACGCTTTGAGGAATATCTGTAAATTGCATAGAAAAAAGGACATGCTGTGGGGGCATGTCCTTTTTTAGAGAGAATTAGAGAATGTAGGAATATATAGGTAATCCTTTTGAGGAAGGATTATCGGCTGGTTAATCAGGTGTTTTTGGCAATAATCGCACCCACGACGGCGCCGACGATGGCGGCGGTGTTGCGTTCACCTTCGGAGTATTTCTTCGGGTGCTTGTGGGAAAGCTGCTGAACTTCGTAGTTGTGGCCATGGTGCAGGGCACTGGCCTCGGCTGCACTTACCGTAATGCCGCCCATCCCCAGGCTGACACATCCGGCAAGGGCAATAGCTGTCATCTTCACATTTCGTTTGCTAAGCATAAAGTACATCTCCTTTACTAAAAGGTCGAGTTGCTAATTCCTTACTACATGACCAATTATAGGAGGTGTTTCTTAAAATGTAAGGTGATTTCAATTAAATGTTGATTAAGAAAAGTATTTTATTCATCGATAAGGGAATTCTTCATGGCCACCTGCTGAGCTTTGTTCATGGTTATTTTGCCATGCAGCAGGGTGATAAGCCCTTCGTCCTTAAGTTTTACGACACCGCGGTTGACAGTCTTGACGCTGGTGCCGATGTCATCGGCTATCTGCTGCCGGCTGGTATGCAGGATGAAGAGGTCCGTATCGATATCGCCCAGGCGTTTCAGCAGATATGTCTGCAGACGGTTGAGGCTGGGGAGGAACTTGACGCGGCCGGCCTCGTTGGAGGTGGGATACATTTTGGCTGCCAGCAGCTGGGCTACCGCCAGCGCGAAGTCATTATCGATGCGCATCCACTGCAGGAAGGTTTCGGACCGCATGGCGATGACCTCACACTGCGTGCTGACCTCAGTGGAGGCAGAGTACAGTTTTTGCCCGGCCAAAACTTCCAGGTCGCCAATCAGGTCAGGGACATCGAGCGTGCCGAAGGTAAAACGCTGGCCGCTGGCAAATTCATTGCTGACTCTGATAGTGCCCCGGGTAATCAGATAGACGTGCCGGGCCTCTTCCCCTTTGCGGACGATGCTTTCCCCGGGGAAAAATATTTTATGCGTTGTCTGACGGCGGATTTCGTCAGGCATATGGTCAAGGATATAATCAAGTTTCATAGCAGTTCCCTCTCCTAAAATGCGGTGCGTAAATACATTATTTACATTATATATGATTTCGTGTGGGGAAAAAAGGTTATTATCCGGACTATTGTCCTTTTTTTTTCGGGGGAAAGTCACTAGAATAGATGTAGAAGTTGTACAAGCATACGCTTACATGGCTTTCTTTTCCTCTGGAATCCTGTTTTGGGGCAGGATTCCGGGTGCAACGTTTGTTGCAGAGAATTTACATAAAGCTTTTGACGTGGACTCTGTTTCGTTCCTGCAAGACGAAACGGGGTCTTTTGTCATATGAGCAATTATTTTTCTTTAGAAGGATTTTGGCTGGTCTTTGTAGTATATAAACATATAGTATACGTATGAGCATGAAAAGATACTCACACAGTAAAGAAGGCGATATTGTGGGCAATAAACCTGTTATGTTAATAGTTGATGACGTGGAAATCAACCGGGTGGTGCTGACCCAGTTCTTTCAGGAAGAATATAATATTCTGGAGGCGGAAAACGGTAAGGATGCCTTGGAAATCATTGAGGGGCAGGCTGTGTCTATTGTATTGGTAGATATGGTCATGCCGGTGATGGATGGTTTTCAGCTGCTGGGCATATTAAAGACCAATGACCAATATGCCGGTATCCCTGTGGTGGTCATGACCGCCAACAATGATGGGGACAGTGAGGCGCGTGCCATGGAGATGGGGGCCGCGGATTTTATAACCAAGCCGTATAATCCTACCATTGTGCGCTGCCGTATCCGCAATGTTATGGCCCGGGAGGAAATTGAATGGCGCAGGGTGGAGCAGGTGGCACAGAACCGCCAGCTATTGGAAATGCACCAGCGCATTGAACTTGATTCCCTGACGGGCATTTACAACCGGGAGGCTTTTTACCGCCGGGCCGGTGATATGCTGCAGGGACATGCCAATACTTCGTACAGTATTGTGTACCTGGACATCAGCTGCTTTAAGGTCATCAATGATTTGTTCCGTATGGAAACCGGTAATCTCATATTGAAAACGGCAGCGTTTTATTTTAGCATGTTCGTAGGCGAAAAGGGCATCTGTGCCCGTATTGAGGCGGACCATTTTGTATTGTGTGTGCCTGCGGATAAGCTGGATATGGATAAGCTCATCGCCGGGGTGGACAGCACCATTCAGTCTTTGGGCATTAGTCACCATATTCATTTCTATGCCGGGGTCTATCAGGTGGATAACGCCTTCCTGCCGGTGGACCAGATGTGTGACCGCGCCCATATGGCACTCAATCGTATCAAGGGACAGTACATGACCCGTTACGCTTTCTATGATAATGGTATGCGTGACCAGATGATTGAGGAGCAGATGATTGTCCGCAATATGGAATATGCCTTGAATGAAGGCCAGTTTGGCATTGTGCTGCAGCCGATGTACAATCTGAACTCCAAGAAAATTGTCGGGGCGGAGGCCCTGGTGCGTTGGAATCACCCCAAGCAGCAGATTTCGCCGGGCAAGTTTATTCCTATTTTTGAAAGCAATGGCTTTATCGTGCGTCTGGACAGGTACGTCTGGGAACAGGCCTGTATCACTCTGCGGCAGCAGATTGACAGGGGGCTCGATGTAGTACCCGTATCCGTCAATGTATCCCGGCTGAATTTCTATAATAGTGATTTTATGGACTATTTGCTGAGCCTGGTCAAAAAATACGACATTGAGCCACGGCTGTTGAAACTGGAAATTACCGAAAGTGCCTATATGGACAATCCGCATCAGCTGATTGCCATGGTCAGAGCTTTTCGAGGGCATGGATTCCCTGTGCTGATGGATGATTTTGGCAGTGGTTTTTCCTCGCTTAATATGCTCAAGGATTTGCCGGTAGATGTGCTGAAAATCGACATGGCCTTTGTCCGGGAAGTGGGCAGGTCCAGCAGGGCCGGTGCTATTATGGAGTCCATTGTAGACCTGGGCGGGCGCCTCAATATGGAAGTTGTCGTGGAAGGCGTGGAAACGCAGGAGCAGGTGGATTTCCTGGAGAGCATTGGCTGCCATGATATTCAGGGGTATTATTTTGCCAAGCCCTTGGATGTGGAAAGCTTTATGGGATTGGTAGAACGTAGTCAAAAGGGAGAGTAATCTTTGCAAAAAATCGGAGCATTTATTTTTGATATGGATGGGGTTATTATCGACAGTGAGCCCATTCATTCACGGGTGAAACTTGATACCTTTGCCCATTTCGGGATTCCCTTTCGGGCGGAGGATTTGGCCCGTTACATGGGACGTACCAGCGGTGCAATTTTTCGGGACGCCCTGGCTGCCTGCGGCCGGCAGGATATTAAACCGGAAGATATGGCGGCCTACAAGCACGCGCATTATCTCGAGGTGCTGGAAAGTGGTGTCATTGACCCCGTGGCTGGCAGCGTGGATTTGATAAAGAATCTGCATGCCGCTGAGATTCCTTTGGGACTGGCTACGTCGTCCAACGTACGCGTGATGAATACGGTACTGGACAGTTTTGCTATCAGAACTTATTTTTCCTCGATTCTGTCGGGAGGCGAATTGCCGGAGAGCAAACCGAATCCGGCAATTTATCTCATCAGCGCGGAACGTTTGGGAGTGGCACCGGCAGACTGCGTGGTGCTGGAAGATACGGAAAACGGTATTTTAGCAGCCAAGCGAGCTGGTATGTACTGTATTGCCTTTCGGAACCTAAATTCCGGCCGGCAGGATTTAAGCCTGGCTGATGAGGTGGTGGACAGTCTGACTGAGATTGACGTAAACCGCTTGGCAGGAAAATAAAATAAATAGAAAAGCCCGGATAAACGCTTATCCGGGCTTTTAATATCGTGTTGACAATAATGCAGCAGACGGGCTGTTACACTACATCGAAACTTTCGATGGTGCCGTACTGGAGGTACTGGCTGGCCTTGGTGGGCTCGCCGTCCAGAATTTCTTTGCTGACAGCATCCATCTGGCCTTCAGTAACATTGACACGGCCAGCTTTGATTTCATCTTCAACCTTGGTCAGCAGCTCTTTACGAGCTTTCTTCGTAGTGTTGTAGACAGTGTGGTTGTAGAAAATGTTCATGGATTTCTGCGTCTTTTCTTCATCGCAGTTGAAGAAGACATAAACTTTTTTTTCGGTTGCCATAATTGATAATCCCCCTTGAAATAATATAAAAATAATTTCATTTGTGAATATGTAACCAATACAAACATTATAGCATACTTTGTCAAAAATGATAAATTAAATTGAATTTAGCGAATTGTAAAGGCAAAAGGTTGACAAACAAAACCGTAAAGAGTAAAGTGAACTTGTATAGAATTGCATGAAATAATAGCAAATTCCGCAACAATTCATGTGAGATTATCCTATGGTTTGGAGGTATCATTCATGGCAGTCATTAGAAAAGAAAACTTTGGCAAGCTCAGCGATGGACGAGAGGTGGAACTCTATACCCTGCGCAATACCAAGGGGACTGAGGTAAAGGTGACGACTTACGGGGCGCGGCTGGTGAGCTGGCGCATTATGGGCAAAGCGGCTAAATTCGTCGATGTGGTGCTGGGCTATGAAGATGCGGCAGCTTATGAAAAAGATACCACCAGCATGGGCGGTGTAGTGGGCCGCCATGCCAATCGTATTGCCGGGGGCAAGGCGGTTATCAACGGTCAGGAGTATCAGCTGGATTTAAATACCGGCTCCCGGAAACAAAATCATATTCATGGCGGTACGAAGGGCTTTCACAATGAATTGTGGCAGGCCGAGGAAGTATATGAAGGTGTCAAGCTGACTTATCACAGCAATGATGGTGACGCTGGCTATCCCGGCAATATGGACGTGACAGTTATTTATTCCCTGTCCAATGACAATGAGCTCTCCATTCAGTATGAGGCTGTCAGCGACAAGGACACCATCTGCAACCTGACCAATCATGCCTATTTCAATCTGGACGGCTTTGAATCACCGTCCATACTTGACCAGAAAATGCAGATATTTGCTGATAAATATACCTGGGCCGACAGTGAATCCCTGCCGGACGGCAGAATCCTCTCGGTGGAGGGTACGCCCATGGATTTGCGCCAGCCGACGGCCATCGGTGCACATATTGACGATGATTTTGACCAGCTGCAGATGGCGCACGGGTATGACCACAACTGGGTGCTGCGTGATGAACCGGCCATGGTGGAAATGAAACCCGGTATGTTTGGCTACGATCCCCATTGCCCGATTGATTACCTGAAAGGCGGACTTAAAAAGGCTGCCTATGCCGAGTCTGATAAATCGGGGCTGACGCTTACCTGCTATACAACTTTGCCGGGGATTCAGTTCTATGCCGGCAACTACCTCAATGGCGGCCTGCCGGGCAAAAAGGGCGTGGAGTTCCAGCGCCGTTCCGGCTTCTGTCTGGAAACGCAGTATTTCCCCAATTCGCTGGCTAATCCGCATTTTCCGCAGCCGATTATCAAGGCCGGGGAAAAATATCAGTCTCAGACTGTATTTGTGCTGTGGCCCAAGGATTAACGGAAAAAACGTCGAATATATATAAATGGTAAATTCGTTTGATTTTAGGGAGGCAAAAGCATGAATATTCATGAGTACCAGAGTAAGGCCGTACTGAAGGCCTATGGGGTTACAGTTCCCGAGGGGCTGCCGGCCTTTACGGTGGAAGAAGCCGTAGAGAATGCCAAGAAAATCGGCACCCCTGTGGTAGTGGTCAAGGCCCAGATTCACGCAGGCGGACGCGGCAAGGCAGGTGGTGTAAAAATCGCCAAGAGCCTTGATGAGGTGAAAACCTATGCGACGGAACTGTTGGGCAAGACACTTGTAACTCATCAGACAGGGCCGGAAGGCAAGAAAGTGGGCCGCCTCCTGATTGAAGCAGGTTCCAATATCAAGAAAGAATATTATCTCTCCTTTGTCATTGACCGCCAGACGGCCCGTGTAGTCATGATGGGCTCGGAAGAAGGCGGCATGGAAATCGAAAAAGTGGCTGCCGAAATGCCGGATAAGATTTTCAAGGAATACATCGACCCGGTAGTGGGACTGGCTCCGTTCCAGGCTACGCGCATGGCCTATAATATCAATATTCCCCAGCCGGCAATCCGCAAGGCGGTGAAACTCATGACTTGTCTCTACAATGCCTTTGTGGGCAAGGACTGTTCGCTGGCGGAAATCAATCCGCTCGTGGTTACGGCTGAAGATGATGTGGTGGCGCTTGATGCCAAACTGAACTTTGATGACAGTGCGCTGTTCCGTCACCCGGATATCGAGGAACTCCGTGATGAAAGCGAGGAAGATCCCAAGGAACGCCGGGCAGCTGAGGCCGGACTCAACTATGTAAACTTAGGCGGCGATGTGGCCTGCATGGTCAATGGCGCCGGTCTGGCCATGGCTACGGTCGATATCATCAAGCATTATGGCGGTGAACCGGCCAACTTCCTCGATGTGGGCGGCGATTCCTCACCGGAAAAGATTGCTGAGGCATTCCAGATTATGCTTGACGGCGGCCAGGCCAAGGGCATTTTCGTCAATATCTTCGGCGGCATCAATCGCTGTGATGCGGTGGCTGCCGGTATTGTCGAGGCGGCAAAAATTATCTCTGACGATGGTAAATCCCTGCCTGTTCCCGTAGTGGTGCGCTTAGAGGGCACTAATGTGGAGCAGGGACGCAAGATTCTGCAGGATTCGCCCATAGCCAATGTCATTATGGCACCGACTATGGAAGGCGGCGCAGAGGAAATCGTCAAGCGTGTCAAAGCAGCACAATAAGGGAGGCCATCAAACATGGGTGTTTTAGTCAATAAAGATACAAAAGTCATAGTACAGGGAATAACGGGCAAGCAGGCTACGTTCCATACCAAGCAGATGCTGGCTTATGGTACGAAGATTGTAGCCGGCGTAACGCCGGGCAAGGCTGGTCAGGAAGTAGAGGGCGTGCCGGTATTCAATACGGTTAAGGACGCCGTGGAGGCTACCGGAGCTACAGCGTCGGTGGTTTATGTGCCGGCCAGATTTGCTGCTGATTCCATTATGGAAGGCGTAGATGCCGGTCTTGACCTCGTGGTGTGCATTACCGAACACATTCCGGTGCAGGATATGGTTAAGGTCCGCCGCTATATGGAAGGCAAGAAAACCAGACTTATCGGCCCGAACTGCCCGGGAATTTTGACTACCGATGAGGCTAAGCTGGGCATTATCCCCGGCAACATTCAAAAGAAAGGCCATGTCGGACTGGTATCCCGTTCCGGAACCCTGACCTATGAGGCCGCTTTCCAGCTCATGAACGCCGGTATCGGCGTGACCACGGCCATCGGTATTGGCGGTGACCCTGTCAAGGGCACGGACTTTATCGATGCACTGGAACTCTTCAAGAATGACCCCGAAACCAAGGCGGTGCTGATGATTGGTGAAATCGGCGGCACCGCCGAGGAAGATGCGGCGAAATGGATAAAGGAAAACATGCCGGATAAACCGGTAGCGGCCTTTATCTCCGGCCGTCAGGCGCCTCCGGGAAAACGCATGGGCCATGCCGGTGCCATTATCTCCGGCGGCAAAGGTACGGCGGCTGATAAAATCAAGGCTCTCAATGGTGTAGGCATTGAAGTGGCCGACACGGTCGCCCATATTGGGGAAACTGTGGTCAATACACTGAAAAAAGCCGGCATTTACGACGAGTGTCATACCTGCTGAAAATGAATAAAAGCCTTCCCGCACGGGAAGGCATATAAAAAACGCTGGACGAAAGTCCAGCGTTTTTGTTTGCCGTAACAGCAATCTTATTTGATGCCAGCGCCATCGAGAGCGGAACGAACGCTCTGAGCAGCTTTGTGCATTTTTTCGAGTTCATCGTCAGTGAGGTGAACTTCGAAGGAGCGCATGATACCATCAGCGCAAACCATACGGGGAATGGAAAGAGCAACGTCTTTCAGGCCGTATTCGCCTTCGAGAACTGCGGAGCAGGGCAGGATGGTGTGTTCATCATACAGAACGGACTTGATGAAACGGCAGGCAGCCATAGCGATACCGGTGTTCGTGAAGCCCTTCTTGTTGATAACATCGTAAGCAACCTGAACCAGTTCCTGTTCAACAGCCTCGTGGCTGAGTTTTTCCGTGCGGTGGAAATATTCATCCAGATCATCAATGGGGAAACCAGCGCAGCCAGTCGTGGACCAAGCAACGAAAGCAGCGTTGCCGTGTTCACCGAGAACATAACCGTTGATGTTCTTCGGGTCAACCTGGTACTTGTCAGCCAGGATGCGGCGGAAACGATAAGTTTCGAGCATCGTACCAGTACCAAGGATGAGGTTGCGCGGATAATCGAACTGCGTGGAAACAACATAAGTAGCAACGTCAAGCGGGTTGGTGATCATGATGATCATAGCTTCCTTGGTGCGTTTTACGATCTCGCCCATAACGGAGCTCATGATCTTGGCGTTGGTGCCAGCCAGTTTCAGGCGGTCCGGAGTTTCGCCCGGGCGGATGGACGGACCAGCCGTGATAACGATGATGTTTGCATCTTTGCAGTCTTCATAGTCACCGAGGTGGAACTTGATGTTCGTGCTGTAGATGCAGCTCGTTGCATGGCTGGAGTCCTTAGCTTCGCCCCAAGCCTTGTCTTCGTTGAGGTCGATGAGGACTACTTCCGTAGCCAGCTGGAAGTCAGCGATTTTGTTGGCAACTGCGGAGCCAACGTTGCTGGCGCCAATGACGACGATTTTTCTTCTGTTGTTCATTTTGTTATTACCCCCTGATTGAATAAGTGAAATATATCCCTAAGTCGTGTTAATCGTAGCACTATTAAGACCTAGTGTCAATGATGAATTTTAAAGAAACAAAAGCAATATTTTTCACAAAATTACAGTAAATGTCAAAAATGACGGGAAAATGTGTAAATTTACAAGGTCTGGAGAATAGCTAAGATTTTCTTAGGTTAAGTTATTGTAATTAGGAGGGTTTTATTATATATTATAGATTGTTGTATGCGTATGTAACCGGAAGGAGATTGTAACATAGATGTTTGGTATGTCATTGGATATCGGTATAGATTTGGGCACGGCAAATGTGCTGGTATACGTAAAGGGTAAAGGTATTGTTCTGCGTGAACCGTCTGTGGTGGCTATTGACAGGGACACCAACCGGGTGCTGGCTATCGGTGAAGAGGCACGGCAGATGATTGGCCGTACGCCGGGCAATATCGTGGCTGTCCGTCCTCTGCGCGAGGGCGTTATTGCCGATTATGATATCACGGAAAGCATGCTGCGTCACTTCATTGAAAAGGTGGTAGGACGCCGTTTTGTATTCCGTCCCCGGATTATGATTTGTATCCCGTCAGGGGTTACGATGGTGGAGCAGCGTGCTGTGCAGGAGGCTGCTGAACAGGCTGGTGCCCGTCATACCCAGCTGATTGAAGAACCGCTGGCCGCAGCGCTCGGGGCTGGTCTGGATATCTCGGAACCGCGTGGTTCCATGGTGGTCGATATCGGCGGCGGCACGACGGATATCGCCGTGATTTCCTTGGGCGGCATTGTAAATAGTGCGTCCCTGCGCGTGGCTGGCGACAAGTTCGATGAGGACATCATGGCTTACGTGAAAAAGGAATTTAACATCATGATTGGCGAACGCACTGCTGAAGATGTGAAGATGGTAGTGGGCGCTGCTTTTGCCACGGCGCGCAACGAAGTGATGGATATCCGCGGCCGTGATATGTTGTCGGGCCTGCCGAAGAATGTGCAGATTACGACAGCACAGGCTGCCGAGGCCATGCGTGATTCGGTGACGAAAATCGTTGACTGCGTGAAGAAGGTATTGGAAGAAACGCCGCCGGAACTGGCTGCAGATATCATGAACTGCGGTATCGTCCTCACGGGCGGCGGCGCAATGCTCTACGGTCTGGACGAGCTTATCCGCCGGGAAACTGATATCCCCACGGCACTGGCTGAGGAAGCTATGAGCTGCGTGGCGATTGGCTGCGGCAAGGCGCTGGATTCGTTCTCCAAATTCGATGGCAAAGCACGTAATGTAAAAACCGGCCGTTAAAAAAATAATTATCAGCGAGAGAAACTCTGACAGGAGTTTCTCTTTTTTTCGCGAATTATAGAGGCAAGGAAAAGTGTAGATGTTAGGGGAGTGACATAATATGTGGCGTGGTCTTTATACGGCAGGCGCAGGAATGATTACGGAAACCAAGCGCACCGACACGCTGGCAAATAATCTTGCCAACGCCAATACAACGGGATTTAAAAGAGATGAGGCCATCAATCGGGAGTTCCGGCCCATGCTGATTCGCCGTATCAATGACGGTGTCAATCGTGAAGATGTGACCAGTTTCAAACAGTTCCATGTAGGGGAGGCTTTCCCCGTGGTCGGTACCCTGGGGCTCGGTTCTTATATCGATGAGATAGCGACGGAACATACGCAGGGCGCGTTTGAAACTACGGGAAATCCTTTGGACCTGGCTATTTCCGGTGAGGGATATTTTGCCATTCAGACGCCTAACGGCGTACGCTATACCCGGGACGGCAATTTTTACAAGTCGGCCACGGGGCAGATTCAGACGGTGAATGGTCAAACAGTGCTGGGGCGTAATGGGCAGGGGATAACCATTCCCGAGGAAACCACCAGCATTATGGTCGGTTCCCAGGGTGAGGTTTACGCCGATAATGTGCAGATTGGCCAACTGGAGTTCGTGCAGTTTGACAATCGCCGGGCTGTGCTGAAACAGGGGAATAATCTTTATTATCCGCAGGAAGGTGCCCGGCCACAGCCGGCGACAGGGGAAATCCAGCAGGGGCTGCTGGAACGCTCCAATACTAATGTCGTATCGGAAATGGTGGAGCTTATCAATAATTACCGCGTGTATGAGGCCGGTTCCAAGGCGGTGACGACGCAGGATTCCATGCTGGATAAATCGGTAAATGAAGTTGGCAGATTGACTTAAGATTTTTGTCGGTTTGTTCGATATATAAAGGAGATACGTTTTCTGTACTTTTCTTTAGCGTAAAGAAAAGTACCAAAAGAAAACAGCGGACTGAAATCACATCACGTGATTTACGTCCGCCTGCGCCCTTCCATGGGCGCTGGGCAACGATATAGCATTATCGTTTTGTGGTGTAAGGAGGTAGCTCGTTATGATGAGAGCGCTTTGGTCGGCAGCTTCGGGTATGAAGGGGCAGCAGACTAATATGGATGTTATTTCCAATAATATTGCTAATGTTAATACCTACGGCGGCAAGAAGGTCAGAGCTGAATTTCAGGATTTGATTTACCAGACCTTGCGTGATGCCGGGGCGCAGAGTGGGCAGGATAATCAGTATCCTACGGGTCTGCAGATTGGTTTGGGAACCAGAGTGGCGGCTACGCAGCGTGTTATTACGCAGGGGCCGCTGCAGACTACGGAGAATCCTACAGATGTGGGTATTCAGGGAGAAGGCTATTTCCGTGTTACCCTGCCGGATGGCACTACAGGCTATACCCGTGATGGTGCGTTCAAGCTGGATTCGCAGCGCCGTCTGGTAACGTCTGATGGTTATCTGTTGGCTGACGGCATTACCTTTGGTGAAACTTCGCCGGTGGATTCCATCGTTATTGCCGGTGATGGCCAGGTTTCGGAAACGCCGGCCGGCGGTACGCAGCAGAATGTAGGCCGTATTACGTTGGCACGTTTTGTCAATCCTGCCGGTCTTACGGCTATCGGCAAAAACCTCTTTATCGTATCGGAGGCCTCCGGGCAGGCTATTGAGAGCAATCCCGGAACCGACGGCGCAGGAACGCTGACGCAGGGCACGTTGGAAATGAGCAATGTGCAGATTGTCGAGGAAATGGTCAATATGATTATTTCCCAGCGTGCTTATGAATCAAACTCCAAGGCTATTACGACCTCCGATTCCATGCTGGAAATCGCCAATGGACTTAAACGTTGATGAAAACTAAAAGAAGCCGCTTAGCCATTCGCAGTATATTATGTATGCTATGGAGTGGCTTCTTCTGTCTGTTAGCACTGGGATTTTCGCCGCGGGCAGAAGCTATTTATGGCGGTAATACGCAGGCGGAGGTATTTCCCCAGATGGTCAGCTCACAGAAACTGGCCGGCCTGGCCCGGCAGCAGCTGGAGCTGGAATTGCATAAATGTGGTGAGGATAGGCGGCATGTGCTGACACTTACCACTAATCCCACCAATGTGCGCCTGCCGGCCGGCAAGGTTACCTTTGAGTCCGAAATCTCGGGAACACTGCGTTATGGCGGTGTGCAGCCGGTGCATATCAGCATTATGCTGGACCAAAAATTATACCGGCGTGTCATTTGCTATTATCGGGTGCAGGTCTTTGAAAAGGTGTTGGTGGCAGGTGCTAATCTGCCGCTCGAAACAGCGATTTCTCCGAGTGCGGTACACGTGGAAGAACGTGAAGTTACGGGAGGCAAAGGACGCTATCTGACCAAGGCCGAAGATATTGCCGGACGGGTGCCGGTGCGTTATATCCGTATGGGGCAGCCCATAGAGCAGAATATGCTGCAAAATCCCATTGTCGTTCATTCCGGGGCGCCGGTGCGGCTGCTTACCAATTACAATGGCGTGGAGGTCAGTGCCGAGGGCGTAGCCCTGCAAAAGGGGCGTATTGGTGAGGTTATCAAGGTGCGTAATGCCCGGTCAGCCAAGACTTTGCGCGGCAAGGTTATCGACGCTGCTACGGTGAAGATTGAATGATATAAAGGCAGGTAGTGACTATGAAGTTAAAATATAAAAAACAAATAGCCCTGGCCCTGACGGCCGGTACGTTGTTTTTCTCCGTGGCACCGGTGGTTTCTGCTCAGTCGCTGTGGGCAGGCGGCGGCCGGTACCGGAATATCTTTTCCGACCGTAAGGCCTCGGATGTGGGGGATATCCTGACCATTGTCATCAGCGAGTCCACCAGTATTTCGGACACCCGTTCCAATTCCAACAGCAAGAGCGGCAAGACCAATCTGAATGCCGGTATAGGCATTTTTGATTTTTTGAAGATGGCCACGGCCTCTGGTTCGGATTCCTTTAAGGCTGATGGTGCGGCTACTTCCAAGAATTCCACCAATGCCAATGTGACGGTGACGGTGGTGGACGTGCAGCCCAATGGTAATTTGGTGCTGGAGGGGACGCAGTCCATTTGGAATAACAAGAATGAACACAAGATAACCTTTAAGGGTATCTGCCGTCCTGAGGATATTACGGCCAATAATACCATTTCTTCCACGAAAATCGCGGGGGCAACGGTGCGGTTTGATGGCAAGGGGCCGCTGAATGCTAAACAGCGTCAAGGTATACTCACGCAAATCTTTAATTTCCTGTTCTAAGACTACGGAGGCAATACATGAAGAAACTATTGGCTTGTTTACTGGCCGGGGCTATGGTTTTAGGGGCTGTGCCCCCCTTAGCGTCGGCAGATAATGCCGTGACAAGGATAAAGGATATCGCCAAGGTGCAGGGCGTCCGTTCCAACCAGCTGATGGGCTATGGCCTGGTAGTAGGCCTCAATGGCACGGGTGATTCCAATAAGTCCGTGGAAACGGTACAATCCATTGTCAATATGCTGAAAACTTACGGGGTGACGGTAAGCCAGGGAGCTTTGAAGTCGGATAACGTGGCTGCGGTTATTGTAACAGCCAACTTACCGCCCTTTGTACGCGAGGGTGATACCATCGATATTACCGTATCCTCGATTGGTGATGCTGACAGCATTCAGGGCGGTACGCTCTTGCAGACACCCTTGAAAGCCGGCAACGGTGAAGTATATGCTGTTGCGCAGGGGCCTGTTTCCACGGGCGGCTTTATGGCCGGCCGGGGCGGCGGCAACTCCACGGCAACGAAGAATTTCCCCACGGTGGGTATGACACCCAACGGGGCTATCGTCGAGCGGACGGTGGAAGATGATTTAGGCAACAACGGGCGTTTGTCCCTGTCGCTGGCTCATCCGGACTTTACGACCGCCAGCCGTATGGCAGAGGCCATCAATTCGCAGTATGGCGCTATTGCCTCGGCCGTCAATCCGGGACGTATTGATATAAGTGTACCGTCTTACTTCCGGAGAAACGTGGTGGGCTTTGTGGCCTCTATTGAGGAATTGCCGGTAATGCCCGACAAGGTGGCTAAGATTGTGGTGAATGAACGTACCGGTACCATTGTTATGGGCGGCGATGTGTCCGTTGATGAAATTGCCATTACCCAGGGCGGCTTGTCCATCAGGGTACAGAAAAACCAGAATGCCAATCAGCCGGACCCGTTCAGCTATGGTACGACCATTGTGACGAAAAACACTGATGTGACGGTGACGGAAGATAAGGCCAGTACGATTGTGCTGCCGGCTACGGCAAATGTCAGCGATATTGTCGGCGCGTTAAATGCCGTAGGGGCAACGCCGCGCGATACGATCTCCATTCTGCAGGCGATGAAGGCGGCAGGTGCCCTGCACGCTGAACTGCAGTTGATTTAAGCAGGTGATAATTATGCAGATTACACCCTTGGGAATTAACAGCAATACAGAACTGACGGGCAATAACACTTATGAGTCAGCCCGGACAGCGGCAGAATCAGCTAAGTTTGCCGATGTGCTGAAAGATTTGCAGAATAAGGCTGCCGTCAAGCCGGAGGACACCGAGGCCGCTAAACGGGACAAGGATTTGCGGAAAGCCTGTGAGGGTTTTGAGGCGATGTTTTTGTCCATGATGTATCGGCAGATGCGGGCAACCGTGCCGAAGAATGAGCTGTTTGGAGAGTCCAATGCCTTGAAAATTTTTCAGGACATGCGCGATGATGAACTGATGAAAAATGTAGCTGCCGGCGGTGGTATCGGCATTGCCGATATGATGTATAAGCAGCTGAAACCACAGGTTGAGAAACAGAGTCAAAATGTGATAAAATAAGGCAAGGCTGGGGCGGTTGTGTCAACCGCCCCATTTTTTTCCTTTTGGTTTTGCTTATTCTACGGGAGGTCTTTGAGTTTGTTTATGAAGTCTCGTAATCTGGTTACGTTGTCGTTGGCGGTATCTTTGCTGGGGCTGCCGGTGGGAGTAAGCGCGGCAGATTTGACGTCTGTGCGCTATCACAGCGGTTCTGCGCATGACCGGGTGGTTTTTGACTGGTCAGCTATTCCTAAGTACAATGTGACCTTGTCAGCAGACAAGCGGACGCTGACGGTGGATTTTTTCAATGCAGATAAACGCAGTATTGCGGAGAAAAGTTTTTCCAGTTCCCGGGTGGAATCGGTGAAGTACACGGAGCGCAATGGTCATTTACTCGTGACAATGCGCCTGCGTGACGGCTATACATATAAAGTAGAAAAACTGGCTAATCCGCCACGCGTGTTTGTGGACGTTCTGGCGGCAGCGCAGAAAAAAACAGCCAAGAAACCGTCTGGTGTTACCGCTAATGCCGGAAAAAATGGTGTGGGCAAGGAGCTCGAAGGCAATCTGTTACGCTTGAAATTTGACGGCCTGTACAGTGAGATGGTGGCGCCGGGCATGGCCAGACGCGAGTATGTCTATTGGAATGATGCCGGTAAGGTTTCGGCTTACTTTGTCGAGGCGGATAAAAATATCTATAATGTAAAACCGGCACTGGCCCGGGGACGTGTGCCAGGCTTGCAGACCACCAGCGGTATTTCGGATATGACGGACGCTGTGGCGGCTGTTAATGCCACGTATTTTGCCGGCAATGGCGATGCCATCGGCATGGTGAAAATCGATGGCGACATGGCCGGTACGACGTATTATAAACGTACGGCACTGGGGATTCTGTCCAACGGGCAGCCGGTGATGGGGCGTGTTTCCTATAATGGCCGGGTTACCATTGGCGGTGTCAGCCAGGCCGTGTCCGGGGTGGACGCTGAGCGCGGTGAGGATAATCTCACTCTCTATAATCACTGGTATGGCACGCGGACGCGCACTAATGAGTTCGGTAAAGAATATACGGTCGTAAATGGCAAGGTGACGGCGATAAATAAAGGCAATTCGGTTATTCCGAAAAACGGCGTGGTGGTATCGGTGCATGGTGCCGCAGCCGATGCGTTTGCCCAGGTAAAAGTGGGCGATAAGGCCGTCATTTCCCAGGAACTCGGCAGCCCCTGGAATCAGGCGGTTGAGATTATGGGCGCCGGCCCCCGGCTGGTGGAAAATGGCAATGTCAAGGTAACGGCCGGCTGGGAGCAGTTCCCTTCCGATATCCGTTATGGCCGTGCGCCGCGCAGTGCCGTGGCTATTTTGAAAAACGGCAACTATCTTTTTGGTGTAGTTGACGGCCGTCAGGAGGACAGCGTAGGCCTGACGCTTACGGAATGGGCCGAACTGCTCGTTAAAATGGGCGCCAAGGATGCCATGAACTTAGATGGCGGCGGCTCCAGTGCCTTGGTCGTGGGCGGCGAGGTGCAGAATTCCCCGAGCGATGGTCATGAACGTTCGGTGGGGTCGGCACTGATACTTACTAAAAAATAAATGCTGCCTGGGACTTTCTGCCTATGGCAAAAGAATGGGTAACGGGTTATAATGAAATGATGGCATATTATAATGTATAGCAAATGAGGTGAATTATTTTGCATAAATTTAAAACCGGTAGGGCACTGGCAAAAAAGATTACTGCCCTGGGATTGGCCGGTATGCTTTTGACTGCACCGGCAACGGGCTGGTCTATGGACCCGATAATGCCGCACAGCCAGGTACAGGAAGGCATGGTGGGTACAGCTTATACGGTAATTGACAGCAGCGGGGAACTGCGTGATTTTCAGGTTGATATCGTAGGCAATATGGAAAATGGCAAGGGCTCCCAGCCCATGATTATGGCCAAAGCCTCCGGGCCGGTGGTACAGCAGACTGGTGGTATCTTGCAGGGCATGAGCGGCAGCCCCGTTTACGTGGACGGCTATCTGATTGGCGCTGTGGCCGCTGGTATCAAGGAAATGACGCCGTATACGTTCTTTATTACGCCCATTGATGAAATGATTCCCTTATGGTCAATGCCGGACAAGAAGAACAAGACCAGAATTTCTACGATAAATATAAAAAAGGCGGCTGAAAACCGGGAAAAGGCCGAGGCTGAGAAGAAAAAAGAACAGGAAGAACGGGCCAAAGCAGGCGATAAGAAAGTCTATGGTGATGACCTTCTGGACCGGGCCCGTAAGGCTGTCGAGGCGGACAAAGAAAATGCTGATACGGCAAAAGAGTCAGTTGAGCCGCAGGATGTCAAAGATGTCAAAGAAGTTAAAGAGTCCAAAGAGGCTAAAGAGCTAAAAGATACTAAGGAACCTGCTGCGGCTAAGGCAGAAAAAACGGCTGAGCCCAAGGACGTTATGTATTTTGCCGGTTTTAACCAGGCCGGTTTAAACTTCCTGAAACAGCAGATAGACCCGGGCAACACCATGCAGTTCCTGCCGATGGGGGCACCCGGCGAGGCCGTTCAGGGGCAGACGAAATACAATGCCAGCTTAGTACCGGGGGCGGCAGTCGGTGTGGCTGTAACTTACGGTGACTTTGCTGTAGGGGCTACCGGAACCGTTACGGCGGTAGATGGTGACCGGATTTTGGCTTTTGGTCATCCTTTTCTGCACCGCGGCAATGTCAATTACTTCATGACTGACGCCACGGTCGTAGGTACAGTCAGCGGTCAGAGCAACGGCATGAAGGTCGCCAATATCGGCAATATTATCGGCCGCATAAGTCAGGACAGAGCCACGGGCATAGCCGGGACATTGGGCGTATTCCCCATGGTTGTACCCATTAAGGTAAACGTCAAGGATAATGGCCTGGCCCGCAGTGAAAATTACGGCGCCCGCATTGCCTATGATGAAGATTTCCTGCCGCAGCTTTCCGGCGGCATTGCCTATGCGGCACTGTCCAAGACCAGTGACAACCTCAGCGGCAGCACCGCCAAGGTGGGCTTTAAAATCCGCACCAACGCGGTAAAGAGCGGTGTGGTGACCAGAGATAATATGTTCTACAATAACGCTGATGTGGGACAGATTGCGATGGCGGAACTCATGCAGGCCATGAACACCATCTGCCAGAACAGCGAAAAAGAATCGGATATCATTGACGTACAGGTGGACATTACCGTGGAAGGCGGCCGCAAGACAGCCTCCCTCGTATCAGCTGTGCCGGATAAGAAAAAGGTAAAACCTGGTGAAACGGTCAAATTCACCACAACGATAAAGCCTTACCGCAAGGCGCAGGAAACATTGGTAATTCCGTATAAGGTGCCGGAGGCGCAGCCGGCCGGCTCCCTGAATCTGGATATCCGCGGCGGCGGCCTGATTCCGGCCACGGCCCTCATGCTCCTGCAGCAGTCGGGCATCGATTTGACCAGTGAGGCCGATATGAAACAGACCACAGAGGATAAACTGCTGAAACTGGAAAAATCCGGCAAGAACAACGAGATAGTCATTACGCCGGGCGCTGTGCAAAAGCCGGTCAGCCAGGATAACATACTGGCGGCGAAAGAGGCTGCCATGCAGCGGAGCCGGGAAAAAGTCAGCAAGCTGGACGAGTTTGGCAAGACGCCGCTGACACCTGGGGAAACCAAGTTTGCCACGGGCTATATCATTGACAATGTAATCCATTCCACTTTGACCGTGGAAAGAGGTTAAAACTGCCTATTGTAAAGACTTACGGTTAATGGTAAACTATTGGTTGGTGCTTGCACAAAGCATGACTATTGGGAGGATAAAGAACTTAATGGAAAAGTTGATTATACATGGGGGACAGCCGCTTAAAGGGCGTGTAAAAATCAGCGGTGCCAAGAATGCGGTATTGCCAATAATTGCCGCTACGCTGCTGGGGCAGGATACAGCCAGCCTTTTAGATGAAGTCCCTGCTTTGGAAGATGTACATACCATTACTGAAGTCTTGAAAAAATTAGGCGTTAAAGTGGAGTTCGATGTGGAAAAGCATCAGCTGCACGTTGACAGCAGTGTCATTGGCAGCTGTGAGGCTCCCTATGACCTGGTGCGGAAAATGCGCGCCTCGTTCCTGATTATGGGGCCGTTGCTGGCACGCTGCGGTCAGGCCAAGATTTCCCTGCCGGGCGGCTGTGCCATCGGTACCCGGCCGATTGACCTGCACTTGAAAGGCTTTGAGGCTCTGGGGGCAGAGATTAAAATCGGTCATGGTTTCATCGAGGCCACGGCTCCTGAAGGTCTGAAGGGCGCTAAAATCTATCTGGATTTCCCGAGCGTAGGTGCTACGGAAAATATCCTGATGGCTGCGGCTATGGCTGAGGGCGTTACGGTGCTGGAAAATCCTGCGCAGGAACCGGAAATCGTCGATTTGGCCAATTACCTCAACGTGATGGGGGCCAAGATTCGTGGTGCCGGTACTAACGTCATTAAAATCGAAGGCGTGTCCAAACTGGTAGGCCGTGATTACACCATCATTCCTGACCGCATTGAGGCCGGCACTTACATGGTAGCTGCGGCTATGACGCAGGGCGATGTATACATTGAAAACGCCATCAGTGAGCATCTGAAACCGGTTATTGCCAAGCTGAAAGAGGCTGGTGTATCCATAGAAGAAGATGTTGACGGCATTCGTGTTTCCTGTAATAAGCGCGTCAAGGCGGTAGATATCAAAACCATGCCATATCCCGGGTTCCCCACGGATATGCAGGCGCAGTTCATGGCCATGCTGGCTGTGGCCGAAGGTACGGGACTGGTGACAGAAACTGTCTTTGAAAACCGTTTCATGCATGTGGACGAATTAAAGCGCATGGGGGCGAACATCAAGATTGATGGCCGTACCTCTGTAGTGGAAGGCGTAGATACGCTGACCGGCTGTCAGGTGAAGGCTACGGACCTGCGCGCTGGGGCAGCCATGGTACTGGCAGGCCTGGTAGCGGAAGGTGAAACGCAGGTGGGCTATATCCACCACATCGACCGTGGTTATGACAACCTTGTACAGAAGTTAGTAGGGCTCGGGGCAGATATCTGCCGCCGTGATTCCTAAGATAGAAAAGTGCTGGTTTTGACCTTGTCAAAACCAGCACTTTGGCGTTATAATGATATATGTTGCGGTTGTAGCTCAGTTGGATAGAGCGTCCGCCTCCTAAGCGGCAGGTCGCGCGTTCGAATCGCGCCAATCGCACCATTTAGTAAATATAAAAGCTGTGAAGTCAGCGGCATAGTCCGCACTTCACAGCTTTTTTTAGTCATTATTGGGGTTATAACCGGCCAGGCGGCAGATTCTTTGTACAAACCAGCCTTCGAACAGGCCGATGATATTGCCGCCGTTAATATAGAGGAACGCCAGCACGATGTTGAGCCAGTAATCAGGATGTACCGGGAAACCATTCAGATAATAACCGGCAAAGATACAGGAGAAGGCATTAAAGCCAACCAGCGGCTGAATGCCGGGAATCTTGAAGGTCAGAATCAGCAGCAGGATATTGGGGAAAACACCGATGATATTCGGCAGCAGCCAGGGGAGATAAGGTTTCAGCAGGTCAATGCAGACGACTGAGGACAGGGCCAGTACGCCGCCTAAGATACAGGTGATGGCACCTTCTTTGATGGCACGGACATTAGCACCGATGGACAAGTACCACGTCCAGCCGATAAACACGGCCCAGACAGGAATATCCACCAGCATGAAAAGCGCCGTAAGCCCGGAGGCTGTGGCCATGATGAAATCTTCCCGATTGGCATTCTTGATTGCATATATTAACTTTTCCATTTACATACTCCGTTATAACAATTTATTTTTTGACGGCGAGACCATTTACATAGACTTCGCGAATATCCTGAGCAGTGCCGTGGTAAATGAAGTATTGCAGCTGTTCGTCCACAGTGCGTTCCTGCTGATATGCCGGTACGTCGGTGATGAGGAAGTCAGCAGCCCAGCCCTGTTCAAAGCTGCCTGTCTGACCGAAGAATTCACCGC
This sequence comes from Selenomonas sp. AE3005, assembly GCF_000686945.1. Classification (GTDB taxonomy): domain Bacteria; phylum Bacillota; class Negativicutes; order Selenomonadales; family Selenomonadaceae; genus Selenomonas_A. The sequence continues at coordinate 99,925 of NZ_JMME01000006.1, forward strand.
CGGCCTTGGTGGCCAGATAGAAGGCCTCGGAGAGTTTCAGCGGCGTTTCTGCCGGATTGGCAATACTGCGGATTTTGGATACTTCAATGGCGCGGACGATTTCGTGCGGCATATATAAGGTGTGGCCGGCACCAATATCGCTGCCCAGAACCACCTTGACACCAGCGTCGAGCATTTTGCGCATCGGCATGAGGCCGCTGGACAGGTTCAGGTTGGAGGCCGGGCAGTGAACAGCGTAGACACCGGTCTGCGCCATGATGGCGATTTCCTCGGCAGAAAGATGGATACAGTGAGCCATAAGCGTCGGCGTCTGTCCAAAGAGACCGAAACGCTCGTAGACGCTCATATAGTATTTATCTTCAGGGAAGAGTTCCTTGACCAGCTGAATTTCGCCGGGATTTTCCGACAGATGGCTTTGTACGGGAATCTGATATTTCTTGGCCAGTTCGCCCAGGCCGGTCATCATTTCAGCTGTGACTGAGGGGACGAACCGCGGAGTGATGATGGGCTTGACCAAAGGGTGATTCTGCCATTTACTGATAAATTCTTCCGTAGCCTGCAGGGAAGACGCGGTGTCCTCCGTGAGTGCCGGGGCGGAGTTGGTATCCATATTTACCTTGCCGACATAGGCACGCAGCCCCTTTTGCGCGAGCAGGTCACACAGGATATCGGTGCTTTCCTGGTGAATCGTGGCAAACATTGTTGACGAGGTCGTACCGCAGCTGGCCAGCTCATCGACAAAGAGCGGATAAATTTCACGGGCATAAGCCGGGTCAGCGAATTTTGGTTCTTCTTTAAACGTATAGCCGTCCAGCCAGTCCAGCAGTTTGTAATCCATGCCCATACCAATCTGAATGTACTGGGGGGCATGCAGGTGCATATCCGCAAAGCCCGGCATGATGAGCTGGCCGTGGCAGTCTTTTACTGGCAGTCTGTCAGCTGCGGCCGGTTTTTCCGCCGCAACGGCCGTGATTTTGCCATCTTCTACGACCATGTAGCCGTTTTTTAAAGAAATGAAGTTGTCTTTATCAGGGGTATAGATAATATTTCCATGCAGAACAAAAGAGGTTTGTTTTTCCATTACTTACACTCCAAATCAAGTTTTAGTTTGTTCTATTCGTTTTTATCTTTATTTTAAGAAAAAAAGGACGAAAAAGGAAAGGACATGTGACCGCGATTTGCCGTGGCATGAAAAAAGACCTTCCTTATATCAAGGAAGGTTGGGGATATGAAGTTAAGAGATGGGACAGGAAGGGGCATCGCCATTGCGCTCGGCAGAATGCTTTCCTTCAAAGAGGGCCTGGCTGACCTTGCGCATCAGTTCGTCCTGTTCTGCGGCGGCCGAGAATATCAGTTTATTTTCGGGAGCAGTGCTTTCCTGCTCCAGCTCTGTGATAGCCAGCTGCAGGCGATGACTTTTGTCCTTGCGGAAGGAATAATTCTTTCGCGTAGCCAGCCATTCTGTAATCATTTCGATATTCTGGAAGGAGGCTGTCTTGTTGTAATCTTTGTAAACCTCAGCTGCCAGCTGGGCGGCTTTGTTCTTGTCACTGGCAACGCCAACTAACGAGAAGGTCGTGGCGTCACCTTCGGTAACCAGACTGTTAATGATGTAAAGCATGCTAAAACCTTTCTTTCTACATGAATTGCTTACTATATTGTAGCAGATACAGTATAGCTGTCAAATGACAGCCTGCCGGCGTATGACAGCAGCTGCTGCCTGGTGTATACAGGAAGTGGACAAGTGGCTGGACTGTACGCGCTATATTACAAGTTTACAAAAACAAATATTTTTTTGTGTTATTTTATTTACACGTCTAGCTTGTATAGGGCATATATGGTGTACTTTTTTTATTTGCATATATAAAAAGGACAAATGTCTTTGTTTTGCAGAGCGAAAAAATATATAGTCAGCAATATAACAGTTTTTACACATTGGGCTACTTTGCAGATACTTATATTTGTGCTATAATGTCTACTCGTAGCAAACATTGCCGGTGGCAATGTGCTGTGTATGTATATTTAAGAAGTTAGGAGTAATGATTATGGTGGAATCTCAGCCAGTCAATCGTAAAAAAGCGTTTAATATGCTTTTTTTCCTGGAATTTTGGGAACGGTTTGGTTATTACGGCCTGCAGGCCGTGTTGGCAGGTTTCTTTGTAAGGAGCCTGGGCATGGAAGATGCTGAATCCTTTGTGGTGTTCGGTGCTTTCAGTGCTATGGTGTATGGTTATGTATCTATCGGCGGTTTTATCGGCGATAAGGTGCTGGGGACGCAGCGTACAATTGCGTTAGGTGCCGTGGTGCTGATGGTCGGCTACATTATGATGGGGCTGGCCGGTTCCAATAAAGACCTGGTGTTCCTGGCATTGGGGGCCATTGCCTGCGGTAATGGTATCTTTAAGGCCAATCCTTCGTCCCTGCTGTCCAAGCTGTATGAAGGTGCAGAAGAAGAGCTGGATAGTGCTTTCACCATGTACTATATGGCCGTTAATATCGGCTCGTTTGTTTCCATGCTGCTCGTGCCGATTATTGGTGCACAGTATGGCTTGTCCCTCGGTTTTATGATTTGTGCTATGGGCCTCGTGCTGGCTATCGGCGGCTTTGTTAGTTTCCGTTATCTGGTCAAGGGCATTGACTCGCCGGTGGGCAACATGCCGCTGTCCAAGACGAAACTGGTGGCGACTATTGCCGGTGTAGTGGCCATGACTTTTGTGTCCAGCTGGCTGCTCAGCCACCTGTCTGTGGCTCACTGGCTGCTGCTGATTATTGGTATTGTCGTATATGGCGTTTTCTTCAAGATGATTTTCCAGGAGCGGGGCGCTACGCGCAGCCATATGATTGCGGCCATGATTCTCATTGTGGAGGCTATCGTATTCTTCACGCTGTACAATCAGATGCCGACGTCCTTGAATTTCTTTGCCATTAAGAATGTAGAGCCTTCTATCATGGGTATTGCCATTCCCGACGCACAGATTTTCCAGACGCTGAATCCGTTCTGGATTATGCTGGCCAGCCCGGTTCTGGCTTTCCTGTATTCCCGGTTTGGCAGTCAGGGCAAGGATTTGTCCATGCCTTCCAAGTTTACGCTGGGCATGCTGCTGACGGCCGGCTCCTTCCTCGTGGTTGGTTTCTCGGCCAACTTTGCCAGCGAGGCCGGTATCGTTTCTGCCTGGTGGCTGGTTGGTTCTTACTTCCTCAGCTCCATTGGTGAGCTCCTTATCAGCGGCTTGGGCCTGTCCATGATTTCCAAGCTCGTGCCGCAGAAACTGATTGGTTTCCTCATGGGAGCCTGGTTCCTGACGACGGCTATTTCTTCCATTATCGGCGGCTGGGTAGCCAGTCTGACGGCTGTGCCGAAAGATGTTACGGACCCTGTACTGACTTTGGGCGTTTACTCTGATGTATTTACCCAGATTGGTATGGTGACGCTGGGCATCACGGTGCTTATGGCAGCCACGGTTCCTCTGCTGAACAAACTCATTAACAAGTCTGATGAGGTAGAGGAAAACGCAGAAGTTGCTCTGCAAAAATAAAAAAAGTGTTGACATCTGCGCTCAAGGTCGCTATAATCATTTATGTTGATTGCGAGTGCAGTTGACCAATGACTCAGTAGCTCAGTTGGATTAGAGTATTTGACTACGAATCAAAGGGTCGGGGGTTCGAGTCCCTCCTGGGTCACCATATTGTCTATTTTAAAAGCTGTGTCCATATTTGGATATGGCTTTTTTTGCGTGTACTACGTTTGATTTGCCCAAACCAATGATAACATTGACATTGAACTGATAAGTGGTGGCTTAGCCCACGATATCCTTGCAGAGTCTGTAGATGATGAACGCATGACTGATTTGGGGGCAGATATCATTCGCAATACGGCAAAATTGAGTTCGTATGCTTATCAGCAGGGGAAAAATATCGTGAAAATTACGTTGTAATTATACGGTGTGAAGATTCCAGCCATGGTGCAGCGGCCCTGCGCCGTGCCCTAAATCAAGATTAGCCTGCAGGGCACCCGTGATATAGGCCTTAGCGTTCTTTATGGCAGTAGTTAGTTCCTGAGCTTTGGCCAGATTGCTGGCAATGGCGGAGGAGAGGGTACAGCCGGTGCCGTGGGTGTTGGGATTGTCGATATGTTCGCCTTTCAGCCACAGGGGGCCGTCTGCGGTATAAAACAGGTCGTCGGCGTCCTGCAGGCGATGGCCGCCTTTGCAGAGCACATTGCAGCCGTAAGTTTTGTAAAGTTTTTGGGCGGCTTGTATCATATCTTCGTGGCTCTTGATTTCCAGACCGGCCAAAACCTCGGCTTCCATGAGATTAGGGGTAATGACTGTGGCCAGCGGCAGAAGTTTTTTCTTCAATGCCGAGATAGCATCTTCATTCAGCAGTCTGGCACCGCTGGTAGCTACCATTACGGGGTCAACCACGATGTTTTTCGCGTGATACTGGGTGAGTTTAGCGGTGATAACCTCAATCAGTTCGCTGTCAAAGACCATGCCGGTCTTTATGGCATCCGGGAAAATATCGGTAAAGACGCTGTCTAATTGTGCGGCAAGAAAATCCGGGGCTGTCCTTGCTACTGCCGTGACACCTGTGGTATTTTGCGCAGTCAGGGCGGTGATGGCGCTCATGCCATAGACACCACTCGCAAGCATGGTCTTGAGGTCAGCCTGAATGCCTGCTCCGCCGCTGGAGTCACTGCCGGCAATGGTCAGAACGGTTTTGAGTTCGCATTTTTTTACCATAATTAAAACTCCTTTGCAATAAGCTGTCGCAGGTTGGCGGCGGCTTTTTTTATGTCCTTTTGGGCAAAGATGGCCGATACCACGGCGGCACCGGCAATGCCCGTGCCGGAAAGCTGGGCGATATTATCTGCGTTAATGCCGCCGATGGCCACTACAGGAATATCCACAGCGGCTGTAATGGTTTTCAGCATATCCAGGGGGACTTCGACGGCATCTGTTTTTGTGCCGGTGGGAAATACAGCGCCTACGCCTAAATAATCGGCGCCGTCCCGGCAGGCGGTAACAGCCTGCTGGGCGGTTTGAGCCGATACGCCGAGAATTTTATCCGGCCCTAGAAGTTGACGAGCCTTAGCGGCAGGCATATCGTTCTGGCCGATATGGAGGCCGTCGGCATCACAGGCCAGGGCAATGTCCAGATTATCGTCCACGATAAAGGGGACATGATAGTTTTGACAGAGTGCTTTTATTTCCTTGGCAGTGCGCAGAAATTCGTCAAAGGGCAAGTGCTTTTCCCGCAGCTGTACACAGGTTACGCCGCCGGCCAAGGCCTTTTCGACTACTTCGGCAAGAGAGTTGCCATTTAACCAGCGGCTGTCGGTTACGGCATAGAGCTGTAAAGCAGCGGCGGTAATATTAGAGGATTTCATATTTTGCCCCCTTAGTTAGCTCTTCTGCCGTCAAGTGACAGATAGTGTCGATTATGCGGCTGCGGTAGGCAGCATTGCCTTCGTGGGGGAGAAGGTGCTTATGGGCAAGTTCTCCTGCCAGCCCCATAGCCATTACGGCAGCAGCGGCAGCTTTCAAAGGCTTGGCGGGACTGGCGGCAATGCAGGCGGCAACGAGCGCCGAGCACTGACAGCCGGTGCCCGTGATACGGCTCATTTCCGGATGGCCGTTACGGATGATATAGCAGTTTTTCGTGTCGGCAACCAAATCGATGGCGCCGGTAATAGCCACAATGGTGTTTAACTGTTGGGCGGCCTGCTGGGCAAATTCGCAGGAATTTGTGAGGTTTTCCTCGGTTACGCTGTCTACGGCGGCGGCATCTACGCCCTTAGTGTTGCCTGTGCCATGAATCAGGGTTTTGATTTCCGAGATATTGCCCCGCACGCAGGTAACGCTGCCGGTCTGTAAAATATCCAGCGCGGTCTGTGTTCGCAGCTTAGTGGCACCAGCCCCTACCGGATCGAGCACAACCGGATGGCTTAATTCCTTTGCCTTGCGGGCGGCGCTCAGCATGGCCGGGATAGTACGTCCGTTGAGCGTGCCGATATTCAAACATAGCCCTGCAGCCAGCTGCGTGATTTCAGCTGTTTCTTCCACATCATCGGCCATAACGGGGCTGGCCCCACAGGCCAGCGTGATATTGGCCACATCATTTACCGTCACATAGTTGGTGATGTGATGAATCAGCGGCGCGGTTTGGCGAATGTTTTCCCAGGTGTTAAACAAGTTAATTCCTCCTTCAGCTGGAGGGAAATGGGCAAACGAAAAGGACTATCCAATTTTTGGATAGTCCCGAATGACGTTATTCCTACTTCCCTACGTTGGCATTATCCAAATCAGGTTAGGAACTGACTCTGCAGTTCCGTAACGGTCGAAGTGCATAACTTCCTCTCAGCCCGTCTGCGAGCTCCCGTGTATGTGATTATGTCTTTAGTTTAGCGGCCAGGGATAGTTTTGTCAAATAAATAAAAACGAGAGCACATCAGCTTAGTGTCCACCTGGCAAAAATATTATTATAGCAGGTATTGGTTGCAGTGGGGGCGAATAAATATAATATTGTCTTTCTGGGGGGGGACAAATATCTCTCATTGGCAGCTAATTATCAACAAGTTAATCGTGAATACATAAGCCTTCCTTTTTAGAACAGGTTACCCTTATGGATAAGGTAAAAGATATTGCAGCTATGCGCAAAGGAGGTGAGGCAGAATATGTACTACTGCTTGGTGGATTGTCTGGCTCTGCTGGTGCTCCTGATTCTCAATCATGATGTGGTGCTGAAAAAAGCAGCCTGTGATGAGGAGGCCTACAAGAAGAATTATCGCTATTTTTTGTATGCGATGATTGCCTACTATTTCGTTGATTTTTTATGGGCCTGGCTGTATGAAATACAAGAGCTCGATTGGCTGTATCTGGACACGGAAGTATATTTTATCGTTATGGCGGCAAGTGTTTGGCTCTGGACCCGTTATGTGGTGTCTTATTTGGAAATCAATAATGATTTCAGCCGTTTCCTAAAGTATATGGGTGGGGGGCTCTTTGCCGGTGTCGTGCTGGCTACGCCGCTTAACCGCTTTTGGCCGCTGATGTTCTACTTCGATAGCAGTGGCGTTTATCATGGGGACATAGTCCGGGACGGTATGTTCATCCATCAGATAATCCTTTTGCTGCTGACCTCTATCTATACGCTTTCCTTTGCTCCGGCCAGCAGTGAGAAAAAGCGGCAGCGGTATTGGACCATTGGTTTTTCCGGCCTGCTGATTATGTTTTTTGTGGCGGTGCAGGTATTTTTCCCCACGTATCCGCTCTATGCCATCAGCTATATGATTGGCGGGTGCCTGTTGCGGACGTTTGTTATTGAAAATGAGCGGGAAGAATACCGCAGAACTTTGGAAATTGCGCTGGAACGTGAGCAGGAGCAGTTTCAGGAGTTGTGCAAAGCCTGGCAACTGGCGTATAAGGACGCCCTTACTGGTGTGAAAAGTAAACTGGCCTATGCGGAGAAAATCGAGCAGATTGACCGGGAGATTGCCAAAGGGATAAGACAGGAACTTGCTTTGGTAGTGCTGGATGTCAATAACTTGAAACGCATCAATGACACCTTAGGCCATGAGGTAGGGGATGAGTACATAAAAGCAGCCTGCCGTTTGATTTGTGACAGCTTTAAGAAAAGTCCTGTTTACCGGGTAGGCGGCGATGAGTTTGTGGTCTTTTTGGAACAGGAGGACTATGAAAATCGGGAAAAACTGCTGGCAGCATTTAATGAGGCGGTTGAGGAAAACCGTCAGCATGATGCCGTGGTCGTGGCAGCGGGGATAGCTGAGTATGTCCCTGGGCAGGACAACAGCTGCAAGCGGATTTTTGACCGGGCAGACGAGGCGATGTACGAGCGGAAACATGCGCTGAAAAATATTGCCTGAGACACACCGTCATTGCGATATGGCGGTGTATTTTTTTACATACACCCCAATGGGAAAAAGCTCCTAGAGGTTCTGTATAAAATGACTAAGTATTCACTGCTTGTGTTATAATTCTGTATATATCATTAAATGGTGGTTCTTTAGTGGGAGTTGCGAATGAGTGATAAATTGAAGGGCAATGTAATGCTGCTGCTGACGGCTATGATTTGGGGCGGCGGCTTTGTGGCGCAGAGTGCTGGCATGGATTATATCGGGCCGTTTACTTTTTGTGCAGCGCGGTATGTATTGGCGATGATAGCGCTGATTCCGGTAGTTTTGCTGTTCAGCGTGCAGGCGCGGCAAAATCCGCAGGCGTCCTTGTGGGAAATGTTTGCTCCGGATAAGGCAACGTTGTGGGGCGGTCTTTACTGCGGCCTGACTTTAGGCGTGGCCGACGCCCTGCAGCAGGTCGGGATTTGCTATACGACAGCAGGCAAGGCTGGTTTTATTACGGCACTTTATATCATTATGGTGCCTTTGATGGGCCGGGTAATCGGTCAGCGCATTCCCAAGGTTCTGGCATTTTGCGTGCTGCTGGCAATTGTAGGGTTCTATTTCTTGTGTGTTAATGAGGAACTCAGCGTGGGCTATGGTGATTTCCTGACGCTTTGCTGTGCGGTGTTTTTCTCGCTGCATATTTGGGTTATTGATTATTTTATGAAGAAAAAAGCAGATGGCATAAAGCTGTCCTGGGTGCAGTTTGCGGTGGCGTTTGTCTTTGCCGGCAGTCTGGTCGGAGGCTTTGAAACACCGTCGGCAGATAGTTTGTGGGCGGCCAGATATCCGTTGTTGTTTGCCGGGGTGATTTCCAGCGGCATAGCATATACTTTGCAGATTTTGGGGCAGAAATATACTGACCCGACGATTGCCACGCTGCTCATGAGTCTGGAATCGGTGTTTGCGGTCCTGGCCGGCTGGGCAGTGCTGGGCGAGGTTATGAATGGCCGGGAAATTGGGGGCTGTGTGCTGGTCTTTGCGGCGGTATTGCTGGCTCAGCTGCCATTACCGGTGTTAAAAAGATAACGAGGCAGGATAATAATGCACGGTTGGCGAAGTCTTTTTACCAAATGCGCCGTAAAGCCCCTGCCTTTAGGCATGGGGATATAAGGCGCGTCCACCGAATTTGCGTAAGCAATTGAAGGTGGACAGTGTAGCTTGCTAATTGTAAAATAGACTTGTAAGGTGGTGATTGCAGGTGAGAACCTATCGCTTTAAGCTGTATAATTCAAAAAGAAACAGGAAACTCCATAGACAAATCAATGTGGCAGGCCTTGTCTACAATCATTGTATTGCTCTGCATAAAAGATACTATAGGCTGTTTGGCAAGTCGCTGAATATGTACCAATTGCAGAAGCATTTAACCAAATTGAAAAAGATTTCTAGATTTGCGTATATAAAAGAAATAGGTTCCCAAGCAGTACAGGATATAACTCAACGGATAGATAGAGCGTATAAATTATTTTTCCGCAACTTAAAACATAAAATCCGTACTGCGCCGCCAGCCTTCAAAAAGATAAGGAAATACAAGTCCTTCACTTTGAAACAGGCTGGTTGGAAACTCAATGAAGCCGACAGTAGTATCGTAATCGGCAAGCAACGCTATCGTTATGCAAAGTCAAGAGAAATAGACGGTAGGGTAAAAGTCCTCACTGTCAAACGGGATGCATTGGGCGATATATATTTGTATTTCGTCTGTGAGACATCAGAAAATAAAGTCTTAACAAGAACAGGTAAAAGTGTCGGTTTTGACTTTGGTCTGAAAATGTTTCTTAATGCCTCGGACGGCAAGGATATTGCTTCCCCTCTATTCTTCAAGCAAAATGCCAATTCTATAAAAAGAGCAAGCAGAAATCTGTCCCGCAAAGCTAAAGGCTCCAATAATCGCAAGAAGGCAAAACTTGCCATAGCAAGATTGCATAGGAAGATAGCCAACCAAAGAGATAATTTTCACTGGCAGGCAGCCAACAAACTCGTTGGAGAATATGCTCTGATATGCCTTGAAGATTTAAATCTAAAGGCTATGCAAAAACGTTTCGGAAGAAAAATATCTGATTTAGGATTTGCTGATTTTGTGAACAAGCTGAAATATATGGCACAAAGAACAGGTACATCTGTTGTAGAAATAGATAGATTTTTTCCTTCAAGTCAGCTATGTTCAGAATGCGGTTATCAGAACACGGAAACAAAAAATCTAAAAATCAGAGAGTGGATTTGTCCCAAGTGTGGGAGTATGCACGATAGGGACAGAAACGCTTCGATAAATATAGAACGCGAGGGAAACAGAAAATTCTTCGCATAGAATAATAATGGGCAGGGCATTGTCCATTGTGGAGAGAACTCGTAAGACCTGCTATTTCAGTGGGCAAGGTTCGCTAATATCCCAGAATCCCCCGGCTTTAGCCGTGGGGAGTATGTCAAGTTTGGAGTTAACGACAGGAGGACGATGAATATGGGCATTAAGAATATCGGTTTTATTGGTACGGGCATTATGGGCGCGGCTATGGCTGGCCATCTTATGGAGGCCGGGTTTTCCGTCAGTGTGTACAACCGCACCAAAGCCAAGGCGGAGGGGCTGATAGCCAAAGGGGCTAAATGGTGTGAGAGCCCCGGTGCCTGCGCTAAAGGGCAGGACGTGGTGATTACCATTGTGGGCTATCCGAAAGATGTGGAAGAAGTCTATCTGGGGCAGAATGGTATTTTGGAAAATGCCGCCAGCGGTGCTTATGTGGTGGATATGACTACGTCATCGCCTATCTTGGCGGAAAAGATTTTTACGGCGGCGCAGGCCAAAGGCATTCATGCCGTAGACGCGCCGGTGACCGGTGGGGATATCGGGGCCAAAAATGCTACACTGTCCATATTGGTGGGCGGTGAGGAAAGTGCCTTTACGGCTTTGCAGCCGGTGTTTGCGGCGATGGGCAAAAATCTGGTCTATATGGGCAGTGCCGGTGCCGGCCAAAAAGCCAAGGCCTGCAATCAGATTGCCATTGCCGGCGCTTTGGCCGGGGCTTGTGAGGCGTATGCTTATGCCAAAGCCTCCGGCATTGACCTGGAAAAAACCTTTAAGGCCATTTCTGCCGGGGCGGCTGGCAGTTTCCAAATGAGCAATGTCGTGCGCCGGGGACTGGACGGTGACTTTGCGCCAGGCTTTATGATGAAACACTTCGGCAAGGATTTGGCCATCGGTACGGAAACGTCAGCAGCTTATGGCACGGCTTTGCCAGTGCTGGGGCAGGTGCTCAGCGAAGTGCGCCAGATGGAACGGCAGGGCGCCGGAGATAAGGGCACACAGGCGCTGCTGAAATATTATGGGATTGAGTAAATGACATAAAAAGAAGGACGTCGCATGGTTAGGTGCAACGTCCTTCTTTTTCTTTAATCCCGACGGATAAAGTCGGAGATACTTTTTCTTACGGGTTTGTCTGTGGCTGCAGCTGACGCCTGGCTTTGGCCGATGGCCTCAGCGAGCCCTGGGATATGCTTGTTGGGTTCGGCGTGGTGCATGGGAGCGGCGTCAGCGGCGTTGATGGTGGACAGCGTGGGCACACCATGTACGGCGCTGGGGACAGGTGCAGGAGCAGGGGCCTCAGCCGGCGGTACAGCGGCAGCTGGTGTGGCTCCGGACTCAGTCCCGGCCGTAGTGGCTGACAGGGAGGGCGTGATGGGAACATCACGGCTGGTCAGCTGTACTTCCAGAGTATCGCCGTTTTTCACCGGGTCGGTGAAGTCCACGGGAATACCGTTGACCAAAATGGTGAAGGTCACGCGGCTGGTAGCGGCTGGCGGCTGGAAGTTGACTGCCAGCAGGGCGTCACTGACCGTGGTGGCCACCCGGGCGGAGGTGTGATAGGTGATATCACAGCCATCGTCAATAATGGTGCCCGGGCTGGCGGTGCGGCCGTTGACCATCAGCTCTACATTGGCAGACGGGATAGCAAATTCCTTGCCTTCGTAGTAAATCATGACGGAGGTATCGGCATTTTTGATGTTCAAAATATCGCCCAGTTTCGGGTCATCGTCAGCGATGTATTCCACATGGTCCCCCTCGTGGATAGGCATGGAAATACTGGCTGGCAGGTCGTTGAGCAAAATTTCCGGCGTGCAGCTGTATACGGTTTCCGAACCGTTCAGAGTGTAGTGAATCTTGCGGCCGGTGGGCGGATAGCCTGCGGCCAGCAGCGCCTCGCCCAGACTCTTGAATTCCCGGCTTTCAATCACATCGCCATCAGCCAGCAGCTGGTCGGCGTCAGCCTCTTTGCCGTTGACGGTCACGCGCTGACGGATATGTTTTTCGCGGCCGTTGATGTAAATGGTGTATTCCTGTCCGGCAGTGACCAAATCACCCAGGCGTACGGTGGGGGTGGTGCCGTTTTCACCGGGAATGACGGTGATACGGGCACCGTCCCTGATGACAGTATCAAGGTCAGCCTCTTCGTCCCCGAGCATGATTTTGGCAAAGGTGCCCATGGTGCCGGGGAAGAATTTCTTTTCCGTGCCGATATTGACCATCAGGCCCAGGCCGGGGTGGCCGTTATACTTGCGCATGTTGATACCGGCGTTCAGGAGCGCGTCAGAGACGGTGAGCTCGCGGAAATTAAACAGGCTGTATTCTTCGTCATTGACATAGACGGAGAGAAAGTGCAGGGTGTTGAGCGAGGCAATTTTCAGTATGCCTAAGGGTGTTACGGCGTCAGGCAAATGCAGTTCATCGGGAATGTCAGTAATGCCGTTGACTACATCCGGCTTGCGGACGGCAACTCTGTTTTCCGGCATACCCATAGCATCGGCGACAAATTTTGCCAGTCCCGGCGTCTGGGAACCGCCGCCTACGAGCATAACGGCCTGCGGCGTATCGCCGTTCAGTTCAAAAATCTGTTTGGCGATGGCGTTGGCCAAGTTTTCGATATTGGGCATAACGGGGTCCAGTATTTCCCGGGCGGTAAGATGGTACTCGGTGCCTAAAATATCGGTGAAGGTGACATCTTCGCCGTTGGCAGCCTGCCGTTTGATTTGTTCTGCGATATTGAAGTCCAGCAGGAAACGCTGGCTGATGGCCTCGGTTACTTCGTCACCGGCCAGGGGCACCATGCCGTAGGCAATGACAGAACCGTTTTTGGTGATGGCCACGTCGGAGGTGCCGGCGCCGATATCCACGAGCACCAGATTGAGATGGCGCATGGTCGGCGGAATCAGCACGTTGATGGCGGCAATCGGCTCCAAAGTCAGAGCGCGCATTTCCAAATTGGTAGCATGGAGCGCTGACTGCATGGAGTCAATGACCTGCCGGGGCAGGAAGGTGGCAATGACCACGGCCTTGGCTTTTTTGCCGCGCTGGCCAATCAGCATTTTCAGCTGAATATCGTCCAGAACGTAACGTATGGTGCTGTAGCCAACGCAGTAATAGCGGCTGGGGTCATCGACAGTGTGGCTTTCGGCCAAAGCGGTCTGCGCCGCCTGTACGCCGGCAAAATCCAAATTGCGCTGCTGTTCAGCTGTGATGAGGCCGTTTACTTCCATTTCGGCCTCGGCGGTCATGGTGTAGAGGGCACGGCCGGCGGCAGCAACAGCGGCCGTTTTGATGGGGCCGGTCTTTTCAATCAGGGCATTTTTTACCTTTTCGACGATGGCTGCTACCTGCGGGACATCGTGAATTTGTCCGTCGAGCATGGCTCTGGTCTTATGTTCAAGTCTGTTAGTGGCGATGACGTGCAGGTTCTCGTCGTCACCTTCCTCGGCCACGATACCGATAACACTGCGCGTGCCAATATCCAGGGCAAAAATGCGCTCGTGTTGTTTGACTGCTTTGGGCGGCGGTGTTTTGATGACGTTGATGGCCTCCACCACTTCCGGGCTGAGTTCTTCCTCGACAGGAACCTCGACAGGCTTGGCTTTTTTTGTGGTGCGAGTGGTTTTCTTAGGGGCGGCGGTTTTGGCAGCGCCGTCTATATCTGCTGTAGTTTTCTTTACTGTTGGCATAAAAAAACTCCTTACGACTAATAATTTAAAGGGTTATGTATACTATTTCGCGAAATATATAGTATAATCCTGTTTTAAGAGGAAAATATTCCAAGCTATAGAATGGGTGTGATATTATGACAGGAAATAAAGAAGTAATTACAGGCAGTGATTTTAAAAGAATGGTTGCCGGGGCTTATAGTGAGTTTTTGCTGGAGTACGAGGAGATAAATCGTTTGCCCGGAGCCGGCAGTATGCCGGGAACGCATGTTTTGCGTACCATGGGTTCCGCCGTTATGCCTTTGAAGGATACGAATGATGACAGCATTGGCGGTTTGTCACGCCGTGTAGCCTCCGGGGCGTTGTTTGGGGCCCGGGGCAGTGCCGGCGTGGTGCTCGCACAGATGTTCCGCGGCCTGGGTAAGGGGCTGCTGGGGAAGTACAATGCTTCGTCCTCGGAGTTTGGCAAGGCTTTTCAGTACGGAATTTTATACGCACAGCGCGTGATTCCCGAACGCCCGGAACGTCCCATTATCACACTGGCCAAGGAAGTGGCCAAGGGAGCTTACCATGCTGTACGAGCCAATAAGCCAATTTCGGAAATTTTGGAAACGGCCATCGTAGCCGGGGAAAAGGCTTTGCAGAAGGTAGGCACAGAGGATGCCGGGGCGCGGATTATGTTTGCGTTTTTGCAGGGCTGTCTCAAAGGTTTGGACGGTAATTTCGTATCGCCGGCTGTAAGCCTGTCTTTGGGCTTGGAGGCACAGCAGGCAGGTCTGCCTGACCCGCGCAATGATGTGGTTCGTCCTTACTGCGTACGTTTTTCGGTGAAAAATGTGCAGGTGGATATGAAGGAGCTTGAGGCTCATTTGAAGGAATTCTCCACCTTTGCGCTGGTGGAGAGAGCGGCTACTGGTGTTGATGTGCATTTGCATACTGACCATCCCGGCAGGGTTATCGAGCAGGCCATCGGCTGGGGGCCGTTGAAGGGCATTCATGTCACCAATATGAGCGAACCGCATACCCTGTCGGCGCATGACGCTTTGATGAAGGTGGCCCTGCTGGCTGTAGCGGAAAATCGCGTACAGGCCAAGGAAATGCAGGAACAGGGCGTGCAGATTCTCGTTACCGGCAGTGAGACGGAAAGCCCCTCAGTGGCTGATCTCATCAATGCAGCTCATAGTGATTTGGCTGATGCTTATGTGCTGGTGGCGTGGAATTATGATTTCTGGCAGGCGTTCCGGCAGGTAAAGCGGCTGCTGGGTGAACGCGTGGAACTCGTGCTGTGTGAAACGAAACAGCAGCAGGCAGCAGCTATTAAGGCGTTTGACGCCAATCTGACCGCGGTGGAAAATGCCATCGTGATGCGTGAGGCTGCTGAACAGGCAAAATAATTTTTCCCAAGGTAAAATGACAAATGGGTGGTTGACAAGTCAAATGTCAGCCACCCATTTTTGTGGTTATCGATAATAAAAGGAATAAGTTGATAAATGTCGAAAAATAAAAAATTAAGGAAATATTTACAGCAGTAATGACTTTGGGCCGTTGATTTCTGAAGGCGGGTTAACGGAGGAATAAAGATGGATTTGCAAGTGAAAAAAATTTTGGCAGTGTCTGAAGGCGAGAAGTATGTTTATGATACTTCTGAGACATGGGTGGATTTATTTCAGAAACAGGCAGAGAAATATCCTGATAGACTGGCCGTGGCTGATGAAAACGGCAGCATGACATATAGGGAATTGGATGAAGTATCCGACCGCGTGGCAGCGTATCTCCTGGAGAAGGGACTAAAAGAGAATACCTTTGTGGCTATCCGCATGGGGCGGTCCAAGGAATTTATTGCGGCGGCACTGGGCGTGCACAAGGCAGGCGGCGCTTATGTACCGCTGGACTTGGAATATCCTGCCGGCCGCGTGACCTACATGATGGAAGATTCCGAGGCAAAACTTGTCATAACGGAAAATTTCGTAAGGGAGGCCACAGGAAAGGGCTTACCGCTTGGCAAGCATGATTATAAGCTGTCGCCGGAAGGCCTGGCTTATATGATTTATACCTCCGGCTCCACGGGAAAGCCCAAGGGGGTAATGATACAGCACAAGGCGCTCTTAAACTTTGTCCACTTCATTCGGGAGCGTTGGCAGCTGACGGAAAAGAGCCGGATTGCCTGCCATTCGAACTTTGCTTTTGATGCCTCAGTGGAGGATTTGTATCCTGCGCTTACGGCTGGCGGTTGTGTTTATATCGTCCCGGAAGAGGCCCGGCGTGATATCTTTGAAATGAAAAAATTCATCGAAAAGCACGGCATTACCGGCGGCTGCTATACCACCCGTTTCGGCCAGATGCTGGCCGGGGATGAGCCGCTGAATGTGGACTACATCGTGCTGGGTGGCGAGGCCATGACGAGCACCGTCAAAGCGCGCGGTGCGGTCTATAATACCTATGGCCCCACGG
Source organism: Selenomonas sp. AE3005 (assembly GCF_000686945.1). Taxonomy (GTDB): domain Bacteria; phylum Bacillota; class Negativicutes; order Selenomonadales; family Selenomonadaceae; genus Selenomonas_A. The sequence continues at coordinate 116,255 of NZ_JMME01000006.1, forward strand.
AATTTACGGTGGATGCTACGTATTTTGAACTGGAGAAGGGGAAGGAATATAATCCCATCCCCATTGGCCGTCCACTTTACAACTGCGCGGCGTTTATTCTGGGAGAAAAACAGGAACTGCTGCCACTGGGGGAAGTGGGTGAACTCTGCCTGTCCGGCCCGCAGCTGGCCAAAGGGTATTGGAAACGGCCGGAACTTACGGCGGAGAAGTTCATTGAGATTAAGATAGCAGATGATGATGTGCGGCGCGTTTATCGCACGGGCGATTTGGCCCGTTACAATGAGGACGGGCAGCTGGAATTCTTTGGACGCATAGACTTTCAGGTGAAACTGCGCGGATTTCGCATTGAACTCGGGGAAGTGGAGAGCGCGGCCCTGAAATATCCGGGCATTATGCAGGTGGCGGCCGAAGTAAAGCACGATACTCTTTGCCTTTACTACACGGCTGACAAGGATATCGACGAACAGGCCTGGAAGTCTGCCATGGAAGAAAGCCTTACGGATTACATGATTCCCGGCTGTTTCGTCCGGCTTGATAAAATGCCGGAAACGCCTAATGGCAAACTGGACCGTAAAGCGCTGCCGGAGCCGGTTATGGAGCGTGATGTAGAGTACGTTGCGCCGCGCAATGAACTGGAGCAGGCGATAGCCGACTGCATGAAGAAGGCTTTGGAACGGGATGTGAAGATTGGCGCTCTGGACAATTTCTTTGAGATTGGCGGCGACTCCATCAAGGCTATCCGTATGGTCAGTTTCCTGCGGGCACAGGGAATCCTGCTGAAGGCTAATGATGTGCTGAAACACCGCGTGGTGGAAAAGATTGCCCAGTTTGCCAGATATGGCGCTGCAGAAGTACAGGCAAGCCAGGAGCCGATAGAAGGTTTGGTGGAGGACAGCGGCATTTTCCTCTTCTACAAGGACCTTGACTACCCGGACAGTGCTTATTTCAATCAGTCCACCCTGCTGGAATGGAAGGGCAGGGCCGATTTTACGGCCTTGCAGGCGGCCTTTGATGGCATCACCTTCCAGCATGATATGCTGCGCAGTAGGTTTGAGCAGGGGCATCTCTTTGTAAAGGCCGCAGCTGCCGGTGAACATGGGGTGACACTGGAAGAATATACACTGCCTGATGAGACAGACAAGATAAAGGAACTCTGCGAGGATATCCAGTCCCATCTGGCGGTGGACAAAGCCTTGGTGCGGGCGGCGCTCCTGCATGCAGGCGCAAGGGACCTTTTCTTCATTACGGCGCACCATACCATTGTGGACGGCATTTCCTGGCGTATTTTGCTGGAGGATTTGGAGACGGCCTATGGTCAGGTTTTGGCCAAGGAACCCGTTAAGCTGCCGGAAAAGACGCATACCTATCAGGACTATGCGCAGGCCATGAAAGAGTACCGGGACAGCTATGCCCTGTCGCTGGAGATTCCATATTGGCAGGAAACGGTCCGCAAGGTTCTGGCTATGGAGACCTCCAAGGGGAAGGACTATAGCCGTCATTTTGCGCAGCTTACCGTTTCTCTGGACAAGCCCGGGACAGACAAACTGCTCGCGGCCAAACTTTCTGCCTATCAGCTGGAGATTAACGACCTGTTGCTGACGGCTGTCGGCAGAAGTTACCGGCAGACCTTTGGCAAGGACTCCCTGTCCCTGCAGCTGGAAGGTCATGGCCGTGAATACATTGGCAAGGAACTATTGACCGACCGCACCATTGGCTGGTTTACTTCCATCTTTCCGGTCGTGTTGGAAAAGCTGAATGGAGAGGCGCAGCATGATCTCATACGGGTGAAGGAGACGCTGCACCGTATTCCGAACAAGGGTGTCGGCTATAATGTCCTCGCCTTTGTGGAGGGACAGCATAAGCTCGCTTGGGAAAAGAATCTCATTCCGAAAATGGTGTTCAACTATCTGGGCGATGTGGCAGGTGCTGAGGACAACAGAAAGTATTTTGCCCCGGACAGCAAGGATGGTTTTTCCACGGGGCTGGACTATCAAGCGGTGAAGAATTGTGACGGCCCGGATTTGGCGGTCAACTGTCTGATTGACGGAGGACGGTTTGCCCTCTATTTGGACTACAATACGGGTCTTTACGATGAGAAAACAGCACAGGCCTTTGCACAGGGGATTCTGGGCGAGATTGGGGCGCTGACAGCGCATTTGGACGGTGTTCGTGAACCTGTGGCCACGGCCTCGGATTTAGGGGAAACTTCTTGGAGCGAGGAAGAATTCAACGCTGTTGTTGCTGAATTCGCGGCAAGAGGGGAACATATCGAGCGGATTTATCCGCTGACGCCGCTGCAGGAAGGAATGCTCCTTTCCCATGTCATGGACCCCCATGATTCGGCTTACCGACTGGTGGATATCTATGCCCTGAACTTCCTGCCCACGGAAAAAGAACTTCGCCTGGCATTGGATGCACTGGCCGTTAAGCATGAAGTCCTGCGCACGGCCATCATTCATGAAGGGGTAGCGGTACATCGTCAGGCCATCACGGACAGGAAACCCGGCCTTTCGCTGGTGGATATCAGCAAAGAGCAGGACAACTTTGCTGTCGCGAACAGGATACGGGAGAAAATGCTTAGAGAGGGCTTTGACCTGCAGAGAAGGCCGTTGTTCCAGATTATCTGCGCCAAGACCTCGGAGAATACTGCCTGCCTGATTACGGCTGTTCATCATATTATCGTTGATGGCTGGTGTGTGGGCACATATCTGAAAGACTTTGAGCATTTCCTGCAGATGGCAAGGGAAGGGATAACGCAGCCGGAGATTATGTCTGACAAGAATGGCCTTTATGAGGCCATGGTCAGGGAACTCATTGCCAAGGACAGGAAAGTTGCTGCAAGGTACTTTGCTAATCTATTGGAAGGCTATGAAAATCAGGCGGAGATTCCTGCCTATGGCAGGATTGCCGAACATGAGCGCTATAAGGATAATAGGATTATCAGACATCTGGATGCCGGACTGATTGGGCAGTTTGAGCAGATGTGCCGCAATGCGGGCGCAACTCTATCCAGTGGTATGGAACTGGCCTGGGGCATGGTGTTGCAGACTGTCTGCCGTCTGGATGATGTGGTGTTTGGCAAGGTGGTTTCCGGTAGGGATAATACCTCCGCCGATGTGTCCGACCTGGTCGGCCTGTTCATCAATACGGTTCCTGTGCGGCTTAAGGCAGGCAAGGATTCTACCGCGGCAGAACTGTTGCAGAATCTTTATGAACAGTCCCTGGAGGGAAATCCGTTTGATTTCTGTCCGCTGGCTGATGTACAGAAAGCGATTGGCATGACTGATGGTCTGGTCTATTCCATTCTTTCCTTTGAGAACTACGGGGATGATGAGGAAGGTTTGTCCATGCTGAAGCCCATGCTCGTCAAAGAAGAGCATGTGGGCAGTTATGTCGGCATTGATGCAATGGCTTTGGCCGATGGCAGCATCGAGGTGATTCTGTCCTTCGACCCGCAGCGTTACCGCAAGATTGAGATGGAACGCATCTTCGCCCTTATGGAACATTACATTGCCTGCATGGTGGAGCAGCCGCAGCGTTCACTTCATTCTCTGCCGCTGCTGGACAAAGAACAGGAAGCGGAGCTTATAGCTCTGTCCCAAGGGCCGACATATGTGTATGATATGTCCGAAACCTGGGTGGATATGTTCCTCAAGCAGGTGAAAGAAAGACCGGAACATACGGCCGTTGTGGACAGCACAGGAAAGTATACCTACGGGGAATTGGAGCAGGTGTCCAACAGCATAGCAGCCTGGCTGCGGGAAAAGGGAACCAAAGAGGGCGACTTTGTAGCCCTGCGCATGGACCGTGTTAAGGAATTCCTGGCCGGTGTGATTGCCGTGGAAAAGCTGGGGGCAGCCTATGTGCCCATTGACCCGGCATATCCGGAGGACCGTATTGCTTACATGCTCGAGGACTCGGCTGCGCGGGCTGTTTTGACCGAAGACGTGGTGGCGGAGGCCATAGCAAAATATCCAAAGGCAGAGTCGGTTAACCGCGCAGTGCCGCAGGGGCGCGCCTATATGATTTATACTTCCGGCTCCACGGGACGTCCCAAGGGAGTAGTGCAGAGTCACCGTTCCCTGCGTGCCTATGTGGAATGGCGGCTGGTTGATTTTGCTATCACGGAAAAGAGCGTTCATGCCGTGCATCCGAGTTTTTCCTTTGATGCATCTTTGGAGGATTTGCTCTGTCCCATCGCCGCCGGGGCTGAAATTCATATCCTGTCGGAGGAATTGCGCCGCAATATGGAGGAGATGAAGGACTACATCATCGAGCATGGCATCGTCCAAGCCTCGTTTTCCACGCAGATGGGCATGGCTATGCTCAATCAGTATCCAGATTTGCCCATGCGTTATATGTTGATGGGCGGCGAAAAGATGCTGCCCTGCAGAAAGACGGATATCCAGATTGTCAATGGCTATGGCCCCACGGAATTCACCGTGTGTTCGTCCTATCACTGGGTAGACCAGGAAAAAGACATAGATATTCCCATCGGCCGTCCCGTGCCCAACACCTATTCCTTTATCTGTGACGCCTATGGTCATCTGCTGCCCCAGGGAATGGCAGGCGAATTGTGTCTGGCTGGAAATCAGATTGCGGATGGCTACTGGAACAAGCCGGAAATCACCGCCAGAAGCTTTGTACCCTGTCCTTGGCTGCAGGGGCAGAAAATGTACCGTACAGGCGATTTGGCCCGTTACAATGAAGACGGGGAACTGGAATATTTAGGCCGCATAGACCATCAGGTCAAACTGCGCGGCTTCCGCATAGAACTCGGTGAGATTGAGAACTGTGCCAGCCGGTACGATGGCATTGAGCAGGTGGCGGCAGCTGTGGTGAAGGAGCAGCTGGTCCTTTATTACACGCAGGCAGAGGGCACTAAGGTAGATGTAGAACAGTTTAAGCACTTCCTGTCCGGGACACTTACGGAATATATGGTGCCAACCGTCTATATACCGCTTGAAGTCATGCCGCTGACGCCCAATGGCAAAATCAACCGCAAAATCCTGCCCGTGCCGGACTTGCAGGGCCAGCATGTTGCCTATGAGGCACCGACCAACGAGATAGAGAAAAAACTCTGTGATGTCTTTGCCAAAGTCTTAGGCCTGGAAGAAAACAGTGTGGGCAGAAATGATGATTTCTATCTTTTGGGCGGTGACTCCATAAAATCCATGCGGGTCATGGCAACGGCGGATATTGAGGGACTGAGTGCCAAGACCATCTTCAAGTGTAAGACAGCAAAGCGCATAGCGGCAGAACTTTCCGGACAAATGCTGGGGAATCTGCAGGCGTATGATGAAGAGGCGCGGAGCAAGGCTATCCCGGCAACGCTGGCGCAGATGCTGATGATTGATGACCAATTCATGGACGTACGTTCGCCCATGTATAATATTCCCGTATTCTATCGCCTGGAGGCAAAACTGGATGCAGAAAAGCTGGCCAAGGCGGTGGATGAGGCAGTAAGCCATCATCCTTCCTTAAACTCTGTGTTTACCATAGATATAGAGGGGGAAGGGGAAATCAGGCAGCATATAGAGCCGGGAATTCTGCAGAAAACAACCGTTAAGGATGTCACAGAAGAGGAACTGGAACAACTGACGCAAACGTTGGTGCAGCCGTTCCGTATCTTCAATGCGCCGCTTTTCCGCTCGCAGATTTTCCGCTGCGGTGAAAAGTTATATCTTTTCATGGACGTACATCACATGGTGTCTGATGGCACTTCCCAGGGCGTATTGCTCGCAGACATTGCCAAGGCTTACTGGGGAAAACCACTGGTACGCGATTACTATTACAGCTATCTGCGGCAGGAATGGGAGGCCCAGGGCACCAAGGAATTTGATGAGGCCAAGGCCTATTTCCAAAATCTCCTGGCCGGCCATGACTGGTGCAGGATTCCTACTCCGGATTTCGAGACATGGGAGACGGACTCGCATATAGAGGCAGAAGATGGCATCGTGACCGTCCAGCAGGTCGAGGCGGCGGAAAAACGCCGGGGCTACTCCCGCACCGTTTTGGCTATTACGGCAGCCATGCTCGCCTTGCAGGAATACTGTCATAAGGACGAAATCAATGTCGATTACCTCAACAGCAACCGTACGGAAAAATATTTGCAGAATACCGTGGGGCTCGTATTTAAGATGCTGCCTCTGGCTGTGGATTTGCAGCAATATTCTTCCCTGGAAATGCTGCTGCAGGAAGTGAACCGTCAGGTCATCGAGAGTTTTGCCAACAGTATTTGCGATTATAGTGCCAAGGAAAACATCGCCGAAGAAGACGCCATCGTGGTCAATTACGTTGCCCAATTGGGTGATGCCTCCAATATGGAGGGCTTTGAACCGACGGAAGTTCCCTTGGCCGGTGTGGACGAATCCATGATGGGACATGCAGATCTCTATCTGCAGGAGAAAAAAGGCGAGGTCAATATCCATATCGAATATTTGGCCCATGCCTATGCTGAGGGCAGTATCCGGAAGTTCCTGGATATCTACATCAAGCATTTCAAACAGTTGGTAAATGGATAATGTGAAAGGGGACCGCTGGATGAAAATAGAGCTTTCCGAACATTTTACGTATAAAAAAATATTACTCTACAGCCTGCCGAATATCGGCACCATGCTGGCGATTACTTCGTTTCAGATGGCAGATGGTTTTTTCGTGTCCAACTGGCTGGGGGTAAGCTCCTTTGCGGCTGTCAATCTGGTATTTCCCCTGCTGATGATGCTGGTGGCACCGGGTTTTATGATTGGTGAGGGCGGCAGTGCCTTTATCTCCAAGCTCAAGGGCGAGGGCAATATAGAAAAAGCCCGGCAGTATTTTACGCTGCTGGTGGCGGTGATATTTATCTGGGGCGCTTTCTTTAGTACTTTGATGTATATCTTCCTGCCGGATATTGTCCGGCTGCTGGGGGCATCAGAAGAACTTGTGCCCTATTGTCTGCGCTATGGACGCATATTGTTTCTGTTTATTGCGCCGCTGCTCGTAACAACGTCCTTTCAAAGTTTGTGGGTTATGGCCGAGAAATCACAGACAGGTTTTTACCTTTCTGTGGTGCAGGGCGTGACGCATGTTATTTTTGACTGGCTGTTTATCGTCGTGCTGGCATATGAAATCGAGGGAGCGGCGACGGCAACCGGCTTGGCAACTGTCGTGAACACGATTATTACCTTGTGGTATTTCTCCCGTCCCAATGCCTCCGGACTGCATTTTGTGCGTTTCCGCTTTGACCTCTATCGGCTGGCGAAGATTTGCTACAATGGCATATCCGAGATGGTTGATGCCGTTTCAGTCAATATCCTGGAGCTGGTATACAATCTGCAGCTCATGCTGCTGCTCGGGCAGTTAGGTGTAGCGGCTATCGGTGTGCACAGCTATGTCGGTGAGGTGTTTTTATCCGTTTTCTTTGCCCTCAATACGACAACGGTGACGGTAGTCGGGTATAAATATGGTGCAGGGGATTTTGACGGCATAAGGGATTTGATGAAGAAAAACATCGTTTTAACGCTCGGCTTGGGTTTCATAATGACCGTTGTTGGTGTTTCTTTGGCCGATGAAATTGCCACCTTATATCTCGGCTACGACGCAGAGGCACATGCTTTTGCGACCAGAGCCCTTAGAATTTGCGCACTGGAATTTTTCCTGTACGGTTTTTGCCTTGTGACCTCGGGCTTTTTTACGGGGCTGGACCGCGGAACAATTTCGGCAGTCATTGCTGTCTGCCAGTCGCTTATTGCGCCGATTGTCTTTATCTACTTGTTCCCGGTACTGTTCGGCGCAGATAACATCTGGTACGCTGCTCCGGCGGCTACAGTGGTAGGCGCTATTCTTGGCACGGCCTTCCTGATAAAGAAAATGCCGTTGCTCGGCACGGAAGAGGATTGATGACGTTTGGGTGAAGTGATTATTACGCTATTGCCGGTGGCCTGTCTGCGCACACATCTGTGGGAGGCTGAAAGACTTTTGCCGGCAGCGCGCTTTTCCAAGATGATGCGTTACCGGCAGGAGGCTGACAGGCTGCGGTGCTTTGCCTCCTCCCTGCTGCTGCCAAAAGCTGCCCAGGGCCGCAGTGTTTCTTATAATGAAGAGGGAAAACCTCTGGCGGAGGGGCTTTTCTTCAATCTGTCGCATAGTGGGGCGTATGCCGTACTGGCCGAGGCAGACAGTCCTGTGGGCGTGGATATCGAGGAAATGGTGCCGCTGGGCGGCTGGGTACGGGAGGCGCTGACAAGTCAGGAATATGCCTGGATGCTGCAGGGGGAAGATGAGACTGTATGCCAGGAACGGTTTTATCGCTTATGGACAAGGAAGGAAAGTCTGGTGAAATGCGAGGGACAAGGTTTTGCGTCAGCGCCCGGAGAAATCAGTACCCTGCCTGTGGCTGAAGAGCAGTTAACAGATTATCTGGGAAAGACGTATGGGATTGGCAGTCTTAACCTCGGTGGTTATATGTTGTCGGCTGCCTTGCAGGGAAAGCAGCCGCGCCTTATAAGGCGTGACATTTCCTGGAAGGAAATCACCGGTGACAGTTGTTTGCTGCGCGAAGTTTAAGTTTTTACATAAAAGAAGGGCCTTGTGGCAATACTTTTACATGGAAAAGCATTGCCGCAAGGCCCGCTTGTTTTCGCGTGGCATGACATGTCAAAGCAGTTCACACAGTTTTTGGGCGACGGTTTCCGGCTTGATGGCATTCATGCAGGCATTGGTTTTATATTTGCATTTTGTTTTGAGACAGCGGCGGCAGGAATGGGGGCTGATGATGAATTCGTGCCCGGCCGTCAGCGGCCCGTAAACGTCAGGCTGGGTTGGTCCCCAGAGGGACAGCGTCCGGCAGCCGACAGCGTCAGCGATATGCAGGGGGCCGGTGTCACAGGAGAGCAGCAGCGTGACCGTTTTTAACAGGGCCCCCAGTTCCTGCAGGCTGGTTTGTCCGGCAATGGAAATGCTGGGACGGTTTAAGTGCTGCTGGGCCTCCTTTATAAAGACCTCATCGCTGGGCGCACCGCTGAAAACGATTTGGACGTTGGCCGGAACAGCCTGCAGGGCAATGCCGAAGTTTTGCGGCGCCCAGTTTTTGTCCGGCCAGGTAGTACGTACGGTCACCATCAGGATGGGGCGGCTGGTGTCGATGCTGCGCTCCTGCCAAAACTTGGCGGCAAAGCCGTCCAGGCTCACGGGCAGGTTCATGGTCAGCCCCGGGGTGAAATCTGACAAGTCAAAACCGAGGGGGATGAGGGCGCTCAAATAGCGGTGTACCTTATGGGGGCTTTTTATGTTGGGAGCCATTTCCGTCATGAAAAGGCTGTTGCCCTCGTGGCGTTCATGAATGCCGATGCGCCGCTTGGCACCGGACAGGCGCGCCAATATGCCGGTCAGAAACAGGCCCTGAATATCGAGCACCATATCAAAGTGCCGTGGCTTTAGCAGGGTACGGGCTTTTTTGATTTCCCGGCAGGCACTCATGAGGTCAAAGGCCGAAACGGCCTGGTCTAAAGGGCGCCTGTCCCAAAGCAGTATTTCATCGATAAACGGGTTTCCCGCCAGCATTTTATCAGCCGGCGGACTGACCAGCCAGGTCAGGTGACAGCCGGGCATAATTCCTTTGAGGTGCCGGGCCACGGTGGTGGCATGCAGGACATCACCGATGGCTGATAAGCGGATGATGAGTATGCGGCAGGACTCAGCTACAGCCGTGGTTTTATTTTGCATAAAGGTTGGTTTTCCTTCCTGTTCATAGTACAATGATTAGATAGGTCTTATATTAACATAGTAGAAAAGAATTGTCCAAGCTGAGGAAAGGATATGGACATGTTAAAAGATATTATCATTAAGTCTGTAGCCAGCAGTGATACGGTCTACCGGCGCGGTGTGAAATATTACAGGGAAGGCGCGGTAGAACACCTCGAATCTGAAAATGATGCCGGGAAGGAATGGACGGCCATGGTATATGGCACGGAAGATTATAATGTGTCTGTGAAACTGAATAAGAAACAGAACAATGTGGAAAGCTATACGTGTGACTGTCCGGCTGCAGCGCAGTATCTGGGGGCCTGCAAGCATGTGGTCGCAGTGCTGCTGGCCATTCAGGAAGAGCAGGAAAGCCGCCGGCCGCAATCAGCGCAGGAACTTTTGCGCGGGGTGATGGCCGACTACGGTATTGATACATTGAGCAGTTTGGCGAAAAAAAAGGCGGTCCAACTGCAGGAACAGCAATCAGCTGAGTCCCGGCGCATGTTTGCAGCTTTTCAGGAGGCGGCCCGGGATAACAGCAGTGCGCTGGCCGGGCCGTTGGTGTATGGCTATTTGGAACCGCGGCTGTTCACGGAAAGTTTTTACGGCAATCACCGCAACTGGCTGGAGTTCCGTTTTGGCCTAGACAAGCTGTATGTGGTCAAAAATATCGGCGCCCTGGTGCAAGGCGTGGAAAGAGGCGAACAGTGGCAGCTGGGCAGCAAGTCTGTGGTCAACCTGGGCACTGTGCGCTGGGGTGATGAAGTTTCGGCCGCACTCTATGGCCTGTTGCAAAAATACTATCGCCTGGAACAGAGCATGTTTGCCGCCGGGGGCAGCAGCCGTTACTATTACACGGATAATCGGTCATACCTTTTTGACCAAAAACAGTTTCGTTTATCGCCGGAGGCCCTGGGGGAATTTCTGACGCTTATGGGCGATAAAAGTTTTGAAGTTCATATTGAAGGCAGTGTGCCGGAGCGAGTCTGCACCCAGCTGGGAAATCCGCAAATCAGCCTGGCCCTGCAGGAAAAAAACGGCCACGGGGAATTGTTGGTCAAACGGGCTGATATTGCAGCGTTGACCCGGGAATGTGATTACGTATATCAGGACGGCATTATATACCGGTGTGACAAAAAATTTGCACGTTCTATAAAGCCCCTTATAGATACTTTTGACGCGACAAACAGCGTATCGATAAATAAGGCTGATATGGCCAGGTTTTTCGGTCAGGTACTGCCGCGCATGGAGATGGCCGCTGCAGTCGACGTTGATGATAAATTCCAGGAGCAGTATGTAATTCACCCGCTGACGGTGGAATTATACATCGACTATGAAGGCGATGGCATTGCTGTGCGTCCTAAGTTCGCGTATGGCGACGCGGTGTTTAATCCGCTGGTAGAGCCGGAACCGCCACTGCGTGACGGCCGGAAACTGGTGCGGAATAATGCCAGTGAAGATGAGATTATCACCAGGCTTACACATTATGGTTTTCGTAAAAAACGTGACCAGCTGGTGCAGACGGACGAAGAAAAGAGCTACGAATTTTTGACAGCGGAACTGCCATATCTGCCCGACTGGGTGGACGTGTTCTATTCTGATGCCTTTGGCAGCCGTCCGGTGCGCCCTATGCCGAAGGTCACGGCCGGTGTCAGTGTCAATGACGCCAACTTGCTGGAAGTCAGCTTTAATGCCAAGAATCTGGATTTTAACGAGCTGATGGAGATATTGGATTCCTACCGGCAAAAGCGCAAATATCACCGCTTGAAGGACCGGAGCTTTATCACACTGGGTGACCAGCAAATGCAGGCTGTTGCAGATTTTGTGGACAATACCGGCATTGCCCGGAGCAAGGCTGAGGGCATGAAGGTGGAGCTGCCTTTGTCGCAGGCCATGTATCTGGACGAACTGGCCCGGGCTGATGAATCCCTGCGTCTGGAACGCAGCCGCGAGTTCCGCACGATTGTTCGGGATATCCGGCACCCGGAGGAAAACACGGTGGCTGTGCCGGAAAGCCTTAAGGGGGTTCTGCGCGAGTATCAGGTGACGGGCTTTAACTGGCTGTCCACGCTGTCCCAATACCATTTGGGCGGCATACTGGCCGATGACATGGGGCTGGGGAAAACCTTGCAGGTGATTACCTTCCTGTTGTCCAAGCAGGATTACAAGGAACCGCCGTCGCTGGTCATTGCACCGACATCGCTGATGTATAACTGGCTGGAGGAAATAGAGCGTTTTGCCCCGGATTTGAAGGCCTGTGCAGTGGCCGGTTCCAAGGCCGAAAGGCAGACGATTCTCGATGAGGCAGATTCCAGTTACGATGTGCTGATTACCACTTACAATATGTTGAAACGGGACATTGATATGTACGAGAAACGCCGTTTCCGCTATGCCTTTTTGGACGAGGCACAGCATATCAAAAATCCGACCACGCAAAATGCGCGGGCGGTGAAACGCTTGAAGACAAGCGGCTATTTTGCGCTGACAGGTACGCCGATTGAAAACACTCTGACCGAGCTGTGGTCTATTTTTGATTTTCTCATGCCGGGCTATCTGTACAATCACAAACGCTTTAAGGATACGTACGAAACGCCCATTGTCCGGGAACAGGACGAGCGGAGCCTGACGGATTTGAAACGTCATGTCATGCCGTTTATCCTGCGCCGCATGAAAAAGGACGTGCTGACGGAACTGCCGGACAAGGTGGAGCGCAAGATGGTCAGCTCCATGACGGCCAAGCAGGAAAAGATTTATCAGGCCTGGTTCCTTAAAAGTCAGAAGGAGTTTGCCCAGCAGCTGGCAGCCGGTGAAGACAGCCGGATAAAGATACTGGCCATACTTACCAGACTGCGGCAGATTGCTTGTGACCCGGCAATGTTTTTGGAGGGGTATACCGGCGGTTCCGGCAAACTTGACCAGTTGGAAGAATTGGTCAGTGAGGCCGTGGAGGGCGGTCACCGTATTTTGATTTTCTCCCAGTTCACCACAATGCTGGGACATATTGGCGAGCGGCTGAAACAACAGGGCATTGCTTATTATTATCTGGACGGTTCAACGCCGCCCCTGGAGCGTATCCGCCTGGTCAAAGCCTTTAACGAGGGCGTTACGCCGGTATTCCTTATCTCGCTGAAAGCCGGGGGGACGGGCTTAAATCTCACGGGGGCCGATATGGTCATTCATTTTGACCCGTGGTGGAATCCGGCGGTAGAGGACCAGGCTACGGACAGAGCCTACCGTCTGGGACAGAAAAACAACGTGCAGGTTATCCGCCTGTTGGCCAAGGGTACGGTGGAGGAAAAAATCTATGAGCTGCAGCAGAAGAAGAAATCCCTGATAGACCAGATGATACAGCCCGGCGAGAATTTCCTGTCGCGGTTGACGGACGAAGAAATTCGGGAATTGTTCCAAAAGTAAATGTAAATCTTTTGTGATTCCTACAAAAATGAATTAAATTCATTTTTTACCTTTTCAGTAGAAAACTTTTCCGATATAATAGAAAACAGAAGTAAACGGAAGTTGAAATCAGTTATGGAATTGGGGCGATGTTACCATGGAAGAAAAAATGGGCCGCCGGGAACGGAAAAAAATGCTATCCCGGCAGGCGATATTAGCAGCGGCTGTGCGTGAGTTCAGTCAGAAGGGGTTCAAGGAAACATCGGTGGCTGATATCATGAATGCGGCTGACTTGGGCATAGGCACCTTTTATAATTACTTCCAGTCCAAAGAAGAAATCCTCATGCATTTGCTGGGGGGCATGGTGCAGGAAGTAGACGACTCGCTGAAAGAATTGAAAGAGGCCAGGCGGCCGGCCTGTGAACAACTGGCCTCCGCTTGTTCAATCACGGCTAAGTTCCTTGATGAAAACCGCTATGTCCTGCCGCTGTTTTTAGCCGCGGCGGAACATTCAGGCCTGCCGGAGAAGGCGGAAGAGCGCAAGCCGATGCCGACGCCGGGCTTTAAGCACCTGTTTGAGAGCATTTTGCAGGAGGGGCAGCAGGCCGGAGAAGTGCGCAATGATGTGCCGCCGGAGCTGATAGCGGAGATGTTTCATTCCATTTATCAGGCAGCGGCGTTCAGCAAGCTCGGAATTCCCTTTCAGGAAAATGTGTCTATGAAAATGCGGCTGCTGCTTGCTGGGATTAAGGCACAGCCGGATACTTAATGTGTAATATATTTTAGGAGTGGAGAAGCTCGCATGATTAGTGTTACTAAACTGTTATTTGCTAGGGATTATTATGGGGATAACCTGCGTTATACGCAGAATGCGCACAGTATGCGCAATGGCGCTGCCGAGGGCATGGGGCCGGTAGTGGTCTGGAATTCAACCAAGACCTGCAATCTGAAGTGCATGCACTGCTATATGCAGTCTGACGCCCAAAAGTATAAGGACGAACTCACTACGGCGGAGGCCAAGAAATTCATTGATGACCTGGCGGACTTTAATGTGCCGGTGCTGTTGTTTTCCGGCGGCGAGCCGCTGATTCGTCCGGATTTTTTTGAGCTGGCAGAGTATGCACAGAAAAAAGGCGTGCGGCCGACGTTGTCCACCAATGGTACGCTGATTACCAGAGAGGTGGCCCAGCGCATTAAGGATATCGGCGTGGGCTATGTGGGCATATCGCTCGATGGCCTTAAAGATGTCAATGATAAATTCCGTGGTGTCGAGGGCGCTTATGAACGGGCGATGGAAGGCATTCAGAACTGCGTGGCCGTGGGCCAGCGTGTGGGCCTGCGTTTTACGATAAACCATCATAATATCATGGAACTGGACAATATCTTTGACTTTATCGAAGAAAAGGGCATAAACCGTGTTTGTTTCTATCATTTGGTTTACTCCGGCCGCGGCGAAAAGATGGTCAATCAGGATGTAACACCGGAGCAGTCCCGTAAGGCTATGGATACCATTATCCGCCGCACCCGTGACTTTGAGGAGCGTGGTCTGGAAAAGGAAATCCTGACGGTGGACAATCACTGCGATGGTGTTTACATGTATCTCAAAGCCCTGGCTGAGGGGCGCGATGAAACAGCGGCGCAGATTAAAAAGTACATTTCCATGAATGGCGGCAACCGTTCCGGCATTGCCTTTGGTGAGGTTGACCCGTTGGGCTACGTGCATCCTGACCAGTTCACGCAGCATCATACCTTTGGCAATGTCCGCGAGCGCAAGTTCGGTGACATTTGGACAGACGTAAGTGCCAGCCCCATTTTGGCCGGCCTGAAAGATAGAAAACCGCTGCTGAAAGGCCGCTGTGCCCGGTGCAAATTCCTGGACAACTGCAATGGCAATTTCCGCACCCGGGCTGAGGCTGTGACCGGTGATTTTTGGGAATCGGACCCTTCCTGTTATCTCACCGATGAAGAAATCGGTATCAAGTAAGGAGGGCGCAGCATGAAGATTGTATCCTGGAATACCACCAACAACTGCAATATGTATTGCGCTCACTGTTACCGTGACGCCGGCTGCAAGGCAGAGGACGAGCTTTCCACGGAGGAGGCCAAGAAACTTCTGCGCGAAATTGCCAAGGCCGGTTTTAAAATCATGATTTTCTCCGGCGGTGAACCGCTGACGCGTCCCGATATTGTGGAGCTCGTGAAGTATGCTGCCGATTTGGGCCTGTTCCCTGTGTTTGGCACGAACGGCACTTTGATTACGCTCGAAATGGCCAAGGCCTTAAAGGAGGCCGGGGCCAGAGGCATGGGTATTTCCCTGGACTCGCTGGATAAGGACAAGCATGATAAGTTCCGTTCCTTCCCCGGCGGCTGGGACGGTGCTGTACAGGGCATGAAAAACTGCCGGGAGGTGGGGCTGCCCTTCCAGATTCATACTACGGTTATGGACTGGAATCAGCACGAGCTTGAGGCTATGACGGATTTTGCTGTGGAAATCGGCGCCAAGGCGCATCACTTTTTCTTTTTGGTACCTACGGGCCGGGCAGCTACCATCGAAGAAGAATCCCTGCGTGCTGAGCAGTATGAAGATGTGCTCACGCGGATTATGAAGAAACAGGAGCAGGTGGATATTGAATTAAAACCAACCTGCGCACCGCAGTTCCTGCGCATTGCTGACCAGCTGGGGATAAAGACACGATTCCACCGCGGCTGTCTGGCAGGCCTGAGCTATTGTATCATCAGTCCGCGCGGCAAGGTTCAGCCCTGTGCGTATCTGAATATGGAACTGGGCGACGTGCATGACACGCCGTTTGATGAAATCTGGCGTGACAGTGAAGTGCTTAAAAAATTGCGGACGCTGGAATACAGCGGCGGCTGCGGTACCTGCAGTTACAAGGGTGTGTGCGGCGGGTGCCGGGCCAGAGCAGCCTATTATCATGGCGGCGACTACATGGCCGAAGAACCGTGGTGCCTGTATCATGGGCGGCGTGGAGAATAATTTTGTGAGGCAGACGGTAGGGCAAACATTACCGCTTGCCTCATTTTTTTGTGCATGTCATAAGTATTGTAATCATGGGTGGAAGGAATAAAAATGTTAATGTCGAAAATAAAAATAAAATAACTAAGTAATAAACTGTAGTGGCTGTAACAGTTCGAGATTATACAGAAAAGTTTATAAATTAAAAGAGTTTATACGATTGTTACACAGCGCTATCATGTACTCCTGAAGAGAGGGGGCGCGCAACTGTGAACAAAACTGAATACCAAGACATGAGCAAACAGGCGTTTGAGGAACAGGAAAAGTTTAATAAAACCGCGAGCAATTTTGCGTTTAAATCCGTGCCCGAACGGATTCATGAACAGGTAAAAAAGCATCCTGACAAAACAGCTGTAATTTCTACTTCCGCTGGGGAGTTGAGTTATAGGGAGTTAGACAGACAAGCCAATCGTGTGGCCAATTATTTGCAGAAAAGATTGGGAAACAGCATAAAAGGCGATGCGGACAATCCCTGCCGCGATACCATTATTGGTGTGTTGCTGGAAAGGTCTGTGGGTGCATATATTGCTGAGCAGGGAATTCTGAAAGCAGGTGCGGCATTTTTGCCTTTTGTGACCTCCTATCCTGACGAGCGCATATGTTTTTGTTTGGAGGATGCTGAGGCACCGCTGCTCATCACCTCGGCGGCGATAAAAGCTGCCCGGCCGGAACTGCGGGGAAAGTTTTCGGTCGTAGCTTTAGAGGAACTGCTGGAAACCGAGGATACTTCTTATCCGGCAACACGCCTTGCTCCGGATGATTTGGCTTATGTAATCTATACTTCCGGCTCGACGGGGAAACCCAAGGGGGTAATGATTGAACATCTCAGCTTTGCCAATTATATGGAGCGCGATGAAAAATCGATAGAAATTATGCATTTTGTGCGTGACGGACGTGTGTCGCTGGCGATGGCGGCATTTTCGTTTGATGTTTCCATCGTGGAAGAATTTGTGCCGCTATCCAATGGGGGAACCGTGTGTATTGCCACGGAAGATGAGATTCATGACCCGTTTTTGCTGTCAAAATGCATAGAAAGCGTGGGGATAAATGCTATTTTTTGCACGCCGACGTTTTTGCTGAGCATACTGAGTATACCGGAATGCCGGGAGGCGCTGAAGAATATCGATTTTTATGATGTCGGTGCTGAGGCATTTCCGGCAGGACTGTTTGAAAAACTGAAGGAACTGCGCACGGACAGCGTGATATTGAATGTCTACGGCCCTACGGAATGTACCATGGGCTGTGCGGCTGCTGTTATGGAGGCCGAAGGAGAAATTGTCATTGGCGGCCCCATGGTCAATACAAAATTTTATGTCGTTAATCAGCAGGGCGAATATTTGCCCATTGGGGAAAAAGGCGAGTTGATTATCTGTGGCGATTGTGTCGGACGTGGTTATATCAATCTGCCGAAACAGACAGCCAAGGCTTTTTTTACCATTGACGGAATAAGGGCATATCATAGCGGCGATTTGGCCTCATGGACAAAGGACGGGGCAATACGCATTCACGGGCGCATAGACAATCAGGTCAAATTACGGGGCTTTCGGATAGAGCTGGACGAGATTGAAAAGGTAATGGGCGAATATCCGCAAATTGCCTCGTGTGCGGTAAAAGTACTTAGTCCGGCCGGCAGGTCCGATTATCTGGCAGGCTATTTCACGACTGCGGAGGAAGAGGAACCTGCTATAGAAGAAATCCTGGCCTTTATGAGGCAGCATTTGCCGGAATACATGATTCCTGTGGCGGTAAAACGTCTGGCAGTTATGCCGCAAACCGTTAATGGCAAAATTGACCGTAAAGTGCTGCCTGACATTGAGCCGCTGCGGGGGGATAGCAGACACGTACCACCGCGCAATGACAATGAGCGGTATGTCTGTGATATGTTTGCAGAAGTTTTGCACCTTGACCGTGACATGGTGGGAATTGAAGATGATTTCTTCCAATTGGGCGGTGATTCGCTTTCCAGTATGGTGTTGGTATCGAAACTGACGGACAAGGGGATTACCAGTTTTGATTTGTTTACCCTGCGAACGGCAGAGCGCCTGGCAGAACTGCTGAATGAACGTGACACTAGGGAAGATTTGGACATAACGGATGATAAGGAACGTAAGAAACCGCATAAGTTATCGCCTATGCAGATTGAAATGGTCGATGCCCAGTTTGCAAGATTCCGTTCCACAATGTTTAATAATATGTCATACTTCCTGCGTTTTTCGCCGCAAACTGATCCGGACAGACTGCTGAAGGCGGTCAATGCCGCCGTTCGCAATCATCCTGCGCTGGCTATGCGGATTAGTTTCGATGATGAGGAAGATTTGGTACAGACATATACGCCGGAACTTATACAGGATGTTCAATATGAGTATATGAGCGATTTGGAGATTATTCATCTGGCCGATGATTTGGTACGGCCGTTTAATATATTCAAAGACCCGCTCGTCCGTGTCCGGCTCTTTAAGTCGCCGCGTTATATTTACCTATTTTTCGATGTGCATCATCTGGCAATGGATGGTTCATCTTTGGGGTTAGTCATGGCCGATATTATCCGTGCTTATCATGGTGAACCGCTGCCGCGTGATTACTACTGTACATATCTGGCAAATGAAGAAAAGCTGCGCGATTCACCGCAGTATCAGGAGGACAAAGCATACTTTGAGGCGCAATACGGCGGCTATGACTGGTGCAATATTCCGGCGCCGGATAAGGACAATAATGAAGAATTTAATCTGGAGGCCAGTGCGCGGGTGATTAAGCTGCCTTTTGATGAGGAGGACGTGGCTGCAGCCGAGAAGAGGCTGCGGGTGTCAAGAAGTGTCATGGCCATCGCGGCTGCCCTCAAATCCCTGCATCAGTTTTCGGGGAAAAATGATGTGATGACCAACTGGATTTTCAATAATCGGCTGGGCGGCTATGCTGCAGATTCTGTGGGCATGATGATAAAGAATTTACCTGTGGGCATTCATATGGATAGGATTGACAGCATTGAATCGCTGCTGGCGGAAGTGAAATTGCAGGTAACGGAAGGCATTGCCCATTCCAGCTATGATTATTTCGAGGCTGATGACAAGCGGTACCGGAATGACCCGATGGAGGTAAACTATCAGCGTGACATCAATGCCGATGAACTTGATGAGTTAAAACCATTTTATCTTCCTTTGGCCAACAAATATCGTGCCCCGGGGGCACGGCTGGAATTGGAATTCCTGGAAAATGATGATAACTCAGGCTGCTTTGAATCAGAATTTGAGTGGGCAGGTAATATATTTTCACGTAATCTGATGGTGAAATTTCACAATCTGTATATGAAAAATTTCGTGGAGATTGTGATGGGGTGATATAAGTGAAAATAAAACTGTCGGACCATTTTACCTATAAAAAAATGCTGCTGTTTGCTGCGCCGACAATAGGTACCGTGTTGATTGCTATAACGTACGATATTATCGACGGTTTCTTTGTATCGAATTATATTGGCAAGACGGCATTTGCGGCAGTCAATATAATTTATCCGTTTCAGCTGATGCTATCCGTCATAGGTTATATGTTCGGCACTGGCGGCAGTGCGCTGGTAGCGTCGGAAATGGGGCGTGACCAACAGGATAGAGCTAATCAGGTATTTACTATGCTCATTAAAGCGGCATTGCTTTTTGGCATATTCCTGGCAATAATCGGGATTATATTTTTGCCGGAGATTGCCGGCCTGATTGGAGCTACACAGCCTATCATGGAATATGGCCTGCCGTATGGACGAACGCTGTTTATCTTCCTGCCGGTTATGATTGTTGGCTATGCTTTCCAAAGTATGCTCATAACAGCCGAAAAGCCGCAGTTTGGGCTGTATTTGTCCATTGCCAATATGTTCAGCAATATCATTTTTGACTATCTGTTTATTGTGGTGTTCGGCTGGGGAATGGTTGGCGCAGCTGTGGCAACGGGAATTGGCGCATGCCTGAATGGTATTGTACCGCTTATCTATTTTTCACGTGAGAACAGCAGCCGGCTGCGTTTTACCAAATGTCATTTTGAACCTAAGGTCCTTTGGGAAACCTGCTCCAACGGAATGTCGGAGATGGTTGAAGATATGGCAGTGTCGGTTATCTTTGTTTTCTATAACATGCAATTACTGCGCTTTATGGGCGAGGATGGTGTAGCGGCCTTTGGCGTGGTTGTGTTTGTCGAAGGTATATTCACGTCGGTGTTTTATGGGATGGCGCTGGAGGCTAATTCTATAGTGGGTTATCATTATGGCGCTAAAAATTATGCAGAGTTGAAAAACTTGTTGAAAAAAGGTGTGGTGATAAATTTAACTTTCGGTGTACTGATGTTTTTACTGGCACAGGTGGCTGCCGGTTGGGTGGCCTCTGTGTACGTAGGATATGACCAGAAAGTTTGCGTCTTGGCTGAACATGCATTGAAGGCCTTTTCCTTGGCGTTCGTGTTGCAGGGATTCAACTCGTATGCCTCAGCGTATTTCACTGGCTTGAACAATGGGAAAATATCGGCAATTATCGCCTTTTCCCGTACAGTTGTAATTGAAACACTGGCTGTTTTTACTCTGCCTTTGCTGTTTGGCGCAGAGATTTTGTGGAGATGCCAGTCTATAGCAGAAGTTGCTGCTGCTAGTGTGGCAATTACCCTGCTTTACATGTATCGTGGCGATTATTGCGGCGATAAAGTATAGTGAGTGGATATTTTTAATATCTAAATATAAATAAACTACCAAATGGGGGGATTTTAAAATGTCTGAAAATAGCAAGGCCTTAGGTGGCACGCGCACAGTTAAAACAGAAATACTGCTGTATGTACTGCCAATTGTGGCAGTAGGACTCATATTGCTGGCAGGGATTATTTTCCGCTATGTGGGTTCGACCTTTGAACAGCAGCTGACGACCGGCGCGCTGAAGAATGCGCAGGAAGTAGCCGGCGGCGTGTCGGCCTGGCTGGATACCCGTATGCTGGAAACCCAGACGGCGGCCAATCATCCGGCAGCGAAGAATCTTGCGAACGCACCGGAGCTGATGAATGAGAATAATGTCTACCGCTTGAACCTCATGAACAAAATTTATCCCGGCATTTACGACAGCGTCAGCTGGGGGCCGTTCAATGGTTCGGGCGTCCTGTACGGGCAGACGAAGTCCGGCTTTAAGGAAATGCACAATGCCGACAAGGCCTGGTACAAGGAAACAATGACCGGTGCCAAGGATTCCTTTATGTCCTCCCCGGTAGTTTCTCAGGCTACGGGCAAGGTCATTGTCAATGCCATCGCCCTGGCCAAGGACAATAATGGGGCCAATGTCGGCATGGTGCTGGCCGCCATTTATGTTGATGCCGTAACGGAAAAGGTCAGCGACCTGAAATTAGGCGAAAAGGGCTACAGCCTGCTGATTTCCAAGGAAGGCACCTATATTGTCAACCCCGATGAAGGGGCCATCATGAAGAAAAAGATTTCCGAGGAAGAGGACCCGGCTGTACGTGCCTTAGGCGAAAAAATGCTTTCCGGTGAGGCCGGTGTCTACAAGTTCACCCGGGCTGATGGTCAGGATATGATTGCCTTTTATAACCCGATTAAAGCCACGGGCTGGGGCATGGCTACCGTTGCCTATCAGGATGAACTCTTTGCTCCTGTGGCCAATGTGCTGAAAATCATGACCGGTATTTCCCTGGTGCTCCTCATTTTGATTTCCCTTGGTGTACTCTTTACGGTTAACCGTTCCATGAAACCGCTGGCGGTGATGATGGACGAAATGCGTCTGCTGGCCGGCGGTGACTTCCGCAACCGTCCGTCTCAGATTACTGTAAACAACGAACTGGGACAACTGGCAGCAGCGGTGCGCTCCATGCGTCAGGGTGTGCGTGATGTTATTTCCAGTGTCAGCACTTCGTCTGAGAGCTTGTCGGCTGCGGCCGAAGAACTGAACGCCACCACGGAGCAGTCGGCACAGGCCTCCAATCAGGTGGCTGATTCCATCGTGCGTGTGGCACAGGGCACCAGCGAACAGCTTGACGCTGTAAATTCCACCTCTTCCGCGATTGAAGGGCTGAATGATTCCATTCAGAGCATTGCCGCTAAAGCTGACGATGCAGCATCGCAGAGCCGGGAGGCCTCGGCCGTGGCTAAAGACGGCGGCAAGACGCTTAACGAGGCCATCGGCCAGATTAAGCGGATTGAGGAATCCACGCTTGAATCCACCAAAGTGGTTACGGCACTCGGCGAACGTTCCAGCGAAATCGGCCAGATTGTGGATACGATTTCGAGCATTTCCGAACAGACCAACCTGCTGGCCCTCAATGCCGCCATCGAGGCTGCCCGGGCAGGCGAACATGGCCGCGGCTTTGCTGTCGTAGCTGATGAAGTACGCAAGCTGGCAGAATCCTCGCAGGAGGCTGCGCAGCGTATTGCGGCTATTATTGAAGAAACGCGCCGCGATACGGAAAGTGCAGTGGCCGGCATGCAGGCTGGCAGTGAAGAAGTCCGCGTGGGTGCGCAGAACATCGTGTCCATGGGTGAATCCTTCAAACGCATCATTGAAATAGTGGAGGAAGTATCCGGCCAGATGCAGAGCATTTCTGCCGGGATTGGCGGTATGGCTGAAAGCGGCCAGGAGATTGTCGGTCATATCCGTACGATTGAGGATTCCAGCCGTACTACAGCTGAAGAGGCGGAAACAGTATCCGCCGCTACCGAAGAGCAGAGTGCGTCGGTACAGGAAATTGCTAATGCCAGCAACAGCCTGGCCAAGATGGCAGGCGAGCTGCAGATGGAAGTACGCAAGTTTAAAGTTTAATATGTATGTATAACGAGGCAAGAAAATGTCCCCCACCTCAGCAGGTGGGGGCATGAATACCAAAACAGGCGGCGAGCATATCTCCCGCCTCGTTGAAACGCCAATAGGAAGTTTTGCCTATGGCAAAACTGGAACAACGGCGTTATAAAAAGGGGCGTTCCCGGCAATGACCGGGAACGCCCCTTTACTGTCTGCTTACCGGATTTCCGGCAGCAGCCCTAATTTTTTCTTGGCCTTGGAAAGAGTTTTGCGGGCGATGTATTCGGCTTTTTGTGCACCGTCACGCATGAGTTCTTCCAAATGTTTGCGGTCGCCCATGAGTTCCTTGTACTTCTCACGGACAGGCTTTAATTCGTCAGCAACAGTCTGGCCGACGACAGCCTTAAAGTCACCGTAGCCTTTGCCGGCAAATTCGGTTTCGATTTCAGCCATGGACTTGCCGGTGATGGCCGAGTAAATGGTCATGAGGTTGCTGACACCGGGCTTATCTTCCCGATAGCAGACCACGGCCTCACTGTCGGTGACAGCACTCTTGAATTTTTTGAGAATGACATTTTCCTCGTCCAAAATGGAAATCGTGGCCTTGGGATTCGTGTCGGACTTGCTCATCTTGCTCGTGGGCTCCTGCAGGCTCATGACACGGGCCCCGGCTTTGGGGAAGTAGCCTTCCGGCAGTTTGAAGATTTCCCCGTAGTTGTGATTGAAACGGGTAGCGATATCCCGGGTGAATTCCAAATGCTGCGTCTGGTCAGCGCCTACAGGCACATAGTCAGCCTGATACAGCAGAATATCACCGGCCATCAGCGCCGGGTAGGTGAACAGACCGGCGTTGATGTTTTCCGGGTGTTTGCTGGACTTATCTTTAAACTGCGTCATGCGGCTGAGCTCACCAAACTGGGAGCAGCAGCTCATGAGCCAGCCCATTTCCGCATGGCTGCGGACATGGCTTTGGACGAAAATCAGGCTCTTTTCCGGGTCAATGCCGCAGGCCAGCAGCAGAGCAAAGGCCTGCAAGGTCTGCTGTTTGCGTTTCGTCGGGTCGATATGAACCGTGAGGGAGTGCAGGTCAGCGATGAAATAATAGCAGTTGTAGTTTTCCTGCATTGTCTGCCAGTTCTTAACTGCGCCCAGATAATTGCCCAAGGTGAATACGCCGGTGGGCTGAATACCGGAGAGAATGATTTTTTTGTCGGTAGTTTCTTTGTTTTCCATAGTGATAGCTCCTTTGACCTGTCAGGGCATTAAAAAATCCCCGACAGAAAAATTCTGTCAGGGACGAATATACTTCGCGGTGCCACCCTGTTTCATGGCTGAGCCATGCTCTTAACGAGATACCGTCATATCTCTGACAACTGACGCGTGTCCAGCGTCGCAGCCTACTGACTGTTTCAGTGTTCGGTGCGCCCTCAGCGGCCCATTTGCCAGTTCGCTTGCTATCCGGCTCCCAGCTGTCCCGGACTCTCTGTAAGGGCTGATACTGACGTTACTCCCGCCTCAACGGTTTGCTCAGTTTATCCTATCACGTCATTGCAGGGTTGTCAACATTACGGATATGCATTTTCTGTGGTCACGGAGCACAAATATGTGTTAAAATGGAGAGGACGGTATTTACAATACGAGGGGGTTACACTAATGCATCAGTTGACAGCACGGCTTATCATTTATCGTAATTTGGGAAAGGACGCCATTCTCTATCGTCTGGCAGGGATTTACCAGCGCTGGCAGGCTCAGGATTATGACCGGTCAGCGCTGTGCAGTGAAGTGCTGACCGAGATAAACCGGCTGCTCGATGTGGCAACCCGTTATGGCTTTAATGGGAATTTGTGGCATTCCTATTTAGCTTTTTTGCTGGCCACAACGGAGGCGCCGTTTACGCTGGTCTGTGAAAAACGCGGTGCGGTTGAGGGCAGCGTCCGCCAGTTTGCGGAAAATGACATGCAAATCTTTAAGGAGCTGTGGGATTTTGATTTTTCACCGCTGGAACAGGTGTTGGGGATAAATTGTTTCACGGTTATCAAGGATTACACGGCGGTGGAAAAGAGCCAGCAGATTTACAATAAGAGTGTCAGCGACAAGGTACGCTATTTATGCCAGCGCATTGGGGAAACAGACAGTGCAGCTGCTATGCTGACAGCGGTGACGGACTTTTACTACCGCTTTGGTGTGGGCATGCTGGGGCTCAATAAGGCCTTCCGGGTATCGCCGGAGCTGGAAACAACCGGGCAGCTGCTCGAACCCATTACGACAACGGGGGAGATAAGCCTGACGGATATCGTTGGTTATGAAAGCCAGAAGGCGCGGCTCGTGGCCAATACAGAGGCCTTTGTGGCGGGGCGCAAGGCCAATAATGTACTGCTTTATGGTGACGCCGGTACAGGCAAGAGCACCAGTATCAAAGCTATCCTGAACGAGTACTATGACCAGGGCCTGCGCATGATTGAGGTGTATAAGCATGAGTTCCGCTATCTGCAGCGGATTATCGCCCAAATCAAGAACCGCAATTATAAGTTCATCATTTACATGGATGATTTGTCCTTTGAAGAATTTGAAATCGAGTACAAATATCTTAAAGCGGTCATTGAAGGCGGCCTGGAGGTCAAGCCGGACAATATCCTTATCTACGCCACCAGCAACCGCCGTCATCTGATTAAAGAACGCATGGACGACCGGGCTGAATTCATGGACCCGGATATTCATCCCAATGATACGGTGCAGGAAAAATTGTCCCTGGCTGACCGCTTTGGCTTATCCATCGGCTACTTTAAACCAAATCAAAAGGAATACTTTGCCATTGTGGAAAATATCGCGGCCCGTCATCCGGAAATAAAACTCACGGCCGAAGAATTGCGTGCCGGTGCTGTCAAGTGGGAAATGAGCCATTCCGGCCTGTCCGGACGGACGGCCCAGCAGTATATCAATTCGCTTTTGAGTGCGGGGAAAACTTGCTAAAAAAAAGGTAATGATGTATAATTAAATATACTAAAAGGACAGTTGATGTGTGGTAGCGTCGACTCTCCCTAGTTTATTTAATAGTGAATTTGGAGAAAGGTCGCCGTGTGCCGCATGGGCGGCTTTTTTCATGCTAAATTACTTTAACAATCCAAGGATTGAGACAATCAGCGTCAGAATTGCAACGAATAACGATAGCTTTTCATATAGCGTCATGACTCTCACCTCCCCAAACGGGGAAAGCCGGCTCATCAACTGCCTTGGAAATATTATATCATGAGGACAAAAAGATTAAAATGGTCTACTTATTAAAATTCGGTGCTGCCTGGGTGCTGCCGCCGGGGATTTTTTTCCTGGCGATGTGGTATGCAGCCTGGCGGTTGTATAAGAAAAGAGAAAAGAGGCTGGCAGCTATGCTGGCGGCCTTGGTATTTGTGTTTTACCTTTTTTGTACCAGTCTGGTGTCGGAGCGTCTGATGGGGGCTTTGGAAAGCGCCTATACGCCGCCGGAAAATCCGCAGGGTGATGTTGTCATCATGCTCGGGGGCGGCGCGTTTCCTGATACGCCGGATGTCAGCGGTCAGGGAACGCTGTGTTCCTCACCGGCTAACCGGCTGCTGACAGCAGTACGCCTGCAGAAGGAACTCGCTGTGCCCATTATTCTTTCCGGCGGCCAGGTATATAGTGACAGCGGCCCGGAGGCGGTTATCGCCAAGCGTATATTGATGGACCTGGGCGTGCCGGAGGACAAGATTATTGTCGAGGGCAAAAGTATTAACACTACGCAAAATGCTAAATTTTCCACGGAAATCATGCGCGAGCGCGGTCTTAACAAGCCGATTTTGGTGACGTCAGCTTTTCATATGCGCCGTTCTGTACTGAACTTTGCCAAAAACGGCATGGAAGTTACGGCATATCCCTCTGACTATCGGGTGAACCTGCACCATGATTTCCACTACAATAAGCTGAGACCTAGTGTGGCGGCTTTGGATGACAATGTGCTGGTGCTGCAGGAAGTCCTGCGGACACTGGTTACGAGGTACCTTGAATGACAAAGAATCTTACACATGGTGAGCCGGCCCGGCTCATCCTCTTTTTTACCCTGCCGTTGATTGCCGGCAATATATTTCAGCAGCTTTACGCTTTCGTGGACACGTTGATTGTCGGCCGTTTTCTCGGCGTGGAGGCGCTGGCCGCTGTGGGTTGTACCGGCAGCCTCATGTTTCTCATGCTGGGATTTGTAATTGGTTTTTCTACGGGTATAACCATTTACACGGGACAGCGCTACGGGGCTAAAGACTACCAGGGAGTACGCCAAAGCGCAGCGGCCTGCGCGATATTATCCTTTTTGGAGGCCGTAGTGCTGACCATCGTGGGCGTGTCCTTGTGCCGGCAGCTCTTAATCTGGATGCAGACACCGCCGGAAATTTTGGAAGGCGCGTACTCTTTCATCAGTATCGTGTTCGGCGGTATTGTGATGTTTGTCTGCTTGCAGACACAGACGAACCTGCTGCGTGCGCTCGGTGACAGCCGTATGCCCACGGTGATACTGGCGACGGCGCTCGTTATCAACATTATCCTGGAGCCGATTGCGATTCTCGTTTTGGGCTGGGGCATTCCCGGCGCGGCCTTGGCTACCATTGTCGCGCAGTTTCTGGGCAATGCGATTTGCTATTACTATATTTGTAAAAAGGTGCCGGTACTCCGTACGCATCGCGAGGATTGGCGGCTGAACTGGGGAGTTTTAAAAGCTCACTTGAAACTCGGTCTGCCCATGGGCTTTCAGTCCTCCATTATCGCCATCGGTGCCGTTATCCTGCAGGTGGCCCTCAATAACTTCGGCCCGACAGCTGTGGCAGCTTATGCGGCGGCGCAGAAGGTGGACTCCATCGCCCTCATGCCTATGATGTCCTTCGGTCTGGCCATGGCAGCCTATACGGCGCAGAACTACGGCGCGCAAAAGTATGACCGCATTGCCGAGGGCGTGAAAAAATGCAGTTATATGTCCGTGGGCTTTAGTATTCTCGCGGCAGTGGTTCTGATTACCTCTGGCCCGTTCATCATGGAATTGTTCGTTGGTGAAGGCCAGCAGGAAGTCGTGGAAATGGGGCATATGTACCTGATTGTCAACGGCGTGAACTACTGGATACTGGCGCTGCTCTTTATCTTCCGCTATACCCTGCAGGGCCTGGGGCAGAGTGTCGTGCCCACCATCGCCGGCGTCATGGAACTCTTAATGCGTGCCGGAGCGGCGATTTTCCTCTGTGAAATCTGGGGCTACTTCGGCGCCTGCGTAGCCAACCCCATGGCCTGGGCCGGATCGTGCATACCCCTGGCTATCGCGTTCTTCTGGACGAGAAGGACGTTTCGAAAAAAATACAGCTGATGGGGAAAATTAAAAGACCAGTGTTGTCAAAATGTGCACTGGCCTTTTTGGTTTGTTGACATTATGATAAAATACTAATGCCGCCTTGCGAAAGGAGGTGTATATCGCTTGTTCAAGCGCATCGTGGAGTTGATACTGGCTCCGCTGGCAGTGGGAATTCTGGTAACGCTTTTTAATTACTGGTTGAACCACTAAAGGCAAAATAGTAGAGAAGCCCCCCGGGACCGCCATCCCGGGGGGCTTTGCATATCGCTTGTTCTTCTCGTATCTTCATTATAGCATTCTGTTGCGAGAAAAGCAATTTTATTATTGTGGCGATTGGAAAAACACCTTAGGCAATTTTTTTCTCAGGGGGCTGAGTGGTGGGTGTCGGGGCAGGCGTGTCCTTTTTCGGCGGATTTACAATGGTCTTTATTACGTCGATGATATCTGTAATCGTCTGAAATGGTTTGCGGCGCGGGCCGTGGAGACGAATCCTGGGGCGGCCGCCGGCTACTTGTGCCAATTCCAATTCAGTGATTTCAACTTTTTTGCTCATGATGAATGTCTCCCTTCGTGTGGGGTATTACCCTTGTGTGTTGGTGTTACGTATATACATACGGCTGATGATAAAAAGTATTACAGAAAGTTTTTGCATTGATTTACATTTATAGGCAGGATTTTATCCAGGATTGTTGTATATATAATATATATGTTGACACAAACTAAAGAAGGGTGGATTTTTTATGTATCAAGATGAATACAAACGCTGGTTGGGAGCTGACCTGATTGACTGCGACCTGGGGAAAGAGTTGCGGGACATTGAAGGTGACGATGACGCTATCAAAGAACGGTTTGCAGCTGCATTGCAGTTTGGTACGGCTGGCCTGCGCGGAACATTGGGCGCCGGTACCAACCGCATGAATATCTGGGTAGTACGTCAGGCTACGCAGGGTGTCGCTGACTGGGTAAAAGGTGAAGGCGGCACGCAGACGGTGGCTATCAGCTATGATACCCGTCTTAAAGGCTGGACTTTTGCCAAGGAGGCTGCCGGTGTTCTGGCGGCCAATGGCATTAACGTGCGCATTTACGACGAGCCCATGCCGGTACCTGCTCTTTCTTTTGCCACCCGTTTCTATAAGGCCAACGCCGGCATCATGGTGACGGCCAGCCACAATCCGGCCAAGTACAACGGCTACAAAGCCTACGGCCCGGACGGCTGTCAGATGACGGACGACGCTGCTGACGTTGTTTACAACGCCATTCAGAAAACCGATGTGCTCACAGGTGCCAAATACATGCCGTTTGCCGAAGGCGTAGAAAAGGGCCTGATTAAATTTGTCGGTGAGGACTGCAAGGAAGGCTTGTACAAAAATATCGAGGCCTGCCAGGTACGTCCCGGCCTTTGCAAGACGGCTGGCTTGAAACTCGTTTACAGCCCACTTAACGGCACCGGCCTTGTGCCTGTTACCCGTGTTCTGCGCGATATCGGCATTGATAATGTGACGATTGTGCCGGAACAGGAATATCCCAACGGCTATTTCACCACCTGCTCCTATCCGAATCCGGAAATCCTCGCGGCTATGGAAAAAGGCGTGGAGCTGGCGAAGAAAGAGGGCGCTGACCTCATGCTCGCCACTGACCCGGACGCAGACCGTGTCGGTATCGCCATGAAGTGCCCGGACGGTTCTTATGAACTCGTTTCCGGCAACGAGATGGGCGTGCTGCTCCTTGATTACATTTGTGCCGGCCGTCAGGAAAAAGGCACTATGCCTAAAGACCCTGTAGCTGTAAAATCCATCGTGTCCACGCCGCTGGCTGATGCTGTGGCTAAACACTACGGCGTAGAACTCCGCCACACGCTGACGGGCTTTAAGTGGATTGGCGACCAGATTCTCGGTCTGGAGAAAAAGGGCGAAGAAAACCGCTTTATCTTTGGCTTTGAAGAAAGCTATGGCTACCTTGCCGGCCCCTATGTCCGCGACAAGGACGCTATCGTGGCCTCCATGCTGATTTGTGAAATGGCTGCTTATTACCGCAGCACGGGTTCTTCCATCAAACAGCGTCTGGAAGAAATCTACAGCCAGTATGGCCGTTATCTCAACAAAGTAGATAGTTTCGAGTTCCCCGGCCTGTCCGGCATGGACAAGATGAAGGGCATGATGGAAAATCTGCGCAAAGACCCGATTAAGGAACTGGCCGGCAAGAAGGTTACGAAGGTTATCGATTACCTCGACACTGCCGCAACGGGCCTGCCGAAAGCCAATGTGCTGACCTACGAACTGGAAGACGGTTCTTCCGTTATCATTCGCCCGTCCGGCACTGAACCGAAAATCAAGGCTTACTACACGACGAAGGGCAAAGACCTCGCCGAGGCACAGGCCGCTAAGGACGCCATGGCTGTGGCAGTAAAGCCGTACCTGTCCTGACAATTAACTATATGGAAGCCGAATCTTCAGAGATTCGGCTTTTTTACATAAGGAAAAAGGATGAATTATTTTTATGGATAAGAAAGATACCATCCATGTATGTTATGCCATGGTGGACAAAAGCGGCAACTACAGCAAGTTCACGGGGGCCGCAATCTGTTCTTTGTTTGCCAATACAAATTCTGCGGTAATTGTCCATCTGCTTTATGATGGGCAAATGACGGAGGCGAATCGAGCAAAATTTGCACAGCTTGCTCGACGCTATGGGCAGGAAATCAGGCTGTGCAATGTGCAGACGGCTATCCCTAAAACGTGGGCGCAGGCGGGCGCAATATTTGCCGAGTCGCTTAATGCTGAGCGCTACACGGGGGCCAATATGTACCGTTTGGCGATTCCGGAACTGCTGCCCGATGTACACCGCGCTATTTATTTGGATGCTGATACCATTGTCAATATGGATATTGCTGAGCTTTGGCAGGAAGACATTGGCGAAAGTGGCCTGGCCGCGGTGCCGGATATAGCGGTGCTGGAGCATTTTGGCCGGCAGGATGAGGTGGCGCCCTCGCAGTCGTTTCTCTACACGGAATGCCAGGCCACGGTGGATACAGTCTTCAATGCCGGTGTACTGCTTATGGATTTGGACTGTCTGCGCGGCAGGGAGTCAAATCTGCTGCTGGAAGGTGTAGCGTTCCTCAAGGCACACGCAGAAAAATTTGAGTTCTACGATAACGATATCCTCATTGCGTTTTTTGCGCAGACGTTCACGCATTTGTCCTGGCATTATAATATCCGCTTGGAATGGGCGCAGCAGTTTGGCAGGGGGCAGCTCGTGCCCGGCATATATCATTATTTGGGGAGGAATTACGGCCTGAATCCGGCAGAGCCGCATTACCGGATGTTTTTGACCTATTGGGGCATGAGCCCGTGGTTTAATCCCACGGTATTGTGGCATGGCTATCGGGTAGCGGTGGACAATATGCAGGTGCAGGCAAAAGAACGGCTGGTCAAAGTGCGGCGCATTTATAATTTATGCTGCCGAAAACAGCGGGTTTTTGTGGGCTTGGCGATGGATGAGCAAAGGCTCCGCGCTGATTTTGCGCTTGGGGAGGACGAGCCGTATATGGCCCTGGCCCCCGGTGGGCAGCTGCGCCTGCCTTATGATACCGCAACGCATGCCTATATTTTCTTTTGGTCCAACTACGCGGAGATAAAAAACTTGCTGGAAAATGCCGGCAAAAAGGAGTATGAGGATTTTGCCGATGGTACACGTTTGCTCGAAGGGCAGATAGATGATTTGCGTGTTAGTGAGCAGACTGTCATGTGGAATATTTAACCTTTAATGTATATTGAGTTTTGTCTGAAGATTTATTATTATAGTAGTAGGGCGAGGCATTTTACGAGGATGGATATGCAGCGCACTGATGTACGATTGGGGAAGGTCTTGAAAGGAAGGATCGGATATGAAGTGTTTGGCAAAAAGAGGCCGCCGTCAGCTGACGCTGGCCGTATCGGCCGCTTTACTGGCAGGGGCATTCAGCATTATGCCGGGCGCACAGGCTATGCCGGCTGGCGGTATTAGTGCCACGGCGGCTATTAGTCAAAGCGGCAATACTATGAATATCAATGGTCAGGCGGCTAATAACATCATCGCCTGGGATAGTTTTTCGATTGCGTCAGGGGAAACGGTCGCCTTTGGCGGTACAAATAATTACCTGAACTACGTCACAGGGGGCGCACGCTCGGAGATTTACGGTGCGATGACTGGTGGCGGCAATGTATTTTTGATTAACCCTAACGGCATTTTGTTCGGGCCGGGGGCGCAGATAAACGTAGGCAGTCTGTATGCCTCCACCCGCACGCTGACCGAGGCCGATTTTAAGCAGTTTGACAGCAGTGGAATACTGTCGGCGGCTGTGCCGGAGACGGGGGATATCGTCAATCGCATGGAGTCGAGCCTGTCGAATATGAATATTACGCTGGAGGGGGACTGCGTAACCTTTACGCACTATGCTGGCGGCAAGGTGGGCGGCGATGCCAAATATACGGCTGTGGCCAATGAAGTGGATGTGGGCTATGCCGGAACGGCGCCCACGGCAAAGCCGGGCAACCTTAGCTGTACGCCTAACGTTACCTGGATGAAACTGGTTAATAATGCCGATGAATTAAAAGGGATTAACGCAGACCAGTCCGGTAATCTTGCCGGGAATTATATGCTGAGTAATACCTGGAATGATGAGACAACCGTTTCACCCCAAGATGGCAAGGCATCCATTATCTATCAAGATAAAAAAGAAATTGTTGGTACTAGTGATTATTTAATTTATTATTTTAGCGGTAAATTCAATGGAGCAGGGCATAGCATTAAACTGGCTATTGATAAATCAACAGAGGAGAATGTCGGCCTTTTTGACCAGCTTTCTGGCGCTGTTGTCCGTAACCTAACCCTGACTGGAACGGTGACCGGGAAGAATAATGTTGGTGCTTTGGCTGGAACCGTCAGCGATGCGACGATTTCCAGTGTATATAATCAGGCCAATGTAACCGGAAGTGGAGATAATCCTTCTTTGATGACTGGCGGTTTGGTTGGTAATGCGGACGCCAGCAGTTTCAAAAATGTCGGCAACTCCGGTACGATAACAGGTATGAGGCTAGTTGGTGGTATTGTTGGTTATATGCCTAAAGGCAGCATAACCAATGCCTATAATACGGGTGATGTATCTGGCACTGAGGTTGTTGGTGGTATTGCAAATGCAACTGATTTAACCATAACCCATGCCTACAATGCAGGCAATATATCTGGCAGTTTCGAAGTTGGCGGTATTGTCGGTCACTTGGAGGCTGGTACCATAGAATCAAGTTACAACACAGGAACGGTACAGAGCAGTAAGACGGTACAGCTCACTGGAGGAACGGCGGCAGGCGGTTTGGTGGGGTGTATGGCAAAAGGACGAATAGAAAACTCCTTCAATACAGGCACAGTTACCGCGCAAGATGGTGCAGGGGGGATTATTGGTGAAGCCGCGCAGATAAGCGGGGAAGTGAAGGTGCAGAATGTATATAACACTGGCGCAGTAAAGGCTGTTGACAGTAATGCTTACACTGCTGGTGGTATTGTTGGTTTGGTTAGTAGTAATAATGGGGAGGCTTTGACGCTGGAGCGCGTGTACCAGACAGGGGCGGTTACGCAGGGCACAGGTCAGGGCGGAGCCATTATTGGGAAAGTGTTGGATAATGCAAATCCTGCGCAGGTTACCGTTAGTAATGTATTCTTCCAGCAGGGCACAGGAAATGCAACTTACGGCACGGCCAAGACCGCAGACGAGCTAAAACAGGCAAGTACGTTCGCCGGCTGGGACAGCAATCTGGATACCACAGGACAGAGTACGAGTGCAGCATGGCGCATCTACGATGGCAAGACTACCCCCCTGCTCACGAATTTCCTTTCCCGTCTTGATTTTTCGCAGGCCAATAAGACCGTGGACTATGACGGCAATGTGCATTATACCTTCTACGTCTACGGCACGCCGGCCATGCTTAAGGGGTCTATCGTCAACTCCGGTAAGGAGGCAGGGACTTATAAGTCTGACCTTTACTCTGAACAGTTATGGGGGTATAACATCAACAATTCCACGCCAACTCTGACCATCAAGGCCTCGACGCCGGAACCGACAACGGAACCAACAACGAAACCAACAACGGAACCAACAACGAAACCAACAACGAAACCAACAACGAAACCAACGTCGGAACAGCAGATTGATATGAGCGTTATCACGGCAGCATATCATATTGAAGGCTCAGGTGAGGATGATATAAAGTCCGATTCTATACTGCAGGACAGCGGTTCCAGTGCAAGCCTGGATGCAACCAATGCGGTGCATGAGGTCAGCCTCGGTGACCGGGCCTCGATGGATGGCGCTGAGCTTGTTATTTCATCAGCAGATTCCGGTAAACGGGAAACAGAACACCATGAAATCTCGGATTTCAGTGATGGGGACGAAGCAGGAAAGGCGGCAAAATAATTCATGAATAAAAATACAGCAATCGCATTTACAGTTTTAGCTTGTGTGGCCGGTGGCCCGGCCGCACCATGCCTGGAAGCAGCTCCGGCTGTCCCCCGTCCGGGGGACAGTCTTGGGGCGGAGATGGGAAAACCGGCACCGGAAATTGACAATCAGGCGGCACAGCCTGCTGCTCCGGCCAAGGAATTACATTTTACGCTGCGTGGTATACGGGTGGACCAACCGGAAACCCGTTTCCCGCAGAAGGATATGGATGCCATCACCGCGCAGGCCGTAGGCCATGAAATCACTGTTAAGGATTTGGACAGGGTGTTGTCGCAGCTTTCTGCTTATGGACGCAGTCATGGCTATCCGGCTGCCTATGCTTTCGTTCCCGAACAGCGGACGAAGAACGGTGTGTTGGAAATACGTATTGCCTTGGGGCGCTTTGGCAAGGTCATTGTGGAAGATGGCGCCGGCAAAAATGCGCAGGAA
Organism: Selenomonas sp. AE3005; assembly: GCF_000686945.1. Lineage (GTDB taxonomy): Bacteria > Bacillota > Negativicutes > Selenomonadales > Selenomonadaceae > Selenomonas_A. The sequence goes on from NZ_JMME01000006.1 coordinate 151,429, forward strand.
CGGGCAAAGGGCTTGATAGCAGGCCTTAGAACAGGTGAGGTCATAAAGGAACAGCCTTTAGAGACAGCGCTGGTTAATGTCAATAATATGTATGGTGTTAATGCTGCAGGTAAACTTATCCCCGGCGCAAGCGAAGGCACAAGCGACCTTATTATAAAACTGAGTCCCGGCAGGAAACAGACTGCGACTATTTATAGCGATAATTACGGCTCCAAGGCCTCTGGACGTTATCGTTATGGTTTTCAGGCAGGATTCATGGATTTGGGGGAAACAGGGGGACGCTTGACTGTGGGCGGCCTTATTTCCAACAGTAATATGCATAACTACAATATTGGCTGGGATATGCAGCTGGGACATAGTGGCACCAATGTTGGCATTCGCTATAGTCGTATGGATTATGAGTTGGGCGATGTTTTTTCGGCTATTGACGCGCGTGGCATAGCTAACACGACGAGCCTATATGCTGTCACGCCACTTTGGCATACGGTGAGAAGTTCTTTGGCTGTTAAATATGGTTTCGATTATCGTGATATTAAGGACGAACTGCAGAACCTTTCAGCCAAGAAACATAGCTATGCCGGTTATATCGGTTTGGAGGGGACATTGCGCAACCCTCAGGGCGGCGGTATGCACGCCAGTCTGACTGCTTATACGGGAACAGTGGGGGCAGATTCTGATTTTGCCTATACCCAGGGTAATGCGCGGAATTCGCTGGGGCGTTATACCAAGGGCGTTTTGGATACCGCAGTCCTGCAGCGTATAGGGCATACCTGTGATTTTTTGTTTAAGTTCCAAGGCCAACTGGCCAGCCGTAATCTGGATAGTAGTGAGCAGATGTATGTTGGCGGTATTCATGGCGTGCGTGCTTATCCGACAGGCACAGGTTCCGGGGATGAGGGCTGCCTCGCCAATATGGAATTGCGCTATCATACCCCGGTTAAAGGTCTTATGCTCAGGGCTTATTATGATGTAGGCCGTGTACGTATGCGTAAGGACGGCGTTGGTGGCAGTGCAACCCTGCAGGGCTGGGGCATAGGGGTGACTTACACGCATTCCTCCAACTGGTTTGCCCGTCTGGATTATGCCCGTCGTATCGGTTTGCCTGATTACCTGGCCAATGATGATAGCGCCAGCAGTCCACAGCGGATGTGGTTCCTGCTCGGTAAAACAATCTAAGCACTCTTACGACAACATCATTGCGAAACGCAAATAAGTAATTTTTCCTGTGGAAAAATCATAACAACTGCGTTATGTCATACTGACGAAACGCCAATAGGTAATTTTACCTATGGTAAAATTTGAACAACTGCGTTATAATCAATGTGTATGTAACAATAGCAATTTGGAATGAATCAGAGGAGTGTACAAAATGAGTTTGAAACTTGCATCCGGTTTTGAGTTTGATTATGAAAACCTCTATGGCGAAGGTAAGGTTACAGAGGCTGACCTGAAAAGCTATGAAGAAGATTTAAAGAAGGCTCATGAGGCCATGAAGGTTATGCGTGAGAAGGGCTTTATCCGTGCTCATCTGTCCAAGGACGGCGAGCCGGAAAAGGTTCTGTTCTCCCAGCTGCCCTATGTAAAGGAAGGCAATCTCAACAGCCCCAGCTCGCTGAAAAAGCTGGGCGAACTCACTGCTCATGTAAAAAATAATGTAGACGTTGTAGTTTCCCTGGGTATCGGCGGTTCCTACCTCGGCAACAAGGTGCTCTTTGATGTGCACTGCGGCGAATTCTGGAACGAGCTGTCCAAGGAAGAACGCGATGGTTTCCCGAAGGTTGTATTCAGCGGCCAGAACATTGACCCGCGCCGCACTGGTGATATCATTCATTACCTGGAAAATAGCGCCAAGGTTACCAAGTCCCATGAAAAGCGCAACCTCAAGGTGCTGCTGCTCGTTATCTCCAAGTCCGGCGGCACGCTTGACACCATGAGCAACTTCATGGTTATCTATGACGCACTGCAGAAATATGCTGATATTGATGTGGAAGTTGTAGCTGTAACTGACCCCAACATGGAAAAGCAGACGCTCCTCAAGAAACTGGCCATCGAAAAAGGCTGGCCGCAGTTTGCTGTACCCGATGGGGTGGGCGGCCGTTTCACGATTTTCTGTGAAGTGGGCCTGACGCTGGCTGCCTGCATTGGCTTTGATATTCAGTCCTTCCTCGATGGTGCCAAGGCTATGGACGAGGCCTGCCAGAACGACGATATTTGGCAGAACCCGGCTATGCTCAATGCCGCTTTGAAGTTCGCTGCTGCGGAAAAGCACGGCCGCGATATCGAAGTTATGATGCCGTATGGTGACTATCTGAAATCCGTTTCCGAATGGTACATTCAGCTGCTCGCTGAATCCCTCGGCAAGCAGTTCAACAAGGACGGCAAAGAAGTTTGCTACGGCCGTACGCCGCTCGTGGCTGTCGGCACGACGGATATGCATTCCCAGACGCAGCAGCATCAGGAAGGCAAGCTGAACAAGGTTGTTCAGTTCATTCGTCTGGCTGACTGGGAAAATGACCTGGTTATCCCCGATGTATTCCCGGAGGCTAAGAAACTTTCCGATATCTCCGGTGTAACCATGGGCCAGGCACTGGAAGTGGCCCGTCAGTCCAATGCTGATGCTCTGGCCTCCAACAAGCGTTACAATGCTTGTTTCACGCTGCCGAAACTCAACGCTTACCACCTCGGCGAACTCCTTTACATGCTGGCTATGTCCGTAGCATACGAAGGCGAGCTCTCCAACGTGGACGCTTTCAACCAGCCGGGTGTTGAATCCTATAAGCGCATTATGGGACCGAAACTGGCTGAAGTTAAGGCTGCCAACCAGAAATAAATATGACTTGCAGGGGCGCACGGCGTAGGCTGTGCGCCCTTTGTTATTGCAAGAGGGGCGCAGGTGGTATAAAATAAAAAGAGATTTTGATTTGTGGAGGCGCGTTTATGTCTGGGGAACTTACGGAGCTGCAGGAACAGATAATCAGGTTTTACCATCATAATCCCTTTGTGGAATATCTGCATATCAAGGTGCAGCCCCTGGCGACTGGAGAGGTGCGGCTGGAACTGCCTGTTGATGAAGTGCATACCAACCTGTATGGCATTGCTCATGGCGGTGTGCTGATGACTATGGCGGACACAGCCATGGGGGCCGCCTGCCTGGCCTGCAACAAAAAAGTTGTAACCATCAGCCTGACCACGGATTTCATGCATGCTGTGCCGCTGACGGAAACCGTGGTAACCACGGCCAAAGTGCTGCATGATGGCCGGCATACAATGACCTGTGAGTGCGAGCTGCAGAGCAAGCATGGCAAGATTTTTGCCAAGGCTCATGCCAACTTCTATGTGCTGGGGCAGTTTGTGGAGTAAATATGGTGACCGGCTCACGGAAAAATGGCCGGTCCTTTGTTATATTTAGCTAAAGGTAAAAGGAGTGAAAATATGGCAAAGGTACTGATTATTGGGGCAGGCCCGGCCGGCGTATCGGCGGCCCTGTATGCCAAAAGAGGCGGCGCGGAAGTTACAGTTATCAGCGGTGGTGTGGAACTTAGCGGCTTGCTGCGGGCAGAGAAGATAGAAAATTACTATGGCTTTGCCGAGGGAATAAGCGGTGCTGAACTGTATGCCAAGGGCATAGCCGGGGCCAGGGGGCTCGGCGTGGAGTTTGTGGACGAAGAACTGCTGGACCTGGGCTATAATGATGATTTTACCGGCTTTAAGGCAGTGACCAAAGCTGGGACAATTACGGCTGACAGTGTTATCGTGGCGACAGGTGCAGCCCGTCAGACTTTGCAGGTGCCGGGACTGCAGGAATTTACCGGCAAGGGCGTCAGTTATTGTGCCATCTGTGATGCTTTTTTTTATCGTGGCAAAAACGTGGGGGTTATCGGTGCCGGCGAGTATGCGCTGCATGAGGCTCAGACCTTGCTGCCGCATGCGGCCCAGGTGGTACTGCTCACCAATGGTGAGCAGCCAGCCGTGACACCGCCACCGGAAATAACGGTACACGCAGGGAAAATAACGGCCCTGCAGGGGGCGGAAAGGCTGAGCCAGGTAGAATTTGCTGATGGCAGCAGCCTGCCTTTAGATGGTGTGTTTGTGGCCCTGGGGACAGCCGGCAGTACGGCTATTGCTAAAAAGCTGGGCGTACAGCTTGCCGGCAGCAATATTAAAGTTGATGAACACATGGCCACCAATGTGCCGGGACTGTTTGCCGCCGGTGACTGTACGGGCGGCCTGCTGCAGATAGCCAAGGCTGTTTACCAGGGGGCAGAGGCCGGACTGGCGGCGGTACGCTATCTGCGAGGGAAGAAAAAATAAAGGTGTGAGAGATATTAAGCAGGAAAATCCGCGCAAGGGAGTATTAAAACGCTTAGAGGAACTGGAACGATTATGCACGGCTTTGCAGGCGGAAAATGAGGAACTGCGCCGGGAAAATACACATTACAAAACACGCTATCAGGATAGTGTGGTGGAAAGTATCCGCCTGCAGGAGCAGCTTACGGAACTTAGGGACCGCCTCAGAAAATACGAACCGTTGACAGTCAAGGCAGAGGCTGAAACTGACTTGTCAGCGGTGGCGGAAGAACCTGCGGCAGAGGAAGAACCGCAGGACTGCTTTACTGACCTGCCGTTTAAGGTAGCGGTCATTGGCGGTACGGAGGCCTGGCAGGCCAAGGTGGCAGAACGTCATCCACTGTTTAAAATCGTCGGCAGCAGTAAGAATTTTGACCGTGATAAACTGAGTGGTACGGATATTCTGGTCATCAATACGAATGCTGTGTCCCATGCTTGTACGCAAAAGGCTAAAGGGGAAGTAGATAAGGGGACGATGGTGCTGAGTATTTCGACGAATAATTTGGAGATATTGGATAAAAAGATAATGTCGCTGCTGGCGTGAGGGGGCAGCGATGTTATAACGAGGCAAGAAAATGTCCCCCACCTCAGCAGGTGGGGGCACGAATACCAAAACAGGCGGCGAGCATATCTCCCACCTCGTTGAAACGCCAAGAGGAAGTTTTGCCTATGGCAAAACTGGAACAACGGCGTTATAAGGCGCAAGGCCTGTGCTGATAACTTTACTTCGCTGAGACGCAAAGCGTCAAACGCTCCGAAAAGTCATCAGCACAGGCCTTGCTTAGGACGTAGTCAGCCAGCACACGACAAGAAACTGAAAAAGGAGCCGCTTGCGGCTCCTTTTTGGTGGAAAGATTTTAGTTGAAACTATAGGGCTTATCAACTTTATGGTAGTGGGTGTGCAGCAGTTCGTGGGCTTTTTCCCCGAGTGGTTCCCCAAGAAAGTCTTTATACAGGGTGAGGATATCCGGGTTTTCGTGGGATTTGCGCAGGGGGAGGTTACGGTCGATTTCGTAGAGGGCGGCCATGCGTTTTTGGCGTATGGTGTTGGTAGTGCCGATGGGCTGACCGCCGCCGCCAATACAGCCGCCGGGGCAGGCCATGATTTCGATGAAATCATAGGGGCTGGTGCCCTTCTTGACCTGCTCCATGATAAGGCGGGCATTTTTGAGGGTATGAGCCACGGCAATGCGGACGTCACGGCCGGGGAGTTTTACGGTACATTCCTTAATGCCGGCAAAGCCGCGGACGTCCATAAATTCTAATTTGTCCAAGGTCTTGCCCGTGACTTTTTCATAGACGGTGCGCAGGGCGGCCTCCATTACGCCGCCGGTTGCGCCGAAGATGGCACCGGCACCGGTGGACAGGCCCAGCGGACTGTCAAAGTCATTTTCCGGGAGCCTGCCGATGGACAGGCCAACGTATTTGATGAGTTTGATAAGCTCACGGGTGGTGAGGACGATATCCACGTCGCGATAGCCGTCACGGCCCATTTCCGGACGGGCGGCCTCGTATTTTTTCGCGGTGCAGGGCATGATGGACACGGTGACGATATCCTGCGGTTTAAGGCCGGCCTTGTCGGCATAGTATGTCTTGGCGATGGCTCCGAACATGCTCATGGGGGACTTGGCTGAGGACAGGTGATTTATGCAGGAGGGGAAGTGTTTTTCCATATAGTTAACCCAGCCCGGGCTGCAGGAGGTCATCATCGGGAGTGTGCCGCCGTTTTCGAGGCGGTGTAAAAACTCGTGTCCTTCCTCCATAATGGTCAGGTCGGCGCCGAAGTTGGTGTCAAAGACTTTGTCAAAACCCAGGAGCTTTAAGGCGGTGACCATCTGTCCGGTGACGATGGCACCGGGTTCCAAGCCAAAGGCGTCACCTAAGGCTACGCGGACGGAGGGGGCAACCTGCACAATGACATGTTTGCTGTTATCCTGCAGGGCGTCGAGAACCTTTTGGGTGTCGTCCTTTTCGACGATGGCGCCAGTGGGGCATACGAGGCTGCACTGGCCGCAGAGAATGCAGTCAGTAGCCTCCATGGGCTTGTTGAAGGCGGTGGTTACCACAATGTCACTGCTGCGTCCGGCATAGGTGAGGGCGGCAATGCCCTGTACGTCCTTGCAGGCCCGGATACAGCGGCCGCAACGGATACATTTGGCCGGGTCGCGGACGATGGCTGGATTGGTGACAATGGGGGGCTCTTCCTTTACTACGCTGGGCAAAGGTGATTCCAAAATATTAAAGCGGCTGCACAGACGCTGCAAGTCACAGTTCTGATTACGGGAGCAGCTCAGGCAGTCTTTTTTATGATTGGCCAGCATGAGCTGGAGAATGGACACCTGCGTGTCACGGACAATCTGGGTGTCCGTGTGGACGTCCATGCCTTCCCATACTTCGGTGGAGCAGGCAGCCAGCAGGCGTTTCTTGCCGGTGACTTCGACCGAACACAGGCGGCAATGGGCTTTTATCCGCTGGTCCTCATGATAGCAAAGATGGGGAATATCAATGCCCAGCTCGCGTGCAGCCTGCATGATTTTGGTGCCCTTGGGGACTTGTATGGGGATATTATTGATGGTGAGATTAACCATCTCACAGGTTTGGCTTTCGTTAAGCTGACTCATGAATTCGTACCTCCCAGGGCAAAGACATCAGGAAAAGTTTTCATCGCGGATTGCAGGGTGTTCTGGGCTGTTTCGCCCAGACCGCACAAGGAGGACATGCTCATAACCCGGGCGATAGTGCCCATGGTTTTGATATCTTCACTGGTGGCTGCACCGTGGGCCATTTTATCAAGGATTATCTTGATGTGCAGATTGCCTTCGCGGCAGGGCGTACATTGGCCGCAGCTTTCCTCGGAGAAAAACTCCTGATTCATGCGCAGGAAGTCGAGGACGCTGGTGCGTTCGTCGATGACCAGCAGACCACCGGAACCAACCATGACGCCGGCTGCGCGCAAGTCATCGTAGGTGTAAGGCGTGTCCAGTACTGAACTGTCAGCGACTTTGCCCGACGCGCCGCCGAACTGTATCAGCTGGATTTTGCGGTCATGCTGCACACCGCCGGCCAGTCCGTAAATGATTTCGCGCACGGTGGTGCCGAAGGGGATTTCAAAGACGCCGGGGTTATTGACATTGCCGGCGACACTGATGAGTTTGGTGCCGATGGATTCGCCGCTGCCACAGTTCATATAAGTCTCTTTGTCCGTCAGCAGGTGAGGGACGAGGGAGAGGCTTTCCACATTGTTGAGGCAGGTCGGCCGGGCAAACAGGCCGCTGACTTTAATAAAGGGCGGTTTCATTCGTGGGCGTCCGGCCTTGCCTTCGATGGAGCGGATAAGAGCCGTGCCTTCACCGCAGACGTAAGCACCGCCGCCGGAGTAGAGATGGATATTGAAATCAAAGCCCTTGCCTAAGATATTTTCCCCTAAAAAGCCATAGTTTTTGGCCTGCCGGATGGCGTTTAACAGCAGAGGGCGATAGCAGGCATATTCGCCGCGCATATAAATATAGCCGTCCGTAGCCCCACAGACAAAGCCGGCAATAATCATGGCCTCGATGAGATTGAACGGGTCATTTTTGATGAGTTCCCGGTCCTTAAAGGTGGTGGTTTCGCCTTCGTCGGCATTGCAGACAACGATTTTGTTTTCACCCTGAACGGCACGAGCCTGGCTCCATTTGCGCCCTAAGGGATACTCGGCACCGCCGCGGCCGCGGATTTTTGCCTCGCTCAGCAGGGTGCAGATATCTTCGGGATTCATGTTCACCGCCTGGCGCAGGGCGGTAAAGCCGCCGATATTCATATATGAACCAATGGAGGCGGTATCGTACTGGCCAAAATTTTTGGTCAGGAATTTTACAGTGGTACTCATGGACTCCCCTCCTTTAAGGCAGTGAGCGCAGCAGGGCTTCGATTTTTTCGGTAGTATCAAGATGGTCGTAGACATGACCGTTGATACGCACGGCCGGGGCCCGGTCACAGGCACCGTAGCAGGTGGTGCGTTCGAGCGTGAATCGCCCATCGTAGGTTATCTCGCCCATCTTGATATCCAGAAGTTCCTGCAGGGTAGAGAGGAGCCTTTCGGTATCGATGCGGTTTACCCGGCAGGCTGGCGAGCTGCATACCTGAATGGGATATTTGGCCCGGGGCTTGGAGGATAACTCGCTGTAAAAATTCAGGCAGTCAAATACGTTGGTAACGGGTATGGACAGCCTGTCTGCCAGATAGTAGGCTGTTGGTTCCGGTACATAGTGGCGTTCATTTAAATCCTGCACGTCCAGAAGAATGCCCACAATCTGCGTGGGGTCGTTGTCATGGGATTCCAGCACCAGGTCAATTTTGGCCTGCAGCTCGTCCGGCAGCGGATACTCTTTGGTTTGCGCTGTTAGCATCAGAAAGCCTCCTAAAATATAATTTGTTCACAAGATAAATTGTACATTAAGTTTATTATATGAAAAAAAAACAATACTTACAAGAATTGTGAAAAAATTTACAAAAGATGTATACAAGTTTACATAAATGTGTTATAATATAAGCGCCGCAGGAGGAGCATGTAAATATATACTTCATAGGGGATTATGGGGGGTTGTTTATATGGCTATCAAGAACATTGAAATGGACCGTCGTGACAGTGCGAGTTATCGCAAGATTTTAAAACGGGGAGGTTTCCTTTCTGCAAGTTACTTGTCGGTCAATGGCTTTGATGTAGCAAAGTTACGCAAACTGGCACTGGCTGGAGAGTTAGATGCAATTCGGTGCGCCATTGGCAAATCCATCCGTTGGTATTACAGAGAACAGCAAGCGGAAAACGCTCATCTTCGTGGCTTGGCATAATAGGGGATTTATAAATTATTTATAATGCATTATGCTATTATCAATTTGTCTGTCAGAATCGGCGCTGCCGGTTCTATTTTTTTTGCAGGATTTAACTAGTTTTTACGGAAATTTATAAAATGAAGTCAAATAGGAGGCGATTCTTTGTTCTGGGTGTTGGTGGTACTTTTTTTAGCCATACTGTTTATTGTCGTGCCGGCGGTGGTGACCAGTCTTATTTACCGGCGGATTCCGGTGGATAAAAATAAACGCCGGTTTTTGCAGGGGGCAGCTTTGTATCCGGCAGCTATGGTCGGTGGAGTCAGCTATGGTTATTATTACGAACGCAGGCAGCAGGTCAAGCGCTATTACGATGTTAAGTTTCCAGAGGCTCCGGAGCTGGCTGGCCTGACTGTGGCGCAAATAAGTGACGTACATCTGGGGCGTTTCTTTTCCGTGGACGACCTGCGTCAGTTATTGCAGCTGGTAGCAGCCGATAAACCGAATATTTTGGCTGTTACGGGAGATTTGTTTGATAATCTGCAGATGAATCCGGCCGCGGTGCAGGTTTTGGATGAGGCTGTGGACTTATTCCCCAAGGGGATTTACTTTTGCATAGGTAATCATGAGACTTATCGTAACTGGGGACGCACGTTGGCCTTGTTGCAGAAAACACGGGTACATATACTCGTGGGGCGGGCAGAAAAAGTTCCCGGAACTAATTTGTGGCTGGCCGGAGCGGAGTATTCCTTTGCCCGGGACGATGAAAGTTTTATGGCAGAAAAAGCGGCTTTAACTCGCAAGGCGGTGCGTGATATACCGGAGGACGAGCTTAGTCATACCATTTTACTGGCACATCACCCGGAGTTTATTGATGATGGTGCGGCATTGGGCATACCCCTGACCTTAACGGGGCATACGCATGGCGGTCAGTTAGGGATATTGGGGTTCCCCGTTATTCCAGCCTATAAATATATTCGTGGTTGGGTAAAGATAGGCGATAAGCTGGGCTATGTTCACTGCGGCAATGGCAGCTGGCTGCCGGTGCGCGTGGGCTGTCCACCGGAGATTGCCTACTTCCGGCTGGTGAATTAAAGGCAAAATCCAAGGAGAAATGAGGTGACGGCATGGACGCGCAATGGCAGGAGATTATAGACTGCTTACAGCATGGCAGGACCGGGCTGGCCCGGGAGAAGTTAGACGCCTTACGGGGCAGTGTGCCCCAGGACGAAGAATGGCGCCTCCATGAACTTTATGGGGCAGTGTTCCATGATTTGGCAGACGCAGAGGGGGCTGCGGCGGCTTACAGCAATGCGGCGAAGTGTGACAAATATCTGCGCAGCCAAAGGGAACATTTTTCCAGCTATCTGTTTGCCCTGCATTATCTGCCAGGGCTCAGCGCTGATGATTTATGGCAGCAGCATAAGTTTTATCAGGAGTTTTACCGGGAAGAAGAACTCCTGCCGGTAAGACAGGTGACAGCCCATAGCCGCCTGCGTATCGGCTTTATCGCCACGAACTTCTGTGACAGTGCTGCGGCGCGGTTTTATGAGGTGTTGGTGACGGGCCTGGACGTGCGCTATGCCAGCACTTACCTCTATGCCCTGGAGGACGAGGAGGACACCTTCACCCACCGTTTGCAGGGCAGCGGCCTCGTGTATCGCTGCCTGGCCGGAAAAAATCTGGTGGAAATGGCCGAGGCTATCCGCTGGGACGAAATAGATATTTTGGTCGACCTTTCCGGACATACGGGGGGCGGACTGACTTTGATGGTGCTGGCGAAAAAACCGGCACCGGTGCAGCTGTCCGCTATCGGTTACTTTGATACGACCGGCCTTACCGTGATGGACGGTCTGCTGACGGATAATATTCTCGACACAGCCGGAGCAGAACGCTGCTTTAGTGAGGAATTGATAAAGCTGCCGCAGGCTTTTTGCTTTACGCCGAGCCCGGCTATGGAAAAATACCGGCGGCAGCCAATAACGGGCAAGGGCGTGCTGACCTTAGGGGCTTTCCAAAATTTTATGAAACTCAACAACGAGGTGCTGAGCTGCTGGCGTGAGATTATGGAATTTCTGCCGGGGACGCGGCTTATTGTGCAGGATACCACGCGGCTGCCGGAACGGCGGCAGGCGGTGGAGAAACGCCTGGAAAAGGCCGGCCTGCCCATGGAACGGACGGAAGTGCGCCTGGGAACGGATAATTATCTGGCCGGCTATCAGGAAATTGACATCATGCTGGATACCTTCCCTTATAATGGCGGGGCCATGACTGCGACGGCCCTCTATATGGGCGTGCCGGTGGTCACACTGCGCGGCCGTCATCATAGCGCGCGGTTTGGCGCCAGCCTGCTGACAGCGGCAGGTTATGGGGAATGGATTGCAGACAGCCCCCGTGATTATGTGAAAACTGTTCTGCAGCTGGCCGCTGACCGGTCATTTTTGGCGGCTACGCAGGAAAATCTGCAGACAGAAGTGAAAAATTCGCCCCTCTGTGACAAGTCAGCATACGTGCAGGCCTTTTGGCGTGCCTGCATTGACTTGTGGGCGCGCAAGGGAGATTTTGCCCTATGAAACAGGACCTGACGTGTTTTTGGAGCGGCGGGCCGGCACCAATGCGCTGGCTGCTGCTGGAAAGTCTGACTTATATCGAAAAAATTGCGGCCCTGTATCCGCAGGCCAGCCTTACTGTGGTGACGGAAATCGAGGAGGCGGCGGACCTGCCGGAGTTTGCCGGGCTGAATATCAGCTGGTATTTTCTGGACTACCGCCGGGAAAAACTGCCCTTTGCCGAGGGGAGTTTTGATGCCGTGCTGGCGGAAAATCTGCTGACCAGGGCCTATGAACCCTATGACCTGCTGCTGGATATCAGCCGCAAGCTGACGGATACCGGTGTGTTGTACGGGGATTTTTTCAATGTGCGCTATACCGGTGTACTCGCGGCCCTGCAGGCCGGGGAGTTTCCTGTGCGGGAAAAACATCTCTACGCCAAGAGCGAAATGGTGCGGCTGCTAGATGATACCTTATTTAAGGAAATTGATTTCGTGCCGGGGGATAAGGACGATGAGGAAAGCACGGCAGAGGCGTGGGAGTCGCAGGGCTATGTGAATATCAATCACGAACTGGCTGTCAGCCGCTATCTGTTCCGGGCGGCTGTCAGCACAGCGGCGGTGGCAAATCTCAAAGGCTTGTACAGCCCGGCAATACGCAAGGAACTGGCCAGAATCCTGCACCGTATCGAATATGATGTGCAGCTGGAGGCCAATCTGGAGAAACTGCAGGAATTATGTGCACGTGAGGGGATTTTTCCGGAATATCTGCAGGACTTTATTGCGGAATCATGTTTTCACCGGGAACAGGTACAGGCACGGCTGCAGGCAGGTGGATTTTTTTTATAAACGAAAAATGCGGCTGACAGGTCAAAAAAATGACTTGTCAGCCGCATTTGGGTATACGGGGATATTTTCGTTGGTTTGGCTGTCCGTTTACTGGACGCTGCCCATGAGTATCAGGCGGCAGCCTAAGGCGAACATGGCCAGGGAAAGGAGGGCCAGAATGACCTTGCTTTTTGTTTTCTTGGAGATTTTTGCGCCAATCTGGGCGCCGATGGCGGCTCCCAGGGAAATGCAGATGGCCGGCAGCCAGATGATGTGGTCGAGCAGGAAGTGGGAAACCACGCCAAAGGCGGAGGAGGCAGCCAGCACGAAATGGGAGGTGGCGGTGGCCATGTGCACCGGGAAACCTAAGAGGTAAATCATCAGGGGCACATGGATAACGCCGCCACCGATACCGAAGATACTGGAAAGAAAGCCTACGCCGAAACTGGAGATGATACCCACCCAGTTGTTATAGGTAAAGCCAGCGGGGAGCTGGTCGACATCGACCGGCGGCTTGCGGCGGCTGTTGATGTACATCAGCGAGGCCATGAACAGCAGGAAGATACCGAAGTAAAAATTCAGCATGGGCTGATTGAACTTGTCCACGATGTAAGAGCCGAAAAAAGCGCCGGGCAGGGTGGCGAGAGCAAAGGGAATGGCCGCCTGGAAATAGACGCGTTTTTGACGGATATAGGCAAGGGTGCCCGACAGCGCGTTGGCCATGACGATGACCAAAGAGGTGCCGGTTATCTGGGCAGCTGTCTGGAAGAAGGGATGGGCTGTACCCTGCGATAAGAACAGAATAAAAATCGGCACGCAGATAAGGCCGCCGCCGATACCTACCAAGGTGCCGAAGGTGCCGACACCTAAACCTAACAAGAAAAATAAAAGGATTTCCATAAAGTGCCTCCTGAAGATTATTTAAGAAAAGTTTGACATTGGGCAGGATTTTTTTGTCCTAATTACGAATACACATTATAGCATAAATAACAACATGCTACCAAATTGGCAAATGTTGCTATTATGCGTAGTATTTACAGAAAAATGTAAACGTTCACGCAGAAAAGGAGGAGTTTTTATGCGAAGGTTACATGTGTTGAAAGTGTTCTGGCTGGCTGTACTGATGATGGTAGCTGCGGCTGGAACCGCGATGGCCGGGAGTCAGGATTTTAATCTGGTAAATGGCACAGGCCGTGCGATTACGCAGATTTATCTGAGTCCGTCGCATTCGTCCGACTGGATTTATCAGGACGAATTGGGGCCGACGGATGTGTTATATCCTGGCCAGTCACTTTTTTTGAAGTTTTCTCCACGTGACAATGTGCAATACTGGGATATAAAAGTCATCTATGAGGACAGCAAAGAAGATTACTGGTATAATCTGGATTTGTACCGCATTTTTACCATTACCATCAGACCGGGAGGCACGGTAAGTATTGAGAGTACCTGATTCCGGCATCGGGCAATAAACAGGAACTTAGATGTGATATCTCGGAAGGATATGTCCCCCGGCTCTGCAGCAGGGGGACATATATCTCCCGTCCCGTGTGACGTGGAGCTGGTCCCTGGGGAAAAACGCCAAGAGGCAGTTTGGCCTGCGGCAAAACTGGCATAACGGCGTTACAATGATGAGGTGAAAACAAATGGTAACATTTTTGGTTGCTTTGTGTGCTTTGATTGGCGGTTATTTTATCTATGGTAAAATCGTAGACAATGTGTTTGGCCCCACTGATGCCAAGACACCGGCACTCGTGCATAATGACGGCGTGGACTATATTCCCCTGCCGACATGGAAGGTATTTTTGATTCAATTATTAAATATCGCTGGCTTAGGTCCTATTTTTGGCGCTTTGGGTGGTGCGATTTGGGGGCCGAGCGTTTATCTCTGGATTGTCTTTGGTACTATTTTTGCCGGGGCTGTCCATGACTATCTGTCGGGTATGATTTCCTTGCGCGAGGATGGCAAGAGTATCTCGGAGGTAGTTGGTCATCACATGGGTGGTACCATGCTGATGATTATGCGTGTGTTCTCGGTTGTACTGCTGGTATTAGTTGGTACGGTATTCATGACCGGGCCGGCCGGCTTGCTGGCAAAACTTACCGGTGTGGCGGTAACAGTGGTACTGCCCTGTGTTTTGGGTTACTATTTCCTGGCAACGCTTTTGCCGATTGATAAACTCATTGCCCGTTTCTATCCGATTTTCGGTATCTGCCTTATCGTCATGGCTTTGGGTATCATGGGCGGTATGCTCTTTGGCGTGGGCGGCCACACCATGCCGGAACTGACGCTGCAGAATCTCCATCCGGCCGGGCCGGAAAAAATGCCTATCTGGCCGTTGATGTTCATTACGGTGGCCTGCGGTGCAATCTCCGGTTTCCATTCCACGCAGTCTCCGATTATGGCCCGCTGCTTGAAAGATGAGCGCCTGGGCCGTCCGGTATTCTACGGCGCTATGGTTTCTGAAGGCATTATTGCACTTATTTGGGCGGCTGCTGGTGTGACTTTCTATGATGGTACGGGCGGACTGGCTGCGGCTATGAAAGCCGGTGGTGCCGGTACGGTTGTATACGATATCTGCGTAGGCTTTATGGGCACGGGCGTTGGTGCTGTACTGGCTATGCTGGGCGTTATTGCCTGCCCGATTACGTCCGGTGATACGGCTTTCCGTTCTGCCCGTTTGACGCTGGCTGACTGGTTTGGTGTCAATCAGGACCAGGCTGCCAAGCGCCTGATGTTTGCTGTGCCCCTGCTGGCTGTAGGCGGCATTCTGTCGCAGATGGATTTCAACATTATTTGGCGTTATTTCTCCTGGACGAATCAGACGCTGGCGATGATTGTCCTTTGGACGGGTGCAGTTTACCTCTATCGTACGAAGAAAACGTCCGGAGCCTGGAAGATTCCCTTTGTTCCGGCGACGTTTATGTCGGCCGTTTCCTGCACGTATATTCTGCAGGCACCGGAAGGGCTGCAGCTCTCCACGGCTATTTCCTATCCTGTCGGCATTGCTTTTGCTGTGCTGTGCGTAGGCCTGTACTATAAGGCTACTTTTGGCAGCAAGGCGTAAGAAGTGTAAGGGCGTTGTGGGAGGTTAGATTATGAAAGCTTTTATGGACGAAGATTTTCTGTTGCAAACAGATACGGCACGGCATCTTTACCATGAACATGCCGCCCTTATGCCGATATATGACTATCATTGTCATATCAATCCCCGGGAGATTGCGGAAAACCGTGAGTTTCGCAATATTGCCCAGGCCTGGCTGGGCTCAGATACCTACAAGTGGCGCTTGCTGCGCAGCAACGGGGTGGATGAGGGCTGTGTGTCCGGCAGCGATGTTTCTTCACGGGAAAAATTCCAATACTTTGCGGAAAGCCTGTCCCGGGCTATTGGCAATCCCCTGTATCACTGGACACATTTGGAGCTGAAACGTTACTTTGACTGTGACCTGGTGCTCAACGGGGAAAATGCGGAAAAGATTTGGGATATCTGCAATGAACGCTTGCTGAGCGCGGAAATGCGCGCGCAGGGCATTATCAAGCAGTCCAATGTTCAAGTTATCTGTACCACGGACGACCCGGCCTCTGACCTGAAATGGCATAAAAAGATTCAGCAGGAGGGAACATGTCCGGCCAAGGTGCTGCCCACCTTCCGTGCTGACAGTCTGCTGAATATCGAAGTGGACGGCTGGGATACTTACATGCGTTACGAGCTGGGGGAATCTGCCGGCATGGACGATATCTCCACCATGCAGGATATTCGTGACGCGGTTGTCAAGCGTCTGGATTATTTTGCCAGCCAGGGCTGTCAGATTGCTGACCAGTCCCTGCCTTATATGGCCTATGTTCCGGCCCGAGAATTTGAACTCGATGATGTGGTCGGCAAGGTCATCAATGGCAAAGGCCAGCCCTCCAAGGAGGCCATGGAGCAGTATAAGACAGCAATGCTTATGTTCTTAGGTGAGGAATACGCCCGCCGGGGCTGGACCATGCAGCTGCACTATTCGGCCCTGCGTGATACGAATTCGACACGGCTGGCCTCTTTGGGGACTGACAGTGGCTTTGACGCTGTTGATACGCATAACTGCGCCCCGGGCCTGGCTAAGTTCCTCGATGCGCTGGATAAGGCCGGCTGCCTGCCCAAGACTATTATCTGCTCGCTGAATCCGGCGGATAATATCGTTATCGCATCGCTTTTGCCTTCGTTTACCGGCTCAGAGGTACTGGGCAAGGTGCAGCAGGGCGCGGCCTGGTGGTTCAACAACAACAAGGCCGGCATAGAGGCACAGCTGGCGACGTTGGCCAGTGTTTCCGTGCTGGGCAATACCATCGGCGCGCCGACGGATTCCCGGTCGCTGCTCTCTTACTCACGTCATGAGTACTACCGCCGTATTTTGTGCAATTTCATTGGCAATATGGTGGAAAATGGTGAGTATCCTGCCGATATGAAGACGCTGGGAAAATTAGTGGAAGATATCAGCTACAACAATGCTTGCCGCTATTTTGCATTTTAATTACAGAAGAGGATTTTGACTATGCCGAAGAAAACAACGAAGAAAAGTGTGGAAAGCAATGAAAAGGCTGTCCGGTTTCAGGAGTTTTTGATTGAGAACAACATCAATGTGTTCAGCACAGAGTCCATGGACGATGATTACGCTACGGTGCTGTTCCGTTCCCGGATTGAAACCCGGGGACAGATTCTGCCGATGGCCATACTCATTGATACGAGTATTTTCACGGTTATCCGCACGCAGATAATCAGCGGCCTGCCGGAGGACAAACAAGTCCGTATCAAGGAATATCTCAATGAATTAAATTCCCGCTACAAGAGCTTTAAGTATTATTTACATAAGGACGGCAAGGTTTATCTGGACATCTGCCTGCCGTTTGTAGATGATACGTTTGACAGCAAGATGATACAGCTGATGCTCAGCGTGCTTGTCCAGCACTTGGAAGATGTGTACGATGAGTTTATGGGACAGGTTTGGGGAAAATAAATAACAAATAGTCGAAAGCTCGTGGCAATATTTTCTTGCATTGCCACGGGCTTTTTACTATGATATATGGGAAAGCTTGAATTGTGGGAATGGAGGCCGAAACAGATTGCTGGAGGAATTGAAATTTTCTTTAGAGGAAATGAACTTACAAGTTGATATAGAGGTACGGGAGCGGCAGCTCTATTACAAGGTGTCCCAAGGGGAGGGCAAAGGGGATTTTGCCCTGCTCGAGGGGGGGCGCCGTTGGCTGCGGCGTTTGGAAAAGCTGCACCTTAGCGCCTGGCGGGCCAGCTATCAGCCACCGGTGCCGCCGGCCGTCCACAGCCTGTGGCGGTTGTATTTTAAGGATTCCAAGCTCGGTTCGCGCCGGATTGTGGGGGATAATGCTCATCCCGGCAGCTGGGCGGCGTTTATCGATTTGCTGAATGAGATTCCCGGTGTGGAAATACATCGGGTTCGGCAGCTCGAGCAGGTGGCGTTAATCCTGCATGATACCATCGAAAATCCTGGCGGCAGCATTTATCTGCCTAAGCAGAAAAAAATCGGACTGACAGAAAAGCTGATTATCAACCGGGGAAAACATATTCTGGTGTTTACCCGGCATAAGCAGGGCTTGGGGACGGAACGTCACGCATTTGATTCCGTGCGCAATGTGCCGCTGCTGTTGGAGCGTATCGGGGAGCATGCTGCTGAATGGAAGGTGCAGCAGGATGGTGTTACCGATGATTTCCTGCCCCGGGTGGAATGGAAACTGAGCTGGCGTGATGGTTCTGAAGACAAGGGGAGCTATACGCTGCGTGGTGAAGCCATGCCCGATGAATGGAAGGCTTTTATGGAAGAAATCGAACGCTTTACCGGTAATGTGCGTGGCCGTATTTTTTAATTTTTGCCGTGAGGCCTGTGGCAGGATTTTTTTAGCATGCTGTCGAAAATGAGGTTAGATGTAAGCGCGAAAGATAGGGGGAGAGCGTATGTCAGAACCTATTCAGACAGGACACCGGGTTTATCGTGGCGGCAATAAAATGGAAATGGAAATGCTCACGGTAAAACCGTTTTATGTGGCAACTCCGGGCTCAGACCTGACACAGGAGGAGATGGAGGCAGAGGCCTTGGCGGAGGAAAAAAAACGGCAGCGGAAACTGTCCTCGGCTGCTGAGGAACCGGCGGCAGAACCAGACGGTGAGCCCGTGGAAGAATCAGCCGGCGAGCCTGGGGAAGAAGAGGAATGGCCGGCGGCAGACGAAGGTTCTCCTGAGGATATCGCAGCCCGCATTGCCGGCGACCGTACAAAAAATCAGGCTGATATTTTGGAACTGGCCAAAAGTCAGCTTAATGATGGCTGATATATTTTATCTTACTTAGGTTACTTAGGAGGATGTTCATGTATACGCTAAATAGTGATGTTTTTCAGGGAATTCGTCCGCAGATTCATGAGGAGGCCTTTGTCGCTCCGCAGGTGTTCCTGGCTGGTGATGTTCGTGTCGGCAAGTATTCCAGCCTGTGGCCCGGTGTGGTGGCCAGAGGTGATGTGAATTACATTCAGGTGGGCGAATGTTCCAATGTGCAGGATTTGACCTGCCTGCATGTGGCTGATGAACATCCCTGCATTATTGGCGACTATGTGACCATCGGCCATAGTGCGGTTATTCATGGCTGTGAGATTGAGGACCATGTACTGGTCGGCATGAACGCCACGGTGCTGTCGGGCGCAAAAATAGGCCGCGGTTCCGTGATTGCGGCCGGGGCCCTGGTAAAGGAAAATGAAGTTATTCCGCCGAATTCGTTGGTGGTAGGTGTGCCGGGCAAGGTTATTCGCACTCATGACAGAATTGATGTCATCCATGCCCAGGCCATCAAGTACAAATGTGAATGGGCAATTGGCTACGGGGCCAAGCCGGATATCGGCGGCGAGATTTATCACGGCGAAAAGATTTTGGATTAAATATTTACCGGCAGGGCGATGAGTTTCTCAGCGCCCTGTTTTATTTTGGCCCGGCCGGCGGTGAGATTGGTGAGGTCTGCGGTGACGGACTCGGCGTCGGCCGGCGGTACCAGCAGGTTTAAGGTTACATTATCGCTGTAGTCTGCCTCAGCACTGCGGATATTATTTTGCCGCTGATAGTGTTCGCAGGCGGCCAGCAGGTCATAGTCAATGGTGACGGCCAGCTCGGCAAAGGGCGTCATTTCCAGAACGGTGGCGGCGGCAATGCCGCAGACAGCGGCATGGGAGTAAGCGCGGATAAGGCCGCCGGCACCCAGTTTTATTCCGCCAAAGTAACGGGTTACCACCACGACAATGTTGGTGAGCCCGTTTTTTTTGATGGCCTCCAAAATAGGATTGCCGGCAGTGCCGCCGGGCTCGCCATCGTCATTGGACTTTTGCTGGGCACTGTTTTCGCCGAGCACATAGGCCGAACAGTTGTGCCGGGCATCGAAGTAGCGCTTTTTCATCGCCTGAATAAATTCCCGGGCGGCGTCTTCGGACTCGACATGGGCCAGATGGGTGATGAATTTTGATTTCTGTATTTCATAGAGGGTTTCGATACGGTCGTCTTGTTCTTTAATCGTGCGGTAGGTATGCATAAGGCCTCCTGCTTTGGTGCAAATTTTTCATCTAACATTATACCATGAGAAAAAGATACTGATGATAAAATTTTATATGGTAATTGCCGGAGTTTTGTAGTATTCTTAACGTAATGAATTGAAGCGCCGCGGATGGCAGAGGCTATACAAATCACAAACAGGCAGCGGTGCTGGGAAGGTTGTGTTAATAAGGTCATGAACGAAACGAAAATGAACAGAGGGCTGAAAAACAGGCATCTGCAGTTGATTTCCTTAGGAGGAGTCATCGGCAGCGGCTATTTCCTCGGAACAGGGTATGTCCTGGAGCAGGCAGGACCGGCCGCAGTGCTGGCGTATCTGCTCGGTGGGCTTATTGTCCTGTGTGTTATGTTGTGCCTGGCGGAGCTGGCCGTAGAAAAACCTATTTCCGGTTCCTTTGTCACCTATGCCCGGGAGCATATTTCTCCAACCTGGGCTTGTGGTGTGGGCTGGGCCTATTGGGTTACATGGGTGGCCTATGTTCCTTCAGAAATGATTGCCGCAGGCATCATTATGAATCTTTTTTTGCCGGCAGTGAGCCAGTTGTGGTGGGCGGTGTTCTTCAGCCTGCTGGTGACCTGCATAAATCTGTTTCATGTCGATAAGTTCGGTGAGAGTGAATCCTGGCTGGCGTTGATAAAAATCATCGCGCTGGTGGCCTTTAGTATAGTAGCCGGGCTGATTTGCCTGGGCGTCATCGGTGAGCAGGGCTTTATTGGTACCAGCGTACTGCTGGGCAGCGGCGGTTTCGCCCCCAACGGTTACTGGTCCATTGTGCTGACGATGGTCATTATTCTGGTAAACTTTCAGGGTACGGAAATCATCGGCCTGGCGGCTGGTGAGTGTGAGAATCCGGCCAAAAGTATTCCCGTGGCCGTGCGCAATGTCACCTGGCGTATCATCGCGCTTTACATTATTCCGATTTCCCTGCTGGTTTCTATTTTGCCATGGGATAAGGCCAGTCTGGAAGAAAGCGTCTTTGCGGCGGCTGTCAACCAGTATGGCTTTACGGGCTTTGGGGCGTTCTTTGCGTTTGTCATTCTGACAGCTGCAATTTCCTGTTCCAACTCCGGCCTGTACGGCGCAGCCCGGGCTATGCACGCCCTGGCTAAAATGGATATGGCGCCCAAGAGTCTGGGCGGCCTGAATAAAAATGGTATGCCCTCCCGGGCCATCTGGATTTCCATTTGTGCCTGCTGGGCGGTTATCATGCTCTATGCGTTCAATCCCGATTCGGTGATATATACGTATCTGTTGGCAGTGTCGGGCTTTACGGGCGCGATTGCCTGGATTTCCATCTGCTGGAGTCAGTACCGCAGCCGCAAGGCTATGATTGCTGACGGTACGGCGGACAAGCTGCAGTATAAGACGCCGCTGTTCCCTTATGTGACGCTGTTCGGCATTTGGTCGCAGGTTATCTGTCTGGTGATTATGGCGTTTACGCCTGACTTGCGGGAGGCGTTCTTTACAGGTGTGCCCCTGCTGATTGCCCCGATGGTTTGGTATAAATTAAGGGCGAAAAGGCGCGCCGCGCTGGCCCGTTAACAATACTTAGATAAATAATTAAGTCCGGTATATCCTTTCACAGGCGCTTGGTGTCAAGCCGTTTAGAAAAGATATACCGGACTTTTTGTTTTTACTTGTTGTCTTCTTTGGGGATATCCAGATATTGACGGATAGCGGAGATTTCCCGGGCTGTATAGAGGCCTACCGGTGATTCGCGAATCATGATGGTTTGGAGCATTTTGCTCTGCTCAGCCTGATTGTCGGTCTTGAGATTGGCCGGGTCGGCGGCGGTTCTGGTCAGGGCAATCGTGCGGTACTGAGCCTCGGCGTAAGCGTTGGTTTTATTCATGACCTCCGTCAGCAGGTCATAGCAGACATCATTCAGGGCGATGGGCGGCGCATGCAGGGCAATGCGGTCCCGGAGGTTCTGGCTGTCCTGGTCCAGCTGCTTTAGGCGGACGAAAGTCGTCTGAATGCTGATCTGGTCTTCTTTGAAGTTCTCGATGATATGGTGATACCACTGCCAGTTGCGGTCGAGCTCCTCAAGGTTGCGCTGATAATCTGCATACCAGGCGGCAAAAATCTGCTGTTGCTGCTGAAGTTCATACAGTTCCTGCTCAGTTATGGGAGCAGGTTTCGTTTCCTGAGGAACGGGCCAGAATTTATAGGCGATTCCCCCGGCGATGAGCAAGGTCAGACAAAAGCAGGCAAATATTTTTTTATTGGGCAGCCAGCGGTACAGCAGTCCTAACAGAATTAGTCCGAGGACGGCGAGAATGTATAAAAGCATGGTGAAAGCCTCCGCATTATAAATAGTATTATTATTGTAGCATAGGCACATCAGGTGGTAAAGACTACACGGCTATGCTGGGAGGATTAGCGGATAAATTCGCCGCTTTTGCCGCCGGTTTTGTTGTCGAGGTGGATATCGCTGATTTCCATGCGTTTGTCGATGGCCTTGCACATATCGTAAATGGTGAGCAGGGCCACGCTGACAGCGTGCAGAGCCTCCATCTCCACGCCGGTGAGGCCCGTGACCTTGACGACAGCCGTGGCCTTGACAGCACAGGGCGAAGACAGCAGCTCAAAGTCAAGGCTGCACTTGCTCAGCGGCAGGGGGTGGCAGAGGGGAATGACATTGCTGGTGTTCTTGGCGGCCATAATGCCGGCGATTCTGGCTACACCCAGGACGTCACCTTTTTGGGCCGTCCCGCTGGCGATGGCCGCATAGACGGCCGGACTGATTTTAATAAGCCCGGAGGCTGTGGCGGTGCGGTGGGTAGTTTCTTTGCCGCTGACGTCCACCATCAGTGCCTGCCCGTTTTTGTCAAAATGTGTTAATTTTATTTCTGTCATAAATTATCAGCTCCTTAGACTGAGATTAGTTTCATTCTAGCAGTATTTTTTGTTCTTTAAAAGTATGCACGAGGAGAGGATTTTTTTTTTCTGTGTCGAAGTAGTAATCTGAAATGATAAGATGTAAGCTTTATCTTTTGGGGTAGATCTACAAGGAGGGATAGGAATATGAAAAACAAAAAAATTATCTGGGGGTTGCTGCTGGTGCTGGCTGCGGCATTTTGCCTGGCTGGCTGTGGCAGTACCAGCAGTTCAGGAAAGGTGTATTATCTGAGCCATCGTGATGGTGATGCTTTTACTGACCTGATTAAATCAAATTTTGATGCCAAGGCTAAGAGCAGCGGTATTGAAGTGGAATACTTTGATGCCAAGGGCGATGCCAATTTGCAGATTGACCAGCTGAAGGCGGCCATCGAGGCCAAACCCGGTGCGATTGTGCTGCTGGCAGTAGACGGTACGGCTATCGTGCCTGTGGTGGAAAAGGCCAATGAGGCCGGTATTCCCATTGTCATCACGAATCGCGGTCTGAATGGCGGTAAATTTATTTCCTGTATGGCCAACGAAAGACAGGCCGGTATTATGCAGGGCGAATATATGGCCAAGAATTTGCCGCCTAATGCCAAGGTGGTGTATCTTGAGGGCGAAAGTGGTTTTGCCGGCAGTGAAGAACGCAAAGCCGGCTTTAAGGAGGCTTGCCTGGACAAGCGGCCGGACATTCAGCTGCTGGCCAGCACGGTGGGCAACTGGAGCACGGCTGACGCGCTGAAGAATGTAACCCTGTGGACGAAACTTTTCCCGCAGATTGACGGGGTTATTGCCGCCAATGATGGTATGGCTATCGGTGCCGTACAGGCTCTGCGTGATGCCGGACGCTTAAATGGCTGTCTGGTATCCGGGGTAGACGCTGTCGAAAGCGCCCTGCAGCTGGTGAAAAAGGGCGAAATGGCCCAGACGGTACAGCAGGACCCCAAGGCTTTGGCTGAGGGAACTTTCCAGCTGGTGCAGGATTGCCTGAGCGGCAAGACACCCAGCGACAGCGTGGTGAATTTCACGTCCATCACCAAGGATAATATCAACCAGTTTGTAAAGTAAGGGGGGAGCAGTAGTATGGAAAATTTAAGCGTCAGAGTAAAAATTTTACTGCTCTCGGGAATCATGCTGTTGATTACCTGTGTGGTAGCAGCCGTAGGTATTTTTGCCAACTCCCAGGCCAAACAGGCACTGGATGATATGTACAATTACAATCTGATGACCACGCAGTATCTGAATGACGCCAACAATCAGCTGCGCGGCATTGATGTTGATGTGGCTTATATGCTGCAGCAGGATTTTTCGGCTGACAGCCGCAAGGTCGTTCTGGCTGATATCACTGGACGGCTGGGGGCCATTAAGGGTGATATTGAAAAGGTCAAGGAGATTGACCGCAGTCCCCGGGCTCAGGAAACAATTGAAAGCCTGAACAAGAACCTGGCTATCGTTGAGGGCAAGGTCAAGGCCGTAGAGTCTTTGGGCAATACGCCGGCTGACAAGGTAAAGATTTTTGAAAACCTGTCCACGACCAGCATTATTGCATCGAATTTAGCTGTGCTGACACCGGATAACGTGCTGCAGGGCAAGATGCTGTTTGAGGAGAACAACGCGAACTACGCTTTGGCTATCAAGGTGTTTGTAGGTATTGTGCTGCTCGGCCTGTTGCTCGGCGTGGCGATAGCTTTCCTGATTGCCCAGAATATCGCCAGTCCGCTGGCTACATCCATTGAGCATTTAAACGCTGTAGCCGATGGCGATTTGACACAGGATATGCCGGCCGGCCTGGCACAGCGTCAGGACGAAGTGGGCATGGTGGTGCAGGCTTTGGCCAAAATGCAGCAGTCCTTGCGGAGCGTGCTGCGCAATGTGCACGATGAGGCGGAAAACAGTGCGAATATGGTCAGCGAAGTTCAGCTGCTGGTGGGCGATTTGAACAGCAGCGCCCAGGATATGTCGGCCGTAACCGAAGAAATGGCAGCCGGTATGGAAGAAACTGCCGCCTCGACTACGAGCCTGCAAAATCTCAGTGACCATCTCAGTGAAAAGATTCATGCTACAGCCAAGGCCGCTGCTGAAAGTGAGACTTACACAGTGGAAATTGCTGAGCGCGCCGGCAAACTCAAAGCAGCTATGGAGGAATCCAGCGGCGAGGCACAAAGAATTTATACGGATACCAAGACCTCCTTGGAAGAGGCTATTGAATCGGCCAAGGTCGTGGAAAATATCAATCATCTGACACAGGATATTACGGAAATTGCCGAACAGACCAACCTGCTGGCCCTGAATGCAGCTATTGAGGCGGCCAGAGCCGGTGAATACGGCCGGGGCTTTGCGGTGGTAGCTGATGAAGTCCGCAAACTGGCTGAACAGTCTCATGATACCGCCGAAAAGATACAGGGACTGACGGGCAAGGTAACAGGCTCCGTACAGAATCTGTCTGAAGGTGCGTTCTCCCTGCTGAAGTTTATGGACGAGAATGCTGCTAAGGATTATGACATGATGAATGAAACGGCCGTCCGCTATCGTGATGACGCTGCGCACCTCAATGACTTTGCCCGGGAAAGCAACAAGGCCTCGCAGGAACTCATTGAGTCTGTGGAAATCATGAACCAGTCCATGGAAGAGATTGCTAAGGCTACCCATGAAGGGGCGGTGGGCAATACCACCGTGGCGCAAAAAGTCACCGATGTGGCCGAAAAAGCAAATGATATTCTCGAAAAAATCAACGAGTCCCAGAAGGGCACGGAGAACCTGCAAAAACAGGTGGCCAGATTTAAATTATAAAAGCGTGACAGACAGAACCCAAGCCATAATCGGCTTGGGTTTTTGCTTGCAGACATAAAAAGTGATAAAATAGAGAACGATATTGTTTAAAATAGGGAGATTAGGGCCTTTTTCCTTTATTTTTCATATTTTTGTTGTTATACTATACAGGCAAAGGAGGAGTGTGCGGTGAGCAAGGCCTGGTTACGTAATGCCGGTCAGGAATTTTTTACCATAGCGTTTTTGAAATTTCTCATTGTGGGCGGTATAAACACATTTGACTGTTCGCTGTTTGCCATGCTGTTGATGCTGCTGCATATCGATGGCAATATCGCTTTTAATCTGGGTTATTTGCTGAGTAATATGCTGGCATATTTCCTTAACAGCTGGTGGATTTTCCCGGAACCTTTGTCCTGGCAGCGCTATGTAAAATTCATGATATCGTATATTCCCAATGCGCTGATAGAAAATGTAATCGTGGTGGTGTTCTTCAACTGGCTGGGAGCGCCGCCTTTGGTGAGTTTCCTGCTGGCGGCTATACTGGGTATGCCCGTCACATATCTGCTGGTCAAATGGTTTGCCTTTGACAGGCGGCAAAAACAGGAATAGATAGGAATAATTGGTGGAGGATGAGAATGAGTTTGGAAAAAAAGACAGTCATCGGCCTGACGCTGGCCTGGCTGGTTCTCTATATGTTCGGCAATAATATGCTGGTGATAACGGACCCCGTGGAGTCCAACTATGCGGAAACGGCCCGGGAAATGCTGCTGTCGGGTGATTATTTTTCACCGCGGATTTACGATAAGTATTGGTATGACAAGCCTATAATGTTTTATGTGGAACTGATTGTGGCGTTTAAAATGTTCGGCCTGACGGAGTTTGCGGCCCGGTTCTTCCCGGCCATTATGTCCTGGGCCTGCATCATGCTGACTTACTGGTTCGGCCGGCGGATTTATGACCAGCGTACGGGTATGTTTGCCGGTATTCTGGCCATGTTGTCCCTGGAGTTCTGGTATTTGGGGCATGCTGTGATTACCGATACCACGCTGCTGCTGGCGGAGTCCCTGACGCTGATAGGTTTTTACCTGGGCTATACGGAGCATAAGCCGCGCTGGTATTATGCGGCCTTTGCCGCCGCCGGGGTGGCGGTGCTGACTAAAGGTCCTGTGGGGCTCTGCCTGCCGGGGCTGATTATCATGCTGTTTTTAATCTGGCAACGTGATTTTAAGGCGTTGTTTAACCGTCACATTGCCGGGGGCTTTGTATTGTTCTTCGGTGTTATCAGTCTGTGGTATTTGCCCATGTACCTCATGCATGGCAGTGACTTTATCAAGCTGTTCTTCGGGGTGCATAACGTACTGCGGGCTACGGTGTCCGAACACCCCCGGGATAATGTCTGGTTTTATTACATTCTTATTTTCCTGGCGGGCTTTTTCCCCTGGTCATTTGTTTTTGTGCCGGCCAAGCTGCGCAGCTGGTGGCGCAAACGTCCGTCTTTGCCGAAGATGCCCCGGGAGCGTTTCCTGCTGTTATGGGCAGTGACGGTTTATGTGGTATTCCAGAGTTTTGCGACTAAATACGTCAGCTATACGTTCCCCTATATGATTCCGGTAACGTTGTTTATGGTGGCCTGGTTCAAGCAGCATGAAAAGCTCTTTTTCCGCATGGCAGCCGTTATGGGCGTGGGCTATGTAGTCCTGATGTTCCTGGTGGCGGCTCCGATAATGAGAGAGCATTCTGCGCGCGATGTGGCCCAAATTGTGAAACCGTGCCTGACAGAAGATACGCAGCTGTATCTGCTCGACAGCGAGCCGGCGTCCCTGGCTTTCTATACGGGAAAACTGCCGATGCGTCTGGCCTCTCAGGCTTTGATTGACAAGCGTACAGCCGGCAAAGGCTGGACGGCCAAGCATGTAATGCCCTTGCTCCACTATGATAACCTGCCGCAGGATAAGCCGGTGGTATTGGTGACTGGCCAGGATAAACGGGCGACGGTAGAAAGTACCTTCCCCGGTGAGTGGCAGTTTGTAGGTGCGAGCGGAGAATTTGAAGTTTATACACGACAGGCTATTAAGTAAAGGAAGATGACGTTTTTATGAAAACCATTTCAATTGTTGTGCCTGTATATAATGAAGAGGCTAACCTGGAACATTTTACGCAGGCTATTTATGATGTAATGGCTAAACTGAGTTATGAATATGAGCTTATCTTTGTGGACGATGGCTCCCGTGACGGCAGCCGGGCTGTTTTGCAAAAGCTGCAGGATAAATACGACTGGGTAAAGCCTTTGCTGCTGTCGCGCAACTGCGGCCATCAGATTGCCATCACCTGCGGCATGGACCATGCCACAGGTGACGCGGTCATTACCATGGACGGTGATATGCAGCATCCGCCGGCTTTGATTCCGACACTGCTGGACCTGTGGGAAAAAGGTTATGATGTAGTGCAGACCATAAGGGAAGCGACGGAAGGTGTATCCTGGTTTAAAAAGACGACTTCCAAATACTACTATCGTTTCCTTAATGCCATGTCGGAAACAGAGGTTTATCCGGGCGGTTCGGATTTCCGTCTGCTGGACAGACAGGCCTGTGATGCACTGTGCCAGTACCGGGAGCATGACCGTTTTATTCGTGGCATGGTAGGTACGCTGGGCTTTAGTCAGGCGCAGGTTTCCTTCACGGCCCCGGAACGTTTTGCCGGGACGTCGAAGTTCTCTGTGAAAAAAATGAGCAAGCTGGCTATGGACGGCATTTTGGGCTATTCGGTAGTGCCCCTGCGCATAGCCTTTTATCTGGGCAGCCTGTGTGCCCTGTTCAGCCTGCTGCTGTTTGCCCATGTAATTGTGGAATACCTGCTCGGCAATGTATTGCCGGGCTGGACCACCATCATGGTCTGCGTGGCCTTGTTCAGCGGTGTGCAGCTTATGTTGATGGGCGTTATGGGTGAATACGTGGGCCGTATCTTCAAAGAAGTAAAAAACCGCCCCTTGTATATGGTTATGGAAAAGCGTGGGGATTATACCCACGGTAAAGCTCGCAAAGTGGAGAAGGTGGAACTGGGTGAGTGAGAAGAAGTTAATTCTTAACGCCGATGATTTTGGACGCCATGAGCTGATTAACCAGGCCGTGGAAAGAGGCGTTACCCAGGGTTATTTGCGTTCGGCGACGCTGATGCCGGGCGAGCCCTGCTTTGACGGAGCTGTTGCTTTAGCCAAGGCTCATCCTGAGCTGGGCGTGGGGATTCATTTTACCTTGGTGGACGGCCATCCGGTGCTGCCGCCGGCAGAAATTCCTTCGCTGGTGACAGCTGAGGGGAAGTTTTATCCCCAGCATAATGCTTTTGTGAAAGCGTACCTTACAGGAAAAATAGATTTGGCTGATGTGCGCCGGGAACTGACGGCGCAGCTGGATAAGTTTCTGGCTGCCGGGCTGGTGCCCACGCATGCCGACAGTCATCAGCATATTCACATTCTGCCGGGAATTTTTCCCGTGGTTCTGGATATTTTGGCCGCCAAAGGGATTTACCGGGTCCGTATTCCGAAAGTGCATGCGGCTTTGGGCGCTTTTTTCAGCGGCGGCCTGGCTGATATCATCGGCCGTCTGGGGTTGTGGACCTTGGCGGCGGTGGGAAAAGCCCAGGCCCGGGGGCGTGGTTTTGCCACACCGGCGTTCTTTGCCGGCAAGGTGGCCGGTGATGCTGTGGATGAACAGTTCCTGCTGGAACTGGCGCAGGACTTTCCGCCGGGCATTACGGAGGTCATGCTGCACCCCGGTATGGAGAATGATACGCTGGCGCAAATCAGTGGCTGGGACCATGATTACATAGCGGAATATCAGGCCAGCTGCTCGCCTGCAGTCGGGAAACTGCTGCAGGAAAATGACATAGAACCGGTCAATTATACGGCCTTGCAAAATCCTCGCTGAGCGGGGATTTTTTTTGCGAATATTATGTACAACGCAAGGGTTTTGTGATACGCTTAAGTTGTAATTGTGTCGTTTTTTCAGCTAATCATGATGAACGGTTATAGGGCGTGGAGGCAATATAGCCGGCTGATGATGATTAGGGGGCAGTGTTATGCGCACGACGATAAAGACTTTGCCAGCGGAATTGCAGGGTGTAATGACTCATGTGGAAGAGTTGGAGGCCCGGATTACTGCTGGGCAGGAATATATGCGAGCGGTTTTTTCGGCGGCGAAAGTGGGGCTTTGTCTGCTAAACTCCGAAGGGGCGGTAATAACCGTCAATGAGATGGGGCTGCAACTGATGCAGGCAGATGGGCAGGCCGGTGTAATCGGCCGCCAATTTGGTGATGCCTTTTGCTGTGAAAACAGTTTGGAAAATGGCTGCGGCAAGGGGCGTAAATGCCGCCATTGTCCGGTGCGCCGCAATATTGAGGCGGCGATAGTGGATGACGATTTTTCCAGTGAGTTTCCCATGCAGATGAAAAATGCCCGGACAGACAGCAATCTGTGGCTGCGCCTGGGGGTATCACAGACGGGCGCCGGCCGTGATAAGCAGATAATCATTACCATTGTCGATGAGTCCCTGCGTAAGATATACGGCATGGAACTGGAACGGGCCAAATTGGCGGCAGAGGAGGCTGCGCGGAGTAAGACGCAGTTCATTTCCACCATGAGCCATGAAATCCGTACACCGTTAAATGGCATTGTCTGTATGCTGGAGATGGCCGGCCGGGAGCATTTGTCGCCCAAACAGCAGGAATGCCTGCAGAATGCCAAACGCAGCGCTGATGATTTACTGCAGATTCTCAATGATATACTGGACTTTGCGAAACTGGAAGACGGCCGCTTGTCGGTCGAAAAGCGGGATTTTGACCTGCATGAATCCATAAACCGCCTGGCTAATGTTTACCGGCAGCTGGTCGAGGCCAAGGGGCTGAAGTTTGTGCTGACGGGGCTGGAGGATATGCCCAGATTTGTGCGGGGTGACGCCTTGCGCCTGCGGCAGGTTTTGCATAATATGCTTTCCAATGCGTTGAAGTTTACGGAAAAGGGAAAGATTACCTTAGCGGTGTATAAAGGCCGGCGCAATGACCAGCCAACTCTGGAATTCAGCGTCGAAGATACCGGTATCGGGATAGACGAAAAGGTTCGCAAGCGTTTGTTTAAGCCGTTCAGCCAGGCTGACAGCAGCACGACGCGGCTGTTTGGCGGAACGGGGCTGGGGCTGGTAATTTCCCGGGACCTGGTCGAACTTATGGGGGGCACGGTGAGCCTGGATTCGGAACTGGACAGGGGAACGTGCCTGTCTTTCTGGATCCCCTTGCTGGAGGCAGGCAAAGCTGAGCCGGCGCGCAAGATTATCCTGCGCCCGCGCAATAAGGAAGAGCGTGAGGCGGAGCAAATGCCGGCCGACGATGAGGCCAAGGCTGAAAATCTTATGCATTATTGCATGCAAAAACTGGTGGCAGGAACTTTGCGGAAAGCCAAGGAGGGGTAAGTATGCGCATATTGATTGCAGAAGATGACCGTCTGAGCCGGACATATCTGGAGGATTTCCTGCGGGGGTATGGCCAATGTGATATTGCGTCGGATGGTATGGAAACCTTGGATTTGTATTTGGAATCGCTGAAAAACGGCACGCCTTATGATATGATGTGCCTGGATATTATGATGCCCAAGGTTGATGGCCTGATGGTGCTGCGCCTTATCCGCGAGATAGAAAATCGGCGTCATTTGTCTGCTGAGCAGCAGGCCAAAATCATTATGATGACGGCTATCGCCGATATGGAGCATGTGGACAGGGCCTTTGAACTGGGCTGTGATGCCTATGCCTCCAAACCAATTGAGATAGATAAAGTGCAGGAGGTTATGGAGGACCTGGGGCTGATAAGCTAGTATGGAGGGATTTTATGTATCGCTTTGCGCATAACAATTTGAATGTGTTAGACTTGAACCGCAGTCTGAAATTTTATAAGGAGGCGCTGAACCTCACTGAGGTCAGCAGACTGGATTTAGGTGATTTTATCCTCGTGTATCTGGGAGATGAAACAGGCAGCCGGCACCAGCTGGAACTGACCTGGATTAAAGGCCGGCAGGAACCCTATAATCTCGGCGACAATGAATTCCATCTGGCTTTTACCACAGATGATATTGAGGCAGCCCATGCCAAGCATCAGGAAATGGACTGTATCTGTTATGAAAACAAGGCGATGGGTTTATATTTTATCAACGACCCAGACGGTTACTGGCTGGAAATTATGCCAGAACAAGAATAATAAATAATGGGCAACCAGTTGAAAAAATAGCCGAATTAGGATATAATGATAATGTAGGGCTGTATACCTGTATTTCAAAGGATTAGTGAATGTCTCAAGGAAAGTGAGGGATTATTATGGGTATCTCGGGTGTAAGCGCTACGACACTTTCGAGCTTCCCGCAATTAAATCGCGAGGTTCATTCTGTGGGAATGCAAGCGACTAAAGAGCGTAGCGAACAGGCAGCATCCTATACAAAAGTGTCAAATTTTGGTACGGAAACCAAACTTGGTTCCAGTGAATTCCAGCGCAATAATGATACCGTTATTAGCATAGGCGAACGGGAAACATCACAAATTGCCAGGGAAACAGCTGCTATTTATAAGGTTTCCAATTTTGGTACAGACACTAAAATTGGTACCAGCAAGTTCCAGCGTGACAATGAAAAGACAAATAACGAGGGCATGCAAAATACCTCACAAATCATGGATAAGGCGAAGTCTTATTATGAGGTGTCTAACTTTGGCACGGAAACTAAGCTTGGTTCCAGCAAATTCCAGCAGCAGGTCAAACAGATATCTGAACAAGGCCAGCATAATATGGCGCAAGGCATGAAGGCAGCCCTCGATGTCACGCGCGTATCACAGTTTGGCACGGAAACCAATTTGGGGCACAGCAAGTTCCAACAAGCTAATGCCCAAATCAGCAACTACAGGCCCAAACCACCAATGGGGGCACATGTAGATATCTCTGCTTGACAAATGCATTGATTTACCGCAAGTCGTAAGACTTGCGGTTTTTTTGCGTTTCCGGATAAGCCGTAACCAATGTTACCGCGACGGCCTGCGTTCCTGTTTATAATTAGGCCATAAGCAGCGGTGA
The DNA here is from genome assembly GCF_000686945.1 of Selenomonas sp. AE3005. GTDB lineage: Bacteria > Bacillota > Negativicutes > Selenomonadales > Selenomonadaceae > Selenomonas_A. The sequence goes on from NZ_JMME01000006.1 coordinate 184,308, forward strand.
ATACCGCTTATAGGTGCGATGTAATGTGTAGAAGGAGAGACTTTATGGATAATAAGATGTTTTGCTATCAGTGCCAGGAAACGGCTGGCTGTCAGGGCTGTACACGTATGGGCGTTTGTGGTAAGACGCCGGAAGTGGCAGCCATGCAGGATTTGCTCATATATGTGACCAAGGGGCTGGCGGCTGTGACTACACGCCTGCGTGCTGAGGGACAGTCAGTGAGCAGCGAAGTTAATTATTTGATTACCGTCAATCTGTTTACTACTATTACCAATGCCAATTTTTCGGAAAAGGCAATCATCGCCCGCATAAAGGAAACTTTGGCGGTAAAGAACTCATTGCTCGCCGGCTTGCAAGCTATGGACAATCTGCCAGACGCGGCATTTTGGCAGGGAGCAGAGCAGGACTTTGCGGCTAAGGCTGCCACTGTGGGGATACTGGCCACGGAAAACGCCGATATCCGCAGTTTACGGGAACTGATTACGTATGGTCTGAAGGGGCTGGCCGCCTATCAGAAACATGCCAATGTGCTGGGCTATGCGCAGGCAGATATAGACGCTTTTGTACAGGCGGCGCTGGCCAAACTGCTGGACGACAGTCTGACAGTGAAAGAGCTTACCGCACTGACCTTGGAAACGGGAAAATGGGGCGTAGATGGTATGGCTTTGCTTGACAGGGCCAATACGGAAACTTATGGCCACCCTGAACTTACAAGAGTGGATTTGGGTGTAGGACGCAAGCCAGGAATTCTTGTTTCCGGCCATGATTTAAAGGATTTGGCCATGCTGCTGGAGCAGACACAGGGAACGGGCGTAGATGTCTATACTCATGGCGAAATGATGCCGGCGCATTATTATCCGCGTTTTAAGAAATACAGCAATTTCGTGGGCAACTACGGAAATGCCTGGTGGAAACAAAAGGAAGAATTTACGGTTTTTAACGGTCCGATTCTGATGACCACCAATTGTGTGGTGCCGCCGGCAGCGGCCTATAAGGACAGACTCTTTACCACGGGGGCTGTTGGTGTAGACGGTTGTCAGCATATTGCAGCCCGGGATGACGGCAGTAAGGATTTTTCGGCAATCATTGAGCTGGCCCAAAAATGTCAGCCGCCTACGGAATTGGAACAGGGGCAGATTGTCGGCGGTTTTGCCCATGAACAGGTTTTTGCCGTGGCTGACAAGGTGATTGAGGCTGTAAAAAAAGGTGATATTAAAAAGTTTGTGGTGATGGCTGGCTGCGACGGCCGCATGAAGTCGCGCGATTATTATGCAGAGTTTGCCCGGGCGCTGCCGCAGGATACAGTCATTTTGACCGCTGGTTGTGCGAAGTATAAATACATCAAAATGAATCTGGGTGATATTGGCGGTATACCAAGAGTTCTGGACGCAGGACAGTGCAATGATTCCTACAGTCTGGCCCTTATCGCCTTAAAGTTGAAAGAGGCGTTTGGTCTGGCAGATATTAATGAGCTGCCCATCGCTTATAATATCGCCTGGTATGAGCAGAAGGCCGTGATTGTGCTGCTGGCTCTTTTGCACTTGGGCGTGAAAAATATACACCTGGGCCCCACGCTGCCAGCCTTCCTGTCGCCGAATGTCGCCAAGGTGCTGGTGGAAAATTTCGGCATTGGCGGTATTACGACGGTCGAAGAAGATATTAAAAAGCTGATAGGTTAAGCCTGGCACGGGAAAAAGAAAAGCCCCCGGCCTGCTAAGAACTTTTCAAGGTTTAGACACTGTGAAAAGCCATTAGCAGGCCGGGGGCTTTGGTCTTGTATGGGGATTATTTCTTGATAATCAGAGCCATAAACACTAAATCCTCGGTCTTGGAGGGGTTGGCAATACCATGCTTTTCCCCGTCAGGACAGAAGGTTGTGGCACCGGCACCGATGGTGACTTCCTTGCCGTTGTCATTGTAAAGAGCAGTACCGGACAGAATGTGATATGTTTCCGTGTTGCCGTGATGCTCGTGAACACCGATGGAGCAAAGGGGCGGAATGATGACTTTAGCGTACATATCGCATTTGTCATCGAGTTCGGCCGGCGTCAGGAGTTTGACAATCGTGATGGTGCCGTTGCCATCGGCCTTGTTAGCAGCCTGCAGGGGATTGGGTTCAATAAAAGCCATGATAAAGTCTCCTTTTAATATAAAATGAATTGCCTTGCTTATAATTATACAAGCAACAGGCAGGTTAAGCCAGTATAGCTGTTTATTTCAGACAGGCCATAAAGATAAATTGATTGGCCAAAACGTTCATATTGGCGGAGTTGATGGCAGCAGCTGCTGCAAAATCCTGCCAGGCCTCATCGTATTTCTTTTGGGCGATATGACAGAGGCCGATGAGGTTCTGCGCGTCAACCTGACGGCTTTCGATGGCCAGCAGCCGCTGTAAATCAGTAATGGCCTCGTTGTAGTCACGGGCCTGATAATGGATTAGGGCACGGTTGTAATAAGCCTGGGTAAAGTCAGGCTGCAGTTTGAGCAGTTTATCATAGGCCTGCCGGGCGGTTTTAGTCTGGCCGAGCTTGGCTGCGGTGATAGCGCTGTTATAAAGTCCTTCACTGGTGGTGGGGACGAGTTTGACTGCGGCGTCAAAATCTCTTTGGGCATCATTGTAATTGCCCTGCTGATAGTAGACCAGGCCCCGGTAAATGTAGGCACTGGCACTGCCGGGCTGCGCTGCCACCTTTTGCTGGGCGGCGGTCAGGGATATGGCTGAACTGTCAGGAGACTGGGCCTCGCGCCAGAGCATGAGAATTTCCTGGCCATAGTTTTTGCCGGGAACAGCCCAGGCACCGTTTAGTTTGGTCCAATGGTGCACTTTGCCGTGGAGGTCAGGACGGTTGTTCACTACATGCGTATAGCGGGGGTCTACCAGTTTTTGCTTGGGGCGTTCGTATTGCGTATAGACCAGCAGGTGCTGGATATGGGCCCTGACGCCTAGCTGGGGCGTGTCAAAGCTGTAGCCCGGCTCATGATTACCCGTGGCTCCCAGACCACAGAAATTATTCTGTTGGGGCGATACATCGCCACCGTAGGCAAAGAAACCTGTTTCCTTTAGGGCCTGACACAGGGCTACGTCGGGGCGGACGCCTTCAAGAGAGGCCTCCTCATAGTAGTAGCGGACAATATCTTTTACGGAACAGTTCAGTTTGGGCATGGGGTTGCGGCGGTTTATAAAGGCCACCATCTGTTCCTGTGTCGCCTCAGCCTGGCCGAGAATGGTGATGGATTCCGGGGCGGCGTCTACTGCTGACAACGGGGTATCATAGGCTGGGGCATATTGGAAATGCACAGCCTGAATGGCTTTTTTATTTATTTCCTGCGTAAGTTTTTGCGGAAATGACGGGCGGCCTGGCAGGGTGCGCTGGTCAAGCGGTAAAACCTGGGATGGAGCGGCGAAGGCGGCCTGAGGGAGGAAAAACAGAGCAGCTGTTGCCGCTGCGATGAGGCTGTGGTAATAACGCATGGAAAAACCTCCTAAATGATAGTTTCTTAAATTATAGCACTTTATATCATGGCTGGACAGGGGAGTTTTGGAATTGGGGATTTTGCAGGAAGGTGTGTCACGTCCGGTTTACGCTTTTTTAGAGATTTTTTTATTAAAATGTAAACTTTTTTCATCAAAGCGGTTGCAGTAAGTATGCAGGCTTGTTAAAATGTAAGTTACGATATATGACAAATGACTAAAAGATGTGGGTGAAAATCTGCAAAAATGGCATAGATATTACATAGATTTAGGAGGATAAAAAATGATTAGAGAGCATCGTAGTCGTACAAAACTCGAGGCTTATTATGAAAAATTTGCCCAGGAAGGCGTACTGGACCCTAATGTGCATCCCTGGGTAGCTGATTCCTGGCAGCAGAGCAAGCGTTATGGCGTGGGGCTGGAAAAGATGAAAATTGCACATTTGCTGTCCCGGGAAGAATTCCATGAACTTCAGGCCAAGCATGAGGATGCAATTTCTTATTTGGCTCATCTGAGTGACGGCATTAAGGAATTCTTTCAGGAATACAATCTTAGTCTGTTGCTGATTGACGCGGATTCTACGGTGCTTAAAAGTTACTCCCTGCCGTTCTATCAGATGACGCCGGGGGAAATTGAAGGTGCTAATGTCGGCATTGAACATGTGGGTACATCTTCTATCAGCGTGGCGTTGGAACATAAGGCGCCGTTTTGGATGTTTGGCCCGGAAATGTGGGTTAAGGAATGTCAGCTGGGTGACGCCTGCTCGGCACCGGTTATGGTCGGTGGTGAACTGCATTACATCATCACCCTGGTATCCATGGAACAGGTTGCTATGCCGCAGGATGCGGTTATTTCCCTGCTCTTTACCATGCGGACGGCGCTGGAGAGCCACTTGAATGACGCTATCCGTATCAAGGCTGATGAGGCGATTCTCGATTCAACGCCCTTTGCTGTGTACCATGTGCTGCCTGGCGGCGAGGTGGCTTATGCCAACAAGCTCGGTCACACGCGTTTGGAAGGTATTGGGGCCAAACGTGAACCCGGCACCCATCGTACGTCAAATCTTAATGACGTCATCATGAATTACCAGCATACGCCAATTTACAAGGGCTTTAGGGGGGTTCCATCTTTTAATAAGGAAGTTACCTGGATTACACCGGCTAAGACGTATGAAGATATCACCACGGTAGTTCCTTTGGAACGCGATGAGGACCAGGCCGTGCAGAGCGTTGTGGTCGTGTCCATGCCGATTGAGGACCTGCGTACACTCGTGGCACATGCCGCCGGTTACACGGCTAAGTACAGTCTGGGCTCCATGGTGGGCGAGGGGACGACTTTTGCCAGCGTGCGCGGCAAGGCTGCCCGGGTAGCTAAGAACAAACATCATGTCCTCATTCAGGGCGAGGCCGGAACCGGCAAACAGCGTATGGCTCATGGCATTCATCAGGCCAGCAACCGGGCTGCCGGTCCGCTGATTACCCTGCGCTGCGGCGATACCACGCAGGAGCTTTTGGAGCAGGAACTGTTCGGCGTAGTGTTAAACGCTGAAGTCAGCCATCAGGGGCGTTTGGAACTGGCCTCCGGTGGTACGCTTTTCCTCGATGAAATTGAAAAAATGCCCAAGCCTATCGCCAAGGCACTGGCCAAGGCTCTGGCCACCGGCAAAGCCTGCCGTGTAGGCGAGACGGTGGAACGCCATATTGACGTGCGCATTATCGCTGCCTGCGACAGCGATTTGAAACGTCTGACGGAGCGCGGCTTGTTTGATGGTGAATTGTATGAGGCTCTGTCTAAGAGTGTAATTCGAGTGCCGGCTCTGCGCAGCCGCCGGGAGGACATTCCCAAGCTGGCCGCGCATATTGTCAGCGAATTGGCGGAACAGCACCAAATGGCACCGAAGAAAATCCTGCCGGAAACGGAAAAGGTGCTCCGTGAGTATGATTGGCCCGGTAATATCAAACAGCTGCAAAGCGTGCTGGAGTATGCGTTCTTCAACACGAATGATGACGTTATCAACCCCCATGACATCAGTCTGATGGGGGATGTAAAACCCGATAACAAGTGGAAGGAAGACAAGGACGTCTTTGTCAAGGCCTGGCAGGCAGCCGGCGGCAATGTGAGCCGGCTGGCCAATCTCTTGAATGTCAGCCGCGTGACACTTTACCGTTATTTGAAGAAGTATGGATTGGAAAAGAAGTAAGGAGAAAGATTGTGCGTTTACGTAGAAAGCCCTGGGTGGATGAGGCCATCCATGAATTTGATGCCTTTGTTATCAGCAAAGACCAGGAGATTGGTGAGGAGAAAAAAGGCCAGTGGAGTGAAATCTTCGGCCGTAAGGCACCGCTGCATGTAGAACTCGGGACTGGCAAGGGTGATTTTATCACACAGCTGGCGGAACGCAACCCCGGGATAAACTATATCGGGATTGAGGCCCAGCAGGACGTGCTCTACTCTGCGGCCAAGAAAGTGGCAGAAAAGGGACTCAGCAACGTGCGGCTGCTGGTTTTTGACATCAATGGGATTGAAAATATCTTTGCGGAGGGGGAAGTGGACCGTTTCTATGTAAACTTCTGTGACCCCTGGCCGAAGAAACGCCACGCCAAACGCCGCCTCACACATGTGGGCTTTTTGGAAAAATACCGCCGCCTGCTGAAAAAGCCCGGCCAGCTGCATTTCAAGACGGATAATCGTCCGCTCTTTGATTTCTCGCTGGAACAGTTTGCGGAGGCGCAGCTGAAAGTGCAGGACGTGTCCTTTGACTTGCATGCTGAAAACCGGCCGGACAATATTATGACTGAGTATGAACGTAAATTCAGCGGTTTCGGTGAGAAAATCAATCGCTGTGAAGTCATTTTTGACTGAGGGCGGTTAGGACGCTTAGCTTTTTACAGCACGTCCTAAAGGAGGCAATGTAATGCGTATTCGGAAGAAGCTGTGGAATAACGATGCTGAACCGATAATGGTCATCATGGTGGTGCTGCTGGTACTTGGCACCATCAATGTCTTTAGCTCCAGTTTCGTCCTGGCTACTACGGATTTTGAAAATCCGTACCACTTTCTCCGGCGTCATGTTATGGTTATGGCTTTGGGGCTGGTGCTCTTTGTCATTTTTCGCAAAATCAGCTATCGCCGCTGGCGGTCACTGCGCGGGCCACTGATGGTCTCCGTTATTCTGGTGACGTTCCTGTCACTGGCAGCGGTGCTGGTGGTTGGTACAGAAGTAAATGGCGCCAGGCGCTGGCTCTTTGGTGCGCAGCCGGCTGAGCTGGCCAAGCTGGTGGGCTTGATGATAGCGGCCTCAGTTTTGTCATCAAGGATAAAACGAGGCCGGGCCAATTCCTTAAAAAATGTGCTAAATCCGCATTATTTAATTATTGCGGCAATGTTTGCCCTGATAGAGCTGGAACCTGATATGGGAACGGCGGTTATCGTCTTAGGTGTACCGCTGATAATGTCGGTGGTGGCCGGTATGTCCCTGTCGTATGTATTCGCTCTGGGCGGTGGTGTGCTGGCGCTGGCGGCGGTCATGATATTCATGCAGCCTTACCGCCTGGCCCGTTTGAAGGTGTGGTATGACCCCTGGGGCGACGCGCAGGGCATGGGCTACCAGATGGTGCAATCACTGTCAACCATCGGTTCCGGTGGCTTTTGGGGCATGGGCCTGGGCGAAGGTGTCAGTAAGTATGAATACCTGCCGGAGGCACATACCGACTTCGCCTTTGCTATCTTCTGTCAGGAACATGGCTATATGGGCGCCATTATGGTCTGCATTTTACTGGCCATGCTCGTGCTGTTCTGTGTCCGTGTGGCTAATCGGGCCCCCGATGAATACGGACAGATGCTGGCTACGGGGATTATGATACTCATTGCCGGTCAGGCTGTGGCCAATATCATGATGGTTGGCGGTCTGCTGCCCGTGGTTGGTGTACCGCTGCCGTTTATCAGTTATGGCGGTTCCTCCCTGCTGGTGTCGATGATAGCCATGGGGATGCTCTTAAATATTTGTGACAAGGGCCTGCTGGCTGAGGAAAAGCGTAAACTGGCGCAAAAGCAGCCGGCGGAGCATGTTGAGGTAAAGCCGCATTTGCGACGGGTGAAATAACAGTATATATTAAGAAACCCTGGGTGCTGATGATATGACCATCAGTACCCAGGGCTTTTGTCATATTTGACATGTCAAATGTCAGCCGGCTGGCTCTTGTCACGGTAAAATGCCGTGTTAATTATTTGCTGTCCTTGCGTTCTTTGGCACGCTTTTTAGCAGCGGCCTCTTTGGCCTTTACTTTGTCGTCAATTTTTTTGGCCTGCTGATACTTGGCATAATCAACACCCATGCTTGCCAGTTTGTGCTTGATGGCCATCATGGGATGGGACAGGAACATGCGCTTTTGGCTGCCGCTCATAATGCCCAGGAACTCCTGTGCCTGTTTAGCACCAAAGCAGATGGCTGTTCTGTCGCAGCGGTCGCAGATGGGTTTGGTAATGCCGTAGGGGCAGCGGTTCATCTTGGTCATGACCGTGGCCAGCAGGGCCGTACATTTGGGACAGAGTTTATCGCCTTTGGTGTCATGATGGCTGTGGCAGTATACACCAAAGGTCTTTTTGATGTTTTCCTTTTCTTTAGGCATATTGTTTTTAATTTCTACCGGTTTGCGTTTGGGCAGAAAACGGGAAAAAATGCTCATTGTCGTATCACCTTTCGATATGGTTAATATAAATACACCCTTATATTTTAAAGGTATTTACCAATAAAAGCAAGGGCAGAAGAGTTCTTTGGCAGGTAATGTACTCTTGACTTATCCCTGTTTTTTAGTTAAATTTATATCAGATAGTTTATTAAGCAATATAAATGGAATTGAGGGTGGAGAAGATAGATTTTATCAAGACTCATGGCAAACTCATCACCAATGTACTCGTAGTGTTGTTGGTGGTCTTAGCAATTTACAGCAAGCTGCAGGACAATGGCATTGATTCCTTGTTCCGTTGGAATGATTTGTACATTCTGGCAGGTGCACTTCTGGGCTTGGGGGTAATTCGCCTTATCAGCAAGCGCCGTAAGTGATTTGGCTGGGCTTAGCGGTATAGGAGGCAATTATGGCAGACCGGCGCGGTGGTCAGGAATTACCGGCAGAACTTGACGGAATTCCGGGACAGTCACTAAAGAATATATTAAATAACACGATTAGCACAATTGAAGACAACAAGACACAGATTTTTGAGATTTACGAGACTGCTCGCGCTGAAGTGGAAAGCAGCCGCAAACTGCTGGAAGATTTAAAAAAGCAGGTCAACATTACCATCGAACGGGTGGACGAGCTGACCAAGCAGGAGCAGCAGGAAAAACAGCGGCTCGTCAAGGTCAGCAGCAATTTTCAGGATTACTCCGAGGAAAAGGTGCGCGAATCCTATGAGGCGGTAAAAAACGTTCAGGTATCTTTGGGTGTGGAACGGGAAAAAGAGGCCAACCTGCGTTCACAGCGTGACAAGATGGAACTGCGTCTGCGGAGCCTGCAGACCATGCTGGCGCAGGCCGAACATCTGGCCCTGGCAGTGGGTTCGGTACTGTCGTATCTCAGTACGCAGGTAAACGGCGTTATCTGGAAGATAGAGGCAGTACAGAAGGAAAAGTTTGTCGGCGCCCGTATCATCAAGGCCCAGGAAGAGGAGCGTTATCGTATTTCCCGGGAAATGCATGATGGCCCGGCTCAGGATTTGGCCAATCTGATTTTCCAGACCTCGATTGCGGAAAAATTGGTGGACTATGACCCGGACGAGGCCAAACGGACGCTGCAGGAGCTGCGCCAGCAAATGCGTGACTGCCTGGGCAGTGTACGGCAGGTTATTTTCGATATGCGTCCCATGGCTTTGGATGACCTGGGACTGACGGCGGCGCTCAATCAGCTTATTGGCCGCATTGCGTCACGGGGCATGCTGGCGATTGATTTTTCCGTTGACGGCAGGGTTTATGATTTGCCTAAGCACGTCGAGATAGCTATTTTCCGCATTGTGCAGGAATCTCTGAACAATGTGGTCAATCATGCGGAAACAGATAAGGTCAGGGTACGCCTGCTCTTTTCACCAAATGCTTTGTCGGTGCTCGTTGAGGACCATGGCAAGGGCTTTAACCCGGAAGAACGGGAGAAAAAAGAGGCGCGGCTGGTTGAGTCTGATGGTGATGAGCCGGCAGAAGAAATGCGGTTCGGTCTGCTGGGCATGCGCGAACGGGCGAAAATCATCGGCGCGGAGCTCAATATTACGTCGGCACCCGGGGAAGGCACCCGTGTGCATTTGCGTATTCCCAATAAACTTCCGATAGTGGATACCAAGGACGTAAAGGTGATTAAGCCGGCGCCGGACAAGAAAAAAGGGCAGTAATAGATGACAGAAGATAAGCAATTGCGAGCGCCGATAGCGGAGGCCATGAAGGCCTATGCCAGTGACGGCGCTCGCGCCTTTCATACACCGGGGCACAAGCAGGGGCTCGGCGCGCATAAGCTGCTGCAGGAGCTTATAACGCCGCAGGGGCTGCGCGAAGAAGTATCCTTGATGGAGGAACTGGACGACCTGCATGAGCCCACTATGTGTATAAAAGATGCACAAGACCTTGCGGCAGAGCTCTATGGAGCAGATGCCGCTTATTTCATGATAAATGGTACCAGCGGGGCCATTCATGCCATGCTGATGGGGGCTTTGCAGCCCGGGGACAAGGTGCTTGTCCCCCGTAATGCCCATCGTTCGCTAATTGGCGGACTGATACTTACCGGGGCAACGCCGGTCTTTATCCAGCCGCGTATTGATGAAGAGCTGGGAATTCCCATGGGCCTGCGCTATGCTGATATTGCCGCGGCTGTGGACGCTAATCCCGAGGCCCGGGCATTACTGCTGGTATATCCTACTTATTATGGGGTGGCCATGGACCTGCAGGCCGCAGCCGACCTTGTTCATAGCAGAAACATGCTGCTGCTCGTGGACGAGGCGCATGGGGCGCATTTTCATTTCAGCACGGCGCTGCCGGCACAGGCTTTGGCTGCCGGAGCTGATATGGCGGCACAAAGCACCCACAAAATTCTCGGTTCAATGACGCAGACCTCCATGCTGCTGGTACGTAAAGACAGAATCGATGTGCAGCGCGTGCGCGAGGCAGCCAGCCTGCTGCAATCCACCAGCCCCAATCAGCTGCTGTTGGCATCTCTGGATATTGCCCGATTGCAGATGGCGGAGTCCGGCCTTGAATTGGTGGGACGGGCGGTAAAACTGGCAGCAGAGCTGCGCCGGGAGATAAATAAAATTCCGGGGCTGTGGGCCTTTGGGGCTGATTACCTGCCGGACGGGGAATCCCTGGACATAACCAAGGTGACGGTAAACCTGCGCCAGCTGGGGATTACCGGTGTACAGGCAGAAAGTATTCTGAGGCATGAGTATAAAATTCAGTGTGAGCTTTCCGATGCCTATAATCTGCTCTTTATAATTTCCTATGCGGATACAGCAGAACAGACAGAGATTTTGCTGCAGGCGCTGACTGGTCTGGCAGGAAGATTTAAAGGGCGGCCCAAGCTGACACTGCCGGTCAGGGTGCCGCCTGTACCACAATTGGGAATGAGCCCCCGGGCGGCTTTCTTTGCGCCAGGTGAGATTATTCCCTTTTCTCAGGCTGAGGGGCGTATTGCCGCGGAGCAAATTATGTTTTATCCGCCGGGCGTGCCCCTGCTCGCGCCGGGAGATGTCATTGATAAGGCGGCGCTTGACTACATCAGGACTATGCAGCAGCTCGGACTTAAAGTAGTGGGGCCGGCTGACAGCACGTTACAGACCATAAAAGTTGTGAGGGATGACAGATGAAAGGCAAGTTAATCATCATAGAGGCCGGCGACGGTTCCGGCAAGGCCACGCAGACCAGGGCCCTGTATGAACATTTGCAGCAGGACGGTTATCGGGTTCATCGTATAGAATTTCCTGATTATGACGATGATTCTTCGGCACTGGTGCGTATGTATCTGGGCGGTGCTTTTGGGGAAAAGGCCGCTGATGTAAATGCTTACGCAGCATCGACTTTCTTTGCGGTGGACAGATTTGCCTCCTATCAGCGGAAGTGGCGTGATTATTATGAGGCCGGAGATATCATTCTGGCTGACCGCTACACCACCAGCAATATGGTCCATCAGGCGGTAAAGCTCACCGCTAAGGCTGAGCGCGAGGCTTTTTTGGACTGGCTCTGGGATTTTGAGTTTGGCAAAATGGGCCTGCCGGTACCGGATAAGGTGATTTTTCTGGATATGGCCCCGGAGGTGGCGGATAAGTTAATCGCGGCCCGGGCAGCAGAAACAGCTGTACAAAAAGATATCCATGAACGCGATACCGCATACCTGCACCGCTGCCATGCGGCCTATCTGGAACTGGCGGCGAAATATAAATGGGATAAAGTTGTGTGCAATGACGGGGAAAGCCCGCGCAGCATAGACGCTATCCACGCTGATGTATATCAGCTGGTGGCGGCGCTATTGAAGAAGTAAGGAGTAATCATGATAAAAGAAGTTTTGGTGGTGGAAGGCAAGATGGACGTGGTGGCCATCGATAAAGCCGTGGAGGCGGACTGCATTATCACCGAAGGTTTTAATTTAAAAAAGCAGGCGCTGAAAAATATCGAACAGGCCTATAAAAAACGAGGCATTATCATTATGACGGACCCGGATTCGGCCGGGGAGCGGATTCGCAGCTATTTGACCAAGCACGCCTTTGTTCCCGTGGAGGACGCCACGGACAACGACGATATCGGTATTGAACAGGCCAAGCCGGAGGCTATTCGCAAGGCACTGGCCAAAGTGCGTACGATGGACTGGGAACCCACCAATAATTTCAGCAGTACGGATTTAATTGTAAATGACCTGTCCGGGGCACCGGCGGCTGTACAGCGCCGGGCCAAGCTGGGGGCCAAGCTTGGTCTGGGCTTTGCCAATGCCAAGACATTTTTAAAACGCCTGAATCATTACGGTGTAACCCGTGAAGAATTTGCGGCTGCTGTGGCGGCCTTAGACGAGGAGGAACAAGCATGAGTGAGAAAGCCACCCAGCCCAAGATTGCCAGCCGGGAGGTCACTACCCATATATTAAAGGCCTTTGGCCTGCGCATGAGCAAAAAACTGGGGCAGAACTTCCTGATTGATGCCGGCATTGTGCAGGGCATTGTGGACGCAGCCCAGATTGAGCCCGGGGACCGGGTATTGGAAATCGGCCCGGGAATCGGCACACTTACGCAGGGCCTGGCTGAGGCCGGGGCTGATGTGACGGCCGTGGAACTTGATAAAAAACTGCCGGCTGTGCTGGCAGAAACGCTTAAAGGATATGACAATGTGCGCATTGTGCCCGGTGATATTCTTAAAGTCAATATCCCGGAAATCATGGGAGACGCGCCCTTTAAGGTCGCGGCCAATCTGCCTTATTACATCACTACGCCCATATTGATGGCGCTATTGGAGCGTCACCTGCCCATTACGCACATGGTCACCATGGTGCAGAAGGAAGTGGCCCTGCGCATGGTGGCCCAGCCCGGCGGCAAGGATTACGGCGCTTTGTCTGTGGCTGTGCAGTATTATACCGAGCCGGAAATCGTGCTGGATGTACCGCCGCGTTCCTTCATTCCGGCACCGGAAGTGGACAGTGTGGTTATCGCCTGCAAGGTCAGGGAAACGCCGGCGGTGACGGTGCAGAGTGAAAAGATGTTCTTCCGCGTGGTCAAGGCGGCTTTCGGTCAGCGACGCAAGACACTGGCCAATGCCTTGAAGGGGGGCGGCCTGCCCAAGGAACAGGTGCGCGACGCTATGGAACAGGCTGGCATTGACCCCACACGCCGCGGCGAAACCTTATCACTGGCAGAGTTTGCTAAATTGGCTGATGCTTTTTCGGCCATGCCACAGTAATTACATATTGATATTGCCCAGGGGGCAGCTATTATCATCTTGACGCAGACAGCTTGACTGTCAGACGTGCGAATGCTAATAGCTGCCCCTGATTTTATTAGAAAAATTTTAACAGGTTAAGAAGGCGGCGGCCAGGGGAATGGAGAATACTAATAGTATCTGAGTGTAAGAAAGTGGGGGGATGAACTATGTTAGTAGAGAACATGATTAAGGACCGTATTGCCTATATAAAAATGAATAATGGCAAGCATTTTAACTGTTTAAGCGAAGATATGTGTAATGAGCTGATGGCAGATATTAAGCACAGTTATGAAAAGGAATGCGTGGGAATTGTGCTGGAGGCAGAAGTGAACCGGCATGTATGGAGCGCCGGGCATGATATTCGCGAGCTGCCCCAGGACGGCAGTGACCCGCTGGCCTTTTATGTGCCGATGGAAAAACTGCTGCGTGAGGTGCAGGAGATACCCATTCCCGTCATTGCCTGCGTGGACGGCACTGTATGGGGCGGGGCCTGTGACTTGTGCCTGTCCTGTGATATGATTGTCAGTTCCAGAGATGCTACATTTGCTATTACACCGGCGAAAATCGGCATTCCTTATAATGCGTCGGGGATTATGCACTTTGTCAATCAGCTGGGCATTAACAAAGCCCGGGAGATGTTTTTCCTGGCCACGCCGATAACGGCAGAGGATGCTCTGAACGTGGGGCTTATAAATCGGGTGGCCGACAATGGTGAGGAATTGCGAATAATGCTGGAAGAGCAGTTCCTGGCTCCCCTGCGCCGCAACAGCATTCTGTCCATCAGTGCCATCAAGCGGCAGTTCCGCATTCTGTCAAGAGCCTCGACGGTTATCAGTGCCGAGAGTTTTGAACGCATTAACGCTTATCGCAATATCGTGTATTGTGGAGAGGATTACCGGGAGGGCATTAACTCCTTCCTGGAAAAACGGCCGCCGGAATACAAAGGCAAGGCTAAGGAACTGGACTAAGACATGTGCAGGAGAAAAGACAATGAAACGGCGTGATTTTTTGCGGTGGAGTGTCTGCAGTATGTTGGGCGCACTGCTGGGGCAGGGGGAAATACTGCCTGTGGAGGCGGCTTACTATGAACCGATGATTTACAAGCGTTTTTTGCAATTCACGGAGTATGAGGTGCGGCCGGCGACGGAAATGCTGGTAATTCATCATACGGGCTTTCCTAACGAGGATAAGGATTCCACTGTGCAGGCGATACATAAGTTCCATCAGGAAAAATTCAAGTGGGCTGGCGTCGGCTATCACTACCTTATCCGCAAGAACGGCATGATTGAACAGGGGCGGCGCCCGGACATGGTAGGGGCGCATGCCTATGGGCACAATAAAAATTCTCTGGGCATCTGCCTGGCAGGAAATTTCGATATTGGTAAACCTACGGCAGCCCAGATGGACGCAGTTAAGGAACTATGCCGCTGGTTGTGCCAAAAGTATAAGCTGGACCCCTTGCGGAAGGGGACGATTGTGGGGCATAGGGACCTTAATGACACGGCCTGTCCTGGCAAACGATTGTACCGGCGGCTGGAGGAAATACGCTGGTTTTGTGCTGAACACAACCACTGACTACGGAGAATAATAACGCCCTAAAACTTGCAAAAAATGCTTAACTACCCTTGCTACTATGCAAAAAATGTTATACAATATGGTTCGTGTATTATATGAAAAATATTCGCTAACAATAGCAGAAAGCAGGTAGGTTATGGCTGAATCTATTTGGTCTATCCTGCCGCCAGTTATCACTATCGTACTGGCTTTGTGGACGAAGGAAGTTTATATGTCCCTCATCATTGGTATCTTTTCCGGTGCCATGCTCTTTACGGGCGGAAATTTCCTGCAGTCCACGCTGACCATGTTTCAGGTAATGGCGGACAAGGTGGGCAGTAATGTTAACATTTTGGTTTTCCTGGTCATTCTGGGTATTCTGGTGGCGGCGATTACGCGCAGTGGTGCTACCAGTGCCTATGGCGAATGGGCAGCCCGTACTATCAAAGGACGGCGTCAGGCGTCCCTTATTACGGCACTGTTGGGGCTGGTCATTTTTATTGACGATTACTTCAACTGTCTGACCGTAGGTACGGTTATGCGTCCGGTAACGGATAAGTTCAAGATTTCCCGGGCGAAACTGGCTTATATTATCGACGCCATGGCGGCGCCCATCTGCATAATTGCCCCGGTATCGAGCTGGGCGGCGGCTGTGGGTTCGTCCCTGCCGGAAGGCTCGGAGATTGACGGTTTTTCGCTGTTTATTCAGACCATTCCGTTTAACCTTTACGCCTGGCTGACGCTGGTGTTCCTGTTCTTTATCATTTGGACGGGCAAGGACTTCGGGACGATGGCCCACGATGTGAAACGCAGCAATGAGAATTTTGAAATCCCCAAGGAGTATCAGGGCAATGGCGAAGTTCATAAGGACCAGCAGGGCAATGGCAAGATTATCGACCTGCTGCTGCCGCTGTTGGTGCTGATTGCAGCCTGCGTGTACGGTATGCTCTATACCGGTGGTATTCACGAGGGCAAGAGTATTGCTGATGCTTTTGCCGATTGCGATTCCTCCAAGTCACTGGTTCTGGGTTCCTTTATTGCCTTTGTATTTACGGGATTGTTATATTTGCCGCGCAAAGTCATTTCCTTCAATGCTTTTTGTGACAGTTTCGGCTGGGGCTTTAAGGCTATGACGCCGGCTATCTTTATCCTGTGCCTGGCCTGGACGCTGTCCGGAATTTGCAGTGACAAGTACCTGAATCTTGGCGGTTTTGTCGGCGGAATCGTCAGTGCGAATGCGACTTTGATTATGCTTTTGCCGCCGATTTTCTTCCTGGTGGCTATCGGGCTGGCCTTTGCGACTGGCACGAGCTGGGGAACTTTCGGTATTCTGATTCCCATTGCGGTCGCTGTAGTGGGCAATGACCCGCAGATGCTGGTTATCTGCGTGGCAGCTATCCTTTCCGGAGCTGTGGGTGGCGACCATGCGTCACCGATTTCCGATACCACGATATTGGCTTCGGCTGGTGCACAGTGTGACCATTTGGACCATGTTAGCACCCAGCTGCCTTACGTTACGACTGTGGCAGCCTGCTCGCTTGCCGGCTATGTGGTAGATGGTTTTACCGGCAATGGCTGGATTGGCCTGGGGACGGCTTTCGCCTTATTGTGCGTGGCTATGTCTGTAGTGATGGCCAAGGTGTCGTCTTTGGACAAGTAAGAAAAAATAAATATTGTATTCCCGGTAAGATATGATATCCTGCCGGGACTTTTTTATGGGCGTGTCAGCCTGCTGCCGGCCGTTAAATATTTATTGCAGGAATGATAGTAAAGGTCTATACTGTGATTATTCGTTGACTTTTGTCACAATCTCTTATTAAGGTGTGATTATTGTGGGATTTATCCAAGTGGCCAAAGTGTTTGGCCGGCTTTTCGGCGGCTATTGGAACTCTGAATATAAATGGCGCGCCCGTGGCCTGCTGGCCTTTGTTATTGGCTTGAATTTTTTTGATGTGTACCTGTTGGTGCTGATAAACAGCTGGTATAAAGAATTTTACAACGCCCTGCAGGAATATCTGGTGGCGGAGTTTTGGCCGCTGCTGGGGGAATTTACCCTGCTGGCCATGCTGCACATAGTGGTGGCGGTTTATGCTGTTTACCTGCGGCAGATGGTGCAAATAAAATGGCGTACCTGGATGACTGACGAGTATCTGGCGCGCTGGCTTAAACGGCAGGTTTACTATCGCATGCAGGTGCAGGGCAGTGACACCGATAACCCTGACCAGCGAATCAGTGAAGATATAAATCAGTTTGTCAATCTGACCTTGCAGCTTTTAATCGGCCTGTTAAAGCAGATGACAACCCTGGCAGCTTTTGGCGTGGTTCTATGGAATCTGTCAGGTGCCTATACCATGCACCTGGGCGACAAGGAACTGGTAATCTATGGCTATATGTTCTGGTTCTCCTTGATTTATGCCGGACTGGGTACGGTCGGGGCACATATTGCCGGCCGTAAACTCATCAGTCTGAATTTTGAACAACAGCGCTTTGAGGCAGATTTCCGTTTCAATATGATGCGTGTCCGCGAAAACAGTGAAAGCATTGCCTTTTACGGCGGCGAAAATGTGGAAAACAAAGGCTTTCACGAACGTTTTGCCAAGGTTATCAGCAACTTTTGGCAGCTGATGCGGCAGACGAAAATTCTGAATTTCTATGTTAATGGCTATGCCCAGCTGGCAGTAGTGGTGCCGCTTATTCTCGCAGCGCCGCAGTATTTTGCCGGAGCCATGGCTTTGGGCGGTCTTATGCAGACAGTGTCGGCTTTTGGCAGGGTGCAGGATGCGCTGTCTTACTTTGTCGAGTCTTACGATACCATCGCCCAGTTGGCGGCTGTGGTCAAACGACTGGCGTCGTTCAACCAACACATGGAAGATGCCGAACATGTGGAAAATGGTATCAGCGGGAGAACCGCTCCGGCTGGGGGCCTGGAGTTGACAAATCTGCAGGTGGCATTGCCGGACGGGCGTACATTGCTGGAAAACTGTAATGTGAATATGCCCAAGGGAACTAAATTGCTGGTTACTGGTGTTTCCGGCTGTGGCAAGAGTACCCTGCTGCGTACTTTGGCCGGTATCTGGCCGTATGGTCAGGGGCAGATGGCTGTAGGACAGGGGAGCCGCATGCTGTTCCTGCCACAGCGTCCGTATCTGCCGTTGGGCAGTCTGCGTCGTGCCTTGTATTATCCTCTGACGACGGGAGGGAATGATACGGCACTGCATTCTGTTCTGCAAAAGGTGGGACTGGCAGACTTTGCCAGCCGTTTGGACGAAGTTGACGACTGGAGCAGAATCCTGTCATTGGGTGAACAGCAGCGTCTGGCCTTTGCCCGGGTGCTATTGGTAAAACCTGACTGGCTGTTTTTGGATGAGGCCACCTCAGCGCTCGATGAACCACGAGAGGCCGAACTCTATGAAATGCTGGCTCGTGAATTGCCGGATATGAGTATCGTCAGTGTTGGGCATCGTTCAACGTTGTATGCGCAGCATAATCAGGAGTTAAAAATGACAACAGAGGGCAGCTGGCAGCTGCTGGCTATATAATCGAGAAGGTGGGGAATTCCCACCTTTTTTGCTGTAATGGATTGTGTTTTAGAACGTATATAAAAGCAACAGAAAAACTTGTAAGTGAGGCTTAAACTAGGAGTGATGTTCACATAAAAGAAAAAAATTTAAAAAGGTGTTGACAGTTAAGGATAAAGCGTGTAATATAATACAAGTCGCTGACAGACACGGCAGACAAACAGCTGACACAGCCTTGAATGGCAAGCAGTTGTGAGGTGCCGCAAAGCTTTGAAAATTTTCTAAAAAAGATGTTGACAAGCTAAGCTGAATGCGATAAGATAAGTGAGTCGCTTGAAACGACAGGCGATAAACAGATTGTTCTTTGAAAACTAAACAATGCAAATAATCATGCAACATGATTAAAGCCAGATGTTTGAGAAACTTTTAGTTTCTTATT
>NZ_JMME01000007.1 GCF_000686945.1 Selenomonas sp. AE3005
TGGCGTTTCAACGAGGCGGGAGATATGCTCGCCGCCTGTTTTGGTATTCGTGCCCCCACCTGCTGAGGTGGGGGACATTTTCTTGCCTCGTTATATTCTATGACTTTACCCTCGAAAAGGCAAGTTTTTCCCCGTCCAAGACCGTCTGGCCACTTCGTCCTTGGTGAACACAAATACTTTGACATCCATCATATATTAGGTTATAATTTAATCAAGAAGAGCCCTGTCGCTTTGAGGACAGACCTTTACTTTAAGTGCTTCACTACTTTGAGTGTGAACCTTTACTTTAAGTGCTTCGCCGCTTTGAGTGCGAACCTTTAATTGGGGGGATGAGGTCAACTCATCTCCCCAATTTCATTTCTAGGGAGTCGATTATGGATTTTTATATCGTAGATGAAACATATATTTCCTATTTGCAGGATTATGAAAGAAAGCATCGTAATGGAATAACCAGAGTTCCTAATGTAAGATATGCAGACCGCAACAAATTTTCTTTTGGAGCGGTACTTATCATAAATGATATTTCTTATTATGTTGCCGTGTCATCATTTAAGACAAAACAGGAAGCAAACATTCTGATATACATTCCAGAGGATAAGGAGAAAATCAAAGGTTCTTTGCGGTTTAACTTTATGATTCCTATTCCTCAAAAGTGTTTGAAAAGACTGGTTATCAAGGATATAAAAGATGCCAAGTATCGTTTGTTGGTAAATAAGGAATATAATTTCTGCATGGATAATAAAGAACGTATAGAAAAGAAAGCAAGAAAAATATACGATATGGTTATTGCGAATAAAAAGCAAAAATTAACAGATAACAGCTGTAATTTCAAGCTATTAGAAAAAGCATATATGGATTATTTACGGGATAATTAACACAATGCCCGTGGGGGCTGGTGATATTAAAAACATTACCAGCCCCCACGGGCTTTTTAATACTATGCTGTTAACCTTAACTTAGAACATAAACTTCACCGAAACACCGCCCTGCAGGCCTTGTTTCTTGCCGGCGTAGCCGGTCAGGTTCAGGTCGAGAGTCCAGGGGGATTTTTCGTTGGCCAAAAGTTTTGCGCCCAGTTCGAGGCGGACGCTGCCGCCGCTGGTGTCAGCACCGCGAATGGCCATGCCGTTAGCGCGGCCTGCGGCCTGACCGTCCAGCTCGTGTTCATAGGACAGGTCGCCGTAGTAGTTCCAGCGTTCGCGTTTCATGGTGTAACGGGCACCGACGCGGAGAATCTGGCTGGTTACGGCATCGAGGTTGTATTCGTCAAGTCCGGCGTTAAAGTTCATACCGTCCTTGCGATTGTAGAAATATTTGCCGTAAACTTCCACGGTGTTGCCATCGTTGATGGCAAATTCCTTGCCTACGCCGAGGTGGAAACCTTTGTAGGTGGTGCGTTCGTCATAGCCGTAGCCTCTTACCGTATCGCGGAGGAGGTTGTTGGCCTTTTCATGCATGCTGCCGATACGCAGGCTGCCTTCGACGTACAGGCCGTCGGCTTTCATCCATTTGCCCAAAAGGCCGCCGCCGGTATAATCCACGGAGCCGTCGCCGCGCTGGGCGTTATCGCTATGGGTGGAGAAATTGCCCCAGCCATGTTCGATGAATACGCCGTATTCCGTGGTGGATTCTTTTTGGACGTTCTTGCGGCCCACGGCCACAATGCCATTCCACATGTTGACGTTGACATGGCTGCCGGTTTCCTGACGCATAGCGCCGCCGCCAATCTTGGCAAATACAGCTACGCCGTCCTTGCCGATGTTTTCTTTGCGGGCCAGGCCTTCTCTTGCCGACAGGATAAAGTCATTGCCAGCGTTCAGGGCTACTGCTGCAGCCTCTGCGGCCATTACGGTGTTATGCGTCTGGCGGCTTGCGCCTGCGCTTTCCACCTGATAGACCACATTGCCATTAGCGTCAAGGACGAGCTTGCCCGTACCTTCCGTGGCCGTGCCGACGGTAAATTCAGAACCGGCATTCACATTAGTAGCTCTCTTATCTGCTGCGACATTGCTCTGGTCCAAAAGCGTCATGGTGGAGCCGGTGTTCAAGGTTTTGATGCCCGTAAAGGCTACCTGTTTTGCCGCAATGGTTGTACCGGACAAATCAGAGGAAGTACCATCGCTGATGGTAAGGGCCGGTGTGCCGGAGTTCCACGCAAAATTCGTGTAGTTCAGCGTTTCAATGCCGGAGATATTCTTGACGGACTGGCTGCCACCGGTCCAGGGTTCGTTACTGTTGCCGATGTTCAGCGTATTGCCGGCTGTGCCGTTATTGCCGCCGATGATGTTGCTATTCGATACATCTGCGCCGCCGTGGAGGGTAATGGTGTTGTTAATCGTGCTGCCACTGCCGCCGCTAAAGCCGCCGTAGATGTCACCATTTACCTTGCCATTGCCGATGTCGATGCCATTGCCGGAGGCGTCGCCAGTTGCGCTGTAGCCGCCGTAGACCTTGCCGTTGACGTTGACGCCGCCGGCAAGGTTGACTTTGTTGGTATTGGCATTGCCATTACCATCACTCTGGCCGCCGTAGACACTGCCGCCTACACTGCCGCCAGATACGGAAGTTTCATTCGCAGACGCATCGCCCGACTTGCTGTAGCCGCCGATTACATTACCGCTGACATTGCTGCCATCGACGTTAGTCTTGTTTTCGTTGGCGTTGCCCGTGCCGGTGGTCTTGCCGCCGAGGACGTCACCTGTTACGGTGCTGCCGCCGGTTACGCTAGTTTCATTCTTGTTGGCGTCGCCGTTTTCACTCTGGCCGCCAATGACACTACCGCCGACATTACTGCCGTCTACATTGGTCTTGTTTTCACTGGACGTACCATTGCCGGAAGTCTTACCACCGGTAACATCACCATTTACAGTGCTGCCGCCGCTGACCGTAGTTTCATTCTTGTTGGTGTTGCCGCCATTGCTCTGGCCACCGGTTACGTTACCGCCTACGGTGCTGCCATTCTTGACGTCAGTTTTGTTCTCGCTGGCATCGCCATTCTGGCTCTGGCCGCCAATGACACTACCGCCGACATTGCTGCCATCTACATTGGTCTTGTTTTCATTGGACGTGCCATCGCCGTTGGTCTTGCCGCCGATAACGTCCTTATTTACGGTGCTGCCGGAAACCGTAGTTTCATTCTTGTTGGTGTTGCCGCCATTGCTCTGGCCGCCAGTGACGCTGCCACCTACCTTGCTGCCGTTCTTCACGTCAGTCTTGTTTTCGTTGGCATCACCGTTGCCGTCGCTCTTGCCGCCGTTGACATCACCATCTACGGTACTGCCGTCTACATTGGCGTTGTTGCCGTTGGTATGACCGTTGCCACCGGAGTGGCCGCCGTTGACATCGCCGCCGACTTTACTGCCGTTCTTGACGTCGGCATTGTTGCCGTCAGCGTTGCCGTCACCATCGCTGTTACCACCGTTGACATCGCCGTCCACTGTGGTGTGGTCAACATCGACATCATTTTTGTTGGAATTGCCGTTGCCGCCGGAATGGCCGCCGTTGACGTCACCGCCTACCTTGCTGTCCTTGACTTCCGTCTTGTTTTCCTCGGTGTCACCGCCGCCGTTGGTATCGCCGCCGCTAACATCGCCGCCAATCGTACTGCCTCTGACAATGGCCTGATTCCTTCTGGACGGGCCGCTGTCACTTTCGCCGCCGATAACGTCACCTTCTACCTTGCTGTCCTTTACATCGGCTTTATTTTCCTGGGAAGGTCCGTCCTCGCTGGTGCCGCCTTTGACATCGCCGCCCGTGCCGTCGTCCTTCTTCTCAATTTCGGAGTTCTTGACATCCACTTCATTATTCGTGGATTCACCATCACCCTTCGCCTGACCGCCGATAACATCGCCCTGATGGCCGGGGTTGTCATCTACAGTTTCCGTAATGCCAATGGCATTCACCGTGGGCACTTCTGTGCCTGCGGCTCTGGTAATCTTATAGTAGAGCGAACCATTATCATAATAGGCATGGCCTTTACCGGTCTGTCCGTTCAGCGTGAAGATGCCACTGCGAATCTTATTGACAGCGCCGCCGTAGTTGGATACCAGTACCATCGTGTCGCCAACATTCAGCGCGGTATCGCTCGTAAAGGTAATATTATCCGCATTGACGAGTGCGCCCGTGTAGGCAATTTCACTGTCAGTACGAGCGTATGTGCTGTTCCAGCCCACTGTGCCAAAGGTCAAAGTCGTCGCATTGTTGCCGGTAACGGTATAAACTACGTTGTTATTCGTAGCTGCTACTGCGCCCGTTAACGCACCTTTGACGGCAAGGCCGGACGTAGCGTCATAGGTGTAGGTGCTCTTGCCGGTTTCCTTGGCTGCGATATCGCTTAAGGTAGTATTGGCCTTGACCAAGGTCATGGAATCACTAGCGGCGGCCACTTTCTTCTGGTCGTCGCTCATGATCATCCCCAAACCGCTGATATCGAGGCCGTTGCTGTTGACGCCGGAATAATCGTAGAGGAGGTCACTCCTATCTAAAACCGTGCCACCTTTATTATAGTTAACATTGCCGATTTTAATGGTATTTACCTTGACATTGCCTAAGGAATACTGGAGGGCCGTGCCGTTATCATTTACCTTTACACCTTTGGACTGTGTTCCTGAGAGGGTGATATCACTGTCGGTTTCGCTGTATTCGCCGCTCGCTATATAGGCAATGCTGTCCGCAATCTGTGCCCCCGTGAAATAGCCTGTTGGTGTCGCAGTCAGAATATTATAATCACCAACCGTCGTGGGCGCCGTAAAGCCACTGCCGGTTACAGCTATGCCGCTGGCGGCTTTGCTCCAAGTGTCATTTACTGCACCTGTGGTACTGCCATCCCAACCAGAAATATCCACGCTGTCCAAAGTCTTGCCTGTTACGGCATAATTGACCGTATTGGCATACGTTTTAACCTTACCTGTCAAAGTACCGCCAAGCGTTGCCCCATTGGCCAGACTGTAGCTTATATTCTGACTGACCGGTGTACCTTTGACTACGAGGTCTGCCGCAAGGCCATTAGCATTGGTAAGCAGATTCCAGTCATTACCGTTTGCAATAGTATTTGCGTCAGTTCCTGTAAAACTAAATTTCAGATTCGTGGCGTCTACGCCGTTAGCTGCTACTGAGAAAGTATAGCCGGTAGCAGGCATAGCCCGGCCAGTCCCCCACGTCATATTGCCCAGGGTGATATTGTTTACAGTCCTGACCTCGGCAATGAAGTTCAAATTCTTGCCGTCATCGCTTTTCTTCACGCCGCCGGATTTGGTGCCACTCAGGGTAACGCCATTTCCTTCATCGCCGCTATAGGCCGCGCCGGAGGTATAGGCCATAGCACCCGTTACGTCACCGAAAAAGTTTGTTATATCGGTGGTAAAGATGGTTTTATCCGTAGTGGGTGCGGTAAACGTTCCCGTGCTTACGGCAACATTGCTGCCCGTCCAATTATTCGGCAGGCCATTAACCGTAGTAGTCGTATCCCAGCCAGACAAATCCATAGAAGAAACTGTCTTGTCAGTTACCGTATATTTGACGGCATTTGTATCTGCCGCTACCGTACCATGCAGTGTACCCGACGCGGTGATACCGCCACCCATAGCCGCATTGGTAATGGCCTGACTATGGCTTGCCCCCGTCACGGGATTGCCCGTGGTGATTCCTGTGGCGTTAGCAAACAAGGTGCTGTCTGCTACATCCGCCGGCTTGTCAAAGGTCAAATTAGTGGCGTCAATACTGGTACTGCCATTAAAGGTATAGTTGCTTGTTGCCGTCCGCGGCGTTCCAAAGGTCATATTGCCCAGAGCAATATTGTTTACAGTCCTGACCTCAGCAATATATTCCAAGTCACTGCCGTCATTACTTTTCTTCACGCCACCGGATCTGGTGCCGGAAAGGGTAACGCCATTTACCTCGTCGCCGCTAAAAGCCGCACCTGGCGTATAGGCCATAGCTCCGGTTACGTCACCGAAAAAGTTTGCTATATCGGTGGTAAAGACGGTTTTATCCGCAGTGGGTGCGGTAAAAGTTCCCGTGCTTACGGCAACATTATTGCCCGTCCAATTATTATTTGGCAAGGTTCCCTCTGTGGTGGCATCCCAGCCTGACAAATCCATGGAGGAAATGGTCTTTTTGTTTACAGTATATTTTACTTCTCCAGTATCAGCAGAAACCGTGCCGGTGAGAGTACCGGACACCTTGATACCGCCACCTATAGCTGCATCGCTAATGGCCTGACTGTGGTCTGCCCCCGTCACGGAGTTGCTGGAGGTAATGCCCGTGGCATTGCTGACCAAGGTGCTGTTTTCTACCTCCGCCGGCTTGTCAAAGGTCAAGTTTGTGGCGTTAATCGTGGGACTGCCATCAAAGGTATAGTTGGCATCTACAGTACGCTGATTTACTAAACCGCCAGCCCCAACGGTCATATTACCAAGGGCAATATTCGATACCGCCATTTTGCCGACGGCATACACAAGATTCTGTCCATTATCCGAGGGCTTGACGCCCTTATCCTGAGTGACAGTGAAGGTAACACCTTTATCCGTATCCGAGGACGGAGTTGTGGACGCACCATATTTCTGTGCGCCGGTGATATATGCGTCACTAAAATAACTTGGCGTGCTGGTGGTGATAATATCCTGGGAACTCCCTGCCGTCAGCGTAGTTGGTGCTGTAAAGCCTGCCGCATTGATGGAGCCAGCGGTAAGGCCCTTCGTCCAGCCTGTCAGGGAATAAGCAGCTTTCGTGCTGTCCCAGCCTGCGAGGTCAATGCCGGTAATGCTCTTACCACTTACGGTATAATTCACCTGTCCGAGAGTGGTGGAAACCGTACCGTTGATGGTACCGTTAAACTTCACCCCGTTGTCAGCAGCTGCATTCGTGAAATTCTGCGTATGGGATGCACCAGTTATATTGGCAGAGTCTGCCGGCAAACCATCAGCATTGGTCAGCAAAGCCGTGCTAGTGCCTACTGTGCCTACTGCCATAGGATTGGTAAAGGAAAGATTGGCGGCGTTAATAGCGGTCTGATTGCCAAAGCTATAAGCTGAGCCTGCGTCCCTGGGCGTGCCCCAGGCCATACTGCCAAGCGTGATATTTTGCCCATCAAAGGCCTCGGCATAGTAAGTCAGCTTAGCGTTCGCTATGGTGCCGTTATTCGTAACCTTGACGCCGCCGGCTTTATTGCCGGAGATGGTAACGCCTTTATCCTCATTGGAAAAAGCCTCACCTGCGGCAGTATAGACATGAGTGCCTGTAACGCTACCAAAGAAATTTTCTGTGGTCGTCGTGAAGATATCAAAATTCGTGGTCGGCGTGACGGAAAAGTTTCCCGTAACGACGGCAACATTAGAGCCTGTCCAGCCGCTATTGGGAAGTGTGGAGGCTACGCCAGTCCAATTTGACAAGTCAATGTTGTTCAGCGTTACGCCTGATACCGTGTAGTTAAGGGCATTGGCCGCCGCCGTCACATTGCCGGTCGCCGTGGCCTCGTAGTTAATGCCTTTGTCGTCGTCGGTGTAATCAATAGCCACCGTCTTTCCTGTACCGCCCGTAACTACATTTGCTGTTGTCAAGCCCGTGGCATTTGACAGCAACGTCATGGAGGCGTCGGTTGCCAGTGCGGTATTTACCGTGCCAAAGGTCAACCCCGACGCATTGATGCCAGTGCCGGAAGAACCACCGATGAACTTATAGCCAGTAGGTGAGGCAGTAGTACCCCAGGTCATGTTGCCAAGATTAACCGTTTTTACTTCCTTTGTTTCGCCGTAGTAAGTCAGCTTCGCATTTGCCTTGGTGCCGTCAGCCTCCACCTTTACACCACTCATATTATCGCCAACAAGAGTCACGCCAGTGGTTCCTATAGCATCAGAAAAATCACCTTTATCACCATATGCGATTGTGGAGGCAATATTTGCACCAGCGAAAACGCCAGCATCTGCAGTTAGAATATCCTTGGAATTGCCGGCACCTACAGCAGTTTTTGCTGCATCACTAATAGTGCCGCTTACTGTTACAGCTGACGTACCTTTCGTCCAGCCCGTGGGCACGGCGAAAGCAGCCTTCGTGCTGTCCCAGTTCGCGAGATTGACGCCCGTGACGCTGTTCGCGATGGTGTAGTCGATTTGGTGTTGGTTCGAGTCCGTGAATTTGACGGTGTGGGTGTTGGTATAGATTAGTTTCGCACCGTTACCACCGGACGGTGTGTATTCCTGCCCCGTGTTCGTTGCAAACGCGGTGCTGCCGGTCAGCACCCCTTCATTTGCGCCATATTTCCATTTCGAAATACCGATGCTTGCGTACTGATCTTTCACCAGCGTCATGGTGCCAACGGTCGTGGCCTCGCCGGTTTTGCCGGTATTGGTAAGGCCGGTGGCGTCGGTAAGGTCCAGATAAGTGACGTCTTGAATATCGCTCACGTTATGTAAATTGCCTGTCATCTCAAGCACCGTCTTGCTTGTATCAAAGCCTACGCCGCTTGTGATGCCAATCGTCTGGGTTCCTCGAATGCCTTCAATGCCGACTTTTATGCCCGTGGCGCCGAGGTTCAGGGTGTTGCGGGTACCGGTGGTGCCGCCGTCGCCGCCCTTAATGCCCTTAACGGTCACTCCCGCGTTGATGTTGATTTTGTTGTCAGAGGCAACACTAGCGGCCCTTCCGCCAACAATTACAGCACTGCTCAATTCCGGACTGCCTTCGATGGTGACGATGTTTTCTGTGGCTGAACTGTTTTCAGAATAGCCGCCATAAACAAAGCCGGTCACCTCACCGCCGCTGATGATGACCTTGCCGTCAGATGCCTGTCCACCAACTCCTCCGCCCGTCTGATACTTGCCATAAGCGTTTAATATTGTGCCATTTTGAAGCGTGAACTGGCCGCCGCCTTGCCCCTTGTAAGCACCATAAGCAGTGTAATTCGCCCATGCATTACCGCTAGAATCATAATTGAGCGTCCACGTATCGATGGTGTACTGCGGGTAGGCCCTATGATTAGTAGTGTCTGCAGATATTGTGCCAGGAACCCCAGTGGGGGCCCCAGTGACCTCGATATCGACCGCCTCCGCCGTCGGCGCAAAAAGCAGCCCATTCCCCAGTATCAGTGCGCATACAATATATCGAGTAAGCTGTAAATTCCTTTTCCTTTCCTTCCCAGTCATACTATCGTCCCCTTCCATGATATAATCTGCTTAAGCAAACACAAAAAACCCTCCCACAGGGCACAGGCAAGCATAAAAACTTGCCCATCCCCTGCAGGAAGGCTTGCTAATTTCATTATTCAGCTGTGTATAACCATCTACAAGATAAAGACAGTTGCCCCCCCCGAAAGGACAGTTTTAGGCACAAAAAAACCGCCTGCGTTGTTTTCTTTCCACAATCCCTGCGCTTTCATGCCGGCCCTCTCCTTCCGCGGTGACAACATTCTGTATCCTTATTTTATTGTTATTCTATCCTCTTGGGGCGTTTTCCTGCCACACAAGAGAATTTGTTAATAATATATCGACGAACACCTCCAAACACTTAAATTTTCAGCCAATTTTTTTCGTAATCCGTTACCCCTCTGGCCAGGGCCCGGGCCATATCGTCCTGATGTTCCTTTAGCAGCTGCACGTCCGCGCTGTCAATGAACCCCAGCTCCACGAGCACGGCCGGCATGCAGGTTTCCCGCAGGACGCACAGGCTTTTATTCTCCTTCACGCCCCTGTCAGCATAGCCTTTATCAAAGGGTTGTAGAGATTGTACCAGCTGCGCCTGTATGCACCCTGCCAGCCGTCCTGCTGCACCATAGCGCCAGTAGCAGAAAGTTTCGGCGCCGCGTCCGCCGCCCGCGTTGACATGAATGGACAGGAACACGTCAGCCAGGCTGATGTTGGCCGTATCCGTGACATTGGGATACGCCGGCGACTCTCCCGCCAGATTATGACTCTGCAGGAGTTTGACCTTACAGCCGGCGTCCTCTAAGTATTTGCCCGTCAGACTGCCCACCGTCATGGCAATATCGCACTCCCTGAGATTTGCCTCCATATTCACCGCACCGGGATCCGGCATGCCGCCCTGTGCGTGTCCGGGATTGATAAAAATCAGCATTGCGCCGCCTCCTATTCCACCGTTATTCCGCCCTCTTCATTATCCCTGATAGTATAGGTGTCCTCGCCGTCAAACTCCGGGGCATAAATCGTATACTCTGCCTCGTCCACCAGCGACTGGCTCACGTCCACACAGCCGCCCAATCTGTCATTTACCTCCATCAGCCAGCTGTCAAAATCCGCAAAATCCCCCGTCACCCGCGGCATTATCGCCTCCTGTACATTCTGCGGGCGGACGGGCGGCATAAACGCGGCCTTAGCCTTGGGCGGTGGCTGTATCTGACTTGTCATTTTCGGACTGGAATGCACTTGACCTGTCACTTCGGGACACTTAGGCTGACCTGTCAAATCGGTCAGATTGTAGTAACAAGGCTCTACGAAAATATCCGTAGAGCCTTGTCGTGTAAGGGTTTATGAAATTTGTGTTTTTGTTTAAAAGTAAAGATTAAATCTGCCCAATCATTTTATGAGTCTGGGGGATTACCCTTACATCTTGCAGTTTGGTCAGCGCGTAGTTCTGACAGATAAGGATTTTTTCCGGGCTGGCAGCCTGGCAGCCACCATAAGGCGTAACCGGCTGAATAATGAACAATGTTTCCGGGGCTGTTTCTGCCACCAGGTCAATGGCCTGACGGAATTCTTCCTCTGTGGTTTCAGCAGCCACCACCAGTTTGATATACAAATCCTTGGCCTTGGCTATCTCAATGAATTTCCGATGTGCCTCCCACTGCGGCTGGCTGATGATGCTCGGAAGTTTTATATCCATGCTGATAATATCGGCAATGTCGATAATACCTGCCAACTGCTCGTACAGCGTACCGTTGGTTTCGAGGAATATCGGCGCCTCAATGTCCTGTGCCAGCTCGCGGATAAAGTCTGCATGCAGCAACGGCTCGCCGCCGGTAAAGCTCACTGCCTGATGGGGAACTTCCTTTAACAGGCGGTTTATTTCTATCGCCACCTGCTCGGCCGAACGCGGATTAGGCAGTTTGGCAAACTCCCGGCTGCCGGCGTAGGTTTCCACTTCGCAAAAATCATGACTGCCCGGCGTATTTTCCGTGTCGCAGAAACTGCAATCAAGATTACAGCCTTCAAAGCGCACAAAGACCTGCCGGCAGCCCACATATTTGCCTTCCCCCTGTATGGAAGAAAAAATTTCAATAAGATTCTTTTTCATGGGCTCAGTCCTTCGTGTAGGTAACGCTGGATTTCGGTGATTCAAAAACGGTAACAGCCGCCAGAACACTATCACGTTTAAAAATCTCATTACCGGCCAGTTCTTCAAAGATAATCCGGGAGAGATTTTCGGCCGTAGGATTTACGCCGTCCTTAAACGGAGCCAGCTCATTCAGATAGCGATGGTCAAAGCGTTCCAACGTATCCTTCAAGGTCTGTTTAATCACCTTAAAGTCCACAAGCATGCCGAGCTCGTCCAGTTCTCTGCCCTTGACCACAGCCTCCACCACCCAGTTATGACCATGCAAACGGGCACACTTGCCGGGATAACCATTGACATGATGGGCCGCCTCAAAAGCGCCCTCAACTTTTAAAGTATACATATTTATACTTCCTTTCTAACGTAAAACCTCCCTCATTGAGGGAGGTATTTTTACTTCATAATGTCTTTCGTATTTTTTACGTTGCCGACAATATCATTCATGCTCATAGCACGGGTATGTTTGGTATGGCTCCATTCGTGTTCGTTGCGGTGAATGAACCCTAAGAAAATGATGGGTATCCAGGAATAGATAAACACGGGATAGAGCAGCATGTAGAGCCAGGATTTCCACTTAGCCCTGATTTTAATCAGGATAATCATCGGCAGAATGTACTGGCCGAGCATGATGGCTGTCATCAGCTGCGAAGGCATGAAGTTGTAGATATTCGTATAGAACGGCGGGAATGCCAGCTGAACATAGCTGATGATAATGAAGATGGTGGAAATCATCAGGAAATGCGGCTGCATGAGGTAAATGCATTCGTCCCACATACGGATATCCTTGTGTTTCCAGCCAGCTTTCAGCATTTTCGGAATAAAGCGGTTGCCCACATCGAACTGCCCCTGTGCCCAGCGGCGGCGCTGATTCCAGGACTGTTTGAACGTCAGCGGCTTTTCATCGTAAATGATGGCGTCATGAGCCCAGCTGGTCTTGATGCCTTCGGCCATACACTTCATGGTAAATTCCATGTCCTCGGTCAGGCAGGTTGCCTGCCAGCCGTGACGTTTGAGGATTTCCATATCAAAGCACATGCCCGTACCGCCCAAGCAGGCCGACAGGCCGATGTTGGACTTGGCCAGATGGGAGATATGGCAGATAACCCAGAAAGCGATGGCAAAGGTGCCAGCCACCCAGGTATCATACGGGTTCTTGGCGTCCATGTAGCACTGAATAACCTTATCCCCCTTGCAGAGGCGGTTATTCATTTCCATCAGGAACTGCGGATGTACGAGATTGTCCGCGTCGAACACGCAGACAGCGTCGTATTCCTTGTCCATTTTAAACAGGCGGTCAAACATCCAGTCGAGGGCATAGCCCTTGCTCTTTTTCGTCGGATGAATGCGCTCGTGGACAATAGCCCCAGCCTGAGCCGCTACCTCAGCGGTGTTGTCCTCACAGTTATCCGCTACCACATGAATATCATACATATTCTTGGGA
Organism: Selenomonas sp. AE3005; assembly: GCF_000686945.1. GTDB lineage: Bacteria > Bacillota > Negativicutes > Selenomonadales > Selenomonadaceae > Selenomonas_A. Next base: position 12,722 of record NZ_JMME01000007.1, read on the forward strand.
TAGTTGAGCTGTCCGAGGTTTTCCACCAACTGGCCAATAACGGCCGATTCGTTATGCGCTGCGACCACCAAGGCAAAAGTCTTTTTCGGAACCTTGACCTTATTTTCCTTCCGCCGCCACATACCGCAGAAACCAATAATGAAGAAATACAGGGTAAAGAGGAAAATTAAAATCTGCATCGGCACCATGATGATGTCAAATGGATGTGTCAAAAATCATCAGCCTTCCTTTGCAAATAAAGCAATTATAGTATTGAGGATACCAGCTGCGCCGTAAGTGCAGAACACGGCCACCGCCAGTGCGGGGAGCAGTGCCTCATGTCCCAGCCACAGGATACCGGCAAACATTACAAACGCAAAAATCTTCGTGGGCAGGTAAATGGGTTCGGCCCCATCGCCCTTGAAATTCGGATAATGCACATGGCTGACCATCAGATAGCCGACAATCGCCATGATGACGGGATATGCCATGCCAAAGCTCAACGGGTTAATATCCAGACTGACAAAGAGCAGCGTGGTCATGGCTACGATATTGCCGCCGGCCGGAATAGCCAGGCCCATAAAATAGCCATGCACTACATCGGCATTGACGTTGAAACGTGCCAGACGCCACATGCCGCAGACAGCGAAGATAATCACCACAGCCACGCCCAGAAGGCCGTGGTGCTGCAGGACAAATGCCCAGGCTAAAAAGGCCGGGGCAATACCGAAGGAACCCAAATCACAGAGGGAATCCATCTCCTTGCCCATTTCGCTGGACACGCCAAAGAAACGCGCCGTACGCCCGTCAAGGCCATCAGCTACCAGAGCCAGCAGTATGAAAATGGAACCCCAGATTAACTCCCCGTGAAACGTTGAAAGTATGGAGCACATACCAAAAACCAGATTCATCGAGGTACATAAATTAGGTATAAACCGCCTGTAATCCATCAGTCCTTAATCCTCCCCAAAATAGTCTGACCGCCGGCAACCTTCTGCCCTTTGGTTACAGCGATTTCCACGTTTTTCGGCATAACTACTTCCAGGCAGGAACCGAATTTTATCATACCGTAAAGTTCGCCCTGTTTGAGTTCATCATCGAGGGTTACATAAGACACGATACGGCGTGCCAGAATCCCGGCAATCTGCTTGACGCTGATACGGATACGTTCATTTTCAATCCCCAGTACATGGTGTTCGTTCTCAAAACCCACCGTATCCTTGTAGGCAGGACGGAAACGGCCGCAAAAATACTTTTGCAGCTTGATTTTTCCGTTGATGGGGCTGCGGTTCACATGGACGTTGAACACAGACATAAAGATAACGACCTTGTTGCAAGGCTCTTTCACAAACTCATCCGTTTCCATAGGCACGATATCCGTCACCGTACCATCAGCCGGCGAGAGGATTACGTCCTCATCAACAGCAATCTCACGCCGCGGATTGCGGAAGAAATAACAGAAATAAAACATCAGCACGAGGGGAATCACAGCCACATAGGGGCTGATGGAAAAGCCCACCAGCAGTGCCAGGAAAAAGCAGGCACCTATAAAGGGGTAACCCTCGGAAATAATAGGAGTCAAGCTCCCACCTCCTGATAAAATCGATAATTAACGTATTTACGCACGACGGGATTTAGAACCATGTACCTTCAGCACGAACTTCGGCAGAGCCAGCAAACGACCTGCCCGTTTCGGCTGCAAAAGGCCGCGGAACAACCATTCCAGTTTGGCTTTCTGCATCCAATAAGGCGCACGTTTCATCACCCCGGCCATAACGTCCAGCGTACCACCTACACCGATGGATACGGGAACACCCAGTTCCTGCAGATGGGCATTGAGCCACTTTTCCTGCTTGGGCACGCCCAAAGCTGCGAGCAGCAGGTCCGGCTGCGCTGCTTTTATTTCAGCAATGATAGCCGGTTCGTCCTCAGGCTTAAAATAGCCATCTCTGGTACCGACGATTTCAATGCCGGGATAGAGTTCTTCTGCTTTAGCCTTGGCCTTTTCCGCTACCCCGGGAGCCGAACCAAAGAAGAATACTTTCTGTTTCTTACTCGGGGCTATGCGCATAAGCTCCTGTGCCAGGTCGTAGCCTGCCACCCGTTCCGGCATTTCATAACCCAGGTGATGGGCTGCCCATACTGTACCGGCTCCATCGGGTACCACCAGAGCAGCTGCATTTAAAATTTCCTTCAGCTCACTATCATGCGTAGCACGCATAATCATTTCAGCATTGGCCGTGGCAATAAGGACGTTTTTCTTCTCATCCATATAGCTTTCCACCTGCGCCACAGCCTGTGCCATGGTCACAGAATCAACCTGCACACCCAGTATATCAACTTTGTCGGACACGCTGTTCCCCCCCGTAATTTCACAATAACTCATTGAACTAGTTTACTACAAAACCCTTGTAGCGTCAACTGCTCCCCGGGTTATAATAATAGCGGCAACGTCTAGTAAAATGCAGGATTATCGGGATTTTTCCGCAGCAAAAAAGAGCAGCCAGCGACTGCTCTTTTTTATCTGAAAATATAGCTTACTTGTTGTCAGCTACAACCTTGCGCGTTACTTCGGCAACGTTTTCTACGGTGAAACCGAATTTCTTGAAGAGAATGCCTGCCGGAGCAGAGGCACCGAATCCCTTCATGGAAACAACAGCACCGTCAAGGCCTACATATTTGCCCCAGCCAAAGTCGCTGAGAGCCTCAACTGCTACACGAGCGCGTACTTTCTTCGGCAGAACGCTTTCCTTGTATTCAGCACTCTGAGTTTCAAAGAGGTCCATGCAGGGCATGGAAACAACGCGTACGTCAACGCCTTCACCGGCCAGTTTAGCCTGAGCCTCAACAGCCAGGGAAACTTCGGAACCGGTAGCGATGATGATACCGTCCATGTTAGCAGCGTCCTTAGCCTCGGACACAACATAAGCGCCTTTGAGGGCGTCCTTGGAGGAACCAGCCAGCTGCGGCAGATTCTGACGAGTCAGAACCAGAGCCGTCGGCGTCTTTTCGCTGGTTACAGCCAGGTACCAGCCAGCAGCCGTTTCCGTAGCATCTGCCGGACGGAAAACGTTCACGTTGGGCTGGGAACGGAGCATAGCGAGCTGTTCAATAGGTTCATGCGTCGGGCCATCTTCACCAACACCGATGGAGTCATGCGTGAATACATAGGTCACAGGCAGGTTCATGAGAGCTGCCAGACGAATCATCGGTTTCGTGTAATCGCTGAATACGAAGAAGGTAGCAACGTAGTTGCGCAGACCGCCGTGGAGCGTGATACCATTGGCCATAGCAGCCATAGCCAGTTCACGTACACCGAAGTGCAGGTTGCGGCCAGCATAGTCGTCCTTGGAGAAGTCGCCAGCACCCTTCATGTCCGTCTTGTTGGACGGAGCCAGGTCAGCGCTGCCGCCGAACAGGTTCGGGAGCATATCCTTCAGGCGGTTAATCATCGTGCCGGAGAGAGCACGGGTAGCCTGCGGTTTATCTTCATAAGCCCAGAAGTTTTCATCATTCAGGAGAGCGTCTGCGTCAACCGGAGCATGGAATTTATCCCATTTAGCTTTGAGTTCCGGGAACTTAGCGCAGTAGTCAGCAAAGAGCTTGTTCCAAGCCTCTTCAGCCTGCGCACCCTTGCCAGCCAGTTCCTGATAGTGGTCATAAACTTCCTGCGGAATGTTGAAGGTCTTTTCCGGTTCCGGCCAGCCCAGATTTTCCTTAAGAGCCTTAACGTTGTCCTCACCCAGGGGTTCACCATGAGCGCTGGCCTTGCCCTGTTTTGCCGGGCAGCCGTAGCCAATCTGCGTCTTAACCGTGATGAATGACGGATGTTCCTTATCAGCCTTAGCAGCCTCAATGGCCTTGCCGATAGCAGCCAGGTCATTGCCATCTTCAACCGTCAGCGTCTGGAAACCGAAGGCCTGCATACGTTTTTCCACGTTTTCCGTGAAAGCTATATCCGTGCTGCCTTCGATGGAAATCTTATTGGAATCGTAGAGAACGATGAGTTTGGAGAGACCGAGCGTACCTGCCAGGGAGAAGGCCTCCGAGGAAATACCTTCCATCATGCAGCCGTCGCCGCCCAGGGCGAAGGTATAATGGTCAACCACATCATAGCCGGGTTTGTTGAACTCAGCAGCCAGATGTGCCTCTGCCATAGCCATACCTACAGCCATACCCATGCCGGCACCCAGCGGGCCGGTAGTAGCCTCGACACCTACAGTGTGGCCATACTCAGGATGGCCCGGAGTCAGCGAACCGTCCTGACGGAAGTTCTTCAGGTCATCCAAAGTAAGTCCATAGCCGAAATAATGGAGCAAAGAATACAGCAGGGTAGAACCATGACCGCCGGACAGAATGAAACGGTCGCGGTTAGCCCACTGAGGATTCTTCGGGTTGTGGTTCATGTGGTTGGCCCACAGCTCATAAGCCATGGCAGCACTGCCTAAGGGCAGACCGGGATGACCAGAATTTGCCTTCTGCACAGCGTCAGCTGCCAGAACGCGGATAGCGTTTACACAAGTAGTGTCGATGTTACTCAATGTGTATCTCTCCTTACCTGTTATAAAGATTGTTAATTCACAAACTATATTCTACCTAAATTATCGGAAAATGTATAGTACCTTTGACCTTTTCATTTATTATTTTTTATGATTTCCAATTCAAATGTCATTCTTGCGCCCTTGACATGTCAAAATAATAAACCTCCCATACAATTTTCATGTATGGGAGGTCAAAAAAGTCATTACCGTAATAACCTTAGAAATTCCGCAAATCCGGGCGCAGTTCCTGAGCCTTACCCATGTAGACATGCTGTATCTCAGCCTGCGACAGGTCTGTATCTACCAGCAGCAGGACGCGGATGCAGCGTTCCATTGACTCGTCAACATCAGGCACGCGCGTGTCAAACAGCGGCACTTTGTCAAACCCCTCCATCTGCCGGGCACCGGTAGCCGGGAAACCATCCGTCAAATCACTGGTCGAGCTGAAAATGCAGGCACCGATATCCTCCGGCTTAATCTTGTTGCGGCGCAGAATCTGGGACAAGAGCATTTTGGCTGCCTGCCAGATTTCTTCCTTTTTGTTTTCGCCTACTACAATTGCTCCACGTATACCTCTCATAAATAATTCCTCCTATGCGCCCTTATGAATATCCCAAATGATTCTCAGGCTAAGTATAAATGCAATCAGATAACCTAAAAAACCCAACAATGGTATTTCCATTATCTTAGGTGTCATTTGCGTGGTACAAATCGTACTGGAACCTAAAAGCAACGCCGCCACCAATAATGCCAGAATGAGTTTATTTATCATGCGGTCAAGGTGCCGCAATGGTTCCTCGGAACCTGTTACATCCAGATTTACCTTGGTCTGGCCGCTCATGGTCATTTTAAGAATATCCGAAATCTGTTCCGGCAGCTGGGCGGACTTGCGCAGCAGCATCATGCCCTCCTGCTTGGCCTTTTCGATTTCGTCTTTCCAGTCAAAATTCTTTTTGTAGTCGACTGCCAGACTGCGGGCAAATATCTCCACAAAGCTGACCTTGGGGCAGCACATACGCATAACACCTTCGACCGTCAGCACGCCCCGGGCAAACATGGAGAGCCCCTGCGGACAGACGATGTGATGGACGCGCATCAGGTTCATGATTTGTCTGGTCAGTACCCCCATCTGTAACTCACTGAAATCCAGCGAGCTGTACTGCGCCAGCATGGCGTCAATATCCTGATACAGGGCGGTATGATTGACTCGGCCCTTCACCATGCCCAAAGCCAGCACCGCAGCTTTCATCTCAAACGTATCATGATGGGCCAGCGAATAAACAGCCTTGCGGATAGCTGCCCGGTCACGGCCGGACAGGCGTCCCATCATGCCGAGATCGAGCCAGACAATCCGCCCATTGCGTATCCAGATATTGCCGGGATGGGGGTCCGCATGGAAGTAACCATCTTCGATAATCTGCCGCACATAGTTTTCACCCAGCCGGCGGCCTAAGGTATTGATATCATAGCCGCGTTCTTTGAGCTTGGCAAAATCATCTATGCGGATACCGTCAACATATTCCATAACCAGAATATGTTGCATGGACAGATTGCGAAATACCTTGGGGCAGGTCACATAGTCCACATCACGGTTTAAATGCGCAAATTCTTCAATGTGGTCAGCCTCCATCAGGAAATCCATTTCCTGTTTGGCGATGGTCCACATTTCATCCAATACCATATTGAAGTCCACCACGTCCTGCGAACGGCTCACGACCTTTATCAGGGTAGCCGCCCGTTTCAGCAGGACGATGTCCTTGCTCATTATCTCATAGATACCCGGGCGCTGTACCTTCACCACCACTTTTTCCCCGGTGGTGAGTACAGCCCGGTGTACCTGAGCAATGCTGGCCGAGCCGATGGCCTCCTCATCAATATAGGAAAACACCTGATTCCAGCGGCGGTTGTACTCCCGTTCTATGACCTCGACAATGGTCGCAAAGGGCATAGGCCGGGCCTCGGACTGAAGTTTCATCAGTTCATCGCAATACTCCGGCGGCAGAAAGTCCGGGCGCATACTCATTATCTGCCCCAGTTTCACAAAAGTAGGCCCCAGGTCCTCCAATATATGCCGGAGTTTTTCCGGGGTCATACCTTTGACTACTTCCTGCTTACGCAGAACCGCCACCATTTCTTTGAGGCGTTCCGTGGTACCTGCATCTTCACTTTTCGCTTTAAACAAATTTCCCAGCATAGCACTGGCTCCTTTGGTTTAAGTAAAATATCAGATTAACGGTCTTATTTCTTGCTGTATTTTTCCGCCAGCTGCTGCTTGACAGTTTCGTTAGCCAGGAAGTCATCGTAAGTCGTTACACGGTCCACGACACCGTCCGGCGTAATGTCGATAATGCGGTTGGCGATAGTCTGGACAAACTCATGGTCATGGGACACGAAAAGTGCCGTGCCGCCGAAGGCAATGAGGCCGTTATTGAGTGCCGTGATGGATTCCAGGTCCAGATGGTTGGTGGGTTCGTCCATCAGGAGGACGTTGGCCCCGGAGAGCATCATCTTGGACAACATGCAGCGCACGCGTTCACCACCGGAGAGCACGGAGGCCTTTTTAAGGCTTTCCTCGCCGGAGAACAGCATGCGGCCTAAGAAACCACGCACAAAGGTTTCGTCCGGGTCCTTGGAATACTGGCGGAGCCAGTCCACAAGCGACAGGGATACACCGTCAAAATAAGCGGAGTTATCGGCCGGCAGATAGGCCTGCGTAGTCGTTACGCCCCACTTGAAAGTACCTTCGTCCGGTTCTTCCTCGCCCATGAGAATCTTAAACAGCATGGTTTTACCAATGCTGTTGGGGCCGACAAAGGCCACCTTATCACCGCGTTTCAGCGTGAAACTAACATTCTTCAGCACCTGCTCGCCATCGACGGTCTTGGAAATGCCGTCCACCTGCAGGAGCTGGTCACCAGCCTCACGGTCCGGCGTAAAGGCAATGTAAGGATAACGGCGCGAAGACGGCTTGATATCCTCCACCTTGATTTTATCGAGCAGCTTTTTACGGCTGGTAGCCTGCTTGGATTTAGCGGCATTAGCGGCAAAACGCGCGATAAAGTTCTGCAGTTCCTTGATTTTTTCCTCGGCTTTCTTATTCTGCTCCTTCTGCAGCTGCAGAGCCAGCTGGCTGGACTGATACCAGAAGTCATAGTTGCCGGCATAGAGCTGAATGGCGCCGAAGTCCACATCACAGATATAAGTGCAGACCTGGTTGAGGAAATGACGGTCATGGGATACGACGATTACCGTGTTTTCAAAACCAGCCAGGAAGTCCTCGAGCCAGTTGATGGACTCCACGTCCAAATGGTTGGTCGGCTCGTCCAGCAGCAGAATGTCCGGGTTGCCAAAGAGAGCCTGTGCCAGCAGGACACGGACTTTTTCCTTGGCCGTAAGGTCTGCCATCTTCATGGTGTGCTCTTCTTCCGGAATGCCCAGGCCATTGAGCAGGCGGGCGGCCTCAGACTCAGCGTCCCAGCCGTTGAGTTCCGCAAATTCAGCCTCGAGCTCTGACGCCTTCATGCCATCTTCCTCGGAAAAATCCGGCTTGGCATAGAGAGCATCTTTTTCGTCCATAATCTCTACCAGGCGCTTATGTCCCATGATGACCGTACGCAGTACCTCATAATCATCATAGGCATAATGGTCCTGCTGCAGAACTGCCAGACGCTCGCCCGGGGTAATTTCAATATTGCCCCCGGTGGGTTCAATTTCCCCGGACAACAGTTTCAAAAAGGTCGACTTGCCGGCACCATTAGCGCCGATAATGCCATAACAGTTGCCCGGCGTAAACTTCAGGTTTACGTCCTTATACAGGACACGCTTACCAAACTGCAGACTTACATTGTTTGTAGTAATCATAGATTAAATAAAATCCTCTCTTTATATAAAATTACTTAGATAACATTTCCCGGAACATGCTCATAATGCTCTGGCCATACGTATAGCCTGGCACAGCCCAGCGGCCATTTAAATCCTGCCAGCTGGAAAGCGTCCGCGCCCCATAGGTGCTGCGCACCAGCGCATAACGGGGGTCAACCACCGGTTCCGACGGGCGGCGGGTAGATACATACGCCAGCAAATGCTGAATCTGCGCTCTTACGCCCATCTGCGGACTGGAAAAATACGCCCCTTTAACATCTGCACTGGTAGTCCCCAGGCCACAATAATTGTTCTGGTCAGGTGTCACCGTGCCGCCATAACGGAAAAAGCCCGTTTCCTTCAAAGCCTGCGCAAAAGCCACATCCGGACGAATCCCCTCACGGGCGCCCTCTTCGTAGTAATAGGCCACCAGTTCTTTCGGAGACACAGCGATATTCGGGCTGGGGTTGACGCTCAGCAGATATCTGACGCACTGCTCCTGACTGGCCAGTGCCGTCCCTATAATCGAATCATCAAAGGCTGACACCGTAGTCGGTACCTTGACATTCTCAATCTTTTTTTCCTCAACCGGCGGATGCAGAATAGCATCAATGCGAGACTCCAGACTCTTCTGCGCAGTACCGCGCTCCACCACCTTGGTGCTGCTGCCGATTTTCAGCCGCTGACTGTTATCCACTTTTGTTTCCAACTCAGGACTGGTTCCCAAATGACGGGCCTCTGCCCCGGGAACACCGGCAATACAGCTGACCAAAAGACCAGCCGCCATAACTTTCGCACAACACTTAAACAACACGAAATGAACACTCCTTGCACTTACACACCATTAACTTACAACTTTATCCCACACATTCAAATGAACATGCTATAAGCAAAATAAAAAGCAAATAAGGCTCCCCCTGCCACCATGCAACGGGAAATATCTCTTGCCCTGCCGGCAAAAACCATGAAGATAATATATCCCCAGGCTGCGGCACCTAAGGCCGTGGCAAAATTATGCGCCAGCGGCAGCAGCAAAGTCATGACCGTAATGCTCATCAGCTCCGCCCGGCGCGTATTCTCATCAGCCGCCAGGGGAATCTCCCTGCTCAGACGCAGAATGAGCAAAAAACCACTGCCCACCAAAACGGGCACCGTCATTGCCGGAAAATCAGCCCAGGCGGCCGCCAGCGGTTCCATAAACAAAGCCAATAGCAGAACGGCTGCTGCGCCGCCGGTAACATACCTGCCGGCTGCGCCATGTGAGGCTGCGCTTGTCGGGGCTACGGCCAGCGGCGTTGTTCCCAGCAACGCTCCGATAAGCCCCAAAGCACTTAACGTGCCTGCGCCCTGGCACTGCTGCTGCCGGCCGGCCGCCGGGGCAAATGCCATAATGCTGCTGGCATTGATAGTCCCCAGGCACACGGGCAGGCACAGGCTGGTCAGCCCAAACAGCCATAACTCTTTATCTGTACCGGCAGCTCCTGTAAGCTGCCCCACGGACGTATCAAGCCCCTCCGGCAGAAAAAACGGCGCTGCCGGTATCACCCAAAAACCTTCGAGCAAGGTGGCCGCCAACGTAAAGGCCATGCCGTAAAACAGCGCCAACCTGCACCGGCAGGCCGCCAGTGCCAGGGTGAGGATAATCCCCACCAGGCTCCAATAAGCCAAGGGGTCATAAAAGCCCCCAACCATGGTTACGCTCCAGGGCGAAGTGACGATAATCCGTCCCAGATTAAGCCCCTGCACAATCAGATACACGGCCACTGCCAGGCATATCCCCCAGCATAAAGCCGGCGGAAAAAAATTCTGCCGGTGCCTTGACGCCCACAGCCAAAATCCTGTTCCGAGCACGGAGCCGGCAGCACTTATGCCTAAAATCTGCTGCCACCCCAGACCGTTGCTGATAGCAATAATAAATACCAGATAAGCGGTAACCGCCACCGAAGGCATAACCACCAGGGACAAGCCCTGACGGCTGAGCAGCAAGGTTCCCAGCAGGGACATAATAGCACCTGCCGTATAGGCAGCGGCAAAATTTGCCCCGGCCCAGGAAAGCATCGTAGCTGTTACCACCAATGCCCCCACAGCAGTTAAGGCCATTGCCGCACCTGTGAAAATATCCTTTGCCACACCCATTAACGGTTCACCCTTCACATAGTATATCGATTCTATTTTACCACAGGAAATAAAAAATTGACAGTTTCTCACAGTCTTTTTCATAAATTATGCCATTTTACATGGTATAATAAAAATCATTAAAAACCATGTTCAAGGAGGAATTGCTTTGCCTGCTATCAAGTCTTTGCGGACGGTGAAACTCGGAGCCCTGGCGGCCATCGTCCTGCTCTTTGTCATAATACATCTGATAAATCCGGCCTTTCTGCCTCATATCTGTGGCCTGCTGGCCCGGGGGGATATTCAGGAAACAGCTGGTTATATTGCAAGTTTTGGTTCGGGGGCAATTATTTTCAGCTTTCTGCTGACACTCTTTGTCAACGCTTTAGGTTTCCCACCGGCAATTATCTTCTCTACTGCCAACACCTTGATATTCGGCATCTTCTGGGGGATTGTCCTCTCCGTCGTTGCAGAAACCATCGGTGTGGCCTTCAGCTTTATCCTGTTGCGTTTCTTTTTCCGCGACGCCGCAGAAAAAATCATCAGCCGCAACAAAACCTTATCCAATCTGGACAGGTACAGTGGCAGCCGCGGCTTTGTAGTTATGCTGATTGCCCGCATGGTGCCATACATTCCCTCCGTGCTGCTCAATGCTATCGGTGCCTTGTCCGCTATGAAATTCCGCGACTATGTCATCGCCTCCCTGGTGGGCAAATTCCCCTCTACGGGCATAGAGGCCATTATCGGCCACGACGCCATCACCCATCAGGAGGACCCGACACGCATGATTGTCGTTATTATTCTCGCTGTTATCCTCATTGCCGGTGCCTGGCTCTATGAACGCCACGAACAACGAAAACTGGCAGAAAAATAGGACGTGATTCGTTATGGTACTTTCCCGCCGCAAATTTCTTACACTTGTCAGCCAGACAGCAGTTATGCTGGGGCTCAGCAGTCTGTTCCCCAAACTGGCCGCAGCCGGCACGCCGCCCATCGAGGCCCTGCGCCAGCTGATAACCAGCGACCCCCGGACTTCCCGGACCATTATGTGGCAAAGCAGGGTGCCGCTGGAGGACTGCCAGCTGCAATATCGTGACAGTCAGGGCACACTGCAGCACAAGCCGGCTATCATCAACAGCCTGCAGGAGGACCGGGTAACTAATTACTACTACACCGTCTATCTGAAAGACCTCACTCCCGGCACCACCTACAGCTACCGTATCTGGCAGGGCAACGACGTGTCCGGCTGGCAGGAATTTACCACACCGCCGGCAGACATAAACGAATTCAGCGCCCTGATTTTCTGCGACTCCCAATGCGGGCGCACCTATGCAAGCTGGGGCGATAACTTCCGCACCGTTTGGCAGCGCCATCCGGAGGCACAGTTCTTTGCCATCAACGGCGATATAGTCGACAACGGTCAACAGGAATGGCACTGGCATAATTTCTTCGCCGCTGTCGAAGGCGACCTGCCGGCGCACCTCTTTGTGCCGGTGATGGGCAACCATGAGTGCTATAGCCTAATCTGGCGTCCCTGCCGCCCACGCCGCTATGAACTAAGCTACAATCTGCCGCCCAACGGCAATCCGGCGCTGCAGAATTATTACTACTCCTACGATTACGGCCCTGTCCACTTTATCGTTCTCAACACGCAAATGCTGGAACTGGCCGGCATTTTCCCTGACCTGCTCGTCCAGCAAAAGGCCTGGCTGCGTCAGGACGTAAAACAGCACCGTAATAAATGGCAGGTCGTCCTCATGCATAAAGATATCCTGGCCTATGACGAATTTCAGGTAAACAGCAAAACGCTGATGGGTATCAGTGATGTGGGCTATGCCTTTATGCCGCTCTTTGAAGAACTGGGCATTGACCTGGTGCTCACCGGCCACATGCACACCTATCGCAACCGCGGCCATATATTTAAATATGCGCCAGCCTCCCAGGGACCGGTATACCTGATGAGCGGCCCCATCGGCAACCAGCAGTACAAGGTTCCGGAAGATAAACGCTTTGACAAGTCAGCTATCTATCAGCCGACACCGCCTAATTACCTCCTGCTCGAGGCCAGTCAGGAGCGGCTCACCGTCACCTGTCTTACGGCAGCTGGCGACCTCGTAGAAAAAATTGAAATATAACGAGGCAAGAAAATGTCCCCCACCTCAGCAGGTGGGGGCACGAATACCAAAACAGGCGGCGAGCATATCTCCCCCCTCGTTGCGAAGCGAAGCTAGTCCTTTAGGGAAACGCCAAGAGGAAGTTTTGCCTATGGCAAAACTGGAACAACGGCGTTATAAGCAAAAAAATTTAGCGCATTACTATTGCAATATTACATAGTAATGCGCTATACTATATCCCAAAGTTATATTGAGAATTGTTCTACTGGAGGTATCAACATGGCCACAATCAATGACAATTATCTGAAACTCCCCGGCAGTTATCTGTTCGCGGAAATCGCGCGCCGGGTAGCAGCTTTTAAAGAGGCACATCCCGAGGCTGACATCATACGCCTGGGTATCGGTGACGTAACCCAGCCCCTGCCAGCCGCCTGTATTGAGGCCATGCACAAAGCCGTCGATGAACTGTCCCGGCAGGAAACCTTCCGCGGTTACGGTCCGGAGCAGGGCTACAGCTTTTTGATTGAGGCCATCATTGAACATAATTATCGTCAGCGCGGCATCGATATCGCCAGCGACGAAATCTTTGTCAGCGACGGCTCCAAGAGCGACTGCGGCAACATTCAGGAAATCTTCGGCACGGACAACCGGGTTGCCATCACTGACCCTGTTTATCCCGTGTACCTCGATACCAATGTTATGGCCGGCCGCACCGGCACTATCGGCGAGGACGGCCATTTCCAGGGAGTGACCTACCTGCCCTGCGACGCCAGCAATAATTTTGCCCCGGCCCTGCCGCAGGAAAAGGTCGATATGATTTATCTCTGCTGCCCCAACAATCCCACCGGCACCACCCTTTCCCGGGCTGAGCTGAAAAAATGGGTGGATTACGCACGTGAAAACGAGGCCGTTATCCTCTTTGACGCCGCCTATGCTGCCTACATCACCGAAGATGATGTTCCCCGTTCCATTTACGAAATCGAGGGTGCTAAGGACGTGGCCATTGAGTTCCGTTCCTTCTCCAAGACCGCCGGCTTTACCGGCACGCGCTGCGGCTACACCGTCATTCCGAAATCTGTCAAAGGCAAGGCTGCTGACGGCTCACTGGTCGAGTTTAATAAACTTTGGAACCGCCGCCACACTACCAAATTCAACGGCACGGCCTATATCGTACAGCGCGGTGCAGCTGCCATCTACACGGCAGAAGGCCAGCAGCAGGTCAAGGAAACCATCGCCTATTACATGGAAAATGCCCGCATCATCCGTGAAGGACTGCAGGCTGCCGGCATTACGGCTTACGGCGGTGTCAACGCGCCCTATATCTGGCTCCAAACGCCTGACAATATGCCGTCCTGGGATTTCTTCGACAAACTGCTGACAGAAGTCAACATTGTGGGCACTCCGGGTGCCGGCTTTGGCCCCTGCGGCGAAGGCTACTTCCGTCTCACTGCCTTTGGCGACCGGGAAAATACCCTCCGCGCTGTGGAGCGCATAAAAAACAAGCTGCACATTTAAGGCAGCCTGTATTTTGCTGACTAATAATCCGCCGTTATTACTTCAGCCCCAGAGGCAGCCAGTAAGCCTCTGTCCCGGCAATCTGGTCAGGAGAAAATCTGGCATACAAGGCACTGGGATTTTTGCCCAGCATAAAACAGCTCAAAGTCTTATAACCTGTCATCGTACCGCTGTCAGTTGCAGCGGTACATTTTTTTTGCTCCACAAACAACTGATACATGGAATCCCGGCTGTCGCGGCGCACAATGTCCTCGCTGTCCACATCTTTGGTCATTCTTACGCCCTGCTTATCTATAACCTCAATCCCGGCGCCTTCACGCCCCCATATCGGTTTCTTTATCCAACTCGAGCCCGTCTGCAAATACGCCGGGGAAAAATCACGGGCAAAGTAAGATGGCAGCATATAGCGCTTGATAATGGACGATTCCACATCAGTAAACACACGCTGTCCGCCCTGATTATTGTTATTAAGCGCCCATACCAGCGCCTGGAAGGCCTTGGACTGCATGATAATCGCCTCCGGCGGATTAAACATCATAAAGCGCCCGTTAAGATAGCCCTCCATAAAATCCTGCCCCAATGTATCACCATCGGGCGTCCGTTCCTCAATCAGTATTTCCAGCGGGTGCAGGCGGTAAATGGCATTGGCTGTGCGGCCATCCGGCAGGAGGATACTGCCGTCATTTCTCACCGCCAGGTCATAGAAGGACGTAAAACAGATAGCGTCATCGGCCTCAACCGCCAGCGTGTTCTTCTTCATGGCCCGCATTAAAAACTGCGTAGTGGCCATGTCTTCCTGGTAGTCATGGAAACAAGCAAATAAAAAGGGGTGCTTGCGGTGAAAGCGCCCTGTGCTGATACTTACCCCCGGCTCCGAGGCCAGGAAAATTTCATTGAGCCAGCTGCAAAGTTTATCATACTCCCCGTAGTTGGGGTCTTCCACGCCAAAATGCGTACAGGCCACCATATTGCCGTAATATGCCTCAACCACAGCACAAGGAGTATCGGCATTTATTTCCACCATGTGCAGCTCGCCGGCCTCATCCTGCACATAGTCAAACCGGGACAGCCAGCTGGCCAGCCGCATAACATTTTCCTGCTGCAGGTAGGGAATGAGCTGGGGAGGTATTTCCAAATCCACCAGAAACTGTTCGCCACAATGCTGGCAGACCTGCACCGCCCGTTGAAAAGCGCCAAACAATACACCGCTGACATAACGCAGCTCGTCAGCCTGTTCCTTGCTTATCAGGTCTATGTTCCTGGTTGGATATTTATCGTCATAACCTTCGTATTCGACAAACGGAAAAATTTCCCGATTAAGTAAATCGCGCCAATCATCACTCATATAACTCACCGCTTTCCCTTTATTAAGAGGCCGAACTGCGGGCGCCGGCGGAACCAAACCCGCTCTTGGCCCCCGTGGAAGATTTGGCCGTGGACTTGCCGGAGCTGTTGGAAACATGCGTACTGCTGCGATAATTCCCCGAGGAATGCGACAATTTATCCTTTTCCCGCTCCGGCAGCGGTTTTACCGGTGTTGACGAGGTATAACGCTGTGTCCGGGAATTGTAATAGCCGCCACCGCCGCTGAGACCATGAAAAGCATAGTAGCCAGCCGCCAGTCCGGCCAGCAGTCCGGCAGTGCCGGCAATATACTTCAGGCTGCCGTCCTCCTCACGCCGGAAGGTGACATAACTGCCATCCTCATAAGTTGCTGTTTCCGTCCCATCCTCATTTTCCGTCAGCGTGTATTCAGCGCCTTTTTCATCTTTAAACACATGATTCTGGCTGACTTCCTGCCCCTCGCCAATCTCCTCACCGAACATCCAGGCCGAAAAAGCCGCCGTTGTCGCTATGGCTGTAAATACTGCCAATATTTTGGTTGTTTGCGAACTTAACAAAAGCCATCCTCCCCCTTTTTACCTCTTATATTCACTATGATAGGTTATCCCCCATACCTTGTCAATTTTATGACGTATTTCTAATTATCCTTTAATTACAATGTAATACGGCTCTAATTGTATTTAATCTTTACTAATGTTATGATATTTTCTGTAAATACTTGAAGGAGATGATAATTCTTGGAAGAACAGACTGTAAATCGCATGAACAAAAAGCTGATTGCCTGCATTGTAGCTATTATCTTAATTATCTGCGGCGTTGGCGGCTACTTTTACTACAAACGCACGCCAACCTACTCCCTGCAGCTGATTCAGCAGTCAGTCAAAGACCACAACTGGGAAAAATTCAGCCAGCATGTTGATACCAAAGGCCTGGCCGATTCGGCTTTCGACGATATCATCGATATCGCTTTGGAAGAGGATAAAAACCACCGCTTTGCTAACGAGAAGAACAAGGCCTTTGTCACCGGAATGGCGCAGCTGATAAAACCGGTAGTAACCGGTGTTTTGGAAAATGCCATCAAGGAATATGTCGAAACCGGCACGGTCAAAAACAAATTCAGCAGTAAAAAAGATGATGACAATAAAAGCACTGGCAAAAGCAGCCAAAGCACCAGCAAAGCCAACGGCGACAACCCGGCCAACGAAATCATCGGCAAAACCCGTGTTGATGATTTGAAATTCACCGGCGTTAAGGATACCACCACCGACGGCTCTGTATCCACGGTGACTATCGGCCTGCATGACGAGGCTGAAAACACGGATTACGAGTTAAAACTGCGCATGGTACAGCGTGATGACGGCACCTGGAAACTCACCAAGGTGGATAACCTTAAGGAATTCTTCCAGGCCCTCAAGGAAATCGAAAAGAAAAAACTGGCTGAGCTGAACAGGGATTTACAGGCTCAGCTGGACGAAAGCCTGTCCTTGGGTGAATTAAAAGCCACTGTAGAACCTGCCTCCGGCAAAAGCACGCTCAACAAACTGACAGTAAGAGTGCCTGCTACTTTCAACAGCAGCAATGGCATTCAGTCCGCTCAGGTCAAATTGACCATCACCGCCCCTGACGGCGAAACCAAAGACTATACCTTCCGTCACAACCTGAGCAATCAAAAAACCGGCACCAGGGATTTACTGCTCAACAAAAAACTAACTTCTACTCCCTTTGAAAAGGCTTTAAGCCAAAGCCGGGGCAGTGGTTACACCTACAGCGTCAACGTTATAGCGATAAAGTACGCTGACGGCACAACGGTTGAACTGTTAAAAAAACTGCCTAAAAAATAATTGTCTTGCGAATATCAAACAAGCATATAAGATAACACTTACCAAATAGAGCCACGCATAAGCTGGATACCTGACCTGACTTATGCGTGGCTCTATATATTTCTATTGGTATCTAGGAATCAACAAGCCTCCAAAAAATTGAATATCGCCTGCCAATAATCCTTGGGGGCAGCTTTCATGGCATCACCATGACCTGCGCCCTCTACGATAAATTTGGCTTTGGGCGCACGGCAGGCATTGTATAACTCCTCCATCATTGCCGGCGGTATCAGCTTATCCGCCGTCCCATGGATAAACATTACAGGGGCTTTTATGTTGGGCATGACTTTAAGTGGCGCGGCCGCCGACACTCTGGCACCTGTTTTTATACCGCTGACCACATCTACACAGGGCATGATGGGATACTCCGGCAAGCCAAAGATAACGCCCAGCTGTCTGGTAAACATCTCATAGGCGCTGGTATAACCACAATCCTCTATGACCGCTTTCAGGCCCGGCACATCATAACAGCCTGCCGCCAGCATTACCGTGGCCGCTCCCATCGACACTCCGTGCAGCACGATTTCTGCCTCCGGGTCGCGTTCTTTGATTTTAGCAGCCCATAAAGCAACTTCCGCGCTTTCTTTTACCCCCATGGTAATGTACTGCCCTTCACTTTCCCCGGACGCACAAAGGTCCGGCGTCAGCACCTTATAACCTTTTTCCAGATAAGCCTCCGCATAATCTCCGGCATAATGCTGGTCCCGGCCATAACCATGCACGAGTATTGCCCATTGGTGACCACCAGTGGCCGGTATATAATATGTGGCTGCCAAATGTCTGCCATCAGGCGCGTCCGCACTCCATTTCTCTACTGGTGCCGCCGGCATTGCAGGTATTTTCCTGCTCTTATCCTGAATGTTGACACAGGCAGCAGGCGGTGCCAAAGGGTCAGTATCGTTACCACGTTTCAGCGCAAAATTTACAAAATAAGCACCTGCCGCATAGCCAGCCGCCAAAATGACCGCTATAAATATGACCAGAATTGTTCTGCAGTGTCTTTTCAAACCACTCCCCTGCCTCTCGTTTTATTTCCCGATAAATTTGCGCACGGCCTTGCCGTTTAAGTAGTCACACAACCGCCCCTGATAGCGTCCCTCCTGCGCCATAACATTGATGATATGGTCGCGGATTTTCCACCAGCCCGTCTGCCAGTTGGAAAAAAGCGTGTTTTCTGCCGGGGCCCGGCCGATAATCCGCTGCAAAACAATATCCGGCGAGAGATGTTCCAAAAATTTAATAACCCGGTCCTCGTATTCCGGCAGGGAAATCATTTTTATCCTGCCAGCCTCATAGTCACGGGCCATCGCCGTCCCCTTGACTATATACAGGGCATGCAGTTTAACCTGGTCTACCCCTAAGGCGGATAAAATCTTGGCGTCCTCAATAACATCCAGCTCGTCATCCCAGGGCAGGTTCAGAATAAGATGGACACAGGACTGCAGGCCGTATCTCTTGATACGCAGGATAGCGTCAATCAGTTCCGCCAGCGTATGGCCGCGATTGATAGCCGTCAGGGTATGGACATTGGTACTCTGCAGCCCCAGCTCCACGCATATATCAATACCGTATTTATCAGCTTGTGCCTTTATAGCCGCCAAATGCTCATCACTTACACAATCCGGCCGGGTAGCGATATACACCGCCACCACATCATCAGGAGCCCCGGCCTCTGCCACCCAGGCCGCCAGCTGTTCCGGCGTCGTATAGGTGTTGCTGAAATTTTGCAGGTAAGGAATAAATTTCTTCGCCTTGTACTTGGGCACGATATGCGCCTTATTGGCAGCCATCTGCTCGGTAATAGTCATCGACGCCGGCAGGTTCTCATACCCCGTGCCAATCTCCCCACAAAAAGTACAGCCAGCCCCGCCATTCCCACAGGTACCGTCCCGATTCGGGCAAGTCACAGGCAGTGCTATCGGCAGCTTATAAACCTTCTCGCCGTAACGGTCTTTCAGGTAATCAGAAAATGCTTTATATATTGTCTGTTCCATTTATAGCCTTTCAAATATCTTATATACTATCTTATATACTTTCTTATATATTTTCTTGTGCAGCAGCGCCAATCTCCAGCTCAATCCGCTGGCAAACCGGTGTTTCTGCGGTATAGTCAAACAGCAGTGCCGTCTGTTGACTGGTCAGGTGCTGACCTGTCAAGTTTTGACCTGTCAACAGCATGTTATAATCAAACACCTCTATATGGTATTTCTTATTCACATCACGCCAGTTGGTGAATTCGTAAGCTGGCAGGTAGGTGCGCACGCGGCTCGGAGCGCCTTTCCAAAAGTCAGCGGTAATATCTTGATACTGCAGGCGGTTCCAATTAAGGTTCTCGGGGCGGATTTTGCCGCCATCGGAGAGCAGGGCGTCATAGCGCAGCAGATTATCGAGCAGGTCAGCTGACAGGCCATACTTTCCTGCAGCAAAATCACGCAGATAGCCGTAAAGATTTTTCGTACTATGACCGATTTTGTGAAAGCCCTGTGCCTCCCACCAGTTAGTGAAGTTCTGCCAGAACGCAAAGGCATCGCCCTGCTCACATTCCTTGATGATATAGTTTGCAGTCTGCCGGCAGCGCCCGGCATTGTAATATAGTTCAAAGACCTGTTCAAAGCTGTGGAACCAGCGTATTTCCCCATAGCTTAAGGCATCATTTTGCAGTACTTCATAGGGCGCCATGGGCATATACTGATAGTGATAAGCAGCCACCATTTCCATCATCGCCGCCCCTTTAAGGAATTTCAAAAAGCCCAGCTGCAGCATATCCGTCTGCAAAGCATAGACATCATTAAAGGACTTATGGAAGGATTCCAGTCCCTCGCCCGGCAGGCCAATAATCAGATCCACATGCAGGTGCATATTTTGAAAGCCCATAATCTTTTGGATATGGTCGGCAATATCCTGCCAGTGGTTGACGCGGGACACGGCCTTCAGCGTCGCCGGATTAGTGGACTGAATGCCGATTTCCAGCTGAACACGCCCCTTGGGCAGCTGCGTGAGCACCTGCATGACTTCCTCGTCCAGATAGTCAATAGCCACTTCAAAATGAAAGTTGGTGCGGCAGGCAGCAGGCAATTTCAGCAGGTACTGCAAAATGGGCAGAAAATGCGACTTCTTGGCATTAAACGTGCGGTCAACGAATTTCACCTGCCGCACGTCATGGGTGACAAAGAAATCCAATTCCTTAAACACCCGCTCTAATGGCAAAAAGCGCACGCCGGCCGTGGCACACGACAGGCAATAAGCACAGGAGAAAGGACAGCCACGGCTGGTTTCGTAGTAGAGAATCCGTTCCTTAATATCCGCCATTTCCGCCGCCCGGTAGGCAAAGGGCACCTTGCCCGCAAAATCTGCTACCGTTACTGCCTGCCCTTCGCTGATTTGACCGGTCAGGCTGCGCCAGGCAATACCGGGAATAGCTGACATGTCAAGCTGACCGTTGACTTTTGACTTGTCAAAACCGGCCGCCTGCAACTTGTTTATCAGCTGCGGCAGCGCCTCCTCCCCTTCCCCCCGGCAGACATAGTCCACCATGGGAAATTCCTGCATGAATTCAGTCACGCCATAGGAAACCTCCGGCCCACCACAGATAATGATGGTATCCGGCAAGGCCGCCAGCAGAAGTTTCAGCAGGCTCTTAACGAGTTCGATATTCCAGATATAACAGGAAATCCCCAGCACCTTGGGCTTAGCACTGTAGATTTCCCCGAGCATAGCGAGCAGCTGATGATTGATGGTCAGCTCCATGATTTCCGAACCTGGCACCGCCTCGCGCAGATAACGGACCGACAGCGAGGTATGCGAGTATTTGGCATTAAGCGCCAGCCAAATAATTTTATTACAATCCATGTATTGACTCCTTAAAAAATAAGCCTTCCCCAAAAGGGGAAGACCTATTATTTTCTGTTACATTTTGGCAATCTCGTGCAAGGTTTCCACAATCAAATCCACCTGCGGTTTTACCGTTTCGAGCAGCAGGCGTTCCTTCGGGCTATGGATATCCATGGTCGTTACGCCGATGGACACCATATCAAGCTGCGGATTCTTGCGGAAATGCCAGCCGCATTCAAGGCCGGCATGGATGGTTTCGACCTTCATAGCCTTGCCGTTCTGTTTCTTGAAGGTATCCGCCATGATTTTGGCCAGCTTGCTGTCCTTGTTTTCCTTCCAGCCCGGGGACTGCGTGCCGATATGGGCCGTAAAGCCCGTGAGCGCGCCCCATTCTGCAGCCATAAAGCGGAATTCGTCGAGTTTCTGGTCGACAGCGGAACGCGGGAAGTACTGCACCTTTACTTCCGTATCCGTCGTTTCCACAACGCCGAGGTTGGCAGAAGTTTCCACAAGTCCCGGAATCACCGTGGACATAGCAAACACACCCGTATGCAGAATCGTCAGCAGGCGAATGAGTCTGGTCATATCCCCGGCATTCATAACCTGTTCCGGTGCGGCCACACTACTCAGGACAAACTGCGCCTGCGGGTCAACACTGCCATACATCTTATTAAAGCGGTCGAGCTGGTCATTCAGCACTTTTTCAATAGCAGCCTTATCCAAGTCCGTCACGATGGTCATACGCGCATCATCGGGAATGGCATTGCGGGCCTTGCCGCCGTTAAACGCAGCCAGCTCCACTGTCCCCTCTGCGGCAAGGGCCGCCAGCGTCATCGCCAAAGTGCGGATAGCATTGCCCCGGCCATCGCCAATGCGCTCGCCGGAATGGCCGCCCAGAAGGCCTTTTATCTCAATCTGCCAGGCCGCCGTCCTTTCCGGCTGCACCCATTTGATTTCGCGAGAGAAGTCGAGGTTGACACTGCCGGCACTGCCCACGGTGAGTTCATCGTAGTTTTCCGAGTCGCAGTTAATCAGGAACTTGGCGTCCTGCAAATGTTTGGCGTCGAGGTTAATGGCCCCGGTCATGCCCTGTTCTTCGTCTACAGTTACAATCATGCGCAGGGGGCCGTGGTCTTTGGCATTTTTCAAAATGTAGATGGCCTCAGCCACACCAATGCCATCGTCAGCCCCCAGGCTCGTACCGTCAGCGCGCAGGAATTTTTCATCGCGCACGAGTTTAATCGGGTCATGGAGCGGGTCAAACTTCACGCCATCTGCCGCCACACAAACCATGTCCATGTGTCCCTGCAGAATGGTCAGCGGTGCGTTTTCCAGCCCCGGGCAGGCCGGCTTATCAGCTACGATATTATAATGTTCGTCCTGCACTACCGCAAAACCTGAATCTGTCAGGTATTGTTTCAGAAAGTTGCTGACGGCCTCTTCATGACCGGACTTTCTGGGAATAGCTGCCAGCTTGGCAAACTCGTCTAAAACGCCATCCAGTATTTCCTGCTTGTTTTCCACGGTAACATCTCCATTTAATAACTACAAAAAATAAAGACCAGACAATCCCCCAAGAGACTGCCTGGTCTACGCTTAACAAAATAATCTACGGGCAGCAATCAATCCGTAAGAGCTAAGGTCATGGCCTCAGAAACATCCACGCCTGCCGGCACATAAAGCATAATCTTATTGGATACGCGCCGTGCTGAGCCATCTAACACATAGCAAACGCCATTGACGAAATCACAGATTCTTCTCTGCTCTGCAGATTCAATCTGTTCATAATTCACCACACAGGCCTTGCCAGCTTTCAAGTCATCAGCAATGGCAGTAACCTGTTCAAAATTACGCGGTGCAAAAATCTGCATTTTCAGCTGCGGCATTTTCGTAGTATGCACCTTCAGCTGGGGCTGCTGTTTCTTGGCGTGAGTTTTCTCACGACGGAAACCTTCGCTGCTGCCATAGCTGGGACGTGCCACATGTACCGACTCGCCATTGGAAACCTTGTACTCCGCAGTTGTGCTGGCAGCTGTACGTGTTCTGTTTACAGCCCGGCTCTGTTTCTTCGTTTCTGCTGCTTTTTCCTCAATTTCGTCTTCATACTCCATGAAATCATCGTTTATCGGCATGATAATGTCAGCCAATCCCATGAAGGAACCTTTAATTTTCGAAAATGCCCCCATCGTCAATCGTCCTTCCAGTAGTATACAATCCTATGACAAATGTTTCTTACGGTCAATATAAATCCCATTTAACTGAGTCTATGATATCATAGTTCAATACAAAATGCAAAACTCCTGCTTAAATTTTTTTCTTGTTCCAAAAAAAATAGCAACTATTTGGCCGGCAAGAAAACCAGCCAAATAGTTGCGGCAAATCAGGCGGCCTTAGCTGCCGTTTTATCCTGGGGCAGTTCGTCATAGGCCTTGATAGCCTTGGCAAACCGCGCCTGTAAATCTTCAAGCTTATAAAGACCATCTTTGTTGGCCTTAAGCCCCTTCAATTTTATGGGATAAACCACCGGAGGATTTTCCAAATCCAGCATTTCTCTGTCACGGAGCTGTTTGGTGCTCTGGTAGACGATATTCAGGCTCGCATATTGCTGGCCATCTTTACCTGCCCACTTTTCCACCACCAGTTTGGAACCAATCGGCGTTTTTTTCTCAATGCTCTGCGGCAGAGAATAGGGCTCATTTTCCAGCGCTGCCAGCACGCTGGCAATATTGGAGTCATGACCGCAGAGGAAGGTGAACTTGCGGCCCGGCTGGGAAAGTTCTTCATTCATAACCTTAAGAAGCGGATGGGCCACGTTCACAGCTACTGAGGGAGCAGTAAAGAGAACATCACCGTAGATATCCTTAACGCTGGCCAAAGTTTCCCATTCCGTCTGCGTGAGTTTGTGGCCAAAGCCGGCTTTCACCGGGTCCTTTTCCTCATAGTACTGCAGAATCAAGGCATCACTGGCAGAATTGGCCTGCTTTAAAGAGCCCTTCATAGCCGGTTCCTTATTTACTTCCAGTAAAATCTGCAAATCATCGGCCCTGAATTTGGTCATGCCTTCTTTAGCGGCCGGTGAGGCCTTTAAATCTAGCACCTTTTCGAGCAGGCGGTACTGTTTGTCCATATGCGCGCCAATGCCCTGCAAACCTTCCTTGCCGCCCATAGCTGCAATTTCCTGCATTGCCTGCGCCCGGAAGGCCTCACTGACCATCGTCAGCTGCGGATTAAACACGGGGTCCATCTTGCTGGGGGCAAAACGGTGTTCAATCCTCACATTGGCCACAGGCAGCATACCGCTGGAAAAATACTGGGCCGTGGCAATAGTTCTCTGCATAGAATTAGCATAGAACCTTACTGCTCCAGCCTCCGGCTGATAATTTTCCGGCATCAGACCATGTGCTACGGCGTACTTGCGGAAATACTGGCCCATCATGGTTTCCAGCTCCCCACCGCGCAACGATAGTTCGCTGGGTGCTGAGGTCCACCTGAACCAGACATGCGGTGTTAGCTTACCAAGCGCCGAACCATTCCCCGACAGCGGTGAGCGGATATTATGACGGCTGAGAATCACCATTTCCTGCAGCTGGTAATCACCGGATAAAGGCGCTGCACAGGCCAGAGACGCCAACATAACCAGCAAAGCACTGCAGAGCAGCAACATTCGCTTAAACATAAATCGTCCTCCTTATATAACAAACATTACATCATTAAGTACGATTTTATTCTAGCACCCTGTCCCTGCCAAAACAATCCAGAATAGTATACAATCATCCGCAATTTTGAACTAACTGATACTATCCTGCATAACAGCACGTGGTGTTTTCCCCAAGTAGCGTTTAAACAGCTGGCAGAAATTCTTGTAATCGCTAAACCCTGCCTGCTCTGCCACTTCATACATACGCCAAGTACCGGCCTGCAATAACCGCACGGCCTGCTGCAAACGATACATCGTAAGCAAAGTACCGAAAGTATTTCCGGTATCCTCTTTCAATTTACGGGATATGTAGCTCAGAGATACGCCCTGCTGCTCAGCCACCTGTTCCAGGCTCAGATGCTGCTGATAGTTATTCACAATAGCCTGCCAGGCCGCCAGTACATAGGGATTCTTACTCTGACTGGCCTTAGCTAATTCCTGCGCAAAAGGTCTGTCGTCCGCAGTGACTGCCGCACTGCCAATTTTTTGCAGGACTTTACTGATTTCTTCTTCCTCCACAGGCTTTAGCAAATAATCAACAGCTTGCAGCCGCAAGGCCTCACGTACATAACTGAAATCGGCGTAACTGGTCAGTAAGACCACCGGAGTCATATTGCCCTCCTGCCGCAAGGTACGCAGCATAGTCAGGCCGTCCATACGCTGCATCTTTATATCCGTCAACACCACATCCGGGGCCATTTCCCTGATTAACGGCAGTGCCTCATCCCCATCAGCCGCATCACCTATCACCTCCGCCCCCATATCCTCCCAGTTCAGCGTTTCAACCAGGCCTCGGCGAATAATTTCTTCATCTTCAACGATAAATACCCGTAACATTTCACTACTCCTCTTCCATACCATGCGCAGGCAGACGCAGGCGGACACAAGTTCCCTGCAGCCGTGGAATAATCTGCACACCACTGCCCGCACCATATAGCAATTGTATCCGCCGATGAATATTAAATAGTCCCGTATGCTCTGTCAGATTTTCTGCCGTTTGCAGCATTTGCTGCCAACGTGTCAGGGCCTCTGGCGTAAAACCAGCACCACTATCAATTATATCAACCTGCAAAACTTCTGCCGCCCTGCTTATCAACAGACTGATATTTATCTTTCCTTGTTTATCTGCACCATATTTAATCGCGTTTTCCAGCACCGGCTGCATGAGCAGTTTCGGAATCTCACAGTCCAGGGCCGCCTCTGCCACCTGTTCCTCATAGAGCAGGCGCTGGCCAAAGCGGTACTGCTGAATCTCCATATACCGATGAACGTATTCCAAATCATCACCCAGCCGCACCTTCACCAACGAGTTATTGATACTGTAACGCAGCAATGCTGACAAGTCCTTAATCATGCGCACGGCCGCCTGGGGATTAAGTTTTACCATAAACTTGATGTTTTCCAAGGTATTAAAGAGAAAATGCGGATTAAACTGCGACTCCAGCTGCCGTACCTCCGCAGCCGCCGTCAGTTTTTCCACCGTCTGTGCCCGCAGGCGGCTTTCCCGCTGCACACTCCCCAAAATCACCAGCACCAGCACGGCAAAGAGCAAAACAATCAGCAGACTGCCCAGGAGATAACGTATCAACAGACTGCGCACCGGATTTATGGCCAGTATCCGCACCCCCTGTGGCAAAACGCTCTGCGTTACATAGTAAATCTCGGGCTGAACTTCCACGAGGTTCCCGTTAGTCGCCGCCAGCTGCGCTGCCAGCTTGCCTTGGCCATCAAGAGGCACATTGCCAATAGCCGCCACCTTGTTATAGCGTTCATCAGTAACTACCAGCTCTATATCCAAGTTTTGACCTTTCTCCCAAAGTGCGTCGCCAGGCAGTGTCAACAACACATAGCCCTGTAAAACGCCCTGTTGCCATACGGCCTGACCAAAGACGAAATCCTGCCGGTCAGCGCTCTGCCGTAAGAATTCGCCCCGCACCTGCGTGTCCTCCTGCAAACGGCGCATAATCCCCCACTCTGGGTCATCAAGGCCTGCCGGCAGCTGACTTTTGCTGCCCAATACCAAATGACCGGCCTTATCAATAATATAAAAATTCCAAAGGTATTTTCCTTTATTCACCGTACGGTACAAAAAATCATATAGCGCCGCTTTCTCTCCCCCGGCTGACAGTTCATCACTATGCCAGTCACCCTGCTGTTGCAGCCGGCCGTTCAGCAACACCAGCAGCTGTTGATTTTCTGTATGCAGCGCCGTCATCTTTTCCGTCAGCTGCTGGCGGGCCGTCGCATTGCGCTCCACCACATAGTGATTCCAGCTGTAACCAATAAGCAGCAGGCTGAGCACGGAGATTAACAGCGCAGGCAGCAAGGCGTACTTTAGCAAGGCCTGCCGCAATTCATATTGAAAATTATACATCAATTACCGCCCTCACTTAACGCATAGCAGCGCCGAAATCTTTGCAGCAGTTCTTCACGCGATTCAGTGTGCCGCGCCCCCCAGTCCTGCTGTGGTACAGCAAACATAAATCCCCGTTCATCCAGTGGCAGCACATCAAGGCGCACACTGCGGCGGTGCAGATGGCTGGCAATATACTTCTGTGCCTCCCGGCTGACTGCAAACTCCACAAAAGTCTGCGCCGCCGTTAAGTTCTTCGTTTGCCTGACAATATACACCCCATCCGGCTCGCTCATAACACCATCAGTCATGTAAACAATTTTCACAGGCCCGCCTTTGGCGGCTTCCTGCATAGCAGCCTCTTCAAAAGTGCAGCCGACAACAAACTGCCCTTTAGTCACACCTTCATAAACAGCTGCCGAACTGTCCAGCAATTTACCATCCAGATTTTGACAAAACGACTGCACATACTGCCAGCCCTGTTCCCGGTCAGCCTGCCCCATAACAGCCAGCATATTCAGCAAGTGTTCATAGGCAGAGGAAGAACCGGCCGGGTCCGCAAAAGCAATTTTTCCCTGCAAGCGTGGACTAAGCAAATCCGCATAACCGTGAATTTCCATATCTCCCAGGAGATTCGTATTCACCAGCAATACGCTGGGAACATTAGTAAATCTGGTCATAAAGCCCTCGTTATTGCGAAACCAGGGCTGCAGCATTTCCTCCTGCGTTGAGGTATACGGAACAAACAACTCGCTTTTTTCCGCCACCGTGGAAATTGCACCGCCCCATAAAATATCAGCCTTGCTAGGTTCTTCCTTGGCCAACCGTGCCAGCAACTCTCCTGTACTGCCATGCACCACCTGCACCGCAATGCCCGTCTGCCGTTCAAATTCATCCACCAACGGCTGTACAAAACTTTGCGGATGCGAACTGTATATCACTAATGCTGTCTGCTCATTCTCCGCACGCTGTCCGCTGCAGCCCGCAAACAACAAGGCACAAATAAAAAAATATATAAGTCCCCTTATCTTCATCAGCAATCACCCACACCTATCCTATCACAAAAAAACTGCCAACGGCTATACTTGTTGCCCTCGAGTTCAAAATTCAGGATAATTTGCCGATTTTCCTACCTGCGCAGGCCCCACAACTCATTTTCGCTGCCAGTAAAATAACACAAAACAGCCGGATTGACCTGTCAAAAAATGACCAGTCAATCCGGCTCGTATTATACAATTCTCTTAGAACCCTGCTGTCTTATTCTCTACCATGCGGAAGAGTTCGGATTCTTCGGGGATTTGGGTGTAGCTTAATATTGCCTTATGCAGGCCTTTTTCCTGTATTGCGCCCTGTACTTCCTGGGCCTCTTTATCGCCATCGTAGTCGAAGTGGAAAGCCGCGCCGATTACGGTCGCGAGCGCCGAGGGTTTCTGGCCCTGGGCCAAAAGCTGGGTAGCGGGGCTTACGAGGCGGTCTTTGGCACCGAGTTTGCGTTTGGGACCGCGAGCTACTCTTGTCACTTCGTCGCTAAGGTGCGGATTTCTAAAGCGTTTTTCGGTGGTCTTAACGTACTCTTCATGCTTTTGGGGGTCAAAACCAAACTTGCGCACGAGCAAGTCACCGGTTTCCTGCCAGACTTTGCGCGCCATATCCACAATGCTCTTATCCTGCATGGCGCTGTAGATATCCTTTATGCCTTTGCGGTAAGCCAGGTAAGCAATGGAGGCATGGCCGGTGTTTACGGTAAAGAGTTTGCGCTCGATATAGGCCTCGAGATTTTCCACCCAGGTCAAGCCTGCAATCTGCGGCGGTTCACCTTTGGCCTGCGTCACATTGGCGTCCCATTCGGCGTATGGTTCGACCTGCACGAGCAGGGGGTCATCATTTTTCTGCAGGGGGACGATTCTATCCACAGCGGCGTCGGGGAAACCGACATACTTAGCTACGTCTGCTTTGGCCTCTTCCGGCAGGTTTTCTTCGACAAAACCTTTGAGCACCGTCGAGCCGCCCACCATATTTTCACAGGCGATGACATTTAAAGGCTGCTGATTCGTCTTTACACGTTCCGCCAGACCTGCCGCCAGATTCGGCGCAATGAATTTCAGGATATTGGGGCCGATAGCCGTCGTGATGATATCAGCCTCACAGATGGCCTTCGTGAGTTCTTCGGGATGGGCGGCGCTGTTGATGGCGCGCACATGTTCCACATGAATGATTTCGGGCTTATCCCCGACAATTTTGATATCATAAGCACGGCGCTCATTGATTAAATCCACGAGTTCCGCATTGACGTCCACGAACGTCACTTCATAGCCGGAACGCACGAGCAGCTCCCCGATAAAACCTCTGCCGATATTACCTGCACCGAAATGGATTGCTTTTTTCATTTTCATTACCTCCAACATTTATCAATAAAAATAGTCCCTTTTCCGCAGGGTATACGCCTGCGCGGAAAAGGGACATGTAATATTCAGATTTGATTAGTTTGCCAGTGCAAAACGTTCATAGAGCACGTTGGCATCTTTGGTGTTGTAGAGTTTTTCAAGTTCTTCATCACTGCATTCGTCCATCGTAGCGGCGATGTTGGCGAGAATGGACAGATGGTCATTGTCCTTGCCGGCAATGCCCACGAGGATATGGGCGGTATCGTTGCCGAACTTAATGCCCTCCGGATACTGGAGCACCACGATACCGGACTGACGGATGGTATCCTTGACAGCAGCCTCACCATGCGGAATGGCAATGCCTTTGCCCACATAAGTGCTGATATCTTCTTCGCGTTTGAGCATGCCTTCGATATAACCTTCGTCCACAAAGCCTGCTTTAACCAGAGCCTTGCCGGCGGCGGTGATGGCCTCTTCCTTGCTTACGCTTTTAAGCCCCAGCTGGATATTATTGAGGTCCAAAACGTGTTTTTCCTTGGAACCGGTCTGGCCGGCAGCCATAACGCCGTCCATTTTATTTTCGGAAAGACGGGCGATAATCTGCTCATACACATCGTTCTGCGTGAAGTTGCGGACAAGGATATGTTCAGCCTGCGGCGAATCTTCAATAGCACGCTGTGCCAGTTTTTCATGGGTGACAACAATCTGTGCCTCTTTGGGGATATTGCCGATAGCGGCGTTGGTTACGGAAATATTTGTGTAACCGGCGCTGCGCAGTTTCTTGCGCAGGCTGGCGGCACCGAGGGCACTGGAGCCCATGCCGGCATCGCAGGCATAAACGATGTTCTTAAGTTCGCTGCCGCTGATACGTACAGCACTTACAGCCAGCTGGCCGCGCTGTTTGCGTTCCTGCATGGCAGCTTTGGCCTCTTCCAGGGATTCGCCGCTTTCTTCATTAGCGGAAACCTTAATGAATACCGAGGCTACAGCACAGGAAACTACTGTAGCGACAAGGAAATCTGCCATGTTGGCGATAAAGGCACCTTTCGGTGTCATGGCCAGAACGGCGATAATGGAACCCGGAGAGGACGGAGCGATAAGGCCGCCACCCAGGAGCTGCAGCGTTGCTACGCCAGCCATACCGCCAGCGATTACAGCGATAAGCAGTACAGGTTTCATGAGGACATAGGGGAAGTAAATTTCATGGATACCACCGAGCAGGTGAATAATCATGGCACCGGGAGTGGAATCTTTAGCCATGCCTTTGCCGAAGAACCAGTAAGCCAGGAGCACGCCCAGGCCGGGGCCGGGATTTGCCTCGAGCAGGAAGAACATGGACTTGCCAAATTCTTCAGCCTGCTGAATGCCCAGCGGCGACAGTACGCCGTGATTGATGGCATTATTGAGGAAGAGTATCTTAGCCGGTTCAATGATAATGGACGCCAGCGGCAGGAGGCCTGCGGCCACAATGCCTTCCACGCCGGAGCGCAGCACGCCATTAGCAGCCAGCACCACAGGGCCGACACCGACAAAGGCAAGCACAGCCAGGACACCGCCCAAGATACCGGCGGAGAAGTTATTGACGAGCATTTCAAAGCCCGTGGGAATCTTGTCCTCGATGGCTGTATCAAATTTCTTCATCAGATAACCAGCCAGCGGGCCCATAATCATGGCGCCCAGGAACATGGGAATGTCGGCACCAGCGATAACACCGGCCGTGGCAATCGTACCAACCACACCGCCGCGGTGGCTGTAAACAGCCGCACCGCCGCTATAACCGAGGAGCAGGGGAATGAGCCATTTGCTCATCGGCCCGCCCACCTGAGCTAAGTATTCATTAGGCAGCCAGCCCGTGGGAATAAAGAGTGCCGTCAAAAAGCCCCAGGCGATAAAAGCACCGATATTCGGCAAAACCATACCGGATAAGAACCGGCCAAATTTCTGCATGGCCTCTTGAAAGTTGAAGCCTCTTGCAGAAGCTGTCGCTGTACTCATGGATTACCCCTCCATCAATTCCTTGTATTTCTTGGCATGAAATTCCTGGAATATGCGCACCAACTCCTCATGGATAAGGCGCTTATCCCCTTCATGCAACACTTCGATAAAGCCCCACCGTTCGAGCAGAACGGCGGATATATAACCTATGGTTTCCAGTTCATACTGGCTGCAGTCCTGCGGTGCGACCATCACTGCCGCCGTACGGATTTTTTCCGTAGGCTCGGCAGGATAGAAGAAAAAGTCACCTACATGGACAATGCCAAAATGAATTTCTTTTACATGACGGCTGCGGCAGTGCAGCAGAATCATGTGATTACCGCTGACAGCGGTACTGCCCTTGTCTTCCCGGGCCAAAAGCTCCCGGGCAACAGACTCTGCAGTCTGCTTGTCAGCACTTATCAGCCGGCCGGCCAGCCGGGATATTTCCTGCACAGTCATGGACTTATCATCTTCTGCGAAGAAAAAACCCTCGATAAGTGTCAGGATAGCCTGTTCATAAGCACCCATGATTTTGAGCGCATTCACAAAGTCAGGCTTGTTGACCGTGGCCGGAGGTTCCTCCCTCATTTCCGGCTGCTGTGCGTCCAGCACACCGTCAATTTTTTCCTGGTCAGCAGGCGTGAGCAGGGCACTGACCACCACCACCGGCAGCGGTACATGCTGTATCGGCACCGTCGCGATGATAAAATCGGCCTCGTGCTCACGAAAGTAAGCCGGTGTAAGCTGCATAGTTGAAACCATATCGTGAACGATTAAATTGTCATACTGCTGACGCAGCCGGCTGGCAAGCAAACGGCTGGTGCCCATCCCCGTGGGACACGCTACAATCACACGCCGCTCGAGCTTTTTGAGCGTCTGATTATCGTTGAGCGCCGCGCCGAGGTGCATAGCAATATACGCAATTTCCTCCTCGGGAAATACGATATCAAGTTCCCCTTCAATATCCTTGACGCTGGCTGCTGCCAGCTGCATCAATTCCGGATAATTGCTGTTCATTTCCCCTAACAGTGGATTCCTGATTGGCATCCCCATTTTCAGCCGGCTGATGGACGGCCCCAAATGATTGACAAGTCCCGTCAGCAAAGCTGAATTGCGATATAAATTCTGACCGCTGATTTTTTCCGCCGCCCCCATCACGGCTTTGGCCATGCGCACCAGATGAAAATTATCCAATGAGGCCGGCATGCCCTGTGGCTGATAGCGGCTGCGAGCGCCTAAGATATGCATGGCGATATAACCTGTCTCCGCCTCGTTTATGGTGATGGCAAATTCTTGGGCGATTTTCGCGCCCAAATCCACCGCCAGTTTAAACTCAGCCTTCGACTTTAAATCCGCCAGCACCTCCGGTGCCAGTTTGATGGGTTCATGGCGCCGAATCCTCTGCACCGCCAGTGCCAAATGCACCAGCAGCCCCACAAAGGCCTGGTCGGACAGCCGCCCATCCAAAGATTTTTCTGTTTGTCTTATCAAGCGTTCCAGACGCTGGATAATTTCTTTATCAACCAAATCCAACAGGTGGGAGGAGGCCATGCTCACCGCCTGCCCGTCCTCGGCCAGATTGGCCTGTACAAGCGACAGCAGCTCCTGCTCACCTACGTTTTCATAAATATAAGCTACAATTGCCTGCCGGATACTTGATTCTTTACCTTCAATGTAGACACCCAGCCCCGGTTTGCGGACAAGCCTCAGCCCATGTCCCTTAAACCAGCTTTCCAGCTTGTCCAGGTCGTTGCTGATGGTGCCATCGGTTACGCCTAAGAGCGATGCGAGGGTAAAGAGTTTTACCGGCTCATTGTGAGGCAGCAGCCGGCTGACGATAATCGACCGCCGCTCCTCAGGAGAAAAAGTCTTGTCATTCACCTGCCCCAGGAATTTCCTGAGCGATTCCATGGCCTCTTCGCCGCCGTCAATGGTGAACCCGGCTCCCTTTTTCCGGGAAAGGTCCAGTCCATACGGCTTTAGCGCCTCTGCCACTGCTGGCAGCTCCCTTGATACAGTTTTCGTGCTGACGCCCAATTTGTCCGCCAGCTCTGTGGCACTCTGGAAAGGATTTTCCCCTTCCGTCAGGATTTTTAAAATTGCCGTGGTTCGCTCACGCAGATTCATTTTCACTTTGCCTCCTATGATCACTCAGAAGCGTACCGAAACCGATTTAAGTAATTCGTGTTTCGATGGTTTTATTATACGGGTTATTCCTATTTTATACAAGTTAAAGACATTCAATATTGTCCCGGACATAATTGGACAAAAATAAAGAACTGACTCGTACAACGCAATAAGCCCGTGGGGACTGGCGGTGTTTTTTGCAACGTTTGCCAGCCCCCACGGGCGTCCTATATAGAAATATATTAACTTTTACGCCTTCCCTCCGGCCGCACGGATAATACTCTGGGCCACGTCCTTAAGCGGCACCCGTTTCTGCATGGCATACTGCTGCATGCGGCGGTACGCCTCCTGTTCCCCCAGCTTATGCGCCGCCATGATTATCCCCTTGGCCCGGTCGATAAGTTTGCGCGTTTCCAAAGAGTCCTTCAGTTTTTCCAGTTCATCTTCCAGCCCCTGCATTTCCTGCCAACGGGACAGCGCGATTTCTATTGCCGGAAACAACTGGCTTTCCTGTACCGGCTTTACCAGATAACCCAGCACTCCGGAGTCCTTGGCCTTATCCACAATATCGGGCTGGCTGAAAGCTGTCAGCAAAATAACAGGGGCAATTTTATCCGCATATATTTTCCCGGCCGCCGTAATGCCGTCCATTTCCGGCATTTTTATGTCCATCAGCACCAAATCGGGACGGTGCTGCCGTGTAAGTTCCACCGCCCGGCGGCCGTTTACCGCCTCACCCACGACTTCGTGCCCCGCGTCTTCGAGCATTTCCCGGATATCCAGGCGGATAAGGGATTCGTTATCGGCAATGACAATCCGCAATGATTTCTTATGTCCCTGCATATTCATTCCTCCAAACTAGCCACAACCTGCCCCTGTGCCTGCGGCTTGGGCAGTACAATATAAGCATGAGTGCCAGGGCCGCTGGTATCATTTTCCAGCCGGAAACTGCCCTCTAAATCGCCCTCAATCAACGTGCGAATAATGGATAAGCCCAGTGAACGTGATTTTGCCGGTTGAAAGTCTGCCGGCAGACCACAGCCATCATCGTAAAAATCAAGTTTCAGTTCACCGTCCATTTCCACCTGCAAACCTACCAGCCCGGATGAACGGCCGGCAAAGGCATGTTCCACGGCATTGATAATCAGCTCATTGAGTACCAAGGCCAGCGAACTGGCGTATTTAGGCGGCAGACTCACCGATTCACCCCTGAATTCCTGCTGCAGGTCAAAATCCGCTGCCACCATACTGGCCTTGACCTGTGCAAAAATCTCGGCCATTATCTGCCCGATATCCATACTTTCCTCCCCCCGGCGGGAAAGGAAATCATGCACAGCCGCAATAGAAAGCACACGGTTGACACTTTCCGACAGCGCCGACTTGACCTCATCAGAGCCGCTGCGCCGTGCCTGCAGGCGCAAAAGACTGGCCACTGTCTGCAGATTATTCTTCACCCGGTGATGAATTTCCTGTATCACCGCTGACTTAATGCGGATTTCCTGCTCTTTGGCGCGGATTTCCGTCACATCAGAGAGCACCACCAGCCGCCGGATAAGCGTACCGCCGGCCTGCAAATCAATCTGCCGGCGGATAAGCGCCAGGTCGCCGGCCAGCAATTCCTTCTGCCACGGCCGTTCCCGTTCAAATGATTCCCGGCGTACATGACGGGTAAGCTGACGGTCAAACAGATGACAGCCCTTCAAACTCCCCACGCCAAGTACGCGGTATATGCGCTGGGCAGCGGCATTGGCAAACACAATCCGGCTGAACTGGTCCGTAATAATCAGCCCATCACTGGCCGAAAGCGGCGTAAACGGTGCTAAATCCACATCGCGGGCCGCAAAATTCAACACATCCTGCGTGGTCTTGATGAGATAGGAGAAATCATCAATATTTAAATGCTCCTTATCCACCTCAATGCTGATAACCGCAATCACATGCGCATTATCGACAATAGGGAACACATACATATCCACGAAATGCCCATAATCCTGCTCCCGCTTGCCATGCACGAACTGCGCAGATTGAAAAACCTCCGTGACAAGCGGTTCGGATAACGTATCGACCAAGCCTGCCGCCGTTTCCGCAGCGTCCTGCATATAGACCGTATGCGGCATGGCCGTAGCCGTTATACGCAACTTCCCCGCTGTTTCCGCTTGAACGTAGATAGCAGCATGGCCATGGGCGAGGTCGGCCACGAAGGGGAGAATCTGCTTTAGGCGGTCCAAGATATTTAATTGTTTGGTTGTCAAGTTATTGTTGGTATTGCGCATTTTTCCACACCTCATCCGCCCCTTGCGGGGCACCTTCCCCTCAAGAGGAAGGCTTTATAACGTAACTTGGCGGAACAGATATGGTTTTCTAAGCGAAGCGTTTGGCGCAGGGCGTTAAGAAACTATTTTTTGCCTACCGCTGTTTTATCGTGAAGCGTCTACTGTCTGAGCGAAGCGAGTTTTGACGCTTTGCGATACTTAATTGAAAGGCAAAAAATAGTTTTAGCCCTGCGACATAGCGCAGCGTGAAAACCATATCTGTTCCGCCATTGGAACGTATCTTATAAACTTATTTGTCTGTGAGGCTAAGCCCCGGCACCGCATTAAGGTACAAATCACTATACCCGCCATCAAGCGCCTGATAGTACCCACGGCACCCAATCATCGCCGCATTATCGGTACACAAAATCTTATCCGGATACAGGAACCTTACGCCCTGTTTCTCCGCCTCTTCGCGCAGGCGGGCCTCCAGACCGCTGTTGGCTGCCACACCGCCGGCCAGTACCAAGGTATCGCGTCCGGCCTCTTTAACCGCCTGGAACGCCTTGCCAACCAGCACCTCGATAACCGAACGCTGAAACGATGCGGCAATATCAGCCTTATTGAGCTCGTGCCCCTTCATCTTCTCACTGTTGATGTAATTGAGCACTGCCGATTTCAGGCCGCTGAAACTGAACTCATAATTTCCCTTTTCCGTAAGCGCCTGCGGAAAATCAATCGCCAGCGGATTTCCCTCCTTGGCCAGCGCATCAATGCGCGGACCGCCGGGATACGGCAGCCCCATCACCCGGGCAATCTTATCAAAAGCCTCACCGGCCGCATCATCACGCGTCTGTCCCATCATGCGGAAACGATTATACCCCTGCACATCGACAAGTGCCGTATGACCGCCGGATACTACAAGAGCCATAAACGGCGGTTCCAAATCCGGTGCCGCCAGGAAATTAGCAAAGATATGCCCTTCCAGATGATTGACGCCGATAAGCGGCTTGCCCAGCGAAAACGCCAAAGACTTAGCCGCCGACACACCGACCAGCAAAGCTCCAACGAGTCCTGGGCCATACGTTACGGCCACCTGGTCGATATCTTTTAGTTCCACGCCGGCCGTACGCAGGCACTCATCAATTACCGGCATGATATTTACAATATGTTTGCGTGAGGCGATTTCCGGCACTACTCCGCCGAATTTCTGATGAATGGGAATCTGCGTGGAGATAATATTTGCCAGTATCTCCCGGCCGCCCCGTAAAACTGCCGCCGAAGTTTCATCACAGCTGGACTCAATTGCCAGTGTCAGCAGTTCTTCCTTTTTCTTTTCCATAAAAACTTCCGTCACCTTATCTACACAATCAGAGTTTCGTATTCCACATGATAATGGCATCTTCACCGTTATCCTGATAGTATTTCGGACGGCGGCCGGCCTCCTTGAAACCATAGCCCTTGTAGAGTGCCAGTGCCGGCGCATTTGACGGTCTGACTTCGAGTGTCATGGCCGTTACGCCTTTTTCCTTCACCCGGTCGATAATCTCGCCAAACATCCGCGTACCAATGCGTTTCCCCCGGTATTCCGGCAGAATAGCCACATTGGTAATCTGGGCCTCCTCATAGGAAATCCAGCAGCCAACATAGCCAATCACCCGCTCGCCATCCAGGGCCAGCAGATACAAGGTATTTTCGTTCTGCGCTTCCTTCCAAAAAGACTCACGCGACCAGGGAATGGCAAAACAGGCCTTTTCCACGATTTCTACAGCGTCCGCGTCCTCGGGAGCCATCTCCCGAAATTCCATATGATTTACATCTATACTATCTAAAGGAACAGTGTCCATTACATCTCCTCTTTCTTGCATTTAAATTACATTTCCTCGGTGGGTTTCGTGACCATAGTGTACCGCCTCGTCCATAGCTGCAATAATCGTCAGATATGCAGCCATCTGCGTTGTCATCGTCAGTTGGCATAGCCACCGCTATGCCGCCTTCCTCTTCCTAGCATCTGACTACATCTCTGACAATTATTTATGCTGTTATGGACGAGGTGGTACACTAGCCTCTTCCGGATGGCGTTTTTCCCAAAGCACTTCCGCTTCACTGCGGCGGATATACACCGGTTCCAAATCCATCACGTTGTCTGCGTCACCAGCCAAAAGCCGCTGCTGCCCCAGCATGGCCACACAAGCTGCCCGGGGCATAACGAGATGGGGCATGGCTGTGCTGACATTGGCCGGCAGTTCGATTTTACCGGCAATCTTCTTCTGCACCGCATCCCCCAAAAGGATTACCTGCTCAGCAAGCTGGCCGCATCCAGCCACAATGTCACTGATTTTGGCCACTTTAACGGCCTCAGCCACCTGCAGGGTGTTATTCTCCCACCTATAACTTTCCACATAGGCATTGCCCTTCTGCGCGTCAAGCAGGCACATAAGGCGCACACCCGGCACAGGCAGCTGATACGCCATAGCCTGCAAGGTAGAAACGCCCACCAGGGGAATACCCAGCACATAACTCATGGCCTTGGCGGCTGCCAGACCAATCCTTAGGCCCGTAAAAGAACCCGGGCCATTGCTCACCACAATGCCCGTCAGCTGGCTCTTATCCACGGCAGCCATTTTCAGTACCTGCTCAATATGAGGCAGCAACGTTTCCGAATGGGTAAGTTTCCCCTGCATGGTCAGCTCGGAAAGCAGCCGCCCCTCACTTGCCACCGCTACGCTGGAAACCTGCGTAGCGGTATCAATGGCCAGCACCAACAAATAACTCCAACTCCTTTATGAATTCCTGATTCTTTTCTCCCACACTGGCAAAGTCAAACTGCCGTACATCAGAATCCTCGCCTATTTTGCGAATACGTACTTCTATATAATCTTCCGGCATTGACTCCGGGAATTTATCCGGCCATTCAATGACCACAATTCCCTCCGGCTCCTCCGTGTACTCATAAAAGCCGATATCATCAAGTTCCTCTTCTGTTTCCAGCCGGTATAGGTCAAAATGGTAAATGCGGCAAATCCCCTCATATACATTCATGAGATTGAACGTGGGGCTCGTCACATCTCCCTCGACGCCCAGTGTCCTGGCCAGACTTTGTACAAACAGCGTCTTGCCAGCCCCCAGGTCGCCCTCCAGGCAAAGCACGGTTCCCTCCCG
This sequence comes from Selenomonas sp. AE3005, assembly GCF_000686945.1. Classification (GTDB taxonomy): domain Bacteria; phylum Bacillota; class Negativicutes; order Selenomonadales; family Selenomonadaceae; genus Selenomonas_A. Next base: position 51,854 of record NZ_JMME01000007.1, read on the forward strand.
AATCTTTTGACCAACCAGCTCGGCTAGGTGGCCGGTTTCCTCGGGAGAATTTGTTATACAGGTAAACATAGTTTCCTTTCTCCTCTTAACGATAAAACATTATCTTTTTTATTTTAACACCATTGTTCTCATTTTGCCACTTAAATTTGGCCGCACTAATCAATAATCATTATCCGTTAACAATAATATTTAAAAAATACGTAAATCGTCGTATTTTAAAGAATAATGACCTTACAATGAGTTATTTTGTTTAAATTGCCATTTTTAGCTATTTATCTTTTATTTTCTGTCCCCTATAATTAAGGCATGGCAATGAGCAAGCCATATAATTGATTTTTACTAAATGTATATATTTTGGGAGGTTTTAAGTTATGAAGAAATTTGTTTGCACTGTTTGCGGTTACGTTCATGAAGGCGATAGCGCGCCAGATGTATGTCCGATTTGTAAAGCACCAGCCTCCAAATTCACCGAACAGACGGGTGAAATGAACTACGCTGATGAACATCACGTAGGCACCGCTAAGGATGTTGACCCGCGTATTATCGAAGGTCTGCGTCAGAATTTCACCGGTGAATGTTCCGAAGTTGGTATGTACCTGGCCATGAGCCGTCAGGCAGATAGAGAAGGTTATCCGGAAATCGCTGAGGCATTCAAACGTTATGCTTGGGAAGAGGCAGAACATGCTGCTAAATTTGCCGAGCTCTTAGGTGAAGTCCTCACCAACAGCACTAAGAAAAACCTGACCATGCGTGTAGACGCTGAACACGGTGCCTGCGCCGGCAAGAAGGAACTGGCTGTCCTTGCTAAACAGCTGAATCTGGACGCTGTTCATGATACCGTACATGAAATGTGCAAAGACGAGGCCCGTCATGGCCGTGGTTTCAAAGGTCTGCTCGACCGTTATTTCAAATAATATTCCTTTTTCCAAAAGCCTTCCCCATCAGGGGAAGGCTTTTTACTATGTATATTTCTTCAACTTGACAATCAGCTTGTGGAAATCGATAGGCTTACTGAGGTAATCATTCATACCGCAGGCCATGACGCGGGCCACATCATCAGTAAATACATCTGCGGTTACTGCGATGATGGGAATGGTCGCTGCCTCGGGATGGGAACTGCGCCGAATGGCCTGGGTGGCACCATAGCCATCCAAAACCGGCATCTGCACGTCCATAAGAATGGCCTTATATGTACCAGCCGGAGCAGCGGTAAATTTATCCACTGCCACCTGTCCATCTTCAGCCGTATCGATGATAAATCCCTGCTGGGACAAAATCGTTTCCGAAATTTCCCGGTTCATTTCATTATCTTCTACCAACAGGAGGCGTACGCCGTCAAAGGAACGCTCCTCGCCGATAGCTGCGTCTCCTTCGGCCACAGGTGCCGCAGCGCCCTTTAAGGGCAATGATACGTAAAAGCTGGAGCCTTCTCCCTGCACACTGCGCACCTCAATAGAGCCCTGCATCATTTTCACCAGATTATGGGTAATGGCCATGCCCAGACCGCTGCCGCCATATTTTTTGGCAACCTGGGCATTTTCCTGCACAAAAGGTTTAAAGATTTTTTCCAGATACTCACTGCTCATACCCACACCGGTATCGGTGATTTCAAAATTAGTGAAGAAGATATTGTTCGGCCGCAGGACCTGCTTAATCACAATCTCGATACGGCCGCCCTCGGGCGTGAATTTTACCGCATTGGACACGATGTTCATCAGTACCTGCTTAATACGCAGGGCATCGCCTATCAGACTGTCATGTTTGACCTGTTCCGTATCTACAACCATGGTAATATTCTTCTTCTCCACCTGACCGTTGAAAATCGTCTTGATTTCCGTCAGCATTTCATCAAGGGAGAATTCTTCATCAGCCAGTTGCAGTTTTCCCTGCTCAATTGACGACAAATCAAGCACATCATTGATAAGGGACAGCAGGTGCTGGGCTGCTATTTCACTTTTATCAATGGCATAGCGCAGCTTTTCCTCCGTATTGCCGGCCTGTCCGCCTATGGTCAGGTAGCCGATAATCGCATTGAGCGGCGTGCGGATTTCATGGCTCATACGGGACAGGAAATCACCTTTGGCCGCACTGGCATGCCGGGCATTTTCCAGAGCATCAAACAGATTTTTCCGCTGTTCTAGTTCCTTGCGGCGTTTATCATCAATATCCTGCCGGTAGAAGTAGAACCCTTCCAGCCGGTTATTTACCAATATGGGCTGGAATTGGCAGGAATAGTAACAATAGCCATCTACCTTGCTCTCATCGCGTTTCCGGACTTCACAATAATAGCTTTGCTGCTTGGCAAACGCCGCCTGTATCTCCTGATCATACTCACCGCCCGCCTGAAATCTTCTATAATCATCAGGATGCAGGTAATGAATATAACGCTCCACGTTATGTGGTATAACATCCACGGATAAATGACCGTCCGTATCGATATGATATTCTGTCGCCGTACGCGTGTCCAGGTTCACCTTGACCACAATTTCATTAAGGCGGCAGACGTAGCTCATAACCGCATCAATATCACGGCGCCGCTGTTCGTCCTGATTGGCAGCCCGGTTGCGGATAGAGGTAATGACTATCATGGCAATCAGCCCTAATATCAACACCGCCATAATGAGGAACTGAATGGGATGAGCATAGAAAAGTCCCTCCAGTGTCATTGGGCGCGGCTGCAAATCGGCATAACGGTTAAGGATTTCCTGAACTTCATAATCGCCAGGATTCGGTGCCGCTGCCGAAATAACCTCAAAGAACAACGGGTCCAGCCTGCCGTTTATCCCCAGACGCAAATCCACCGCCATGCCTGGCACAATGGTCATGTGCAGCCGGTTACTGTCATCTTTATTCACGCAGTTCTGACCGATAAGGCTCAACATATAGACGCTGCCACAATGTCCGGCCTTCAGCGACGTTATAGCCTGCTCCGGCGAATCAAACTCTTGCTGGGATATATTTTGCGGCAGGTTGCCGGTCATACCTAGTTTGCGCTTTACGTTGCTGGTCACACCAATCAGCCCATTATTACGGTCCTGCTCATTGATGAACAGCTGCACCAGGGTGGCGCGCAGAATCGGGTGTGTCAGTTCATAATCAATTTTTTCGACCTCATAATAGTTAGAGCTCATTCCCAGAACAATATCCGCATCACCATACTCCAGCAGCTGCTGGTACTCTTTCTGCGTCTTTACAGATATAATCTTGTATTTTATCCCCATATTCTTGGCAATGAGTTTAAAAATATCCGGCAATATACCTTGGGGCTGACCGTCAGCATCAAACCAGGAATAGGGCTCGGCATTGGGCATAAGCGCTACCTTATACACCCTGTCCGAGCTGCGCAATTCGCGCAGGAAACGCAGCCCTTCCGGCGATATGGACATCATGCGTCCCATGACATCGGAATAGTAAAGATTAGTCAGGGAGTACACCCAGCCAGGTTCCGAAAAATTCATTTTGGCCTGGGCCTTGTTTATCCTGTCAATAATCCAGGCCTTATCCGGCCGTGTCAAACAATAAAGGGGCTGGGGATTACGCATCTCCAGAATTTTTTCCCCGTTGACAATGCGTTTACTGCTGGTGACAATCCCATCGACTTCACCACTTTTCAGCGCCGCCACCTCCAGCGCCACGGAGGGAAAATATACCGGCGTGTACTTAAAGCCATGTTCGGCAGCAAAGGCGGCAAATTCGTCAGTCCGCTTATTCCCAATCAGCACGCCCACACGCATACCATTATAAGTGGAAACATCGCCGGAAACATATTTGTCATTATCCTGCAAGGTGGTGAATAACAGCGAGCTGCTGCTCATGGGTTCTGTCGAAAACACATATTTTTTCTCCCGGTCAGGAGTTTTCTGCACGCCTGTAATTAAATCAATTTCCCCGGCGTCGAGCAGGTCAAACATTTCCTGCCAGCCTTTGTCATAGCCGATGTAATCATACGACCAAGCTGTGTAACTTTCAATCATCTGCAGATAATCATAGCCATAACCGGACAGCCGGCCATTATCACCTTTCATGTGATAACCGTCCATCTGGTAGAATCCCACACGTACTATCGGCCGGTCATAATAGGACGTGGTATCCTCCTCCGCCTGTACCGGCAGGGCCAGCCACCACAGACACACCGCCAGCAGCCATAAGCACAGCAGGCCCCCTCTATATCTTTTTTTTGCCTTATATAACATCATTATCTGCACCATCCCTGCGTTTTTTTGCTGTACAAGCCTTGCAAACAACGAAAAAAAAACAGACCGTCAAAAAAGAATTTATTACAGTTAAATTCTCTTTCGACGGCCTGTTTCCCTGCCAAAATTATGCAAGGTATTAAATGATTTTTGTCGTCCAGCGTTCGATATTCCAAACAGAATCTACGAAGTCCTCATAGAACTCTGGTTCATGGGAAACCAAAAGGACAGTCCCCTTGTATTCCTTGATAGCGCGTTTCAGTTCTTTCTTGGCCTCCACGTCCAAGTGATTGGTAGGCTCGTCCAGCACCAGCAGGTTTACCGGCTTTTGCATGATTTTGCACAGGCGGACTTTGGCCGCCTCACCGCCGGACAGGGCCAGCATTTTCGTCGTGATATGGTCATTCGTAAGACCACAGGAGGCCAGAGCCGCTCGCACTTCGAAGTTGGTCATGCCGGGATACTCCTGCCAGAGTTCCTCGAGCGCCGTATTATTGTTGCCGGCGGCACTTTCCTGTTCAAAGTAGCCCACACTGACGAACTCGCCCTGTTCAATATGGCCGCTGATGGGGCGAATCATGCCCAGCAAGGTTTTGAGCAGAGTGGACTTACCCAGGCCGTTAGTACCGCGAATGGCAATTTTCTTGCCGCGTTCCACCTGAATGTCCACGGGGCTGGTCAGCGCCGTGTCATAACCGAGCACCAGCCGTTTGGCCTCGATGACAAAACGGGACGGCGTGCGGTCAGACTGGAAATTAAAATGCGGTTTTGGTTTTTCCTGCCGCTTGGTCAGAACTTCCATCTTATCGAGTTTCTTCTGGCGGCTGTTAGCCATGCCCCGGGTGGCCACCCGGGCCTTGTTACGCTGAATAAAGTCCTGTTCCTTTTTAATCTCAGCCTGCTGCCGCTCGTAAGCCGCCTCTTCCTGCTTGCGCTTTAAGGCCGCCATTTCCTCAAATTTTTCATAACTGCCCGTATAGCGGTCGAGATGGAGATTATCCACATGATAAATCACATTAGTCACGGCATTGAGGAACGGCACATCATGGGACACGAGGATAAAAGCGTTCTCGTAGTTCGTCAGATAGTTTTTGAGCCAGGTGATATGTTCCACATCGAGGTAGTTGGTCGGCTCGTCCAAAATCAAAATTTCCGGATTCTGCAGGAGCAGCTTGGTCAGGAGCACCTTGGTACGCTGACCGCCGGAAAGTTCATCGACCTTCTTGTCAAGGCCGATATCACGCAGTCCCAAACCGCCGGCCACTTCTTCAATGCGGGCATCAATGGTATAGTAACTGCCGGCCTCGAGCATATCCTGAATATCGCCCACATCACGCATGAGTATATCCATTTCCTCCGGCGTGGCGTCGCCCATCTTGTCATAGGCGGCCAGCATTTCCTGCTCGGCCTTAACCATATCATCAAAGGCGGTGCGCAGCGTGTCGCGGATGGTCATACCCGGCTGCAGGACAGCGTGCTGGTCAAGGTAACCAACCTTTACGCGCCGTGCCCATTCCACCGTACCGGCGTCCGGCGTAAGCTGGCCCGTAATGATAGCCAGGAACGTGGACTTGCCTTCACCATTGGCCCCCACGAGGGCCACATGTTCACCTTTCAGCAGACGGAAACTAACGTCCTCAAAAATCTCCCGGCCGCCATAGCTGTGGGATAAATGGGAAACGTTTAAAATGCTCATCTTCGACATTCTCCTTACTACGTTTTTACGAAAAAAGAGCCGTTCCGAAGAACAGCTCTTGTATTTACTAAATGGTCGGAACGACGGGATTTGAACCCACGACCTCTTCCACCCCAAGGAAGCGCGCTACCAAACTGCGCTACGTCCCGAACAAGTAATATAATACTACATTGACCGGGGCTTGTAAACCCCTATTTTAATTTTTTCGCCATTTTTATGGTTTCAAAACATCCAGTTTATACCTAATCTCCCCGTAATACCGCGCTGTCTGCCCAGCCAGCCGGTGGCGGATACGTCAACGCTTAAATGGTCATTGCCTTTAGGCTTTACCACCCAGCCAAGTTCCAGCATATAGCTGCTGCCTCGGAGCTGTGGCGTCTCTGTGCGCAAACCATCATAGGTGGCATAGGCTGAACCATCGAACTCATATTCCCAAGCCAGGCCACAATACAGTTTATTCTTTTTATCAAGCTCATAACTATCCCGAATTCCCAAACGCAACCGTTCGCTGTTCACATGGCTCGTTTGATAAAGCTGTCCGTTGCTTAAACGGATATCCTCAGCCCCGGTATGCGTATAGAAGAATTTCCCATAGTACGTTATTTTATGGCGTGGCTGCCAATTTACTTCCCGTCCTGCGCCCAAATGTGCACCTGCGTAAAACGTAGATGAGTCAAAGTTTTCATGGGTCTTTTGCCCATTATAAACATAGTCGTTTGTGGAGTAATCCAAATTCAGCCTGCCGCCCCGCAAACTGCCCTCATAGAAACTGCCGTCCTTAAAGGTGTTGCGGAAAACAAAGCCTATACCGTAATATCTGCTATTGCCCTGACCGCAAGTGCCCTCATCTAAGCAGGCGTCATAATTGCCGTATCCGTATTCAAACACCGGTGCCAACAAAGTGCGCCGGCCATTTTTTTCTGTCTTTTTGGACATGCCCACCACCATGCAGGTGCCTCTCATGTCCACATACGACCCGGTCGTGTGCCGCATATCGCTGTAGCTTAGTGCATAGAACGGTGTATATACCTGCGCGCCTGCCGCGTCTGCACTTTGCGCCGCATCACCAGACAGAAAATCCGCACCCCGATTGATAAGCGTCGGCATCTTAGCCTGGACTATACTTTTCGTGGAAAAATGCAGGCGGTTTAAGGCTACCACTTTCAGCACCACATGACTGCTGTCTGCCTTATACACCACCAGTTCGTAAAGCTTGCTGTTGATATCCCCCGTTGACAGGCCTGTATCCTTGTGGATACCTTGGTAAATCGTCCCGGCCCCAGCGGTCACACCGCTTGCATTTACGAGCAAATTCACGGTTGAACCGAACGGCAAGCTGCCCGTCTTTTCCACGATGCCCCTGACGGTGCTGGCGCTGATAACAGTAGCATTCCCCCCCACCACTGTTACCAGGGTATCCCCGGACTTAGTGCCCTGGGGCAGATAGAAGTTGTACGTGTTAAAACCACCCAGTTCCCCCACTTGCTGGTCTTTCACATAAGTATTCAAGGTATTATTGGTGCCCATAAATGGTTTACGGCTGCGGTCAGCCTGATGAAATACCGCCGCACCATATATTTTGGCAGCTGCCAGTTCCATATTGGCATTGATATTGACGGTGTTATCGTGCAGCCGTGACACCGCATCATCGTCCACCTTGAATCCTGTGCCATCATCATAATCCTGCGTTTCGGCGGCAATTACATAGTCAGCCAATGCCCCGCCATTCAGATTGATGACATTGCCACTGGCCTCACCCCGAAAAGCATGACCAGCTATAACATTCATCGCCAGCTTATTGCTGGCAGAAGTGTTATTTATTATCAATTTATTATAATGCGTGCTATCCTGTATCTTTTGCGGATCATCATAAACCACCCAGCCAGCATTACCGGTATCCACATTGACGATATTGTTAGTTACATTAACCCCCTGTTCATCATGATAGCCACCGTATATATCCACAAATGAGTTTGCTCCGTCCAGATTGGCTGTCTTTGTTGTCCCACCTGCCTGATTGTACTCGCCGCCATAAACAGTTATCGGCGTACTGCCTGTACCTCTTATATACAGATCACGGCCACCTTGATGGTAACCTTCTTTAATCAAGATAATACGGTTGGGAACTTCAACAATACCATTCTCATTGGCTGGTCCTGTATCCTCGTGCACATCTGCCTGGGCAATGCCCATCCCCATAGGCCCCCAGACGCAGGCCGTTAACATAAGCATTGCCACTGCCTTATGCAGTTTTCTTTCCTTCTTGGCGCTGCTCATGTCGATTCTCCTTACACGTTGATGATTACGGTAGAACCGATATCCACCGGCTCTTTATTATCCTTAACAACATTTTGTATTTCGACCTGTGCCCCTCCGGCCACGTCATCCATATTTTCACAGTCCAGTTCCTGCTTTTCCGGCTTTTTAACAGATTCTTTCTCTTTCATGGTTATCCCCCTTTCAATCTTCTAACATTGCATTACTGCTTATTACTACTTACGATTGAACCTGCTGGATATTACCAGTTTTTGCCAGTGTATAAAAACTTATTCTTCGCCCAGAATCTTACGCAGACTGCCCATAGCTCTAAAGAGAATAACGCCGACATTGGCAGCAGATACATCCAGTGTTTCCGCAATTTCTTTATTGCTCATTTCGCCCCAGAATTTCAGTTCAATAATCCGCTGCTCGCGTTCGCTAAGTTTCCCCAGCGCCATAAGCAGTTCACTTTTGCCTTCCTTGACCAGCAGCTGTCCCTCGGGGCGTTCCTTTTCGTCCACTGACGGTGAAAACACATCGTCCCACTCCACATTCTGCCGATGGCTTTGCCAGCGGTAGTAATCCGTCAGGGTACGGGTGGCTATACGGGACAGCCAGGTAGCAAAAGACGCCTTGCTGCTGTCGAACTCCGCCAAATGCTCCACCATCTTGATAAATACATCACTGACAATATCATCAGCGGTGGCGGCATTTTTCACCCGGGCGTAAATCAGATTATATATTTTCGGGAAAAAATGCTCATACAGTTCATCAAACGCCTCATCATCAGCCACAGCCTGCTGTGCGATGGCGTTCCAATCCTTCTCTTCCATACTCTACTCCTATGCTACCTGCCGTTTTACCAATCTGGCAAAAATCCCGTTTTGGGCTAAAAGTTCATCGTAAGTGCCGCTTTCCACCAGTCGCCCCTTATCCATGACCAGTATGCGGTCACATTCACGGATAGTGGACAGCCGGTGAGCAATCACAATTCTCGTGGTTTTAAGTTTGTTCAGACTCTCCGTCACAATAGCCTGTGTACGGTTGTCGAGCGCACTGGTAGCCTCGTCAAAAATCAAAATGGACGGCTTGCCGGCCAAAGCCCTGGCAATCATCAGCCGCTGCCGCTGGCCGCCGGAAATATTGTTGGAACCTTCGCTGATTACCGTCTGCATGCCCATAGGCATTTCCCGGATATCTTCGGCAATGCCGGCCGCCTCGGCGGCCACCCAGGCATCATCCTGGGTGAGCGGTGCCTGCCCCACAATATTGGTGAAGATATCGCCGCTCATCAGCTGACCGTTTTGCAGTACCACGCCCATCTGGGAACGCACCGACGGCGGTGACAACTCGGCCAGGGACTGGCCGTCATAATAAATAGCGCCGCTTTTCGGCTGTTCAAAACCTAACAGCAGCCGCACCAAAGTGGATTTACCGCAGCCGGAATGCCCCACAATGGCGACATTTTCGCCCGGTGCCACCTGAAAGCTCACGTCCTGCAGCACATCTTTTTTCCCTTCCCCATAGGCGAAGGTCAGATGGCTGACTTCAATAGCCCCGGACAGGGGGTCGGCCTCCTGTTTATCCTCGGTGGTCTCCGGCACTTCCTCCAAGAGCGGCCGCAGATTCTCGATATGCGGCTGAATGGTAAAGAAGGTGCCCACCAGGGGAATCACCGCATTGAGGGTGGCATTAAACGAGCTGAAAGCCGCCTCAAAGGCCATGAACTGCGCATAGCCAATCCCCTCCTTGACCATCTGGCCGCCGCTGCCATCAGGCACCGTTTCCTGCATGCCGTAAACCACTATATAATACAACAGCATGGTCAGAATAAAGGGCTGGGCTGCCGCAATAATGGTATTGTAATTGCCCTGCCAGCGCAGTGCCAGATTCCATTTCCACGTTTCCCCAAAAACCTTGCTCCAGAGATGGTAGGCCTGCTCCTCGGCCCCATGCACCCGAAACTTTCCCAGGCCGGAAAAAATCTGCTGTACCAGACCGGCCTCGGCATTGTTGGCCGCGATGAGTTTGCGCTGAAAGCTCAGCACCCGCCGATAGACAAAAGCCGTAATCAGGCACCAGACGAGCCAGATTACCATGGCCGCCGCCGTGAGCTTGACGCTGTACCAGCACATGAGGATAAGGCTCCAAAAAGAGAACACCGTATTAAAGACAGCGCTCACAAAATTACCGCTGACCACATCTTTTACGGCCTCAATGCCGCGCATACGGCTGGCCAGTTCTCCCGTGGTAAACTGATGGAAAAACTTAAGCGGCAAGGTCAGGAGCCGTCCCCACAAGGCCGCCTCCACGGCCATATTCAGGTGGAGACTGATACGCATAACCGCCACTGTCCGAATCATGGTCAGTGCCGCCATGGTAAAACTGGTCACCATCATCACCTGCGTGACCGTCACCAGCCCTTCCCTGTCCAGAATGGGCAGTATATCCTGAAAGATGGTTTCCGTAATAACAGGGCTGACCAAAGGAATAAGCCCGGCAAAGAAACTCACCAGGAGGATTGTCCGATAGTCCGCCTTCCAGCACTGCTGAAACATAAAGCGCATTAAATCCATGATTTTGAGCTTGCGCCGGGGAAAACCTGCATAGCAGATAAAGGCGTCTTTATCCAATTGGGCAGCCTGCTCTGCGGTCAGACGTATCCCCTGGGGATTTTTTCTCGTCACCAGCTTATATAGACCAGGCCGCTCCGGAATAAGCGCCGCAATCTCCTTGTCCGCCCCATAGTAGGCAATGAATACGCCCGTGTCATTTTTATGCCAGCCAGTCTCATCGAGCCGCACGAGCCGCAGCTGCACATTGGCCTTTTGCGCCAGCCGCCGCAGCAGGGACAGGGAATCCAGCTTTTTGGCAATATCAGGAGATAAATTGATATCCGCCTCCTGCATCGACAAGGCTTTCATCACGAGTTTCAGAATAAAAATATTTTCTTCTACCGCCTTGCCCCCCTGCTCGGTGCTGCTCTCCTCGTAATATATTTCGTCCTCCCCCAGCAGGTTGCTGATGGCATTTTTCACCAGCCAGTTTTTCTGTCTGGCAATGATTTCCTGCCGCCGGCGCAGCCGCTTGTCCGCTGACAAAAAGCGCATGCCCTGCAGCATGGTAAAAATCTGCTGATGCCGCTTGAATTCTTTCAGCAATTCCTGCGTGCTGGCTGTCCCTGCCGGAAACATTTCCCCCTGCGGCCACAGGACGAGCATATCATCTCCCAGAGCCGCCAGCCGGTTGAGCCAGCTGATTTTTCCGAGCGCCATAAACCAGGCCTGCATAAGCGGCTGCAATTCCTGCGGCGCCGTCCCGGCAAAAGTTTTTTCCGTCAGCGAGCTATCTGTCACAGCATAAATAAGGATATCCATTTCGCCAAACTCGTCCATTGACGGAAAAATCGCCTGCCCGGCCTCAATTTTCAGCAAATAAGCCTGCCGATAATGGCGTTCGTCCCGGGTAACGGCATAAACTTCCACCTGTCCGGCTGTAAGCACCAGAAAACTATCTTCACTTGTCAGCTGCCAGCGCCGGCCTGCCTGTAATTCCATACCATCACAACCCACAATCTCTTATCTATCACTTGCTGCTATGTTCCTCAATCAAACGGCGGTAAGGCCCATCCTGTGCCATCATATCCCGATGACGGCCGCGTTCCACTATCCGGCCGTGTTCCAAGACGATAATCTCATCTGCGTCCCGAATGGTGGACAGCCGATGGGCGATAATCACGCAGGCACAGCCCCGGTGACGGATATTTTCCAGTACCTTTTCCTCCGTAATGGGGTCCAGGGCGCTGGTGGCCTCGTCCAGTACCAGCAGGGAAGGATTCACGGCCAGAGCCCGGGCAATTTCGAGCCGCTGCCGCTGGCCGCCGCTGAAGTTGTTGCCGCCTTCCGAAACCATAGCCTCATAGCCGCCCTCGAGCTGCAGGATATCTTCGTGAATACAGGCGTCCTTGGCCGCCCGGACAATATCACTTTGCCGCAGGGAACGGTCAAACAGGGCAATGTTTTCCCCAACCGTACCGGTAATCTGGAAAACGTCCTGGTCCACAGCTGCCAGCGAAGTCACAATTACACTGCGCGGCACCTGCCGCCGGGGCGTGCCGTCGAGCAGCACCTGACCGCCCCATTCCTCGTACAGGCCGGTAATAACCTTGGCCACCGTGGATTTACCGCTGCCCGAGGCGCCGACAATCGCTGTCCAGTGCCCCGGCTTTAAATGCATGTTAAAGTCCTGCAGCAGGGGCGGTTCCAGCGGACTATAGCCAAAGCTGACCGCCTTTAACTCCAGCTCCCCTGACAGCCGGCCTTGAATTTTGGCCGCCACCGGCGCATTTTCCGGCGGATAATTAAGGGAATCCACCTCATAACAGCGCACATCATTGAGGCGCTGCATCTGCATTTCCGTTGTCTGCAGGCTGCTATAGAGGCCCGTCAGTTTGCCCACCGGTGCCTGAAAGCTGCCCATCAAATGCTGAAAGGCCACAAACATACCGGCAGTCATGGCCCCGTCCATAATGGAAAAGCCGCCGAAGGTCATAATCAACGCCCCGTTGAGCCCGGACAGCAGCGTGGGCAATGTGGTCACCGACAGCGACCACAGCTGGGTTTCCTGCGTGCCGCGCAGCACCTTGGCCCGGTAGCCGGCCCATTTCATAAAGAAATCACCCTCGTTGCCGTTGGCCTTGAGGCTGTCAATCATGGACAGCCCATTTATCGCTGTACCATATTCCTTGCCGGCGTCCTGCTGAATCCGCATGGCTAAATCCGTCAAGTGACGCCTGGTCAGCATCATCACGGCAATATTTACCACCATAAACGCGATGCCGATAGCCGTCAGCAGGACGTTATACTGCAGGAGCAATAAGAGGAAAAACAACGCCACAAAGGCATCGAGCACTGCCGTCGCCGCACTGCCGGACAAGACGCCGGCCACGGACTCATTCATCGAAATGCGCCCGGCCACCTCTGCGGCATAGCGCTGATGAAAAAAATGCATGGGCAGGCGCAGCAAATGCCAGAAAAAACTGGACGAATCCGCCAGTGTCAGCTTGCGCTGCCAACGGGTGAGCAGCACCGCCCGGAGCCAGGTCAGCACCGCTGACACGACAAAAGACAGCGTCATGGCTACGCAGAGATTAGGCATCCAATCCCGGTGCTTGCCTGTGAGAATATCGTCCAAAAAGACCTGACTGAATACCGGTGATGCCAGTCCCGGCACAATCATGAACAGCCCCAGCAGGATAAGAAACATCATGCCCCACTTATCCTTCCAGAGCTTGACGGCCACGGCTTTAAAGACATTATAGCGATGGCCTGCCGGTTTAAACTTGGCTGACGGTCTGACAGTCAGGGCAATGCCCGTATACGAGGTAACAAACTCCGACCACGGCACCGTACGCCGCCCCATGGCCGGGTCATTTAGGTAAACCGTATCCCCCACAATTCCTTCCAGCACAAGGAAATGATTAAACTCCCAGTGAATAATCAGGGGATAATCCTGTTCTTCCCGAAGGCTCTCCGCCTCCCAGCGATAGCCATGTACTTCGCAGCCGCGGGCCATGGCCGCACGCATCACGTTGCTGGCCTTGCTGCCATCGCGGTTTACACCGCACTCGGCGCGCAGTTTTTCCAAAGGAACCCACAGGCCATAATGAGCCAGTATCATGGCCAAAGCCGCTGCCCCACATTCCGTTGCCTCCATCTGCAGGACAGTGGGCACTTTTACCCGGGCGCCGGACTTATGCCATAATTTCTGTAAAAATTCCCTTACCATCTGACTCACCTGTTACGCAGCCACTGGCTGATTTTATAGAATACCTTTTCAATGGGGGGCCGCCGCTCGATAATCACCGAACCGGTGCAGAAACTCCCGGCGGTAACAGGCTTATGTTCACCTACAAATGACGTCCAGAGATACCCGGACGGATTGTTTTCATCCTTCACCAGCACAAAAGTTATCTCCACTACAGCGCCCTGACCGCTGGACAAGAGCCACTTGGCCAGTTCCGGATTACTGACCTTTTCCTGTATGGACTGCAGCGGCACCGGGTAATTCGACACCGTCCGCACCACACCGATAAGACTGCCGGACTCCTGCACATCCACCCCATTGGGAACCAGCTGTATTGTCTGCCCCGGTTCAATGCGCTTGCCCTTGTCCACGGGAACGTACATTACGCCGGTCAGGTCACTGCGCTTTTTCGTCAGGCGCACGGAACAAAGCGGGGTACCACTGCTAATGACACTGCCCTTGCGTATCATCACATCCTCGACAATCCCATCGTAATCACTGATGACATCCCGGGATACCCCCTGCTGATAAAGCTTGGCCTTATACTGATAAACCCTGTCCGCCGTATCTTTCATGCTCGACGCCAGCTGGGGGCCATACTGGGCCATATTGGTATCGGCAGATTGCTGTGGCTGTTCCAGCTCGGCAATCAAATCCCCTTTTTGAATGGTTGATCCCTTACGCACATAAACATGGGCAATTTTTCCCCCGGCCACATGCGTAACGGTAGTCACACCGCCGGAATCCAGAATCATTCCCTTGCCATCGGCCCGCACGGTGAACGAACCAAAAATTGACCACAAAATTACGGAAATGAGCAGCAATCCCACCGCTACCAGTGACATCCAGCCGATGGGCGTGGTTATGGGCAAAAGCATATCCAGCCTGTCAGGCGAGCGCAGTTTATCCAGTGCCGCCCTGCTAAAAATTTTGCTGCCATCTGCCATAACCGATTATCCCCCCACATTAAAATTTTGTTCATTTTGGGATTATATTCGACAAATAAAGAAAAAAACCTGCCAATAATCGGCAGGCAGTTCCCTATCTGTTTGAAAGTTATTCTTAAGGCGTAACGTTCATGCCACCTTCATTTTTATTGTTGCCGTTCTGGCTATTCTGCTGAACGCCGCTGTTGTTGGAGTTATTCTGCATATAGCCCGGCCCCGGCGCAGGTGTGGTCTGAAGGGGATTCGTGCCGCCATTGCTGTCCCCGCTGCCGCCTGTGCTGACAGCGGCGCCGCCACCATCGCTGCTGCCCCCGCCGCCACCGCCACCGGAAACCATGTCATATACGATGCCGGGTACACCTGTTGTGGTATATTTAACTACGTCTTTAAACCAATTGCCGCCAGAAACCTGCGCTAAATCTTTAGCCTTGAGTTCGTTTCTCTCATCTTTACCGGTCATTTTAATCCCCCCCTCACTATATCAATTGATGTTGTAGACGCTGCCGTCCCCGCCATTATCGATGTCAACCGGTGAGCCGATATCTACCGATCCAGTGTTATTGGACACCTCATTTACCTGCGAGATATGGCTTTTATTATTAATATCGCCATGTTGCGTGTTCTGCTGGGCACCACTGTTGTCCGAATTATTCTGCTGGTTGTTTTCTGCCCCGCCTGCCACTTTTGACAGGTTTTCCATTTCCAGTTCCTGCTTTTCTTCCTTCATGGCCTGTCCCTGTCCTTTCGCTTACTTGGGATTGACTACCAAACCGCCTGTATTCTCAATGTTACCGTTCTGGGTATTCTGCTGGGCACCGCTGTTATTGGAGTTATTCTGCTGATTTGCGGGGGTAGTATTGGCCGGAGCTGACTGTCCACTGCCGGAATCATCTTTGCCACCGGAATCCATCAGCTTGTCTACCACCTCAGTTACCACCGGAATTACCTGCTCCCAACCGCCGCCGGAGACCTTTTCCATCTTCTCAGTGCTGAGTTCCTGCTTGTTGTCCTTCATTTTAAAAACCCCTTTCTTTTTTTTAATCATTCTTGATTTTGCTTATATATACGATTGAGTATATTGCCTATTACATAGTTTTTATTTTTTTTTGACGTTCATACCGCCCGTATTCTCGCAGTCACCATTCTGGGTATTTTGCTGGGCGCCACTGTTGTTGCTGTTGTCCTGATAATAGCCCGTCCCCGGTTCATTCGCCGGTCCTTCCACCGGCCCTGAGCTGAACGCTGTCATAGGTCCAATTTTGACGTTAAGCTGATCACTAATATCCTCGATAGGAATTGTTTCTAACTCCTCGCCGCCAGAAACATGCGCTAAATCTCTTTCCTGCAGTTCGAGTTTTTTATCTTTACCCGTCATTTTAATCCCCACCTTTCTTTATGTTGTTTGTATTTTGTATTTGCCTATACATACGCTTGATTTCGCCAACTATTACAAGAGCTGCAAAAATTAGTTTTCTTCCAGCGTGAGTTCCACTTCCGTGCCGGCTGTCACTCCTTCAGTATCGGAGGTGATGACGATGTCCCCCGCCTGCAGCCCGGAAATGATTTCAATATATGTACCGTTGGTTATGCCTGTTTTCACATCACGGAATCCCAGACTTCCATCGGATTCCACGACTGCCACCCGCTCATGTGATTCATCGGTAAAGGCCGCCACCGGCACCGCCAGGCACTTGCGTGCCGCATTGGCATGGAGCCGTACCTTCCGATAGGTTCCCGGTTCCAAAAGCCCCACGCGGTTGTCCACCTGCCAGATTACCTGCCGTACCGTTGCCGGTTCAGCCAGGTCCGGCGTTATTTTTATCACCATGGCCGAAAAAATCTGGTCCTCTCCCATATTGCCCACGGAATAATTCGCACCATAAGGTTTGGGCAGGGCCTCGCCGCCCAGTACAGACGTACCAGCGTCAATAGTCAGACTTACAGGCTGGCCGATTACCATGCGCTTTGCCTGCTCGTCCACCACGGGAGACGTGAAATAGAGCTTGCTGAAATCCCCCACCAACGCCACAGGCGTACCAGCTGTCACATAAGCACCTTCACTCTGGTAAAGGCGCAACACCTCCCCATCAATGGAGGACATCACCATCTGCCGCGACTGGCGCATAAGCAGCTGTTCCCGCTGGGCCGTCAAATTATCCATTCGCGCCTGGGCAGCCTTGTAGGCTGCTGCCGCCTCATCATATTTTTCCAGCGAAATAGCATGGTATTCCACCAGCTGACTGTAACGGTTATAGGAATTACGCGCCTTCAGCAGCTGCGCCTCAGCCTCCATTATATCGCTGTCGGCCTGCTTGATTTTTAAAGGAATGTCCTCATCCACCAGCTGCAGTATGGGCTTGCCTGCCGTCACCATGCCATGTTTTTCCACAAACACCTGGGTGATGCGCCCATTTTCCCTGGCGATTACATCGGCCATATCATCGCAATAGAAATTCGCCAGTTCCAGCTCCACATAGGGCTGGATTTCCCGTTCCTGAACCACCGCGCCATTAAGGGGCAGGCGCAGGTTTTCCATACGCTGCTCGATTTCGTTTTCCCCACGCTGGTTCAGGTACACGCCGTAGCCTAACAGCCCCACAATAACCATAATAATAATGCCGACACCCAAGTAAAAATACGTTTTCATAAAAAAATTCTCCAAACTTCCCTAAAAAATTTTACAAATCTTGTAATATCCTGTCCGCTCCCTCGTATGTTATAATAGAATAAAGATAACACAGGAGGTAGACATCATGAATATTGAAAAACAGCTACAGGAAACGGACTTCTCCCGTTTTAGCAAAGTAAAAGACAGCCTCAAGGACCACCTCCACGAGATGCGCAGCCAGAAACAGGAGCTGTCCTGGAATGAACTGGATACTCTCGCTGCAGCCGGCGGGCCTAATCCCTATAAGCCCTTAAAGCCTTAAGACTATAATTTATAATTCAACAGCCAACACCCTAATACCTGCAAAAAAAAAGCTGACATGTCGAATGACAAGTCAGCTTTTTGTCGTTATAACGCCGTTGTTCCAGTTTTGCCATAGGCAAAACTTCCTCTTGGCGTTTCAACGAGGCGGGAGATATGCTCGCCGCCTGTTTTGGTATTCGTGCCCCCACCTGCTGAGGTGGGGGACATTTTCTTGCCTCGTTATTGATTAAAGATGCCAAATCCAAATGTAGATATTGGCCATGATAATAGTGAGAATCATCACGGGGAAAGCCACCTTCATGAAACCGATGAAGGAAATCTGCTTGCCGTGCTGAGCAGCCAGGGAGGCTACTACAACGTTGGCCGAGGCACCGATAAGGGTACCATTGCCGCCGAGGCAGGCGCCCAGCGCCAGACTCCACCACATGGGTTCGAGGTTGGAAAGTCCCATCTGCCCCATATCCTGAATCAGCGGAATCAGCGTGGCTACGAAGGGAATGTTATCGATAAAGGCCGAGGCCACAGCACTCATCCAGAGAATCAACATAGCCGTCATCGGCACGTTGCCATTGGTAACGGCCAGCGCCTCTGCCGCCATAGCCTTGATTACACCGGTTTCCACCAAAGCCCCGACGAGTACGAACAGACCGGCAAAGAAGAAGATAGCCAGCCATTCCACCTTGGAAAGGACTTTGGCAATCATGGCCTCATTGCGCGTGTAGGTGATAAGGAGCAGCAGGCCGGCACCCGTGAGGGCTGCCGTAGCCGTTTCCAGGCCTAACGCACCGTGCAAAGTAAAGAGGGTAATGGTGAACGCGATAACACCCAGGCATTTTTTCAGCAGAGGCTTATCGGCAATCTGACTCTTGGCATTAAGGCGCATAACCTTGTCCTGCAGTTCCGGTGTAGTTTTGAGCTTGCTGCCATAGAGCGCAACGAGAACGCCCTGCACTACGATGAAGATAACCACTGATACCAGCGTCATGTTCTGAATGAAGTCCATAAAGCTCAGACCCACGGCACTGCCAATCATGATATTCGGCGGGTCACCGATAAGGGTGGCCGTACCGCCGATATTGGACGAAATAATCTGTGCCATCAGATACGGCTTTACATCTACTTTCAGCTGCGAAGTAATGCTGAACGTGATAGGCACGGTCAAAAGCACCGTGGTCACGTTGTCAAGCAAGGCCGAGCAGACGGCCGTAATGGCCGACAATGCCACGAGCAGAGCCACAGGCTTAGCCTTGACCTTTTTCGCCGCCCAGATGGCCAGAAAGTTAAACAGGCCGGTTTCACTGGTAATATTGACGATAATCATC
Organism: Selenomonas sp. AE3005; assembly: GCF_000686945.1. Lineage (GTDB taxonomy): Bacteria > Bacillota > Negativicutes > Selenomonadales > Selenomonadaceae > Selenomonas_A. The sequence continues at coordinate 71,008 of NZ_JMME01000007.1, forward strand.
ATGCCCATTAAGAGGCCCAGCGTGTTAAAGTCAATGTGATGAATGGCAGTTTCCTGACTGATGATACCAAACAGAATCATCAGCATAGCGCCAAAGATACCTACGATGGTGCGATGTACCTTTTCCGAAATAATCAAGGCATAAGCAGCCACAAAGATAACTATGGCTATCGTTGTTGAAGTCAAAATTTACCCCTCTTTCTTTTTTCATCCCTATAGAGTTTTTATTTATTTTTTTCTTTTGCCCAGCTGTCGCGCAGTCCTACCACACGGTTAAATACCAGCTTGTCCGGCGTGGTATCCGGGTCAATCACGAAATAGCCCGTGCGCAGGAACTGATAATGCTTGCCGGCAGCCTGCAGTTTTACACTCGGCTCCACCAGCGCATTATCGATAACTTCCAGGGAATTTTTGTTGAGTGCGCCGATGAAATCCTCCGGCAGGTTGCCGTTTTCATCGGTTTCCAGCAGGTAGTCATAAAGACGTACTTCGGCCGGAACAGCAGTTTTGGCCGCTACCCAGTGAATGGTGCCCTTGACCTTGCGGCCGGCCGTAGCGCCGCCCGTCTTGGAATCAAGATCAGCCGTGCAGCGCAGTTCTACGACATTGCCCTGCTCGTCCTTAACAACTTCCTCACATTTGATAATGTAGGCGTGTTTAAGACGTACTTCGCCGCCCGGTTTCAAGCGGAAGAATTTCTTGGGCGCATCTTCCATGAAATCTTCCTGTTCAATGTAGATTTCACGGGAGAACGGCACAAAGCGATGGCCGCCATGCATGGGGTTATTGTCCCCTAAAAGCCATTCTTCCTTATCCTCGGGGTAGTTCGTGATAACCACCTTCAGCGGACGCAGCACCGCCATAATGCGGTCAGCATTTTCATTGAGGTCAGCACGCACACATGATTCGAGCATGGCCACATCAACGAGGCTGTTGCCCTTGGCTACACCGATTTCCTCACAGAACTTGCGCAGGGAGGCCGGCGTAAAGCCGCGGCGGCGCAGGCCGGAGATGGTCGGCATACGCGGGTCATCCCAACCGCGCACATGACCTTCTTCCACAAGCTGGCGCAGTTTGCGCTTGCTGGTTACGGTATTCGTGAGGTTCAGACGGGCAAACTCAATCTGACGTGGACGCGTGTTAACGTCAAAACCGAGATTTTCAAGCAGCCAGTCATAGAACGGACGATGTTCCTCAAACTCCAGCGTGCAGACAGAATGCGTAATGCCTTCAATGGCATCAGACAGCGGATGCGCAAAGTCGTACATCGGATAAATGCACCAGGCGTCACCCGTACGGTGATGATGGGCATGGGCAATGCGGTAAATAACCGTGTCGCGCATAACCATATTCGGGGAGGCCATGTCAATTTTGGCGCGCAGCACCTTTTCCCCGTCAGCAAATTCGCCGGCCTTCATACGGGCAAACAGGTCGAGGTTTTCCTCCACACTGCGGTTGCGGTATGGGCTTTCCTTGCCCGGCTCCGTCAGCGTACCGCGGTATTCCTTAATCTGGTCTGCCGTCAGGTCATCCACATAAGCCAGGCCTTTTTTAATCAGTTCAACCGCATAATCATAGAGCTTATCAAAGTAATCAGACGCATAGTACATGCGGTTCTGCCAGCTAAAGCCCAGCCAACGGATATCCTCCTGAATGGAATCCACGTATTCCGTGTCCTCCTTGGTAGGATTGGTATCATCAAAGCGCAGATTGCACAGGCCATGATTATACTCTGCCAGGCCAAAGTTCAAGCATATAGACTTGGCATGACCAATATGCAGATAGCCATTGGGCTCGGGTGGGAAACGGGTGTGAATCCCTTCGGTGTATTTACCGTTTCTCTGGTCTTCCTCAATCGCATTCTGCACAAAGTTCGTGGCGATTGTCGTGTTTTCTGCCATTGTATTCTCTCCTTTTATTCAGCGCAATCGGGAGTCGCGCATTTTTCCTCTATATAATCCCACAGGCGTTTGACGCCTATGTCCACGCCTTCCTGCTCTGGCAGGTGGTCGATGATTTTTTGGATATAGCCGCGTTCTACCATCTTTTGCAGCGTCCAGCCAAAATTTACATCATACACCCACAGCAGCCGCACGAGTTTGCGGTCCCCCAAGGTCTTAAGCTGATGATAATCAGCCTGCTGGCCATTCTTAAAAGCCTCGATAAAATTCGGACTGATGGCCGCACTGGCATGAGCCTTGATAAACTTTGGAGCCTTGTCGGCATTTTCCGGCTCCAGGAACGGCGCCAGCACACGGTAGATATCCAGCTTGTCCGCGTCACGCAGCAGTCTGGCGAAAATCAGCCGCCGGCCAGCCGCGTCAGCGGGGATTTCTTTTTTATTATGATATTTGATGGCATAGCACAGCAGGTCTGCGTCCTCTGCTGACAAGTCAGACAGATACGGCATTTCCTCGGCCAGCACCTTCAGCCCCAAATCCGCATGGTCCTCGGACACCGCGTCATTGAAGGTCTTGTAAACGCTGTACTGGCGGAAACGCCCCACATCATGAAACAGCCCCATCATTTCAGCCAGCTGCACATCGTGCTCACTGAGTTGTAAATGCAAGGCCAGTTCCCGGGCAATAGCCGTAACATAGCCGGTATGTTCCATCTTTATGCGAATTCCCTGCATAACCTCTTCATCGTCAGTGACGAACTGATTCATGTAACCGGTCATCCAGGCATGCATTTTCTTTAATAAATCTTTCAATAATATACCTTCTTTACCATCTTACATTACGATATACCATTATAGCGCAATTAAAAAATTTTTGCCACAGAAAAAAGCCGTCCCCTGTTGTCAAAGCTGTCAAATATCACATTGACCGGTCAAAAACTGACAAGTCAGCGAATAAAAACCAGGCCGCCAATAGAAATAGCGGCCTGACTGTTGACTTGTCAGGCCGCCCACATGGCGTTTTTTGTTCGTAAACAGGCTTTTCAGCCCTCTACCAGTATGCTTTTATTACGCAGCTCCTGCTTTATCGCCTGCAGGGAATCCTCGTCCGGCACCCGTATTGTATGGATATGAACGCCGCCGGTCACCACGAGCAGCGGTTTGGCCTGACATTTTTTCATCTTCGTCAGGAAGTTTTTTATATCCCTGCGGCTCTTGAGCAGCAAATCACTTTTCAACGGCCCATACACTGGATGTTCCACAATCACATCCAGTACCGTGCCGCCATTGTCAATAATGGTATTGAGTTCTGTTTCCATGTTTTCCGCCGTATGCTGGCAGACCAGCGATACCAATGGCTGCTTATGGTTATCCTCCGCCGGCATGATATAGCCCCGCGGCGTAGCAAAAATCTTTTGCCCCTCGGCCCGTAAAATACTGACATCACCGACAATAATCTGCCGGCTGACTCCCAATTCCCGGGAAAGACGTGTCCCGGTCAAAGGCTGGTCAGCTGTCTGTATGCGGCGCAAAACCTCCGCCCGGCGTTCTTCCGTTGTCATCCTCATCACCTCTTAGCTGCAGGTATAAAAAAAGCTGCCTTACGGCAGCTATATTTTTAAATGGTGGGCGATAACAGGATCGAACTGCTGACATCCTGCTTGTAAGGCAGGCGCTCTCCCAGCTGAGCTAATCGCCCGAAATGGTGACGCGTATGGGATTCGAACCCATGAAGCCGCCGTGAAAGGGCGGTGTCTTAACCACTTGACCAACGCGCCATGGCTCCCCGAGCAGGATTCGAACCTGCGACATATGGATTAACAGTCCACCGTTCTACCGGCTGAACTATCGGGGAATTCCGTGGTGTGTGTCACCAACGAAAATTATTATACGATACTTTTTCAGGGAATGCAACCCCTTTTTTAAATTTTTTTCAAAAAAAGTTTAAATTATTTTTTGACTGGTCAAGAAAGCGGCTATGCCACTGTCATTATTGCTCGTTGTCACCGCCTTGGCCACGGCTTTTACATCAGCAGGCGCATTGCCCATCGCCACACTCATACCCGTATACTGCAGCATTGCCAGGTCATTGTAGTTGTCCCCAAAGGACAGTGCCTCTGACTTGTCAAAACCATAGGCCTGCAGCATGACCTCTATACCTACGGCCTTAGATACCTTGCCATCCATAATTTCGAGCAGGATATCCGAAGAACGCGCCACCTGAAACTGGGGATAATGCTGCTGGAAATATTTTTCGGCCGCCACGCAGTCCGCCGGCTCAGCCATCAGCAGAATCTTATGCGGTAATGTCCCCTGCGCCAGCAGCTGCGAAAAATCTGCCTGCTCAGCTGCAGCCGAGGTGATATCTTCCTCACGCTTAACCCGTGCGTCCTGCTTATCAGTCACATACCAGTGATGACCACTGTAAAAATTCACCGTCACGGCAGGAAACTGCTCGTCAATTTCCATCAGCAGCTGCCGCACCGGCTGTTCCTCCATATAAGTGCTGGCCAGTTCCCGGCCTTCCCTGTCGAGCACATAGGCGCCGCTATAGCAGATAATAGGCATCTTAATCCCCATATCTTCCGTAATCGGATAAATCGCCTCCGGCATCCGCGCCGACACCAGTACAAAGGGAATATCCGTAGCCACCAACTTTTTTACGGCCTCCTTCGTCTGACAAGTCACCTCATGCTGACTCGTCAACACCGTACCGTCAATATCGGAAAAAACAATTTTCGTTCTGCCAGTTGTCATCATCATTACCTCTTTTCCCGTAATCTTTTCCTGTCGTTGCTTTCATTATAGTTATTGGACAGGTACGCCACAAGGTATTTTTGTTTACTTTCTGTGCAAAACTCACATTTTTTCACAGCTTTTGTGCGATTATCATGTTATAATCGTTAATATAACAAAAAGCAAACATTTTGACTGGTCAAATATGGAGGTAACAATGAATTCCCGTGAACGCCGCAACTTTCTTCTGCAGGAATTGCAGGAGGCCAAAGCCGTCTATGTCCGTGAACTGGCCCAAAGACTCTCTGTTTCCGATATGACTATCCGCCGGGATTTGCACCGCCTGGCCGATATGAATATCGTCACGCTCGTTCATGGCGGTGCCGTCCTTAATGAAGGCACTGCCGCCCTGGCTAACGTCAGCGCGCGTTCACTGCGCATGACCAAGGAAAAGAATGCCATTGCAGAATTCTGTGCCGGCCTCATTAAGGAAGGAAATGCCATTTACCTCGATACCGGCTCGACCAATATCGAAATCGCCGAGGAATTAAAAAATCGGCAAAATATCGCGGTACTCTCCCACTCATTGCCGATTCACAATATTCTCGCTGCCAATGATAAACTGCAGCTCATCGCCATGCCCGGTTTCTACCGCAGTTCCCCACATGGATTTTTTGGTGACCTGACCTGCCGCATGATTAAAAACTTCCGCATCGACATCGCCTTCCTGGGCATTTGCTCTATAGATGCCAGCGGCATAATGTCCCCTGACTTTGACGACCAGGCCGTAAAGATTGCCCTCTTGGAACGGGCCAACAAAAAGGTCGTGGTCTTTGACCATACAAAAATCAATCACCTGTCCTTCATGCAGGTCTGCACGCTCAAAGACATAGATATGTTGGTCACCGACAAGCAAGCCGATAAAGAATTCCTAGCCGCCGCCCAAAAGCAGGGTGTCGAAATTGTACAGGTATAACGGGACCTACGAAATTACCAGGCATGTTTGTCAGTATTCAACAGGTTATCAATATCAGCATAGGCATTCTCGATAGCTTCCGTATGATACACCCAATAATTATCATATATCTTCTTGGTCAGTCCCTTGCTATCCCATTCAGCCAAAACTTCACCGGTCTTGCGATTCTTATAGGCCGCATAGAATTCCAGCAGATACATAAAAAATTTCATTTCCTCTGGCATATCACTCACCTCGAATATACACAGACTTGCGTGGGTCGCCAGTAATTTGCTCTGCTTCCCAGATTTCCAAAATTGCCCCAGCACCAAAATCCGTCATACCACAAGCCTCATTTTCCAGCATTTCATGCGTCTTGGATTGCACGAACTTCTGCAATGCCTCCATATAGCTATAGCCATACTTCTCCACCAGCATATTGACCACAGCTTCATTGTAATAATCCAAAATATCGGGGTCGAGTCGTTTCATGCCTGTCTCGCCTCCTTAAAGACCAATAATTCCAACGCTTTCTCTGTACGTAACAGATATTGGTCTTTTAACTTCTGTGGCAATAACAACTTAATCGCCACATCTTCAGAAAAATAACCCTTCAAATAATTATTGACCGTGCGGATAGCCTGGTCATTAGTCACTGGTCATATAAAAGCATGCGCCAAAGTCTAAAAATCTTTGGGATTTTATTATTTTAGGTTCATAAACGATGACATTACTACCGTGATATAAAAGCATACAATACCTCACATCCTATTCTGCCCTTTAAGATTAGACTGTATGTTGATGCACTTAACCTCAAGCATGGCAGGCAAGGATGGCTAGAGGGAGCGTATGACGGGGCGCGTTCAGCTCCCTGTCATAGCGTAAGACATCTATCCCCGCCTGCCCTGCGCCTTGTGCTGAGAATCTAGCCGTGGTAGTTATATTCTGTCCCGCTTGGCATCTTCAGCAATGAGTTCTTCGAGCCGTCCCACGGTCATGTCTTTTTCCGAATAGACGGTGATACCGTGTTTTTGCAGGTATGCAGTGGTTACGCCCTGGCCTTTGACTTTTTTGCCGTCAAAATTGCCGCTGTGGATTTTTTTGACACCACAGGAGGGGCTGCCCTCTTTGAGAATGGCCACTTTGGCATTATAGGCCTCGGCGATTTTGAGCACCTTGTCAGCGCCCGTCAACAGGTACTGCGTGGTGTCCATACCGTTCTCATCCATGGCTTTGGCCTTGCCCGTGAGGACTTTTTTGCCGCTGCCTCCCTGAATTTCCATGGCTGGGCGTGGGCAGGGCAGCATAGCAAAGCATTCGGGGCAGACGGCGATAAACCGGCCTCGTTCATTATATTTCAGCAGCAGTTCATGGGTATTGGCTCCTCCGCTGTATTTTACCTTGTGACCCAGCAAACAGGCACTGACCAAAATCATTTTCTATACCCCTTTCTCCCAAATACACACATATTTATACCAAGTCTTTTCGCCAAAGACTCCAAAGAATCCTCCCCTAAATCCCGGCCGGCAAAAAGAGGAATTGCTGCACAAGTCCGGGCATCGTCCATGGCATTATGATGCTGGAAATCAATATGCAGATGTGTGCCCACCGTATCCAGCTTGTGGTTCTCCAAAAAGGGCCAGGCCTTGCGCGCAATCGCCACCGTATCGCAGTAAGCAAAATCCGGTACCGGCAGGCCGCCCTCTGCCAGGCAGGCACTGAGCACGCCCATATCAAACCGGGCATTATGAGCTACCACAATTTTTCCTTCCAAATGACTTTTGAGTTCCGGCCAGATTTCCGCAAAGGTCGGCGCATTCTTCGTATCATTAGGCGTAATGCCATGAATCTGTACATTGAAATAATTGTATTTATTAGCCGGTGGTTTTATCAGACTGTAATAAACATCCTTCATCCTGCCATCTTCCACCGCGGTTACTGCTACACTGCAGGCCGAGTTACGGCAGCCCGTGGCCGTTTCAAAGTCAATGGCGGCAAAGTTCATCATAAATAAATCGTTCCTTCTTTTCTATCTTATATAACTTATATAAATTAAATTACAAACGGACGAATCCACCCAGGCCCAGCCCGGGTGGATTCCCCATTATTTATTCAGTTAGCGCTTAGCGCTTGCTTTTCAGATATTCATCAATGGCAGCAGCTGCCTTACGGCCTGCGCCCATGGCGAGAATTACCGTAGCAGCCCCCGTGACGATATCGCCGCCGGCAAATACGCCCGGTTTGGACGTTGCCCCGGTTTCCTCATCAGCCGCAATGTTGCCGCGCTTTGTAGTGTCAAGCCCCGGCGTCGTCTGCGAGATAATCGGATTCGGGCCGGTACCGATGGATACAATAACCGTCTCTACCTCCAGGTCAAACTCAGAACCAGCAACCGCTACCGGACGACGGCGGCCGGATTCATCAGGCTCACCGAGCTCCATCTTAATGCAGCGCATGCCTTTAACCCAGCCGTTTTCATCCCCAAGAATTTCCACCGGGTTGTTGAGGAGTTTGAATTCAATGCCCTCTTCTTTAGCATGTTCCACTTCTTCCTTACGGGCAGGCAGTTCTGCCTCGCTACGGCGATAGACGATATAGACTTTTTCCGCGCCCAGGCGCAATGCCGTACGGGCAGCGTCCATAGCCACGTTGCCGCCGCCGATAACGGCGACCTTTTTGCCAATCTTAATCGGCGTAGCATATTCCGGGAACTTATAAGCCTTCATGAGGTTGCAGCGCGTCAGGAATTCGTTGGCGGAATAAACGCCGCTGAGGCTTTCGCCCGGAATTCCCTGGAAACGCGGCAGACCGGCACCCGTGCCGATGAATACCGCATCAAAACCTTCTTCTTCCATCAGCTCGTCCACCGTGAACAGGCGGCCGGCTACGGAGTTGAGTTCAAACTTCACGCCGAGTTTGGCGATGTTATCGATTTCCTTCTTCACGACATCATCTTTCGGCAGACGGAATTCGGGAATGCCGTAGGATAACACGCCGCCAGCCTTATGCAGGGCCTCAAATACCGTTACCTTATAGCCCTTCTTGGCCAGGTCACCAGCACAGGACAGGCCGGAGGGGCCGGAGCCGATTACAGCTACCTTCTGCGCGTCCGCAGCATACTCGATGGGTTTTACTTCTTCATTCTTGGCCATATAGCGGTCAGCTACATAGCGTTCCAAACGGCCAATGCCGACGGATTCGCCCTTCTTGGCCAGTACGCAGTATTTTTCGCACTGATTTTCCTGCGGGCAGACACGGCCGCAAACAGCCGGCAGAGCATTAGCCTCTTTGATTTTCTCAATAGCGCCATCAAAATCGCGCTCTTTAATCTTACCGATAAATTCCGGAATATCTACAGACACCGGGCAGCCCTTGCGGCACTGGGGCACTTTGCAGTGCAGGCAGCGCTCAGCCTCGGCTACCGCCGTTTCTTCATCGTAGCCCAAAGCTACTTCATCAAAGTTATGGGCGCGAACCTGCGGGTCCTGCACCGGCATTTCATGTTTCTTCAAAGACAAAGCCATCGTTTATTTCCTCCCCAAACCAATGCGGCAAATATGTTCCTTTTCCTCAGCCTCCATATCGCGATACATGCGCTGGCGGCTCATGAGTTCGGGGAAATCTACCTTATGCGCGTCAAATTCCGGGCCATCTACGCAGGCAAACTTCGTTTCGTCGCCCACGGTTACACGGCAGCCGCCGCACATGCCCGTGCCGTCTACCATGATAGGATTCAGGCTGACCACCGTCGGAATGCCGAGTTCACGCGTAGCGTCAGCCACGCTCTTCATCATGATAACCGGGCCGATAGCCGTAATCTGGGCAATCTTTTCGCCGCGGTTCACGAGTTCCTGTACCGCATAGGTGACAAAGCCCTTAATGCCACGGGAACCATCATCGGTAGTGATGAGGATTTCATCCGTTACTTCGGACATTTCCTTTTCCATAATCAGGATGTCTTTGGTCTTGGCGCCCATGATGGCGATAACCTTGTTGCCGGCCTCTTTCATGGCCCGGGCAATCGGGAAAGTCGGCGCAACACCGATACCGCCGCCCACAACAACAACCGTGCCGTCAAACTTCTTGATTTCGGACGGCTGGCCTAAGGGGCCGGCAAAGTCCACAATGCTGTCGCCGGCGTTTTTGGCAGCCAGAGCCATCGTGGAGGCACCGATTACCTGGAATACAATGTTGATAATGCCTTTTTCGCGGTCAAAATTAGCGATAGTCAGAGGAATGCGCTCACCTTCCTCATCCACACGCAGAATGATAAACTGACCGGCCAGACATTTCTTCGCCACGCGCGGGGCCTCAATATCCATGGAGTAGACGCTCGGCGACAACTCCTCTTTCTTCAGAATCTTAAACATGATTCACTCTCCTAAAATACACAAATAAAACTCCGTGCAAAACAATGTTTTGCACTGCGCCCTTAAACGAAATCTAAGCGATTCTGCGCCTATCGGCTTGACTCGCAAAGATTTCATAGCATCTTTATCAAGCAAACACGCCTGCTAAATACTCTTCCAGGTTGGTCTTAATGGGCATTAAGTACACATTAGCGTCCTTTTTATCCGCCATTTCCATGACCTGACGGGAAAACTCCACGCTCCACGCCAAGGTCGGCGCAAAGTTCTTCGGGAAAATGACGTTATTCTTGCGTTCCCAATAACTCTGCGAGGCAGCCGTGACCACAGGGGATACGCCCCAGTACACATCAAGGCCGTCAAGCATATCCATGTAGATTTCCAGCATACGCATATCAAAGAACGGCTGCGTGAAGAACCCGGCCGCGCCAGCCTGCACCTTGCGGCGGGTGCGGTAGAGCTCATGGCGCATGGAACTTCTGTACTGGTCAATACCGGCATAGACTTTCACCTCCGGCATTTCCTCACGGAACTTGCGGATAACATCCGTTGATTCCGTCGGATACACCTCGTGCGTCATGCGCTGGGGAGGGTCCCCCTGCACCACCAGGACTTCCTTTATATTATGCTCACGCAGATAGTCCTTCATGGGCAGCTCTTTGTCCAAATCAATATCCATGGCGCGGATATGCGGCATCGACATGGGAAAATACTCCTGAGCCATGGCCGAACCTTCCCAACTGCGAATGTCAAACCGCAGCAGGTCAGGTATATTTATAACATCCAGCTTGCCTTCGTACTGCTTTAACAACTGCAACTCGCCACGCAAAGATTCTTCATCACGGGGAATCAGCTCCACGGATACACGTTTCATAGGCCGCCTCCAGATTCATTGTTAATTTGTAATGTATAATTTACATGAATATAATTGTAATGTCTTTTTTATGAAAATGCAAGCATTCAATCCCTACAGTTCCAGACCGGCCTCCCGGCGGGCAAAATATTCCCGGTCCAAAATTCCCAAAACAACCAGATTCTCATAAACGCCATTGGTAATGATGGTTTCGCGGATAAGACCTTCCCGCACCATGCCCTCGCTCTCATAAAGATGCAGGGCTCTGTCATTATAATCTTTGCAGTCGAGCCAGGCCCGATGGAACTTTTTCACTTCAAAGGCCCATTTTTTTATAAGTTTCATGGCCTCGTGTCCATATCCAAGCCCCTTCTTGGCAATAATGACATGCGTCCATTCCATTTCCCTGGCCTCAGTAGACAGGCCGGCCACCATAAAATATCCTGCCGGCTCACCGCTGGCCACTTCCTCGACAATCACGTCCATAGAGGCCTGACCATTCGTAATTATCCCGGTATGAAAATCCCGGTCAAAGGGCACAATATACGGTAAATTGTCCGGGGCATATTCCAGCTCCATGATATAATCCAAATCCGCCTCCGTGGCCCGGCGCAGACGCAGGCGCTCACCTGTGATTAAAATCTCAGCCATGTATTTTCTCCTTACTATTTTTTTTTGCCTACATATAGTATAATGTAAAGGATTTTTTATTCAAGTTTCACACTTAAAAATAAGTAGGAGGAATCATTTTGCCAAATCTGGAAATACTGAGTCTCATTAACTGGGCTCATCTTTTGGAAATGCTGCTAATCCCCGGTTGTATACTGGCAGCAGCCCTCACTGTGGGCATAATGGTCAACCGCATGATAAAACGCCGTATAATGCAGCACCTCACCATCGAGGAGGCCACCTGGCAGTATATTTTTATCAATGCCATGCAGGGCGTGCCCATTTCCTTCTGTGTAGTCGTAGGGCTGTACTGGATTGTCAATACCATTGACATCATCGAACCTTTAGTACGCATCTTTTCCTATATACTCTTTACCGTCATCATTCTGACTATCACCCGGGTTATTGCCCGGACCATCAGCGGCGTGGTGGATATGCAAATCGAGCGTTCCCAGCAGCGCATGCCCAAAACCACCCTGCTGAACGCTATCCTGAACGGCATTATCTACGCCATGGGCATTCTGGTAGTTCTGCAATACTACGGCATATCCATCGCCCCCATTCTCACCGCCCTGGGTGTCGGTGGTATGGCCGTGGCCCTGGCCCTGCAGGAAACGCTGGCCAATATCTTCTCCGGCCTGCACCTGATTCTTTCCAAACAGCTGCGGCTGGGTGATTATATCCGCCTGAGCTCCGGCGAAGAAGGCCGCGTTACGGATATTACCTGGCGTTTTACCACCATCGTTCCGGTAGGCGACGGTAATATGGTCGTAATCCCGAACCAGAAAATCGCCTCGTCCATCATCACCAACTACAGCATGCCCCGGCATGATATCGTCATCAAAATCCCCGTGGGCGTTGCTTATGACAGTGACCTGCAAAAGGTAGAGGACGTGACGTTGGACGTTGCCCGGCAGGTGCTGACTGCTCTCAATGAAAAACTCGATGATAACAGACAGCCCACTGTGCGGTTCTACAACTTTGGTGACAGCAGCATTGACTTTAATGTACTCCTGCACTCCGCCCGTTTCGATGACCAGTTCCGCCTGAAACACGAATTCATCAAAGCCCTCACCGCCAGATTCCGGCAGGAAGGCATTGAAATTCCCTTCCCCATTCGTACAGTTATCAAACAAAATCAATAAACCGTTTATCTTGGGGTTGTAAATATAAAAACCACCATATACGGTATTTTCTTATCCACAGATTGACGCAACAGCAATCTGTGGATAACTTTTTTTCACCCCTGTTACAGCGCCTGATTCACGCTTTATCCTTGTGGATAAGTACGGGGATAATGCCGCCGCTAATAACAACATATAGTATTTTCCATTGACTTAACGCCATACATATTGTATAATTTTCGTAGATTCACCGCTAAAGGCGATGAAAGCTCAACAAATACCGCAAGGTCTTATACATACTATTATTTTTTAAGGACAGGTGATTATCATGATGGTAAATGATGTTGCTGTAACCATCGATGGACTGACAGACGTTTCCGAACAGGAAATCGTAAATTACATCGGTTATGTAGAAGAACAAACCAACGAACGTGTCAACGAACTGACTTTGACTCCGGCCGCTGACGGTCAGATTCATTTAGATTATGTGCTCCAGCCCCAGAAATTCGAGCGTATCCGCCGTATCACGGGCTACCTCGTGGGCACTATCGACCGCTGGAACGACGCCAAGCAGGCCGAGGAACACGACCGGGTAAAACACACGGTTACTCACTAAAATGAAAATGCGCATAGCAGGAATCGTGGATGATTCCATCGTTGATGGGGATGGCCTTAGACTTTCAGTCTTTACCCAAGGTTGTCCCCATCATTGTGTCGGCTGTCAAAATCCCGACACCCATGCCGCCAGCGGCGGCCGTGACGAGGATACGGAAAACATCTTGGCCCGGATTGATGAAAACCCTCTCCTCACCGGCATAACCTTCAGCGGCGGCGAACCCTTTCTCCAGCCTGCCCCCCTCACACGCCTGGCCAAAGAGGCACACAAACGCGGCTTAGACGTCTGGAGCTATACCGGCTACACTTTAGAAGAATTACTGGCCAAAAAGAACCCGGCCATCGACGCCCTGCTGCGGGAACTTGACGTTCTCGTAGACGGCCCCTACGAAGAACGCCTCCGCGATTTAACCCTCAACTTCCGTGGCTCCAGCAATCAGCGTATCATCGATATGAACGCCTTCCGCAAGACCGGCAAGATTCGTACATTGGAGTTCTGATGTTTTGTCAGCATACAGCGTAAGCGTAGTACGCCGGCAGCGGTCATGCTTGCCGGCTAGTTGGTAAAATCGTCATAACCATAGCTAAAAGACAGGAATACCATTTGCTGACCGAAATAATTGATAGTAACTTCCAGCGAGGCGGCTCATGGCTGTTCTAAGCGCCGCGTATGACGATTCACGTTAAGAAAATATTTTTTGCCCACCACACACAAAAAACGCAAAGCACTTTTGTTTGAACGCAGTGAGTTTAAGTGCTTTGCGTTTTTATTATGGCAAAAAATATTTTTAGAGAATTGTCATAGCATAGCGTGAACAGCCATGAGCCGCCTCGCTGGCCACGAAAAAAATTGCCTATTTCACCACCAGAACCGGACATTTAGCCTGTTCTACAATATACTGGCTGACGCTGCCCAGCAGCACGCCTTTGACAATTCCCAGTCCCCGGCTGCCCATGATAATCAAATCAATATCATTGGACGTAGCAAAATCCAAAATAACTACGGCCGGCGACCCGGTTTCCGAAAACGCCTCTTTTTCAATCCCCGACGGCACCATTTCCATCGCCCTGTCCAGAATCACATTACCGGCCTTGGTAACTGCCTCCAGAATCGCGTCTGACAGACAGGCGTTAATCGCCAGTTGATTGATATTCGCCACATAGAGGAAATTCAGCTTGGCCTCACAAGCCTCTGCCATAGCAATGGCCTCTGCCACAGCGCGGTCAGAACCTTCCGAACCATCGACCGGTACAAGAATGTTTTTCATCATAAGGAATACCCCCCTGCTGTAAATTCAGCTCATTATTCACTTAACTACCACCACAGATACTTTAGCGCGTTCAATAAGCTCCTGACTGACACTGCCAAAAATCAGCCCTTCCATCACACCCAGACCGCGGCCGCCCACGACAATGCAATCATGGCCGCCTTCCTCACAAAACTCCAGAATGGTCTCCACCGGTGTGCCGGTACGCTGATGATACTCATACGCAAAATCAGCAGGAATATATTTTTCCGCCATCTTCAGCGCCGCCTGTGCCTCATCATCCATTGAACCGGCAATGGAATCAGGCAGCCAGGACTCCTCCTTGGCATCCGTATCCTTGTCAAAATACGTCACATGCAATACATCAACCTCTGCCCCGGTTATCTCTGCCAAATTCACGGCAAATGCCGCCGCCCGACCAGCTCCCTCCGAGGCATCAATAGGCACCAATATACGGGCAAGCTTTCCCCCTGGCATATAAACATTCCTCCCCGTATTACTTTATGACTACATATTTCGCTAAACTATAGACAAAATCCTTCCCCATTCAGCAGAAAATACATTGACATTCTTTGAAGGATAATGCTACACTAAGTAGAACATTTTACTATAGAAATCATGTCATATTTTACATTATATGTAAACATATATAACAGGAGGCAGAGCTATGTCCAAAGAAAAAGCACCGAAAGTCACCAATCAGGAAATCGTAGAGACAACTACCATTGCCGGCGTTTACCAGGCCGCCCGCAATTTGGAAGGCATTGTCAAAAAAACCTCCCTTATCCCCAGCGACTTTTTCTCCGAAATCTCCGGCAATGAAGTTTACCTCAAACCGGAAAACCTTCAGCACACCGGCGCCTTTAAACTGCGCGGTGCCTACAATAAAATCAGCCAGCTCACCCCCGAAGAACGCGCCAAAGGCGTTATCACGTCCTCAGCCGGCAACCATGCTCAGGGCGTAGCCTTCGCCGCCCAAAAACTCGGCGTCAAGGCTGTAATCTGTATGCCGGCCACCACGCCAATCTTAAAAGTTGAAGGCACCAAGGCCTTAGGGGCCGAAGTCGTGCTCCACGGCGACGGCTTTGACGACGCCTACGCCTACAGCCTCGAACTACAAAAACAGCATGGCTACGTCTATATTCACCCCTTCAACGACCTGCAGGTACTCCTGGGACAGGGCACTACCGCCCTTGAAATCATTGACGCCTGCAAAGACATCGATGCTATCCTCGTGCCCATCGGCGGCGGCGGCTTTGCCTCCGGCGTGGCCCTGGCCACCAAACTCGTCAACCCGGACATCAAAGTCATCGGCGTTGAACCGGAAAATGCCGCCTGCATGAAAGCCGCCCTCGACAAACAGAAAATCGTCACCTTAAAATCCGCCGACACCGTAGCGGACGGCTGCGCTGTCAAAACGGCCGGCACACTGACCTACGAATTCTGCAAAAAATACCTTGATGATATCATCACCGTTTCCGAAATGGAAATCATGGGTGCCCTGCTCTCCCTTATCGAAAAGCACAAACTCATTGCCGAAGGGGCCGGCGTCCTCTCACTCGCCGCCCTTTCCAAACTCCCCTTCAAGGGCAAAAAAGTAGCCGCCATTGTCAGTGGCGGCAATATCGACATCTCCACTATCTCCGCTTTAATTGAAAAAGCCAAGATAGCCAGAGGCCGGGTATTCTGTTTCGGCGTTCTCCTGCCGGACAAACCGGGCCAGCTCCTCACCATTTCCCGTATTCTCGCTGAGGAAAACGCCAATGTTATCGAACTTAACCATAACCAGTCCAAGGTGACCGACAGCTTTAAAAAGGTTATCCTCGAAGTTACCTGTGAAACCAACAACGAAGAACATATCCAGCGAATCACCAAAGCCCTGCATGATAACGGGTATGAACTGGAAAGAATTTACTAAGCACTGCCTGTTTCCGCAGTGCCCCGGCAGCCGCCACAAGCGGCTGCTTTTTTATTTCTTCACTGCCCACAAAGTGCCGGCACATACGAGCACCGCGCCCAGCCACAACAGCCAGATACAGGGCTTTACGCTGACGCTTGCCGTAATCGGCTGATTAAGTTCAGCGGCCAGTGACGGCATGCTTTCCAAACGAATCTGACTGCTGTTCTGGGTAATCCCCGTCAGCCGCAGACGTCTTTGCCCGTTAAAGACCTCCACCGGTTCTGAGCTGCCGCCGTCCTTGGTCGCCGTCAGATGCAGCTGCACTTCTTCAATCGTCGTTCCGTCCGTGACGCCCACTTTGGCCGTCACCAGCACCGTGCCATCAGCCTGTTGTTCTATCGCAGCGTCCTCAAAACGGTAGCCCAGCTCCTCGTCCATGCCCATACGGCCATGTTTCAGAATCATTTCCGTCCGGCCATTGTCCTTGGGCGGCGTAGGCGCCAGATAAACATCACCGCCGATTCCCTTGGCGATAGCCGGTTCTCTGGCAGCGTCCGCGCCATTGGCATGGAGTTTGGTCAGCGCACGCACTGCCTGACCGTCAACCTGATACAGGTAATACTTGGCCTTGTTGCCATCAGCAAATTCCTGTCCCTGATAGCAGATTTCATGGCCAAAAATCTGATATTTTTCCCCGACCTGCAATTCCTGACTGTACGACTGACTGCCCGAACCGGCCAGCACAAAAGCCAGACACGAGAGCCCCAGACCAATATGCGCCACCGCGCCGCCCGTCCGCAGGCCATGTTTATGCCAGGCGATAACTGCCGCCCCCACTGCCGACAGAGAAACGGCCGCCAGCAGACAAGGCAGGAACTGCCGCACGCCGGCGGCATAAGCTGCCCCGGCACCGGCCAGCCCCCAGACGATAAGCGGCGCCACTGAGGCCAGTACCCTGCCCTGGCCGTAGCCACGCAGCAGCGCACAGCTGGCTGCCAGCAGCAAGGCAATCGCCAGTGGCATAGTAGTACGCACATAGAAATCCGTATCCACAGCCGCCGGTTTCCCTATAAGCTGCGTAAACAACGGCATGGACATGCCCAAAAAGATAATGACACCGACAAAGACCAGCAGCAGCGCGCCCAACAGCAGAATAAACTCCCGGCTGTCATAGGAAGGATAATATTCCCCCTTGGGCAGGCTGCCGGCCTTGGCCATTAACAGCAGCAAACCTGCCAGCAGCACGATGGCATTAACCAGCGCAATGCTCAGGCCAATGCTGTCCCCAGCAAAGGAATGCACTGAAAAATCCCCCAAAATGCCGCTGCGCGTCAGGAACGTACCGTAAATAACGAGCCCATAGGCAAAGATACCGGCCAGATGTACCATAGTGATAACTGCCGGACGAATCTGCGCGGCCCTCAGCACATGGATATAGATACCGGCCGCCAGCCAGGGCACCAGCGAAGAATTTTCCACCGGGTCCCAGCCCCAAAAGCCGCCCCAGCCCAAAACCTTATAAGCCCAATAACCGCCAATGAAAATCCCGGCGCCTAAAAAACTCCAGGCGATAAGTGCCCAGCGCCGTGCTGCCGGCAGCCAGTCCTTTGCCTGCTGTCCGGTAAGCAGCGCCGCCGCCCCATAGACAAACGGCACAGCCAACAACGCATATCCCACAAAGATAATCGGCGGATGCACCGCCATCCACGGGTCCTGCAACAGCGGATTTAAACCAATGCCATTTTCCACGACATTTGGATTAGGCACAAAGGGGCTTTTAGCCAGTACCAGCACCGTCAGGAGTGCCTGCAGAGCCATATACACGGCCATTCCCGGCACCGGCAGGGCACGCTTTAACAGCAGGAAAAGACCTGCCACGGCATGAATCAGCAGCCACAGCAAAAACGAACCCTGCTGCCCTGCCCAAAAAGCCGACACTTTATAGACCAGCGGCAGTTCACGCGCCGAATAATTAGCTACATAGGAAATATCAAAACGATTATTCAGAATCAGCACCAGCAGGTAGACACTGGCCACTGCCACCAGACCACAGGACAATATCGTCAGTATGCGGCCTTTGCTCTGCCATTTTTCATTGGCAAAACAGAGCACTGCGCCCAGTGACAACAGCAGGGCCAACATTAAAGAAATCACACCAACCAAATGAAAGTCCCCCTTTTAGCGTTTCTGCTGTTCGTATTTCGACGGACATTTTATAAGCAGCTTGTGTGCCTCAAAGGCCGTATCCTGATATTTACCGATGGCCACAACATGATAGGCCTCATCAAACTGGTCAGGTTTCGTCCCATGATAATGCACCACCATCGTTTCCCCCGTCTCCTCATCCTGCAAGGTAAAAACGAATAAATTGCCCTCCATGTGCGGCGCCGGCGCACCTGCCGCCAGCAGGCCCTTTACCTGCACATTGCTGGTACTCCTGCGCGCCTCAGCAATGCCCACATAAGGCGTAACCGCGTCCATAAAACTCCAGCCGGCATAACCGACGAAAGCCAGCAGCAATATTCCTAATAATATTTTGCGATTCATAAATTTTCCCCCTCAGCCAGCAGCCGTTTCGTCTGCCGCCGGAACAGCCAGTAGAAAATCCCCGTCACATCTGCCAAAGCAGCCATAAGCACGGCCAGCATGATGGTATCCATAGCCAGCCCCGAGCCATTCAGCACCGGCGATGGGTGCAGGGAAAAATATAAACGGGGAATGATGAACACCAAAAACGGCACTGTCAAAAAGGAAAACAGCGCATACACCGCCGCCACTTTAGCCCGCCTGCGTCCGGCCGGCATGGCTCCACGCAAGGTCAGATACGCCCCGTAAATTAACAGCAGCACAAAAATGGTGGTCTGCCGCGGGTCCCAGTTCCAATACGCGCCCCAGGTCAGCTTGGAAAAAACCGCGCCGCTCACCGTGGCTAAAATGACAAAAATGAACCCCAGCTGGGCCGCCGCCGCGCTTTTGGCGTCCGCTACCAACTCACCGCTGCGTAAAAAACGAGCGCCTTCATACGCACTGATTAAAAACGCCAGCACCGCAACCCAGGCCACAGGAATATGCAAAAAAGCCAGCCTTACATAATAGCCCAGTCCTTCTGCCGGCGGCACCACAAAAAACACCAGTCCTATAGTGAGCAGGGTCAATATACCAAGTAAAGCCCCCATGAAAATTCCTCCAAACTAATCCTCATACCATAGATAATCAAAAAGTACGGACGCTGCCGCGAGCAATACGCCATCATACAGCGCCATTCCCAGAAGATAATGCACCGGCAGCTGGCCGCTGCCCAAAGTGCCTGCCGTCAGAAAGATGGCCGGCAAAAACACCGGCAGTATCACCGGCAGCATTAAGACCGAAAACAAACCGCTCTTAACCTGCGCTCCCGTTGTCAGCGCTGCAATGAGCGTTCCGGCTGCGGCAATACCAACGTCCCCCAGCAGCAGCGTGCCTGCTAATACACCGCCGGCCGCCACCTCAGCCCCCAGTAAAAGCAAAAACAGGGGCACAATGAAGAACGTCAGACATACGAGCAAAAAACACGTATAAAGCATTTTGCCCCATAGCACGGTTTGGGCACTGCCGTAAATCTGCAAGGTCAGCAGCGTCCCGGCTGTATCCTCATCAGCAAACCCACGGTCAGCGCCGGCCATGGCGGCAAAGAACAGTATAATCCACAACAGGGCAGCGGCCAGTTCCGGCTCTAAGGGCGCCCCCTGCAAGGCCAGACTGACACAGGCCAGCGTAGTCAGGGCGAACATAAACATCGTTGACCAGGCAGCCTTAAAGCGCAGGCCTAAGGTAAATTCCTTGCCAAAAACCAGCTTAATTCCCTGCCAAAGCGATGCATGCATGCGCCAGCGCCTCCTCTCCCGGGTCATTCGTCGCCAAGGCCACCAAGACATTTTGCGCCGCAGCCGCCTGTACTTCCCTGGCCACCATCGCCCGGCCAGCCTCATCAAGATTAGCCCCCGGCTCATCGAGCAGCCAGATATCTGCCTGACAGGCCAGGAGCACCGCCATCTTCAGCCTCTGCCGCATGCCCGTGGAAAACTCCCCGGTATATACATGGTCGACAGCTGACGCCGGCAGCTCTACCCTGTCCAAAATCTTTCTATATGCAGCCTCAGTCAGTGAAAGCCCTCTTAAGCCCAGGAAAAACGCCATATTCTCCCTGGCCGTCAGCCGGTCATAAAAGCGCAATTCCGGCGTTACCATCGCCAGATGCTGCCGCAAAGCTGCCTGTGTGAGCTCACCGCTCTCTGTTTTTACCGTGACAGTCCCCTGCGCAGGCCGCAGAAGATGTCCGGCCAGTTTTAAAAAGGTTGATTTACCGCTGCCGTTAGCGCCGGTAACAGCCGTAATCTGACCGCCCTTTAGCTGTGCCGTCAGAGGCCCAAATATGTGCCGTCCGTAGAAAGACTGCTTGACCTCGTTAAACTCTATCGTAATCATGACTCAATCCATAGCCGCCACCTTGGCAGCATCCAATTCCATCCAATCCTCGCCCACCTTAAGCAGGCCTTCACTTTGCATGGCGCTAATCTCCCGGGTAAGTGCACTGCGGTTGCACTCCAGTTCCTTGGCCAGCTGTACCCGGCCCGGCACCTGCACACGCGCCTTACCTTTACGTTGTTCTTTATACAGCAAATAGAGAATCAGCCGTTCACGCAGCGTCTTTTGGGAAAGAATCTTGATTTTTTGCATCATCAACACATTTTTCCGGCAAAAGGCCTCCAACAGGTTCTTCATAACCAGGCCATGTGTGCGTCCTAGTTTCGGGCCAGCCGTCAGCAAGGCCTGATAAGGAATCCATAGTACCAGTACGTCCGTCAGGGCCTCAATAGCCATATCATACGGTATTTGCGGCATAATCGCTGAAGTACTCCCGAGCATCGCACCACGTTCCAGATTATGGCTGACATTTTCCTTGCCGAAACGGTCCTCGGCCAATACCTGCGCCTCACCTTCGACAATTACGCCGATATTATGATTTTCCTCATAAGCGTCCAAAATCCGGGCGCCACGGCTTACCCGTTTTATTTTGGCCCCGGTAGCCTCTATAAAATGCTCCACCTCTGCTGCCGGTACCCCTTGAAACAATGGCAGCTCATGCAAATCAAGATGATATACCTGCATAGCCTTCACTCCTAAATACACATATTTCCTTCATTATATCAACAATAAAACTATCATCATGTTGCTATGGCAACTATATATAGTAATTATTCTATCATCTGAAATAGACTCCTGCATTGTACTATCCTACAAGAATTACTACCGTTGTTTTGTAAGGGTATTGCCATCATAAATGACAGACAAACGCCGCCACACTTGCTTTTTTCCAAGTGTGGCGGCGTTGTTCATTATAAGTATTGTATTTTACAAGCTGCCTTTTACCAAAGCATTGGCATTTTCAATCACCTGATGGGCCAAATCAATGGCCTCACCACTGATACGCATGCACTTATCAGGATTGTGGAAACCATTGCCGTTTTCTGCAGCTACCCAGTCCCAATACCACTGAGCCTCGCGCAGTTTCAGCCGCACCGGTGCCAGCTGTTCGTCCGTAGCTCCGGCGTCCATGGCCGCCTTCACCGCCAGATGAGCCTTGGCAACCGTCTGACCGGCAATACGCTGTAATTTGAAATTATTATCATGGATAGTCTTGACTCTGGCAATCAGCGTGTCCTTGTTTTCATCATGACACTTGAGGCAGGAGGCCTCTACCGTCTTTAGCGGACTGGTCATCCAATGCGAGGTATATTTCTGACCATTTTCCCGCATATAAGGCATGTGGCAGTCCACGCAGGTAACGCCGGCGTCAGCATGCACACTGGTGGTCCAGATTTCAAAGTCCGGATGCTGGGCTTTCAGCATCGGCGTCTTGGAATCGGGATGAATCCAATCCTGCTTAAAGGCCCCAAGCTGCTCGCTCTGCGTCTGATAGAATTTAAACTGCTCTTCCGGTTCCCAACCGGCAATAAAAGGATGACGCACCCGGCCATCTTCGGCCATAAAGTAATATTCGTTATGGCACTGGCCGCAGACATAACCACGCATATCATTGTGGGACGCCTTGCTGATATCAATCCCCTTCAAGGCCATGGACTCTACAAAGCCCTGCTGATAAACCCTGAGTTCCATCGTATCCGGGTCATGGCAGGAAGAACAGCCCATGTACAGGTCTGTGCCTTCCACGGTATCCTTATTGGTATAAGGCGGTGTTGCCTCAGCAAACGGCAGGGTAGCAAAATCCCAACCGCTTTCCTTGTACCACTTGTCATACATCCACGAACCTTTGCAGACAATGCAGTTGCCCTTCTGCGGCGGAATACGCTGGGAATTCAACTGGTCAACGCCAGCCCAGGTATGGCCACGGGCCACATCATACTGCACCGAAAATTTATACCCCTTGAAGTTTTCCTTGATTTCCGGCTGCATCTCAATATAAGATTTTCCCGGGTCACTGCCGCCATAACCTGTGGGGCTTTCCCCACCCTGATTATTCTTCATATAGGATTTATATTCCAAAGGATAAGCCTCTTTATAGGCCTCCTTGCCCACATGGGCATAATTTTCATGGGATATCTTGGCCAGCTTGACACTGTCATCATTGGGCGCTGCTCCCAGACGTACCACTACGAAACCAAAGAACAGCACGCAGGCGGCCACCATCCCAGCTAGAATCTTTTGCAGCTTACTCAACTTTTATCCCCCCTTCGAGATGATTACTTCCATGGGCTATGCGGCTATGGCACTTCAAGCAGTCCGCTCCGGTGTCCATATCCACGCCCACCGCCATGTGTACACTGCCCATGGTGTTTTCGTGACAGCGCAGGCAGTTGCCGTTCACAGTCTTTTTGCCCCCGGCTGACAGGTCAATACGGGCCGGATAATCCCTGAGTACCGCATGATAAGTGTCAACCATACCTGTGCGCCCCTTCTCAATCATGTAAATAGCCATATTGTCGTGAGGCAGGTGACATTCCACACAGGCTTGTTTGCTATGCGTAGATTTGGCAAAGCTCGCCGCCTCGCCTTTCATCGCATGGCAGGAACCGCAGAACGCTGCCGAACCGGAAAAAGACATCATTCCGGCGCCGATGGCACAAACCACCAGCCCTATGGCAAATCCGCCTGCCAGACAGCCCAGCGTATGTTTGTTAAAAAACTCTTTCCAATCCAATTCCGCTCCCCTCCTCTCAACTTTGGCCACATTATATCATTATTCTGAATAGTATGTCGTTGCTACAGCAACACCATAAAATATTTTCGCACCGCCGCTTACAAAAAAAAATGACACGCCCCATCACAGAGCGTGTCATTTCCCAGCTGATTGCTGAGTACAATATAAACGAAGACTACCTGCGCCATGGCACAGGGGAAATGTTTGTGAATCACCGCGCTGACATCGTGGCAGAATTAGCTGCTAAATTACAGCAGACACTGCACCAGTCCGGCTGCACCAAACACGATGAATATCGCCGCTGACACTTTTTGCATGGTCGGGGGCGATATTTTCTTTTGCAGGTAATTGCCGGCCACGAGGCCCATGCCGTCAGCGATAACCATACCGGCTACGGCACCGGCGAATACCATAAGCCAGTTGCCCATTTCTGACGCCAGGGCCACGGCCGCCAGCTGGGTTTTGTCCCCCATTTCCCCGATGATAAAAGTCAGGGCTACGGTCATTACCGGGCCGAAACGGCTGGCCTTACATTCTTCTTCGTCCTCCGTTTCGCCTTTCAAGGACCAGAGGCCAAAGCAAATAAAGAGAATTGAGGCCACTATGGTCATTTTTTCTGCCGAAATCAGGCTGCCGATGGTAGCACCAACGGCCACGGCCAGACCATGCACGACGATTATGCCCAGTGTCATGCCGGTAAACACGGCGCGGCTGCTGTACCTGCCGGCCAGCGCCATGACCAGAAACTGCGTCTTATCTCCCATTTCTGCGAAAAAAATCAGCAAAAAAGCTGCCCAAAAAGCTTCCATTCGTTACACTCCTAAAAATCCTGCACAAGTTTTACACACCTACAGTATAACACAGCTTATCTATAGCACCACTCCAGCAGGAAAATTTTTTCCCGTGTCGAATTAAATAAATGTTAGGGGTGATACCATGAGAGCAGTTGTGCATTGGAAAGGCGGTTCTTCCGTCTCTGTTGATGATATTTTGACCATTCGCTATACCGACAAAGACGGGCAGAAGTTTCTGCAAAGCAGTGAATTGAGTTCCTTCCAACTACAGAACATTGACTCCTTTTCCTTCTTCACCAAGAAGGGACTAATGCTGTTTACCGTGCCGGAAATTCTCTATATTGATTTCCGCGCCAAGTAAGGCCTGTATAGCGAAATACAAAAAATCCTTGTCAAAGCCGTTGCTATGACAAGGATTTTATTTTTTAAGTGGTGCCTCCGAGCGGAATCGAACCACTGACACGGGGATTTTCAGTCCCCTGCTCTACCAACTGAGCTACAGAGGCAAATGGCGACCCGAAGGGGACTTGAACCCCTGACCTCCGCCGTGACAGGGCGGCATTCTAACCAACTAAACTACCGGGCCATTTTTGCAAGTGTGTCACTCACAAGACATAATTATACGGACATGTCAGGTCATTGTCAATAGTTTTTTTGAAATTATCCGTTGTACCGCAAGCCAAGCATGGTAATATCGTCGGACTGCTCTGCGTTTCCGGCATACTGGCGTATAACTGCGTACATCTGCTGCAGTATATCCGTCACCGGCTGCGCTGCCGGCAAGTCGTTCAGAGCAGCCTTTATCCGGGCCTCGGTAAACATTTTCCGTTGCTCGTTCATTGCCTCCGACACGCCATCGGTATAAACAAACAGCGTATCCTGCGGTTTCAGGTCAAGACTATGCTGTATATAGGGCATTTCCATCAGCCCCAGCACACAGTTTGTTGCCATTGACACGAATTCATAATGCCCGTCCTGCCCCAGCAAGGGTGGGCAATGACCGCCGCTGGCATAGGTAAAGTGACCGGTCTGTAGGTCCAGAGCGCCGATAAACACGGTGACGAACATGGCGGCATCATTATTGCTGCACAGTTCCTTATTGGCCTCGGTCAGCACGCCGGCCATATCTTCGGGATTGTTAATCCGCAGAACACAGTTCTTCAGCACGGACTGTGATTTAGCCATAAACAGGGCCGCCGGTACACCTTTGCCTGACACGTCAGCCACGGTTATGACCAAATACCGCCCCTGCAGCATGTAAAAATCATAAAAGTCTCCGCCCACATTCTTGGCCGGCTCCATCATTGCGTAAATGTCAAACTCCGGCTGACAGTCAAAATCAGCAAAATTTCGCGGCAGCATATCCGTCTGAATTTTTGCCGCTACTTTAAGCTCCGTACGGGAACGTTCCTTTTCTGCGGCCGCTTTGGCCATATTTTCCGTGTATTTTTTCAGTTCATCCGTCATAAAATTGAAGGACGCCGCCAAATTCTCCAGCTCATCGCCGCTGTTCAAGGAAAATTTCTGGTTAAAATCGCCTTTGGCAATTTCCTTAGCCCCTTCGGCCAGTCTGCGAATGGGTTTTGTAATCCTCTCCGCCAGAAAAGCACTGGCATACATGAGCAGGAACAGCAGGGGAATCAGCAGCAGTAAGCCCTTTAACAGGATATCAGATATACTGTCGTGCATTGTTTTCTGGAAGGCCTCCATATTCGTCACGACATAATCTTTTACCTGTTCCACCGGGTCTATGACCTCTGAAGTCCCCAACAGGACGCCCAGACTCCAGCCGGTGGTCGGCATTGGAGCATACGCCAGATAGTATGACTTGTCTGCTATCGTCAACGATACAACGCCGCTTTCGCCGGCAGTCATACTTTTGGCTGTCTCTGCCAGGCCATTCTCTCCGGCCTGTCGAATATCCCTGGCCTGGCCGTCTACTGACAGCACGCCCGCTTTTTCCGAAGAAAAAATCACCCGGCCGCTGCTGTCCAGAACAAAGCTGTTACTTTTCTGCTGCATGGCATGTTCCACCAGTGTCTGGTAAATATCCTCAACGGTGTAGCTAATCCCGACCACACCGGCAAAGCCGTCTGCATCATAATAGGGTGCGGCACAGGTTATGTCCAGATTACCCTCTGCGCCCCTGTAAACACTGGAAAACACCGGTTTTATAGTATTTTCCCCCTGCTTATACCAAGTGCGTTCACGCGGGTCATAACTCGCCAGGAACTCCGCCTTGACATGCGCATCCGGAAACACGCTGGCCGGCCCATTATCGTTAGCTGTTAAATCCAAACACAGCAGATAGCCGTTCTTAGAACCAGCGTATAACGATGTACTGTAGCCTCTATACGATTTACTCATCGGCAGCAGTACATCGGCAAAATTGGCGGCCAGCCCGCTTTCCGTCTGCACGGCAGGCGTTATCCCCTGCTGCAGCAAGGCCGAACTATAGTGGATATAGGGCATGCCAAATAATATGTCCTGTTCCCCACGCGTATCCGGCAGCTGACGCGGCAGGTATTTCTCGGGAGCAGTCAGGATTAAGTGCATGGCATCGGCCATGTATTCCACATCTTCCTGCACTATCAATAATTCCCTGTCCAAATGCCGGGCCTGGGTTATTGTTATATCCTTCAATCTTTCCTTGGCCAGATTTTCTGTATAAGCGCCCAACGAGTCGGACAAAAAATTTTCCAGGGCTTTACTTTCCTGGGCTGTAGACTGCTGCGTCCGGCTCATGCCGTAAAGTGCCACACCACCCACAGCCAGTAATGTAGCCAGCACCCCAGCGAGCATAATAAACAGGACCTTCCTGCGAATTGATAGCTTGACCATTTCTTTCCCCACATTTTCAATATAATTCCTTATAACTTAATTTAATTATATGAAAAAGCGTGCTAAGCTGCAACTTCAGAAAAAAAACTGGTGCCATCACAAAATGACACCAGTTTTTCTGTCTATGAGTTATTATTTACGCGACACCAGCGCTGTTCAAAGCCTCAGTCAGGGCAATGGACAGCTGGTCAGCACAGGAAGTACCGCGGCCGCGGCAGTCATTGCCGCGCAGCATGTCGGCAATCTTTTGGGGTTCTGCCCCTTCTACCAGCTTGCCGATAGCCTGCAGATTACCGGGACAGCCGCCCATAAACTGCACGTTGTGCAATTTACCGGCATCATCAATACTAAAGGTTATCTGCTTAGCGCAAACACCCTGGGGTGCAAAGGAATACTCTTTCACTACTCTTATCCTCGCTTTCTTGACGGAAAAGATTTATCTGCCGGGGCAGCGCCTGCCAGCAGCACACCCCGGGCCGATAATATTTATTATAACGCCGTTGTTCCAGTTTTGCCATAGGCAAAACTTCCTCTTGGCGTTTCAACGAGGCGGGAGATATGCTCGCCGCCTGTTTTGGTATTCGTGCCCCCACCTGCTGAGGTAGGGGACATTTTCTTGCCTCGTTATACCAGGCAAAGGAAAAAATATCCTGTGCGCAAGTCACAATTTGAACCTCTGCAGCTGCTGGCAAGGATTATTATCCCTTAGACGCCTGACGGATAACGTCAATCAATACATCGGAAACGACTTTTTCCCAGTTGATGGCGTCCTTCCCACTGCTGGGACGCTTGCTGCCGCCATTGCTGGGAATATGGTGTCTGCCTTCACGCTGGGCAGCAGGATAGGCATGGCGTCTGGCACGCTGCATGGCAGCCTCTATCTCTGCATCGTTACGGCCGGAGGCCTCCCAGGCTGTTTTTAATTCTTCATAGGCCAGCGTCCACTGCTCCCGGTCTGAGTAAATCAGCCCCCGATAGTAATAGGCACGCCATACGGGATAGATATTATCATTGTGCGGCGTTGCACTGGCAGCGTCAAAATCTTCCAGCGCCTCGGTGTCCATATTGCGCTCGTAATAGGCCCGGCCGCGCAGGTAATAAGCATAAGCCCGTGGGCTGTCCTTTACCTTGGTATCTGAGATAACCTTGTTCAGCTCGAAGATGGCACGGCGCTGTTCGCCCTGCTGAATATAGGTAGCGCAGCGGTCAAAAACATCCTGCAGGGAATACTGGGACTCCAGTTTCTCTTCCAGGTCCTTTTTCTCCTGCCCCTGTGCTTTCCGGTATTTTCCGAGCAGTTCCTCGTTTTGCTTTTTGAGCGCGTCACGCTCCTGCTGGAGTTTTTCCAGTTCTTTACGGTTGTCCATCATCGCTTTGAGGTCGATTTTATCCGTGTCAACCTCACAAGTCAGTGTAACCGTGTATTTCCATACACCTGCGGACAGTTCCGGTACAGCCTGTTCCTGTAAAACCTTCATCACCGCCCCGGAAATGACCTTGATATCATCAGCCGTCAGCTGCATGTTCTGCGTCCGTGAGTAGCTTTCCACATATACCCCGGCTTTTTCCACAGCTGAGCGCATAGCCTCCTGCCTGGCTGCATCCTTGGCAATTTTCGGCGAGTCATTCTCTCCCATGACATATACACCTGTAGCGGTTATCTGTTGGGGGGCAGCCATACATACACCAGACAGCAGACAGGAAATTACAAGCAGGATTCCCCATATCTTTCTCATAACTTCCACCTTCCCCTTAATTCATATTACTTCCTATTATACTTTATATTTTAAAGCAAAATACGGCCTTTGTCATTATAACTGGGTTAAAAATGCAAAAATGCCCTAGTCATTGTAAGTCGGAATGGGCTTTTTCGTCAGCGTATTCGTAACCCAGGCAAAATGTGCCTTCAGATAACGCCCGACCTGCTCACCGATGTATTTTTTGCCGTAGTAATCAGGGTGCAGGCCATCCGTAGTGTAGGTGTCGCGCAGATTGCCCATACTGTCGGTCAGAGCACTGGCCACATCTACAAAGAAAGGCTGCTGTTTCACCCAGTCGTTGATGTACTTCTGATGTGTCTGCCAGTCATAAGGCGGCTGTTCGATATGCGCACGGCTGACCATCAGCGGTGAGTTTATCGGCGTCACTGTCAGGAACACCACGATAATCCCGTAGGCGTCACATTTGGCCTTGATGGCTTTGAGATTTTCCACCGTCTGCCAGCCGGTAGTACCCAGGCGGTAGTCATTAACGCCGCCCATCACCACCAGCACCCGGGGTGAAAAGGGCAGTACGTCGCGTTCAAACCGCTCCAGCATGGCCTCGGTAGTATTGCCGCTATAGCCCAGATTCTTCACCGGTACCTGACAATAAGACTCCCAGTCATAAAGCAGATACCCCGGCGATACCGACATGGCCCCGCCGCCATGGGTAATGCTGTCACCCAGTGCAGCCAGCGGTGTTTTATCGCCTTTGATGGTAAAATAGCTTTTCTCCGACCAACCACCCAAAGGACTGCCATCTTTATTCAAGGCACGCACACGCCAAAAATATCTGCCCGGCACAGTGTAGCCGCCGTCCTCATAAACATCATACTCACCGCCCTGCAGAGTGCGGATAAGTTTTTCCTCACTGCCGGTTACCTGATATACCTGCACTTCGTGCTGCTTGGCCTTGCCATAAGGCACCCAGGAAAACACCGGATACAGGGGGAAGTAATCCATCCGCTCAAACTGCGTAGTGGGTTTGGGCGCATTAACGTTCACCTTACTGTCCGTAACCGGGCGTGGCTTGGAAAAATAATGATTTCCCAAGGGGCGGCCATTGTAATCAAGCGGACATACTTTCCAGTAAAAAGCCTTGGCCTCGGCCTCGAAACGGCTTAAATCCACGGTCAGGCCATTGGTAAATACATAATCATAAGTCTGAACGATATTTTCCTTGCTGTCCTCAGCTGATTTAAGTATCACCACCTGATAGCGAACCGCACTGGGGATTTCCTTCCAGGAAAGCTGGACGTTTCTTATTCTGTCCATAGCATTCTCCTTGACAGAGCTGACAGTCGCGGCAGGTTTCTGCTCCGCCGCAGCCGGTTTGGCCGTATTTGTCACGGCCGGCTGGCCAATCTTTATCCGCACCGAATCGCTGTTTTGCGCCGCACCACAGGTAACATTCATATTAAGCAGCAGTCCGGCTGTCAGCGAGATACCGCCAGCTAACAGCCATCCCTTTATTTTTTGCATAAGTAAATAACTCCTTATTGGTCTTCAGTAATACCATCTAATTATAGCATTTCCCTGTCTAAAAATCATCTACAGCAATTATTTTCTTTCAGGGGTTGCTACAGGTGTCAAGACAGTGTATAATGCAAATTGTTATTTTCATTGTCATGACAGTTGTCGCATTTGTAGAAAAGAGGTTTATCACATGATTTTACAGCGCTTGGAATCCCTGCCTGTGGGTTCCTTTCATTACAAGCTGCTCATTCTTACAGGATTGGGCTGGCTGTTTGACTCGATGGACACAGGGCTTATCGCCTTTGTTCTGCCGGTGCTGGCCAAAGAGTGGAGTCTTAGCCCGGCGCAGGTAGGCTGGATTGGTTCCATCGGCCTTATCGGCATGGCACTGGGTGCGGTACTGGCCGGCACCCTGGCTGACCGTATCGGCCGCAAAAAAGTTTTCTCCATCACCGTCCTGCTTTACAGCCTGTCCACGGGCATGTGTGCCCTGGCCTGGAGCTATGAATCCCTGCTGGTCTTCCGCTTTCTCGTTGGCTTTGGCCTGGGCGGTGAACTGCCGGTAGCGGCCACCCTCATGAGTGAGTATGCGCCGTCACACCTGCGCGGCCGTTTCATCGTCCTGTTGGAAAGTTTCTGGGGCGTAGGCTGGCTGGTGGCTGCCTGCATTTCCTATCTGGTTATTCCCGTCTTTGGCTGGCAGATTGCGTTTGTCATCGGCACCCTGCCTGCCCTCTACGTATTCCTGATTCGCCTGCACATGCCGGAATCCATCCGCTATCTGCTGACGAAGAACCGTATCAAAGAGGCCCAGGACGTAATCCTGCTGCTCGAAAAGAAACTCGGTGTAAAAAGCCAGCCCTTTACCGGTATGACTGACATGTCAGCCATCAAACGTGAGCAGGAAACCGCCCCGAAATTTACAGCCCTCTGGAGCAAGCCCTTCCGCACGCGTACAGCCATGCTGTGGCTGGCCTGGTTCGGTATTGTATTCAGCTACTACGGCATCTTTATGTGGCTGCCTTCCATCGTCTATGCTCAGGGCTTTGCTGTCGTCAAGACCTTTGAGTACGTACTGATTATGACGCTTGCCCAGCTCCCCGGCTATTATGCCGCCGCCTGGCTCGTTGACGTCATCGGCCGCAAGTACACCCTGTCCCTGTTCCTGCTCCTGTCCGGTGTCTGCAGTTTCTTCTTCGGCAATGCTGCCACGCCGGAAACACTGCTGGCCTGGGGCGCAGCCATGAGTTTCTTCAACCTGGGTGCCTGGGGGGTTATCTACACCTACACGCCTGAACAATACCCGACGCAAATTCGTGCTTTAGGCAGTGGCTGGGCTGCCGGCTTTGGCCGTATCGGCGGCATGCTGGCCCCCATGCTCGTAGGTGTAATGCTCGGCAATGCCTTTGGCATGAACACCATCTTCCTGATGTTCGCCTCCGTATTTGTCATCATCTCCGCCGTAGTCATCCTGCTCGGCAAAGAAAGCAAAAAGAAAACCTTAGAAGAATTAGAAGTAGTTTTAGAAAACTGATATTGTATAATTAACTTCACTGGCTCGAGGATACTTGTTCCCAAGCATTTTACACACCCCGCGTGTACCAGCGCAGGGTTAAGCACGCATTAACTTCACCGGCATGAGGATACTTGTTCCTAAGCGTTTTACACGCTCCGCGCGTACTAGCGCAGGAATAAGTATCCTCATGCCGGTGTTTTCTATACTATCTTTGCACGCGCTGGTATTTCTTTTTTTCAACCATTGACAATTTTTAGTACCTGCTTATATAATGAAGTATCTTATTCATATATTTTTCATGGTCTTATAAAGAAAGGACTTGGTTTTTTTGTTTCTGATTGCGCTTTCCCCCATCTTGTGGCTGGCTGTTGCGCTGTGTATTTTGCACATGCAGCCGCATAAAGCCTGCATACTGGCACTGCTTATTTCAGTAGTCGTTGGTATCGGCCTTTATGACATGACGACAGTACATGCCTTTCAGGCATTTTTAGAAGGCGTAGCTTTGGCTTGCTGGCCTATCCTGCTTGTAATCATCGCTGCTATTTTCACCTACAACCTCTCCGAACACACTAAAGGCATGGACGGCATCAAAAAGATGCTGACCTCCGTCAGCAATGACCGCCGCGTGCTGATTCTCCTGATTGGCTGGGGTTTTGGCGGCTTCATGGAAGGCATGGCCGGTTTCGGTACGGCTATCGCTATTCCGGCCAGTATGCTGGTAGGTATCGGTGTTAATCCGATTTTATCCGCCAGCGTCTGCCTCGTTGCCAACTCCGTACCCACGGCTTATGGCTCCATCGGTATCCCTCTGGTCACTCTGGGCAATGTTACGGGCAATGATGCCACGACGCTCGCCACTTACACCTGCCTGCAGCTGGCGCCGCTGACTATCCTCTGCCCCTTCATCATGACGTTGATTGCCGGCGGTTCCCTCAAAGCTCTCAAAGGCATGGTTACGATTTGCCTGGGTGCTGCTTTAGGTTTCCTCATTCCGGAACTGGCTGTAGCTGCCACCATGGGCCCGGAGCTGGCTGTTGTTGCCGGCTCCATTGGTTCTATGGGCGCTATCATCGCCTGCGCTAAAATGTTCCCGGTAAATGACCCGGCCTACGCTATGCCGGCCCATGAAGATGATGGTGAACAGCTGACCGTCGGCAAAGCCATCACGGCCTGGCTGCCGTTCATTCTCATCTTCGTTTTCCTGCTGGCCACTTCTAAACTGATTCCGGCCATTCATGACCCGCTGAACCTCATCAAGAGCTCCGTACTCATTTATGACGGCGAGGGCGGCACGCCTTATACTTTCACCTGGGTTGCTACGCCGGGTGTACTGATTTTCCTGGCTGCCTTTATCGGTGGTTCCAAACAGGGTGCCGGCTTTGTCGAAATGCTCGGCGTACTGAAAAAGACCATTGTCGGCCTGCGTTTCACCATTCTCACCATTATTTCCGTTATCGCTACAGCTAAAGTCATGGGCTACGCTGGCATGACGCACGAAATCGCTGAGGCTGCTGTTGCAGCTACGGGCCATGCTTATCCCTGCATTGCCGCCTTTATCGGTTCCATCGGTACCTTTATCACCGGCTCTGCTACGTCCAGCTGCGTGCTCTTCGGCAAACTGCAGACTGAGGCCGCGCAGGCTATCGGCGCTACGCCTGCCGCCCAGGCCTGGATTGCTGCAGCCAATGCTACGGGCGCCTGCGCCGGCAAAATGATTTCCATTCAGAGTATCGCCATCGCCGTAGCCGCCATTAAGACGGCTGGTGCTGACGGTAAGCTGCTGGCTTTCGCCGCCAAGGTTTACGTGCCCTTTATCATCGTTATGGGCCTTATCGTCTACTTTGGCCAGAGCCTTGTTGGCTAATCTTTATCGCTTAACAGCATAATAAAAAACAAGCCCGGTATGACTGAGTCTGCCGCTGCGCGCTAAGCGTCAAGCGGCCGGAAACAGTCCTGCCGGGCTTTTATTATGTAATTTTTTATCCTCAGCGATGGTCACTGGCCAGAACCAGAGCGTAGATTGTGCCGGCACCGGCGGCTTTTAATACCTTGGCGCATTCGTGCAGTGTTGCCCCTGTAGTCAGGATATCATCAACCAGTAAAATATTTTTCCCTGTCACTGCCTTTGCCGCTGTTACGGCAAAGGCATTTTTGAGATTCTGACGTCTTTCCTGTTCGCTTAACTGATACATCGAGACAGTAGTCCGCAGCCGCACCAGTTGACGCGTCAAAGGTATATCTGCTGCCTGCAGAAAGTTTTTAAAAATAAGCTCCGCCTGATTAAAGCCCCGCTGTTTTTCCTTCGCCGGATACAGCGGTACTGCCACGGCCATATCAACAGCTGCCAGAATATGTCCCAGCTGCTTATCTGCGAGCCCTGCCCTTAGCAGCGTATCAATATACGGCAGGGTGCTGCGCCTGCCCCTGTACTTCAAGGCCTTGATTATACTTTGCAGGCCGCCGCGGTACACGCCAAAAGCCCATGCTTCAGCAATAGCTTTCTGCATGGGCACTTTTAAGGGCAATCTTTGTAATTTTAACGTTTCCTGCAAACAATGCGGACACCAAAGGCCGCGCTCTTCCACATAGGCATGACACAGGGGACAATGCGGTGGAAAGATAAAGTTCAGCAGTGTTTCCCACATATTAACCACGACCAAAAAATCTGTGTTTGGGGCGTTTGCTATGCCAAACCATGACCGCCATCAGGACGGAACCGGCTACACAACGCGCCTTGTCAGAAATGGTATAACATTCCTCCTGTCCCATGGTGGGATTGATATCGGCGATCTTCTGCCCCTCTTTGACCCGGCTGCCGCGGTGCAGGCTGCCACGCAGCACACCAGCCAGCGGTGCCTTTATCTCTATCGTTTCGCCTGCGTCAGTCCGCAGGGTGGCAATCGTCTCTCCTTTCTTCACCATCATGGAAATAGTGAACAGGGCGTCGACTATTCCTGCTGCCGGAGCAAACAGCAAATGCTCAATATTGCCACTCGCGCCGACGGTGCTGCTGTCTATATCCTGCCGGCGTGCCGAATAGCCCTCATAAATAAGACGGCCGAGATTATAACCGCGCATGGTTTCCACGACCACATCTACATCACGGCCAGCACAAAAGCCCGGGCCTAACGCAATGGTGTGCTCGGCCATGTCCTTGGTTGTACCATTGGTCGTATGCGAAAGAATCGCGTCCACGAGCACCTGCGGCTTTAATTCCTTCACGCAGCGTGCCTCGGGGTCCTCCAGCATTACCAGTTCGCCTTTCTTCAGGCGCTCCTTGGCCTCGGCAAGATTCTTGGCCTTGTAACAAATAACCCGTTCCACTTTGGCCTCACCACGGTACATAGCCTCGGAAAAAGAAACCCGGCGGCGTGTGGCTGATGGTTCTTTTTTCTCCAGTACCAACACACGGAAGCCTGCCCGATAGAGGGCGTGAATGACTCCACTGGCCAGTTCACCACCGCCACGCACGATAACCAAATGTTTCATTTATGTCTGCTCCTTTATATCCACAATTCACATACTCTTATTATACTATAAAACATCGTTATAAATGAGGATATTTTGCTGCGAATCTTAAATTTTATTTTTTCTAAAGCATTGCAATTATCTGAATACTATGTTATTATATAGGTGTAAAGAGGAGATGGATACGCAAACCACTAGAAAAGTAGTACTGGAGGTCGAAATTTTAGCAGGTGGGTATCTAGCCGAAACAGGCTCTCTTCATTAGCTTACATACTTGTTCATGAAAGGATGTGAGTGTTTATTGAAGAAATCACTGGGCAGGTGCTCTTTTAAGACCTAGCTAGCAAGTGCATTGGTGAAGTAAACGAATATCCAATTGGCGAAAAAGAGACGTGATGATGACTTAGTCGCCAGACGTACTCAAAAGCGATTGGAAGTAAGGCGCACAACGTTAGGACAAGAAAGAAGAAACTGCTATCCCGGGTAAATCTTTACCAACTCTCTATGAGCATCGAAACTGTAGTAACCCTATTGTTATCGAATGAGAGATGCAGCGCGCGCAACCAATGAATCTGTGTATTCAAAAATGTTTTAGCTAAACATCCATATATCATGGAACACTCTGCTGGATTTCTGCTCGAGAAGAAATCTACGCCGACAAATGAATACGAGAAGGATAAGTTAATATCTATGAATATCCATAAATAAAGCCGGTACACGATGTGTGCCGGCTTGCTTTATTGATAGATAAAATATATCCCTGCAATATCTTTTATGGTAAAATAGTATTGCAGGGATATATTTTATGTTAGGGGATGATATTTATGGAAAATCCTATGCTTAGCAAAATAGAGGACCTCAGCCGTGGGCAGTATATGGCCGAAACCGCCAGCTACTCCGGCGTGGCCTTCAAGGAAATTCTGATGGTGCTGTTAGTGGCTGTATCAGCCTTTGCCACCATTATCAGCGGCTATGCCACGATGGTAACGACCATTGTCGCCTGCGTTGGCTGTATTATTATGACCTTTATCGTAAGTTTCAAGCCGGGAACAGCCGGTTTTATTTCACCGCTGTTTGCCATTTTTGAAGGTGCCTCCATTGCCATGCTGTCCATGATAGCAGAAAACTTCCTGCCGGGCGTTGTCGTTCAGGCTGTGGCCCTCACCTTCACCGTGGCCATTGCCGCAGCGATTGTATTCAGCAAGGGCCTTGTCACCGTAAATGGCAAGTTTACCAAATGTGTGAGCATTGCCTTGTTTGGCCTGCTGCTGGGCTACCTCCTGCGCTTTGTCCTGTCCTACTTCTTCGGTATGGATTTTGGTTTCATGCATGGCGGCCTGATTGGCCTGGGCCTCGACCTGCTGATTATCGGCCTGGCTACGGCCTGCCTGTTCATTGATTACCAGCAGATTCAGGACGCCGTCACGCAGGGCCTGCCCAAAGAATACGAGTGGTTCTGTGCCTTTTCCCTGCTCATCACTCTGGTTTGGCTCTATGTCCGCTGCATTGACCTGCTGCTGACCATCAGCAAATTAGGCGACGACTAATAGCATACCATAAAAAATGACGTTGGAAGAATTTCTTCCAACGTCATTTTTTTAGCTGTCCTCGTATTCCCGAACCCTTAAGGTCAGATTGCGCTGTGCACATATTTCCCGGCACCTGGCTATTTCGTCAGGTCCTTCTACTTTATCCACAATGGTCAGCACGACATGCGGCACGTACTTTTTGCTATGCTCGGCAAAGTCCAGCATGGCCTCATAGGACTGCAGACCATACTTGGCTCTGGTCAGTTCATAGTACCGCTCTGCGTTCGAGGCATTGAGGCTGATGGATATCGTGTCCAAAATCCCCTTAAAGTCTGCTGCAATTTCCCGGCCGTATTCCAGCTCGCCGAGCCCATTGGTATTGAGCCGCGTAGGCATACCCGGATGTGTTTCCTTCACATAGCGGAGCAGCTCTGTAAGCGTGGCCAGCTGCATAGTGGGTTCACCAAAACCACAAAAGACCACTTCTTTGATGTACTCCCATGGCACTTCGTCCAGGGCTTTTTTCAATTCCGCCACAGTCGGCCGCTTTTTCAGCCACAGACTGGATTCTTCGGCCATCTTCTTCATATTGCGCAGGCAGAAGGTACAGGAACAGTTACATTCATTTGTGATATTGACATAGAGATTACGCAGCCCGTCCGGCTGTTCCTGCAGGCTGTCCGGCAAAGATAAATAACGGCCGCCCTTATGTGTTGCATAGACTAACAATTACTTCAGCTCCCTAAGATATTCCTCAAATGGCATGCCGTAATTCCACGGCAAATTAAGTTTTTCGGCGTATTGCAGGCATTTATGGATAAAATCCGCCGCCTTAACGGCCGCCTGTTCCAGCGTTTCGCCATTGATGAGGCTGCCGGCCACAATAGCCGCAAAAGCATCGCCCGTCCCAGAACGGTCGCCGCCGACCTTTTCCACCGTCAGCACTTTGCCCCGCCCGGCCTCAAAGATGAAATTCCGCACGGTGTTATCCCCATGCAAACCCGTGATTATGACCTGTGACGGCCCATGGGCCGCCAGCTCACTGGCCATATATTCGAGTTCCGTATCACTGATTTGCCCATTCTTGGGATAAGGTATATCGAGCAGCAGGCAGGCCTCAGTGAGATTAGGCGTCACAAGGTCCGCATGCGCCAGCAGGCGGCGCATTTCTGCACACATTTCCAGCGTATAGGATTTATACAGCTTGCCGTTATCCCCCATCACCGGGTCAACCATTACCCGGGTATAAGGTTCTTTAAAGCGCCGGATAAAATCCTCCACCAGCGTAATCTGCTCAGCCGAGCCTAAAAAACCGGTGCAAATACCATCAAAGGACAGCTGGTTTTTCTCCCAGCTGTCCATATATGGCTGCATGCGCTGCGTATAATCATCAAGATAATGATGTTCAAAGCCCGTATGCACCGACAGTATCGCTGTCGGCAACGGACAGGCCTGTATCTTCATGGCCGAGATTAACGGCAGTTCCACCGTCACGGAACAACGGCCAAAACCAGTTATATCATTTACAAGGGCAATACGTTTTTGACGTTTCAACCGGGAATCTCCTCCTAGGTTACAGGGTTAGCGCAGGTCAGCGGTTATCCACCTTATCCATGGCGACCATATCATGTTCTGCAAAACGGCGCCAGGCCAGTTCTTCGAACTTGGTACCCGGTTTGCCATAATTGGCATACGGGTCAATGGAAATACCACCACGCGGCAGGAACTTGCCCCAGACTT
Organism: Selenomonas sp. AE3005; assembly: GCF_000686945.1. GTDB lineage: Bacteria > Bacillota > Negativicutes > Selenomonadales > Selenomonadaceae > Selenomonas_A. The sequence continues at coordinate 109,716 of NZ_JMME01000007.1, forward strand.
CAATGTATTTGGGGTCCATGAGCTTAACGAGGTCCTTCATTATGACATTGACCACGTCCTCATGGAAATCGCCATGATTGCGGAAACTTACCAGATACAGCTTTAAGGATTTGCTCTCCACCATCTTTTCTCCCGGTACATAGCTGATGTAGATGGTCGCATAATCCGGCTGCCCTGTAATCGGACACAGGGCCGTAAATTCCGGACAGTTAAACTTTACCCAGTAATCATTTTCCGGGTGCTTGTTCTGGAACGTTTCCAAAATCTCCGGACAATAGTCATAATGGTATTTAACCTTCTTATTGCCCAATAACGAAATATCTTCCTGCTCTTTGTTTCTTGACATTATACTTCTTTCTCCATCTTTAAAAACTTTTCTTCAAATACTTCGACGCTTTCCGGGTGGCCAAAGAGGTAACCCTGAATGGCATCAGCCTTGCACTCTTTGGTAAGGAGTTCGTATTCGGCCTCCTCTTCCACGCCTTCGATACAGCATTGAATCCCAATGCTGTGGCACAAATCTACCACGCACTGTACCAAACGGCGGTCAAAGTCATTTTCGAGTATCTTTTTCACAAATTCCCGGTCAATCTTTACAATATCACAGGAAAGGTTCTTCAGTGAGGCCAGCGATGAATATCCTGTACCAAAGTCGTCCATGGCAATAGCTATGCCCAGTTTCCGGAAGGCGTCAAACTGTTTATTGATAAAGCTCCAGTCAGCGACAATTTTACTCTCCGTCAGTTCCAGAACAATACAGTCAGCCGGCATGTCATAGTGTTCCAGGCATTCTTCTACGCACTTCAGCAGGGACAAATCCTTTATCTGTTCGTAGCTCATATTTATGCTTACCCGGAAGTCAGGAATAGTCCGCCGCCATTTCTTGCAGGTTTTAATGGCCTCTTCCACAATCCATTTACCCACAGGAATAATCAGCTTGGTTTCTTCCAAAATGGGAATAAACTCCATAGGCGCCACCATACGTCCCTTGGGGTTCTTCCAGCGCAGCAGGGCCTCAGCCCCGATAAGCCGCTGGTCAACAGCATTTACCTGTGGCTGGTAAAACAGGCTGAACCCCAGGCAGCCATTTTCCACGCTTTCCCAAATGCTGTCGCGCATGGAAATAGAGCGCACCCAGCGATTGTACTGTTCCTTGCTGAAAATGACGTTGCGGTTCTTCCCCTCACGCTTGGCAATATCCATAGCTGCCTCAGCGTGTTTATGCAGTACCAGATAATCCTTGCCGGCCTCGGGATAAAAGACCGTCCCACAGGAGGCCGTACAGAAATACTGATGACCTTCTAAATCCTGCGGCCGGGACAGGGCACTTTGCACACTGGCAAAAACATCTGCTACATCCTGTTCCTTCGCGCCTGGATAGATTACGGCAAATTCATCACCATCGAGCTTAAACAGTGTCAGCTCCTGCGGCAGCACATTGCTGATAATGCTCCCCACACGTTTGAGCACCAGGTCACCGGTCACGCGGTTGTAGGTTTCATTTACGATTTTAAAATTATCCAACCCAAATACCAGTATCGCGCCGCCTTCATTTGTAGCACGGTACTGGGCTAATGCCAATTTGACAGCATGTTCAAATTGATATTTATTGAGCAGCCCCGTCACCTCATCAGCCTGATTACGCTGCGCCATCCGTGACATAGTCCCGGCAAAGATATATGGCTTGCCATCCCGGTCTAATCCCACACGACCACGGCAGCGAATCCATACATACTCGCCTTTACGCGTCTTAACGCGATATTCCATATTATGTTCACTGGCAGCCTGTGAGCCGATGATTTTGGTGATAGATGCCTGATAGGCACTTTTCTCCTCCGGATGAACCAAAGGCACCCAGTATTTATCGAAGTCATATAAAATTTCACCGGGCAATTCAAAATCCTGCACCAGATTAGCTGATACCATGACCATGTTTTCCTGCAAATCTGTCAGAAACATATAGTCATTGGTCGTCTTGCGCAACAGGTCAAAATAAAAACGAAAACGTCGTAAACAGGGGCTCAGGGGAATACGATTATTCTTCTTCATAATTATCATCCTACATTGCCTATTTAAATCCCGTTGGGTAACTCACCCATCTATATGTATATTTTATACCTAAACAGGGGTAATAAGCAAGTGAAAACAAGAAAAAGCCCCTGCAAATTGGCAGGGGCTTGTGTATTGCTTAGGCAATTAGTGGTTGAAGATATTCTTCAAAGCCTGTTTGTTTACATCGCGGTTGAGCTGGGCGAGATACGTCGTCAGCTTGATGTTCTTCGGGCAGGCCTCTACGCAGTTCTGGCTGTTGCCACAGCTGGTGATACCGCCTTTTTCCATCAGGGCATTCAGACGCTTCGGAGCGTCGAATTTTCCCAGCGGATGCAGGTTGAAGAGATATGCCTGAACCGTCGGGGACGGGCCGATGAAGTCGGACTGCGGGCCCACGTTCGGGCAAGCCTCGAGGCAGCAGCCGCAGGTCATGCAGTGCGAAATCTCGTAAGCCGTCTGTGCGGTGTACGGATTCTGAATCGGTGCATTCTTAACTTCCCAGCTGCCGTCAACTTCAATCCAGCCGTGGATACGTTTGAGGCTTTCAAACATAACGGAACGGTCGATGAGCAGATCGCGGATAACAGGGAACGTGCGCGCCGGCTGCAGGCGGATAGGCTGTTCCAGATTGTCAATCAGGGAGCAGCAAGCCTGACGGGCTTTGCCGTTGATAACCATCATGCAGGCACCGCAAACTTTTTCCAGGCAGTTGCATTCCCAAACAACAGGCGCAACTTTCTTGCCGTCAACGGTGACCGGGTTCTTCTGAATTTCCATCAGGGCGGCAACAACGTTGAGGCCCGGACGGTAATCTACATCGAATTCTTGCGTATAGGGTGCCGCATTGGGGCCATCCTGACGCTCGATTACGAATCTGACTTTTTTCTGTTCTGCCATTGTTATTGTCCTCCCTCTTACTCTTTCTTAGCTACAGCGTAGTTACGCAGACGCGGCTTAATGAGAGAGTGTTCAAATTCACGATAGGAAACTTCCGGTTCACTGTTGGCAGCGTCAAAAGATACCACCGTGGTACGCATGAATTTCTCATCATCACGGCCAAAGAACAGCAAATCATCGTTGCCATCATCCGTCATAGCACGGCCGGTTTCAGCATCGAAATGATACTTGCCGTTTTTCTCATCGAAAGCCTGTTTCTTAGCTGCATCCCAGGAATCGTAGTCGGATTTCAGGACAATCTTGGCATGAGCGCCGCGGCTTTCATCACGCTGCAGAGCGGACTTCGTGATAGCCATAGCGTAGATAATCATGTTGCGGAGCTGACGAACAAACATTGCCTCCTGATTTGCCCAGTTGCCATGGTCCGTAACACCGATATTATCCCAACGTTTCAGGAGGGCATGGAGTTCTTTCATGCACTGTTTGAGGCCATTGTTATCACGTTCAATGGAAACGTATTTGTACATGATGTCACCGAGTTCATGGTGCATCTGATGTGCGTTTTCTGCACCGTTCATGTTGCGGATCTTGTCGAATTCAGCAACGCATTCCTGACGTGCTGCTTCCAGTTCTTCCGGCGTGAGAGCATCACCCAGTTCGCCGCTGCGTGCCAGACGCAGAGCCTCCGGACCGGAGATAGTGCCGGAGTAAGTTGCCGAGAGCAGGGAGTTTGCACCCAGACGGTTTGCACCATGGTACTGGTAGTCGCATTCGCCGGAGGCCATGAGGCCCTTGATGTTGGTGTGATGTTCTCTGTCTACCCAGATACCACCCATGGAGTAATGGATGGACGGGAAGATTTCCATCGGCACCTTACGCGGATCCTGACCTACGAAATCATCGTACATTTCGAGGATACCGCCGAGTTTGCGTTCCAGGTAATCAGCCGGAATATGGGAGAGGTCGAGATATACACGGTTCGGGTTGGTCATGCCAAGGCCCATGTGTACAACTACCTTATAGATAGCACGGGAGGCAACGTCACGCGGTACGAGGTTGCCGTATGCCGGATACATATCTTCGAGGAAGTACCAGCGTTCTTTTTCGCCCGTCTTGGGGTTCTTGCGATATACCCAAACACGGCCGCCTTCACCACGGCAGGCTTCGGACATCAGACGGTTCTTATCGGAACCCGGGATAGCCGTCGGGTGAATCTGCAGGAATTCGGGGTTGCCGATTTCTGCGCCCTGCTGGTAAACAGCGGATACAGCGGAACCATTGCAGATAGTGGACGCCGTGCAGCGGCCATATACCTGGCCAGGGCCGCCAGTAGCCAGAATTACTACGTCAGCCGGGAAAGCCACGATTTCGTTGGAGTTCATGTTCTGGGCAACGATACCACGGCAAACGCCGTCTTTGTTCTTGATGATTTTGATGAATTCCCAGAACTCATATTTCTTAACGCCGCCTTTAACTTCCCAACGGCGAACCTGCTCGTCGAGAGCGTAGAGGAGCTGCTGGCCCGTCGTGGAACCGGCAAATACGGTACGTTTGTTCTTCTGGCCGCCGAAGTTACGGAGGTCAAGCACGCCTTCCGGCGTACGGGTGAACGGCACGCCCATGCGGTCAAACATGTGCACGAGTTTCGGAGCTGCCTCAACCATGCCTTTAACAGCCAGCTGGTCAGCCAGGAAGTCACCGCCGTATACCGTGTCATCGAAATGTTCATAGATGGAGTCATGCTCGCCCTTGGTGTCCATGCAGGCATTCATGCCGCCCTGTGCACACAGGGAATGGGAGCGTTTAACCGGGCAATAAGAGAAGAGGTCAACCTTACCGCCGTCTTCACAGATTTTCAGCGTAGCCATGAGGCCCGAAAGGCCGCCGCCTACGACAATAATCTTCTTTTCAGGTTTATTAGCCATTGAAATTCTCCTTTACTTTGCCATACACAAGGCAATTACATCACGAAGTAGCTGCCCATAAATGCCAGCGTTACAAGGCACAGTACTGCGCAGAGGCCCATGCTGAAAAGGTTTACCACATTCTGAATGCGCGGGCCTTTGGCAATGCCCCAAGTCATGCAGAAGGTAGTGATACCATTGCAGAAATGGAAGATTGCAGCAAACATACCGAGGATGTAGAGCAGAGCGTACACGGGGTTAGCCGTGAAGTAGTTCTGCAGGAGTTCGTAAGAAATCGGCGTACCGGTAATGCCTTTGGTGAAGATACGCAGATAGAAGATGTGCCATACGAGGAACACAACGAGGAACCAGGCCGTCCAGCGCTGCAGAGCGAACTGCCAGTTGCGGACATAGCCATAGTTGCCAGGGTTGTTCTTAGCTTGCAGGGCAATGTAAACACCGTAAATTGCATGGAAAAGCAGAGGCACGGCAATAGCGCCAATTTCCAGGCCGAGGAAAATCGGCTGCGGAATAAGCTCCATCATTGCCAAAGCTCCGTTAAGTGCAGGAGCGCCGCCGAGAGCCATGGAGTTGGTGAAGATGTGTTCAAAGAGAACCACACCCAGTGCCACGAGGCCCACTAATGAATGCAGACGACGCACATAAAAAGTTGTGTGAAACATTCTATACCTCCTAAAATAATTCCTGGAATGGCGGACAAATTCCCGTGTCCGCCTTGTTCCACATAGTTTTTAATCAGTAGCCTTTCAGCGTACGATACTTAGCCTGATTCGTTTCGTAAAGGTTGTTGCCCTCACAGTCGATAACCACGATAGCCGGGAAATCTTCTACTGTAAGACGAGCCACAGCCTCCGGGCCTAGCTCCGGATAAGCGAGCACTTCATACTTCTTAACGGATTTGGCGATAAGGGCAGCAGCACCACCTACCGCAGCAAAGTAAGTTACACCGTTCTTCTTCATGGACTCAACCACTTCTTTGGAACGGGAACCTTTGCCAATCATACCCTTGATGCCCTGTTCGAGCATGGTCGGAGTATATGCGTCCATACGGCCGGAAGTCGTCGGGCCGCAGGAGCCAATGGGATCACCCGGTTTTGCCGGCGTCGGTCCCAGATAATAAACCATCTGATTCTGCCAGTCAACCGGCAGCTTTTCGCCACGGGCAAGGGCTTCCGTCATTGCCTTGTGGGCAGCGTCACGGGCAGCGATGATTTCGCCCGAGATAAGTACCGCATCGCCTGCTTTGAGCTTGCGGCTCATTTCCTCCGTAAACGGAGTCTGAATCCGAATCTGTTCAGCCATTTATATTTCCTCCCATCTCAAATCAAAGTACACGCTGTTTATGGCGCATAGCATGGCAGCAAATAGTAACTGCTACCGGCAGGCCAGCGATATGAGTGGGGCCCCACTCTACATTTACAGCGAGGGCAGAAGTGTTGCCGCCCAGCTGGGGACCAATACCCGTTTGATTGATGAGTTCGAGGAGTTCGCCTTCCAGTTTGGCGTATTCCGGCATCGGATTGCGTTCATCAACGGAACGCGTCAGTGCCAGCTTGGAAAGGAGGGCTGCTCTGTCCATGGTACCGCCGATACCAACGCCTACTACCATCGGCGGGCAGGGGTTCATGCTGGCATGGAGGATAATGTCCATAACAGCTTTCTTCACGCCTTCCACACCATCAGCAGGCACCAGCATCTTCACGCCAGACTTGTTCTCAGAACCAAAGCCCTTCGGAGCTACGGTGATTTTGAGCTTATCACCGGCTACGATTTTCGTGTAGATAACACCCGGCGTATTGTCCTTGGTGTTCACACGATTGAAGAGCGGTTCACCTACCACGGATTTACGCAGATAGCCTTCGGTGTAGCCCTTGGAAATACCGGCATTTACGGCATCCTCCAGGAGACCGCCAGTGATATGCAGGTCCTGACCTACTTCGAGGAATACGATGGTCATGCCCGTATCCTGACAATAAGGACGATCCTCGGCCTTGGCGATTTCCGCATTGCGGATAATCTGGTCAAGAACATTCTGTCCTACCGGAGAGGTTTCCGTCTCTCTGGCCTTCTTCATGGCGTTGTAAACGTCATCCGGAAGGTAATAAGCCGCTTCTTTGCACATCTGTGCCACGGTTTCCGTGATTTGTTTTGCGTCAATTTCTCGCAAAGTAATCCCTCCCATAAATACACTTTATCACACATCAGTAGGCACATAATAACACATTTTCTATTAGTTTTCAAGCATTCTGAAAATGCCCGCTAACCGCATCAATAGTGAATCGGATTCACTTTTATGTATCATAATTACCTCTAACAGTGACTATTATCACATCAATATTTATATTAGATATTCGCAAAAAAAATCCTGCTAAAAGCAGGACTTTTTTATGAAAAAATATTTGTTTTTTCTATTTGATAACGATTATTGGATAAATTTGTTTTATAACGAGGCAAGAATACCAAAACAGGCGGCGAGCATATCTCCCGCCTCGTTGCGAAGCGAAGCTAGTCCTTTAGGGAAACGCCAAGAGGAAGTTTTGCCTATGGCAAAACTGGAACAACGGCGTTATAATCTATACAAATTTACCACAGGCTTTTTCTCCGGCACTAAATCCAGCACCATAAATGAACCGGCACGCTCGTCACGCGGACGGGAAACGCTGCCGGGATTAAGCACGGTTATGCCGGCTATTTCCGTGTACTCTGCCACATGGGTATGACCGTAAACGGCGATATCCGCGCCCACGTCCTGGGCCGCCTGAGCCAGTTTCTGCCGGCCAAAGTTCACCCCAAAAATATGGCCGTGCGTCAGCAATATGGTATGTCCGGCCACGTCCAGAGTTTCATAATCCGGCAGGCTCGTCCCCGGCCAGTCATTATTGCCGGCGACCTTGATTACCTCCACATTCTCCGGTGTAACCATATCTAAATATTCGCCATCAAGAGCTACATCACCTGCAAACAGCCATAACTTAATCCCCCGTGCCTCCGGCCGGGACAACATTAAATCCAGAGCGCCGGTGCCGCCGTGACTGTCACTAACAAGGCCTATTTTCATTACAGGACATCCTCCAGCTGCTGCACCAGTTTCCGCAGAGCCCGGCCCCGATGACTGATACGGTTCTTCTCTTCCAAAGTTAATTCTGCCATCGTACGCCCGGCATACTCATTAGTATAGAAATACGGGTCATAACCAAAACCGCCATTGCCGTGCGGAATTTTTTTGACCACACCGTCGCAGCGTCCTTCTGCCGACACCTTATGACCGTCCGTATCAACAAAGCAGAGTGCACAACGGTAGTTAGCCCGTGACTCCTCCACATCGGCAATGCAGATTTCCTCCAGCATTTTCTGGTTATTTGACCAGTCATCGGCGTTATACCCGGCAAAGCGGGCAGAATAAACACCCGGACGGCCGCCTAAAGCCGCAACTTCCAGCCCGGAATCATCTGCCAGGCAGGCACAGCCAGTTTTTTCCATGTAGAACTTCGCCTTGATAGCGGCGTTTTCTGCAAAGGTTTCCCCATCTTCTATAGCATTGGGCAGCTGTCCAAAATCCCCCAGGGACAGCACCTCTACCGGCAAATGAGCAAAGGCATCTTTTATTTCCCGCACTTTGCCCGGATTTTTAGTTGCGATTACGATTTTTTTCATTAAACTTACGTGCTCCTCTATGTTATCCTTCGCGGCCTACCAGCCACACCAGCTGACTGCCCAAAACATCTTTCTGATAGGAAATCAGTTCCCGGCAGCCTTTCTCCCCCAAAGCCAGCAGCTGCGACAATTCCTGATGGTCAAAAGGACGGCCTTCACCGGTTCCCTGTACCTCCACAAACTTGCCAAAACCTGTCATCACCACATTCATATCCACCATCGCCGTGGAATCTTCCTCATAGCAAAGGTCAAGAATGGGTTCATTTTCCTTATTTATACCTACGCTGATAGCAGCCAAAAAATCTTTTACCGGGAAAACATTCCCTTTTTCATAAAAAGTGGCACAAGCCTCTACCAAGGCCACAAAAGCCCCGGTTATCGCTGCTGTTCTGGTGCCGCCATCGGCCTGAATCACGTCGCAGTCCAGCATGATGGTACGTTCCCCCAAAGCCTTGGTGTCCACCACTGAACGCAGACTTCTGCCAATGAGACGTTCGATTTCCTGTGTCCGGCCGGACTGTTTCCCCCGGACAGCCTCGCGCTGGGTACGAACTCCCGTAGCACTGGGCAGCAGGGAATACTCCGCTGTAATCCAGCCCTCGCCTGTACCTTTCAAAAAGAACGGCACACGTTCTTCGACGGTAGCGGCACAGATTACCTTGGTATTACCCATCTCAATGAGCACAGAGCCGGCCGGATATTTTTGAAACCGGCGGTGGATTTTATAGGGGCGCAATTCGTCTGCCGCGCGGTGCCGATAACGCTCCATACAATCACTCCTTAAATAAGCCTCCCCTTAGGGGAGGCTTTACATAGCCAATTATTTACTTTCCTGATACTGCTTGTAGTTCTTGATAATGCAGATAGGCGTCTTTTGCGAGGCATTGCCAAAAGGATTATCAATCAGGAGGTTGCGGGCGATTTCCCCGTCCACACCATCAGTAATGCCTACCACGCGGCTGCGTTTCAGGTCATTAACGTCAGCAATCATAGCGCCAAAGCAGCCCAGACGTTCCTTAATGCGTTTAACAACTTCGTACGGTTCGCCCGGTCCGTAAACAATGCACTTGTCAAACGGCGGCATAGTGCCCGTTACGTCATCAATCATGGCCGTTTCCTTGCCGCCCCAGACGTAGAACATACCGGACTTGCCAAAGAGTTTGGCCACAAAACCGGCAAAGAGGGCAAAAGCTACACGCCATTTGCCTTCCACATCCATCAGGGACTGCATGCCATGCGGCGAGGCCAGGGAGCCATAGTCCGGGATAAAGCGGCAGCAGAACTGCGCCAGACCGGAAATCTTCAGGTCCTCAGGACGTACAAAACGTCCCTGCGTAATGGCCACTACGCTTTCTGCGCAGCAAAGCAAGTCATTTTCGCCAATTATATCTTTCGTGTAATGCTCAATAGCATCAACAATATCGTCTTTTTCCGTCAAGATGCGCGTCGGCACCGGAATAAGTTTCATTTCGTCCTGCATTTTTCAGTGCCTCCTCAATCTTTTACCAGCTGTACACCGGCCAGTTTGGCAATTTCCTCAGCCGTAATGGTGATACGGATTTTCTTATAATGCTGGGGCATACGGCCCGTTTCCTGCCAGATTAAATCCAGCGGCAGGTCCACCATATGAGACAGCGCCTCATCAAGGCTCATACCCTTGCGCGGCGTGAGTTTAACCTTGGCATAGATATTGAGGGAATCTTCCCCACCTTTGTAGCCCTTGCACTGAATGATAACGGCCTCGAAGTAATCGTCCTCACGTACTTCGCCCTCACGCTCAGCCTTGGCGCGCACTTCAATGCCATCGTACTGCTCATACGGCAGCTGGCTGCGGCAGATAGCGTCCATAATCGTGGCACACTGTTTGCCTTCATTATAAAAGCGCAGTTTCTTGGACAGCACCAGACTGTTATCGTCCTTGCTTTCAAGTTCTACGGGGATATCTTTATCAATGTGAATATCCTCCAGACCAACATGAGCAAAATAAGCGTTAACTATCAGGATAAGTACCAGAATAGCTAACAGCGCGAGCGTTAAAAATTCCACTATAATTCCTCCCTATTATCCCTGCACTTCTGCCGCTGCCAAAGCCTTTTCCTTTTCCATAGCAGCCTGCAGACGTGTGTAATACTTCTCCGGCAGGCGGGCGATACGGCCCGTTTCCTTGCTGGTGTACACATTTTGCGATTTTCCCGTCACCAGCACCTGGCCATCCTCCTGACGGTAAATGCGGTATTTAAAACACATTTTCGCCTTAGTCAGGGCCGTAGCCGTGGTTTCAATGACGAGATTGTCATCGAATTTTCCCGGTGACACATATTTCGCACTGATATCCGTTATGGGAAACACATAGCCGTCATCCATCATTTCCGTCAGCGTAATGCCGATGGAGCGCAGGTATTCCACCCGGCCGATTTCAAACCAGCGGATGTAGTTGGCATGATGAATCACTGCCATGGCATCGGTATCATAGAAATTTACATGATGATAAGCATTTACCGGCATAGCAAGTCCCCCTTAACATACATTGTATAGACTAGAACAAATAAACTGCAAAGTCAAGTCAAATCCTGTACATCTGTTCCAGCCGTGACAGATATTTTTCCAGACGCTTTAATTCGCTATCATCGGTAACCCGGCGGCCGGAATAAAAATACTCCACGGCCGGCGTCTGTTCTTCCAGCTGATTGCGCTCCCGCAGACGGCGGATAAGTTCCCGGACCGTGCCTTCATTGCCATCGACAAACTGTACATTCTCAGGCAGCAGCTGCCGCATGGTATCCTTGAAATAGTTGAAATGCGTACAGCCCAGCACCAGTGCCGAATAATTGGCAAAATCAAACGGGGCCAGCTGCTCCTTCAGGTAATCCGTAACAGCCGGGGAATTAAACTCCTGCCGTTCGGCAAAAGTCACCAGCTCCGGCAGGGCCAGCCGGTCCACCAGATGGTCCTTGTCCACCTTTTCAATTAAAAGCTCCATCTTACGGCCCTTCACGGTAATCGGCGTAGCCGTCACCAGCACCCGTTTCGTACCGTCCATGTCCAGGGCCTTTTTAGCCGCCGGCTCCATACCGATGATGGGCACATCGTACAGGCTGCGCATCTTAGCCACAGCCACCGAAGTTGCCGTATTGCAGGCCACCACAATGGCTTTTACGTCCTGCTTAAGCAAAAAACGGAAGGCCTTGTCCACATAGTCCTGTACCTGTTCTTTGGTCTTGGTGCCATAGGGCACATTATCCTCATCAGCATAAAAGACGAACTGCTCGTGCGGCAAAACCTTCATGGCATGGTGCAGCACCGACAGGCCGCCCATTCCCGAATCAAAAAAAGCAATTTTCACTGCTTACACTCCTCAAAGTTGTCAGATCCTTACTATAGATAACAACGTATGCTATTATAGCGCAATTGCCCCAACTTTGCCAGCAGAAAAATCCCCCTGCCGGCAAAACATCACCCCCATAGGCAACTCAGCTGCCAGACCTGCAAAAAAATAAGTATTCCTTGACAAATATCCTGCCAAAATGCTATGCTAGTTATGTTTGTTATGGAGAGGTACTCAAGTGGTTGAAGAGTCCGGTCTTGAAAACCGGTAGGCTCGAAAGGGTGCGTGGGTTCGAATCCCACCCTCTCCGCCATAACGGAGTGGTACTCAAGAGGCTGAAGAGGACGGTTTGCTAAATCGTTAGGCTGGGTAACCGGTGCGGAGGTTCGAATCCTCTCCACTCCGCCACTATGAATTTACAGAGCTGCAAAATTTGCAGCTCTTTTTTCTAAACAGAAAACAGGCCCACTGGCCACGAAAACGTATCCCCGGCCAGTGGGCTATTAGCATACTAATGAAAAAAATGATAGTAAAAAAGCCCCGCATAAAGCGGAGCCTTAAATCTCGATGGAGCTGATTATAGGATTCGAACCTACGACCTGCTCATTACGAATGAGCTGCTCTACCAACTGAGCTAAATCAGCAATATTATGGAGCTGATTATAGGATTCGAACCTACGACCTGCTCATTACGAATGAGCTGCTCTACCAACTGAGCTAAATCAGCAATATTATGGAGCTGATTATAGGATTCGAACCTACGACCTGCTCATTACGAATGAGCTGCTCTACCAACTGAGCTAAATCAGCGTGTCGTTGCTCTCGCAACTAACATAAAATATTATACGCGAGAGCAACCTGTCTGTCAATCATTTTTTTAAAATCTTTTTAGACCGCACCAGCCGTCCTCATTATGCCAGAACACCTGAGCACGCCAATCCATGTTGCCGTAGCCGTCATAACTGGTCACAACAAGCTGCTGATTCTCAATAGTGGATTTGAGCTGATGCCAGCGATTGGTGCGGAATCCCAGATTAGCAAAGCTGTTCCATGATACATAGGTCGTCCACACACCATTATGTTTCCCTACCAGCCAGTAGCCGCAGCTTTTGCTGTCACGGGTAGCATTGATTTCAAACAGGCGCTTGGCCGGTTCCGTAGTTTCAATCGCCCTGACGCTGAACTCTACACCGCTCTGAATACCGTCAAAACTGCTGAAGGACAGGAAGTCCTGCTTGCCATCAGCACTCATCAGGCGCAATACCTTGCCATCAGAAACAAATTTAATCTTAGCACCGTCCTGGTCACTGGCCGTCACCGTTTTGCTGCCAACGGCCATTTCCTGGCTGACACCCGTAACACTCATAGCGTCCGCCGGTGCAGCTCCCCAGATAAACAACGATGCTGCGAAAGCACATGCAAAAGATTTTACCAATCGATTCATAAATGAAACACCCCTTATAAATTATCTCTAAGTTAATATTCAACACTCCTTTCCATATTCCTCCTACCTATTACAGTTAAATTATGCTACAATATATAGGAATAGTTTTACAAGCGGAGGAGAATATGCGCAATCTACGTATACTCGTGATTGACAATTCCATAACTTTTAAAGACTCACTGGTACAGGAGCTCAACCGCCGGCTGCCTCCCGGCAGTCTGGTGGAGCACGCCTCCCAGCCGGTAGACGCTCAGGGAAAACTCCCCCTGTTCAAGCCTACCATCATCGTGCTGAATTTTGCTCTGGCCTCCGCCATCGTGAATCATGAAAAATTTCTGCCGCTGCTCGTAAAATCAGCGGCCAATACCCCCATTATCGCCTACGGCATACTCGATAACAGTCAGACTACAGCTAAACGGCTGGGGGCCACAATTTATCTAAAAAAACCGTCCACTGGCCAGCCCATGAACGGTTTCTTTGATACCCTGATCAGCAACATTCTGGTCATTCATACACAAAAAGGTGCTGCCAATACGGATATAGGCGCAGGAGCTATAGTCACCAAAGAAATCTGGAAGGCAACCAAACCTGCGCCACCGCCCACTGTGGAAAAACAGCATGCAGAGCAGCGGACAGCAGCGCCAAAAATCGAGCCGTTTATTACTTCCACGGCCAATAAGAACGACATAAATCTTATCGCCATCGGTGCCTCCACCGGCGGTACAGAGGCCATCACCAAGGTATTGCAGGGACTGCGGCCGCCATTACCGGGCATCGTCATCGTCCAGCATATACCGCCAATGTTTTCCAAATTATTTGCGGAACGCCTCAATCATGAAAGCAAATTTACTGTCAAGGAGGCTGTCAGTGGTGATGTGGTCATGCCTAATCACATCTACATTGCTCCCGGCGGCAAACATATGACCGTAAAGCGCATGGGCAGCCAGTACATGCTCGAATGCAAGCCGGGACCGCCGGTGCACAGCGTCTGCCCTTCCGTAGACGTTCTCTTCGACTCCGTCGCCGCTGAGGCCGGCAGCCGTGCCATGGGTGTTATCCTGACCGGCATGGGCCGCGATGGTGCTGACGGACTTCTGAACATGCGCCAGCAGGGTTCCCATACCTTGGGCCAGGACGCCGCTACGGCCACTGTTTACGGTATGCCCAAAGCCGCTTATGAAATCGGTGCCGTAGAAAAACAACTGCCTCTGAATAGTATTTCCCTGGCCATCTTAAAACTGGCCCAGTAAATAATAAGGGCTAAAGCTGAATACAAACATATAAATCAAGCCCCCGGCTTTTACAAGCCGGGGGCTTATTGTTTATCCACATCATACCTGCGGATAGATACGTTTTGTCAGAGCTTTGGCGGTAGGCGTTGTCGCCAGGCCGCCTTCGCTGGTTTCACGCAGACTCTTGGGCAGTGCCTTGCCAATACGGTTCATGGCGTCAATGACTTCATCTACGGGTATCACCGACTCCACGCCGGCCAGGCTCATATCCGCCGCCAGCATGGCCTCCACTGCGGCAAAACCGTTGCGCTTGACGCAGGGCACCTCCACCAGTCCGGCCACGGGGTCACAGACCAGGCCCAGCAGGTTTTTGATGGCTAAGGCCGTGGCATTGGCTGCCGCCTGCGGACTGCCGCCAGCCAGTTCCACCAACGCCGCTGCTGCCATACCGGCAGCCGTGCCGCACTCAGCCTGACAACCGCCCTGAGCGCCGGCAATGGAGGCGTTCTGGTCTACCACCATGCCAATACCGGCAGCTGTAAACAGGGCCATAACAATGGCCGCGTCCGGCAGATTTTTTTTCTGCTGTGCCGCGTACAAGGCCGCCGGCACAATACCACAGGAGCCGGCGGTCGGACAGGCAACAATCCGCCCCATCACGGCATTGACCTCACTGATGCCGACAGCATAGGCTGCAGCCGACAGGACCTGCCGTCCCATATAGCCCTTATCCTGATAATCATACAGGCGCTTGGCGTCACCGCCGGTAAGGCCGCTTAGGGATTTTTCCTGATTGCTGATGCCGCGCTCAATAGAGGCCTTCATCACCTGCCAATTTTTCTCCATAGCCGTGACAATAGCCGTTCTCTCCTGCTGACTGACATGGATTTCATGCTGAATTACAATTTCATGCAGGGGTACCTGCTGCGCCCCGGCCAGGGCGACCAGCTCCCCGATGGTATTAAAATTGACCACGTTATCTCTCCTACATCTTAAATGGCCGGAATGGCAAAAGCATAATCCACGGCCTTGCTCTGCCGGCACTGCTCCACCACTTCCGCCGCCGGTTCTTCATCCAGCTCCATAATCATCATGGCGGTTTCGCCCCGGTTCTGCCGGGACACACGCATAAAGGCAATGTTGACATTGGCCTCTGCCAGCAGTTTTGTCACCTGGGTAATTACCCCGGGACAGTCATGATGAATGGTAATCAGCGCCGGATAACGCCCGGTAAGTTCCACATTATACCCATCGATGTTGGTTATCATGATATTGCCGCCCCCTACAGAGGCCCCCCGGACTCTGGCAGTGCGCCCGCTCGTGCCCACGAGATATATCACGGCGGTATTGGGATGGGCGTCCTCGATATTCACTGTCTGAAAGCTGCAGCTCATGCCCTTTTGCGCAGCGATTTCCAACGCCTCACGAATACGCTCGTCCTCCGGGGAAAAGCCTAAAATACCGGCGATAAGGGCCTTGTCCGTACCATGTCCCCGGTAAGTCATGGCAAAGGAACCATGCAGGTTTATTTCCGCTTTGGCCGCCTCTTCCCCCAGGATTTTTCTGGCCATAAGTCCCAGGCGCACCGCGCCGGCCGTATGGGAGCTGGATGGGCCAATCATCACCGGCCCCACAATGTCAAATACTCCGTGCATATTATTCCTTCCTATCGGCAAAAAGAGCTGCCCCTGTAAGGGACAGCCGTTTTGCAGCAGTTATTACTTTATCAAGCCATGACGGCGCAGGGAATCTTCCAGCTGTTTTTCGTGCTGGGGTTCCATTTCACTGAGCGGCATGCGCAGGGGACCTGCGTTATAGCCCAGCTTGCGCATGGCAACCTTTACGGGAATGGGGTTCACTTCGCAGAACAGAGCATCGATGAGGTCAGCATACTCGACCTGCATCTGCTCGGCCTTTTTCGTATCACCATCAAAGAACGCCTGACACATATCATGCGTTTCCTGCGGCGCAACATTGGAGAGGACGGAAATAACGCCCTGACCGCCGAGGGACAGAATGGGGATAATCTGGTCGTCATTACCGGAGTAAATTACCAGGTCATCACCGACAGCTGCACGCAGGCGCAGGATTTTGGACAAATCGCCGTTGGCTTCCTTCACCGCCACGATGTTGGGGTGCTTGGACAGCTGTACATAAGTATCCGTCGTAATGCCCACACCAGTACGGGAAGGCACATCATAGAGGATAATCGGAATGTTCACCGCATCAGCAATAGCCGTGTAGTGAGCAATGAGGCCCTTCTGCGTGCATTTATTGTAGTAGGGCGTAACCACCAGCAGGGCATCGGCCCCCACACTTTCCGCATATTTTGACAGGTCAACCGCATAAGACGTTTCATTGGAACCTGTGCCGGCAATAACGGGCACACGTCCTTTCACATGGTCAACAGCAAATTTTATCGCGGCACGATGTTCTTCATCGCTCATGGTCGCAGATTCACCCGTCGTACCCGTGATGATAATAGCGTCGGTATGGTTCTTTATCTGGTCATCGATAATGCGTCCCAACTCCGGGAAATTTATACCGTCCTCGGTATAGGGCGTAATAATAGCTACGCCGGCGCCACGGAAAATCGGTTTTTTCATGAAAAGGCCTCCCCCTACGGATTATTCTTATTTTCACTGTCTTTAATTATCACATGATAGCCTGGGAAAGTCAACGACGTAATCCTGCAAAAGCACTACTTGCGCAATATTCAGCAGGCTTTGCATTTGTTCATTGCTGCACGTACCACAGACTCCGGCACATCATTACGGCACAGAACCTTGCCAATGCTCGCCATCAGCACCCAGTTCACCTTGCCGCCCACAGTCTTTTTATCATGGAATATATCACCGTACATCGCGTCCACCGTCACAGCCTCCGCCTTAAGCGGCAGCTTGTAAGCCGCGATAAGGCTCTCCAGGCGCCCGGCCTCTGCCTCAGAGATAAGCCCCAGCTGGCAGCTGATATCGGCAGCCCCGGCCATGCCGATGGCTACAGCCTCACCGTGATTGTAACGGCTGTAACCTGTTTCCTTTTCTATCGCATGGGCGATGGTATGTCCGAAATTCAAAATCCGGCGCAGGCCGGCCTCCTGCTCGTCCTGACTCACCACCGCGGCTTTTATCTCGCAGGAACGCGCAATGATATGCGTCAACGCCTCCGGCTCCCGGGCCGAAATGGCGGCCTGATTTTCCTCCAGATATCTAAAGAACTCCTGGTCGTAAATAACACCATACTTGATTACTTCGCCCAGTCCCGTGGCCATTTCCCTCTCCGGCAGGGTGCGCATACAGTTGAGGTCCATAAACACCGCCTGGGGCTGGTAAAAAGCACCGATGAGGTTTTTCCCGAGCAGGTGATTTACTGCCACCTTGCCGCCCACACTCGAATCGACCTGAGCCAGCAAGCTGGTCGGCACCTGAATAAAGGGCACACCGCGCATGTAGGTCGCGGCGATAAAGCCGGCCAAATCTCCGACCACGCCGCCGCCCAGGGCAAAGATGGGCGACTTGCGGTCCAGCCCCAGTTCAATGGCCTTGGTATAGAGCTCGTCCGCTGTCTTTAAGGATTTGGAACTTTCCCCGGCCGGTATCACTGCCAATTCCGTCTTCAGACCAGCCGCCTGTAAAAGCGACTGCAGCCAGCTGCCATAGAGCGGACCGACATTGGTATCTGTGACAATCAATCCCTGCCCGGAAAAAGCTGCCCTGCTGACAAAATCCCTTATTTCTGCGTCTATGCCGTAGCCAATAAAGATATCATAACTTTTCGGCCCTAAATCCACGCTCACCTTACGCATGAAGAACACCTCTTATCTTTAATGTCTTGGTTATGTTCTCCACAACCTGCAGTGGGGATAAGTTACTGGTATCCACGGCAAAATCAGCCTGCTCATAGAGTGCCGCCCGCTCCTGCAGGAGTTTTTCCACGGCCGCCCGGCGGTCGCCCTTATCGGCACCGTCAAGCACCGGCCGGGTTCCCCTGGCCTGCGTACGCTCCAGCACAGCCTCAACACTGGCCTTAAGGCAGACTATCGTACCGCTTTCTTTCAGGGCGGCCATATTAGCCGGATTCTTCACTGTACCACCACCGGTGGAAATAACCGCATTGCGCCGTCCGGCCAGACGCACAGCCAAATCATGCTCCAGCTGCCGGAAATGCTCTTCCCCAAATTTGGCAAAGATTTCCGGGATAGGCATGCCGGCCTCCTCCTCGATTTTTTCGTCCATATCAATAAAGGCACAGCCCAGACGGGAGGCCAGCATTTTGCCGGTACTGCTTTTGCCGGTGCCCATAAAGCCAATTAAAATCACATTGCGCATAAGGTTCACCAGGCCTTTCCAATGCGTTCATTATAAGCAGCCAACGCCTTTTTCACATCAGTCATAGCGTCACCGCCAAACTTCTCACAGATGGCCTGCGCCATGACAAAGGCCGCCATGGATTCGCCCACCACGGAGGCTGCCGATACGGCGCAGGTATCACTGCGTTCCTTGCAGGCCAGCACGGCCTCCTTGGTTTCGATATCAATAGAGTTCAAGGGTGTCATCAGTGTCGGAATGGGTTTCATTGCCGCCCTGACAACAATTTCCTCCCCGTTGCTCATGCCGCCTTCCAAACCGCCGGCCCGATTGGTCTGCCGGTAAATCTCGCCGTCAGCGTGGCGGAAAATCTCATCATGAATCTGACTGCCCGGCAGGTCAGCGCAGGCAAAACCGGCACCAATTTCCACACCCTTGATGGCCTGAATGGACATCATAGCCGCAGCCAGTCTGGCATCCAGCCGGCGGTCCCACTGAATATGCGTGCCCAGTCCCACCGGCACACCGCGGACGATAACCTCAAAGGTGCCCCCCAGCGTATCGCCGTCTTTTTTCGCCTGGTCAATTTTAGCCTTCATGGCCTTTTCGGCCTCCCTGTCATAACAGTTCAGCTCTGAGCCGATATCCTGACCGATTTGTGTCCGGTCAATCTTGGCACTGTCCACCTGCACACCGCCGATATTGACCACCTGCGAAACCACTGTTATCCCCAGTTCACGCAAAAATTCCTTGCACACAGCCCCCACAGCCACACGCATAGTCGTTTCCCGGGCACTGGAGCGTTCCAGAATATCGCGTACATCGTGGCGGTCATACTTCTTCACGCCGGTCAAATCCGCATGACCGGGACGGGCTGCCGTTACCTTTTCCCCCTCAGGTTCGCCAAAAGCGGCCATACGTCCCAGCCAGTTGGCAAAATCCTTGTTAACGACCTGCAAGGTAATCGGGCCGCCGATGGTTTCGTTAAACCGCACCCCGGAAAGCACTTCCACCTTATCCGTTTCTATTTTCATGCGTCCGCCCCGGCCGTAGCCCTGCTGACGACGGGCCAGGTCCCTGTCGATATTTTCCTTATGCAGCCTCAGTCCTGCCGGTAAGCCTTCCAATAAAGCCGTCAGGCAGGGTCCGTGGGATTCTCCAGCAGTCAAAAAACGCAATTCACTCATACTTTACACCTCATCCGTAGCAAATTTACACATTTATGTATAGTTTAGTGTATCATTGTGTATAAATCAAGTTCTATATATAGTATTTTTGTCTATTTGTCAGATACAGCGTAAATATTAAGCCACAACGTGCCGTCAATTTTGCCCGACTGCGCCTGCAGGGCCATATCTTTCACGGTGACCAGCCGCTCACCATCACGCAGTCCCTGCAGGAAGGCCAGCAGGGAATAATACGTGCCGCTGACGTGTACCTTTACGGCCATCGTACTGTATTCCCTGCCAGTTTCGACGCCCTGCGGCGCCAGTCCCAGCAGCTGAATCCCGCAGTTTTGCGCCAGACGTTCTGTCCCGGCCCAGAACTGCCCCTGCGTCATTTGTGCTGGCAGGGCCTTGTCCACCAGGGCCTGCCGCTTGTCCAATTCCTGTAAATACGTCTTGTCATTTATATGAGCGTTGCTAAAGTTGCCAATTTGAGTCACCTTGCCGGCCATGGCTGCAGCCTGTCCGTGCATTTCCTGAGCTGCTGCCTGCAGGGGAATATGAATAAACACATAAAAGCCCAGCCCTGCCAGCAAGCTGCCGCCTAGTCCCACAGCGGCTATTTTCTTTGGTGTAAATTGATAGTTTCTAAGTCTTAGCTGCCACTGTTCCAGCATCAGCTTTCTCTCCCTTTTCAATCCGCAATTTGAAGTCTATACCCCGACTTGGCAGCGCGTTCTTTCCCGGCCTGGTTCCGGCCTCCTCCAGAGTTACACCATCAGGGAAAAACTCCCGGTCGCTTTCCAGACCGGCCATAAATTCTGCCAGGGCGTCATAGGTCAAAGCCCTGCCGGTTATATGCAGGCAGTTGTTTTCGCTGTTCAGTGCCGTTATATACACACCCTCGGCGGTTTTCAGCCCTAAATGGACCAGCAGCGGATACCAGGCAGTATCTTCCTCGGCCAGCTTTTGCAGCAGTTTTTCGCGGACGGCCAGTTTTTTACGTCCGGCCTGCCAGCTGTTCATATTCTCCGCCTCGGGAGCCAGCCGCTCCAGTTCGGCCTGATAATAAGCCTGTTCCCGGACGGCAGACTGATAATGATAGATATCGGCACTCAGCACCATGCCGCCCCAGACCAGCAGCAGGGCAAGATAGGCTGTGGCCAGCCTGCCCCAGCACAGGCGTTCCCGGCGGCGCCCCCATAAGCCCGGCAGCTGTTCTTCCTGCGAATCAGCATAGCCCACAAAAGCCTGCATGACCTGTGCCACGGCGGCATTATCTACTGCGTCCGCCTTACCTGCAGCATAACGCCAGACCGCCTCTGCCGGCTGCTGTCCGCCCCAGCTGCCGCCGATAAGCACATCGGCCAGTGTCAATTCCGCTGCGGCCATATTGGCCTGCACTTCCTGCAGGTAATCCTTCCTGACGGCAGCCACAAAGGCGCAGTTGTCCTTCTCCGGCACCAAGCGGCTGCGCACAACAAAGGACTCGGCCGCCAGCCCCCGTTCCCCCAGACTGGCGTCCAGTTCCCAGTATGCCGCCTCCTGCCACTCCCCGGCCCCCAGCTGTGGCGGCAGCTTGACTACATAGCCGATAACTTCATTTGTGGGCACCAGATAGAGCTGCGGAATCTGCTGCCAGCCGCGCCGCAAAATTTGCAAAGCTGCCCATTCCGCAAAATTTTCTCCCGTCGCCTCCTGAATACACTCCTGCAACATCCAGCCGTAAGCAGCTGCAGCATTTTCACTGCGTACCAGATGGAGCAGGCCCCAGCCTTCACCCAGCTGGGGACAAAGCAGCAGATAGTCCTGGTCAGGCAGTACGAAGAAGGCCTTAAGGCGCCCAGCCCAGCCAAACATATTTATCCCCCTCCTTTTTCAGCACGCCTTTAGCCATGACATGTACCTCCGCCGCTTTCCCAAATTCTGTCCGGCGGTCAAAGGCCGTGGCGATGATATAAATCAGGCCCTTGTCCTTCAGGGCATAGCCTGCCACTGCCTCCTCATTGCTGCCGGTAGTTCCCAAATAAATTTTCGCCCCGGGCTGCAGGGCGTCCAGTTCCGCGCTGCGTCTTTGCAGGGCCAGATAATTTTCCTCCACGGCGCTTTCCGCCCGGAACCGCAGTTCCGTTTCCCGGGAAAAATCGCCGGCCTGCCGTGCCCCCTGCCCGACATAATACAACAGCCCCTGTCCGAGCAGCAGCATAATCAGCAGCCAGCACAGCGCCACCCAGGAAACAATCCCCTGCTGTCTAAGGCAGCTGCTCTGCCGGCTTATGGATATACACAGCTGCCGATACGGTGTACTCATGACCTGTTACCTCACTTCTGCCTGTCAGATGCAGGTTATACACTTCCGGATATTCCGTATCTGCCACCGCTGAAAAATCCGTAATCGTGACTCTGGCCAGCCCATGGTCACCTGTCAGCGGTGCGTCATTATAACCCCGAACCAGCTTGCTGGTTCCCGTCATTTCATGCAGGTAATAGCTGATATCCAAATACTCCTTCCCTGACTCTTCAGAGCGCAGGGGATTAGTCCTCCGCCGCAGGGTAAAACCCTGCCGGCCGCCGTTTAAAGACTTTATTTCCGTCCCAGCAGCTGCCTCCCCCTGCAGCCTGACCATGGCCATTTGCACTTCCTGCACCAGCTCTGCGTCTGCCAAAGTGGTAAAGTATGTTTTAAAACTCCACATAAACAGCGCCGTCATAGTCACGAGCAGCATGGTCAGCAACGGCACGGCCACCAGGCCCTCCAGGGTGATAAAGCCTGCCTGCTGTCTAGTGCCGCACCAAACAGCGGCTGAATTCCCGGCTGCCACTTCCGCCACGCCCCTTCCAGGATACATACACCACCGCCTGCACATTTTCGCCCTGCCGCTGCTGCCGGCTATAGACCTCATATGTCAGCCTGTTTTGTGTCAAATCTGCCGCCTGGCCCAGATACGCGCTTTCACCCGGCAGGCTGCCCGTCTTATCCAGTTCCGCCTGCAGATAAGCGAGCTGGGTGCCAGCCAGAAAATTCATCGCGGCCGTTGCCGTCCCGGAACTTTGCAGGCGTACAGACTGCACATACAGCCCGGCTGCAGCTGTCATAAACAGCAATATCATGGTCAGCAGCAAAGTTTCCCACAAAAAATAGCCGCGCTGCTCATCAGCCCCCATGTTGACCACGCTCCATTCTGATACGTCCGCCCTTGCTAATCATAATCCGCCGCCCTTCCTGCTCATAACCCTGATAATAAATCAGAATCGTCATCATGGACTCCACGCTCCGCGGCGTCCCTTCCTGGGAAAAAGCAATATCCGCCCGCGTGGCGTAGGTTGTATTGTCCTCCTTGACCGCCTTTACCCCGGCCAGATAGGCATGACGCTCCAAGGTACGCATATTGCCTGCCATTGTAGTATACCGGCCTTTTTCCAGCACCAAATGCACAAAGGTGTCCGCTGAACTATCAGCCCCGTATTTCCAGGCACTGCTGCCGCTTACCCGGCTGAGTGACTGGCACCGGCGTATGTCGGCCAGCAAATGTTCGGCCTCATACTCCACCGCCGCCTGCCGGTAAAACTTAAACACACCCGGAAAGGCCAGTGCTGCCAGCACCGCCATAATCATTATCACCAGTGTCAATTCCCACAATAAGAGGCCCTGCTGACCTTTACCATAAGCTGACATATAGCGCCTCCCAAAAACGCCAGCAGCTGTCCCCCCAGACAAAAGCCAGAACCGCCCCCAAGGCCAAAAAAGGGCCAAAGGGCAAAGCTGTGTGCCTGGTCATTTTTCCCTGCAGCAGCCTGAACAGGCCATAGGCAGTTCCCAGACAGGAACTCAGCAGCAGGCAGAGAATGATATTCTGCCACCCAAGCCAAGGCCCTAGCGCAGCGATTAGTTTTACATCGCCCAGTCCCAGGCCGCCATGTGACAACTGCCTGACAGCATAGAGCAGACCGCCGCCCAGCAAGCTGCCGCCCACGGCCTCTAGCCAGGTTACTGCACCACAACTCAGGGGCACTATCCCCAAAACAAACAACAGGAGCACCAGTGAGTCATACAGCAGGCCATAGCGATAGTCGCCTAAAGCCAGTAAGGCAAGCACCGCCGCTAAAAGCCAGGCCGGAAAAAACTTATCCAATGGCAGGGTCAGCAGCAGGCAGGTAGCTGCTGCCATCAGCAGACACCAGCTGTCACGCAGTTCCAGCCATAACGCTCCGCTGAACCGTTCGGGAATCTCAGGGCGTAGTTGCCGTTGTATTTTTGCCATTGCCAAATTCCTCCGCCGTATGTCCGTCACAAGTAGCCCTTACGCCCTCATTAGCGGTTTTACTGGCAGTATCAGCCGTTACAGCGTAAGTCGTGGCTTTGATAGCTGTCACTCCCGACTCTATCAGCCGGCAGTTTCCGGTAGGCGGTTTCAAGTTGTCCGCATTGCTGATATATGGCGACAAATCACCGATACTGCTGGGTACAGTTCCCTTTTCCAGCTGGTACACCGCAATGGCCGCGTCCAAAGTATTCAGGTCACTTTGAATCTTGGCCGTATTGGCTGTCACCAGCATGGAAGAAAACCGCGGCACAGCCATCGTGGCCATAATGCCAATAATCATGACCGCAATGAGCACCCCCAACAAGGAAAAACCTGCCTGTTTAGAATCCAACATCTGCACTACCTCCTCACTCGTTGTACATTCACTCTAATTTTATCCTAATGTATTTATTCTTCTATAGTGAACATATTATTCCTGCCATTATGGAAAAACTCGCAAAAAAATACCGCCAGCAGACCTCACCACAAAGGTGAGATACTGCTGACGGTAATCAGTTAAAATGTACTGCTATTAAGTTCCGACAGCACAACATCACTGTCTACAGAGAAGATACCCCATTGGTGCTCAGGCAGCGCATACATGCGTGTGCTGAGTGCCATCTGGTCATTGACATACAGCACAGCTACCGTATCATCAATCAGCAGAGTGAAGTTATAGCTTTCTCCCGGCTGGAGGCTGACAGGGACAGCCAGTTCCGGATTGGCCTTATTTATCTTAGACGTATCCGTATTATAGAAAGCTACCTGCTGTTTTGCCTGGTCAAACACGAGATTGAGCGAGCCGGTCTGCTGCGGGCCGACATTGAACATCAGGCCGAATTTGCCCTGCTGTCCGGACGGCGTAAAGCGTCCCGTGATTTTCTTGATACCGCTCAGCTTGGACATCACCACATCGGCATACCCTTTACCGCTGAATTGGTAATCGTAGCCTGTGGCGGTCACATTCCCACTCTGCGTCAACGGTGTCAACTTTTCGGCCTTACGCAGGCGTTCTACCGCCTTGGTCACCGGTACCGGGTAAAGTGTACCATCCGGACGCTGTTTAAGCTGGTGCGTTACCATATTGCCGGCCCAGTCCGTCGGACGTTTATCGAGTCCGTCCCACTTGGTCGGCGTCCAGCCTACAAGGTAGAGGTCATTCTTGTCCTGCGCCAGTTTGCCGGCATAGAAACCACTGGCGTCAAAATAATCCTGTGCCGGTTTCTCAAACGGCCCCTTGGAATCCTTGGCCATACGGTAATGCACCACACGAGCCGGCCACTGGTCGGAGAAGGTCAGATACCAGTAATCGCCATACTTCACGAGTGTCGGACATTCCATATTGGCATCGCTGCCCATATCGTTTTCAAATAATACACCCTTGTCCTCCCAATGCTTGAGATCCTTGGAGGTATACAGGGCGATTACGCCGCAGGGCTTTTGATTGCGTGTCGTAATCAGCATCCAGTATTCATCATAGTCAGCATTGTAAAATACATTCGGGTCACGGAACGTATCATCATAGATGTAAGGCTTGCTGCCCTGGAAGGAATCCTCCGGTATTTTCTGCCAGCTCACAAGGTCACGGCTGACGGCATGCATAATATTTTCTTTCGGCATGCTGCGCCAGTTAAAACCGGTGTAAAATGCATGGTAAATCCCATCTTTATCCTGAACTACAGAGCCGGTGCCCAGCGCCGAATCCTTGGCAAATTCATTATCGGTATCGTAGGGAATTACTTTGCTGTCATGGTGATAATCCGTGAAATCCTTCGTTGTCCACAGGCTCCAGGGGTGAAAGCCTGTATCACCATCACGCATATCTTCCAGATAGAAGATACGGAACTGCTGTCCATCGTAAAACGGCATGGTATCGCCCACCCAGCTGTATCCGGAGTTGGGGAAAAGCGCCGGATAAGCGCCGGCCTGTGAACTGACCATGCAAAGACTGGAAGCGGCCAGCAAGGCGGCCAAAATCTGTTTTTTCATTTTATGTCTGCCTTCTTTCATCAAATAATAAGCCGCTTAGAAATACATTTCCAACTGAGTGCGGAGGAAACTGTAATCTTTCTTTTCCCCATCATGGTTACCACCATGATTATCGGGGTCAAAAATTCCCAGCTTACCGTATGTATAATGAAGCAACAGCTTGGTATTACGCACAGGCACGTAATCAAGACCAATTCGTATGCCGTTAAACTCACCGGCACGATAATCCCAGCGGTTTAAGCCATTACTCTTTTCATCGAGCTGCGGGGTATCATCACCACGAGTAACATCTACGATATCATCATTAAACCAATTGCTCATCCCAGTATGGCCGCGTTGCAGATATTTTTTGATATAAAAATCATAGGAACCGGGAACATCCGGGCGAGCTTCTTTGTACTGCAACTGAATAAAGTGCGACTTATTCAAAGTTTCTGAATCAGATTTAGCGATGCCTGCCGTCAGCTTCAAATCACGGTTCAGCTTGGTATCAAAGCCCATAGACCAAGTTTTGCGTTCCAAATGAATGTCGCGCATAGTCATTCGCCCGTAATGTGCGCTAATATTCGTATTCTTCGCCACAGGAATTACGCCCATCAGCGACAACATCTGCGTATTTTCATAGTACTGATCCCAGACATTTTTTGTGTTTTCCGTATCTCCGTGGAATGTCTGGCTGGTCGATACACCAGAACTCAGGGTAAACTCTGCCTTCCGCCCCCATTTAGTCGGGATGCCATAGTTGACCTGCCAGCCGTTTACCTTTTCATCATAGGTGAACTTATAGGGGGATTGCAGATAGAAGCGCCCCAGCTTAACATTGACATCGCCAACACGCCCCTGTGCGTAGAGCTGCAGAACCGGCCTTGATTTTCCATGCTCTTTGTAAGCGCCCGTATTGCTGGAAAGGTCATTTTCAAACTCATGTTCGCTGTGCAGCGACCAGCGGTCATTTATGCGGTGATTTACAAACAGATTGAGCCAGACAGATTTTCTATCCGTGCCATTGAAGTCAGAAAAATTATGCTTGTCCCATCTGAGACGCCCATATCCGTGAATATCTACTTGCGGTTCCCAGCTTCTTTTCTCCACCTTTTTCATGCGCTTTTCCAAGCTGCCCAGCTGGGCGTTGAGTCTATTTTGCAGTTCCTGCGCCTGCTGCAGCTGCTCCTCCAGCTGGCGACGCATCTCCTGCAAAGATTCCTGGGTTACAGGTTCATTGGCGGCCTTTGCCTGATTTACGGTCTCCGGATTCTGTTCTATCGCCGTCAGCGTATCCATGGCCGCCGGCTGTGCCCCGGCCACGCCGCATGAGCCTAATACCAAGGCCGGCAGCAGGCCGCCCATAAGCAGATTCTTCTTCATTATGCTTTCACCCTCCAAAAAGGGAAACGTCACTTTCCTGCAACATTTCAGTGACGTTTCCTGTACCATCAAACTTTTATGCCTCCAGTGGCTGACCTTCTACATCACGGTCATCTTTTTTCAGAATGCAGAATGCATACAGCGTAGCCACCAGAACAATCCCGGCAATCGTCAGGAACGTGCTCTGATAACCGATGCTGTCACGCAGGCTGCCCAGCGGTACAGAGAAGATGATACCGCCCACAGAGGCCGCAATCTGGAAACCAACCATATACAGGGTGGCCGATACACGCGTATCAAAGTGCAAGGTGAAATAACGGAAGATTGCCAGTACAAAGAGTGCCGTTTCCGGTGCATGCAGAAGTTTAATCAAGCCAATTCCGAGCGGAGTCGAGGCCAGGCCGCAGCCGCCAATACGGCAGATCATAATGAGGCAGCCCAAGAGTAAAGCATTGCGCACGCCGATTTTTTTCATCAGCACCGGCACCAGGCCCATCATCAGGAATTCCAGGAATACCTGTACAGAGTTCAGGATACCATAAGCCTGCTGTCCCTCTTCCGGGGTAGCAAAGAAACGCGTGAAGAATTCGGGGAACATCTGCTGGTCAAATACGGTGTAGAACGTCCAGCTTAAGATAACAAAGATAATGATTTTCCAAACATCAAAGATACCAAAAACCTGAATGATTTCCTTAAGGGAGGGAGATTTAACCGCCTTATTGCGTTCCTCGCTGTTCTCATAGGCAGCGATATTTTCTTCCTTATTCTCCGGTTTCATGAGCAGCAGCACTGCCAAGAGAACTGCCGACACAGCCGAGCCGGTCCAGAACACCAGATACGGATTGATAGTAAAGAGGAAACCTGCGGCCAGAGCCGACATTGCATAACCAAAGGAACCCCAGGCCCGGGCCTGTCCATATTCGAAACTATAGCGGCGGCTGAGTCTTTCCGTCACCGCCTCAAACACCGGGCAGGCAGCCAGATATGCCACTGCCAGATACACAGCACCAACCATGGCACCAACATAGAAGTTGCTTTCCAGCATGGGTACATATACCCATGTAAAGAATGGTGCCAGCAGCACCTGACAGCCAACCATGGCAATCAGCAGGTGTTTTTTCAATCCGAGCTTATCCTGCAGCGAACCGTAGACAAACATCAGTACCAGCGCTACGGCCGAACCAAACGTGTAAATCGTGCCGACCTGAGCTCCCGAAAAGCCCTGTTTGGTCGTCAGCCAAATCTGGAAGAAAGACCACCAAATCCCCCAGCCGGCAAAGAATAAGAGAATTTCCAGTGAACCCGTCCGATAAAACGGATTACGTAAAGCTTTCGAAAAAATATTTTGCATGATTATCGTCCCCTTCAGGTTTCTCCAAATCAATACTGATTACTTTCGCTCTCCAACCGCCAAGCTTTGGCCTGATTAGCAGCCTTAGCCAGCAGGCGGCAGTTTACATCATTTTCCCAGTAAATGCGTTCGGTAAACGTCAGTTCCCCGTCAGCCACAAATATTTCCGCCGAACTTCTGTCGATGAAGATTTGCAGTTTCAACGGTTCACCGCTGCGTAATACCGCTGCGCGTTCGCCATCTTTCGTGTTGCGGTTTATCACGAAACGTCCGCCGGGCTCGAGGCTCAGCTGCAGGCTCTTGTCGCCATCGGTCAGCAGGAGCAGTACGCCTTCGGCCTTTTCCGTGAAGGCCAGTTCCAACTCTGCCAGCCGGCCCAGCTTGTAATCACGGTCAGCCTCCAGTGCCCCGTCGACCAGCACATCCTGCCGCAGTCCCGTAAGTTCCCTGATTGGCTTCTGCAGCACCCGGCCATCTTTTACTGACAGCTCACGCGGCAGCGTCAGTGCTCCGGCCCAGCCATCTTCAATTTCCGGCATGGGCGAATCCCAGGCATTCATCCAGGCAATCATAACGCGCCGGCCGTCCGGCGTCAACATCGTCTGTGTCGCATAGAAGTCATGCCCGTTATCAATTTCCACAAAGCCATCATGCTGCAGCTTATTATCCTCAACATTGCCCAGCAGGTAACCCGTCTGATTCAGATTACGGAACCTGTCGCCGTCTGCCTCCAGCCCCTGCGGAGACATCAGCAGGATATCCTTGCCGTCCAGATGGAAGAAATCGGGACATTCCCACATGTAACCTTCCGTTTCCTTTGTCTTGGCCTTGCTCAGTTCCGTTGCCAGTTCCCAGTGCAGTAAATCCTTGGAGCTGTAAATCAGCGCCCGGCCGAGGCCGTCAATATCCTGACTGCCCAGCACCATGTAGAAGGTATCGCCTTCCTGCCAGACTTTCGGGTCACGGAAGTGTTTCGTATTGCCTGCCGGTGTCTTTAATACCGGATTAGCACCGTACTTCGTGAAGTTAATGCCGTCCTCACTCCAGGCCACTCTCTGGTCCTGATAGAAATCTTCCGGGTCAACAGCATTCGGTGTATGATGGCCTGTGTAAATCAGCCAGAGCTTATCATCATAAACCACCGCACTGCCGGAGAAACAGCCGTTCTCATTTTCGTCCGGTTCTAAGGCTGCCGGCAGGGTTTCCCAGTGAATCAAATCACGGCTGCGGGCATGTCCCCAATGCATGGGGCCCCACTGGGCTGCATACGGATAATACTGATAAAATATATGATACCAGCCTTTGAAGAAAGAAAAACCATTCGGGTCATTCATCCAGCCACCTGGCGTCATCAAATGGTACCCCAGACGGTATCTCTCATTCGTGATTGGTATAGGCTTTTTCATAGACATGCGCTCCCTTGTTTCGTCAAGATTGTCTTACTTGCTCTTTTTGAACCGGTTCATTGAACCGGTTCAAAAAGTATTTTAGACTCATTTAAGTCGGTTGTCAATGGGTTTATAATATATTTTTTAATGATTTAATTCCGACAATTTTGACAATAGCTGTGTTTTGCCGCCGCAACGGGGCTGCCTGCACCTCAGCAGGTTTCCCCGGGCAGCAATGACGGCGGCAATACCAGCGGCAGATTATCCTGCTGACCATTTATCATCGCGACAATCTTTTGGGCTGCCGTTTCAGCCAGCTCAAAAATCGGCTGACGCACAGCCGTAAGCCGGCAAATGCCGTTCTGGGTAATAAACGTGCCATCATAAGCCACTAACTTCAGCTGCTCCGGCACCTTTATGCCGCGCCGCACAGCCACTTCCAAACAGCTGGACACCGATACATCAGAACCGAGTATGCCGTCCACATCGCTGTATTCGGCAAAGATTTTTTCTGCCAGTTCCAGCGACTCCTTAAATCCAAACGCATTCCAAGGCAGGGATACGATATCAGTACGCACGCCGTGCGCCTGCATAACTTCATTGAACGCCTGATGATATTCACCGGCCGGTGTCTTGACCTTCTGCGAACCGGAAATTTCCACGATATGCTGACAGTTATGCTGCAAAAACGCCTGCGCCGCCAGTCTGCCCCCCAGCATATGGTCAGCATGTACCACCGGAATATCCGGGCTTAAGTAACGGTCAAAAGCCAGCACCGGCTGTTTCAACCCCTCATAGATGGACGTGTCGAGCGAATGCGCCCCCATGATAATACCGTCCATATTCTGCCGCTGCAGCATTTCAATAAAGACATGCTCCGCATTTTTCTTTTGCCGGGTACAGCAAAGCATTGTCTTATACCCCAGCCGGTACAGCGATTCTTCCAACCCTTCCACGAGTTCAGCGAAAAACGGATGTGCCACTGTCGGAACAATAATCCCTACCGTCATCGTACGTTTAAGCGATAAACTGCGGGCCATTTCACTGGGTACATACTGCAGTTTTTTTACGGCCTTCTGTACCTTTTCCCGAATTGCCGGCGACCCGTAATCGGCATGATTAAGCACCATGGAAACCGTACCTACAGATACCCCTGCCTCCTTCGCTACGTCACGAATCTTAGCCAAACTTACCACACCTCCTGCTGCATTTTTACTCAACAATACAAATCACGACTTTTCTTAGACTACCAAAATAAAATAGTTCCGTCAAGAACAACAAGTCTGAATCACATGACTGCCACCATGCCTCCTGGTAAAATACCTGCCGGCCAGACATACGAAAAAGCCGGACGGTTTCCCGTCCGGTTCATTCATAACTGTTGAATAAAAGCCAGTGATTTCAAGGGCTTGCCCAACAGATTCTGCAAGTATGTCAAAAACAAATTTTCCGCCTGCATGAGGAGCGCCCCTGTTATGCGGAGCTCTGACGGCTTTTCCCAGTCGTAGTCACGCAATTCCAGAATAAAACGGCGCAGGTTGTCAGTCAAGGGCACCGCCCCGGGCTCGCGGCAGTCAGCACAGCAAATGCCGCCGGCACTGAAACTCAAATACGCCTCCCCGTCAATCGATGCACCACAGTGCAGGCAGTGCTCGAAATGCAGCTGCATACCGGTGAATTCGAGCAGCTGAATCACGGCCATAAGTGCCGTCACCCGCGGATTGCGTACTTCAAAGGAATCGAGAATATAGAGCAGCTGCGCAAACATCTGCGGCTCGGCCTGTCCCGGCGGCAAAAACTCGCGCAAAAATTCGGCCACGAAACTGCCATAGGCCATGACTTCCAAATCCTCAGTCAGCTTTTTATAATGTTTCTTCAAAGTACACTGCCGTACAGTGTCCACCCGTTTGCCTTCGGAAAGCTGTACCTCAATGCTCGAAAACATCTGCATACCGGCCGCCAGCGGACTGCGGGGACGGCGGCAGCCAAAAGCCGCGGCCTCTATAAGGCCGCGGTCATACGTAAAGAGCGTCACCATCTTATCGGCCTCGCCCCAGTTTTTGGAGCCCAACACCACCGCGGCGGTCTGATAGCTGGCCATTACTTCTTCTCTCCCTCTACCGGCATATCACTGATACGCTTAGGCATAACCGCACCGGCTGTCAGCATGTACTGCAGTGCCGATTCACTGCTGATATCCAGATAGGTCACATCGCTCTTTTTCACAAAGAGGTTAGTGCCGGAGGTCATATTAAGACTCCAGGGCACAAAGACGCAGACGTAATCGTCCCCCAGTTTGTCCTTGAAGGCCTGCGGTACATCGGCCATGATAAAGCCCAAAGCCTGCGACTGATGAAACGGCACCAGCACCACCTGGTCAAACATGTTATTCGACTCAAATACCGCCGTGGACAAATGCTTGACACTGTTATAGATAAACTTCACCACCGGAATTTTTCCCAGCAGCGTTTCCCCGATATTGATAAGCCGCCGGCCGGCCCAGTACGTAGAGGCCCAGCCTGTAAAGTAAATAATCAGCAGCAGGGTGATAATGCCCATGCCCGGGAAATAAAACGGCAGGTGCTTGCCCAGTACGCCCTCAGTAAAATGCAGCGTTTCCAGTACCACAAAGCAGGTAATAGCCAGCGGCACCCAAAGAATCAGGCCGTTGATAAACCGCCGGGACAAACGCTTAGACAGGCTTTCCTTCATCGCTCGTCACCAAAACCCAAATTGCGCAGAATGCCGTCACGGTCACGCCAATCCTTTTTCACCTTTACCCAAAGGTCAAGGAATACCTTGGAACCCAGCAGGTTTTGAATATCCTGACGAGCCAGGGCGCCAATTTCCTTAAGCATGGCACCTTTCGCCCCGATGACAATGCCCTTTTGTGAATCGCGTTCCACATAGATGGTCGCCCGGATATAGACGTCATCATTGGCACGGGTTGTCATTTCGTCCACGTCCACAGCAATGGCATGGGGAATTTCATCACGCGTCAGATGCAAAGCCTTCTCACGAATGAGTTCAGCCACGATAAGACGTTCCGGCTGGTCGGTGACCATATCTTCCGGATAATACTGCGGCCCTTCCGGCAGGTATTTCTTGGCCTCGGTCAGCAGGCTGTCCAGATTCATTTCTTCCTTGGCAGAGATGGGCACCACCCCGGCAAAGTTATATTTTTCCGTGTAGCCGGAAATAATCGGCAGCGCCCGTTCCTTCTCAATCAGGTCGAGCTTGTTTACTACGAGAATAACCGGACGTTTGGTGGCCTGCAGGCGCTCCAAAATGTAATGCTCGCCAGGGCCCATCTTCTCCGTGGCGTCAACCACAAAGAAAATCGCGTCCACTTCCTTCAAAGTGCCTTCAGCGGCCTTGACCATGTACTCGCCCAGTTTATGCTTGGGCTTGTGAATGCCCGGCGTATCCAAAAAGACAATCTGGGCGTCCGGCTGCGTGAGTATGCACAAAATACGATTGCGCGTCGTCTGGGGCTTATCACTCATAATGGCGATTTTCTGCCCGATAAGGGCATTGATTAACGTGGATTTCCCCACATTAGGCCGGCCAATTACGGCGATAAATCCCGATTTCATTTTCTGCTCCATGTCTGCCTCTTTTCCTTAGTCGCGGCTAATGCCTAATTTATCCATTACAAAACGCTGCTCCGTTTCCATTTCTTCCCGTTCTTCGTCTTCCATGTGGTCATAACCGAGCAAATGCAGCATGCCGTGTACTGTCAAAAAGGCCACTTCGCGGCGCACGCTGTGTCCGTAATCTGCAGCCTGTTCCTCGGCCCGTTCCAGGGAAATAATCAAATCCCCGAGCATATTGACTTCGCTGCCGCCCACCACTTCCGGCTCCTCACTTTCATTGAAGGCAAAGGAAATAACGTCGGTAGGCCTGTCCACACCGCGGTACTCACGGTTTATCACATGAATATGTTCATTGTCCGTAAGCGTTACGCTGACTTCACTGTTTTCCACACCATAGAGCTTTCCTACGGTTTCAATGGCCGTACGGATATTATCGATGTATTCCTGCGGCACAACTAAATTTTCCGGTTCGTTACTGATGATGATTTCCATGCTGTTCTTCCTGTTTCTTCTTTTCCTGTTTACGCTTTTCCTCGTAAGCACCATAGGCCTCTACAATACGGGTAACGACCTCATGGCGGATTACGTCCAGCGGTGCCAGGCGCACAATGCCCACACCTTTGACATTTTCCAGCACCTTGGCCGCCTCCCTGAGCCCCGAAGTCACGCCCCGCGGCAGGTCAACCTGCCCAAGGTCGCCGGTGATGACCATGCGTGAGCCAAAGCCCAGCCGTGTCAAAAACATCTTCATCTGCTTATCGGTGGTGTTTTGTGCCTCATCCAGAATGATAAAAGCATCTTCGAGCGTACGGCCGCGCATATAGGCCAGCGGCGCAATCTCAATAAAGCCCTTGGCCATGAATTTCGTGTAGGTATCCTGACCTAAAATATCCTGCAGGGCATCATAAAGCGGACGCAGGTACGGGTCAACCTTATCCTGCAAATCCCCGGGCAAAAAGCCCAGCCGCTCCCCGGCCTCTACCGCCGGACGAGTGAGGATAATCTTGCGCACCTCACGGTTGCGCAGGGCTGCTACGGCCATGACCACCGCCAGATATGTCTTGCCGGTACCGGCCGGGCCAATGCCAAAGGTAATGGCATTGTGGCGAATGGTATCAAGGTAACGCCGCTGTCCCAGTGTCTTGGGGCGTACATGCCGCCCCCGGGCAGTTACGAGAATCGTATCCCCAAACAGGGTGTGCAGGGCCTCCCCTTTACCGCCTTTGACCAGACCAATGCCATAACGCACTTCGTGCATGGTGATAGCCGTTCCCTGCCGGTGCAGGTATAAAAGTTCCTCCATCACCTTGGCCGCCGCCTCTACCTGGGCACCTTCCCCCAGAATTTCCATACGGTCGCCCCGACTGACAAACTGGCAGTCAAATTCGCTGCGGAATACCTGTAAAAATTCATCGCCCTCGCCGAGTAAAGCAAAGGCCTCATGATTATCCTGAAAAAATATCTGTCTTTCTAATGCCTGCTGCAAAGAATGTGTTCACCTGCCGCTTTCTGATTTAATCAACACGTCCTAACATACATAAAATAATTGTACTATGATTGGACGTGAAGTCAAGAAAAAGACGAAAAAATAGCGAACCGCCGCGCGATTCGCCAAAATGAGTAAAGCTAATAATAAAATTAGTTCACTTTTAGAATATGCCTTTTTCCTGACACTGTCAAGAAAATTTTTAACCCTGCCAAACAGCGTTATACTTCGCAATCATTTTTTCCGGCTTATACGACTCCTTGGCTTTCCGCAGTCCCGGTTCGCCCATATCCTCCTCACGGTTGATATAGGTCATGCCGGCCCAGCAGTTGGCCACAAAGCTCTGATTGATGGCCGGATATGCCCCCCGGATATTGGGGTCGGCTTTTTCCACATGCACAACCACGGTGTCAGTATTAAGCTGTTCACCGAAAGTGAACGCGATAATCCGCCCATCGAGGCGCAGCGCGCCGCCCTGCAGCTTAAAATAATCCCAGTCGGCAAACAGCTCCAAAATCGCGTCCCGTTCCCACTTGATAAAAGGTGAATCGGGCATGGCCTCGATATGCGCATCATACCATTTTTCCAGTTCTTCCCGGCAGGCCGGCAAAAGTTCCGGCGTTATGCTAAGGTACTCAGCCTGCGGATAGAGCTTGCGAAAAGCATTTAAATGATTTTTTTTGGAATGCAGTTTCCGGCCGGCTAACGTGATGAGTTTATCGGCCAGATAAACATAATCAAAATTATCCCTATCCTCCTCCAGGGAAAATTTTCCCGCAGGATAGGCCTCTAAAAACTGGGCGAAAGATTTTTCAATGCCCGTAAATGACAGCACCTGACCGGCCTCGGCAAAATGCGCCTGCAGGCGCTGAACCGCCTGGTCCCAGCGCTCCGGCTCACATAAGGGCTGCATGGCAAAAACCTGCCCTTCCCAGCTGCAGGTCATGTAGAGAATATCCTCATCCTCACAGTACTGTACATTGTACGGTTTACGCCACATAAACAGATTGGTAAAGTTAAAGTGGGAATTTTCGTAGTAAGCGGCGCGATAGTATTTATCTAAAAGCGGCTTGTCTTTCTTGGTCAGTTCAGTAAATTTGATAATCATCAGCCTCCTTGGTCACGGCTATTCATATAAAAATTATAGCTGACCTGTCAAGCCTCCTCCGTAACCTAAGTCACGACAGTTTCTTTTGTCCGCGCGTTTCCTCGGCCGCAGCTACCACCTCGGCCAGGCTGGCTCCGCTGGCGGCCACGACAGCAGCACGCATCGTACCTTCCAGCAGCGGACAATCCGCCATTTTCACCTCATCGTCCTTGAGGTTTTCCAGCACCAGTTCCGTGGTCATAATGGCACTGCCCATATCCATGATTACCACAGCACCGTCACGGCCACAGACAAATTCCACAGCCTTGCTTATTTTTTCATAGCTCGTGCCCATGATACCGTTATCCAGACCGCCGGCCACGGCAATCTGCACACCGTTGGCCATCATTTCGGCCATTTCCTTGATTCCTTCCGCCAATTTGGCATTATGGGATACCACAACAATCCCTACCAAAGCAACTCCCTCCTCACATGGAAAAGCGGTCAGATAAATCCGACCGCCCCCATTATGCTATTTTATCATTTATAATACGCAACACCAGCGGCAAAGAGCTGTTGGTCTTTTTCTCCGGGAACGTTCCGCGATACATCGCGTCCGGTACGTTCCGAATGCCCCATCTTACCCAGTACACGGCCATCCGGACTGGTTATGCCCTCCACGGCCCAAACAGAGCCATTGGGATTAAAGGGAATCTGCGTGGCTGGATTGCCGCTATCATCTACATACTGTGTCGCAATCTGCCCCCGTACCCTCATACGGGCAAGTATCTCTTTATCCGCTACAAACCGGCCCTCACCATGAGAAACCGCTATAGTATGCACATCACCTACACTGACATTGTTGAACCAGGGCGAAAGATTTGATACCACCTTGGTCTGTACCATGCAGGAGACATGCCGGCCTATATTATTATACGTCAAAGTCGGCGAGCTGTCCACCAAATCGCGAATCTCCCCGTAAGGAACCAGCCCGAGCTTGATAAGTGCCTGGAAACCATTGCAGATTCCGAGCATCAGGCCATCGCGTTTATTGAGCAGCTTGTGTATCTGCTCCTTAATCCGGGGATTGCGCAGCATAGCCGCAATGAACTTACCGGAACCGTCCGGTTCGTCACCACCGCTGAATCCGCCGGGCAGCATGACAATCTGGGCCTGACTAATGCCCTTAACCAAAGCCTCAACTGATTCTTCAACCGCACTAGGTGTCAGGTTTCTCACCACCAGGGTGCTGGCCTCAGCGCCGGCCCGTTCCCATGCCCGGACAGAATCGTATTCACAGTTCGTACCCGGGAATACAGGTATAAAGACCTTGGGACGGGCAATGCTGGTTCTGGATCTGATGCCATTTCCCTTGGTGTACAGCGTGCTGACAGCCTTTTCTTTATCTGACTGCTTAATCTTCGTGGGGAAGATGCTTTCCAGCGGCTGCGTAAAAGCTGCCTCGATATCTGCCAGCATGATTACCGTTTCATCGCAGACCACACTGGGGCCGGCCGTGGTTTCACCCAGCTCCGTAAAGCCGGCCTCATGCAGCTTGGCCTTCAGCGCCTCAGAATCGGACACTTCCAACAGCAGTGCCCCATATTCCGGCGTGAACAGCTGTTCTTTGCGCTGCGGCTGAGTAAACTTAAAGCCAATGCCGTTGCCCAGCGTCATTTTCGCCACAGCAGCAGCCACACCGCCGATACCCACACTCTGAATAGCAAAGACGCGGTGTTTTTCCACGAGGTCGCTGACCAGCGACCACTTGGCACGAAGTTTGCCGAAGTCCGGCAGGTCCTGCGCGTCCTTAACTACCGGCAGCAGATAAACCTTATTGCCGGGATATTTAAATTCCGGAGAAATGGCGTCGCCGGCCTTCAGTGTGGTGACCGCAAAAGCTGCTAGTGTCGGCGGTACATGAATGTTTTCAAAGGTACCGGACATGGAGTCCTTGCCGCCGATGGCCGGAATTTCGAGTTCATGCTGCGCCCACAGGGCCCCGAGCAAGGCAGCAAACGGCTTACCCCATTTCTTTTCGTCCTTGCCCAGGCTTTCAAAATATTCCTGGAAGGTCAGGCGGATTTTTTCTGCCCGGCCGCCTACGGCTACCATTTTCGCCGCTGCCTCCACCACGGCATAGAGCGCACCATGGAACGGGCTCCATTCCGTCAAAGCCGGATTAAGACCAAAAGTCATAGCCGTAGCCGTCGTGGTTTCAGCACCCTCCACCGGCAGCTTGGCTACCATACCTTCAGCCGGAGTCAGCTGCTTGCGGCCGCCGAACGGCAGCAGTACCGTATTGCCGCCAATGGTCGAGTCAAACCGCTCAGCCAGTCCCTTTTGACTGCAGACGTTCAAATCTTTGAGATTTTCCAGCCAGGCCTTTTCCAAATCATTACCACAAGCCTCTACGCGGGCCGGAATCTGCCGCAGATAACGGGCGTTCTCATCGGGATTTACAATTTTGGCCTTTACATGCTGGCGCACACCGTTGGTATCGAGGAAATCACGGCTCATTTCCACAATGGTTTCCCCGCGCCACTTCATCACCAGCCGGGATTCCACGGTAACTTCCGCCACCTTGGTGGCCTCCAGATTTTCCGCGTCAGCCAGGGCGGCAAATTTAGCCAGATTCTCGGGACGGATAACGACAGCCATACGTTCCTGCGACTCGGAAATAGCCAGTTCCGTACCATCAAGGCCCTTGTATTTTTTCTTCACAGCGTCCAGATTGATGACCAGGCCCGGCGCCAGTTCGCCAATGGCTACGGCCACACCGCCGGCGCCAAAGTCATTGCAGCGCTTAATCATACGGCTGACTTCGGGATTGCGGAACAGGCGCTGAATCTTGCGTTCCGTCGGAGGGTTGCCCTTCTGTACCTCAGCACCGCAGCTCGTAAGTGATTCTTCCGTATGTTCCTTGGAAGAACCCGTTGCCCCGCCGCAGCCATCACGGCCGGTACGGCCGCCAACCAGGACAATGATATCCCCGGGCAGGGGCTTTTCGCGCACGACATTTTCCTTAGGCGCAGCTGCAATGACGGCACCAATTTCCATGCGCTTGGCCATATAGCCCTCATGGTAAACTTCCCGTACCTGTCCTGTGGCCAGACCAATCTGGTTGCCATAAGCACTATAACCGGCAGCAGCACCCAGCGTGATTTTCTTCTGCGGCAGTTTGCCCGGCAGGGTATCCTTCACCGGACGGCGGGGGTCAGCAGCGCCGGTCACACGCATAGCCTGATATACATAGGAACGGCCGGACAGCGGGTCACGGATAGCACCGCCCAGACAGGTAGCGGCCCCACCAAACGGCTCGATTTCCGTCGGATGGTTATGCGTTTCGTTCTTGAACATCACCAGCCATTCTTCCGGTTTGCCGTCAATATCGGCCTCCACCACAATACTGCAGGCATTTATTTCCTCGGACTTGTCCAAATCGTTCAGTTTTCCCTGACGGCGCAGGGCTTTCATGCCGATGACAGCAATATCCATCAATGTCACATCGCGGTTTTCCCCGACATAGAGCATATCCCGGTCGTTAAGATACTTCGTATAAGCCTTGGCAATAGCCGGCGTATAGTAGCCATTCTCTATCTGCACTTCGTCAATAGCCGTAGTAAAAGTGGTATGACGGCAATGGTCAGACCAGTAAGTATCAATAACCCGGAGCTCCGTAATCGTCGGCGGACGTTTTTCCGTATCGCGGAAATAAATCTGACAGTAAGCCAAATCAGCCAGGCTCATGGCAAAGCCACGTTTCTTCCAAAAGTCCTGCAAACTTTCGGCGTCGAGACTGTTAAAATCTTTCAGGACTTCCACCTTAGGTGGTTCCTCGTATTCCATGGTCAGCGTTTCCGGTTTGGTGAGCGCTGCCTCACGGCTTTCTACTTTGTTGATACAGTAGTCCTTAATTTTGTCAAAGGTTTCCAGGTCAATGTCACCTACGATTACAATGACCTTGGCCACGCGAATTTCCGGCCGTTCCTTCTGTGTCACGAGCTGTACACACTGCGCAGCTGAGTCAGCTGTCTGGTCGTACTGTCCCGGCAGGTACTCCACCGCAAACATTCGGGAGTTAGGAAACTTTGGAAGTTTTTCTTCGTAGACAATATCTACCGGCGGCTCAGAAAAAACGATATTTCTCACCGCATTGAATTCCTCGTCGCTGAGGCCTTCAATATCGTAGCGACGAATGACGCGCACAGCTTTCAATTCGTCCAGCTGGAAGGTTTCCTTCAAGTCACTGCACAGCTGTCTTGCCGGGGTATCAAAATATCCCTGCCGTTTTTCTACGAAAATTCTTCTAACAGTCATGAATGTTCTTTTCCTCCAAACATAGATAGAAATACATAAAGCTTAAATATAGACAAACAGGCATAGAGACTCTGCTCGCACATGAGTCCCTATGCCTGTATATCACAAACTATCAACGGCCACTTTGACCACAACTTTAATTACCGGGCTGGGTATGTCATTAACCGCCGCCTGAGGTCTGTGTACGTCCTCAGGATAAAGCACGGCAAAACACCCCGGAGACAGCACAATGCTGCTATCGGGAACTAAAGCCTTATAAAAGGTAACATCCTTTTCTGCATCATAAGGAGCCAGCGGCTCCAAATCCGGGCTATAGGGACACCATCCCATAAACTCCTCGCCATCCACCATGTATTGAATATCCACATACTTTACATGGGTTTCAGGCTTACAATCCGCCTCGGGACGAGTATTATAGCGCTGCACATTGGCAAAGCATTTATCCCCTGCAATAGGATATCTGCCATCAGCAACTTTGGTGAAATCCGTATCCCGCAAATAGTCCAAGGCCTTTTGAATGATTTCCGGATAATCTACATGATTTTCGTCTAGCGTATCCATACTACCGATAATCATTACACAACCCTCTCCCTGTCCTACATTTTCGTAAAGAAATTAACTTACATACACATTTTACCTAAAAGATTTACATTATGCAAGTA
Organism: Selenomonas sp. AE3005; assembly: GCF_000686945.1. Taxonomy (GTDB): domain Bacteria; phylum Bacillota; class Negativicutes; order Selenomonadales; family Selenomonadaceae; genus Selenomonas_A. The sequence goes on from NZ_JMME01000007.1 coordinate 151,266, forward strand.
TATATGTTTACCACAACCCCCTGTTTCCTGCTGACCTGCCCCACAAAAAACTTCCCCTGCGGACATTTAAGCCGCGCAGGGGAAGTTAAAAATCATATTTACCACATACGGCGCAAAGTTACAGCACACATAATATCCCGGTC
>NZ_JMME01000008.1 GCF_000686945.1 Selenomonas sp. AE3005
GTATAAGAGCAAATACTTATGCTGGTAAGTTTAATAATAAACTTAGTATACAGTTTTCAAGAAGCCGTCAGGTTTTTGCATGTGGGAAGTTTGAGATTATACTGAAATCGGTGGCGGCTATCTAATATGGTTGTGGCTCCGAGAAGGAAAAAGCATCTATTTTGCTCTTATGGGCGCTATCATACTTATCCTTTACGGCGTGATACCCACATTTCAACCTGAAGGAAATTTTGGCCGCATATACGCTGCATATGGAGGAATTTTCATTGTCATGTCTCTCCTATGGGGCTGGGGCATAGACCATATAACCCCAGACCGCTTTGACATCATTGGTGGTCTTATTGCCATGATTGGTGTCTTTGTCATCATGTACTGGCCTCGTTAATTTTATCAATAAAAGCGAGCCACCGACTATTTCTAGTCAGTGGCTCGCCTTTATTATTGGAGATGTGTGGATTTCACAGCCCCTTTTCTGCGTCATCCGCCTGGTTGGTAGGGCCAGACTTCAGACAGAGTTAATGTTTGCCGCGTTCCCGGATTCTGTCGTAGAGCCATGCCGCCACAAGGCTGCTGGCAATGCCTACGACAAATGAAGTAATGATAGTTTCCTCCACAAGATTCACCTCCATCGCTGCCGTGGGATTCCCATGGTAAGCGGTCGCGGCAAAAATAGTATAGCACAAAAAAGTCATAATGTGCGCGCATTGTGAACAAAAAATTATACATTTGGTTTTACCCGCCCAGGCGGCGTTCTCTGCTTTGGTGGACGCTGGCACCCATGACGACCCTTAACCGCCACAGCCGCCAGCGTCCACGTCGCATGGAGAACACCGCTCCCCGCCCTTATCCCAAATCAATAAGAAGCTAACAAGTCAGGCGGTGGCGGACTGTCCGCCTCCGCATACAGACCGCCCCCGCGCACAGCCCGCAACAGGTAACGGGTGTCCGCTGGCTTGGGTGGACAGCTGCGCCGTCCACGCCGCCAGAGACACCTATAATTGACCAGTCAATTTTGAGATTGGTCAACATTATGCAAAGGTCAATGCGCAGGGGGGCAGGTTTCGGGACGTGCAGACGCACCTCCCGCACGTTACTGCTCGGCATCCGCAGGCCGTGCCCTTGTCGTTCATCTGTGACAGCAAGGCTGGCGGCACTGAGGGCAGGGAGCCGTCTCTGCACATGGACGCATCCGCGTCCATTCTCCGCCCCCTTTCCCCCTACGGCCCCGTCCAGCGGGGCCTACCCCCTTACCCCTGTTTTCCTGCCCTGCGGTGCTGTGGCTCCTCTGGCAGGAAGGGGAATAATGTGCCACGGATTAGGGGGACAGGGGGCTTGGCAGCCCTCCCTGCGGTCGGGACGACTACGGCGGCCAGCGAGAGCGGAGTGGGATAACTCGCGCCGCCGTACCCCCTGCCCTCAGTGCCTAGTGGTGACCTCAAAGGCTAGTGGAAGCCTGCTCGTCGTTATTGCACTTTCCCACCCATGGCGGCGTCCCACTGCTTTGGTGGACACTTAGCAGCGTCCACGTCGCAGAAGAACACCGCCCCACCCTTTATCCAGTCAGAACGATTTTGACCCGTCAATCCGGGGCGGACTGTCTGACTTCATTCCTGCGGCGTTCCAGTCGTCAGTCTCCTGCCCCCGTGGGGCCTCAAGTCTTCGTCCTACTTCCACGGGGGTAGGAACCTTCCTCCTTCCAGCGCTTAGTCATTCCGTCAGCCAGACCGCCCTGGGCACAAGCGGTCACAGGTTACGGGTGTCCGATTGCTCGGGTGGACAGGCAAGCTGTCCACTTCGCATCCGACACCAAGATTTTCATTTATTCACACTGAATTTTTTCTCTATATATGCTATACTCTTAATAATTCAATAATTCAATAATAATCAATACTTAAATTTGCTTATTTGGACGGTCTAAGGAGGATTTTCTGTGAACAAAACGTCATCATCCGATTTATTGCAAATGCAAGCATCCCTACTTGATATACTCAATTCGGAATCCTTTAGACAAATTATAATCCAACAAGAAAAGTTGGCTAAATCACTTCAACCAACACTCGACACATTACGAATACAGTCAGCAGCACTTAGCAAAGCTCTCCAACCTTCAATTGATGCATTTCAGGCAACATTAACGAATATTAACCAATCTTCCCAACCTCTGCTTAAATCTATTCGTATACAACAAGAAGCCCTTAGCAAAACACTTCAGCCTACACTCAAATCTATTCAAATTCAGCAAGAAATGTTTAATAAAGAATTACAACCTATACTCGAAACTCTTCATAAACAACGAGAAACATGGATGGCAGCTACTGAATTACATACTAAACAAATATCGGATATCTCAGAGCTAATTCGTACCTACATGTCTTCCGATTGCATAAAATCTATACAGGAAATGTATTTAGCTATACAACCTGCTATGGACTCACTTTGCAAGGCATACCCCCATTTATATCATCAGTATATGGAAATATATGAAACTGATGATATAACAAATACTATTCCTAATAACATATTAATAGAAGATTTACCAGATTACGTTTCATCCCATGATGAAAATACTTTTGAAAAAATATATACCATTACACCACAATTAAACGAAGCAGGAACAACACTCATGGCGATAGCAATTTTCTTTGATGAACCCATGAAAACTTACGTTGGTCAAGTTGGTTTCTTCTTTTATGTTATTAGTATGCTCTTGAAATATGCGCCCAAATAAACAATCAAACCATACGCTATTAAACGAATTATTCATCTTGGCCAGTAAAAACAAAATATGTGCTTGCAAACATAATAAAACCATAAAATTTTCGGCAGCTGACCAGTCAACTTTGACCAGTCAGCCGCCCGCCATACCTTTAGGTGTCATTTTTCAAACCGCCGCAGCTCCTGTATCAGCTCCCCCAGCTTATCGGTGAATTTATCCATTGACTTCTGAAAGCTGGTCAATAGATAAAACGTCACGACAATGGGAAAGCCCACAGCCGAAACGGCGGTGAGTATGGTCTGCTCCATCTTTTTTCCCCCTTATGGCAGGAGCTGTTCATCCACAATCCGCAGGTACATGTGCTTGACCGCGGTTGCCCGCCCTCCGTTTTCCGACAGGATAAGCCCGCGTTTCAAGAGTTCAAACATGGCCATGCTGACCTCTCTTTGCGTCAAGTCGCTGCGCGGGTTCGGGATAGAAAGGGTCATGGTTCTGCCATTATCCAGCCAAAAAATAATCATCAGCGTTGTTTCTACCACAGGTCAGCCCCTCCTTATTCGGTCAAATCACAGCAATCTGCGCGGTCAATACTATGCAGGGGTAGTGTCTGCAATGCGGCAATGGTTTTGCCGGCCAAAAGCAGGTCATCGTCCGTCGCCTCGGGATTGACCCGCAAATGAATAATTTTACAAACATCCCGGTTATTTTCACAGCCAATCACACAGGCAATTTTCAGGTTCGTCGTCGAATTCACGCGCATACTCGTCCCTCCTTACCAAAAGAGGCCGCTAGTCTGCGGCCTCCTCTACGTCTATTCAGCGGCAATTACGCCAGCTCCGTCTCCTCAATGGTGCGGACATAAGCCCGTTTGAAGGCGCTCACCGGATTTCCGGCAGAAAGGACGGCCTTCTTGGCCACGATTTCATCAGCTGCCGTGACCACATCCGCCTTAGTGACATCTTCGCGCGGGTCGGGGATGGAAATGGTGGTATTTTTGCCGTTTTCCACCGCGAACTCAATCAAAAGCGTTTCTTTCATAGTCTAGCCCTCCTTAATGTTCTTCTGCCAAGGAACTAGCGTCAATGCGCCCAATACCGTCAACGGGATATTTCTGCAAATTGCTGAGCTTCTGCCCAATGGAAAGCACGTCCCCGTCCGCAAGTTCCGGATTGACGGAAAGATTGACGTAATCATGGGTGTCCTTGCCTGTGCTGGACGTGCCCTTTACACGGGTGATTTTCAGCGTAGTGGTCTGTTTCGAACGAATGGTAGGCATGATTTTCCCTCCTTCATAGATAGCAAAAAGGCCGCCGGATTGTCACCCTGCGGCCTTCTTGCGGAATGACAACCCAAATATATCTCGCGCCCGTCGGCGTAGATACCTGTAATAGTTTTTGTCATTTCCGATATGTATTCAGTTAGGATGTTATAGGAAAGTTCTTTCAACTCCTATATTATGGAGTTGACCGGTCAAATGCAAGGCTATTTTTTATTTTTCCTCCGGCTGGTACAACATAGTACGCCTGAATTTGTCCGCAATATCCGCCCGCTCAATAATACTGGGGGTACAATAATAGCGCGTAGCTCTTGCCCGTCCGGTCTGAGTGACAATCCCCTGCTCGATAAATTGACTCAGGATTTTACGCACCTGGTATTTGGTGAGGCCGGTAGCCTCCTCTAACTCCGCCACGGAGCCTCCATGCTTGCTGCTATGCAGGAACTTATAAATCTGCTGCTCGTTGTCATCAAATTCGGGATGCGAATCCAGCGGCGCAGCAATCCAAAGTTTCAATACAGTATGTTTTAAGTCCGTCTCAATCTCCGGCGCCCGGAATTTATTCAGCTTGGCAAAGTTCAGCAGTGTCGAACCGCCGGTGCCGGCACGGTCAGATATGCCCATTTGACGGAAGAACGTAATCAGCGTATTGTTGCGCGGATGGGAAACGCCGCCCATAAAGAACTGACTTGCCGTAACCAGCATCTTGCCGGGATTGGTAAAGGTATAATAAAGGTCTTCCACCGTGACCTTGATATCCGTTTCCCCGTCGGCGTAATCGGCATGAATCAGCATATTGGCCAAGGCTTCGCGCAGGGCTTCCTGCAGCTCGGCAGAGGATTTTCGCTCACTGTTCTGGTCAAGCTCGAACTTATCGTTGATGGTCGCCCGGAGCTTTTCACGCAGCAGCTGGAAAAAACTAAAGATATTCAGTTCCGCATATTCCAAGTCGCCGGTACATACGCGGTCACTCCAGCGCTCTTTCCCCTGACAGTTGCGGTGATTGAGGTATTCCAGATGGAAATGCGGGAACTTCTGTCGGATGGCGTTATATTTGCCGAAAAACAGAAGGCAGGCCACGGTCATTTTTAGCTCACGGCTCCCGCCCCTGCGGTCAATCTGATACGCCCCAATGGTCTGCAGAAAATCGAGATTGTCCATCGCCAGGTAATTTTTCGACGGGTGACGTGCGTGCAGAATATTTTTGAAGGACAGGACGCTATCCATATCCAAATCCTCCAGAATATAGTCATCCAACAGGTCACTATCCTGGTCAGGCTGACCATTGCGCATAAACCGCTTGAGGTCATTTTCGCTAATCTTATAATCCCCCTCGTTGATGCGGATATAAGCGTTCAAGGGATTCCCCTTCAAGTAAAGGGGCTTTTTGTTATCGGGAAGCTCCGGAATATAAACGGAGATAATCTTCTTGCCATCCAGCTCATGCACCTGCATATTCTGATTATCCAACAGATTGTAGCTGACCATGGATTTATTATTGGCCGTATTACAGAGGTCTTTCAAAATCTTATCCGGATTCTTGACCCCGGAAATCTCCCAGGGATTCTCACGAATCCCCAGCAGAATATGACCGCCCGCCGTATTGGCAAAGGAAGAATAGGTTTCCCAAAAGGCGCTTGGCAGCGAGGACTTGGCCTCCTTGAATTCCAGATTGTATGATTCCTGCTGTTTTTGCAAGGTTTCAATGATATGTTTTAGTTGCTCTTTGCTATTGCTCATCTTTTACTCCGTGACTTGCCGAATCGTTCGAAAAAATGGCGAATCGTTCGAACGATTTGTCCATGATTTTTTAGGGATATGCGCTCAACCCTTGTGGAACAAGGCTCCCCCCACACTTTAGCGAAGTGAAGAATCGTTCGAAAAACCGGCGAATCGTTCGAAATCGTGCCAAATCGTTTTTAATATTATAGCACGATTCAAAGCGTGTTTGCTATGAACCGTCAAATTTTGACCGATTACACGAGGCAGCGGCTGACTGGTCAGATGGCCGCTTTGCGTTCCCCGTGTCGGTGCTGACGTGGACAGCGCAGCTGTCCACCAAAAGCAACGGACACGCGATGCCTGTAACGGGGTATGCTGGCGGCGGTCTGTCTGGTGGAATGACTAAGCGCTGGAAGGAGGAAGGTTCCTACTGGTGCGGAAATAGTGCGAAGACCTGAGCGCCCGTACCAGCAGGAGACTGACGACTGGAAGGCCGCAGGAATGGAAGCAGACAGTCCGCCGCCCCCTCCGGCTCTGCCATTCATGGACTTTTATCAAGGGCGGGACGGTGTTCTTCTGCGACGTGGACAGTTTACCTGTCCACCAAAGCAGCGGGACACCGCTATGGGTGGGATTACGCATGAACGACGAGCAGGCTTCCACTACTCCATCTGGTCAGCATTAGGCACTGAGGGCAGGGATGTACGGCGGCGCGAGCTATCCTGCTCCGCTCTCGCTGGCCGCCGTAGTCGTCCCGACCGCAGGGAGGGCTGCCAAGCCCCCTGTCCCCCTATCCCGCAGCACATTATTCCCCGTCTGACCGAGGAGCTACAGCACCGCAGGGCAGACATTCGGGGGAAAGAGGGTAGGCCACGCCTGTCGTGGCCGTAGGGGGAAAGGGGGCGGAGAATGGACGCGGATGCGTCCATGTGCAGAGACGGCTCCCTGCCCTCAGTGCCGCCCGCCTTGTTGCCGATTTTGACCGACAAGGCTGCGGCCTGCGGTGGCCGGAACGTACCGAGCGGGAGGTGCGCAGCACGTCCCAAAGCCCGCCCCCTGCGCATTGACTTTTGCATAATGTTGACCATTTCAAGATTGACTGGTCAAATGCGCCGGTGTCTCTGGCGACGTGGACTGCGTAGCTGTCCACCCAAGCCAGTGGACACCCGTTGCCTGTTCCTCGTTATGCCTGGAGGCGGACAGTCCGGCTCCGCCTCGCTTCTTAGCGCCGATGACGGGTCATAGGGCGGGGCGCGGTGTCCCTCTGCGACGTGGACGCCAGCCGTCCGTGACGGTCGAGGGTCGTCATGGGTGCCGGCGTCCACCCAAGCAGGGATGCCGCAGGGGCGGGGAATACTTTTGACCGGTAAAAATACGCATTGCCTTTGACCGGTCAACTCGCTAATATAGACATAAGCCAAAAACATTGCCAGTCTCTGCATAAAATCCCAAAGAAACGAATAAATAAACATTTGACTTATGACAAAAAAATAAGCTCCACGCTATCCGCATAGAGCTTGTCAGTTTTTCCAGTATGATAATCCATCAATCTCTAAAAAATAAATCTCACAAATTTCCCTTTTCAAACATTCTCCATTTCAGAGTTTTGATGTACTTCATAAATTCGCCCCTCGGCCTGCAAAAACTGCGGGCAATTTGCGGGCTACCATGAAGAAGTCAATCAACCTCTAAAAGAAACTAAACGTCACGAAACAACCAGTTTCCTAATCAACGACTCCGCCGTCCCAATCCTGTCAAGGGTTCCGTCATTCCCCGCCAGTACACGCTCCACAGACATTCCATAAAATCTGTTTTCATAGCCCCCCTCTAAGACTCGAAATCAAGTGTGGTTAATAGCCACCGTGGGTTCGAATCCCACCCTCTCTGCCATTGAGATTAAAGGGCTTTTCGTTCTAGCAGGTTTTGGTTAGACTGGTTTCCATTTTAGCTAAAACTGGTTGTCAAAAAGTTGTCAACAGGAGAGAAGAAGAGTCCTGTCATTAAAGAATCAGTATTCCTATGGGATACTGGTTCTTTTTTATTAGAAAGTAAGCGCCCTTGCTATTAAATGGTAATGTGTATTAAAATCGGGCAAAATATGTAATGAACGCGAAAGTCAGTCGTATATGTAAATAGAAAGACAGTTTATAGGGCAGGGAGGCGAGTAGAATGAAACGGTATTATATCAATCAGTGGAACCAAAAACACTACCGGCATGTACGCAGACGCAATATCCGCAAGGCTGGGGCTTATAAAAGCGAAAAATAACATTTTTAGGGCTGTTGCAAGAGAAATCAGTGCAACAGCCCTAGTTCTATATTTTTATAAAATTTTTAGTAGTGCTGCCCCGTGAGTTCGGCATCACTGGTGATGGCGTCGGTAAGACGCTGCTGGAAGTCCTGCATGGTTATCAGGCCGTCCTCATTGGCGTGGATATTTTGCAGGTGCAGGGGAATCATTCCCGGCGGATTGTCAGCGGTCAGTGGAGATGCTGTGGCGAGCTGTTGGCTGGTGGGGTATACGAGTTTGAGACTTACATAACTTTCGCCGTCTTTGTCTTGCCATTCTTCGACAACTAACTTACAGCCGATAGGGGTCTCTTGTTCGATGGTGTCCGGCAGTGGCGTGTCTTTGACTTCCAGAGCGCACATGACCGAAGCGACATTGCTGTCGTGGCCGCAGAGGAATGTGAACTTGCGGCGTTGCAGGTTCAGTTCTTCCTGCATGATGGACAGCAGCGATCGTGATCTGGCACGGGACAAGGTGGGCAGGTGCCGGTAGGCGTGAATGCCCAGGTCTTTGACTGCCGCGATTTCCTGCCATTGCTGGAAGGTGAGTTCATGACCAAAGGTGGCGCGCTTGTCACCAAGCTCATAGTATTGCAGCACCAGAGCATCGCAGGTGAACATCAAGGGACGGGCGGCGCCGGTGATTTGCAGACCGTCCTTGACGCCGATATTAAAATCAGCGAGGCTGATAACCGGCCGGTCCAAAACTGTGGCTGCGGTGGCAACGCCTTTGCTTATGGTGGCAGTCAGGGCCTGGCTGCCGCCGAGTGCCTGTAATTCCTGTGCATTGGCCTCGTTGAATGCTGGCTTGCGGTTTAGAGCTCCCGGCATAAATACCGGGTCCGCCTCATCAATCTGCCGGGTATAGGTGACGTCTACTGCTCCCTCTGGGAACATACCCTGGGCAAAATTCCGGGAGGTAGCAATAGTGCGTTGAAAGCTGTTGGCGTAGAAGAAGAGATCCTTAGGCTGCAATTGGTAGTCCGCAGGGAAGAGTCCTTCCTGCTGGAGATAGTTGCGGAAGTAGGTTCCCATGTAGTGTTCCATGAGGGCGCCACGGGCTGTCAGGTACCCGTTTTTTACGCCAAAATCGTGCCATTTATGGTCGGTCATTTTGGCCAGTACGCTGTCCTTGCCGGCGATGGGTGCGCGAATGTTGTGCCGGGAAAGGACGATAACCTGCACCAGCTGATATTTTTCGTGCAGCGTGTCCTGTGTGGCTGCCTGCGCCGGTTGACTGATGCTTAGGCACAGCAATGTCAGCAGCATGGCCAAAGTTTTTCGTAGTGTCATAATAATTCCCCCTAATCAGCATATAGGAAAAAAGCCCCACAAGGGGGCTGGCTGCATCAATATGACGGGTGTTTCTTTACGTAATCAACCGGGCGGCTCCAGTCTACGTGAACCTTGGTTGCATTCCACAGACGGGTGATGGCCAGTTTGAAACTGGCGGTATCAGCCAACGGGTCAATTTCTTCCGGCGTAAAATCCATCAGGGTTTCATGCGGAACGTTGATGCTGTGTTTTTCGCTAAGGTATTTTTCTGTGAGTTCCTTGGCCTCGGCGTTGTTGATGTTGACGGTAGCGCTTTTTGTGTCAGCGTCGTAATCAATCCAGCCTAAATCGCGGCCAAAGCTGATAGCCACACTAAATTTATTTTCCATGATTCATATCTCCTTTTAGAGCTCTTGCTGATATTATTATATATTATTTGTGTTTAGTTGACAAATTTATTGGCAAAATGCTCGAATTTGGTAAATATTTTCAAAAGTTTGTATTTGTCAAGTCTTGCATAGGCATTTTTTTTGTGCTACTATACTTACAAAGAAGGAAAAGCCTGGGGTGTGCGGGGGCTTATAGAATGTCCAACCTACATTTATTACAGGGAGCTTGATTTGATTCTGGTAGATGTTCGCCACGGCGAGATGCAGAAACCAGACTTAGGGCACCCACCTGCTAGTCGCAGGTTTTGGGCATTTTAAGCGATCGGCATTTTGGACCCCTTCTTTGAAAAGGGATTGCTATCTGCAGATGGCAGTCCCTTTTCACGCGTTTGGGGTTAAAATGCTTAATGATACTGTGGACGCAGATTGATGGCCACTTCATTTATATGGGTGATTTTCGGGTCCTTGGCTAAAGGCGCGCTGGCAGCACTGTTGCCGGCCTCGCCCGGGCCGGGGACTATTTCTATATTATCGAGCATTTGCCGCATTTGACCGCGGATACCTTCCAGGTATATTTCGCGGAGATTTTTCTGTTCCTTTTTTTCTTCCTCGGACAAGCCGGTGGAACGCTGTTTGCGTGATAATTCATTGATACGGGCGATGAGTTCCGGAGTTATCATAAAAAAGCCTCTCTTTCAATCTCTTTACATGTCATATGCATGATATTATAACGCTATTGTTCAAATTTTGCCATAGGCAAAATCTTCCGATTGGCGTTTCAACGAGCCTGCAAAGTTATAGAGGCTAGGGAGATATTTGGGGGCTCGTTATAACGCCGTTGTTCCAGTTTTGCCATAGGCAAAACTTCCTCTTGGCGTTTCAACGAGGCGGGAGATATGCTCGCCGCCTGTTTTGGTATTCGTGCCCCCACCTGCTGAGGTAGGGGACATTTTCTTGCCTCGTTATAACGCAACTATTGTCTGTTGTATACATTAAAGAAAATTATTTTCAATGCTCCGATGATGTGGTATAGTATGAGGGTAGCTATTACTTTTTTGTTATAGAAAGAAGGCAGATTATGAGTATCCGTATCGGTATTTTAGGTTATGGCAATCTGGGCCGTGGTGTGGAATGTGCGGTAAAGGCCAATGATGATTTGGAACTGGTGGCTGTATTCACGCGCCGTGACCCGGCACTGCTCACCATCAAAACTCCTGGCGTGCCTGTGGTGAACGTCAGCGACGTGGAAGAATGGGAAGATAAAATTGATGTTATGATTCTCTGCGGCGGCAGCGCTACGGATTTACCGGTGCAGACTCCTCATTATGCCAAACTCTTTAATGTTGTCGACAGTTTTGATACGCATGCCCGCATTCCTGAGCATTTTGCCAATGTTGACAAGGCTGCCAAGGAAAACGGCCACGTGGGTATTATCTCCGTGGGCTGGGACCCGGGCCTGTTCTCACTGGCACGCGTCTATAGCAACGCCATTCTGCCGCAGGGCAAGGATTACACTTTCTGGGGCCGCGGCGTATCCCAGGGACATTCCGACGCTATCCGCCGCATTGAAGGCGTAGCTGATGCTCGTCAGTACACGGTACCGGTGGAAAAAGCGCTGGCTGCTGTCCGTGCCGGTGAAAATCCTGACCTGACCACGCGTGAAAAGCATACCCGTGAGTGCTATGTCATGCTGGAAGAAGGTGCCGACGCCGCCAAGGTGGAGCAGGAAATCAAAACCATGCCCAACTACTTTGACGAGTATGACACGACGGTACATTTCATCAGTCAGGAAGAGCTGGACCGTGACCACAAGGGGCTGCCCCATGGCGGTTCGGTAATCCGCTCCGGTGTAACCGGCCACGATAAGGAAAACAAGCATGTCATCGAGTTCAAGCTGAACCTGGATTCCAATCCGGAATTCACCACCAGCGTGCTGGTCTGCTATGCCCGCGCTGCTTACCGTCTGGCGCAGGAAGGTGTTACCGGCTGCAAGACTGTACTTGATGTTGCACCTTCTTACCTGTCAGCACAGAGCGGTGCAGAATTGCGCGCTCATCTGTTGTAAAATTAAACTTTGGTTAAAAAAGCCCTGCTTTAGCAGGGTTTTTTATATTTATGCCGAAATAGAATTCTTATCAAACCAAAAAAGCATAATTTGTTTAATCATTGTAGAAATTCACCGATAAATGTTGTAAAGAAACAATAACGGTGAGAAAGGGGGAAGAACAATGATTTGTAGAAAATGCGGCTGTATATTAGATGAAAAGACAAAGGTGTGTGCCTTTTGTGGCGAACAGGCGGAACCTGGCAGTGTTGACCTGATGACGCGTACCGTAGGGGATGACGGTGCCAGCGAAATTCGGGCGGCGATGCCCGGGCTGATAAACCTGCAGGAACTTGCGGAAGTGCCGCAGGACAAGGAAATGCTCATCATTGAACTGACCCGTCTGCAAGGATATTTTGCGCATGTTCGCAGCAAATATGCCACTTTGGGCGATTTGTGGATGATGCGTTCACAGAATGCGGAACCATCATTGTTTAGCTGGACGATAGGCGGCTTTATTTCCACGTTGTTCTTTTATCTGATTCTATCGGGATTCCTGCCGGGAACACCCTGGACGTTCTTCTTTGTGCTGTGGCTGGGTGTGACCAGTGTGGGCTACGTGCAGGCCGGTAAGGCTTACGAAAAACGCAAAGCCCAGCTTGATGCTGATATCCGTGGCATGGAAAATGAAGTGCGTGACTTTTACAATCATGCTGAGCGTTGTTTCCTGCCTTTTGATTACAGTGACCCGCAGATTATCCGGGAATTGATTATCGGCCTGACCAAGGGCACGATAACTTCCTTCAGCGATTACCGTGTACAATAGTAACGGCAAAAACATTTATAACGCCATTGTTCAAATTTTGCCGAAGGCAAAATCTTCCAATTAGCGTTTCAACGAGGCGGGAGATATGCTCACCGCCTGTTACGAGATGTTCACCCCCACTTACGGAAGTGGGGGACATCTTCGGCCTCGTTATAGCCTTCACCTTTTTCCAAGGTGAGGGCTATATTATGGTGGGGAGATAGTTTTGCCTATGGAAAAACTGGCATAATGGCGGTATAATAGAAACTGATTTTTATTGATACTAAAGGAGGTAATCCATGTCAGTATTTGCGCTATGCCTGATGTTTGTCTGTCCGGTGCTGCTGCTCTTGGTGGCGTTGCGCTACTTGCGGCTGCACAATTTAAAAATGACAGCCATGTTTGTCCTGCTGGCCGTAGCCGTAGGCGCGGTGGGCGGTATTACCGGATATGGGGAAATGGAAAACAGTGCCAAGCACAGTACGGAATCAAATTACGCCCGTGACCAGCGCGAGAATCAGACCCGCCGGTATGAGCAGGCGCTGGAGATTCTAGTACAGCTTGATTTCAATCATCCTGACAGGGAGAAAAGCGAGGAGGCTGTCCGCCTGTTACAGGATTTTGCCGACAAGAATTTAGCCAGTCAGCTGGAAGGTTCCTGTCCCGATGCGCAGATGCTCCTGGCTTATGCCGAGGCGATGAATCAGGTAGCTCTGTACCGGGGGCACATGACCAACAAGGACGTGGCTGCTGACCGCAAGCTGCTCTCAATAGTTCAGGATATGCCGGAAGGCTATCAGGGGCGTTTGTCGGAAAAAATTCTGCCTTTTCAGCGGCTGATTGTGGCCATGTGCAAGGAGGCAGAGCACGAGACAAAGCTCGATAAGGAAAATGCCCAAAAGCATGCGGCCAATCTCTCCCAGGGGAAATATGGCGGCATTCATCCCGGCGACAGCGAAACGAAAATTGCTGCTGCTATGGGGCAGCCAAGCCGCGTGAATGTCACGAATGGTGAAGGTGCGGAGCTCAAACAGTATGTATTCAACCATAATGGCAAAAGCGTTTATGTATACACCAGAGATGGCGTAGTTACAGACGTATCCATGTAATATATAATAAAAATTATGAGGTGATTAACATGAAAAAGAAGATTATGGCTTTATGTTTAGGCGCAATGCTGAGCTGCTCGGCTGTGGCCATGGCTGTTACGCCGGACGCGCAGGCGCTTTCCAATGAGCAGGAAAAAGCCGCTGCCTGGATGGACGTTATGCTGGTGAAGAATAAACCGGTCGATGCCCTGAAAATGATGGGCAGTGAGGCACAGAAGGAAATTGACGCTGCTAAAATTACCAGCACGGCGCAGAAGATGGCCAATGATTTGGGTAAGTATAAGGGCGCACAGTTTGTGGCTTGGACGCGTTTTGACCAGGCTGACCAGATGGTGTACTTCATGACTTTTGAAAAGGAACCCGTGGTACGCTGCGTGCTGATTTTCGATAAACAGGGCAACCTGCAAAACTTTGGCATGAACCCGATTAAGCAGCAGGAAAACAAAGCACAGAAATAAAAGCCGTCCGGCAGGTGCGGAAATTTAGCTGTAAATAATATAGTAAGGAAAGTGTGCGCAGATGATATTTGACAGTCATATTCACACCGAGTTTTCCGCAGACGCGGACATGAAAGCCCGTGAGGCGCTGCAGGCGGCAGCCGGGCAGGGGATTGGTCTGGTGTTTACCGAGCACTTGGACGCTGATTATATCAGCAAAGAGGGCAAGACCTTTACCTTTGAGCCGGAGCAGTACTGGCGTACTTACAACCCCTTGCGCGGTGACAACCTGCGGCTGGGCGTGGAAATCGGTATGCGTGAGAGCACCAGGGATTATTCTGAGGAGCTTTCCCGGCGTGTGCCCTTTGATATGGTGATTTGTTCCCAGCATATCGTCGATGATTTGGATATTTTTTATCCCGATTATTATGAGGATAAGGATAAACAGACAGCCTATCACCGCTATTTTGAGCAGATGGCTGACAATCTCCGGGGGCACAGCTTTGCCGATACTTTAGGGCATATTGATTACATCTGCCGTTATGCACCGTATGAAAATGCCGGCATTGTCTACAAGGATTTTGCTGATGAAATCGATAAGGTGTTACAGACGGCGGTGGACACGGATACCGCCATGGAGATAAACACCCGGCGGCTGGGGGACAAAGAGGCTCTGGCTGACCTAATGCCAATTTACCAGCGGTATCGGGAACTGGGCGGCCGCTATGTCACGCTGGGGTCTGACGCCCATGTCCCTGCGGCGGTGGGCGCGCATCTGCTGCTGGCGTATGATTTTGCGGAAAGCCTGCACCTTACGCCGGTGACCTTCCAGCAACGGCAGATGGTGAATTGTCAGAAATAATTTGCGTTTTACCTTGTGTTATCTGTCAAAAACTGTTAAAATAATATGAGATTCTATTTTTGATAGGAGGGCTAATAATGAAGCACATTAAGACGGTGAACAAGCCGAGCATGCAGAAAACCCTGAAGACGGGCGGCTGCGGCGAGTGCCAGGCTTCCTGCCAGTCCGCTTGCAAGACTTCCTGCACTGTGGGCAATCAGGTTTGCGAAAAGTAAGCATTTGCTTATATTACAGGCCTTTCCAGATTCTCTGGAAGGGCTTTTTACATTTATTTGCTTTGTGAAAGTTAGGAGTTGCAATGAAAGCCAGAATTCATAAATTCGTGCAGAACGGTACCTATATCCTGCTGGACATTAACAGCGGTGCCGTGCATGTTGTGGATAAAATGATTTACGAAATCATGGACACCTTTGATGGGGGAAATGATGATGCGGTTATCGCTGCTTTGCAGGACCGTTATAAAAAGGCTGACCTCGAGGAGGCCATTGACGAGCTGCATGCCCTGATGGACGAAGGTGAGCTCTTCGCGCCGGATATTGACGTGCCCCCTACCTTCAAGCAGAAAGGGCTCGTAAAATCCCTGTGCCTGATGATTGCCCAGGATTGCAACCTGCGCTGCAAGTATTGTTTCGGGGACGGCGGCAGCTATGGTCAGGAACGGGCTATCATGAGCCCGGAAACCGGCAAAAAAGCGGTTGACTTCCTTATTAAAGCGAGCGGCCCCAGAAAGCACCTCGAAATGGACTTTTTCGGCGGCGAACCGCTTATCAATATGAAAACGGTCAAAGCTGTGACCGAATATGCCCGCCAGCGTGAACAGGAAACCGGCAAGAAATTCAAGCTGACGCTTACGACCAACGGCCTGTTATTAAATGATGAAAACATCAAATGGCTGAACGACAATGATTTCTCCCTCGTGCTGTCCCTGGACGGCCGCAAGGAAGTTCACGACGCCATGCGTCCTGATGTGGGCGGCAACGGTTCCTATGACCGTGCCATCAAGAACTTCCATAAGTGCCTCGACTCCCGCAAGGGCGGTGACTGGGATTACCGCGGTGTTTACACCTACCTGCGCGGCACCTATACGAAAAACAACATGGACTTCACAAAAGACGTGCTGTCCATGAATGACGAAGGTTTTGATATCCTCTCGATGGAACCGGTGGTGTTAAAGGACAGTCCGCTGGGCTTTACGGAAGAAGACCTGCCGCGTATTTTTGAGGAATATGACAAGCTGACAGAGGCTTATATGCAGCGCCATCGTGAGGGCAAGGGATTCTTTTTCTTCCATTTTAATATGGACCTTTCCAATGGCCCGTGTGTAGCCAAGCGCCTGTCCGGCTGTGGTGCCGGTCACGAGTACTTTGCTGTGGCCGAAAACGGCGACCTCTATCCGTGCCATCAGTTTGTTGGCCGCGAAGGTTACCGCTTAGGCTCCCTGGACGAAGGTGTGACGGATACGAAACTTCCGCAGTACTTCCGTGAAAGCCATGTGCTGAACAAGGAAAAATGCCGTGACTGCTGGTCCCGGTTCTTCTGCTCCGGCGGCTGCCATGCCAATGCTGATCTGTTCCACGGTGATATCCGCAAGCCCTACGAAGTCGGCTGTGAAATCCAGAAGAAACGTCTGGAGTGTGCCATTTATGTACAGGCTATGCTGGAATTGGAGAAACTGGAAAAAGAAGACGAACTGGCATAAGCATAAATGCTATTTATAATACTGACAACAGCGTGACAAGGTGAAAACCTTGTCACGCTTGTTTTATGTGCGTTTTACGCTATTGTTTTTCAGCATTTTGCGCCATTTTACCATGTATAAACTATTGTTGATTATTCGTTGTGAATTTTTTGAAAAAAAAGAGGGAGATTCATGGAATAATTGCTGTAATTTATGATAAAAAGATTGACAATTGCAGGGAAGTTATTGTATTATAGACGTTGTAAGAACTGAAACTTCTAAAAAATTTAGGGGGTATTTTTCAAATGGCAGTAAAAGTTGCTATCAATGGTTTTGGCCGTATTGGCCGTCTCGCTTTCCGTCAGATGTTCGATGCAGAGGGTTATGAAGTAGTTGCAATCAACGACCTCACGAGCCCGAAGATGCTCGCACACCTGCTGAAGTATGATTCCACGCAGGGCAAGTACAAGTACGCTGACAAGGTTGAGGCTGGCGAAGACAGCATCACCGTTAACGGCAAAGAAATCAAAATCTACGCTGAAAAGGATGCAAAAGACATTCCTTGGGGCAAGCATGATGTAGACGTAGTTCTCGAATGCACTGGTTTCTACACTTCCAAAGAAAAAGCATCTGCACATCTGGCTGCAGGCGCTAAGAAAGTTGTTATCTCCGCTCCGGCTGGTAACGACCTCCCGACTATCGTATACAACGTTAACCATGAAACCCTGACGAAGGAAGACAAGGTTATCTCCGCTGCATCCTGCACGACGAACTGCCTTGCTCCGATGGCTAAGGCTCTGAATGACCTGGCTCCGATTCAGTCCGGTATCATGTGCACGATCCACGCTTACACTGGCGACCAGATGACTCTGGATGGCCCGCAGCGTAAAGGCGACCTCCGTCGCAGCCGTGCAGCAGCTTGCAACATCGTTCCGAACTCCACGGGTGCTGCAAAAGCTATCGGCCTCGTAATTCCTGAACTGAAGGGCAAACTGATCGGTGCTGCACAGCGCGTTCCGACCCCGACTGGTTCCACGACGATCCTCAACGCTGTTGTTAAGGGCGACGTTACGGTTGAACAGATCAACGCTCAGATGAAGAAGGAAGCTACGGAATCCTTCGGTTACAACGAAGAAGAAATCGTATCCAGCGATATCGTTGGCATGCGTTTCGGTTCCCTGTTCGATGCTACTCAGACCATGGTTAACCCGGTTGAAGGTGGCACGCAGGTACAGGTTGTATCCTGGTACGACAACGAAAACAGCTACACGAGCCAGATGGTTCGTACGATCAAATACTTCGCTGAACTCGGCTAATTATTTGTTCGCAGCATAACTTCATAAGACGAAGATCTATTGAGGTCCGGCCTGGCAAACTTGGGCCGGGCCTCAATTTATATTTGGAGGTTTACAAATGGATAAGAAAACCCTGAAAGATATTGACGTCAAGGGCAAAAAAGTATTTGTCCGCGTTGACTACAACGTTCCGTTCGATGAAAACCAGAACATCACCAACGACACGCGTATGGTTCGTACGCTGCCGACCATCAACTACCTGCTCGATAACGGCGCTGCTGTTATCCTGGCTTGCCACATCGGCCGTCCGACCGAGGCTCGTGAGCCGCAGTTCTCCACGAAACACCTCGTTGCTCATCTGTCCGAACTCCTCGGCAAAGATGTAAAGTGGGCATCTGACTGTGTAGGCGAAGTTGCTGAAAAGGCTGCTGCTGACCTTCAGCCGGGTGAAGTTCTGCTGCTCGAAAACCTCCGTTATCACAAAGCAGAAAAGAAGAATGACCCTGAATTTGCTAAACAGCTGGCCAGCCTCGCTGACGTTGCTGTTGACGATGCTTTCGGTGTATCCCACCGCGGCCATGCCTCCAACGCTGGTATTGCCCAGTACGTGGAAGTTGTTGCCGGTTTCCTCATGGAAAAAGAAATCAACTACATCGGCAAGACTCTGGAAGCTCCGCAGCATCCGTTCGTTGCTATCATCGGCGGCGCTAAGGTTTCCGATAAAATCGGCGTAATCAGCAACATGATTGAGAAAGTCGACAAAATCATCATCGGCGGCGGCATGGCTCATACCTTTGACGCAGCTAAAGGCCTGCCCATCGGTGATTCCCTCTGCGAACCGGACAAGTACGACCTGGCTCGTGACCTGCTCAAGAAAGCTGAGGAAAAGGGCGTAGAAGTAATTCTGCCGGTTGACCTCGTTATCGCTGACAAGTTCGCTGCTGATGCCAAGACTCAGACTGTTGACGTGGACAAAGTTCCCGATGGCTGGCAGGCTCTTGACTCCGGCGTTAAGACTTCCGAAAAATACGTTGAGGCTCTCAAAGGCGCTAAGACGGTTGTTTGGAATGGTCCTATGGGCGTATTCGAATTTGACGCTTTCGCTAAAGGCACCCTGGCTGTGGCTGAGGCTGTTGCTAAGGCAACGGATGAAGGCGCTATTTCCATCGTTGGCGGTGGTGACTCCGTAGCAGCCTTGAAGAAGACTGGCCTGACCGATAAGATTTCCCACGTTTCCACAGGTGGCGGTGCAACGCTGGAATTCCTCGAAGGCAAAGAAATGCCGGGCGTAGCTGCAATCGCAGACAAATAATGCGTGGTGTGACTTTTCTTTAAGCAAAGAAAAGTCACCAAAAGAAACCGGCGACCTAAATCCCATCACGGGATTTAAAGGTCGTTGGCGCCCATCCGTGGGCGCCGGATTAACGAGAACGCATTATCTTTTCGAGATAAAAGTAAAAGCCTTCCCCTATGGGGGCGGCTTTGCCGCGGGTGTCCGGTGGACACCCCGTACGGGACCGCGTTAGCGGTGGATGAGGTTCTTACCGCTAACTGGTCTTATAACAATAAAATTACTGGGAGGCTATATAAATGGCTAGAACTCCGATTATTGCTGGTAACTGGAAGATGAACAACACGATTAAGGAAGGCGTTGAGCTCGTAAAGGCTCTGGCTCCTCTTGTTAAGGACGCTACGGTAGACGTTGTGGTTTGCCCGACGGCTACGGCTCTTTCTTCCGTTTGTGAAGCAGTTAAGGGCACGAACATTCATGTTGGTGCACAGAACGTACATTGGGAAGCAAAAGGTGCTTTCACGGGTGAAATCTCCACGGGTATGCTCAACGAAATCGGCGTAGATTACGTTGTCCTCGGTCACAGCGAACGCCGTGATTACTTCGGTGAAACGGACGAAGGCGTTAACAAGCGCGCTCGTGCTGCTTTCGCTGCTGGTATCACCCCGATTATCTGCTGCGGTGAAAGCCTTGAAATTCGTGAGGCTGGCACTTACATCGACCATGTAGTTGCTCAGATTAACGCTGCTCTCGAAGGTTTCAAAGCAGACGAAGTTGCTAAGCTCGTTATCGCTTATGAACCGATCTGGGCTATCGGCACGGGCAAGACGGCTACTTTTGACCAGGCTGAAGAAGTTTGCAAAGCTATCCGTGAAGCTGTTGCCAAGAAATTCGACCAGACGGCAGCTGACGCTATCCGTATTCAGTACGGCGGCAGCGTAAAACCGGCTACGATTAAAGACCTCATGCAGCAGCCGAACGTTGACGGCGCTCTCGTAGGCGGCGCATCCCTGAAGGCTGAAGACTTCAGCGCTATCGTTAACTTCTAAGGAGAAGAAAGACACATGGCAACTCTTAAAAATGCACCAGTGGCCCTCATCATCATGGATGGCTGCGGCCTCGGTGATAAAACCGACAAGAACAACGCTGTACAGGTAGCTAATACCCCCGTACTCGACGGCCTTCTTGCCAATTATAAGACCAGCCAGCTGCAGGCCTCCGGCGAATTCGTCGGCCTGCCTGACGGTCAGATGGGTAACTCCGAAGTTGGTCATACCAATATCGGTGCCGGCCGCATCATTTACCAGCAGCTGACCCGTATCACCCGTGACATTCGCAACGGCGACTTCTTCAAGAACGAAGCCCTGCTCTCTATTGTCAACGGCGTGAAAGAAAAGAACGGCGCCCTGCACCTTATGGGCCTCGTTTCCCCGGGCGGCGTGCACAGTCATCAGGACCATCTCTATGCCCTGCTCGAAATGGCTAAGAAAAACGACATCAAGGAAGTATATGTACATGCTTTCCTCGATGGCCGTGATGTACCGCCCCAGAGCGCACAGCCTTTCCTCGAAGAACTCGAGGCTAAGTGCAAGGAAATCGGCGCTGGCTGCATTGCAACCGTCAGCGGCCGTTACTACGCTATGGACCGCGATAACCGTTGGGAACGCGTAGTCAAGGCTTATGAGGCCATCACTCATGCTGAAGGCGTCAGCGCTGACAGCGCTGTAGCCGGCCTTAAAGCCAGCTACGACAACGATGTTAACGATGAATTCGTAGTGCCGTTCGTAGTCAAAGGCTACGAAGGCATGAAGAACGGCGACGGCGCTATCTTCTTCAACTTCCGTCCGGACCGTGCCCGTCAGCTGACTCATTCCTTTGTGGATGAAACTTTTGACGGTTTCGAACGCGATGAAGACTTGAAGATTCCGTTCGCTACTTTCTCCCAGTACGAAGACGGCATGAATGCTCTCGTAGCTTTCCCGCCGGAATCCATCAACAACACGCTGGGCGAAATCATCCAGAACAAGGGCATGACCCAGCTGCGTATCGCTGAAACCGAGAAGTACGCTCATGTAACGTTCTTCTTCAACGGCGGCGTAGAAGAACCCTACAAGGGTGAAGACCGCATCCTCGTTCCGTCCCCGAAGGTTGCTACTTACGACCTCCAGCCGGAAATGAGTGCTGTGGAAGTTACGGATAAAGTTGTAGAGGCCATTAAATCCGGCAAATACGACTTCATCATCCTCAACTATGCAAACTGCGACATGGTTGGTCATACCGGCGTGTTCCCGGCTGTAATCAAGGCTGTGGAAACGGTAGACACCTGTGTGGGCCGTTTCGTAGACGCTATCCGCGAAGTTGGCGGCGAGGTCTGCATCACTGCTGACCACGGCAATGCCGACAAGATGATGGACTACGAAAACGACCAGCCCTTCACCAAGCACACCACCAACCCTGTACCGTTCATCGTGGTATCCGACCGCGTTAAGTCCGTTAAGGACGGCGCCCTCTGCGATATCGCACCGACTCTCCTCACGCTGGCAGGCGTAGAGATTCCGGCCGAAATGACGGGCAAGAATCTGGTGGAACTTTAATCAGCAGGACAGAGGCAGCATTCTTTGAGCAAAGAGGGCAGGCAGCCGCCTGCCCATGCTAGCCCTTTGCCCAAGGCTGCTCCTCAAGTATTATATTTTAGAAAAAGAGAGGAATACGAACAATGATTGCTTATTCACAGAAAGTGGAAGACATGGCATGCGTAGCCCAGGAAGTACACCATGGTGCTGCTCCCATTCCTGAAGAAGGCAAATGGGTAAAATCCAAGAACGTACAGGACATCAGCGGCCTGACGCACGGCATTGGCTGGTGCGCTCCGCAGCAGGGTGCCTGCAAGCTGACCCTGAACGTTAAGGAAGGCATCATTCAGGAAGCTCTCGTTGAAACCATCGGCTGCTCCGGTATGACTCATTCCGCAGCAATGGCAGCAGAAATCCTGCCGGGCCTCACGGTTCTCGAAGCTCTGAACACTGACCTGGTTTGCGATGCTATCAACACTGCTATGCGTGAACTCTTCCTCCAGATTGCCTATGGCCGCAGCCAGACGGCTTTCTCTGATGACGGTCTGCCCATCGGCGCAGGTCTTGATGACCTGGGCAAGGGCCTCCGCAGCCAGACTGGTACCCTCTACAGCACGCTGAAGAAGGGTCCCCGTTACCTCGAACTTGCAGAAGGCTATGTAACGAAACTCGGTCTTGACAAAGAAGGCCGCGTAATCGGTTACGAAGTTGTACAGCTCGGCAAAGTTATGGAAGCTGTACGCAAGGGCCAGGATGCTAACGAAGCTATCAAAGCTAACACCAGCACCAAGGGCCGCTTCGCTGATGCTGTCAAGACGATTGACCCGCGCGAAGAGTAATTGTGACTCTTTGACAATTTCCGCAAGTTTCTAGGTAAAAGAGAGGAATGAATAGAATGTCATTATTCGAAGGCTATGAGCGTCGTATTGACCAAATTAACGAAGTTTGCAAAAAGTATGGTATTGCTTCCATCGAAGAAGCAAAGAAAATCTGTGATGAAAAAGGCGTAAAGGCTTACGACATCGTCGGCGACCTGCAGCCCATCGCATTTGAAAACGCTAAATGGGCTTACACCCTCGGCGCTGCTATCGCTATCAAGAAGGGCTGTGTTGCTGCTGCTGACGCTGCCAAAGCTATCGGTGAAGGCCTGCAGGCTTTCTGCGTACCGGGTTCCGTTGCTGACCATCGTAAAGTAGGTCTCGGCCATGGCAACCTCGGCGCTATGCTGCTGTCCGAAGACGCTGGCTGCTTTGCTTTCCTGGCTGGCCACGAATCCTTCGCAGCTGCTGAAGGTGCTATCGGTATCGCTCAGACGGCTAACAAAGTTCGTAAGAACCCCCTGCGCGTTATCCTGAACGGCCTCGGCAAAGACGCTGCTCAGATCATCAGCCGTATCAACGGTTTCACTTTCGTAGAAACTGAATATGACTTCAAGGCTGACAAAGTTAACATCGTGAAGGAAATCGCTTACAGCGATGGCCTCCGTTCCAAGGTTCGCTGCTACGGTGCTGAATCCGTACAGGAAGGCGTTGCCATCATGAAACTGGAGAAAGTTGATATCTCCATCACTGGTAACTCCACGAACCCGACTCGTTTCCAGCATCCGGTTGCAGGCTGCTACAAGAAAGACTGCATCGAAAACGGCAAGAAGTACTTCTCCGTTGCCTCCGGCGGTGGCACGGGCCGTACGCTCCATCCGGACAACATGGCTGCTGGCCCGGCTTCCTATGGTATGACCGATACCATGGGCCGTATGCACGGCGATGCTCAGTTCGCAGGTTCTTCCTCCGTACCGGCACACGTTGACATGATGGGCCTCATCGGCGCCGGCAACAACCCGATGGTTGGTATGACCGTAGCCGTAGCTGTAGCTGTACAGGAAGCTATGAGCAAATAATTAAAACTGTTGTTTTAGGCACAAGTTCTGAAAAGGACTTGTGCCTTTTTTATTTTACAAAATAAATTTATTTAAGAAATGAGTAAAATCCTACGATATACACAATGAGGTGGTTAATTGGCTATATCTTCAAGGAGGAAGGATCATGTCAATGGTTATAAAGAACAACAAGGAGGCAATAAATGCCTTAAACACCCTTAATCAAAATGCAGATGCTTTAACTAAAAGCCTGCAGAAGGTATCTACCGGGATGAAAATCAACGGCGCTGCTGATGACGCCTCCGGCTATGCTATCAGCGAACGCATGCGGGTACAGCTGCGCAGTTTAGAGGCAGACATCGCCAATACGCAAAACGCTGCCAGCCTCCTTAAAACGGCGGAAGGGGCTGTATCGTCTATCGTTGATATACTCAAAACTTTTAAGGAAAAAGCCATTAACGCGGCTAATGACACCAATACGGACAAGGACCGTGCTGCTATCCAAAAAGAACTTGACCAATACATGTCGCAGATTGAAGATAACGCTGCAGTGACTTTTAACGGCAAGCGTCTCTTAGATGGCACGCAGGGGCATGGCATTGCCGCAGACCCCTGGGATGCCATGGCCTCTTTTATGAGCTATCTGGATAATGCAGACACGGCTACAGCACAGGAGGCGCTGGACGGTGCTATAAAATATGTTTCTGGCGGCATGTTTGAAAACGAAACAGCCCTGATAAATACGTTTATCAATGACATAACGAACGACGGTCTGGCGGCCTGCGGCATAGTCCTCGACAATGAGGATACCGGGGCCATTACCGGCAAGGATGCGCGGAATGAAGTGGTCAAAACTGCGGAAAGTGTTGTGCCGGAAAAACATTATCCTTATGGAGGGGATCCTACAGGGGGAACATCCCGTATTCGCGGGCTGACCGTGAATTGGCCGAGCTCCGTAAATTCTGATGTAGAAAGAGCGATACTGGGGGCTTTAGATAATCCCTGGCTGTAAAATTGTATAGACCTTATTGATGAATCCTATGCGCTAAATTTTTGGGAGAAGGGCACTTCTGTACGTACGATGGATGTAAAACTGTCCAACGAAGGTCAGAATGGAAAGCTGGCCTATGTTACGAGCAGTATTTCGGGCGGTGTAACTACAGGGCTGAGTATGACCATAAACATGGATTATTATTCTTCATTGGACACAAAAGACTGGAATGGTAATGCCGGCGGCGGTGCCGGCTATCTTGACCGCACGATTGCCCATGAGATGACACATGCCCTGATGTCGGCCAACATCAAAAACTTTAGCAGCCTGCCTAAATACATAAAGGAAGGGGCTGCTGAAGTGGTACATGGTATTGATGATTTTCGTAGAAGTACCATTGCCAGTCTGGCCAGCGACCCGGACGCCTTAAAGAATGTTTTGCTGAATTCATCCGCTCCTGCCGGTGATGAGGCTTACGCTGCCGGCTATATGATTCTCCGTTATCTGGCCAAACAGTCTGCCGATGGCGAGCCGGAGAAAAATCTGGTCTTTCAGACGGGCACGAAGGCTAATCAAAGTATGCGTGTGGGCCTGGCCGATATGCGGTGCATAGCCTTGGGGCTGGCGAAGTCAGACGGCACTAAGGTCAGCGTTGCTACTCAGGAACTGGCTAACTCGGCGATTACAGTTATCGACCGGGCAATTGGCCGGGCACTTAAACAGCAGACACTTATCGGTGCTATGGAAAGCCGCTTGGAATTCACCGCTGCCAACCTGACCACCGCCCATGAAAACGTAACTTCCTCCGAAAGCGTAATCCGCGATGCGGATATGGCCAAGGAGATGACCGGCTATACCAAAAACAACGTACTCATGCAGGCCGCTCAGTCCATGCTGGCGCAGGCCAACCAAAACAGTAGCAGTGTACTGAGTCTGTTGGGCTAGTTAAATATACAAGGCACATGCTGCTATTGGGGGCATGTGCCTTTTGGTGAGTGAGTCCTGCACCTTGTTTTATTTTGCAGGAAAAATTTTTCCTGCAGCTATTAAGGAAAAAAAGATTTCACCGATATATAAAATAGAAATCTTGGCAACTCTGCATTGAGGATGATGCAGGTGTGCCTATTGTATAAAAGGTCAGAAAACAAGGAGGTTGGCCGCTATGGCTATGGTGGTAAAGAACAACATACCAGCTAAGAACACGCTCAATCAGCTGGACAAGAATGACAAGGCTCTTGCCAAGAGCCTTAAAAAGGTTTCCTCAGGGATGAAAATCAATAGTGCTGAAGATGATGCTTCGGGATATTCTATCTCTGAGAAAATGCGTACCCAGATGCGCAGCTTGGAGCAGGACATTGACAACGCACAGACAGGGGCAAGTATGCTCAAAGTTGCTGAAGGTGGCGTCCAGAGCACTGTAGATATTCTCAGCACCCTCAAAGAAAAAGTCATCAATGCGGCAAATGACACCAATACCGATGCCGACCGGGCAACGATTCAAAAGGAACTGGATCAGGCCGTAGACCAGCTCGATGAAAATGCCAATGTCCAGTATAATGGCAAGATTATGCTGGACGGGTCGCATAATAATTATGTAAAGAGTCCTGGTACCCTTACGACATTAGTAAATGAAAGTTTGTCAACAAACATTGCTGAAGATGATTTATTGACTGACTTGACGGATGTTGCAGGGCGCTCGCTGGGTATAAAAATGGATAGTGTAATAGAGATTTCATATGTGCGACAGGGAGAAACACATTTACTCCGCATGGATCCTGTTGGATTAAATGAAGTTCAAACTTTACTTACAGGATGTGTCAGTACTGATGGAACAGATGTAGATGATGTCATGAGTGTTTCAATAAATAGCACTATTGGCGTTGATAGAGTAGGAAGTCCTGTAAATAGTGTTAATGGTGAAAAAGCTGTTATTTTTACAGCTAAAAATCCAGGGTTGGATGGGCAAATTTCTGGACTTACATTTAATGTAATAGAGAAAGATGGTTCCATCAACAGGACGGCTAATGCAGTATTAAACAATTATTATGAAGCAATAAAAGCTGAAAATCCTTCGCCAGATAATGCACTGGTCTTTCAGGTAGGAACAAAAGCTAATCAGGCAATAAAGATGGGATTTTCAGATGTGCGTAGTGAGGCGTTGGGGTTACGAGGCAAAGATGGTTCCACGTTGTCCATAACCTCACAAATGAAAGCTAATGCTGCGATTAGTGTATTAGATTTGGCACTCTCTAAAGTATTGGATGTGCAGACAACTATAGGCTCAGTAGAAAGTCGTATGGAATATACGATGGCTAATTTGACAACTGCTAACGAAAATACAAATTCTGCCGAGTCCGTTATTCGTGATGCTGATATGGCTAAGGAAATGACAACGTACACCAAGAATAATGTGCTGACACAAGCCGCACAGTCGATGCTTGCGCAGGCTAATCAGAACAGCAGCGCAGTATTAAGCTTATTACAATAATATATCCGCAGGGGCAATGCGTTAGGGCATTGCCTTATTTTTTTTGACCTTATTGTAAAAAAAATAGAGCTTTTGCCCTTAAGAAAGACATGGTTTCTGTCGATATACATAAAGGACGACTGTCTAAAAATGAAAACGTAGTGATATGCTTTTAGATGTAAGATAAATGGGGTGTAGAAAATGCGCAGGGACAGTAATCAGCAAAAAATTGCCATAGCCGTAGGTATTGCCCTGTCGGCAGGGATGTTTAGTATTGTGCCCGTGGCTTATGGTGCGCCTGTGGGGGGCACGGTAACTACTGGTGGAGCTGACATTGCCTATAGTGATGCGGCTAACGGTGGTAAAGATACAAGTATTACCAGTACAACTATGAATAATGTCATTGATTGGCAGGATTTTTCGGTTGCAAAAGGTGAGAAAGTTGTTTTTGATGGTGAAACAACTGACCCTACCCAAGGTGCGCATAATTATATGAACATTGTCTCTGGGATGAATACATCTCAGATTGATGGTGCAATCAAGGGAGGCAATGAAGTATATATTATTAACCCCAATGGAGTTATTTTTGGTGAAACTGCCAGCGTAGATGTGGGAAGTCTTTATGCCTCTACCCGTGGTGTTACAGATACGGTAAAAGGTGCCATTGCCGCTAATGGTACAACCATGGAAAGTGTTATAAATACTGCATCTGCTGGAGTGGCAACGGATGTTGTCAATATGGGTAAGATTAGTGCCAACAAAGTCGTGATGGAAGGCCAAAATGTTCGTTTTCTAAATGATTCTACAGTTAGTACGAATAGTGAGACACAAGCAACGGAACTTACGCCATGGGTAAAGGCAAACAGTGTAATATTAAAAGCTGATTCTGTTGATGGTGGATATGTTCATGTGGGCAATTATGATGGAGCATCAGCAGGGGACGCATACAAGACTATGTCTATAAGGAATAACGCAACTGATGTTGATGAAAATGGGCATAGTGTCCTTACAACGCTGCCGCCTACTAACTATTATCAGTTGGTAGATGGCAATAATTGGAGTACAACGATAGCAACAAATCTCAGTGGCAATTATATGCTGAGAAGTGATATAGTTGCAACGGATGAGGCAACTACTTTTACACCAATTACAGAAACCTTTAAGGGCAATTTTGATGGTAACTTCCATACTATTAGTGGGATGAAGGCAAAAAAGGGGCTGTTTGCAAAAACGAGTGGAAAAAAACGTATAGAGAATGTTGGTGTGGTTGGATCTGAAATTGAGAATGATTCTCGTGAGTATGCTGGAGCTATTGCTGGCGAGGCAACTGACACAACGTTTAATAATGTATTTAATGAGGGGACGAGTGTCAAAGTATCCCTTTCTGGTGTTATTGCAGATGGTCGAGCTGGTGGTTTAGTAGGGAAAATAAGTGGAGTAAAGATAAATGAAAGTTATAATAATGGACAAATTACAGGTCATGGATTAGTTGCTCAAGCGGACTCTTCGGATTCTTCGGCTGAATCTACGATAAAAAACTCCTACAGTATAGGCGAGCTTACTAGTACAGGTATGGGATTTGTTGGAGCAGCAAGTTCATCTGCTATTATAACAATTGAGAATTGCTATGCAAAATCATATAAAGGTGCCGCAGGAAATGGTTCAGGAATAAAGATTAAAAATTCGATAGTATATGGTTTAGGTAATGGGACCCGTGCTTATGGAGGAAACACTGGATCTAGTGAAACACAACCATATACGAGTGACTTAAAGTATAAAGATAGTTATACAGGAATAGATGTTGGGTGGACTAGTATTACCAATATAGGTGGAGTAAAGCCTAACGAAAATGGTGAAGTTACACGCTCAATTTGGCGTATATATGAAGGACAGGATATGATGCCGGTTTTGACGTCGTTTCTCAAGGGCGTTAAGACGGTCAATTATAATTATGGCTATTTCGATGATGATGGACTAAATAAGACTGTTTCAGTTTATGGTGGTTCTAATGGAATTGGTAGTAATACCAAATCAACATATACAGATGCGGCAGGCAATACGGTTAGAAATGCTGATGATATACCAGCCTTTTATGGCGAGGCAACAGAAGGATTGGTATATAATGGAAAAACCTTGAAAATTTTGAATAAAGACCAGAATGGTGCCGCAACGGATAGCAGTACTATTCAGTTTGCTCAGCAGGATATAGCGGAAAAAGAGTTGAGTCATATAAAATATGATACAGCTGGACGTAAGAATTCTACCTATGATGGCAGTAAAGTAAATTCATGGGCAATGATTTACTCTGACCAATTAGGTTATGATATTGCTGGTGGTAATATTTCTATAGCACCTCGTTCGGTTCCTACTAAAACAACTACTGATTCTTATATGATAGCTCGCGCCTATAATGGGTCTTATGATGCTTCAGATGATGTAGCAAATGTGTTCACAGGGGAAACTACTTCGACAACAGGAATCCTGCCAGAGGATGAAGGCTCAGTTAAGGTCAGATACTCTGGTACAGCGACGTTTCAAAGTTATAACTCTAATACTGGTGCGTGGACAGATGATGCTAATGTAGGTATTGATAAAAGAATTAATATTAATGGAAATCTATCTTTAGCAAGTATAACTACCAATACGGATGGAACTACTACTACATCTGATTATACTGAGAATAATTATACCTTGGTTAACAGTGCAGGTGAGTATGTTAACAGTGTGACTTTGCCGACAAGTAATGTTAAAGGTGTTATTTATCAAAGAGAGCTTATTGTTAAAGCGGCAAAGGATGATTATGAAAAGGTTTACGATAAGAATAGTACGGTCAAAATTAAAGATGAAACAACAGGCGAATATATAGCTCGTACGATTACTGCAGATGATTTTGATTTTGATACGTCTCAAATCGTTAGTCTGCCAAGTGCTAATAATGCTGCGCAAACAGTAGCAGATGATGTTGAACTTGATTTTGGTGAAACAGCGAATTATGTAATTAGTGCAAACGATTCATCAGAAGAGGCTGTATCAGCTGGAAACCATGCAGTTCGGTTGAATGGCGTGAAACTTAAAGGCGCAGCGAGAGATAATTATGTACTGGTATACGAAGATAGCACTGGCAATCGCAAGAACATTTTTAGTACTAAGGGGCTTATAGAGTTAAATCGTGAAGGTGAATATGAGCAGGGAACTGCAATAAATCCTGAAAATGAGGATGGTACGGGTGGCGGCGGCAATGTTTATAGTACAGGTGTTATTAATCGTCGTAATATTTCCTCCACAGGCTTTGAGTGGTACACGGGTGACGAGAATAACAAGACATGGCATAATAATAGTGCAACCGCTGGTGCAGCTACACGGGAATATACTGGTTCTGAAAATTACGCGGAACCCGTTGGAACAAAGGTCAGCAATGAGCGTAATTCTACCGTAGGCAGTGGTATGCTGGAAGGGGATAGTTTGCTCTTTACGGTGCAGTCAGCTACCTTTGTCAAAAGTGCAGCTTGGGAGGATACGGATGAAAATGGCAAATCTGTAAATCATACCTATAGTACGACCAAAAATGTAAATACCGATACGCAGGTTGGTGCTCAGGGTGTAGTTTATACGGTGACTATTTCGGATAACGGTACAGGGGTAGCGAATAACTATACCCTTGACGGTCAGGATATCGTAGCCAATGGCAATACTGTGATTGGCGCTGGCGCAATAACTCCGCGCACGCTGAATGTAGTGGTTAATCCGACGAAAAATGTCACTAAACAGTATGATGGCAATGCAAATGTCAAGGATGCTGCTGGAGAAACCACTTTTGGTATGGATGATGGTTATCTCTCCTATGCAAATGCAGAGGATACGGAACATCATCTCTTGACGAATGATGGTTCGCATATTAAGATTACTGGTCTCTATCAGCAAACGGGACTCGATGGGGCAGCGAAGAACGTCAACTATACCCAGAATACAACACAGAATGGCAATACAACGACCACTACTTATACCGTAGCGGATAAAAATATTGTTTACGAAGCAAAAGTATATGAAGGTACAGGGGATAGTGCGGTTATTTCCCAGAATTACAAATTTGGTGAAAATGGCAGTGCTACGCAAACCTTTGACGGCATTGGCCAGATAACGCCGGCAACGATAACTGCAGTGACATTTAAGACGGCCGAAAAGACTTATGACGGTGATTATAATGTCACAAATTCGACCAGTGAAGCAGGGATTACAGTAGGCCAGCCAACGTATAAAAATGACCGTATTACGATTACCGGAGTAACGGGAGCGGTAAATAACGAAGGCATTCAGGATGTTTTTGGCGTTGATGAAAATGGCCAGCTAGCACTTAATTCGGAGGTTTTGAAGGGGCAATATGGTGAGATGGCAGATGGCGTGTTTACGCCTAATGCGGATGTACTTCGTGCTGCCTCTCACGAAGTAATCGAAAATGGTAAGACCGTGGAGTATATGGGGCTGGGCAATCTGTTGAATACGCGCAATTATATTCTGGCGGATAACCTTAGCGAAAAAGCCTATGGTACAGGAACCATCAGACCGCTGAAGATTACGGATGGTGAATGGATTAAGCTGGATCGTAATTCTACGCCCATAACCAAGGTCTATGATGGTACAAAAAATGTTGCCCATGCTATGGACTATCTCACGGACAGACAGGCCTATGTGCAGCCGACGGGAACGACGAATGAACTGGGACTTAATTTGACCGTGGCAGGCGCAGAGTATTCCAGTCAGCATCAGGGAACCCGTGATGTTACTTATAAGTTGGTCGTTACCGAGACGGGGAACTATTCCATTGCCGATAGCCTGCTTACCAATGGATATGTGGAAAAGACTCTGACCGGTGGTGGTATTATAACTCCACGGGCGATTACCATTATTGATAATAAAGATTATGTCAATGATGATATTGTTGACCATAATATTACCAAGACTTATGATGCATTGCCTGACATTGAGCGTACAGGTGAAGAGTTGATTACGATTAAAGACCAGCTGGTGACAGATGTAGACACAGCCTATGTAGTCAGCAACGGAATTACCGCTGTTTATAACGATAAAAATGCTGGTAGTAAAGTTGTAACTTATACATTGAAGGTAGCTGGTGATACGGAGGGAGATTACTATTTCCGCGCGGAAAATTCGGACACACATCGTACTACCTGGACTGGTGAAGGCACGATTTATAAGCGAACTTTGACCCTTAATACTACGGCTGAACCATCTAAAGTTTATGGCACCTATGATGATGATGTAACAACAAACAGGCTGGAATCGGTCAAGAGCAGCACTATGCCTACGGCGGAGGTTATCAGCTTTGGCAGTGATGAAAATAAAACTGTTGTGAACCGGGATGGTTTTGATGTTACCAAGCTCACAGGCTTATATGGTTCTGGGACAACGGATGATACTTTCGTGGCGAATGGTGATGTGAATCGTGCAACCGATACGAATAGAACTGTATTGAATAAAGATGTGCAGTATAGCGGTGTGCTTGCGGCACTCGGCGATGATGCGGGTAATTATGATGTAGCCAATACTTTCTATGGCATTGGTAAGATTACGCCTGCAACAATTGACCACACGGCGTTCAAGTTTTACATTTCAGATAGCGTGTCGCAGACTTATAGCGGCAGTGAAGTGGTGGGCGAGTATGGCATGGATGCTACGGCCAGAAATGCGTTTCAACGTTCATGGGTTAATCCTGTAACAAGCGGCGTAGATTTAGATGGTAATGGAGCAGTGGATATTTCGCTGGCTGATGGTGCTTATGATTACAGCATTAACAGTGCAAAATTTAATTCAGCCGATGCTGGTGAAGGGAATAAGACTGTAACCTATAATGTCCATGTTGATGCCGCGACGATTAACAATTATGATTATGCAGATGATGCTGTAGCTATTGATGCAATTGACTTAACGGATAGCAGTAATACGGGCACAATCAATAAGCGTTCCATTATAGCCAGTGTTACCCATGATTATCTGGAAAAATACTATGATGGCACGAAGAAAATCTACAATGGTGATAATGCGGCCTATTCAGGAGCAGCCAGCGGCACAGAATTGAGCGGTGCTGATGCTGTGACTTTTGCCGCTGTTGTGGCAGATGGCACAACGACACAGACCGGCCTGCTTGATGGTACCAATGTAAGCACAGGTGCTTATGACGATGCAGGTGTTGGCACGAACAACAAGACGATTAACTACACGGCCAAAGTAGATGATGCTCATAGTGGCAACTACAAGTTTGTGGATGCTGAGGGGCATGAATTGACGAATGGTCAGGGAACAGCCCTGACAACTACGCAAAATACCATCAATCCCTTTGGCGTTGTCCTGACAACAGCTGATACGACGAAGACGTATGATGGAACTAAGGGCGTAAAAGCAGTTAAATCCACGGCGGCTTTGCAGCTAGGGAATAGCTATGACAATTTGCAGCTGACCGATGTTACGGATGATACCGGTGTATATGATAACCCCAATGTACAGAATGGTGCGGCGCATACCGTGACCTATACGGGCTTTACGCTGAATAATGACAATTATTATCTGGCCAAGGCTGATGGTAGCGCCATTGATACCGAGGCTGGCAAGAATGTCATTACGGGCACGGGCTATATTGAAAAGTATACGCTTACGGCTTTGCCGACATTTACCATCCATGATGTCACCAAGGAATACGATACTGATGCTTTGGTGAAGTACAATCGCAGCAGCGATGCCGATGCTATTAAACGTAACTTCATCACGGCCACTAACCTGCCGGGCGATATCGCTTATGAATTGGTCAAGGCGGAATATACCGACTCGGCCAGAGGTGTTGGGAAAACGGTTAACTTTATCTTGCAGCTCAGCAGTGATAATTATAATTTCGGTTCACTAGTGAATAATGGTTGGATGAACGCTGATGGCACTTTTGCAAAGAGCGGCACCGGGGATATTACCCCGCGCAAGGTCTATGTATCGCTGGATACCACGCCTGAAATCAGAAAGACTTATGACGGTGACACCGGTGTAGAGCAGGATGTTACCAATATGATTATTGTTCGTGACGGTGATTTACTGAATGAGGGTACCCATCTCAATCGCAATGCGTCTGTAATCAATGCCCAGTATGAGGACAAGGATGCAGGCGATAACAAAAAAGTAATCTATCAGGTGCAGCTTACGGGAAATGGTGCGGATAACTACGAGATTCACCGTCTGGAGAATCTGGGTACAAATGCCGATAGCGTCTACAATACGCTTGAAGGCACAGGCAAGATTGACAAAGCAACGCTTACGTTTAATCCAGATGACCACGCCTTTGACCGCGATTACCGGAAAGGTGATGCAAACGTTGGTTTGAATGCAGGCAGTGTAGTCCTGACGGGGGTAAACGGGGAAACTGTAACCTTAAATGATGGGGCGCTGAACAAGGTCACTGCCGAGTTTGGCAAGGGCACCGGCGCAAATGATTTTACTGCGGATGAAAATGTCAGCTGGAATGGCGATAATGTCGTTGACAAGGATATACGTTTCACGGGCCTTGACAATGCCTTGCAGTACATGGTGGATAACAACGTAGATACGATTTCCAAGAATTATACGATTGATGGTACGGCTTACTTTGCCGCAGCCAAAGCCAAAGGGAAAATTAAGCCCATCACGATTACTCAGGCGGCTACGGAGAATTGGAAAGCCGTTACGCGTGAATACAATGCGGATACGGATTTGCAGGAGGTGTATGATTATAGCGGTGCGACAGCGGAACCTTTGGGCATTAACGATATACTGACGTTTACGCTGACCCATGATGGCAATACCGTGACGGATAGCAATGGCAATGCCTTGACGGTTAGATATACGGCTGCGGGCCAATATGATAATCAGAATGTAGGGGATAACCATACGCTGAACTATCATATCAATTCCGTGGAGAGCAAAGTAAAAGATGCTGTGGGTAATGCCAACTACATCCTGGATGATTCCGTGCTGACGGCTTTGGTGAACCATGATGTAGATAGCGGCGCAGCCAATAATGCCGGTAATGCGGCTGTGTACAGCCATATAACCCCGCGGCAGTTAAATGCAGCGGTGGAGAAAGACAGCGGCAATCGCAAGATTTATGACGGCAATGATCGTGCAGATACGTCTAATTTTGTGGTGGATGCTGATGATCAGGCGATACTTAGCAAGGATGGTTTGCTCAATGACGTAGTGATTACGGCGAGGTATGGGGATAAACATGCCAGCGTTAATCCGGGTGAGGCAGACAGCAACAGCAAGACCATAACGTATACCTTAGCGCTTAACGATAACAGCGGCAATTATGCGATTGCTACGCCGTCTGCTGTTGCACAGGGCGATATTGAACGTCGTAAGGTTTATGTAGATGGCACCAATGCTGTCGCAGCACCTAAGGATTATGACGGCAATACCGATTTACCATCCGGCACCGATTACAACGCTATGGGCTTTGGTCTGCGGGATGCTGACAGCACTACGGGACTTGTGACCGGTGATAGCGATTTAAAGCTTGATGCCACGCAGGTTGAGGGACATTATGTAAGTCCTGATGTTAAGCGGGCTGCAGATGGCTCCGTTATCGCACAGAATATTAACTTCACAGGGTTTAAGCTTAATGATACGGATACAGCCAATGATAACAGTATCAATGATTATATTATGATTGATGCTAATGGAAGTGGCGTAATTAAGCCTTTGCCTGTAAGCGTGTCCATAGCTGCAGCACCTTATAAAGCTTATGATGGTACGACTACGGTCAAAGGCACGGCTGCGGCTAATGCCAACCTTGTACCTAGCGGACTGCTTACAGGTGACAGCGCCAATATTCTAATTGGCAGTGCTGACTATGATGATGCAAGCGCCGGTACGAATAAAGGCTACACCTACAATATCACGCTGGGGAATGGCAATTACACGCTGGTGCAGGGAAGCAATGCTCCTGACATTACGGTAACGGGCAATGGTCTTAAAGGCCAGATCAAGGCAAGTGACGGCACCATTGACAAGCGTATCATCACCCCCACTGTAAATGGCATCATGACAAAGGTCTACGATGGCACAACAGCCGGCACGGAAAATGCCGCCGCGAGTGTATCGCTTAGCAATGTGCTGAGCGGTGATAATGTAGGACTTACGGCTAAAGCAGTTTATGATAATCCTAATGCAGGAACAGCAGAAGATAGTGACGGACTGCAAAATCATAAGGTTACTTATAAATTGAATCTCAGCAATCCAAACTATCAGCTAGCCGAAGATACCATCACCGGCACCGGCACAATTTCGCGCAAGGGCTTAACCATCGTGGCAACGCCTGTTTCCATTAACAGCGGTGAAGCTATGCCGAAGTTCAGTGGTACGGTGGAAGGTCTTGTTTCCGGCGATGAGAATCTGGCTTCGTCCTTTGTATTTGATACAATGCCTACGGTGACAAATACTAGCGTAGAGAAGCCGAATCCGGTTTATGGCTGGTATCGTAATCAGACCTCTGGCAACTTTGGTCTGAATTATACCTTTGATCAGGATGCGGCTAATGACACGGCCTTTACGGTAAAATACGTGGACAGCGGCCGCAACAACCCTGATACCAAAATCACGCCGACCAACAATATTTATCAGCAGATTTCCAAGGACAAGGGCAGCGGCTTTGGCGACAATGCAGCGGCAGCTTTGGAATATGTCGATAAAAATGGTCAGGTCATCGCCAGGGAGACCATCGACAGCGGTGAAATCCATGATGGTAGTGTAAGTCTGGGGAATGCTGACGATATGACAAGTCAGGATACGTCCTTGGCTAATATCGGTATCGTGGGCGGCGACATCGTCAATGTTGACGGCGCCGATGCTGCCAACATGGCCAATATCGAAGTCACCGATAACGGCACGACGGTAAATCTTGAAATCACTTCCCTGTCTTCTGGAGAATCCGGTGACAAACAGGCGGTGGCAGAGATTACAAGTGTACCTGCGGCGGCAGACAATAGCAGTGCCCAAATCCAGAATCTGGATGACAGGCAGGATATTCTTGAGCAGTTGGAGAATAAAGATAAGGATGAGGAGAAAAAGGACAGCGAAATCGCCATTGAGTCCCAAAATAACCAAAATGATGACGAAATTGAGCTGAAAATTGAGGGTAGTGGCGTTAAGGTAGCTTGATTATTTGAGGTGTGACAGACAGCATGAAGAAACCAGGCAAAGTACAAATTGCAGCAGGATTGGCAGTTGCTGTTATGAATTTTGGCGGAGGGGCGGCACTAGCCGCGCCCTCCCTGAATCAGCCCGGACAGGAAGTGGAGCAGAATCTGCCCCGTCCGCAGGCGGAGGTGCAGGATAGCAATGCAGACCAGTCTCAGCAGGCTCCGGCTGTGGAGTTTACTATTACCAATTTCCGTTTA
The DNA here is from genome assembly GCF_000686945.1 of Selenomonas sp. AE3005. GTDB lineage: Bacteria > Bacillota > Negativicutes > Selenomonadales > Selenomonadaceae > Selenomonas_A. The sequence continues at coordinate 37,525 of NZ_JMME01000008.1, forward strand.
GAGGCTCCTGACCTTTACCTTGATAAGGGCGAACTGGTGAAAATTTTGCAGGACGGCATGGGTGAGAAGAAGACCATGAAGGAATTGAATTCCACACTGGCAGAACTCACCCGCTATTGCCGCCAGCATGGCTATCCGGCGGCGGCGGCTTATGTGCCTGCGCAGGAAAGCTCCGATGGCATGATTACCATCAAGGTTATCCCGGGGCGTTATGGCGAGATAAAAATTGACAACCGCAGCCGGCTGAAAACTGATGTGGCTAATGGTTTTGTCAAGTCCTTAAAGTCCGGGGATATCATTCGCACGGGCAAACTGGAAACGACACTCTATTCTATTTCTGATGTCAGCGGTACCAAGGCCGTAGGTGTGCTGAGTCCCGGCAAGGAGTTTGGCACCAGTGACCTGACTGTGCGCATCGAAAAAGGCAAGGGCACCAGCACGATTCTTTATGTGGAAAATTACGGCAGTGAGGATACGGGGCGCTACCGCTATGGCCTGCAGCATAATATCTATGATGTCAGCGGCAATGGTGATAAGGTGAGCATTGGTACCCTGTTGTCCAATCAAAATATGCACAACTACTATGCCAACTATGAGACTATCGTAGGCCGTGGCGGTACAACGCTGGGCTTTGGCTACAGCCGCATGGATTACCGCGTGGGCATAAACTCCGGTGATTTGAAAGGCGTAGCTGATACCATCAGCGTGTTCGGCCATCGTCCTATATATCACCTGACCAACAGCGGCTTGAAAATAAAGTATGGCTATGATTACCGTAGGTTGAAGGATGATTATATGTCCCTGTATGAGGTGAATAAACATTCGCATAGTGTCTATGTGGCAGCGGAGGGGTTTGAACGTCGTAAGGGGCTTGCCGTAAATTACGAAGCAAAGCTGACCACGGGAACGCTAGGCAGGGATTCGGATGACGCTTTCTCGAAATCTATGTTTGATAATAATAAAACGGAAGGACGTTACACTAAAGGTGAGTTCAACGTGACTGCGGTGCAGCGGCTGGGCAATCGGGCGGATGTGCTGGTAAAGGCCTCCGGGCAGCTGGCCAGTCACAATTTAGATGGCTCGGAGAAGATGTATCTGGGCGGCGCTAACGGTGTCAGGGCTTATCCGCAGGGTGAAGGTTCCGGTGATGAAGGTCTGATGGGAACTGTGGAGACAAGATTTTATACTAATGTTCCCGGGCTAGTCTTTAGTACCTATTTTGATATTGGTCATGTAAAATTTCGCAAAGATGGACAACCTTGGGGACGGAGCAGTGATGCGTCAGGGATGACATTGAAGGGCTATGGCGTAGGCATTACCTACAGCAAGCCCAACGACTGGTTTGCCCGCCTTGATTATGCCCGCCGTATCGGCGGTGACCCGAATCTCAGTGAAAAAGCCCAGGCCAAGGGCAGAACCTGGTTTATGCTGGGCAAGATTTGGTAAAACTAAAAGAAGGATATTGTCTTTTAACAGCGAAATATAGCTAATAACAAGTTAAAAGTCGTCCAAGGAGTGAGATAAAATGGCAGGCAAAATCAAAAATTGTCCGATGTGCGGCAAACTTTTCAACGACACTGGTCATAAGGTTTGTATGGATTGCTTTGAGAAGATACAGGAAAAAGAACACGAGGTCGTGGAGTATGTCCGCGAACATCGTGGCGCTAAGATTGCTGAAATCTGTGAGGCTACCAAGGCACCGGCAGGCATGATTAAAAAGATGATTCGTGAAGGCCGCTTTGAGCAGATTGGCGTGAAGATGACCTATCCTTGTGAAAAATGCGGTGCGCCGATTGTGACGGGCAAGATTTGTAAGTCCTGTGAAGATGCAGCCCGCAGCACGCTCCAGAAACAGGCAGCAGCCGTTACGGCTGCCAGACAGATGGCTAAAGCAGACAAAGGTCAGGGCATGTATTCCAAAAAGCATGATGAATGATATAGGCAAATAGGCGAAAAACGGCGATAATCGCTGATAATCACCGCTAAAAGCGAATAATGACCGAAAAGCAGGAATTAAGTTTCCTGCTTTTTTTGTCGATAGTTCATTCAGAGGAGGCTGTGTACCATTCAGGGTAGCAGCTATGAGAATGAACAGGGTGGTGAATTAAGATGATTATCAATGGCAATGTACAGGCCGTAGCCGGTGCCTACAGCGTGAGCAGCACGGGCGGCGTCAAGCGGGCCTACAATGCGCAGGCTGTAGAAAAGAAGGACGAAGTCCTGCTGTCCCATGAAGGCCAGAGTTTTTCCAGCATGCTGCAGAAACTCCAGAGTATGGACGATGTGCGTGAAGATAGGGTTCAGGAACTGAGCGCACGTCTGAACGCCGGCAGTTATGAGGTGTCCAGTGAAAACCTCGCAGCCAGCCTGCTGAATGCACGGTTCTGATCCGGGGAGGCAAAACAAATATGTGGCAGGAGTTCGCAAACAATCTCAACGAATTAAACAAAGCCTACAAAGCACTTATTGAACTGGGAAAAAAGAAACGCAGCGCTTTGGTGCTCGTGGATATGAAAACCGTGGAATCTCTGCTGAAAACAGAGGAAGAGCTGACGGACAGTGTGGCACGGCTGGAAAAGACACGGCAGGGCCTGCTCATGAAACTGGCTGCCAGCGAAAAAAGACTGGGGCCGGATTCCAATATGCAGGATATCATCGGCGTAGTACCGCCGGGAAAATTGCAGGAAGTCATAAAGAAACTCCATGCTATGCTGGCTAAATCCGTGCAGGAGGCGCAGGAAATCAGTGAGGGCAATGCCCTGCTGATTAGGGCCGCTATGGAGGCTGCCGCCTTCCATTTGAACAGGCTGGGCGGCGCCAAGGTGGAACCGGCTTATGGCAAGGGCGGCGAAGTTACTACGCACCGCCGAAATTTTGAATTTAACGCATAGCCACAGTTACAGACACAGCCAAGGGTGGGAGAAAATTGGAAGAAGTAGTACGTTTGCTGAGGGCGCAAATCTTGATCAGCAACAAATGTATAGAAAAAATCAAAGCATTAAAAGAAACACTCCAAGCCGAAAATAAGGGGGCCGATATTGTGGCTGCCGTTCAGGCAATTGAGCCTGCCCTGTTGGAATTAGGCAAACTGGAAAAAGATAAGCAGGAATTTTTACGGAAACATAAAATGCCTGCAATGAGCGCTTTTATCACAAAAGCGCCGCCCTCAGAGGAAAGGGAAATTGTGGTGCACCTGTTGCACCGGGTGCAGGAATTTGAAGAGGCCTTAGGTCGGGAAATCGAGGCTGCCAGGCTCCTGCTGGAGCGTGGCAAGAAGTATGTGGACTACCATATAAACGTTATGACCAGAACCGTGGCTAGCGAAACTTATACGCAGGACGCGGCGAATAAAGAAAGCCGTCGGGAAATCAAGATGTTTGATTCCAGCGTTTGAGCACTTGGACAGAATAAGCAGCAGAAAGGATAATAGGTGAATTATCATGCGTTCTACGTTTTCCGGACTCAATACCATGGTTCGCGGCGTATTTGCCAACCAGCTGTCTTTGGATACGGTTGGCCATAATATTACAAATGCCTCTACCGAAGGGTATTCGCGCCAGCGCGTGAATCAGGCGGCTACCCTCGGGCAGGAAGTACCTTCCATTTATGGTCAGGTAATGGTGGGCACCGGGGTAGATGCTTTGTCGCTGCAGCGTGCCCGTAATATCTACGCCGACAAACAGTTCTGGGCAGAAACTTCCACACATGAATATTACAAGGCTGAGCAGGTGAATTACGATAAACTGGAGGCCATTTTCGATGATTCTGATAAGACGGGAATAAAAAATGCCATGGATGAGTTTTACCGGGCATGGAGTGATTTGTCCGCCAATGCATCCCTGGACAGTAACCGTGTGAATGTTATCGAAAAAGGCAATATCTTTATCGACAGGATAAAGACGGTGTCTGCTCAGCTGCAGGACCAGATTAACGCCCAGTATGATGATATGCGAATAAACGTCAGTGCTATCGATGATATCAACAGCCGCATCGTGGAACTGAATAAAAATATAATGACGGTCGAGGCTACCGGCGCTCAGGCCAATGACCTGCGCGACCAGCGCGACCTGCTCGTGGACGAGCTCTCCAAACACATGAACCTCAATGTCTACGAGGACGATAAGGGCATGTACAGCATCGTGTCCAACGGCATTACCATGGTCAACGGCATTAACAAATTGACGCTGACCATGTCTGACCCCATAAATAATTCTGATTATGGCATCAATGATTACACTGTCCTGATTAAGGAGTCAGATATTGCCTTTATCCCCCAGAACGGCAGCCTTAGAGCACAGATGGATACCATTGCTGAGGACAAGGCCTATATTGACAAGATGGCTGATATGGCCGCGTTCATGCTTACTATTTTTAACAATATGCACCAGCAGGGCGCAGGTATTGATGGGACAGACGGTGGCTTGGGACCGAATCCCCCAGCCAGCGGCACTTATGCCGGCCCCACTTATGGAATTAACTTCTTTGGTGACCATAATACCATTTATGAATGGAACGACACCGATAAATGCGTGGTGGCCAAGGTTATGGACTCCACACAGACCATTACACGCAGCCTGGATAAAGAGCAGCTGACAGATGATACCGGTGCTCCTATCTACGATGTTGATGGTAAAGAACAGTACCGTCCTGTAGTCAAGATCGAAGGAACACAGTTACAGGAAGATAAACTAAAAGGCATAAATATTATCAATGCTTTTTCCTTAAACCAGAAAATAACAGTGGCTGGTGGTTCTTCACTGATAGCGGCCCGTACATTTTCCGTGGAGAAGGAAGTTAAGGATGGTGCCTATACTGGCAATTTGACCACTACGGTTAACGGCTCTGGCGATGGTACCAATGCGGTAAATCTGAGTCACCTGTTCAATATTGACTTGTCAAATATAGCAACGACAGCCACAATTAACTACAATGGTGATAACGTACAGGTAACGTCTGCAACAAACCGCTCCATAGGTAAAATATCGCTGAATTCCTATTATCAGTCAGCTATGTCGCAGCTTGGTACGGATGCCAGTTCCGTGGATAAGAAGGAAAGTGCTCAGGAAGATTTGATCACGCAGATTGTCAACTGGCGCTCCTCGACTTCCGGTGTTGACTGGAACGAGGAACTTACGAATATGATTACTTTCCAGAAGGGCTACAGTGCCTGCTCCCGTTGCCTGACCACCATGGACGAAATGCTGGACAGGCTGATTAACAGCACCGGCGTGGTTGGCCGCTAAGATAAACAGCAAATGAGGTGAAATAAATGTCTATTCGCGTAAGCAGCAATCAGATGGTCTACGGTTATCAGAAACAGTTAAATGACGCCAATACCCGGCAGACTTCCCTGCTGGAGCAGGGGGATGGCAGCAAGCTGCATCGTCCTTCGGACAACCCCGTGGACTACTCCAAGTTTATCCGTTACGATACGGCCTTGAATGAAAACGAGCAGTATACAAATAATGTCAATACGGCCCTGTCGTGGATGAAAACCTCGGACTCGGCACTGGTAAATATTACCAATATCCAGACTACCTTCAAGGAAAAAACTATTTTGGCAGCAAATTCCACCAATAACGAGACTGATATGCAGGCCATTGGCAAAGAAATGATGGCAGAAATTCAGGAAATCGTATCTTTGGGAAATACCATGCAGGGTGACCGTTATGTATTCGGCGGCCAGCGTGACTTGACTAAACCTTTTGAGATGTCTACGACAGAAGTTACTCGCGGTATGACAAAGACCTTGGACAGCACACAGCAGGCCTTTTTTTCCGGCGATTACGGGGTAGGCGAAACGGGGAGCATGCGCCAGATGTTGTCCCTTAAAGGCGATGACGGGAATACATATTATCTGAATACCATTACGAAACGTGTCTATACAGAAGATTTTGTGGAAAACGGTTATAAGAATAAGCTGGCAGCCAATCCCCAGGCGGCCGTAGCTAATGGTGATCAAGTCGGTGAGCTGACTGATTTTGAGAAGGTGTCGACATATTTCAAAAGCACCGGCGAGATAAAAGACGCAGGTAAAGATTTTTCCCAGCAAATATCGGTAGATGGGAAACCGGTAAAACTTTCGTTTAACACGGTTGAACAGCAGATTGTTTCCTTTACGGGGGACAATAAATATATTTCCATGGTGAAGAAAAACGGTACCACAGAGCCCACTGCTGATACGGTCAATGTTACAGGTGCTGATATTTTTGGAACTGATATTTTTGATGATGCGGATTCGGGGAATGCGCCATCAGGAACGGCCATGCTTAATGAAATGCTGACTGTATATACGAAGGTGATATCCAATGACCAAAAATGGATGGATACCGATGGTGTGACTATTGCTGATGAGGCGCATGCCCAGACCGTAAAAACGGAAACCAAACTGGGGGCACGTACGCAGCTATATAACTCTGTCAGCACCATGCTTAATACCCAGAATGAGATTATCACGGGTGATATCACGGATACTTCTTCTACGGACGTGGCCAGATTAGCTGTTCAGCTCATGCAGGAGCAGACAATTTACAACATGAGCTTGTCCTTGGGAGCACGTATTCTGCCGCAGAGTCTGGCTGATTACTTGTAAAATTTTTTAGGGAATTTTTAAGAAAAACATGATAAAATAGGAGTAAGTAAAAGGATTTAGCAGGATTTTCCTAGGGAAAGGGTGAAATAATCTATGCTGCGATTAAATATGCGCGTTACTCAGCCCATGATAGGCATGCATACGCAGCTGGGTAAGCTGGAGGCTCACTCGACTCCTGCCGAACTGCATACCAATACGCGGCAGGCGCGTTCCAACAGGCATTGGACGCAGCCTACCGTGGATATTGACCAATATCCCAGCCGTCATGCTTATGGTTTTACCAATCATACGGATTTTGCCAAGGAGCATGGACAGAAGGGCTTTTCCGATTTGTCTCAGACTACCTCCCGGTGGACACAGGAGGCGTGGGACAATGTGGAAAACAGTGGCAAGCGTGGCAAAAAGCCCGTGGAACAGCGGTATGACAGCAAGCTGCGGCAGGAAATAGAACAAAGCAAAAACTGGCATATTAAAACGGAGCTTATCCCCGACCCCGTGATTACCTTCCACCCCATCGAGGCGGTGGGGGAGTCGGATTTAGGGGATGTGTCTGTTGATATCAATGCCAAGGCCTTTGCGGAGACGAATTTCACGCCGGGCAAGGTCGAGGTATATATGCAGCAAAAGGCTAATGTTGAGCGTTGGGTGAGTGAAGGCAAGTACGATATTTACGCATGAAGACTTATGCGGAAGTGGAGGCATAACAGATGAGAAAAGTCAACACATTGAGATTTGGTGAAGTAGAAGTAGCAGAGGATAAAGTTGTACATTTTGCCGACGGTATCCCGGCCTTCGAAGACGAACATGAATTTGTTATCGTTCCCTATGATGAAGAAAGTCCTTATGTTTTCCTGCAGTCGTTGACGACGCCGGATTTGGCGTTTTTAATGACGATACCGTTTGTGTTCTTCCCGGAATATGAGTTTGAGTTGGATGATGAAAATCAGAACAAGTTGGAACTTACCCGTCAGGAAGATATGCTTATCTATACTTTGCTGACCATCAATGGGGGCAAGGTAAAGGATATGACCGCCAACCTTATGGCACCGGTGGTTTTAAACACCGCCAATATGCAGGCACGGCAGATTGTACTTGACCGCAGCAGCTATACTACAAAGCATAGATTGTTTCCGGAAAATAAGGAGGAACAATAATGCTCGTACTTACTCGTAAACCACGTCAACAGATTATGATTGGTGACAACATCGTTATCAATGTCGTAGAAGTGCAGGGGGACAATGTCCGCATTGCCATCGATGCACCGCGGGACATTAAGATATATCGCGGTGAGATTTACCGTGCTATTCAGGAAGAAAACAAAAATGCGGCCGCTCCAGTGCCCATGGATTTGGACTTAAGCGCTGGCCTGCCGAAGAAGTAAAGTTTTAGGGAAAACTGGTGTGAATCTACGGAGGGATCAACATGGTAGGAAAAATTCAGGACATTGTGTCGGCCTCGATTGTGGCCGGCGCAGCGGAGCGGGTCAGCAATACAACGGCAACAACAGCAGCCCCTGAAAAGCAGGAGCCACAGGTACAACGCGTTGAAGATACTGGTAATGCCCCAAAGTTTAATCAGGCAGAGGAACAGGAAGATCCATTAAAGGCTCGTGAAGAAGAACAGGAGCCTATGGACGAAAAAACCGTCAGTTATATGATGGAAGAATTAAATGAACTCATGAGCAAGATTAACTGCAACCTGGAATTCCAGTATCACAAGGAAGTCAATATGATGTCAGTGCGGATGCTGGACAAGAAAACCCATGAAGTAATCAAGGAAGTACCGCCAGAGGAAATGCTTGACCAGATGGCAAAGGCACGTGAATGGCTGGGCGCCTTCCTCGATAAGAACGCGTGAGGAGGTGTTAGAAATGAGTGGTATAGGAATTTACGGCCTGTCAGGTTCGGGCATCGATGTTGACTCCATGGTCAAGATGGGCATGATGAACAAGCAGAATCAGTATGACAAGCTGTATAAGCAGGAAGTAAAAAACGAGTGGACAAAAGAAGCCTATTCGGATATGTATAATAGTCTCAATACGTTCAACTCATCTACGCTGTATAATTATAAGCTGTCGTCTACGTCAAGCCCTATGTCAGCTGTCAGCAGTAATACATCTGTGGCAACTGCTGCGGCTAATGCCGATGCAGCCTCTATGTCGCACACGGTCAATGTGTCGGCTACGGCATCTAATGCTTACTTGCTTACCAATGGCTCTATTGACAGGGCAAACACTTCTTCAACTAGTGCGAATAAGAGTATATATTTGAAGGATATACTCTTTGATGAAGCTACGCAAAACACTTTGAGGTCACAAATAGAGGGAAATGAAACTTTGGCAAAATCCAAGCTGGTCAGCTTTACTATAGCTGACAGTACTGGTTCGGGAGCAAATAGTAAGGAAGTTTCATTTACGTACGCAGACATATTGAACAGTAACGAAACCCTGAATGATTTGGTTTCCAGTATCAATAGTGCAGGGGTGAACATCAAGGCATCGTACGACAGTGCTAATGATGCTTTTTCGTTGTATCAAAAAACCGGTGGATCTGCTAATAAAATCATGTTCTCTGTTGGTTCAGACGCAGCAGCCAATTATGGCAAGAACCTGATTTCCAGTTTGAACTTGGGCGTTGTAACGCAGGTGGTGGATAGCAGTGGCAGCTTGAACAGTGAATTGTCCAGCCCTTTGTCCTTTGAATCAACCACAGGGACGAGTTCTGTAAGTGCTTCGTCCTTTAGCAGTTCAGCTCCTGTTTCGGCAAGCACGGTATTGAATACCTTGTTCAATGCTTCAGCCAGCAGCAATGAGGCTAAGTTTACGCTTTCAAATGGTACCGGCTCCAGCGAAATAAGCATTGCAGATGTATCAACGGCTACTGTTCAAGATTTGATTGATGCTATTAATAGTGCCAGCACTGCGGATAACCTTGGCATAACCGCCAGTTTGGATGGCAGTACGCTGAAAATAGCGAATACGGATCCGGATAGCACGAATACCATTTCGCTTAGTGTTGCAAGTGATGCTGGTGAAGCGGCTGACGTTAATGGTCGTAAGCTGATAAACGGCTTGCAGATTTCGTCTACGGAACTTACTGCTGATACTAATGGGATACAGGCTGCTGGTACGGATGCACAGGTGACTATTGATGGCCGCAGCTATACCTCTGACACGGGCAAAATTACTGTAGGCAATGTCACCTATACATTGGCTGCTAAAGGTTCGACAACCGTCACGGTTAATCAGGATACGGATAAACTTATTGAAAACGTAAAGAAGTTTGTCGAAGATTACAACAAAATGCTGGATTCGCTCAATGATAAGTATTATGAGACCAAGTACAGCGACTATGGTGTGCTTACCAAGACTCAGGAAGACGGCATGACCAAGGAGCAGATTGAGAAGTGGAATGAAAAAGCAAAATCCGGTTTGCTCAATCATGATAATACCATCGGTAAGATTATCAGTGAAATGCGTGAGGCAATTTACACGCCGGTTGATTCCGTTACGGGCAAATACAATACCATGATGTCCATAGGTATTAGTTCAAAGACGGATAGAGGTCACTTGTATCTTGATGAGGATAAGCTGAAGAAAGCTTTGGCAGCTGAGCCGGATTGTGTGCGCCAAATCTTTACAGCTAGTGGTGAAATCACTGATGCCAACGGCAAGACAACTACTGATTACAAGAGTGAAGGCGTGGTGCAGAGAATTTCTGATTCTTTGTATAATAATCTCAAGACGATGAAGTCCTATGCAGGAACATCCACGGAGACTTCTGATGGCAGCACGTTGGGGAATTTGATTCGTGAACTTCAGACGAAGATGTCTAATTTCAAAACGATGATGAAGTCCTATGAAAATCTGCTATATAAGAAATATGATGCAATGGAAACAGCTATTCAGCGTTTAAGCGTATCTATGGGCTATATTACAGGAGGCCAATAATAGAATAGGTCTGACAGGGAGGCACATATATGGTAAACAATGCAGCAGAAGCCTATAAAAGACAACAAATTATGACAGCGACCCCGGAAGCATTGACCCTGATGCTTTACAATGGCTGCCTAAAGTTTATGAATGAGGGTAAAGATGCAGTAGAGGCAAAACAGTATGAAAATGCCAACAACCTGCTGCAGCGTGCCCAGCAGATAATCTCTGAATTCCGTATTACCTTGAATATGGATTATGAAATATCACATCAACTTATGCCCCTGTACAATTATTGCTATGACCGCCTGGTGGAGGGCAATATCAAAAGCGATACAGCCATGATTCAGGAAGCTATTGACATCATTAAGGAATTGCGAGATGCTTGGGCGCAGGCGATGAAAAAAGCCCGTCAGGATGGCGGCACCAAGAATGTTCAGGGTGATAGCTATGTCGGATAAAGCTATGACACAGGCAAAGGCCAATTTTGAAATGTACTATACGTTGACGCAGGAACTCTTGAAATTCATCAATAAGGAAGATATTGATGAATTTCTTGAGCTGGAGCGTCAGCGTAATGACTTGGTTACACGCATGAAAGCTCTGCCGGAAACGGAAGTTTTTCGAAAGACTGATGAATGCAGGGAGCTGGTCGGGAAAATTAAGCCGCTTGATATGCAGGTGGTCTATAAGGCAAAAGCATGGCTCAATAAATCCCGTCAGCAGAATGCTACTGTTCATGCCTATGATATTCAGAATATGAATAGTCTGGGGAATATTTTTAACAAAAAATATTAAAAAACCTCTCCTTTGGGAGAGGTTTTTTATTTTTCTTACCGAAATATAATCAGGGGGGAGGCAAAAATGGAAATGAATAATATAAGATTATCGGCTTGTTATATTGTAAGGAACGAAGAAAAAAATCTGCCAATCTCCTTAAATTCTGTTAAGCAAGCTGTAGACGAAATCATTGTGGTAGATACAGGTTCTACTGACAATACTAAGGCTGTAGCACAAAATTATGGTGCAAAACTATATGATTATCATTGGCAAAATGATTTTTCTGCACCACGCAATTATGCCATTGAGCAAGCGCAAGGCGAATGGATTTTGTTTTTGGATGCAGATGAAACATTTCCTACTCCATTAGACAAGGATAGAATTTTGTCTTATTTAGATAGTATGCAGGATAAGGAGATGATCTTGCTCACTCGGCATAACATAGACAATTTAGACCAACAGAGTATATTTTATAAGGACTGGAGTCCGCGTATCTTCCGGAATCGACATGATTTGCGCTACCAGGGGCGGGTTCATGAGTATGTTAGCAAATCGAATGGTGATTTACAGGTGGGCTATGCGCCAATGGAATTTTATCTCCTGCATACTGGTTATGCAGAAAGCATTAGTGCGGATAAATGTCAGCGAAATTTACAAATTCTCAAGCAGGCTATTGATGAGGGGGCTTGGGAGCCTGTTTATGATTATTATTTAACGGACTGTTACTATGGTATACAAAATTATGAGGCTGCCTTGCAACATGCTATTGCCTACTTAAAAAGTGGTACTTTTATATATGGTGGGAATGGGCGCAGCTACCGTATGATTTTGGAGTGTATGCGGGCACTGGGAATGCCTGATGCGGAGATGTTGCCATGGGCTGAAAAAGCATGTCAGGCATATCCGGATTTGCCTGAATTTTATGCTGAATGTGGCATGGTACTTTGTGGAATGGGGAAACTATCGGAGGCACGGGCACTTTTGCAGGAGTCACTGCAGCGTTATAACGAGGGAACAGCTGATTTTCGTCACGAAACATATTTTTCTCCGGAAGTTGCAGCTAAGGTGGCAGCAAGGTTGGGCGAGATTGCGGAACTTTACGGTAATAAAAAGGAAGCAGCCGGCTGGTTCGTGCAGGCTCTGGATTATTGTCAGACTAATGACCGGATTGTGGCTAAGGCGCGAAATTTTTTGCAAAAAAATAAAATAATCATTTAAGTTATCGGAAAAATGACCGATAAATATAATGTAAGGCAAAGGTAATCAGCGAATCAATACAAAGATGCTTGTGGTCAGCTAGCAGCCACTTGCAAGAGTAGCGATTTGCTAATTATATATGCTAATGACAGTCAGGGATGGCTGTTACAAAATATTATTTTTCTACATTCAAGGAGGAAAAACATCATGGCAATGGTAGTAAAGAACAACATGTCGGCAATCTCGACGCTGAACACTCTGAACAAGAACTCCAGCGCACTGTCCAAGAGTCTGCAGAAAGTATCTTCCGGTATGAAGATTAACTCGGCAGCAGATGATGCTTCTGGTTATGCGATTTCCGAGCGTATGCGCGTTCAGATTCGCGGTCTTGATCAGGCAAATGCCAACACGCAGAACGGCAGCAGCATGCTGAAGGTTGCAGAAGGTGCCGTAAGCTCCACCGTTGATATCCTGAAAACGCTGAAAGAGAAAGTTATCAACGCAGCTAACGATACCAACACGGACAGCGACCGTCAGACCATCCAGAAGGAACTGAACCAGAGCATTGACCAGATTAACGACAATGCCAATGTTACCTTCAACGGCAAGTATCTTGTTGATGGTTCGCACAACAAGAAGATTGTGCAGACCTCTACGGCTTTGACCAATGAGAGCTTGAATTCTGCTACTGCTTCCGGTACTGCTTTGACTGCATTGGAGGATCGTAACGGCAACAATCTGAACATCCATTCTTCGGATAACATTACGGTTTCCTATGTAAAACAGGGCAAGACTTATTCTACCACGTTTAGTGTAGGTTCTACTGACTTGGGTACAGCTATCAATAGGGCAACATCGGCAACTGGTGCCGGTGGTAGCGATTTATCGCTTTCTCAGGCCAATACATCGTATATCGGTTTGGACAGCTCCAGCAATTCAGTCTACACGGCTGATGGTGGCAATGCACTGACGATTGCAGCAGGTGTCAGTGGTACTGCCGGTCAGATTAGCGGTTTCACGATTAGTGTAACGGATTCTGATGGCAATATAAATAAGTCTGCCAACGCTGTACTGGATAACTTCACCGAATCTATCCGTGCAGAAAATACCGGTGATGACAACAGCTTGGTATTACAGGTTGGCACGAAAGCCAATCAGGCCATCAAGGTAGGTCTTACGGATATGCGTTCCGAGGCTCTGGGGCTTTCCGGTTCTGATGGCACGAAGCTGAACATCTCCACGCAGGTGAAGGCTAATGCAGCGATCAATGTTCTCGATAATGCGGTACAGAAAGCGCTGGATCAGCAGACGACTATCGGCTCCATCGAAAGCCGTCTTGAGTACACCAGCAGCAACCTGACCACGGCATCTGAGAACGTACAGGCTGCAGAATCCACGATTCGTGATGCTGACATGGCGAAGGAAATGACGAACTACACGAAGAACAATGTTCTTCTGCAGGCCGCTCAGTCCATGCTGGCACAGGCCAATCAGAGCAGCAGCTCGGTACTCAGCCTCCTCCAGTAACAGACAATTTTCCGTTATTACAATTCACTACCAAAAAGCCGCCCCTCGGGGCGGCTTTTTCAGCTAATATGGAGAGACAGGTAATGAGAAATTTTATAAAAATGTTACAGAAAATGAAGGGGAGCACTCAGGAAGCAGAACTGGCAAAATTGATAGAAAACGGGGACAAGGTAGGCTTGTTTACTGCTGCTAATGATGTTCCGGCTTTGGAAACAGCCATAGATATAGTACGGCACTTGAGAATGCAAGGCCTGCAAATTGCTTGTATTTGTGTGTTGGACGAATGTGCCGAACTGGTTCGATTGGCCGTTGATGAGCTGGAAATAGTCACAGTCAGCCAGCTGAACAGTAAAGCACGGGGGATTAAGAAAATATTGATATTGAATTCTTATAAGGTATGGCCGGAGGCAATCTATCAATACTTTCTCGAACAGGGCTTGTCGGTTTATATGCTTGAGGACTCCGACCGTTATCATATACGGCGCAAGGAGGCATGGGCTCATATAACGGATTATTTTGATGAATATATGTTATTGGCAGATGATGAATCAAAGGAAACGTATCTGGCGGTCATACGCGAACGCATGAATGGACAATTGACGGAGTTTAGATTTGCGCCAGAACCACAATATATGCTTTGTGGTTATATGCCCGACAAAGGTGATATCGTAATAGATGGCGGAGCTTTTGACGGAAAAACGGCCAAGGATTTTGCGGCGATGGGCGCGCGAGTATATGCGTTTGAAATGAATGCTGTAAATTTTGCTGCTTGCCAAAAAAACAATACAGATAATAATTGCGTGTTTGAAAACATGGGATTATGGTCATGTAAAAGGCAGCTGAACTACAATGTGCAGGGAGCAGGTTCCCATATAAGCAATGTGGGTGGTGAGTGTGCTGGTGTGATAGATATTGACACCTATGTCCGGGAGAATAATATACCCAGAATTGATTATATCAAGCTGGATGTAGAAGGTGCTGAACTTGAGGTGCTGAAAGGGGCGTTTTTAACCATCAGCCAGTTCAAGCCGAAACTGGCAATAAGCGCTTATCACAAGCCAGAGGATTTATATGAAATACAAAAGTACATACGTTCACTAAGATGTGATTATCAATTTGCTTTCCGGCATTACAGGATTGATGGGCGTGATTATTATCTGGATGATAATCTGAGAAAAGTATACAGGCATTATGATTTGGATTATATGGTGCCAACCCCTTGGGAATATGTATTATATGCTCGTTAAAAGTAAAAAAAATTATGGGTTCGCAAAAAAATACTTAAGAAATTGAAAAAACATACGATATATATAGTGTAAGCGAAGATAATCAGCAAATCAATACAAGGATGCTTGTGGTCAGCTAGCAGCCACTTGCAAGAGTAGCGATTTGCTAATTATATATGCTAACGACAGTCAGGGATGGCTGTTACAAAATATTATTTTTCTACATTCAAGGAGGAAAAACATCATGGCAATGGTAGTAAAGAACAACATGTCGGCAATCTCGACGCTGAACACTCTGAACAAGAACTCCAGCGCACTGTCCAAGAGCCTGCAGAAAGTATCTTCCGGTATGAAGATTAACTCGGCAGCAGATGATGCTTCCGGTTATGCGATTTCCGAGCGTATGCGCGTTCAGATTCGCGGTCTTGATCAGGCAAATGCCAACACGCAGAACGGCAGCAGCATGCTGAAGGTTGCAGAAGGTGCCGTAAGCTCCACCGTTGATATCCTGAAAACGCTGAAAGAGAAAGTTATCAACGCAGCTAACGATACCAACACGGACAGCGACCGTCAGACCATCCAGAAGGAACTGAACCAGAGCATTGACCAGATCAACGACAATGCCAATGTTACCTTCAACGGCAAGTATCTTGTTGATGGTTCGCACAACAAGAAGATTGTGCAGACCTCTACAGCTTTGACCAATGAGAGCTTGAATTCTGCTACTGCTTCCGGTACTGCTTTGACTGCATTGGAGGATCGTAACGGCAACAATCTGAACATCCATTCTTCGGATAACATTACGGTTTCCTATGTAAAACAGGGCAAGACTTATTCTACCACGTTTAGTGTAGGTTCTACTGACTTGGGTACAGCTATCAATAGGGCAACATCGGCAACTGGTGCCGGTGGTAGCGATTTATCGCTTTCTCAGGCCAATACATCGTATATCGGTTTGGACAGCTCCAGCAATTCAGTCTACACGGCTGATGGTGGCAATGCACTGACGATTGCAGCAGGTGTCAGTGGTACTGCCGGTCAGATTAGCGGTTTCACGATTAGTGTAACGGATTCTGATGGCAATATAAATAAGTCTGCCAACGCTGTACTGGATAACTTCACCGAATCTATCCGTGCAGAAAATACCGGTGATGACAACAGCTTGGTATTACAGGTTGGCACGAAAGCCAATCAGGCCATCAAGGTAGGTCTTACGGATATGCGTTCCGAGGCTCTGGGGCTTTCCGGTTCCGATGGCACGAAGCTGAACATCTCCACGCAGGTGAAGGCTAATGCCGCGATCAATGTTCTCGATAATGCGGTACAGAAAGCACTGGATCAGCAGACGACTATCGGCTCCATCGAAAGCCGTCTTGAGTACACCAGCAGCAACCTGACCACGGCATCTGAGAACGTACAGGCTGCAGAATCCACGATTCGTGATGCTGACATGGCGAAGGAAATGACGAACTACACGAAGAACAATGTTCTTCTGCAGGCCGCTCAGTCCATGCTGGCGCAGGCCAACCAGAGCAGCAGCTCGGTACTCAGCCTCCTCCAGTAACAGACAATTCTTCGTTATTACGATTAACTGCCAAAAACCGCCCTTCGGGGCGGTTTTTTTTGTGGAAGGTATTTTCTGTTATATAGAGAATATTTTAGATAGAACAGCATAGTGATGGAGGGGAGTTCATTGAAAATATCTGCTTGTTATATTGTAAAAAACGAAGAGGTTAATCTGGAAAAATCTTTAAACAGTATAAAAAATAAAGTTGACGAACTCATAGTAGTGGATACTGGCTCCACAGATAATACTGTGGGGATAGCAAAAAAATTTAATGCAAAAATTTTCTGTATTCCGTGGAAAAATGATTTTAGTGAAGCCAGAAATGTGGCCATTGCCCAAGCAACAGGAGAATGGATTTTGTTTTTGGATGCAGATGAATATTTTTCGGATAATCCATCTGTTGATTTGCATGAAGTAATCCTGTCCTTACAGCCTGCTGATGTCATGCTGGTATCTATGGATAATATCGATGCAGACAGTCGGGAAAATCTTCTGACATTTTATGCGCCGAGAATATTCCGCAATGTTGAGGGATTGTGCTATGAAGGAAGAATACATGAAGAATTGCGCTATCGTGGAAAACAGGTAGAAAAAATAGTTTATGTGCCAGAAGAACAGTTAAAAATTGTTCATACAGGATATTCTGTTTCCATATCACATGAGAAAGCAGAACGAAATTTGCAGTTGTTATTGTATGAATTGGAAAATACAGAAAAACCGGATGTGCTATATCCATATTTGGCAGAAGTTTATGCAGCATTGGATAATGCAGAAAAAGCAAAATACTACGCAGAACAGGATATAAAAAATGGCCGTCGACGAATAACATTTGCAAGCAAGTCATGGCGTATATTGTTAGATTATGCAGTTAAGGAAAATGATAAAAGAAAGCGCAGAGAGATAGCAGCTAGCGCTGTGTTTAATTTTCCTGAAATACCGGAATTTCACGCTGAATTAGCGGAGAGCCTGGCTGCTGATTACATATATACAGATGCGATAAGAGAGGCGGAAAAGGCAGAAAAATTATTTCATAACTATGATGATATAGAACCGATGCAATTTACAACAGATATGCTGATAATGCTAAAAAAAAGATTGAATGACTGGAAAGTTTTGCAAAAAAATAGTGAAAAGCTATATATAACGGCCTGTGTCATTGTACGCAATGAAGAGAAAAATATTGCTGCATGGCTGGCAAATACTCAGCAGTACGCTGATCAGCAAGTGGTGGTGGATACAGGCTCTAAGGATAAAACGGTAGAAATTGTAAAAAAAAGTAAGGCATATATATATGATTTTAATTGGCAAAATGATTTTTCTCAGGCGAAAAATTATGCGTTGAGTAAAGCCAAAGGTAATTGGGTATTTTTTTTAGATGCGGATGAGACTTTTGCTAACCCGCAGCAATTAAGGGGATATTTAGCTGGAATAGAAAAATATAAAAAAAATATAGATGCAATTATGGTTCCGATAATCAATATTGATACGGATATGAATAATCAGGAAATAAGCCGCTTTTTAAATGTGCGTATTTTCAGGAATTTGCCGGGTATTCATTATGAAGGATATGTACATGAAAGACTGGTGATGGCAGAAGGGAAGCCACTACAGCTATATAAAGAAGAACATGATTTACAAATTATCCATACGGGATATTCATCGCACATCATTGCTGGCAAAGTAGAAAGAAACTGGAAAATTCTGCAAGATGATATAGAAAAAAATGGCGAACAGCCTGTACATTATCGTTATTTGGCAGATTGCTATTATGCTAGAGGAAATATGGAACAGGCATTGAAATATGCAATTCTGGCTCTGGGATCAACAGTACAGGCCGTTGATTCAGCAAGTGATATGTTTGATATTGCTTTAACTTGTGTAGAAAAAATGGATTGTAAAGTGGCAGAATGTCTGGCTTTGGCAAAAAAAGCGCAAGCATTATTCCCTAAAAAAGCGGCGTATTTTATAAAAGCAGGGCATTATCTGTTTAGTGTGGGAAAAACGGATGATGCTGCAAAGGAGTTTGGAAAGGCGCTGGTATGCTTGCGGGAAAATAACAACAATACAGGTGATACATATACATCAATTGCAGAACAATCATTGTTATATCAGGATATGGCATTGATATATCATCAGAAACGTGAATGGGAAAAAGCGGCTTTGTGCTTACAAAAAGCAAAGCAATTTTCCAGTCTTGATGATGGTATAATCCGAATGATTTTAAACAGCAACAAAGAAAAAAATATAGCAGAACAAGTGAAAGCATTGCAATCATATATGGGGAACGAAACAATAAATCAGCATTACATTGCTCAATGGCTGGAGGAAAAAGGTTTCCTAAAGCACTGGCAGATTTTTACCGGGGAAAATAAACAGGAATATGTATTGGCTCAAAATGAAGATTTAATAGTGTTATATAAAAAAATTGAGCAAGATATGGCTAATAATATAGTTGGTTTATGCCGAATATTGATAAAATTACATCAAGAAAGAGATTCGTTGATAAAAGGTGTGCAGATAGCGAACTTATCTCAAGCTTTGCCAGAGGCTATGTATGCAGTATGGGAGTGTTGGCAAAAATATGAACCGGTAAATGATTTTCACTGGGATGGATATAAAGTTTGGCTGCGCCAGATGATTGTATGGGGAAGTGCAGAGCAATTGCAAGATTTTGTTGAATTGGCTGCTGGTTTATCTGATTCGTGCTTATGGGAAATGGCCGAAGAACTTTTCCAAGGTGAAAAATGGTTGATAGCGTGGAATGTCTATAGTAGAATTCCTGCTGCCAGTAAATATGTCAAAGGAAAATTTTGGTGCCATGCCGGAATATGCCAGTTCTCTTTAGGAAATAATGAAATTGCAGGTGAATGTTTTGCCAATGCCACAGCCTATGATGATACGGATGAAGAGTGCAGGTCATATATAACATGGAACGAAAGGAGGCTGAAGAATGATGCCTAAAATATCTGCATGTGTCATAGTCAGGAATGAAGAAGCCAATTTACCACAGTGGCTGCGCTGTGTTAAGAGCTTGGCTGACGAATGGATTGTCGTGGATACAGGTTCCGTGGATAATACGGTTAATATTGCCATAGAAGCAGGGGCAAAAGTATATACTTTCTCATGGTGTAATGATTTTTCTGCAGCAAAAAATTATGCTTTGTCACAAGCAAGTGGCGAATGGATTGTTTTTTTAGATGCTGACGAATATTTCCGTCCTAATGACATACCGAGGATTAAGGCCAAGATAAAAAAAATGCACCATGATAAAATGCTGGCCGGCTTTATATGCAAGCTGATAAATATTGATAAGGATAGGCACAATGCTATAATTGATAGTGTGTATCAAATACGTATATTTCGCAACAAGCCATTTCTGCGATTTCGTGGCAAGATACATGAAGGGTTATTTAATCCGACAGAAAAGAATTTAAAAATGGAATACTTTCCGGAGATTACGATATATCATACGGGATATTCCTATAGTATTATCAGAAAAAAAACAGAACGCAACCTTCAACTGATATTGGAAGAAATTTCCAATCGAGGAGAACGACCTGTTGATTATTTTTATTTGATGGATTGCTATTATGGTTTGGGAGATTATGAGAAGACAATTTATTATGCGAGAAAAGCTTTAGAGGAAAATATTGATATTATGGGGGTAAAGGGGCATATTCATGAAAGATTAATTAGTGCTCTTATTATGCAAAAATATCCTTGGGAGGATATATTAAGTGTAATAAATAGTGCAATGGAGAGATACCCCATGGCGGCTGAATTCCCATTTTTAGCCGGAATTTATCTGTTTGACCATAAGCGATACGTAGAAGCGGAAATGTGGCTGATGAAAGGATGGGATATATTTAATAAGGAAAAAGCAGATACCAGTGTGAAATTTATGACGAATCATACTGAAGCAATGGTGCCGCGTATATGTTTATATATAGGACGGTTATTACATATGCAAAATGAATATACTAAGGAACTGGAATACTATTTAGAAGGCTTAAAAAGAAATCTGTATGATGAAATGCTGTTGGGAGCCTTGATTAGTACAACGATAAATTTGGATATGGAAGATGTAATTCAAGTGTTAAATACTATGTATAATAAGGAAAAAGACGCAGAATTTCTTAGTAAGGCATTGTATAAAACAGTTCGTCCTCAATTGGCGATTTTTTACGGACATGGACATAATATGACAGCGGCAGATACCTATTTATTTGCAGGAAATATCAGAGCGGCTGCTGAACAGGTTTTGCATGAGTCAGTTTGTATTGAACAGTTGGCAATTTGGTTGTCATGTCGTTTGCAGATACCGGCAGAAAGAGAATCTAATGTGAATATATTGTTATCCGCGAAGGCTAGGAATGTTTATAGATGGTATGATGGGGAAAAAGAGGATAAAGTAAATCTAACATTGAAACAGTTGAGAATGATTGATAGCATAGCTGAATTAAAATCATCGTTATCAGATAACAGGGAATAAGGAGATAATTATGCGAAGCAGCGAAGTGTATTTTCAAGATAAGATTATAGCTGCCTTGGAGGCACATGATTATTCATTGGCGAATTCAGTCATAAATGAGTTAAAAAAAATAAATCGCTTACAAGGTCAAATGTGGGAAATATCGCTGTATTTAGAGCAAGAGCAAGTGACGAAAGCCAGAGAGTGTTGGAGCCAAGTTAATAGGATAGCTCCGCAGGATGCACAGGTTCGTTTTTTATCCGTATATATTGCATATAATGAAGGACAAAGGGTAAATCTTATTGGTGATATCACTTCCTTGATAGCGGACGATTTAATGTCGGATTATAAGGGAAAATTGTATAATTTACTCGGACAATGCTGGCGTCAGCTTGGTGAGCCAGAAAAATGTATAGAGGCCTATAAAAAAGCTGGTGCTTATGAAAATGATTTACATGAAAAACGTATGAATTATAGTAATTATTTATTTAATAGTCATTATGTGAATATGCCACCTGCAAACCAATATAAAGAAATGTTGGCAGGATATGCATCGTTGTACAAAAAACAGGAATTTATGCATCGTCTGCCATGTTATGCTAGTAATGAAAGAAAAATAAGAATTGGTTTTTTGTCTGCTGATTTGCATCGTCACGTGGTTTTGTGTTTTGCTTATAGCCTGATTGCAAATTATGATAAGAATAAGTTTGTTGTATATGTATATTCTGTTGGTCAAGATGATGATTACAGTGATAAATTGGCAAAATGTGTTGATAAATGGCAAAATATAGCAAAAGTTTCAAATGTGGAAAAAGCAAAAATTATTTACAATGACAAGATTGATATCCTGATGGATTTAGGCGGACATACCAAGAATAATTGCCTCGAAGTAATGGCGCTAAAACCGGCACCTGTTGAAGTGTCAGGAATTGGATATTGGGCCTCTACGGGAGTGCCGCAAATAGATTACTTCATGGGCGATGTTTATTTAGATAAAATTGAGGAACAGGATTTTTTCACCGAAAATATTCTGCGGTTGCCGCAAACGCACTTTTGCTACATGCCGCTTACCTATTATGAACTTCCTAAGTTATCGGCGTTTAAGCGAAATGGATATATAACATTTGGTTCTTTTAATAATTTTACCAAAGTAAATGGAAATGTCTTATCGGTGTGGCGGGAAATATTGATGCAATGTGCAGAGGCGCATCTTCTGTTGAAAGCAGATATTTTTAACAGGGAAGAAACCGCGGAATATGCAATGAAGAAGATGGAACAAGCTGGGCTGCCCATGGATCGTATCGAGATTCGGGGCATAACAAAAGAGTACTTGCCGGAGTATGGGGACATTGACATTGTATTAGATACGTTTCCATATCCTGGAGGTGGAACTACGTGCGATGCATTGTATATGGGCAGACCGGTAATAACTCTTTGCGGTGAGCACCATGGCAGCCGGTTTGGTTATAGCATAATGTGTAATCTGGGAATGAAAGAGCTGGTGGCGGATAGTGAATCGGATTATATTCGCCTGGCGGTATCGTTAGCAGAGGATAAAGAGCTTTTGGCCGTATTGCATCGGGATTTGCGTCATATATTGGCAAAGTCACCGCTTATGGATAGAACAGCTTATCAGCAACAAATAGAGGAGGTATGGGAAAAGATTTGGAAGAAATATCGAAGCAATGAAAATTTATCATTTACGAGTGATAGAGATACATATCGGTATATGCTAAGTGATCTTTTGGCTGCTGGGGAGTACCGGCAGGCTATGGCGGCAGCGGACAGAATTTTATGTACGGAACAGACAGACACAGCATTGCTGGAGCAAGCAATGGTGGCTTATTTGGATGGCAATGATATGTACATGGCGCATAAGACTTTGGAACGAATACAAAGGAATGGCAGCCTTAGTCCGTGGGGGCATTATTTGGCTGCATATGCAGCCATTAACGATGGCAAGGGCGATGAGGCCTTATCATTGGCAAATATTGCCCTAAAGAGTGGCAAACTTACCAGAATGCAAAAAGGGGCTGTCCATCATTTGCTGGCAGAAGTTTACAAAGAAGCTGGAAATTTGTCTCGGGCTGCACAGGAATACTTTTACTCCAGCCAATGTAAAGAAACAGCAATGGAAAAGTGGCTGGAATATAGCAACTATTTATTACATAGCCACTTTTATTCTGTGGCAGATATACAGCGATTTGCCGCTGCCAGTCATTATCAGCAGCTGATGCCTGGGGGGCGCTTTCATCACGATGTCAACATTCATAGAAAGCACAAAAAAATTCGTGTAGGATATATATCGCCTGATTTTAATAGACATGTTGTTGCATCTTTTGCCGATGTTTTGTTAGCAAATTATGATGAAAGAGTTTTCTCTGTATATGTATATACGAATTGTATGGAGGATGATGTTAGCAAATGGTTAAAAAGAAAAGTAGTTAAATGGTGCAATTTTAGAGGTTGGACAGTTGAGCAGATAGCAGAACAAATTTACCAGGATGAAATTGACATTTTGATGGATTTGGCAGGACATACAGCAAATAATTCCTTGCCTGTATTAGCGTTGAAACCGGCACCAATTCAAATTTCTGGCATAGGATATTTCGCAACAACCGGACTAAAAGCTATAGATTATTTTCTGACAGATAAATATAGTACAGACGAAACTCAAATAAATTTTTTTACAGAAAAATTATTAGTTTTATCTCATTCGCATTTGTGTTATACGCCTTTACCTATGTATGAACGTATTCATGGTAATGTGGCTCCGTTTACTTATAATGGCTATATAACCTTTGGCAGTTTTAATAATTTCGCTAAAGTTACAGACGAAGTTATGGCTTTATGGGGGGAGATCTTACATCGTGTTCAAGGTGCAAAATTATTATTGAAAGCGCAGATATTTTCACGGCCATATGGAAAGCGTAGTGCATTGATGAGGCTGCAGCAAGCGGGAATTCCTAGGGAACGATTAATTATAGCTGGCTATAGTGAAAATTATATAGATGCATATGCTGATGTTGACATTGCCTTGGATACCTTTCCATATCCTGGCGGGGGAACAACCTGTGATGCGCTTTATATGGGAGTACCAGTAATAGCATTGGCCGGTAGAACCCATCATGAACGTTTCGGGTACAGTTTGTTGGCCAATGTGTCATTGTCGGAGTTGTGCGCTCATACCAAGGAGGAGTACCTGAATATAGCAGTAAAACTAGCCGAAGACAAAGAACGTTTGCGTGAATATCATCAGATACTCCCTCGACGAATGCGTAAATCTGCTTTGATGAATCGCGCATTGTATATAGAAGATTTAGAAAAAAAATATGGTGAGATTTGGACAGCATATGCAGGATTAGATAATCCAGATATTGCTTTACTGAAGAAAAAAATACAAACTGAAGAATGGGAAGAAATAATCTGGCAGGGACGGTTGCGTGTATGGCATAATACTGCTGGTTTTAATAGCTGGGAAAGTCTGGCTATAGCTTATTTCCGTCAAAAAGATTATTGTCGAGCCGCATACTGCGCTGAACAAGCTCTGAAGATTGATGAAAGTACTAATGTAAGATTGTATTACGTATTGGGAAAAAGTCTGCATTTTATAAGCCGTACCATAGAGGCAATGGGCGTAGTAAAAAAGGCTTTGGAAAATACGGCTGTAGAGATGGATCAGGAGTTAAAAACCGTATTGTTAAACTTTTTTGCACAGCTGTTAGAGAAGTGTGGTTATCATAGGGAAGCTGCGATATATTATACAAAAACGATGGGTGAGTATAAAGCAGATTTATACATGAAGGCAATGTTGTATGGTTCGGTTTTACTTACATATAATGCGTGTAATATGAAATCGGATGAACTTTTGGTACAGCACAAGAGGTATAACAATTTTTTTGTCGATATCCCACGATATCAGCATGATAAACACCGGCATGCACATAAAAAAATACGTGTTGGATATGTTTCACCGGATTTTCGTAACCATGTCATGTTCCGCTTTTACATGTCATTCCTTACATGTTATGATAATGAGAAATATGATGTTTATTGTTATAGTCTTAACAGGGAAGATGATGATTACACAGCGATGCTTAAAAGTTTGGCTGTATGCTGGCGTGATATAAGAAAGTTACCAATAAATGATGCTGCAGACATAATCTATCAGGATGAAATAGATATTTTGGTAGACTTGGCTGGTCATACCGCTGATAATGGATTGCCCATTTTTGCATATAAGCCGGCTCCTGTACAGGTTTCTGGTATTGGATATATGGCAACAACGGGGTTAAAGGAGATGGATTATTTTCTTACGGATAGAAATGTAGGTGAGAATGCTGCTAAGTATTTTACGGAAAGACTTCTTTTTTTGCATAGTCAGTTTTGTTATCATCCACAATCTGGTTTACCTGTATCAGCAGGAGCGCCATCAATACAACGGGGCTGGGTGTTATTCGGTGTATTCAATCGTTACAGTAAGATAACGGATGAAATGCTGCTGGTCTGGAAAAAAATTCTTGAAGCTGTGCCCCATTCCCGCATTTTGTTAAAGAACCAGATGTTTATCGACTTGTCTATAGCGGACAAAGCCTATGAACGCTTGCGGTCACTGGGTTTTGATATGGACAGGGTGCTGTTGGAACATGGCACGACAAATTACATGGAACGCTATCTGGATGTGGATATTGCGTTAGATACGTTTCCCTATCCAGGTGGTGGGACAACTTGTGACGCCCTTTATATGGGGGTTCCTGTGGTTACTATGTACTCAGGCAGGTATAGCACGAGGTTCAGTTATGGTATTTTAAAGACCATAGGTATGGAGTCATTGGCAGCTGCCGATACGGAACAATATGTCAGTCTGGCAATTAGTTTGGCAAGGGACAAGGAATTGCTGGATGTATTGCATAAGCAACTGAGAAGAATGATGCAAAAATCGTATTTGATGGATGAAACCGCCTATATGGCAGATGTTGAAGAACAATATCTGCAAGCATGGCAGGAGTGGAGGGAGAAAATTGCTGACTGAAGCTGGCTTTGTCAGATTAGTGAAACAGATAGCAAAAGCAGATGAAGGAGGAAAGCCGGAGACGATAAAAAAACTGCTCATGGATACGGGACGCAAAAATTTCCCAGAGTCAAAAAAATGGTTTTATGATGATGTTCTGGCTAATATTTATGCACAATTGGGGGAGATGAGCCGCAGTGTGCAGCACTATAAGCAAGAAATGGAACATGCTGAACTGATTCCTCACGATGTCCGGTTGATGTCGTATAGCAATTTACTGATGTATCTTCATTATCTGGAACTTGGCAATGAAGAAATGAATTATTGGCATAAAGGCTATAATTCGCTGTTTGCTGATATACAGCCCTATCATAGCTATGTATTAACACAACCTGCTGTGGAATCAGCAAAAGTAAAAATAAAGCTAGGTTATCTATCGACTGATTTCTTTGGGCATATTGTTACCAATTTTATCCTGCAGCTTTTCCTCCACCATAATCGTCAGAGGTTTGAGATATTTGTATATCAGGCAGCTGGAGAAAAAGATGAGGTTACTAACTGGCTGAAAAACATGGTAGATGTGTGGTGTGATCTATCAGCGTGCAGTGCACAGGAAGCTGCTGCCCGTATACATGCTGATTCCATTGACATTTTGGTGGATTTATCAGGGCATACAAGAGGAGGCCGCACCTTGCAGATAGCGGCATATCACCCGGCACCTATACAGATATGTGGTATTGGCTGGTTTGATACAACGGGCCTTGCGGCTATGGATTATTTTTTGACGGATAAGTATTGTCATACGCAGGAGAATGCGGCTGATTTCACGGAAAAGATGCTTTGCCTGCCAGAGTCACATTTTTGTTACACGCCGGGGGAAGCCGTGTTGTCCTGTGACAATATTCGTCAGGAACATGACAGCCTTGTCTTTGGATGCTTCAATAACTTTGCCAAAATAACAGACAGTATGCTGCTTAGTTGGCGGGAAATCTTGGAAAAGGTGTCTGAGGCAAAGTTGTATTTGAAAAATGTCAGCAGAGATAAGTTTCATGTTGACAAAATGTATCAGCGTTTGCAGATGCTTGATTTTCCACTGGCGCGGTGCATTATAGAAGCTGGTGAGGAGAACTATTTGGAAAAGTATCTGGAAGTGGATATTGCGTTGGACACATATCCTTATCCCGGCGGGGGGACTACCTGCGAAGCCATTTTTATGGGATGCCCAGTTATAACACAATATGGAAGGCGGCATGGCAGCCGTTTTGGCTTAAGCATCCTCAGCAATATCGGATTAGGAGAACTGGCAGCAGAAACCCGCCAAGGCTATGTGGAAAGAGCAGTTTCCTTGGCAAATGACAGAGAATTGCTGAAATTATTACACAATAACCTGCGAATCATGATGCAGAAGTCGCCGCTGATGGATGGAAAAGGTTACACAAAAGCAATAGAAGCTAAATATAGGCAAATCTGGCAGGATTTTTCTGATAAATGTCGTAATACTAAACACATATAGTAAGTGGTGAGGAGGGAATGTCATGGGGAAAAGGAGCAAGTCGATAAAGAAAACACAGAAAGTTCGTCAGGTCAGTGAATTGAGGAAGCAGCAGGAAATGATTCAGGAAGATATTCAAAAATTTTTGCATGAGGAAGAATATAGCGAAGTAATCAATAAGTTGGCCGAGCTGATTCAGCAGAAGTGTTATCATGAGGAATCTATGTATGCCGGTGCTTACAGTTATTACAAGCTTGGGGATTACAAGCGAGCAACTGATTGGGTGAATAATACATTGGCATATGCTCCTCAGCATTTGGCAGTACGTATACTTTTGGTACGGCTTTGCTTGCAGGACAATAGGATTGACGAGGCTTTGCAGGTTGCTGAATATGTTTTGGAACATGGCAAAGGTTTTCTTAAAGATAACCATCTGTCAGAATTGCGTGAAATTTTGACACCTTATGCAGAGATGGGAGCAATAACAGAAACTTCGGATTATCCTGCTGTGAGAAGACTTTTGCATCTGGAGGCAGGTGATGCGGCAGTAACTCAGGCTGCTGATTCGGATGTGGGAATGTCAAACGCGAAGGACAGTTGCGGGCAGGTACTGGCTAGTGCGAAGCCCTTACTGGAAAAGATGAGGATGTTAAACACGTTTGCAGCAGGCTACTATGTGTCTGACAATAAAGAAGCGGCGGAATATCTTTTGGCAGAAGCATTAAAGCTTGATTGCGGACATCAGGGGACCTTGCGTAACATGGTAATGTTACAAATAGCCAAGGGGGATAAAGACAGGGCGCAGGAATTTATGTCTATGATGGACATGCCTGACTTTGTTTTACTTGACTGCCTGCAAAGGAGTTAGAAAATATGGAGGCCCTCTTAGAAGAGAAAGCATTTTCTGAATGCATGAAACAGTACATAGATAGTCTGTCATTGTCAAGGAAGATGCTGATTTGTGAAAATAAGGATATTGTCGCCAGGACGATTCACGCAATTAACCCTTGCATAGAATTAGAGATTTGGAGTACAACCGAAAAAGAAGCCTTCCTAAAGGACAGATATGAGACAAAGAATGAATCTTACGATTACATATATGCAGGCAGACTGTTGGAAAGCGCAGCGGATGCTGAATTAGTGGCCGTAAAGTTACGAAGAATGCTTAAGAATGAGGGGCATGTTTTGTTTTTGCTTGGCAACATCCATCATGGAGAAATTATCAGCCAGCTGGGAACAAATCATTGGCCGGGACAGTCTGAAGTGGTACGAGCGGTATTTACACCGAATATTAACCGATTTTTTACCCCACAAGATGCAGTAGAATTGTTGGTTGCTAGTGGCTATGAGAATATTATTGTAGATTTGGTAGCTAGAAATGTTTCTCCTTCCTTGAGAAAGATGTTTCAAGAAGTGTTCGAAGATTTAACGGATGAAGATTTCAATGCGGTGTATTGGTTGATAGATGCCACTCGGTATGATGAGGATGGTGTGTGTTTACGCCAACATTATACGGAGTCTGTCCGTTTAGAATTGGTGAAAATCTTGCGCCGGATTGAAAATGATATTGATATCAGGGAAAATACAAACAAATTACTGGCATTATGTGCAAATGAACGTATTTCCTTTGAATACATACAGGCATTCATGCAGCATGCACTGTTAAGACCGGCAAAGACAATGAAAACAGTAGCTCGTATATTACAGGAGTCTAATAATGGATGAGCAAAAAGTAGCTTTCATTACCTGTGCAAATAATGAAGCAATGTATGCAGAAATGGAATTGTATTTAGAAAATTTGTGGCTGCCTGAAGACATTAAGATGGAAATTATCCCTGTTTGGGGAGCTGAATCCATGTGTGCGGGTTATGAGAAAGGAAGATGTAGCACAAATGCCAAGTATAAAGTTTATCTTCATCAGGATGTGTTACTGATTCGTAAAGATTTCATTCAGCAAATATTATGGCGTTTCCGAGAGAATAATGAGGTAGGTATGATTGGCTTGGCAGGCTGTAAGAAGCTGCCAACCAGCTGTAAATGGTGGGAAGCCGAAGAAAAATATGGTAAGATTGCGCATGCTTTACGGGCTGAACATATAGAAGTGCCGCCGGCTTCGGTTCCGGAATGTGAAGTTGAGGCGATAGATGGTGTATTGATTGCGACACAGTATGACATACCATGGCGGGCAGATTTGCTAAAAGGCTGGCACTTTTATGATATATCTATCAGCTTGGAATATCGGCGTCATGGGTATAAGATTATTATTCCCAAACAGGAGGAACCATGGGTAATACATTGCACAAGTTTTAAACATTTAGGCGAAGATTATCATGCAGAGATGGATGCTTTTAAACGGGAATATATAGAGCTTGTCAGATAGTGTGTATGAGAGTAAAGGGGATAAAAAATGCTTGATTTAATTGTATTGGCAACAGAGACGGATAATAGAAAATTGCAAGAAAAAATCAAGTATTTAAAAAATATTTTTAAGGAAGAACGACGGATAATTATTTCATCTGTTGCAATTAATGATAAAGCGTGGAACTGTATTGTATCAGAATCTGATGAGACACGCTTGTCGATGTGGCTTAAAGGGATGGAATTTGCTAAAAACGAGTATGTATGCCTGTTACATGATGATGTGGAATTATCAAGGCAGTCTCTAAAGCAAATGTGTTCCATAATGGAATTGGACGACATGGTCGGAGCTGTAAATCCAAAAACCAATAATAATACGTTTCATTCCAATGCCATTAGTTATGATATTAAATCTGAAGTTAAAAATATCTCCTTAAAGAAAAATGATATTCCCAATACGACAATGCAACTCCATGATTTTTGCATATTGGCGAGACGTGATGTTTTGCTGCAAGCTTTGAAAAAACTGGAGCAAAGAAAATATAATTCTTCGCTTTTTGTCAGTATTTTGTTGTCATGGGAAATAATGAAGCAAGGCTATTTGCTGGCGATTGCTGATACAATTGTTGAACACGCATCATCGGGCAAGGAAGACATGATGTATATGGCTTCGAGGGATAAAGCGAATTTTCAGAAAGAATATGATATATCTATAGCATATTCCAGTCTGATAAGAACCGATATATTAAAAATGGTGGCCGTTGACAACCCTAAAGCGATTATTCTCGATGTAGGCTGCTCATGCGGTGGAAATTTGATGCTGTTGCGTACATTTCTGCGACAGACAGAACTTTATGGGATAGAGATAAATCCTGTTGCAGCAGATGTAGCAAATTCGTTTGGTAATGTACTATGTGAGGATGTAGAGAAACTAGACAGAAAAGATTGGCAGAATAAATTTGATATTATTCTGATTGGTGACTGCTTAGAACACTTGCATGATCCATGGAATGTGCTTGGTAAAATAGTAAAGTATTTGAAACCAACAGGAGAAATAATAATCAGTCTGCCCAATATCAATCATATATCCATACTAAAGTATATGATTGATGGTCGTTTCCCATATGAAGATGCAGGTATTTTAGACAGAACACATTTGCGTTTCTTTACCAGAGAAGGCGTTGAAATGATGCTAGGTAATGCGGGATTAGAAATAACAAACTTGCGACAGAATGTAATACCGTTAGATGAACGTGAAGTTTTTTTGCGTGATACCCTGACGCAACTATCAGCCCATCCTCAAATCCAAAAAGAATTTGAGAGTTTTCAGTATATTGCAAAAGCACAACGCATACAGCATTTCACCAGTATTGTAATAATTAATCATAATCTATATGAATACACCAAAAATTTAATAAACAGTATTCGCCAATTTACTCCTGCGTATACTTATGAAATAATAGTAGTGGATAATGGTTCAACGGATGCATCACTACCATATTTGATGCAACAAAATGATGTAAAAGTAATTGTCAATGAAGAAAACAAAGGTTTTCCTATGGGGTGCAATCAAGGAATGAAGGCTGCTCGTGGAAATGAAATACTTCTGTTGAATAATGACACTTTGGTCACTCCTAACTGGTTAAGTAACTTACGAAATGCGTTGTATTCAGATAGCCATATCGGTGCAGTGGGCCCTATGACTAATTATTGTAGCAATTGCCAGCAAATAGAGGTGCCATATGATAATAAATTAGATGTGCAATCTATGAAAGAAATGGAGGAATTTGCAGGCAGATATAATGTAAGTGATTCTTCAAAATGGCACAAGTGGATGAAATTGGTGGGCTATTGTATGCTTATGCGCCGTGAGGTATACGATAAAATTGGCGATATGGATGAAATATTTTCTCCTGGCAATTATGAAGATGATGACTATTCAATGAGAATACGCCAAGCCGGTTACGAATTGTTACTGTGTAAGGACACATTTATTCATCACTTTGGCAGCATATCATTTGGTGTAATGTCAGCAAAGAAGAGAGATGAATATATGAAGTTACAATATGTAAATCGTCAAAAATTTTTATTAAAGTACAATTTAGATGAGTCGTATGGAAATTATCATAGCTTTATTGCTGATATGAAACTGGAAGGCATGAATGGTGCTGTTCTTATGTATAATAGTGGCAGTTCTGTGGATTTATATAATCTGGCCTCGAACAATTCTGGGATGCAGATATATGGGACAACAAAAAATAAGTATGATTTACAGATAGGCTCGTCGTTCCCTTTATTATACGTTGCAGATATAAATGATTTTTTATCTGTATTAAAAGGAAAGTATGTATGTATAATTATAGCCGATGATTGGACTAAGATCGCAGATAAAAATAAGTTTATAGAAGATATTGAGGATTTTCTTTTACCGAATGGTTGGCTGGTGTATATGAATGAAAATGAAGAAGTGACATATATGCAAAAGGAGTAAAAAATGCCGAGCCATAACATAGAATTTGCTGATTTTACCATTGCAGAACGAAAATTGAAGGTCATACCTTGATAACTTTAGGGCCTGGTTCTTATATAGTACAAGGCGTTTTAGACGTTGGCAGCAGCAATGATCATTTATTGATAGGTAAGTATTTGTCTCTGGCACATAACATAAATTTTATTATCGGTTTAAATCATCCTTATCATGTGGTCAGTACTTATCCATTTGCTGCTACAGGAATATGGGGGGATACGGCAAATGTTATTGCTGAGAAAGCAAGTCAGTGTAATCGTCACCAGATAATAATTGGCCACGATGTATGGATAGGTGAAAATGTGACAATTATGGGCGGTGTACGTATCGGCAATGGTGCTGTAATCGGTGCTAATGCAGTAGTAGCAAAGGATATACCTCCTTATGCAATTGCGGTAGGTAATCCAGCAAAAATCATAAAATATAGATTTGATTCAGATACTATTTCCCAATTGCAGGTGATTAAATGGTGGGATTGGTCGGAAGAAAAAATTAAAGAGGCCTTACCTTTTATGGTTAATATGGAAAAATTCCTTCGGATGTATTATTGCCCCCCCTCAGTAGACAACGTTGGCGGAGAATTACAGAAACAACTTGCGGAATTACATAATAAATATAAAATATACCATCTGCGTCCTGATTGGCATAGCGGAGAAGCGTTGTGGCGCATATTCCTAGAGAAATTTGTAAAGGAAAATAGTTTTGAAGCGAACAGAATATTATTAGTGTGGTTGAAAGATACAACAGAGGCAAAGATGTGTATGAAGGAAATAAGTGAATTGCTGGTAAAGGTAGGGCAAAATGCACCTAAAATTATGAGCTACAATGGTGATGATAATGTGATGCATTCGATAATTAATTATGCGGAAGTCATAGTTACAACAAAGGAAATGGTAAGTTTAGACATAATTGAGTCTAAAAATAGTGAAGTGGATTGGATATTTGCAGACGATTGATATATTTTAGGCTGAGAGGTTGGATCTAATTTTATTTGTTCATCGTTTCCGTTGTCATATGTTGCTAGTTGAGATGAATTTTTATCATCCCTAAAAGGAAGGTATACATGTATAGTTGTTCCTAAAGATTGGCATACTATCACGGACAAAGAATTGTTAATGGAAAATTGTTAAAGCGCTTATAAAGCGTTGGCCTGTGTATGTGAATGGATATGATGAAGTCGTTTATATGCAAAAAATGTAAAAGTTGGATTAGTGTCGGTGAACGGATACATTTTTTTATAGTAAAAAAAGGATAGTGGAATATGGATAGTAAAAAGATTTGTGTGATATTATTAAAAGATTATTTTGCTTACTATAAGGAACAAATTAGGTACTTAAAAGAACTAGCTGTTCCAACGGGATATATTGTTGACATAATGGTTGTTGATGCTGGAAAAAATATTTTTTCGGCATACCAGCATGCAATGATAAAAAGCAATGCAAAGTATAAAATATACCTAAAAAAAAGAGCAGTTATTGTGAATAAATATTTTTTGTACGACGTTTTAGGTGTTTTTAAAAAAAACATAGATATTGGATTGTTAGGGGTTAGAGGTACTACACAGTTATCTACAGATGCAATTATTGAAAATTCAACAAATTTATTTGGCAGGTTACTGTATAGTGATGGAGAAAAAGAAGAAGGAGATTTTCCGGAAAATGTAAAAGATGTGATGTTGGTGACTGATGATGTTATCGTAACGCAATATGATCTTTCTTGGAGGGAAGATATTTTTGAAGGCGAAGATTTTATCGGAGCATCACAAAGTTTGGAATTTAAAAAAAATAATTATAGGTGCGTAGTTCCAAAACAGAATGATTTTTGGGTGGTTACTAATAAATGTAATGAAATTGATGATAAGGAAAAAGAAACATTTTTGAATGAATATTCGGAGTTAATATATCCTTTAGTAACAATTTTGATTCCTACATTTCAACGCCCTAAATTATTTGAAATAGCTCTAGAAAGTGTTTTGGCACAAGATTACAAGAATTTGGATATATTTATCACGGATAATAGTAAAGATAATAGAACTGAGAAGGTGATGCAAAAATATTTGCGTGATAGTAGAATAAAATATGTTCATAATCCAAACCTGGATGAATTTGGTAATTGGGAGATGGCGATTAATTATAATAATCCCAAAGCTGAATATGTAAATTGGCTGATGGATGATGATAAATTTTTACCCAATAAAATATCAACTATGATAGATTATTTCTTAGCAAATGATGATGTATCTTTAGTTACATCATATCGTAAATTGATTGATATTAACGGAAATGAGTTACCGGATGCAGATTTTTCTGAGCCTATAGCGGAATCAACAACTAAATTTTTAGGCGAAACAATAGGGAAAAATATTTTGTTAAAACAAAAAAATTTTATTGGTGAGCTTACAACAGCACTTATAAAAAAGGAGTTTTTAAATAATAATAAATTAGGTTGGACAGGACGTGAGGGACGTTATTTTATAGCTGATTTTTCCACGTGGCTAAAAATGATGACAGGAGGAAATTTAATATATATAAGAGAACCTTTGAGTTGCTTTAGAATACATAATAATCAAAGTCAATATTCACTTCATGTCAATTTAGTTGGGAGTATTTGTTGGGCGCTTGAAATACAAGAAGCAGCCAACAATAGGATCTTCCTAACCAATGATGAAGAATGTAGAAAAGCGATATTATTGTGGATGCAAAAAACTAGCGGACTTTTGCACTATATGAGTCCGGAATTCATACAGGATGAAAAAAAAGATTATGAAAATCTGATAAAAATATATATACAAATGTCTAAATCGTTAAATAATAACTATTGCATAAAATTTGACTTGATAGATGGATTGATTGAGTGCTAAAATTATGATAAAAATACTGCATGGTATCTTAATGATAGCTTCTAGATGCAGTTGATGTGAATGGAGGAGAGGTTATGAAGATATATTTACGACCAATAAAGATAGAGGATGGTCCACTTATAGTTAGATGGAGAAATACACCATCTGTTGCGGCGCATTGCTTAAATAAAAATAGAATAACTTTACAATCTAATGAGGAGTTTTTTCATGCTAATGTCGAGACAGGATATTATAAGCAATACATTGTTGAACGAATAGAAGAAGAATTTGGTGTTTGCACATATCCGATAGCAACGGTTTATTTGAAGGATATTGATTATAATAACAAAAGATGTGAATTGTGTATTTTTACCAGTGATGATCAAGAATGGAATACAGAAAGTCAGACTATCGCTATAAAAATGCTTTTAGAAAAAGCATTTAGTAAACTTGGTATGCATAAAATATATACTTATGTTATATATGAGTTTATTGATGAAGCAGCATTGTTAAAAAATGTTGGATTTAAAGCTGAAGCAATATTAAAAGATGAAATTTGTGATTTATGTGGGAAATACCAAGATATAATAAGATTTGCTATATTTAAGTAATTAAAATTGATTTATGTTATTATAAATTAATGGCGGTTTTAGCATTGATGAAATACAGTATCTTAAAATGTTATATCTAAACAAGGGGGGGGCATTGTGGGAATACAACTATTTAAAGCAAACTTTGCAGTGGAGGCGTGTTTGAAACAAGTAAGAGAATGCCTTGAAAAAGGTTGGACAGGAATGGGGTTTAAGACTGTTGAATTAGAAGAGGCATGGAAAGAGTATACTGGGCATAAATATGCATATTATTTAAATTCAAATACAGCAGGACTTTATATGGCAGTTGACACGCTTAAAGAGGTATGCGGCTGGGATAATGGGGATGAAATAATTTCCACACCACTTACATTTATTTCAACCAATCATGCAATTGCGAAAAATAATATGAATGCTGTTTTTGCAGATGTGGATGATACTTTGTGTTTGGATCCACAGTCAGTAGAAGAACATATAACCGATAAAACACGAGCAGTTATTTTTGTGGGGTTGGGGGGGAATACAGGCAGATTAGGCGAAGTGAAAAAAATTTGTAAAAATTATGGACTAAAATTGATTATAGATGCAGCACATATGGCCGGTACAAGATATAGGGATGGAAGTATTCCTGGTGCAAATGGAGAAGCTGATATTACTGTATATTCATTTCAAGCTGTAAAAAACTTACCTACTGGTGATAGCGGAATGATTTGCACTGATGATGCCGAACTTGATGAAATATTCCGCAAAAAAGCGTGGCTGGGAATCAATAAGGATACCTATACCCGTGCGATGAATAAAGAAGGTACATATAAATGGAAGTATAATGTTGAGTATGTGGGTGATAAATATAATGGTAATTCAATAATGGCGGGAATAGCATTGGCACAGTTACCATTTCTTGATCGTGATAATGCCTATCGTAGAACATTAGCTCAGTGGTATACGGATGAATTCGCTCAATATCCAAATCAAATAGGATTAGTAACAGTACTTGACGATTGTATATCATCCCGTCATTTGTATCAGATTTTTGTGAACGATAGAGACGGACTTATGATGTATTTGAATGCTAATGATGTTTATCCAGGAGTACATTATATGTCTAATACTGAATATAGTATGTATTCCTATGCAAAAGGGTCTTGCGTAAATGCTGATTTTGCAAGTAATCATATTATTTCTTTACCCATGCATATGGAAATATCACATAAGGATGTGAAATACATTGCAAAACTGGTTGTGAAGTATTTAATGGATATTAGAGGTGGTGAAAGATTGAAGTGAATATTTATGAAAGAGGAGAAAATATTAAATGATAATTGATGGGAAAATTAAGGGGAAATATGTATATTTAAGATCAGTTATGACTGATGATGCAATGTTTACATTATCCTTGCGTCAAGACCATAAATTGACTAAGTATTTACCTAAATTAAATATATCCTTGGAGCAACAAAAACTATGGATTGTATCACAACAAGAAAAAAGTGATGATTACTTTTTTTTGGTAAATACTATTGACAATAAGCCGATAGGAACTGTGAGTATATATAATATCAGTGGAGATACATCAGAGGCGGGACGGTTGGTTTTACTAGGAGATCCTTTTCAGAATACAGAAGCAGTATTGCTACTGTTTATATTTGCTTTTGATGTTCTTGGCTTGAAAATGATAACAGGTTATACAAATGATGAGAATAAAAGAGCTGAAAGATTCAATAGTCAGTTTGGATTTGTAGCAAGTAAGATGAAAAATGCGGACAACGAAGAATTGAAGAAATGGGTATTACTTACACAAGAATCTTTTCATAAAGCTAGTATACGTTTGCAAAAATTGCTTTATGGTAATATTGTTACTATACATAAAGATGGTGCTGATGTAAAAGTAATATGAATATTAATGCACTAAAAAATATTTTGGATATTAAAAACGATAGGTAGGAGGTATAGTTATGACAAAAGTAGAAAGGTTAAATATTCTAGCTGAGGCAATGGATGTTGGGATAGATGTTTTGCTAGATGATACAGTTTTATCATCTTTAGATGAGTGGGATTCTTTAGCTGCACTATCATTAATGGCTGTACTAAATGGCAAGATGAATAAGAAAATTACTCCCCTGGAGATAAAGGAGCTTAATACTGTTGCAGATGCACTGAAACTTATGGAGTAAATTGAAATGGTTGATCTTCAAAGAAAAAAAATTTTAGTGACTGGAGCGTCATCGGGAATTGGTCGTGCTGTAGCACTACAGATATCTAAAATGGGGGCATCTGTAGTAGCTTGTGGGAGAGATTATGATAGATTGATGGAAACAAACAGAGCAATGGCTGGAACAGCACACAAAATTATTTCATTTGATGTTAAAGATTTTTCCAAGTACGATTTAGTATTTAATGATGCCGTTGCGGATGGGAGGAAACTTGATGGATTAGTTCATTGCGCGGGGGTGGCTATCCCTACTCCGTTACGTATTATGAGTGAAGATGTTGTACATAATATATTGGATGTCAATTATGTTTCTTTTATGATGCTTGTTCAACGGTATATAAAAAGAAAGTATAGTAACGGTGGGAGTATTGTAGCAATTTCTTCTATCAATTCTCATTATCCGCAGAAATGTATGAGTGTGTATGCGGCTTCTAAGTTTGCTATTGAAGCATCTGTTAAAACAATGTCTTTAGAAATGGCTGAAAAGGGGATTCGCATAAATTGTGTTGTACCAGGAGCTGTTAATACTCCTATGACACAATGCTGTTTTGAAAAAACACAGCAATATCTTGAAAAAAAATCTTTGTTGGGCATGAGTGAACCTGAGGATGTGGCAAATATGATAGTTTTTCTTTTGAGTACTGCTTCAAGAAAAATAACGGGACGTGCCATGTTTATAGATAGTGGTTGGTTGGGGCAGTAGGTGATGATTATGTCAGAAATAAGCATTTGGGATAAAGGAATTTATGGTATGATTTTCGATGGAAATGAGGTGGACTTGCAGGCACCAGTCAGCCCATGTTCCCCTAATACTAAATTCGTAATATTCAGAGTTCCGGGGGGGAGAAATTTCGGAACAAATGCTCTTATCTAATGGATTAACTCGTTTGGAAGTATGTATTGTAGATGACAGTAGTGAGTCAGTAGATGTCAATGCTGCGAGATATGAGGGAGCGGAAAATACAGTTCTTGTTATTGAACGTGCCAAATTTTGGCGAAAATATAAAGACATTTTCAGGAAATATAATCTTAGATGTCAAATCACTTCTATAATGCGTTCGTTTTTTGATGTTATGAAACTAGGTCTTTGGGAAACACATGAAATTCTGGAGGATGACGGTTCAAGGGAGATTTTTACCGAGTCATTAAATGTCAGATATAAGATAAAACTCGCTGAAGTATTGTATGATTTCTTTGATTCGAACCAGTATTTTGCTATACCGGAAATGAATATAATAGATCTTGATGGAGTATTTATAGATTGCGGTGCTTTTGTGGGAGATACAGTAGAACTTTTTATTCAGCGGGGTCAAGGTGTCTTAAAAAAATATACGCATTCGAGCCACTACCCAGACAGTTTTACTCGTTGCGAAGACGAAAGAGACGGTTGGTGGATGAATGGGCTCTGGATGAGAATCAGATCATTTGCTACCGTTCGGGCGTTGGGAGTCATACAATGAAGGCTGTGGCTAAGTTCGGTGAGTTGAACCAGCATATAATAAGCACAAGATTGGTGGAAGCGAATGAAACTTCTGTTGAGAATGGTGAAGAAGTAATAGATATATATGCTTTGGATGAAGTTTGTAAAGGCGAGAATATCCGGTTTATAAAGGCAGATGTGGAAGGCTATGAAATGGACATGTTAAGAGGGGCAGAAAGAATAATCAAGGAGTACAAGCCCTGCTTGGCAATATCTCTTTATCATAAATTGACCGGTTACTATGAGATTCCACTATACATAAAAAGCTTGGTGCCTGAGTATAAAATGAAAGTTCGCCATCATTCTACGGACTTTACAGAGACTGTACTTTATTGCTATTGTTGATGGAGTTGTATTAATTATGGATGTTTTGTTTTGGGATGATAAAGAAAATGCATACACGGAGGACAGCGTTTATCAAGCTTTGATAGATGTGGGAGCAGGGGATTGTGAAATTTTGTTCCTGCATTCTGATATAATGCTTGGGCGGGTATCTGAGCAGTTTAGGAGGAAAGAGTATTTAGCGGCTTTGTCTCGTGCTATACAACGTTTAAGTGTGCATTATCTGATTGTCCCTACTTTTACTTATAGCTTTTGTAATAACGAAGAATATGATGTGCAGAAAAGTAGGACATCTATGGGAGCCTTGAATGAATTTCTGCGCAAGGAAGAAGGACGCTATCGCACAGAAGACCCGCTGCTTTCTTTGTCTGTACCTGATGATATAAAAACAAAGTTTTTCAATCCAAGTGAGCATTCACTAGGTATTGGCAGTAGCCTGGATGCCTTGCATCACATGAAGGAGGTAAAGTTCCTCTTCCTGGGGGCAAGACTTCATGACTGCTTCACTTATCTGCATTATGTGGAGAAGATATTGGATGTTCCTTACCGTTATGACCAGCCCTTTACGGGGACGGTCATAGATGAAAATGGCAATACTACTGAGCGGACTCAGTATATCCACACCGCCTGCAAAGGTGTGAAGCTTAGGGAAGATACACGATTCGAGGACTACCTGACAGAACATGGTTTTTTGAAAAAAGTGCCTTTGGGCAATTCCTTTGTCAGTTGCATAAGTGAAGAGGATGCCTATCGAGAAATAGTCAGGGCTATAGAAAATGACCCAACGTATTTCCTTGCGGAGCCTTATCGCAAGGAAGATTTGAAGCATGAATATACCTATGATGCATCCGCGGGGAGGATTACGCATTGCTAGAAGGAGAGGTGAAGCTGATGCCCAGGATTATTACAGACTATCTTGACACAACCGCAGAAAGATTCCCTGACAAAACTGCCATAGTTGACGGGGAGAAAATGCTCACCTTTGTCCAGCTGCGTGATAGTGTTCGTCGGGTAGCTTCAGAACTTGCTGGCTTGGGAATCTTCCATCAGCCTGTGGCTGTGTATCTGGAGCAAAGTGCTGAGTCAGTTGTTTCCTTTTTGGGAGCTGCTTATTCCGGGAATTTTTACACAGTGCTGGACAGCAAAATGCCGACCGAGAGATTGCGAAAGATTGTTGAGGTGCTGGAGCCGGCAGTTATTTTGACTGATGAGAAGCACTTTGCTGATGCACAAATATTCGCGGGGGGGGGGACGAGAAATACTCCTCCTCTCAAACCTTTTGCAAGCTGATGCCAATGAGGGCAAGTTAGCGGAAGTAGCTGGCAGAATCAGTGCGATGGATGTGCTGTATGTGCTCTTTACCTCCGGCTCTACGGGTATTCCCAAGGGAGTCACCATTGGACAACGGTCAGTCATGGATTATACGGAGTGGGTGACTGAGACTTTTCGAGTAGATGAGCATGATGTCATAGGGAATCAGGCTCCCTTTTACTTCGATAATTCCGTGTTGGACATCTATCAGATGGTGTGCACAGGTGCGACATTGCACATCATTCCTCGGAAGTTGTTTGCTTTTCCTTTGCGATTGCTTGAATATGTGCGGGATCATGGCATCAACATGGTATTTTGGGTGCCTTCGGTACTTTGCACCATTGCTAATTTTGAGGTGCTGGAGGCCTGCGATGTTTCCTGTCTGAGGAAGGTGCTATTTGCCGGTGAAGTCATGCAAAATAAACAGCTGAATGTTTGGCGCAAGGCTTTGCCGGAGGCACTTTTTGCCAATCTCTATGGTCCTACGGAGATTACCGTGGATTGCACCTACTATATGGTGGATAGGGAGTTTGCAGATTCTGAGCCGTTGCCCATCGGCGTTTCTTGTCGGAATTCTACGGTGCTGGTGCTGGATGAAAATGACAGACTGGTGACGGGACAGGAGCAGGGGGAGCTTTGCGTCAGGGGTACATCCCTTGCGTATGGCTATTACAACAACCCAGGGAAGACAGCCGAGGCCTTTGTGCAAAATCCCTTAAATCCTGATTATCCTGAAATCATCTACCGCACAGGCGACCTGGTTCACTACAATGAGTGGGGAGAGCTCATGTATGACGGCAGGAAGGATTTCCAGGTGAAGCATATGGGCCACCGCATTGAGCTGGGGGAGATTGAGACGGCAGCCTCGTCCCTTGATGGGATTGATAGTTGCTGTTGTCTCTTTGATGGCACAAAGGACAGGTTGATTCTT
The DNA here is from genome assembly GCF_000686945.1 of Selenomonas sp. AE3005. Taxonomy (GTDB): domain Bacteria; phylum Bacillota; class Negativicutes; order Selenomonadales; family Selenomonadaceae; genus Selenomonas_A. The sequence goes on from NZ_JMME01000008.1 coordinate 79,909, forward strand.
TGCTATACGGGAGATTTTGAGGAAAAGGAACTGAGGAAAAGCCTCCTTGACCTCCTGCCTGATTATATGGCGCCAAGGCTCTGCCATCAGCTGGGCAGCATGCCGCTGAATCAAAATGGAAAAATTGACCGGGTGAAGCTGAAAGCGATGTTTTGCCCGGCTTAACGGGGGCGTTGCTATGCAGATAAATGTGGTGGAATACTGGCTAAATTATGTTTCGGATGAAGCCATACGTAATAAGATTGCGGTGGTTGAGGAAGAAAAGGAAACTTCCTTTGGTGAGATTTTCGACAGAGCCGGAGTGCTAGGAGAGCATCTGATAAAGAACTTTTCGGACACCGGCCGTCCCATGGCGATATTCCTGCCGAAATGCGCGGATCAGATGGCTGCGGATATGGCTGTTCTCTATAGTGGCAATGCCTATAGCAATCTGGACATCCGCCAGCCGGAAGAGCGCACCAAGCGGATTATCGAGCAGTTGCAGCCCTTATGTATTCTGACAACCAGGAACTTTACTGCCAAACTGGAGCAGGCCGGGGGCGTGCCGGTCATCTGCCTTGAGAATATTCAAGGTGAGGCCTATGACCTTGAGGTTATCAAGGAGAGACTGGCAGGTATCGTGGACACTGACCCACTCTGCATCATCAACACTTCCGGTTCCACAGGCACCCCAAAAGGGGTAGTCATGAACCACAGGAGCATCATTGATTTCCTCGATCAGGGATGCAGGGTGCTGGATATCGGCCATGGGGAGCGCATTGGCAGTCTTTCACCGGTTTACTTCGATATCTTCACCTTGGAGTTTTACCTGACCCTTTGGAAACAGGCTGTGTTTGTCTGCATTCCCGAGAATCTCGCCATCTTCCCGGAGAGACTGGCGGAGTTTTTGGAGGAAAAGCAGATAGACTTTATCTTTTGGGTACCAACGGTGATGGTGAATATGGCCAATTTGGATATTTTGTCTGGTCATCCTCTGAAGGATATGAAAAAGGTGCTTTTTGCTGGGGAGGTTTTTCCTATCAAGCATCTGGCCTACTGGATGGAGCACTTACCACAAGCGGAGTTCATCAATATGTATGGCCCTATCGAGATCACCGTGGATTGCCTCTATCACAAGGTGACTAAGGAAGATATCGAGAAGGGCGAGCTACCCATTGGCGAAGTATTCCCCAATACCGAGGTCTATATTCTGGATGAGGATGACAAAGAATGCCAGATAGGAGAAACCGGCGAGCTTTGCGTTAGCGGCACATCCCTAGCCATGGGCTACTATCGTGACAAGGAAAAGACTGAACGGGCTTTCGTGCAGAATCCCTTGAATAAAGCCTACATAGAGATTATCTACCGCACTGGCGACATGGTACGCCGCAGGGATGATGGAGAAATTATCTTCCTAGGTCGAAGAGATTTTCAGGTGAAGCATCTGGGCTATCGTATCGAGCTGGGAGAAATCGAAGCCGTGGCGGTGAGCATGACGGAGATAGACAATGCCTGCGTGCTTTATGACCATGGGGAGAAGAAAATAGTCCTCATCTATGAGGGCAGGGAGGAAATCTCCTTCAGGGATATCCGTGAAGGCATCGGTAAAGTGCTACCCAAGTATATGCTGCCTAATATCTGTCATAAGGTAGAGAAAATGCCCAGAAATCCTAATGGGAAGATAGACAGGAAAAGGCTGCAGGATGAGTATGTGAGGAAATCATGAAACCAAAGCAGATTTTTTTTATGGGAACAGGCACGGTGGGCAGAGAGTGCTTGAAAATCCTAAAAAATGCCACGGATGTTCCAATCGAGTACTTGACTGTGGAAAGCGAGCCTATTCCCACCATGGAGCCGCTTTGCAGGAAACTTGGGATACTATGCAGAAACTTGTCGTCTATAGAAGTGAAAAATTTGCTTATGCAGCAGGAATTGGAAACACTTATCATCAGCGCACATAACGAGTACATTTTCCCAAAAGAAGTTGTGAAGCAGCATAATGTAAGACTCATCAACTTTCACAATGCCTATCTGCCTAATTATAGAGGGCGTAATGCCCCTACTTGGGAGATTTATGAGGGAGCTGCTTATGGTGGTGCTACCTGGCATGAAGTGGAAGCATCCATTGACACTGGTGGCATCATTGTGCAGGAAAGGGTGCCTATTGAGAATGTTGAAACGGCGCTGTCTCTTTTGATGAAATGTGCCAAAGCTGGAATAAAGCTTATGCGAGAGAACGTTGGTGAGTTCCTTGGGGGGGATTATCTGGCACGGTCGGCAGAGAAAAAAGGCAGGCTATACTTGGCAAAGGAACTGCCAAATGGTGGCTACCTTGATACAACATGGGACATGGAACAGGCATATCGCTTCTTAAGGTCTATGGATTACAGTCCTATGAATATATTGCCTTTACCTAGGGTGAGGTTAGGAGATAAGGTTTATGGAATTGAAGGATATAATTTACAAAAAAGGCAAATGTTTCGGAAGGGGGAACGGGACTCTCTCAAAATACAAGCATGGGACGGTAGTCTGGAACTTGTGTGCAACCTGAGGGAGATAAAAGAAATTCCATTGACAGATGAGTAGTGAATATACAGGAAATCAAGGAATCTATCACTCAGGTGAAGGAACGGGGGATGAATGGTATACGAACTATTATATCGCCGATGAAATTGCAGCAAGCTGGATTAAAAAAGAGACAATTGAAGATTTATGAGAACAATCAGATAGTTTTCATGATTCGACAGAGAGGAAACTTCTATTTGTTTCATTATTTCCGTTCGTCTGATATTTGGCGAGCGGTTCAAAAAATGAGAAGAAAATCGTAAAGCGGAGGGGAATATGAAGAAGATTAGTGATATTTTGTCAGAGATACGCCCAGAGTATGACTTTGCAGGCAGTAGTGATTTTTTTGAGGATGGTTATCTTGATTCCTTTGATCTAATAACTTTGGTAGCAGCCTTGGACAAGGAGTACCACATGAAAATCAAGGGCACGGATATAGTACCGGAGCATTTTTGTAATCTGGAGGAAATCCGCAAGCTGATGAAGGGGTATGGGGTAGAGAATGATATTTGAATACCGCAACAAGAAAATCACGGGACTTTTGACCATCGTCCCCAAGAATATCCGCACCTTTGATGAGGAAATGGAGAAATTCAAGGCAGATAAAGCTCGCAACAAGCGTTTGAAAATGGTCATGGGATATGAGCAACATCGTATGTTTGATGATGTTGTTTGTGTTTCGGATTTGGCAGTAACTGGCATGGAATATCTTTTTAAAGAAGGTCTTTTGAAAAAAGATGAGATTGATGCCTTGGTGCTGGTCACCCAGTCACCGGACTACTTTATGCCAGCCACCAGCAATATCATACATGGTAGATTGGGGCTTGCCGAGGATGTTTTCTGCGTTGATATCAACCAAGGTTGCGCAGGTTTCTTGGTGGGGTTGATGCAGGCCTTTTCGCTTCTTGAGCAGACAACTGTGAACAAGGTGGTGCTGATAAATGCTGATGTTCTTAGCCGTAAAGTTTCCAAGGCAGACAGGAATAGTTATCCCTTGGTGGGAGATGCAGCTTCCATTACTATTGTGGAAGGCTGTGAGGAGGAAAATCTGGTGCAGGGAGAAATCCGCATGGACGGGAGTCGTTCGGATATGCTGATTATCCCCGCAGGAGGCTTTCGCAGGCCATCGTCCCCAGAGACTGCCATCATGCACGAGGATGAGGAAGGCAACAGTCGTAGTCTGGATAACCTTGTCATGGGAGGTCGGGAAGTATTCTACTTCGTCCAAACTGAGGTGCCGAAGCTTATTGAAGGAATGCTGGAACGTATCAAGATTTCAAAGGAAGAAATCGACTGGTGGATGTTCCATCAGCCTAATAAGTTCATGGTTGATAAGTTAGCAGAGGCACTTGATGTGCCTTATGAGAAAATGCCTAGTAATATTGTTACTTATTTTGGTAACGCTAGTGGTGTAACAATTCCTACCAATATGGCGTACAATTTAGGGGATATGTTGGAAAAAAATAATTATAATATTTGTTTTGCTGGATTTGGTGTGGGGCTGACATGGGGAGCGATAGTTATGGAGGTCGGAGAAATGAAATTTTGCAAAATAATAGAATTATAATATTTTTTATAGGAATATTGCTTGTTGTGATGGTTTTTAGATTGTATATTGTACTTTAATAAAACTAATAATTGTAATATGGTTACATGTATAACTTTGCCGGGATTTGAATTAACTGTGAGAAAAAATGTATTCGAACAATAATAAATATACACTGGTTTGTTGATGAAATAAGGACGTAAAATTAACGGATTTATGCGGATGAATTATTTTAAGAGGGCTATTCACATTGACATGGTTATATTAATTAAGAGGAGTATAAAATGCTTGTGTCAATAAGTTTACCTGGTTTTCAGCTGCAAGTAAGAAAAATTTCACTTGCAAATTGTAATCAGAATGTATAAATGACTCAAACTTCGCACATCTGAAACAAGCCCTATATTAGGCGTAACATAGGGGCTGAAGTGCTAAAACAGCAACTTCATGCACACCGTTTCAGGCAGCTTTGCCATAAATCGGGCAGATTTTCCAAGAAGGAATCCAGCATGGCAATTAGTTCCTTTTCAAGGAAAAGCCATTTTTCTGTTATCATGGATACAAGCTTTTTCAAAACCATAATCAATGCATCCATGTACTGTAAATCCTGCAATTCATCGCACGAAATATAGAACAACTCGCCAATACTCCGTTTATCGACTTTTCTGCGTTGTTCCAGAGATAACAGCATATATCTGGCCAAGACAATGGAAACATGAGCGGTCATTGCATCATAGGACATGGTTCTGCTCTTTTTGCCAAGCTTCAGATACGATTTGCACATTTTGAAGAAGACTTCTATATTCCAGCGTTTGCCATAGGTTTGGATGATTTCTTCTTCAGACAGATTGACATCTGTAGAAACCAAAATCAGATAATCCTGTCGTTTGTTCCTGTTTCTTACAAAGACCAGTTTTACCGGAATGGATTGTTTTCCTTTTACGACTTCCGCCTCCACGGAAAGAAGATATGGGGAACGGCCGCGGCGCTTCTTTGCTGCTCGGAAAATTGCAGGCGCGCATTGCATCCGTCCGCTGTAGCGAAAATGAATTTTTCACTATTCTTGACCATGCCAATGACATCGTAGCCAATATCCTTGACTTGCAGCAATGAAGATGGCGAACAGAACCATGTGTCAAAAAGAACATACTTTGCCGGAATCTCAGCGGCTTTTGCATCTTTCAGCAAGGTCAGCATCACGCTGGTAGCCTTGGTCTGCGCCAGCTTGCGCAGCTTGCCGCCATTGTTTCTGGCATCAATAGATGCGGATGCTTCCTGTAGCCGGTTTTCACGCTCGGTAGAGGATAGCAGGCACTGACTCAATGGCAGGAAGGAATTTCCATCGCTCCAGCCAAGAGTCAGCATGCGGAACCCTTTGGTGTACTTATGCTCTACATGGTCAAAAACTTTAGCCAGCAGTTCTACTTTTTTCGAGCGTGCCTGGCTAAAAAGAGAATCATCGATGATAAGTACATTGCGGAGTTTCTCATGGGTAAGCGGTTCGATTTTCCCAATAACAGAGGAAGCGAGCTGAAGTGTAAATTTGCGCCAATTGATGCTGCTGGAATTCATAAAGCGATAAAAGGTGTCCTTAGCAAAAGGGAGGCAGTTTGAATACTCCCTCTGCTTCTGGAAGAACGATTTATTGCTGAAAGCATTTTCAAAGGCTACTTGGAATACATCTTTGACCGAAAAGCCGCGTACTTTGTACGCATTGCAGGCTTTGAGAATCCGCCCCGCATGGAATTCTTCAAGAAAATGAGAAATTTTCGAGGAAAGTAGTTCACGAGACTGATGATTTTGTGCTACAATATTCATGGCATAAGCCCTCCGTTTATGTTGTGATAGTTTAGTCACTTTCATTATACAAAATGGAGATGGCTTATGCTATTTTATTTTGGAAAATTTGATTTAATAATTATTGGACAGTTTTACAACTGCGAAGTTTGAGTTACAGACTTTTATCCCGTTGAAAAATATGCGTATCTTTCAACGGGAAATATTGCTTTAACATTGGGAAGAGCATCGTATCTTGTATCATCCACTTTTGAGGCAGGTAGTCTTCAAGTGCATGTGTTGGTGGGGAAATATTCTTCGTTAGCACATAGACTGGTATTTTTAATAGGATTGAATCATGATTATAGAGAGAGTATCCACCTATCCGTTTGCGGAATTAGACGAATCTTATCAGCAAAAATATTTGGCAGATGTTATTCCTAGCAGCATCAATCATAATCAAATAGTTATCGGCAATGATGTATGGATAGGCAGTGATGATACGATATTAGGCGGAGTTCGTATAGGGAATGGTACGGTGATTGGTTCACATGCAGTGGTTGCTAAAGATATTCCGCCATATGCAATTGTGGTGGGAAATCCAGCCAAGGTGATAAAGTATCGTTTTTCTGCAGATATTATACATAAGTTACAATGTATTCGCTGGTGGAATTAGCCGGATGAAAAGATACGTAATATTCAAGCCGAAATGAAGGACGTTGTTAAGTCCTGTGATAAGTATTACAGTCCTGAAATGGAAGCAAGGATTGAAAATCAAACGGGATCTCAATTAGCAGAACTGCGTTGTGATGGCTATAAAATTTCTTATTTCCGGCTTGATTTTTCTCAGACCAAGCCTTCTTGGCAAAAAGTTGTTAAATCATTCCTGGAGTATGGTGATAAAAAACAACTTTTATTGTTAGGGTTTGTTGGCACGCATAATAATGATTCAAGACAGGCAGAATTATTAGAGTTAGTGAACAGATATGGCGATGATGCACCGGCAGTTGTTTGTTGTGATATAGAAAATAAAGACATCAAGTGTATATTACAAAATATAGATTGTTATATTTCAGGCTGTCAAGTAGAGGACTCAGAAGCGATAGATTTGCTATCGGAAACAGATGTACGTATTGTATATGCTGGCGATGTGAATATTGGGGAAAGCAAGATTATATAATAATGTAGGTGTGGAAAGGGAGAAACGGAATGGATATTTATTTTTCATCACAAAAGTATGGAATGGTATCGCATGATATAACAAATCATTGTAATGCTCGTTGTAAATTTTGTTTTAATGATTGGAATAAAATCCATCCCCACATTATGAATCAAGAAGTATTCATGAAAGCTCGTAGTATTATTCCTTTTTGTAATCAAGAACTATTTTTGTTTTCTTGTTTGTTTGAACCCACGTTGCATCCAGATTTTATGAAGCTTTTGTATATGATACCCTATAAGTTTCGGGATAAAGTTTTTTTTACCACTAATTTAGTAAAAAAAATGTCTGATACAGAGCTGCTTGAGCTATGTAATGCACCTGTAAAGTATTTTAATATTTCTTTAGAAACATATGATAGGGAAAAATATGCTATTCTCAGTGGAACAAAACAAAGTGCTTTTTTTGATAATCTCTCGAGATTAGGCATGATTGCTAAGGCGCTAAGGAAAAATAATAAAATACGAATTATTACAATGATATTGCAAAGTAATAAGGATGAAATAATTTCCCTTATTAAACGTGTGCACAAGGATTTATCACCTGTTATGCATGAATTACGTACACCGTATATATCTTCGCCGATTGAAAACGTACTGGAGAGAGAAATGTTATCTCGCGAAGAGCTAGTAGAGTTATACAAAAAAATAAACGCGTTAGGCTACAAAGAAGTTGTCCTTGATCTGGGCCGAGATAAAGAAATTTTTGAACAACATATAAAAGACAAAACTGAATATGCATATGTAGGTAATACAGAAACGGAAAATCCTGCTTATAGGGTGCGGATAGAACCAAATGGGTTAGAAAAAATTGATGTAAATAGCAGAAGAAAAGATACAAAATCTTTTACTTATCGCGTAAGGATTAATTCTGATGGAACAGGATATTTTAATGATACTGATGAATGTTTTAATCTGAACAATATTGAAGATGCAACTTTATTTTGGTCAGAGAAATTACGTGAACTACAAAAAAAAGAGGCTATACAATATATTATCAATGGTGAAAGTCCTTACGATGTAGTATTGCATGCTGAGAGTATGTTACCTTGCGAACTTACCCAAATGATTATTTATGATGAAGAATTCTTTACATTTTATGGAAGTTATCAATATAGTGCTGGTATGTGGAATAAAAGAGAGTGCGTGCTTTTATTAGTTCAGGATGGGAATGAAGGTGTGTTGTTGCATACTAAGCAAGTACAAAAAAATGCAGATGAGATATTATGGGTGTCTAAAGTAGATAAAAGCGTACTGGATAATAGGTTCGGATTTGACGTGTATATAGGATATAGTGAAAATAATTATTTACATATGAGAAAAGCTACAGAAGTACAAAGTTTGAAACAGTATCTAAGGTGATGACTATGCAACATATGTATAATAAATCTACACCCTTGGAAATAAAGATAAAAAATAGACCAATAGCTATCATGTCACAAAATGAATGCGATATTATAGCGTGTATTTCTGCATTTGAACGAGGCTGTAACAATGTCTATCTCGTTAATGAAAATGGAACCTATTCTGGGTATGCGATATCTAGAAAGTCTTTTCATAAATTATGGGAGCCAAAGGGAAATGCTGTGGTAAATGTGCCTGGCACAGAAATGCAAGAATATGAAGAATTACCCTATAATGACAAAATTAGCTCACAACTAATAGCCTATTGTAGTGCTAATGAAGGATTGACGGAGTTCCCTTTGGTTACTTGTGAAGGGGTTATTCGTAGTTTGGTATGTCTTGGTTCAAAAGATAATAAGGTAGATAATAATACTTGTATGCCTTGGGAAGTTTGGACAAATTGGCACGTTCCATTAACTTTTTTACTGAATTACCAAAAAATATATATTTCTTCGTTAGACGATGTTAATGTGAGAAGCTTTCATCGATATTATAGTACATGTTTATCGCTAGAGCTACTCTCGGCAGATAATATAAATGACGCATTATATGGATATGATAATCTCTTAATATATAGTGTTGATGTTTATCCGGAATCCAGCAATAAAATAAATATAAAATCATTATTTAATAGTATTAATTCTCAAGCAAGTAAGATTATATATAATGAATTGTATATTGAACATTCTAATATAGCATTCTTGGGAAAAACGTATGTTAATGATTTGGCACGAATAATATATTTGTTAGATCAAGGTCATCAAGTTATTAATGTTATATCTGACACAGAAGTTTTTTGTGGGATTATTACTGCGGATGATGTGCGAAATGTATTTCCATGTACGAATATAGCTATACAAAACAATTATATTCCATTTTTAGTCAGTGAAGATAAGATAAAAGCTAAGTGGTTTGAATTATTTAGACAGGTTGGTTCAGAAATTCCTGTTGTAGTTAATGAAAAGGTATGGGGACTATGTATACGTGGTAATCACTTTGCTGGTAGATGTCTGAAATATGAAAAAGAAATACAGCCGCTCTACTGGAATTTGATAAGTGATGAGATTATATTATCTTTTTTTTCTAATTATAATAATGTATTATTGTCGTCAACTGCAAGCGATTTAAAAAGTTTGGGCGATAGATTAACAGAGTGTGGAATATCTGTATGTTTTTTTGAAAATACGTTAATTAATGATTTTTTGAATGGATGCTTTGACTTATTGATTTATGGTAGCGATGTCTGGAATCCAAAGGTAATACCCTCCTTTGATGTTAGAAAAGTATATGCTAATATGCTGGCTGAAGAAATAAAAAGTTATTTGAGAAAAAATCGAGTAGCGTTTTATTATATTGACATCGAAAAAACACCTGTATCACTTGATGGCAGAATAGAGATTGTACCTGTACCAACACAACCAGCAATTGTTGTTGGAGGTGAGCGGGTCGTTTATACAGTATATACTGACAGTATTGCTAGTGATGGCTTTCATACCGTGGGGGGGAGACGTGTCACTGTAGGAAATAGCGCAGCAAATAAAAAAACGATTCATTTGTTCGGACCATGCACTGTGGTGGGAAGCTTTACAGCTAAGGATGAAGATACGATTGCAAGTTTTTTACAAAGTTATATTAATGACGCTAATATACAATATAATGTAGTAAATAATGGTAATCCTGGTGAGAGTAGTATCTCAGCGCTTAATCGTATAATGGATACGTTGATAATGACTGGTGATATTGTGGTGTTGTTTGGGCAAGATTTGTATAAAGATATACCAGTGTTTTCAGCTATTCAGAATAGTTCATTCAAAGACATATTTGATTCAGATAAGTACTGTCGCGGAAAAGTTTTTTTTGATTTAGCTCCACACTTAACACCGTTGGGAAATAAACTGTTAGCAGATTATTTGTTTTATTTTTTATATGATGATATGCAGAAATCAATAGATTCGGTTATTGTAAAAACATTGGCTGAAGGTTTGAGAACAAATATATCATGTGATGATGCCTTAAAGAAATATTTGGCTTCATTAAAGGTAAACAAAGTGATGTCTAATAAAATTGGTGCGATAGTAATGAATTGCAATCCTTTTACCCGTGGACATCTGTTTTTGATTAGGGAAGCGTTAAAGCAAGTTGATTTTTTGTATATATTTGTTGTTGAAGAGGATAGCTCCGCATTTAGTTTCCAAGATCGGTTTGAGATGGTAAAGCTTAATTGCAATTGTTTTTCTAATGTGGTGGTACTTCCTTCTGGCCAATATATGATATCACGTATTACATTTAGTGCATATTTCAATAAGGAAGACTTACAAAATTCAACTATTGTTCCAGCTGCTGATGTTAGGTTATTCGGAAAATATATTGCTCCATATTTAGGCATAAGTAAGCGTTTTGTTGGAGAGGAGCCTTTGGATAAAATAACTCGTCAATATAATATGGCAATGAAAGAAATTTTACCTGAATATGGAATAGAGCTTGTTGAAATACCACGAATTGAGGATGATACGCATCAGCCAATAAATGCAACCCTGGTACGAAAATCTATTTTGGCAGGACGGCTTGAGCAGTGCCACTCGTACATTACGGAAGCAACGTATAAATATATAGAGAAAAACTATGATAGATTATATCAGAGATTAGCAAGCTTTATACGAAATGGATGATAAATATTTGAGAATCTATTGAATTAAACTGGATGGAAATATAGATGGAAAGACAGCGTATTGTAAAAACATATCAAAAGGCGTTTTTACTTTTGAAGCAGAAAAGATATACTGAGGCTGGAAGGGTAATTGAACAATTTTGGCAGTTGAATGGTACGAAGTCTTTGTGGGGATGCTTTTGATGGCCTATATTTTGCGCGACCAACAAAAGTATGTGTCAGAAGTCAAAGTGCTTGAGGAATTGTTTGAGCATTTTAGGGATTCGGGTGAAGTAAAACTTTTAGCTGATGCTTGGAGTATGATGGGGGATGCGCTGCGTTGTCTAGGTGAAGGTAAGCTGTCGGTAGAGGCTTTTAAGAAGGCTGTGGAAGTTGAGCCTGCTCTGGAGCAGAAACTAGTGGAATGCAGCAATGCGATATTTTCGGCAAATGCGATTGCTGGCGTTACAGCTGATTATATGCAATCGCTTTATGTATTATACCGTGAGCTTTTGGGAAATTTGTCTGTGAGGCCTTATTCGCCCACTGTATGGAAGCATAAAAAAATTCGTGTGGGTTATATTTCAGCAGATTTACGTGACCATGCAGTAGCACAGTTTGTCAGGCCGATGCTTTGTCAGTATGATAAGGAAAAATTTGCAGTGTATGTTTACTCCGTGACGCGCCATCCTGATAAAGTGACGGAGGCACTGCAGCAAGGTGGTGCACTATGGTGGGATGTTTCTGCTGATCGCTGGCCACAGATTGCTGAACAGATACGATTCGATGAAATGCTCTGAGGCTGATACGTCACCTTATTTTACGGAAAATCTTTTGCGGTTACCTCATAGCCATTTATGCTATCAGCCATTTGCGGATTTCCCTGAAGTTGGGCAACCGCCATGCTTGCAATGCTGTCCGCGCGGATCATCAATGCGCATATTCGCCCTCTTACATCTGAGAATCGCGATGACTGCTTTGTTATTGACGATTCGCTGTATGAGCGCGCAGGCGTAAAACGTACTGAATTGGCCTCCTGGGTCTTCGACCATGTTTCCATGCGATGCAAAAAGGGCTTCCGCCTGTTGACACTTGGCTGGACGGATGGCTGTACCTTTTTGCCCATCAACCATTCTCTGCTGGCATCCAGCGATGCAGAAAAAGTTCTTGGCCCCTGCAACAAGATAGACAAGCGGACTATTGCTGGAAAACGCAGATTTTTGGCTCGTCAAGAGGGGACTACGGTTATGGTAGAACTCTTGAAAACCGCTCTGGCAGCTGGTCACAAGGCGAAGTATGTCCTCTTTGACAGCTGGTTTTCCAATCCTCAGCAGATTCTGGATATCAAATCCTTAGGTCTGGACACCATTGCCATGGTAAAGCGCAGCATCAAGATACGCTATTTCTACAATGGCGAATCTCTGGATATCAAGAAGATTTTTGCCGCCTACAAGAAGCGGCGCGGCCGTTCCCACTATCTCCTGTCTGTAAACGTAAAGGTAGGACAGGACAAAAATGGAAAAAATGGACTGGATGCTAAAATTGTCTGTGTTCGCAACCGGAACAACCGCAAGGACTGGATTGCCATAATTTGCACAACTTCAGAACTCTGCGTCTTGACTGCGAGTCAATAAAGCATATTTTTAGATGGTAACTTGTGTGTAATGTTGCAAAAGCTGTAGAAAAAACTGTAGAGTGGTCTAAGGCTTGATGTAATGGAAAGGATGTGACTGATGGTGTGATGATGGAAGATTTTTTGCAGGTATATGAAATTGCCTTGAAGTTATACAAAGATAATAAGTTGGATGAGGCTTGGCAGTGCATAACTTTCTGGGAGAAAAAAACAGGTGCGTATGCTTTATTATCTATGCTGCTTAAGGCATATATATTGAGGCAAAAGAAGTGTTATGTATCGGAAGTTGAAATGCTGGGGGAATTGCTTAAGCTATATGGCAATGATGCTGATAAATCACGTATAGCTGATGCCTATAGTCTTTTGGGGTCATCTTTGCGTATGCTGGGGGAAAGCCGGTTATCCATGGAGGCTTTTTTGAAGTCAGCAGAAACAGAGCCAAGGGTTGAACGAAAATTACCTGAGGTAAGCAATGCCTTATTTACAGCCAATGCCATAGAAGATATTTCTGCTACTGAATTGCAGGCTATGTATGGCATGTATCGAACTCTGTTAGAATTTGCAGGTGTGAAGGCATATCTCGCACCTGACTGGCAGCATGATAAAATTCGTGTTGGCTATATATCTGCCGACTGGCGTAATCATGCAGTAGGGCAATTTGTACGTCCATTATTATTCAATTATGATACTGAGCAATTTGAGGTATTTGTATATCAGCTAAATAAGTCTTGCGATGCTGTAACGAACGACTTGCATAAAAGTTCCGTTAAGTGGCGTGAGATAGCTGATTTTAGTTTTGAAGATATTGCAGCACAGATACGGGCTGATGAGATTGATATTTTGGTAGACTTAGGTGGTCATACGGCAGGAAATGCCTTGCCGGTCTTGGCATATAGGCCAGCGAGAAAACAGATTTCTGGTATCGGTTATTTTAACAGTACAGGAATAGACGAATGTGATGGTTTCTTATCGGATGTATATTGTGCATCTGCGACAACGTCGCCGTACTTTACGGAAAAGCTGTTACGCTTGCCACATACGCATTTTTGTTATCAGCCATATAAAGTTTTTCCAGACGTGAAACCTCCTCCATGTATGAAAAATGGATATATTACCTTCGGCTCATTCAATAATTTTGCCAAGGTGAATGATGGTATGTTAGCATTGTGGCGTGAAATATTGGCTCATGTACCCCACTCCAGATTGGTGCTAAAACATATGCTGCTGGGAACAGAGGAAGGCCTAAACTATACGAAAAAGCGTATGTCAGATTTAGGAATGGATTTATCCAGAATAGAGTTTAGGGATTATTCTGAGGATTATTTGCAGCAGTATAATGATATAGATATTGCGCTGGATACATCACCTTATCCAGGTGGGCTGACTACTTGTGAGGCTTTGTATATGGGAATCCCGGTAGTGACGTTAAAGGGGAATCGTCATGGTGCGAATTTTGGGTATAGCTTTCTTGCCAATATTGGGCTTGAAGAATTGGCTGCTGATACAAAAGAAGGCTATGTGAATTTGGCAGTTGGGTTAAGTTGTGACGTGCAACTATTGCAGGAATTGCGGAAAAGACTGCGCGGCATGATGGAAGAATCACCTCTTATGGATAGTGCGGGGTATATGAAAGATTTAGAGGAGCTTTATCAGGAAATATTGAGATGAGTCTTATATCAGGCGACTGCGGTCGCCTTTTTTGTACAAACATTATGGAACAATAGCAGGATTTTACCAAATAAGAGCGAATAATAATATTGTATGCCTGTGAAGGTGATGAAGTGCGTGTTTATCGTATGCCGGCTAAGGATTTAAATTAGGGGAGTTTATGTATGATAAAAAATATAGATTTTGGAGATTTTCAGCCTAAAACGCGTAAGCTGCAATTAGATGCGAAGTTTGATTTTACTAGCGTTACATTAGGTGCAGGATCCTATATTGCTGGTGCAGAAATGGCTCTTTGTGATGATAAAGAGGCCCATTTGTTAGTAGGAAAATATTCTTCTCTGGCACATGATTTACATTTTTATATTGGCATAAATCACGATTATAGACGCGTATCTACATACCCCTTTGATTCCAGATATTTGGATAAATGGTGGGATTCATCTAAACAAATAGCACATATAGAGGGAAGGTATAACCGCAAGCAAGTGATAATTGGCAATGATGTATGGATTGGGGCAGACGTTACTGTTATGGGGGGAGTGCGAATTGGAAATGGTGCTGTGGTGGCTGCTGGTGCATTGGTATCTAAAGATGTACCGCCATATGCAATCGTTGGAGGCAATCCGGCCAGAGTTATAAAATATCGTTTTAGTCAGGATGTTATAGAACAGTTACAACAAATAAAGTGGTGGAATTGGCCACAAGATAGAATTAAGGCAGCATTACCGTTGTTTTCAGATATTGATAAGTTTCTGCAGCAGTACGGAATAATAAAGCAGAATAACGAACAATGTTCATTGTATAATGAAATTGTTAAGTTACACTCAAATTATAAAATTTATCACTTTTTACCGGATTTTCATAGTGATGAAGGTGTTTGGCAGGATTTTATTCCTAGATTTATAAAAAATTTTACAATAAGGGATAAAGTCATATTATTGCTATGGGTAGATGATTCAAAGGCCGCTGAGCAATGTTTGTCTTTGGTGCAAATGATGCTGGAACAGCAAGGTGATGAGGCACCAATTATCAATACATATCAGGGAGATATAAATGTTATGGCATCTATTATAAATGATGTAGATGTGATTGTAACAACCAAGGAAGAAGAGTCTATAGATATAATTGACAGTGTAACTTCAGGGGATGTAAAGGTTATGTATGCTTATGATTTATAGAGGAGTGTTTATGAGGCGGCGGAGGCCGCCGTTTTCTTTTATGAGAGGAAACATTATACAAATAAAACAGGATTTTACCAAATAAGAGCGAATAATAATATTGTGTGCCTGTGGAGGTGATGTGTATGAAACAGGAACAAGGTATAGTTTTGTCCGTGGAGGGCGGGCTGGCCAAGGTGCGTGTAGGGCGGCATGAGGAGTGCGGTTCCTGCGGGGCTTGTGGCGGTGCGCAGCAGGTTGTAGTTGAGGCGGTGAATGACGTCGGGGCGCAGCCGGGGCAGCGTGTGCTTTTTGAGTTCCGGGAGGCAAATGTCCTCACGGGGGCGTTTGTGGTCTTTATTCTGCCGCTGCTTATGGGCGGCGTCGGGGCGGTTATCGGTCATTTTTTGGCGCCGGTGTTGGACGCGAGTGGCAGTCTGCCGTATGTGCTGGGGGCATTGGTGTTCTTTTTACTGGCACTGGTGCTGGTGAAAATGTTTGATAAACGGGCCGCACATAAACAGGAGGCCAAGCCTGTTATTGTCGAGATAATCGACGGTTAGTCTTGCTATATTTATATTTTAGGATAGCTACGAGGTGGTTTTATGTTCAAGAGTTTTCTGGGGGGCATACACCCTCAGGACGGGAAGAAACTGGCCATGGACAAGCCGATTGAAACCATGCCGGTGCCCCAGGAACTGGTGGTGCCGATGGGGCAGCATATCGGAGCGCCGTGCAATCCCACGGTAAAGGTGGGGGATATGGTAAAGCGCGGCCAGCTTATTGGCACGAGTCCGGCTTTTATGCATGCGGATATTCATAGCCCCGTATCTGGTAAGGTCGTTAAAATCGAGCCACGGCCGCATTCGGGCATGGGCAGCTGTATGGCGGTGGTCATTGAAAATGACGGTCTGGACGAGTGGGCTGATGGGCTGCCGCTGACGCGCAACTGGCAGGCTATGGAGAATGAGGAGATTCTGACAGCCATTCAGAGTGCCGGCATTGTGGGCATGGGCGGTGCGACTTTTCCCGCGCATGTGAAGTTAAAGCCGAGCAAGCCCGTGGATATACTGATTTTAAACGGTGCGGAGTGTGAGCCGTATCTGACTGCTGACTACCGGCTGATGCTGGAGGAAGGCGCGAAAATCATCACGGGCACGCAGATTCTGCAAAAAATTCTGGGCGTCAAGCGTACGGTAATTGGCATTGAGGACAATAAGCCTGAGGCCATCAAGGCGATGACGCAGGCGGCGCAGGGAACGAATATTGAAGTGGCAGCGCTGAAAACGAAGTATCCGCAGGGCGCGGAAAAAATGCTGATTAAGGTTATCTCCGGCCGGGAGGTGCCGATGGGCGGTCTGCCGATGGACGTGGGCGCGGTGGTACAGAATGTGGGCACGGTGGCGGCGATTGCCGACGCTGTGGAGCACGGCCTGCCGCTGACGGAGCGTATTACGACGGTGACGGGGGACGCGATTGCAGAGCCTAAGAACCTGCGTATCCGCATTGGTACGCCATATCAGGTGGCTATTGACTATTGCGGCGGTTTTAAGGAGCCGGCGGATAAACTGATTGCCGGCGGCCCGATGATGGGCATGGCGCAGACGACGGCGCAGGTGCCGGTGATGAAAGGCTCGTCGGGAATTTTGGCGCTGACGCGAAAAATGACGGAGCATGGCCCGGAGATGAACTGCATTCGCTGCGGCCGTTGTGTCAAGGCCTGTCCTATGGGACTCGTGCCGTCAATGCTTTCGATTTTGTCGGAGCGGCAGGATTTTGCGGCCTGCCGTGATGATTACGGGCTGATGAATTGCGTGGAATGCGGCTGCTGCACCTTTGTGTGTCCGGCCAAGCGCAATATTGTACAGTATATCAAGAATGCCAAGGGCTTTGTCCGGGCGGAGATGGCCAGGGCCAAAGCGGCGGCAGCGAAAAAGGCACAGGAAAATGAAGAGCAGAAGGGGGCGGCAAAATGAGTGAAGAGGTAATGAAAAATTCTCAAGCGGCTGCACCGGAAGTGTTTACGATTTCTGTGTCACCGCATATCCGTGATGATGAAACCATCAGCCATATCATGTGGCAGGTCAACGCGGCACTCCTGCCGGCGGCTTTGTTTGCTGTCTGGTGGTTTGGTGTGCCGGCCCTTATAAATATGCTGGTGGGCGTGGTGTTTGCGGTGCTTGGGGAATATCTCTGGCAGAAGGGCATGCACCAGCCGGTTACGGCCTTTGACGGCAGTGCCTGCATTACGGGGCTGCTGTTGGCGATGTCGATGTCGCCGCTGCTGCCGCCTTATATGGTGGCGGTGGGTTCGTTCATCGCCATTATTGTGGCCAAGCAGTCCATGGGCGGCCTGGGATTTAATATCTTCAATCCGGCGCATATCGGCCGCGCGGCGCTGATGGTGTCCTGGCCGGTAGCCATGACCACCTGGACGAAAATGCAGGATATGAGCGGCGGCGTGGACGCCATGACGTCAGCTACTCCCTTGAACATTTTGAAAATGCAGGGCTATGACGCACTGGTGGCCACGTTTGGCAGTCAGTCGGAATTATATTGGAATATGTTGATTGGTACGCGCAACGGCTCGCTGGGCGAGACCAGTACTATTTTACTGCTGCTCGGCGGTTTGTATCTGATTTACAAAGGCTATGTGAACTGGTTTGTTCCGGCAGCCATGATTGGCACGGTGGCCGTGCTGACCTGGATTTTTGGGCCGGCCGGGCTGTTCACCGGTGACCCGTTATTCCATGTGATGGCCGGCGGCCTGATGCTGGGGGCGTTTTTCATGGCTACGGATATGGTGACCATTCCGATGACGGTGAAGGGGCAGCTTATCTTTGCCGTGGGCGCCGGGGCACTTACGGTGCTGATTCGTCTGGTGGGCGGCTATCCCGAGGGTGTATGCTATTCCCTGCTGCTCATGAATGCCGTAACGCCGCTGATTGACCGGTTCTGCAAACCGCGGATTTTTGGGGCAGGGGGTGCTGACAATGGCTAATGAACATTCCACGTTTAAGATTGCCTTTAATCTGGCGGCGGCCTGCTTTATTTCCGGCATTGTTATCGGCTCGGTTTATTTTGTGACGGCACCGGTGGCGGCGCAAAAAGCGGAGGAAATGAAACAGGAGTCCATGAAGTCGCTCGTGCCGGAGGCGGAGCGTTTTACGGAAGTGGCCGGGCATGAGGGCTGGTTTGCCGCGGTGAAAAACGGCAAAACCACGGCTTATATCGTGCCGGCGGAAAGCAAGGGCTACGGCGGTAAAATCAAAATGCTCGTGGCTGTTTCTGCTGATGACAAGGTGATTGACTACTCGATTCTCGAACATAATGAAACCCCGGGACTCGGGGATAATGCGCAAAAGCCGGCGTTCCGGCAGCAGTTTGCCGGGAAGGGGGCCAGCCTCCTTGAGGTGACGAAGGACCCGGGCAATAAGGACAATATTCAGGCTATGACCGGGGCGACGATTTCTTCCCGGGCTGTGACGAAAGGTGTCCGGGAGGCGGTGGAGGCCGTTGCGGCCTACCAGGCTGAGGGAGGTGCTAAGTGATGAAGGAACTTTGGCAGATTTTCAGTAAGGGACTGATTGCCGAAAATCCGATTTTCATTTTGGCGCTGTCCCTGTGTCCGGCTCTGGCGGTTACGACTACAGTGATTAACGGCCTGACGATGGGGCTGACGGTGACGTTTGTTATCACGACTAACAACGTAGTGGTGTCCATCGTGCGCAAGTGGGTTAACCCCAAGGTGCGTGTGCCGGTTTATATTACGTCCATCGCGACGATTGTTACCGTGGCCCAGCTGGTGCTGCAGGCTTATTTCCCCGTACTTTACAAGGCGATGGGCATTTACCTGGCGCTCGTGGTGGTGTTTGCCATCATTCTGGCCCGGGCCGAGGTTTTTGCCTCGAAAAATGGCGTGCTCAAGTCATTCCTCGACGGTTTTGGCATGGGCTGCGGTTTTACGCTGGCCATGCTGACGATTGCGGTGATTCGCGAACTCTTTGGGGCAGGTACTATTTTAGGTGTGCCGGTGTTTGGTGAGGGCTATGAGCCCATGCTGATGATGATTCTGCCGCCGGGAGCCTTTATTCTGATTGGGTACCTGGTGGCGGCCTGCAAGACGTGGAACGCCAGGCAGGAGGAAAAGGCCCGAATTGCTGAATTAAAAGCAGGAAAGGAGGCCTAAATCATGGGAGAGTATTTAACATTATTTATCGGCGCGGTAGTAGTCAATAACTTCGTGCTGACGAAATTTTTAGGCCTCTGTATCTTCTTCGGTATCTCCAAGAATTTGAGCGCCTCGGTGGGTATGGGCATGGCGGTGACTTCGGTCATGACCATGAGTTCCATTCTGGCCTGGATTGTGTATTTCTTCGTGCTGGAACCGTTGGGGCTGACGTTCCTTACAACCATCGTGTTCGTGGTGCTGACGGCCAGTTTTGTGCAGCTTTTGGAGCTCGTCATCAAGAAACAGGCGCCGGCCCTCTACAATATGTGGGGCATTTACCTGCTGCTTATCGCGACGAACTGTATCGTACTGGCGGTGCCACTGCTGAACGTGGAGAGCAATTACAGCCTCTTAAAGAGCATTGTCTTTGCCATCGGCTCCGGTCTGGGCTTTGCCCTGGCCATTATCCTGATGGCCTCCCTGCGGGAAAAGCTCGTTTATGCCAACGTGCCCAAACCGCTGCAGGGGATTGGCATTGCCTTTATTCTGGCAGGCATGCTGTCGCTGGCCTTTTTAGGCTTTGCCGGAATGCTGTAAGGAGGGCTGATGATGGAAAAAGCAATGATGATTATCGTCGTGCTGGTAGGTGTCGGCCTGTTCTTCGGCATTGTACTGGCGCTGGCGGATAAAAAGTTTTATATGGCGGTCAATCCGTTGATTAACGAAGTGGAAGAAATTCTGCCCAAGGGGCAGTGCGGAGCCTGTGGTTTTGCCGGGTGTGCCAAGTACGCCGAGGCCGTGGTGGAGGACCCCACGGTGGCACCGAATCTCTGTGTGCCGGGGAAAGCGGCGGTGGCGGCCAAGGTCGCAGAACTCACGGGGAAAAAGGCCGAAGTCACGGAACCAAAGTATGCGGCTTTAAAATGCCGGGGCACACAGACGGCAGCGATAATGGCGGCCAAATACGAGGGCGTGCCGGATTGTGCGGCCGCCAAACTCATACAGGGCGGCCCTAAGGGCTGCAAGTACGGCTGTATCGGTTTTGGCAACTGCGTCAAGGCCTGCCCGTTTGGGGCGATGAGCATGGGCGCGGACGGCCTGCCGGTGGTGGATGAGGATATCTGCACCGGCTGCGGCAAATGTGTCAGCACTTGTCCGCAGGCCATACTGACGCTGAAGGGCTTTAACGACCCCGTAGAGGTGCTCTGCAGCTCCCACGACAAAGGGCCGGCGGCTAAAAAACTCTGCCAGAATGCCTGCATTGGCTGCGGCCTCTGCCTGCGGAACTGCAGCCAGGGTGCGATTAAGATTGACAACTTCGTGGCCGTGGTTGACAGCAGCAAATGCCAAGACTGTCCGGAACCCACCTGCCTGGCCAAGTGCCCGACCGGGGCGATAAAGGCGTTAATCGGTACCGCTGCAACACAAAAAACAGCATAAATAATATGAAAAAACTCCCGGCGCAGCAGCGCTGGGAGTTTTTGTTTACAGGCTTTTGCCTGCTTTTTTTTCTCCTTTGCCAGCCCATTCCGGGGGGAGGTTTTGGAGAAATTCAAAATTATGGCATTTTTGGCAGGCGGCTTGGGACTTCTCATGACTGTAATGGCAGTCGGAGCAGACCAAATCACCTAAATGGGAATCATGGGGGTTGCCGTCTTTGTAGTTGGTCTTGGCGATGATTTCGTCAACCTTGTGGCATTTCACACACATTTTGTTGTCAAAGGCCCGTTTCAGCGGCGGGTCATCGAAGTCATCGGTGACATACCAGACGGTTTCCATCACCTTGTCCTCGATACCGTTGTCATGGCAGTCAATGCAGGCGACGCCGGCTTTTTCATGGGAATGTGCCAGCAAATCGTCCTTGTGATAGCCGTCAACGTAGGGCTGCATCACATGGCAGGGTGAGCAGGCTACTTCGGGAATCTTTTCTACCTGGTGCATGACCAGCATGCCAATGGCACCCAGAACGAAAAGCCCCACCACGGCCAGCAGCGGTTTTTGCCGGACAAAAGCCAGACTCCGCGAGAGAATATCCTTCATATAAGAGCGCTCCTTTCTGCATAAATTTGATATCTCTTTCTATTATAGAAAGATGACCGGTCTTTGACTTTAAGGGAATAAACGAAAAAGAGCCGCTGCCTTTTGTAGGTTTATACAAGCGGAGAGCGCAGCTTTCGGTTTACAATTATAGCAAGTGAAATTTTGTAATTTGTGAATGGGGGATAAAAATGGCTAACAAAGAAAATGACGGCATGTCCCGTCGTAATTTCCTGAAAACCGGCGTGTTTGCCATGGCCGGGGTGATGACGGCCGGGGTTATGTCCGGGTGTGGCAAAGGCCGTACCGCCAATGTGCGCAAGGATAAGGAAGGCGGTCTGGGGGCCGGGGAAGAACCGGCGTTTATGAAGGCACCGGAACCCATTGCTGACAGCGCCATCAAGGAAACGAAGGAAACTGATGTCGTGGTTGTCGGCGCCGGCATGAGCGGTCTGTGTGCGGCTGTATCCGCAGCTGAATCCGGGGCCAAGGTTATGGTTATCGAAAAAGGCCCGACGATTAACTTCCGCAGCTATGACTATGGTGCGGTAAACTCCAAGCTGCAGCTGTCTGTGGGCAACCAGCTTAATCCGCTGGACGTTACGCGGGAAATCATGCGCTGGGGCGGCTATAAGGCTGACCAGAAAGTCGTCAAGCTGTTCTCGGAAAAGAGCGGCATGGTCAATGACTGGATTGTGGAACATGCCGAAAAGCTGGGCTGCAAGGTGAAATCCGTCTGGACGAAGGACGACCAGATGTCGCCGAACGCGACTATTCCCAACATTCCGACGCTGTCCTTTGTGCTCGAACCGCCTGAGGGGGCAGCCGAGGCTACGCCGAAAGGCATGATTGGCGGCAGCGCTGTTATCGCCATGGCTTATACGTTAAAGACTTCGGCCGAAAAGCTGGGCTGCGAAATTTTCTACGAAACGCCGGGCGTGCAGCTGATTCGTCCGAATAATGAGGGGCGGGTACAGGGCGTAATCGCCAAGGATAAGGACGGCAAGTATATCAAGTTCCTGGCGAAGAAAGGTGTTATCCTCTGCTCCGGTGACTACGGCCACGATGAGGAAATGCTGCGCTATTATATTCCGGCAGCGACGAAGGTGCAGAAGATCATGTACCCGAACTCCTTCAACACTGGCGACGGCCAGAAGATGGGGCTCTGGGTTGGGGCCGGTATTGATGAAGGTCCGCATGCGCCCATGCTCTTTGATAATGCGCTGCTTGACCCGGAGGGCAATTCCGGCGGCCGTATGGACGCTATTCCCCGTCAGCCGTGGCTGGCCGTCAACAAGCGCGGCGAACGTTATGCCAACGAGGACCTGCCTTTTGCCTATATCTGTAATCAGGCCCGTCAGCAGGTGGGGCTTACCCATTGGACCATCTTTGATTCCAAATGGGAGGAAGAGGCACCGCGTTTCAAGCAGAGTGCCTGCAAAAAGCTCAAATACCATCATCGTAAAAACGAGTTTGAGCAGCTGGTGGAAAAAGGCGTAATCGTCAAGGCGGATACCCTCGAAGAACTGGCCCAGAAAGCCCATCTGCCCTATGAAACCTTAAAGGCTACGGTAGAACGTTATAATGAAATGGCCCGTAAAGGTGTAGATGATGACTTCGGCAAGGATAAGACATATCTGACCACTGTGGAGAAAGCACCGTTCTATGCCGGTCATATCGGTACGGCCCTGCTCGTTACCCTGGGCGGCCTGACCATCAACGACAAGCTGGAAGTGCTGGACAAGGAACGCAATGTCATTCCGGGACTTTACGCCGCCGGCAATGCCTCCGGCAGTTTCTTTGCCACGGATTATCCTATCGTCGTTACCGGCTGCAGTCATGGCCGTGCCTATACATTTGGTTATCTGGCCGGCAAGAGTGCGGCTGAGGCAAAAGCGTAAACAGGGGGAGAATTAGGGAATGAAAAAATTAGCAGCAGTTTTAGCAGCAACTTGTTTATGGGGGGCGGCTGCGGCAGCAAGTGCTGCCGCCAATCCCTTTGCCGATGTGCCTAAAGATTCCTGGGCTTATGACGCCGTAAGCCAGCTGGCGGCTGACGGCATTGTCGAGGGTTATGGTGATGGCTCCTTCCGTGGGGAAAGAGCCATTACTCGTTACGAAATGGCCCAGATTACGGCCAAGGCCATGGCCAAGAATCCCACCGGTGCCGACAAGGCACTGGTGGACAAGCTGGCCGCAGAGTTCGGCGCTGAGCTGAATAATCTAGGCGTGCGCGTAGCAGCTTTGGAACGCAATGCGGACAAGGTACGTTTTGACGGTTTCTTCCGTCTGCGTCAGGAGCAT
The DNA here is from genome assembly GCF_000686945.1 of Selenomonas sp. AE3005. Classification (GTDB taxonomy): domain Bacteria; phylum Bacillota; class Negativicutes; order Selenomonadales; family Selenomonadaceae; genus Selenomonas_A. The sequence continues at coordinate 104,011 of NZ_JMME01000008.1, forward strand.
TTCGGCGATGACAACAATATCGACGATACTTCCAAGGCTTATCTGGAACTGTACTCCCATGCACAGGTCAATGACCATTGGACGGGGGAAACCAAGCATAAAATCACCCTGGATATGAAGAAGGACACGGGTGATGACGGCTATGTAAAGACCACGAATATTTACGCTTACGGCAAGTATGACAACTTTACGGCTAAAGTGGGTAAGTTTGATACCGTGGACGGTTACGCTTACACGCACGAAGACCCCATGCGCGGTGTGCAGGTGACTTTCGGCAAAAAGCTGAAAGCCAAGCTGTCGGCCGGCAGAATTGCCAATCCGAACAATAATTTTGACGCCGATGTCGTATCGGGGATATTCACGTATCCGCTGGGCAAGCGCACCAATCTGTATGCTGGTTATTATTATCTGAAAAGCGGCAAGCGAGGATTCAAGGCCATTGAGGAAGGCAATTACGGTCTGGCCAATATCGGTTTTGACACCCTGCTCGGCAAGAACTTCCGCTTTATTGCCCTCTACTCGCAGAGCAATGCCTCGGTGACGCAGAACATTCACCGCAACGGTTTCCTGCTCGAGCTCGATTATAAGCGCATGCAGGTGCAGAATCCCGGCAGTTTTATGCTGATGCTGCGCCATCTGCGCGTGACGGACGCCACGGCGATTTCCTCCCGTTATGAGGCTTATACGCATGGCAATATCTGCGGCACGGAAATCGGCGGCTGCTATGCGCCCATCAAAAATGTGGAGCTGGGGGCCAAGTATTTCTGGGGCAAAGATGAGGCCACCAACGCGACGAAGTCCTTTGTCCGTACGGAACTCAAATACTTCTTCTAAGCTTATTCCATATATAGTTATCATACACAGTCAAAAACCAGGCTCTCTGTGGAGGGCCTGGTTTTTGTTCATAAAAAGTTCATAAATTCTTCCCAACCTGTTTATTGAATCACGCAAGATAACTGATAGAATAAATATAACAGTGGTCGATGATAAAATATATTTATGGAAAGGGCGTAGGGACATATATGAAAACGCAGGCGTGGGAAAATTTTCTGAATCGGATGTTGCTGCAGGATGAACATGACAGGGTTGCCGGCATGCCCCGGGGGCAGGAAAATTACTGTGTGGTGCTGTGTCAGCTGTTGGGGCAGGGGAGTGTGCCGCAGCTGGAAAAGTTTCTGCGCCAGCGCCGGGAGGCGCATTTGTTTATCAGCCAGCCAGTGGCTTACCGTCAGGGCTGTATGCTGGTGGCTATGGGGCATGACCGGCAGGTGGAGGAACTGCTGCGTGAATGGCAGGCTGATTTTGCCGATATCGGCGGCGGTGACCTGGCCGTGGCGATTGGCGGCGCTTACAGCCTCTGCGATATTTATAAAAGCCTGCGGGAGGCCCGCATGGCAGGTTTTTTTCAGCAGGTGACAGGAAAACAGGCTTTTGTGCAGAACTTTAACCGCATGGGGCTTTTTACCAGCCTGTTCCGGCAGAGCAGCGCCGAACTGGCCGGCTTTTGCCGTCAGACCATCGGGCCGCTGATGGAGTATGACAAGAATTTCAACACGCAGCTCGTGGATACCTTGCGCGCCCTTCTGGACGAGGACTTCAACTGGACGCGGACGGCAGCGCGGCTGTATGTACATGTGAACACCCTGCGTTATCGCTACGAGAAGATACGGCAGATTCTGGACATGGACGAGAGTCTGGCCATGCGGGCTGATTTATTTGCAGCCCTGCGTGCCTTTGAAGTGCTGACGGAGCTGAAAACCCGGGATAACGTGGTAAAAATGCCTGTGGGGAAAAAAGGCAAAGTGGAGGAAAAGTATTTCCATGCAGATAAGAAGGCGGCTGTTTCTTTCTAATTTCATGATGTTTGCGTTGCCCTTTGTCATCATTCTGTTGATGGCAGGGGCTTTATATTTATCTTATCAGGAGGCCAAGCTCGGCGCTTTGGGAAATCTGGCCCATGACAAGCAGGTTGTTCACCAGGTGCAGGCGGATATCCGGCAGACGGTGGAGCAGCTGCCCGTAGGGGATTCCGCGGCCTGGTATCAGAATTTTGCGGAGCTGGCCGGACGTATGGCCAGGGATAATTACCATCTGGCCGTGGTGGAAGGCAAGGGCGTGACCATCTACAATAATCTGACGGAGCTTGAGGAAATGCAGATTGCGGAAGAACTGCGGCCGGCGGCCTTTGTCGATGATTCGGCGGTGTTTATCTTCCGCGACAGCAATATTGTCAAATACATGTTTCAGCGCGAGGGGCGCGAGTATCATGTCGTGGGCATACTGAGCTTTGATATTCAGACGGGGCGCGGTCTGTTGGGCGGCTTGTACCGCAGTTATCTGGGCGGCCTGCTGCTGGCCGGGCTCGTGGTGTTTCTGCTGATAAATATGTGGCTGGCGCACCGGCTGTCGCAAACGATTCTGCAGCCCATCGCGGCCCTGCAAAAAGCAGCCCGGGCGGTGGAGCAGCGCAATTACGACTACCGTATCAAGCCTGTGGGCGATGAGGAATTTGCGTCCTTGTGTCAGAATATCAATGATATGACGGCCAAGCTGGGGAAACTGGAACAGGCCCGGCAGGAAAGCGAGCAGGAACGGCGCACGCTGATTGCGGGGCTTTCCCATGATATCCGCACGCCGCTGACGGTAATCCGCGGTTATGTGGAAGGATTGCAGGACGGGGTGGCCAAGGACCAGGCCATGGCCGCACGTTATCTGGGTAAAATCGCTGAGGGCACGGCGCAGATAAGCCGGCTGCTGGAACGGCTGTTCCTTTATTCCAAGCTCAATATGGAGGCCTATCCCTTTAATTTCCGGCAGGTGGAATTTGGCGGCTGGCTGCGGCAGAAAGAGGGGGAACTGCGCCAGCTTTTGCCGGCCGGCGAGCTGGTCCTGGCTTTACAGTCGGAGCTTAGGGAAAATGGTGGCGTATGGGTACAGATAGACAGTACGGAAATTCAGCGCGTCCTGACAAATCTTATCGAAAATGCGGTGAAGTATCACCCTGAGCCGGCACAGCTGAAAATACGCATAGAGGCTGAATGCCAGCAGGGTGAGCTGCATTTGCGGCTGGCCGACAATGGCCCCGGGGTGCAGGCGGAGAATCTGCCGCGGTTGTTCCAGGAGTTTTACCGTACGGATATGGCCCGTTCGGAAACCAAGCAGGGCAGCGGTCTGGGGCTGGCTATCTGCAAGCGCATTATTGAGGCTCACGGCGGCCGGATTTGGGCAGAGGACGGCAGGTCAGCAGGCAGTACGGGGCTGGTGGTTTGTATCGTACTGCCGGTGGTGAATAAGACAGGTGACTAAAACAGGTGACGGACATGGAAAAGATTTTGCTGGTGGAAGATGACCGGGATATTGCCGAGCTGGAACGGGACTATCTGGAACTGAACGGCTTTGCCGTGGATATGGAAGGCCGGGGAAATGCGGGGCTGAAAAAGGCTCTGACCGGAGATTATGACCTGCTGATTCTGGACGTAATGCTGCCGGAGGTAGACGGCCTGTCCATCTGCCGGCAGGTGCGGGAGCAAAAGGAAATTCCCATTTTGCTGGTGACGGCCCGGAAGGACGATATCGATATTATCAGAGGGCTGGGCATGGGGGCCGATGATTACATTGTCAAGCCGTTTTCGCCCGGGGAACTGGTGGCCCGCGTCAGGGCACATTTAGCAAGATACCGGCGGCTGGCCGGCTGCCACAATGAGCTGGCGGAGAATGAGGCCCTGCGGCATGGTGATTTGCGGCTGCTGCCGCAGGCACGGCGCGTGTTTGTCGGTAGTGAGGAAGTCCACCTGCCCAACCGGGAATTTGACCTGCTGGAATTTTTGCTGCGCAATCCGGACAGGGTGCTGTCCAAGGAGGAAATCTTTGAATCCCTCTGGGGGCAGGAGGCTGTCGGGGATATTTCCACGGTGACGGTGCATATAAAACGGCTGCGCGAGAAAATCGAAACGGGCGGCATGTCACATATTGAAACAGTGTGGGGGTCAGGTTACCGCCTCTGCAAGCTCGCTGCTGATTTTTAATCAAAGTTTAACCTGTCTTTAATGAGATTCTTGTAAACGGCTTGTATATTTAGGCTGTAGATAGAAATCGCATGGAGAAGGGGAATTTCAATGATGGTAAACCGCAAAAAAGTTTTGGCCATGGCACTGGCCGGCGTAATCAGTTTTGGTTTCACAGGGGCAGCTTTTACAGCGGCTGCTGAGGCTGCTGAGCATGAGGCGGCTTATGAAGATGGCACGCACAACAAGTACAGCCACCGCCTGCAGGAAGAAGACCGCAATCACCGCCAGAATGTGCTGTCGCTGCGCTATAAGAAAAGATATGGCCAGATTTCCGACGAGGAATATGACAAGCAGATGAAGAAGGAACAGGAACGTCATGACCAGGCTGTGAAGGATATCAAAGCCGATTATGAAAAACACAAATTCCGTCATAACAACTAATCATACAATACACAGGAAAGCCGTCTCGTCAGAGGCGGTTTTTGTGTTGCATAAAGCCGTCCGAAACGGTATAATTTAGAGTAAGAAAGTATGGGAAAATGGGCGTGGATTTTGCAAAGCAGGTGAGGATATGCCGTTAAAAGTTGATAGCCGTAGCACGCAGGAGGCCGCTTTTACGCGCCTGGTGGGCAGGGATGAACGTGTCACAGAAAGTGATACGGATTTTAGCACGGAACTGTTGGAACAGGAGGACAGCCTGTCGACAGAACAGCTGGATAAACTCTTAAAGCAAATTGACGAACAGGGAGCCAGATTGTCCAAAACTCCCACCTATGATGAATTGAAATCCTACCGCACTTTGATTAAGAATTTTGTGGGTGAAGCAGTCAACCGCATGTATGAGCTGCACAGCCAGGCCGGCTGGGACCGTATGGGCCGGCAGAAGGTCTACACGACGGTGCGCAGGATTGACAAAAAGCTGGAGGAAATGGCAGAAAAAATCCGGCTGGGGCAGTCTGACCAGCTGGATATCATCGCCAGCCATGACGCCATTCGGGGCATGCTGGTGGATTTATACATGTGATGGAAAAGTTAAACTGGGATATAATCGCCGGTCACGAAGCGCAGCAGGCAGAACTTAGGGCCATGCTCCGGGAGAGACGCCTGCCCCATGCGCTTCTTTTTGTGGGCGAAAAGGGCATAGGCAAAAAACTCTGCGGCCGGGTACTGGCGGCAGCCATACTCTGCGGCCAGGAATCACCCTGCGGTCACTGCGAAAACTGCCGAGGCGTGAACTTAGGCTCGCACCCGGATTATTTTGAGCTGGTGCCGGAGGCCAAGGGCAAAGCTGCTCCTATTATTCACATTGAGGAAATGCGCAGCATGCAGGTTATGGTATCACGGTCAGCAGTACAGGCCGGGCGGCGGGTGGTGCTGATTGATGACGCCGAGACCATGAATGAGGCGGCGGCCAACAGCCTGCTGAAGACGCTGGAGGAACCGGCCGGGGACGTTACCTTTATCCTGATAGCCCGGGCCAGAAGTGCCTTGCTCGATACCATCGTTTCGCGGTGTATACCGCTGAGTTTTGGCATGCTGCCGGCGGAAACGGTCGCAGCGGTGCTGCAAAAGCAGGGAATCGCGCCGGATATGGCCGGGAAACTGGCCTCCCTGGCGGACGGCAGTATCGGCCGGGCGTTGAAACTGCATGCTGATGGCGGTCTGGAACTTAGAGATAAGGCGCTGGCCTTTTTGCTCAGCCTGCCGGAGCTGCAGCTTACACAGTTGTGGCAGGAGGCGGCGGCCATGGGCGAATGGGACAGGCAGCGGGTGACAGAATGGGCGGCTTACTTTAATATGCTGCTGCGTGATTTGCTCGTTCTCTACAGTGCCGGTGACAGCCAGCTGCTCTATCATCGCGACCTGCGCGGCCGGCTGGCAGAGTTTTTGCCGGCCTTTACCCAGCGGCAGCTGTTTGCCATGGCGGCGGAGACACGGGAGTTTACACGGCGCCTGCAGAGCAATGTGAACCTGCGCCTGCAGCTGGAAGGCTTTTTTATTCGTTTGCTTGATTGCCGTTAAGGCTTTATATATATTTACAGGAGATTTTTATGCAGACAATCATTGGTGTCCGCTTTAAAAAAGCAGGCAAAATATATTATTTTGCTCCGGGAAAACTGGAGATAAAAAAAGGTGATATGGTCATTGTGGAAACTGCCCGGGGCATGGAATGCGGCGAGGCGGTTATCGGTCCGCGTGAGGAGGACGACGATAAAATCGTCAGCCCATTGAAGGTAGTACACCGTATCGCCACGGAGTCGGATATCAAGCGCATGGCCGACAACAAGGAGAAGGAAAAGGAGGCCTATGGTATCTGCGAGGAAAAAATCGCAGCCCATGGCCTGCCGATGAAACTGGTGGAAGTCGAATACACCTTCGACATGAATAAAATCATTTTCTACTTCACGGCTGACGGGCGCATTGACTTCCGCGAACTGGTCAAGGACCTGGCGGCGGTGTTCCGTACCCGTATCGAACTGCGGCAGATAGGTGTGCGTGACGAGGCCAAGTTTATGGGCGGTATCGGCGGCTGCGGCCGTCCGCTGTGCTGTGCCTCCTTCTTAGGAGACTTTGAGCCCGTGTCCATTCGCATGGCCAAGGACCAGAATCTGTCTCTTAATCCCACGAAGATTTCCGGTATTTGCGGCCGCCTGATGTGCTGCCTGAAATATGAAAATGACTGCTATTGCGGCGGTGACTGCCCCCATCAGCAGAAAAAAATCCAGCCGCCTGCACAGGGCAGCCGGGTAGTATCGGTGGAAGGTGAAGGCAAGGTCATTTCCCTCAATCAGCAGCGCCGGTCGGCGACAATTCTGCTGGATTCCGGCCGCACTATTGTGGCCTCCTGGGAAGATGTCATCGAAAAGGACGATGACGAGAGCAGCCTGGCCAGCAGCCTGACGGCGGCTTATGAGGACGCGCAGGACAATATCCCGGCAGAAAGCACGGAGGATGCACGTGAGTCCGGTTCCCGCCACGAAAGACCGCGCCGCGAAAATAACCGGCGGTTTGCTAAGGATAACCGCGAAAATCGGGAAAATCGTGAGGGGCGCGAACATCGTGACAAGCGCCATAATTCCCGGCCACGCAATAACCGGGACAACAGGGAGAAACGGGAGCGCCGTGAGGGCCGTGACCGCCGGGAGCGTCACCAGTGAGAGAAGTCAGCCTGGGCGCTAATGAACGGCTGGACGATTTGATGAAGAGCGGGCGGCATATCATCCAGAATACGCAGGAATTCTGCTTTTCCCTGGATGCCGTGCTGCTGGCTCATTTTTTGTCCTTGAAGTCCCGGCAGAAGGTGCTGGAACTGGGCACCGGCACCGGGGTTATTCCCTTGCTTATCGCTGATGAGGTAGCCAGGGTGGACGCGGTGGAGCTGAATCCCGTCATGGCAGAGCTGGCGGCGCGCAATGTCCGGCTCAATGAGCTCGAGGACAAAATCTTTGTCCGGGAAGGGGACTACCGCGCTATAAGGGAACTTTATAAGCCCGAGTCTTTTGATGTTGTGCTGGCCAATCCTCCCTACCGTCCTGTGGGCGAGGGGCAGGCCAATAAACTCACGGGCGTGGCCAGAGCCCGGCACGAATTTACAGCTACACTCAAAGATGTGGTGCAGGCGGCGCGCTTTGCCCTGCGCTTTGGCGGCCACTTCGGCATGGTACACCTGCCGGAGCGGCTCGGGGAAATCATTGTGGCGCTGCACGACCATCAGATGGAAGTGAAAAGGCTGCAGATGGTGCAGCCCAAGGACGGCAAAGCCCCCAACATGATGCTGCTCGAGGCCGTGGTGGGTGCCAGCCCCGGCGGTCTGAAAGTATTGCCGCCGCTCGTGGTACACCGTGCTGACGGCAGTTATACCGATGAGATTTTACGGATTTACGGAATGTGAATTATGAACGATAAAATACCAACTTTATACCTTTGTGCCACGCCAATCGGCAATCTGGAGGATATGACCTACCGGGCGGTGCGGCTGCTCGGCGAAGTGGAGCTGATTGCCGCGGAGGATACCCGGCATACCCGGCAGCTGCTGACGCATTTTGATATCCATACGAAACTTACAAGTTATCATGAGCACAACAAGCTCACCAAGGGGCCGGAGCTTATCGCCTATATGCAGGAAGGGCATGACCTGATTTGTGTCAGCGACGCCGGTCTGCCCGGTATTTGTGACCCCGGCAGCCATCTGGCACAGCTGGCCATAGAGGCCGGCTTTAAGGTCACGCCCCTGCCCGGGGCTAACGCCGGCCTGTCGGCGTTGATTTGTTCGGGGCTGGATACCACGCGCTTTACCTTTATCGGCTTTCTGCCCAAGACGGCGAAAAAACAGCAGGAGGTCTTAGAGAGCGTAAAACACTATCCCGAAACGCTGATTTTCTACGAGGCACCGCACCATTTGAAGGCAACCTTAAAGGCCATGCGGGCTGTCTTAGGTGACCGGCAGGTGGCTTTGGGCCGGGAACTGACCAAGAAGTTTGAGGAGTTCCAGCGTGGCAGCCTCAGTGAAATCATGGCGCACTATGCAGAAAATGACCCGCGGGGAGAATATGTGATTGTGACGGCCGGCTTTACCGGGGAAGTGACGGCGGCGGAAAATGACCTGCCGGCGGAACCAAAGGCGTGCTGTGAGCATTTTATGGCGCAGGGGCTGGACAAAAAAGCGGCTATGCGCGAGACGGCCAAGGCTTTAGGCCTGTCCCGGCGTGATGTATATCAGGCCATGCTGGCAGAGTGACAAGGGGGATAAACATGGGGATTTTCAAACGGTTTTTAGTGCTGACACTGGCTGTCACGCTGCTGGCCGGCTGCGGCAAAACATCCGAGGCCGACAGCAGCAAGCCGGAGACATTTGATGACAAGGTGGACGCCATCGTAAACAGCATGTCCCTGGCGGAAAAGGTGGGGCAGATGGTGATGATTGGCGTGCATGGCACGGAAATCAACGATGACAGCCGTTATATGCTCAATCAGTACCATATTGGCGGCGTGATTTTCTTTGACCGCAACCTGCAGTCAGCCGAACAGACAAAAAAATTCACAGCTGACCTGCAGGCGCAGGCCGGCAAGGTGCCACTGTTCATCGCCATTGACGAAGAGGGCGGCCCGGTAGCCCGCGGCCGTGACTTTATTGAGGTACCGCCTGCGGCCCAAAGTCTGGGCCAGGGCGGGGATAATACCAAGGCCGAGGCCTGGGCGCAAAAGACGGGGGCTTATTTAAAGGAGCTGGGCATAAATGTGAATTTTGCGCCGGTGGCTGATGTGGGCACTAATTCCCGCGAGTATGCTGCTGATGGTCAGACAGTGGCGAAATTTGTCGCTGCGGCCGCGCAGGGTTATGAGTCAGCTCATGAAATCTATACCTTGAAACATTTCCCGGGCATTGGCCGGGGAACGGTTGATTCCCATTTTGAGCGTTCGGAAATCCCGGCGACGAAGGACGAACTGCTGGCACAGGATTTAGTGCCGTTTAAGGAGATTATCGCTAATCACAGCCCGGAGAATTTCATGGTCATGATATCCCATCTGGTATATCCGGCTTTGGATAAAACGCACACAGCCAGTCTGTCAGCCGAGATTCAGACCAAACTGCTGCGACAGGAATTGGGCTTTAACGGGGTAATTATCACCGACTCGCTGGAGATGGGGGCAGTGTCCAAGTACGGCGACTTCCGCAGCCTCGGCGTGCAGGCCGTGCAGGCCGGTGCCGATATCGCCCTGGTGTGTCACGAATATCCTCATGAAACCGATGTGTATCTCGGGCTGCTGGACGCGGCGGAAAAAGGTGTTATCAGCGAAGAGAGAATCAACGAGTCCGTGAAACGGATTGTGAAGATGAAATTGCTGCATAAAAGCTAAATAATTAAAAGAAAATCTGTTGACGTAATGTTAAAGCGTCAGCAGATTTTTTTTGCAGTTTGACGGTCAAGGAGTTCTTAAAAATATCCCGTTCATGCGTGCACGGGGTTCACGGGGGAGTAATTTTTCTGCCTCCGCTAAACGACACACCTCGGAAAATAGAAGTGTCCAGTTACCTGCGCCGGGCAGGCCAACGGCGCTCCTTTCAGTGTAGTTGCTTAGCTGCGTCCTACAGTGTGCCGGCCTTCGCTGCGCTCAGGCAGTCGCTCCCCGCAGAAAAATCACTCCCCCGTTCGCCCCCAGCAAAGGCTTGGATAATTGCCACGAAATCGTTGCTCCCGTAACAAGAACATCGATGTACTTGTTCCCTGTCACTGCGAAAGAATCATTATATATGGATATTACCACCTCCACCCCACTGAGCTGTCACAAATAAAATAAAGCAAGCATTAACAAATAAACAGTAATCTATGACTTGCAAATGATTATCATTTATAATATAATAACGTTGTTGGATTAATGATAATACTTATCATTTGCGAGGTGATGTGATTGGGACGTGAGGGATTTGAGCAGCTGTTGGGCTTTCATGCGGCGCCGATGTTGATGGGGCTTAAGACGGCGAGTCTATTGTCCTTTCAAAAGAGCCGGTTTGATGATTTTGAGGCTTTGCTGGCCGGTTATCAGCAGTGTTTTACCTGCAAGGGCATATCTGTTTTCCGCTTGTCAGAAGGGGAGGAGTATGTGCTGCTGCTGTTTTATCGCGAGGGGGCGTTGCGGCAGGATTTGGCACAGCCGGCGGCGAAGAAGATTTTAGGCAGATTGGGCTATCGTGATGATGATACTTTAATGGGGAAGTTGGAGTATCTGAAAATGCGTATGCAGCTGCGAAAATCCTTTCCGCACGAGGTGGGGCTGTTTCTGGGCTATCCGCCGGAAGATGTGGCCGGTTTTATCCAGCATAAGGGACAGGACTTCGTGTGCAGCGGCTATTGGAAAGTTTATGCCAATGAACGGGAAACACGGGCCCTGTTTGAACTGTATGCTGAATGCACCCATGATTTTTGTCTGCGGCTGGAGGCAGGGGAACGCCTGCCGGATTTGGTTAAGGCCGTGTGAATAAGGAGGAATATGCAGTGAGTAAAGTTGCGATTGTTTATTGGTCAGGTACGGGAAATACTGAGGCTATGGCCAAGGCCATTGAAGAGGGCGCTAAAGCTGCCGGGGCTGAGGTGAGCCTGCTGGAAGTGGAATCCTTTAGGGCGTCCACCACGCCGGAATATGACGGCCTGTTGTTCGGCTGTCCGGCTATGGGGGACGAGGTGCTGGAGGAAGGTTCCTTTGAACCTGTTTTCACCGATGCCGAAAAGCACTTGTCCGGCAAGCCGGTAGCCTTGTTCGGTTCCTATGGCTGGGGCGGCGGTGCCTGGATGGAGTCCTGGGTGGAACGTACGCAGGGTGATGGTGCCAAACTGTTCTCCGACGGCCTGATTGTGGAAAATGCGCCCGGTGATGAAGAACTGGCTGCCTGCCGCAAACTGGGTGAGGATTTTGTGAAGTCGCTGTAAGCTGCGCAAGGAAAAAGGCGCTTTGGATAAAATGCTTTCGCATTTCATCACAGCGCCTTCTTTGGGGTGCAGAAAAATTTACCGTAATAAATTCAATATTTCAGAATTGGATTTATTAGCTTGAGTTAGCATGGATTGAGCTGCTTGCGAAATAATGTTGTTTTTATGATAGTTCGTTATGGTTTTGGCCATGTCTGCATCTCTGATAGTAGATTCTGAACTGGTTGTTTGCTCATGTGCTATCGTTAGGTTGTTTTTCATAGCTTCAAGACGGTTAATTTGTGCTCCTAGTGTAGTGCTGGAATCAAGCAAATACTTGATTGCTTGGTCTAAATCATTAAGAAATTTTATTGCCCCTGCTTTTGTTCGAACACATGAACCAGATGCTGTGGCCCCAGGTTTTGGGTACGGCCAGATCTCATCGCGCCACTTAGCTCTTTTTTCCTCCAATGTTAATTGGTCATATTCTGGTGGCCAATCGCTTGGATAGTCTGTTGGGGTTGGTTCAAGTGTAAAATAGGTGTTTTGAAGTGGAAATAAAGCATCTAATGTAGTATTGGGAAGTTTCAATCGTGTATGTAAGGATGCTTTAGTGTCCGACTGAATGATGAGATCCTTGTGAGGGTATTTACGTGGGATATAGGTAACACGCTCTATCCATCTACCTCCTGGATCCGGAGTAGGTGGATCCGGAGTAGGTGGATCCGGAGTAGGTGGATCCGGAGTAGGTGGATCCGGAGTAGGGGGATCCGGAGTAGGCGGATCTGGAGTAGGCGGATCTGGAGTAGGTGGATCCGGAGTAGGCGGGACATAATCGCCACCATATTCATCTTCACCACCACCAGAAATAGAACCGAGTCCACCATTATAAATAACAGGTGGATTACCAACTTGTCTAATACTGTAAGTATCAGTAACTGGATCATAAAACAATCCAGTTTGATGCAAATTATTGAGAATTACATAGTTTGCATCAGAATCAGTTTCACCTTTAGCGTCTTTTAATGCTAAAAAAACATTTCGCATTATTTCAGAGGGAGTTTGTGACTCGTTGCCAATTCCCACAGCATAAACTTTAGCATCTTTATATTGATAATTGGTTCTTTCATTTGTTGCTTGGCTGGGGGTATATAGTTGTCCTGTTCCAGCAGGTCTGTTGGTCTCAAATTTTATGCCAACGTATTGATTACAAGATACGTATGGGCAAAAAATAGTTATGCTTTGATTATTTAAATCTTTAGGCAAATCTAAAGGCTGACCATTTTTTGTTGCACTAGAAAAATTGATGTCTACAGACCAGCCTCTTGCTCCAGAACTAAGATCCTGCCCATTTAAGCTTATAGCAAACAGATCAGATCGTTCCTGTATTATTCCAACAGGAATGTCATTTCCACGACCATCTTTTATATAACATTGTTGATAAATATTAAAATTAGGAAGGCTTATACCATTGTATGCTATCTCAAATTCATTTCCATTTATATCTCTGCTATAAATGGGGGGATCAAAGCGTCCGGGGGTGCCAGGGCTATAAACTATTGGTCTTGTTCGCATATTAACATTAGGCCAATCGTAAAGTCTCTCTGCAGGATTAAATGCTTTATATCCATTTATAGTTCCACTTACCCATTCTTTAGTCCAATTGTTGGGTGGAAAAAGCCCTCTTATATTATTGGGAACTGGTGGTTGAGTTGGATCCAAATCGACTGTATCATTACTAGAACCGAGCAATCCACGTAAATTTACGCTTCTAAGGGAGATAGTATTATCGGTTGATGTATTTTGCGGAGACTGATCTTGTATTGATAATAAAGCATTAGTGGAATTTTCAGAATTACTAATCGTGCTGTCTACATTATCTGGCACCCATTCTCTTGTTACCACTTTTTCCATTGTATCTGTTATACCATCCAACAATCGAATCCCATTATAGTTGGTTTCCCACGAAATATTATTAGACTGCATCAAAAGTTGAGTGGTTTCTGATTGTAAAACATCTCGATCTTGTTGGGAATAAGTATCATCTGAAGCTTTTAGTGCGTTTTCTCGCAGTTTCTTCATTAGTTCTAATTGTTGATCTACAGCTCCGGCGGCCACTTTCAGCATATTGCTGCCAACCTCGGTATTTTCCGTGCATTGTTCCAGACCACGAAGTCTGACTTGCATGTTTTCACTGATTGCATAACCAGAAGCATCATCTTTGGCACTATTTATCCTTAACCCAGAGGTGATTTTCTTTAAATCTTTTGTTAGTTGACTGGTATTTTTATTTAATTCACTTAATGATAAAGCAGTATTGGGGTTATTCATTATGTTCATAGCCATTAGATTTCACCTCCTGTATGAGGGAGAGAACGACTGTTTATTTAAAAAGGAACAATGTTTCGGTGTAGAAGACTGTGTGCGCATAGGCAATTTCTCATTGCTATTCAAAACTATAAAATCCCTCTTAATGTATTTATCGTTGTTTTTTTGCAGATGTTAAATCTGATTTTATAGTAAGAACGGAGGAACGTTTAGCGAATACGAATCCTAGACGAGTGGATTAGAAGCATTGTTAATCACATCAATCTTTTACCATAGGTATTTGTTGAACTGTGCTAATGTAAAATATGAAAATGATTTTGTAAAAATAGTGCTTCCAATAGAATAAGTGGATCTGTGCATAAGTGACAAAGCATGTGACAGCCCCTTTTTGAGTATATGTAATTGCCTGTTTACGGCTGTTTTTCCGTACTGGCTTTTGTTTTCGGCAGGCGGGTATTTATTTCCGTCAGCACCTTATTGCCGATGGTGCGCAGTCCTTTCAGCGCTACAGATTTGTTGCCGAGGTCGCCGATGATGGTGCTGTCAGAGGCTTTTTCGGTGAATTTGCCGTTATAGAGATATTTGCCTGTACCCAGATTTATCATTTTCAAGGGCACGGAAACGGTGATATCCTTGCCGATGGTGAAAAACGTCATTTTATCGCGGATAATAAAGGGCTGTATTTCCAGGTAAACACAGTAGTCAATTCCCGAACCGTTAAAGGCGTCTATGAAGTCGGCGCGTTCGGCGGCGGATATATCCGTATAGCCCATTTTGTTCAGGATTTCTACATAGGGCGAACCGTCTATCAGCTCATAGGTACCTTTGGGCAGGGCCTGGTTTAGATATTTAAAGATTTCGTTGTCAATGTCCTTGTCATAGGTAGATTTGGTATTGTTGACATAGATTACGGCAACTTTGGGGCTTTTGCTTTCCACCGGGGCTGCCGGCTGGCTTTGTTTCGTCATGAGTTCGTCAATGCGCTTTTGAATGTTCTCACGTTCTGCCGGCTGCTGCGGTGGATTGCCGGCATTGCGTATGCGCTCGACTAAATTGGTGGGCGCGGCAGCCGGTTGTGTATCTGCCGCTGCCAGGGCTGTACCGCTGAGGCCCATGATTATAGCCAGGGAAAGACCACAGATTTTTTTACGCAACATATATGAACCCTCCATTTTTAGAAAATTAACGTTATTTCCATAATAGACCAAAATATAAAATAATTCAAGCAGGAGAACAGGGATACTGGCAAATTTAAGCGGAAAAGCGCTTGTTTTTTCTTATTTGTACGTGTATAATTGGGTTAGATTTAAAAAGAAATCGTTTACTATAGATAACGAGGGAGGAAATTTCATGTCAGAGTCGCAATTTTCCCTGGCCCAGCTGGCCAATCCAGAATTTTTTGCGGAGAACCGTCTGCCGGCCCATAGTGACCATCATTATTATCGGGATATGGCGGAGCTTGCGCGGGGGGAATCCTCGTATGTACGCACGCTGGACGGACTGTGGTATTTTCATTATGCCAAAAATCCGCAGCTGGCACCGCAGGGCTTTGAGCAGCCGGATTTTGACTGCCGGGACTGGGATACTATCCGTGTACCGGCGCATTTCCAGATGGAAGGTTATGGTGTGCCGCAGTATACTAATCAGACTTATCCGTGGGATGGGCATGAAGTGGTACTCCCTGGACAGGTGCCGCAGCATTTTAATCCCACAGGTTCTTATGTGAAGTATTTCCATCTGCCTGCCGGCTGGGATAATCTCTGTTTGTCCCTGGCTGGTGTGGAATCGGCCGTGGCTGTTTATCTGAACGGTCATTATGTGGGCTATAGTGAGGACAGCTTTACACCGGCTGATTTTGACCTGACGCCGTATCTGGTAAAAGGTGAGAACAAGCTGGCCCTGCGCGTGTTCCGTTTTTCGTCGGGCAGCTGGATTGAGGACCAGGATTTTTGGCGCTTTGGGGGAATCTTCCGGGAAGTGCTTGTCTACACCAAGCCACGCCTGCATGTGGAGGATTTGCAGCTTACGGCTCTTCCGGTAAACGATTACCATGATGGCGAACTGACAGGTGAAATCCGTTGGTCGGGGGCGCATGCCAAAAAAGTCAAAGTCACGCTGACAGACGCGGCCGGGGAGCTCATAGCTGAGGAGGATATCAGCGGCGCTGCAGGCCATGATGAATTTATCCTGTCGGTGCAGGGGGCTAAGCTCTGGAGTGCAGAGCACCCGTATTTGTATAAGCTGCTGTTGGCCGTTTACGATGACGCGGATAATTTGCAGGAAGTCATTCCCTATAACGTGGGTTTCCGTGAGTTCAAACTCGAGGACGGCCTGATGAAAATCAATGGTCAGCGTATTGTGTTCAAGGGTGTGAACCGGCATGAGTTTGACTGCTATCGCGGCCGGGCGATGAATCCGGCGGAATTTGAGCAGGATATTATCACGATGAAACGTCATAATATCAATGCCCTGCGCTGCTCGCATTATCCGAACAGCAGCTATATTTATGAACTCTGTGACAGATATGGCCTGTATGTGATTGACGAAACGAATCTCGAAACGCATGGCACCTGGCAGAAGAACGGTGTGCTGGCGCGTGATGAAAACACTGTGCCCAATGACCATGCGGAATGGCAGGCGGTTATCTTAGACCGCGCCAAGTCCATGCTTGAACGGGACAAGAATCATGCGGCCATCATCATCTGGTCCTGCGGCAATGAGTCCTGCGGCGGCCAGGATATTTTTGCCATGAGTGAGTATTTCCGTAAGGCGGATTCTACCCGGCTCGTGCATTATGAGAGCATTTTCTGGGACAGACGGTATAACGCCACCAGCGATATGGAAAGCCAGATGTATACCAAGGTGGCCGATATTGAAAAGTTCCTGGCCGAGCACCCGGAAAAGCCGTTTATTTGTTGTGAGTATACGCACAGCATGGGCAACAGCAACGGCGGCATGCATAAGTACACGGACCTGACGGAGCGCGAACCGCGGTATCAGGGCGGCTTTATCTGGGATTTTGTCGACCAGGCCATTGCGAAAAAGGACCGTTATGGCAGGGAATTCCTGGCCTATGGCGGCGATTTTGGCGACCGCTCGAGCGACTACAATTTCAGTGGTGATGGCATTCTCTATGCTGACCGGAAACTAACCGCCAAACTGCAGGATGTAAAGTTTAACTATCAGAACTTCCATATTGACGTGGAGGCTGATGGCGTGACAATTGAAAATATCAGCTTGTTTACAGACGCCAGTGAGTATGATATCCATTATGAACTCAGGCTGGACGGCAGGCTGGTCTGGGAAAAGACGGAACCGGCGCCGAGCGTCAAGCCCGGGGAAAAACTGCGGCTGGCAACAGATTTCCTGCCTGTGTCCGACGCCGGGGAGGAAAGCCTTACGGTGTCGCTGGTACTGAAAGCAGATATGCCGTGGGCCGGGAAAGGTCATGAAGTGGCCTTTGGTCAGGGCGTATGGCATGTGGAAGAAGTGGAGGTAACGAGCCCGTCCGAGGGCGTGGACGATGGGGCTGTAAGTGAGCCGGCGCATTATACGGCACACCTGCCGCTGTCTGAGGACGGCGAAATGCCGCTGCATGTGGTGCAGGGCGATATCAACCTCGGTGTGCAGTTTGCCGGCGGTGAGATTTTATTCTCCAGTGCACAGGGCAATATCGTTTCCTACAAGCATAATGGTGTGGAACTCCTGGAAGAAATGCCCAGACCGTCCTTCTGGCGCGCTCCCGTGGATAATGACTACGGCTGCCGCCGTGACTTTGCCGTGGCGCAGTGGAAACTGGCGAGCTTGTACCGCCGCTGTGTGAAGAAGGAACTGTTGGTCGCTGGCAAATGGCAGGAATTTAACTGGTTTGGCCAGCTGGGAATTAAGGAATATCAGGCAGCTGAGGTGCAGGTGCGCTTTACCTATGAACTGGCAACCCAGCCTTTGTCGGCCTGCACGCTTACCTATACGGTCGGCGCCGCTGGCAGCTTAAAGACGGAACTCGACTATAAAAAGGTCGAAGGCCTGCCGGAGATTCCCGACTTTGCTATGCTCTTTACGCTGTCAGCTGATTATGGTGAGCTGCGCTATTACGGCTATGGGCCGGCGGCCAACTATATCGACCGGCAGGAAGGGGCTAAACTGGGCATTTTCGCCAGCACCGTTGCCGGGGAAATGGAAAATTACCTGCTGCCGCAGGAATGTGGCAACCATAATGGTGTCCGCTGGCTGGAAGTTACCGATAAACGCGGCGGGGGGCTGCGTGTGGCTGGCGATATACCGCTGTCGGTGTCGGCTCTGCCTTATAGTGCCCATGAACTGGAAAACGCCCGGCACAGCTATGACCTGCCGCAGGTGCACCATACTTTCCTGCGTGTGGCAGCCGGCCAGTGCGGTGTCGGCGGTGATGATACCTGGGGCGCACCGGTACTTGAGGAATACCGCATGAAAAATGACAATATGCATCTGGAATTCTATTTTCAGGGGATTTAATACTGCTTTAGGAGGCGCAACATGATTGATTTTGACAAGGCAACAGGTGTATTCCACCTGCATAATGATAAGGTAAGCTATGTAATGCAGGTCGTGCGGGATCGTTATCTGCTGCACCGTTATTGGGGACGTCCCCTGAAGAAATTCCGCGATACAGCACCTATGCAGTCCATTGACCGGGCCTTTTCGCCGCAGCCGGCTGCCTGGCCGAATGAGCGCACGTTCTCTTTGGATGTGCTGCCGCAGGAATATCCGTCCTACGGGCATGGTGATTACCGCCTGCCGGCTTATGAAGTTCGGCTCGCTAATGGTACGACGGTAACCGAGCTGTTTTATGACCGCTATGAAATCACGGCTGGCAAGCCTGAACTTGCCGGCCTGCCGGCGGTGTATGCTAAGGAAACCGACGCCGAAACCCTGCATATCTATCTTAAGGACAGTCAGGGCAGATTGGCGGTGGAATTACTCTATACCCTGCTGCGTGATGCGTCCATGCTTACCCGCAGTGCCAAAATCGTCAACTGTGGCAGCGAGGCTTTAGACTTGACCAATGCGGCCAGCTTTGCTTTGGATTTTGACGGCCATGATTTTGACCGGTTGAGCCTGTATGGCGGTCATGCCGCCGAGCGCAGCCTCGAACGCGTACCCTTAATGCGTGGTGTGCAGGAAACGGGCAGCCGCCGGGGCGCCAGCTCACACCAGCAGTCGCCGTTTTTGGCGCTGGCACGCAAGGATACCGGCGAAACGACAGGAGAAGTCTATGGTTTCAGTATGGTGTGGAGCGGTGAAACCTCCTTTACTACCGAAGTGGAACAGTTTGGTACCACCAGGGTTATCGGCGGTATCAATCCCTTTGAGTTCAAATGGCACCTGGCTGCAGGCGAGTCCTTTCAGACGCCGGAGGCTATGCTCGTCTACAGTGATAAAGGCCTTAATGGCATGAGCCAGACGTTCCATCAGACTGTAAGGGAACATATCGTACGCGGCAAATATCAGCATGAACTGCGGCCGATTCTCGTCAATAACTGGGAGGCAACTTACTTTGACTTTGACGAGGAAAAAATCGACAATCTGGCGCAGTCGGCCGCCGATTTGGGGCTGGAACTCTTAGTCCTTGATGATGGCTGGTTCGGCAAGCGCAATGACGATAACAGCAGTCTGGGTGACTGGTTCGTCAATACGGATAAGCTGAAACAGGGGCTTAAAGGCGTGGCAGCGTCTGCGCATAAGCGCGGCTTGAAATTTGGCCTGTGGTTTGAGCCGGAGATGATTTCCGAGGATTCGGAGCTTTACCGCGCCCACCCTGACTGGACTTTGCATGTGCCGGATTACCAGAACAGTTTCAGCCGTCATCAGCTCGTGCTTGATTTGTCGCGTCCGGAAGTCTGTGACTACATCGTAAAATCTGTCGGTGATGTACTGTCCTCTGCCGAAATTGACTATGTGAAATGGGATTTCAACCGCCACCTGACGGAGGCGTTTTCGGCAGCCTTGCCGT
Organism: Selenomonas sp. AE3005; assembly: GCF_000686945.1. Lineage (GTDB taxonomy): Bacteria > Bacillota > Negativicutes > Selenomonadales > Selenomonadaceae > Selenomonas_A. Next base: position 123,744 of record NZ_JMME01000008.1, read on the forward strand.
CTGAGCGGCAGGGGGAAACAAAAACACGTTTCGTGCTGGGGCTTTACGATATTCTGGAACGCCTGACGGCCCAATTCCCGCATGTACTGTGGGAAAGCTGCTCGGGCGGCGGCGGCCGTTTTGATGCAGGTATGCTCTACTATATGCCGCAGACCTGGACCAGTGACAACACCGATGCCGTCTGCCGCCTGTCAATTCAGAGCGGTACAAGTTATGTGTTCCCACCGCTGACCATGGGGGCTCATGTATCGGTGACACCGAATCATCAGGTGGGGCGCGTTACGAGCCTGCAGACGCGAACCCTCTGTGCCTTTGCCGGAGATTTTGGCTACGAGCTCGATATTACCCGCATGAGCGCCGAAGAAAAGGAACAGGTCAAAAAGCATGTGGCCCTCTATAAGCGCCTGCGTCCGACCTTGCAGCTAGGCAAGTTCTACCGCCTGCTGACGCCCTTTGCCGGGACGAAAAACGAAACGGCCTGGCAGTTTGTCAGCGAAGATGGCAAAGAAGTAGTAGTGCTCTATTTCAAGACCTTGGCTGAACCGGCAACGCCCCTCCGTAAATTGCAGCTGACAGCGCTGGAGGCCGATGCCGAATACGAGTTGACAGACTACCTCCCTGCCCAGCGCACGAGCATGGACTTTGGCGGGGAAAAATCCCTGCAAATGACGGGGCAGGTATTCTATGGAGATGAACTAATGTATAACGGCTTAGGCGTGGAGAAGATTGACACGGATTTTGCGGCTTATATGTGGGTGCTGACAAAAAAATAAGCTGGTCAATTACAGTTATTCTTCTATTTTTCAAAAGTCCGCTGACGAATACGTCAGTGGGCTTTTTCTATTGCGGTTTGACGGTTAGTACGTGCTTACTTTTATTTGTTACAGCTCAGTCGGGCGGAGGTGGTAATACTTTTCGCTGCTCCACTAAATGTCCCACCAGCAAACGACAGCACTTTTTAGCGGCCTTGCGCCGGGCAGGCCAGCGGCGCGATTATTCATTATAGTATCCAGTGACTAATGTTTGTGGGCCAGTCCTCACGGCGTTCGGACAGTCGTTCCGCTGCGAAAAGCATCACCACCTCCGCCCTAAGCGTCGTCCGTTTAAAAGAATTATGTCGCAGTGACAGGGAACAAGAACATCGATGTTCTTGTAACGGGAGCAACGAGTTCGTAGCAATTGTAAATACCTTAGCTGGGGGCGAACGGAGGAGTGATTTTTATGCGGGGAGCGACTGCCTGAGTGCAGCGAAGGCCGGCACACTGTAGTCAATCGCTAAGCAACTACGCTGAAAGGAGCGCCGTTGGCCTGCCCGGCGCAGGCTGCTGGACAGCTATTTCTGCCGAGGTGTGTCGTTTAGCGGAGGCAGAAAAATTACTCCCCCGTGAACCCCATGCACGTATTAACGGGATATTTTTTAGAATGTATTGACCGTCAAGCTGCAATTTATTGTATGGAAAAGGAATACAATAAACTGAAAATTACTATTTTTATAAAACATATTGCATTATTTGGCAAATACGCTATAATAATAATTACGGAAATCGTTTACTATTGATTTATGCGAAATATGTTTTGATAGTCGGCGATATTTTATTTGGGAAACTAAGAAAACGTTTACATGCATCTGTGGTACAACAAGGGGGACTACTAATGGAAAAAACGGTAATAACCATCAGCCGCCAGTATGGTGCTGGTGGCCGTGAGCTGGCTGGTATTATGGCTGAGAAACTGGGCATAAAGCTGTATGACCGTCAGATTGTGCATATCGCGGCGGCGAAATTGGGCATTGACGATTTGAGTGAAGAAGAACTGCTGGAGATGGAAAATCATGTCAAACCGTTGTCCATGAGCTTTATTCCGTTCCATTCCTTTGGGACGCATATGGGCAGTTCCAGTCAGGAAATGTTCATGAGCGAGTCGGCTGCAATCCGCAAGCTGGCAGAAGATGGGCCCTGTATTTTCCTGGGACGCAGCGCGGACTATGCTCTGCGGAAAAAAGATAACGTTTTCTCTATCTTTGTTTGTGCCAGCGATGAATTCCGCGAGGCACGGGGGCAGAACGTCTATGGCGGCAAGAGCCTGAAAGAGCTGGACAAGGAAGACGAAAAACGCGCCCGTTATTACAACTACTATACGGGGCGTACCTGGGGTGCCGGGGAGAATTACGACCTGGTGGTCAACACCAGCTCCGGGGAACTGGAAAAAATCGCTGACGGGCTTATAGCCTATATGCGTACAATTAAAGGTTAAGTTTAGGGGGGCTTTGATTATGGAGGCGGTAGCAGTGGCAGAGAAAAAGAACAGTATGTGGCCGCGTATAGCTTATGCTTGCGGTACCTTTGGACATGACGTATTTTACGCCATGCTGGCAACGTATTTTATGATTTTCGTTACCAGTAATCTGTTTTCATCAAATAATCCCAGCCGGGATGCATATATGATAGGCGTGGTCACCACGATTATCATGGTGCTGCGCGTGGCAGAACTTTTCATTGACCCGTTTATGGGCAATATCATCGACAAGACGAAAACCCGTTGGGGGCGGTTTAAGCCCTGGGTTATTGTGGGTGCGTTTGTTGCAGCTATCACTTTGGCCGCGCTCTTTACGGATTTTGGCGGGCTGACGGTTTCCAATCCTACCCTGTACCTGATTCTGTTTGCAATTGTTTATTTTGTCATGGACGTGTTCTATTCCGCTAAGGACGTAGCTATCTGGTCCATGATTCCGGCTTTGTCCTTTGATTCGCATGAGCGTGAAATCACGGCTACGGTTGCCCGTATCGGCTCGGTGTTTGGCGGTCAGCTCGTAACCATCATGGTAATGCCGATTGTGCTGTATTTCTCCGTCAATCAGAACGGTGGTGCCGGTGACCCGCAGGGCTGGTTTGCTTTTGCCTGCATCGGCGGCGGTATTGCCACTTTGGGTGCTATTATCCTGGGTATTGGTACGAAAGAACAGGATTCGGCCCTGCGTGAAAACAAGGTTGATACTTCCTTTAAAGACGTATTTAAGGTTCTGGCCAAGAATGACCAGCTGCTGTGGATAGCCTGCGCTTATTTGATTTTAGGCCTGGGCCAGAATATCGTTAATAACTTCAATCTGTACTATTTTATCTATGTAATCGGTGACGCAACGAAGTTCTCCATTTTGGGTATCATCAACGTTGTAATCGGCCTGATGGCTGTAGCCCTGTTCCCGGTACTCACGACGAAATTCAGCCGCCGCAAGCTGTTCTTCAGCTCACTGGCTATCATGACGGCGGCACTGGTTCTCTATGCTCTTTCCGGTACTAATGTCTGGATGGCGCTGGTGGCAGCTGGTCTCTTTAACCTGCCGCAGCCGCTTATCTTCCTGGTGGTACTGATGACCATTACGGACTCCGTGGAATACGGGCAGTTAAAGCTCGGCCATCGTGATGAGGCTGTCTGCCTCTGCGTTCGTCCGCTGGTGGATAAACTCTCCGGTGCAGTTACGGGCGGTATCGTCGGCCTGACGGCTGTATGGGTAGGCATGACCGGCGGTGCTACGGCTGCCGATATCACGGCGGGCAGCCTGCTGAAATTCCAGCTTATCATGTTTGCTGTTCCGGTAATCCTGCTTGTGCTGGCAGCTTTTGTTTACCGCGGCAAGGTAACGCTGACGGAAGAAGAACATGCCCGGATTGTGGAAGAACTGGAAGAAAAATGGGAAGACATGAATAAGTAAATTAAACGTATTTTATCTAAGAAAACGTTTCCAAAAGAATATTGACAGTTCCGTTTTTCAGGAGTAAACTAGAAACAACAAAGGGAAATGCGGCGCAACTTTGTAAGCGAAGCACGAAGTTGCGCCTTTTTTGCCAATATTAAAGAAAACGTTTACATATAATAGGAGGCCTTGACCATGGAAAAAGAAAATGAAATCCTTGCTAAAATGCAGACGGAATTCGCTGCTAATTTCGGTAATGATGCCGCTGCCAAGACGCGCGCTTACTTTTCACCGGGACGTGTGAACTTAATCGGTGAGCATACGGATTACAACGGCGGTCATGTGTTCCCCTGTGCTATTTCCCTGGGGACTTATGCGCTGGTGGCTGACCGTCAGGACAACACGACGCGTATCTATTCCATGAATATGGCTGATAAGGGCGTAATTGAGTTTGCTATGAGCGGTCTCAGCTACGACAAAGCCAAGGATTGGGCCAATTATCCCATGGGCGTGGTGAAGGTTTTCGAAGATGCCGGGCATAAGGCAGGCCACGGCTTTGATATTCTGATTTTTGGCACTCTGCCCAATGGTTCGGGGCTTTCCTCCTCGGCCTCCATTGAAGTGCTGACCGCCTTGATTTTAAATGATGCCTTTGACTTTGGCCTGGATATGGTCGAAATGGTGAAACTTTCCCAGAAAGCCGAAAACACCTTTGTCGGTGTCAACTGTGGCATTATGGACCAGTTTGCCGTAGGTATGGGCAAGAAGGATTGTGCAATTTTACTGGACTGCAACACGCTGGAATATCGTTACAGCAAAATAGCCTTGGACGGGGCCAGCATTGTTATCACCAATACGAATAAGCCGCACAGCCTGGCCTCGAGTGCCTATAATGTGCGCCGGGCCCAGTGTGAGCATGCCTTGAATGAGCTCAAGGAAGTTAAGCCGGAACTGAGTGCGCTGGGGCAGCTGTCCAATGAAGAATTCAATCAGCTGGCCGGGGCTATCAGCGAGCCGCTGGAACGTCAGCGTGCCCGTCATGCTGTCCTGGAGAACAACCGGACGCTGGAGGCCGTGGAGGCCTTGGAGGCCAATGATGTGGTCAAATTCGGCAAGTTGATGAATGAATCACATTATTCCTTGCGCGATGATTACGATGTGACGGGCAAGGAACTCGATACCCTGGCTGAGCTGGCCTGGCAGGTAGAGGGCGTTATCGGCTCGCGTATGACCGGGGCCGGGTTCGGCGGCTGCACGGTAAGCCTCGTGAAAAATGAGGCCATTGAGGCCTTTAAAGCAAAGGTGGGCAAGGCTTATACAGAGAAGATTGGCTATGCCCCGAGTTTCTATGTAGCCAATATTGCTGACGGCACGCACCGGCTTAAGTGATAGAAAATCCTCTAGTAATCATATAGAAAACGTATAGAAAACATGTTACAATAGAAAGCGATTTCTGTTGTTGAAAAAAGGAGCGCATTGACATGTCGATTCTTGTTTGCGGCGGTGCCGGTTATATCGGTTCTCATGCCGTTCATCAGTTAGTGGAAAAGGGCGAAGAGGTAGTTATTGTCGATAATCTGCAGACGGGCCACCGTGACGCCCTGAACCCCAAAGCCAAATTTTATGAAGGTGACATTCGCGAGGCAGCTGTCCTCGATAAAATCTTCACGGAAAATAAGATTGAGGCTGTTATTCACTTTGCCGCCAATTCGCTGGTCGGTGAAAGCATGGAAAAACCGCTGAAATACTTCAATAACAATGTATATGGCATGCAGGTGCTCCTGGAGGCTATGGTGCGCCATCATGTGGACAAGATTGTATTCTCCTCCACGGCAGCCGTATATGGTGAGCCAAAGAAAATCCCCATCATGGAGGACGATGAAACCTGCCCCACCAATACCTATGGTGAGAGCAAGCTGACCATGGAAAAGATGATGAAGTGGGTAAGCCGGGCTGATGGTATCCGCTATGTGTCCCTGCGTTATTTCAATGCTGCAGGTGCCTTGGACGATGGTTCCATCGGTGAGGACCATCATCCGGAAACTCATCTGATTCCGCTGATTTTGCAGGTTCCCCTGGGCAAGCGTGACCACATTACGGTGTTTGGTGACGATTATGCTACGCCGGACGGTACCTGCCTCCGCGATTACATTCATGTAATTGACCTGGCTGACGCTCATGTACTGGCGCTGGAATACCTGCGCAAGGGCGGCGACAGCAATATCTTCAACCTCGGCAATGGCCAGGGCTTTTCCGTCAAGGAAATGATAGAGGCCGCCAAAGAGGCTACGGGCAAGGATATCAAAGTGGAAATGGGGGCACGCCGTGCCGGTGACCCGGCCCAGCTCATTGCCTCCAGTGAAAAAGCCAGAACAATCCTGGGCTGGAAACCGCGTTATACTGATGTAAAGCAGGTTATTGGTACAGCCTGGAACTGGCATCAGAAACATCCCAATGGGTATGAGAAATAAGCGGTGAAATAAAAATGAACATCAACACAGAAATCAACCGCCTGCTGAACTTTGCTAAGCAGCGCGGACTTATCAGCGAAGACGATTACTATTACAGCGCCAATCTCCTTATTGACGTTTTACACGTTGGGGAGTTTGCGCCGGAAGATATAGAAGAAAATTTGGAAACAGCTGCACCCATTCTCGAGAATATGCTTGCTTATGCGGTGCAGGAAAAACTTATCGAAGACACAGCAGCTGAGCGGGATTTATTCGATACCCGTATTATGAACTGTGTCATGCCCCGGCCTTCGGAAGTAGTGCGCAGATTCCAGAGCGATTATGCCCGGGCGCCCAAGGCGGCGACGGACAATTTCTACAAGCTGAGCATTGCCGCCAACTATATCCGTAAGGACAGAATTGACAAAAACATCGTCTGGCAGACCGCCACGGAATATGGCGATTTGGATATCACCATCAATCTGTCCAAGCCGGAAAAGGACCCGCGGGATATTGCCAAGGCTAAACTCATTAAGTCCAGCTCTTATCCTAAGTGCCTCCTTTGCCGGGAAAATGAAGGCTTTGCCGGCCATGCAGGACATCCAGCACGGCAGACCCACCGCTTAATCCCTCTGCGGCTGGCCTCCCATCGCTGGTTTATGCAATATTCCCCTTATACCTATTACAATGAGCATTGCATTGTCCTGAACAGGAAACATATCCCCATGAAGGTAAACCGCAAGAGCTTTGAGAACCTCTTGGATTTTGTAACGATTTTTCCGCATTATTTCTTAGGCTCCAATGCGGATTTACCAATTGTGGGGGGCTCCATTCTTTCCCATGACCATTATCAGGGCGGCCGCTATGACTTTGCCATGGCCAAGGCACCGGTGGAACGTACCTACAGCGTGCCGGGCTATGAGAATGTAAAAGCCGGCCGCGTGAAATGGCCAATGTCCACTATCCGCCTGACAGGGGAGGACCGGGAAGAACTGGCAGATTTAGCCGAGAAGATTCTCAACAAGTGGCGCAGCTATAGTGATGAAAGCGTCGGGATTCTGGCTGAAAGTGACGGCCAGCCCCATAACACGATTACGCCGATAGCCCGCCGCCGCGGAAGTGACTACGAGCTTGATTTGGTGCTGCGTAATAACCGCACAAGTGACGAGCATCCGCTGGGAATATTCCATCCGCATGCCGAAGTACATCATATCAAGAAGGAAAACATCGGCCTTATCGAAGTCATGGGCCTGGCTGTACTGCCGGCCCGTCTGAAAGAGGAAATGCACCTTCTCGGACAGGAACTCGTTGCCGGTACAGCTGATGTTTCCGGTATTGAGGCCCTGCAAAAGCATGCTGACTGGTATAAAATGCTGCGGCAGAAATATCCGGTGGTGACGGCAGCTGATGTAGAGGGCATTTTGCAGGCCGAAATCGGTGAGGTATTTAAAACCGTGCTGGTGCATGCCGGTGTTTACAAGCGCAATGAAGAAGGTATGGCAGCCTTTGATAAGTTTATGCAAACTGTTTCTGAGGGTTAAGCTGCCGAAGAAAGCAGGTTTTTATGGAAGAAAAGAAACAGGCCACCATTGTGGACGTAGCCCGGGCCGCTGGTGTTTCTGTCGCCACGGTATCACGGGTGGTCAATGGCAATTACCCGGTAAAACAGGAAACCAAGGAAAAGGTCAAACAGGCCATCAACAGCCTGAATTATGTGCCGAATGTTCAGGCCAGGGAATTAAATACCCGTAAATCATCGACCATTGGCGTAGTGGTGCCGGGCCTGCACAATATGTTCTTTGCGGAAGTCATTGATGGTATTGAAGAGGCTGTACGGCAGGAAGGTTTTTCCTTCCTGCTGAGCTGCGCGAAGAATGACCCCGAACAGGAAATGCAGGCTATCAATACGCTGGTGGCCCGTAATGTATCGGGCATTATCGTCATCAGCCCCAATACGAAAAACATCAGTGAAAGTTTTTACCAGGAACTGGTGCAGCGTGTGCCGCTGGTATTTATAAATGGTTATCATCGTATCCCGGGTGTATCTTACGTGGGTAATGACGAGCAGCTGGGCTGTCAGAATGCACTGGAATATCTTAAGGAACTGGGACACACCGACATCATGTTTGTGCGCGGCGCTAATTCTGATTCCTATGATATAAAGGAAGAAACTTACCGTAAGTTCATGGCGAAGAGCCGGGCTTTACGCGAGGATTATATCCTGAATATCGGCGAAGGCAATGGTGTGGAAACAGTTGATTCTGCCATGACGGCGTTGCTGGCCAAGCTGCCTGAGCTGAAACCTTCAGCGGTTTTTTGCTGCAATGATTTGATGGCTGTCGGCGCTCTTAACGCCTGCAAACGGCTGGGACTGTCCGTACCGCGGGATATTTCCGTCATGGGTTATGACAATATAGCCCTGTCCCGGCTGGTGGAGCCCAAAATCACCACGATGGACCAGAATATGTTCCAATTGGGAGAAAATGCGTCCCGGCTGCTGCTGGAAAATATTCGCGGCGGTCAGAGCAAACGCATTTTACTTGATAATACGCTGATAGTCCGGGAAACAACCGACAAATTCAGCCATAACGACAAATGAAACAACCCCTGCAGGATTTTTCCGGCAGGGGTTGCTTTATTTATGTCGAAGAAATAATATGTATATGGTATAATAAATTTATTAAATGTAATAATAATCCCAGATTAGAAAGGATAATGGATATGAACAGTGAGAAACTACTGGCAAAGCTGAAAGCCTTCGACCCGGAACTGTGCGGCGAACTGCAGGGGATTTTGTCCCATCAGCGCAAGACGCTGTCTTTGATTCCTACCACAAATGCGGCCTCGCCGTTTGCGGCTTATCTCAAGGGCAGTACCCTGGGGGACGAAATCATTGACCATCATGACGCCGAGGAATATTCGAGCCTGGAACGCATTGCGGCCGGCCGGGCAGCCAAACTCTTTGGGGCTGACCACGCCATTGTCCGCACGGGCAGTCTGGCCATTGCCTCCCGTGTGGTCATGCTGGGCCTGCTGGAAAAGGGGGATACGGTTTTGTCCTTCAACCTGCGCAAGTCCGAGCATTGCACCGGTGAGCTGCAGTATAACTTCGTAAAGTTCAGTCTGGAACCGGATACCATGGCCCTTGATTTTGCCAAAGTCAGGGCATTGGCAGAGCAGCATAAGCCCCGGGTGATTATTTATTCACCGGTCAACTATCCGAAAAATATAGATTACAGTAAGCTGCGCCAGATTGCTGATGCGGTGGGGGCTTATCTGTGGATTGACTTAGGCCAGAATTCCGGTCTTATCGCCACGGGAAAAATCCCGTCACCGGTGCCTTATGCAGATGTGGCTACCTTTGCCGGCAGCGACGCCCTGCACGGGCCGCAGAACGGGATTATCCTCTGTAAGGAAAAACTGGCGGAACGTCTGGACAGCACCGTAGTGGAAACCGGCCACAGCTCTTTGAAAAAGAACGTTCTGGCCTCGTTGGGTATTATTTTCAAAGAGGCTGAATGCGATGAGTATCAGGCTTATGCCCAGCAGGTGCTGGATAATGCCCGGGCCTTGGAAGAAGGGCTGCTCGAGGCCGGCTGCAAGCTGCTGTGCAGTCCCACGCAGAACCATTTGGTGCTGGTGGAACTGAGCAGCGGCATGGACGGTGCCGAGGCTGCCGCCAAACTGGACGATGCGGGCCTGCTGGTAAAGGCTGAGCGCCTGCTGACCGCTGACGATAGCATCAGCTATCCTATTTTGCGTTTGTCCAGCCTGGACAGTGCTACCCGGTATGTAAGTGCCGAGGAAATGAAGGAAGTCGGCCGCGTTCTCGGCCAGTTCCTCAAATCACCGCAGGACGAAGTGGCCGTCAAGACCGTCAGCAAGTTCATCAAAAAGCTGGTCGAGGACCTGCCGCTCTTTGCTGAGGACTGGCTGCCGGAACTGGAGGCCATGGACGAAGGTGACGCAGAGATTGCCATGCGTGCCATGATTCACTGGAATATCTGAGTTTATAACGCCGTTGTTCCAGTTTTGCCATAGGCAAAACTTCCTCTTGGCGTTTCAACGAGGCGGGAGATATGCTCGCCGCCTGTTTTGGTATTCGTGCCCCCACCTGCTGAGGTGGGGGACATTTTCTTGCCTCGTTATTTTTCCATAATCGCCGTGACAGATTTTATGCAGGCATTGCGGAATCCCTGTTCTTCCAGGGCGGTTACGCCGCGTATGGTCGTGCCGGCAGGACTGCATACATTGTCCTTTAAGACGCCGGGATGGGTGCCGGTGGCCAGCTGCAGTTTGGCCGAACCGAGAACCATTTGGGAAATCAGACGGTAGGCGTCCTCGCGTTTCAGGCCGTATTTAACAGCCGCGTCCCCGTAGGCCTCGATAAAGAGGTCCACAAAGGCCGGGCCGCAGCCGGTCACCGTGCCGCCAATGCCCATAAGGGAACTGGGCAGTTCCTGTACGAGTCCGACGGAGGCAAAGAGTTTCATGATGTCCTGACGTTCCTGGGGTTCCAGGCTGTTCGTTTCTTCAAACAATAAAACGCCTTCCCCGACCATGGCCGGGGTATTGGGCATGATAAACTGCACTCTGGTATTAGTCTGGAGTGCAGTTTTATATTTGGCAAAATCCCAGCCGGCGGCTATGGAAATCAAAGCCTTGCCTTCCAGGGCGGAGTAAAGTTCTTTGAGCACGCCTTCTATTTGATAGGGCTTGCACGCCATGATGATGGTGTCGCAGATTTGGGGCAGGGCCAGCAGGCTGCGCACCGGCGTGAAACCGATTTTTTCGGCATTTTTCTGCAGCTTGTCCTGATGGGGCGCAAAGGCGTAGACATTCTTTTTGTCAATGGCGCCGGCATTGATAAAACCAGCGGCCAGAGCCTGAGCCATGTTGCCCATACCGATAAAGCCAATTTTTTCCATAGTGTAACCCTCCTGTTAAATAGCAGCTGTATTTCCTGAAGTATGTATTTATTGTAGCATGTATCGGGACAGGTGTAGAGATTTTTTTACCCTGCCAGAAAAAATTTCGGCAGGTGTTGTTTATTTTTAGTGAAGGGGTATAATAGTGTATCAGACTCTGTTGGACGTGGTTTTTGAGGTGAATTATGTTAAATACACGGAATATGGATATGCTGCAGGGCTCCTTTTGGGACAAGCTGATTATCTTTGCCCTGCCCCTGGCGCTGACAGGTGTGTTTCAGCAGCTCTTCAATGCTGCTGACGTGGCGGTGCTGGGGCAGTTCGTGGGAAAAAATGCCATGGCGGCGGTGGGCAATAACATTTCTGTCATCGGTATTCTGGTCAATTTGTTTATGGGGCTGTCCCTGGGCTCTAATGTGGTGATTGCCCGGTTCATCGGGGCGAAAAAGCCGGAGAAGGTGGGTACGGCGGTGCAGACTTCCTTTGCGCTGGCCTTAATCACCGGCGTGCTGCTGCTGTCTTTTGGTGAGGCCATGGCCGGGCCGATTATCAAATGGCTGGCTGTGCCGGCCGAAGTGGAGAGCATGGCGGAAACCTACTTGCGTGTGTACCTGCTCGGGCTGCCGTTTATCGGTGTCTATAACTTCGAGGCGGCTATCCTGCGCGCCCGTGGCGATACGAAAACACCGCTTATGGCCCTGATTGTGGCCAGTGTGGTGAATATCACGCTAGACCTTGCCTTTGTCATGCTGGGTTGGAGCATTATGGGCGTGGCTTTGGCCACGGTACTGGCTACGGGTGTCAGTGCGTTTATCCTGTTCTGGGCGCTGACACATTCGCAGGATATTTTACGGCTGCAGTTTCAAGGTTTTACCTTTAATAAGAGACTTCTGCGTGATATTGTGGCTATCGGCCTGCCGGCCGGCGTGCAGGGTATGGTCTTTTCCTTTTCCAATATTCTCATTCAGGCGGCGGTGAACAGTCTGGGGCCGGACGCCATGGCGGCGTCAGCGGCGGCCTTTGCGGTGGAAGTCAATGTCTACTGTGTGCTCAATGCCTTTGCGCAGGCGACAACCACCTTTGTGAGCCAGAATTACGGTGCCGGCAACCTAGCCCGCTGCTTTCAGATTACCAGGGTGGGCATGGCGCTGGACATTGCCTTTACCGTGGCGATGGGCACGCTCGTTATCGTTTTTGCCCGGCCGCTGCTGGGGCTGTTTAACGCCGATGAAACAGTGGTGGAGCTGGGGATTATTCGCTTTTGGTTCATTGTGGCACCGGCGTTCCTGCAGGTGTTCATCGATGTGTTGTCCGGCGCACTCCGCGGCTATGGCTTTTCCCTGCCGCCGGCATTGCTGGCACTGGTCGGAATTTGCGGCGTGCGTATCGCCTGGCTCTACACCCTGTTTCCGGCCAGCCCGACCTACGGCACCCTGATGGCCTGCTATCCCGTAAGCTGGCTGCTTACCGGCATATTTATCGGCATACTCTACCGCTACTGCCGTGGTCATATCAAGCTGATTCGCGTGTAAATAAGCGCAAATTTAACATCTTTTATGGGGATTGTGCTATACTAATAGTTGGAGAGCTTTTCGAAGGAGAAAGGATGATGACTATTATGATAGAGTACAATCCCCGTTCTTTACGGGCAGAGGAATTTATAAATGATGCAGAAATCCGTGAGACGCTGGCTTATGCGGAGGCTAATAAGGATAATTTTGCCCTGATTGATGAGATTCTGGAAAAGGCGCGGCCGGTGAAAACCGGTACCGGCTATACCTGTAAGGGGCTGAGTCATCGGGAGGCGTCGGTGCTGCTGGCGTGTGAGGACCCCGGCAAAATCGCCCGCATGTATGAGATTGCCGAGGAAATCAAGCAGGCATTTTACGGCAACCGCATTGTGCTGTTTGCGCCGCTCTATCTTTCCAATTACTGTGTAAATGGCTGTGTCTACTGTCCTTACCACGGCCAGAACAAGCATATTCCGCGCAAAAAACTCACGCAGGAAGAAGTCCGCGCTGAGGTCATTGCTTTGCAGGATATGGGACATAAGCGCCTGGCGATTGAGGCCGGGGAGGACCCCTTCAACAATCCGCTGGAATACATTTTGGAATGTATCAATACTATCTACAGTATTAAGCATAAAAACGGCGCTATCCGCCGCGTGAATGTGAATATTGCCGCCACTACGGTGGAAAACTACCGCAAACTCAAAGAGGCCGGCATTGGCACGTACATTCTTTTCCAGGAAACATATCATAAGGAAAGTTATGAACGGCTGCACCCCACGGGGCCGAAACATGATTATGCTTATCATACCGAGGCTATGGACAGGGCTATGGAAGGCGGTATTGACGATGTGGGACTTGGCGTACTCTTTGGGCTGGAAGGCTACAAGTACGAGTTTGCCGGCCTGTTAATGCACGCCGAACATTTGGAGGCGGTGCATGGCGTCGGCCCGCATACGATTTCCGTGCCGCGCGTGAAAAAGGCCGATGATATCGACCCGGAGGCGTTTGACAACTCCATAAGCGATGAAGTTTTCACCAAGATTGCGGCCTGCATACGTCTGGCGGTGCCGTATACGGGCATGATTATTTCCACCCGGGAATCGGAAGAAGTCCGGGCGAAGATGCTGCAGGTGGGGATTTCCCAGGTCAGCGGTGCCAGCCGTACCAGTGTCGGCGGTTATACGGAAAAAGAGCGGCCGACGGATACGGAGCAGTTCAACGTGTCCGACCAACGCACCCTTGATGAAGTGATTAAATGGCTGATGGAAACGGGGCATATTCCCTCCTTCTGCACGGCCTGCTATCGGGAAGGGCGCACCGGGGACAGATTTATGAGCCTGTGCAAGAGCGGCCAGATTGTCAACTGCTGCCACCCCAACGCTTTGATGACCTTGGCAGAATACCTCACGGATTACGCCAGCGAGGCTACACGGGAACTGGGCTACAAGCTCATTGCGGAAGAATTAAAGAAAATCCCCAAGGACAAGGTACGCGAGATTGCCGCCGAGCATATCGAGGCCATCAAGCATTCTGACAAACGGGATTTCCACTTCTAAAGTGAACGTGTGCACGTTTTTCTAATAAACATTTAAGGCAAATTTCAGATAGTTTTCATTGTCAATCATCATCTTTTCATAATGCTTTGTTATACTTTGTCTTGTTCGAGGGCTTGAGTTCTATCAAGACTGGAGGAAACAAGAAAATGAATCAGATGAAAAAGATTAGTAAGAATATCAGCAGCAATATCACCAAGAAAATTCAATTACAGTATATGCGCGCCTCACTGGCGAAAATTACGGCAGTGATGGTGGTCACGATGACGGTGCTGGCCCAGAGCCTTATCGCGGAGGCACAGGCGGCAGAGCCGGAAGTTACCCGTGATATGCGGGCTCTGGAGCAGCGCGGCGCATATCTGACCGGCCTCACCCATCGCATTAAGGCTGAGGATAGCCTGATGCATAAGATTTTAAATGATGCGGTGACGGATAATGTCAATCTGGGGCAGGCTGCTGATGGTATTGGCGATGTTCTGCGCTATACGCTGGTTATAAAGGACGAGGATTACTGCCGCCGGGTGCCGGAGGCCATGCAAAAACTGACGGCGGGCGGCTATCAGGTAGTGAAGTTCAATAATGCCTGGGGCGGCCGCTTCTATCAGGGGATAAACGTGCAGCTGTTAAGCCCGGCCGGCGTCAAGACGGAACTGCAGTTTCATACGCCTGGTTCTTATGAGATAAAGCAGGCCTCGCATGCTGTTTACGAAATCCGCAGAAACCCTGACTCAACCCCGGAAGAAACGGCTGCGGCCACGGCGCAGAGTCTTGCCTACAATGCGCTGGTAAAGATGCCGCCGGGGGCGAAGAATATAAAATGGTCATAACGTAACGAAACGTAATAAAAAACTGTCCTGTGACAAGGACAGTTTTTTTTTATTATCCCCTAGGGGTGCTTGTGCTTTACAGCATAACCATATATAATTACTATAGGAAGAATAGACAATGATAATAAATGAGAATTGTTTGCAGGATAGGGAGGAAAAAACTATGGCAAAATCTTATCAGGCGAATGAACTCAGTGGTATCATCAAAATCAACGAGGGAAAATGTAAGGGATGCGATACCTGCAAATCATTTTGCCCGGCTGATGCCATTGATGGAGCCTACGGTGCAAACCACCGTGTGAACAACGAACGCTGTCTGCAGTGCGGCCAGTGTCTGGTGAACTGCCCGTTCGGAGCAATTGAGGACACCGTCGACGTGGTCGACCAGGTTATCGAAAAACTGCGTGACAAAGACACGACCGTGGTAGCGACAGTCGCACCGGCTGTGCGCGTGGCGCTGGGTGAGGAATTTGGCATGGAGCCGGGTAAACTCATCACGGAACAGATGTATGGTGCACTCAAAGCGGCTGGCTTTAAAATCATGGATGTCAACTTCGCCGCTGACAACACGATACTTGAAGAAGGTACAGAACTTATCCATAAGATTCAGAAATTCGTATTGCACCAGCCGGCCGAAGGCGAGCTGGGCCCCTTGCCGCAGTTTACTTCCTGCTGTCCGGCCTGGGTACGTTATATGGAATTATATCATCCGAATTTAAGACAGCATTTGTCCTCGGCTAAATCCCCGATGGGCATGGCTGGCCCGGTTGCCAAGATTTACGGCGCCGAAGAAATTTGGAAGGTACAGCCGGAACAGATTTTCTGTGTGGGTGTATATCCCTGCACGGCGAAAAAACTGGAGGCGTCCCGTCCGGAATTCACGGCGGCTGCTGATTACTGGAAGAAAAAGGGGCATACGGCTACGTATCAGGATACGGACGTCGTACTTACGACGCGTGACCTGGCACGCCTGCTTAAGAAACTGGGCATTGATATCCGCAATGTCACGCCGGCAGAAGAAAAAGACAACCCACTGGCTGAGTACACCGGCGCCGGCACCATTTTTGGGGCAACGGGCGGTGTTATGGAGGCTGCGCTGCGTACGGCATATTATGTACTGTCGGGCGAGGAACTTGGGGAACTGCGCTATGAACCGGTGCGCGGACTCAAAGAAGTCAAGACGGCTGATGTGCCTATCAAACTGAAGGATAACGGTCAGGAAATCACCTTGAAAGTGGCCGTTGTACACGGTACGAAGAATGTCGAGCCGCTGCTGAAAGAAATCGAGGCCGGGAACAGCCCGTATCATTTCATTGAAGTTATGAACTGTCCGGGCGGCTGCGTAAATGGCGGCGGACAGCCGATTAACCCGATGGGAACGTCCTGGACGGGTAAATTCAAGGCAATCTTGCCGTGGTAATAGGAGGTGCGTCATGAATTATTCCTATAAAGAAAAAGAAGTAAAAATCAGCCGCCGGGAATTCCTCGGTTTTGCTGGTGTGATTGCGACTGTCCTGTGGACTGGCGCTTATGCGGTGACGGACCTGATTGTCGACCGCACGAAATATATCAAGATGCGTACAGCCGGCCTGTATCAGGACGATGAAAAGCAGGCCAAACGGCAGAGCCATCATAATCAGAGCCTGCTCAACATGTATAAGAAGATGGACTTCCAGCCGCTCAGCCATAAGGCCGAAGAACTGTTCCATACGCATTACGTTGACCGTAGTGTCCTATAAGAAGGGGTGATTATGATGGATAATAACTTCAAGGGTAATGAACGGATTCTTCATCACAGCCTGCCAGTCCGCCTGTTCCACTGGTGTTTGGTATTAGGCTTTTTGCCGGCTGGTTTTACAGGTGTCATTCTCTTCTTCCGGCCGTTTGGTGAGGCCGGCATGCACCTGGCTATGCAGGTGCATATCGTCGGCGCCTGGATTCTCATGATAGCCTGCACCCTGTTTTTCCTGCTGTGCCCGGGCCGTGTCGTGGCCTTCTGGCGCGAGGTGTTCCACTGGTCGAAACAGGATATTGACTGGATGAAGGTCGGCGGCGGCTATCCGCAGAAAATGATTTTCCTGCAGGAAATTGAAGTACCGCCCATGGGCAAAATCAATTCCGGGCAGAAAATGATGGGTATTATGGTATTCTTCGGCACCCTGCTGATTATTCTGACCGGTGCTGTGCTGTATTTTGCCCTGCCGCTCGTGCCCAAAGCGATTGCTTATTATGCAGACCTCATTCATCTGGTAGTGGGGCTGGGCCTGTTCCTGTGTGTATGCTGTGGTCATATTCCCCTGGGGATTTACAACTGGCCGGAATTCCGCAGCATGTTCGGTGATGGTACGCTCAATGCCAAGCATGCAGCCCATCATCATCCGTTGTGGACCAAACATGATATAGAAAAAGTTCAGGACTGATTCTGAAAAAAGCATAAAAACGCCGTGCATGGTATGTTTATCATACGCATGCACGGCGTTTTATATTGCAGTAGACAAACGGGATGTTATTAACTGCAAACATACAGTTCAAATTAAATAATTTCGAGCCTTTAAAATGAACTGCATTGTTTTATGTGTTTATTATAAGAGATATAAAGGAACGTGCACAAGCTCCCTAGGGGGATATTCCTTGAAAAAAGAGATTTTTTCCCGCCTTGGCCGGGCGGCAGATTTTAATTTATTAGAAGAATCTTAATAAAGTCTGAATCTTTAGAGGAATACGACCATTACTTGTAGAAATATATATCATAGAGATAAAGTATTGGGGGGATGCTTTATGGCGTACACGGAAAAAGATGCACGTCTCATTGCTCAGGCGCATGGCGGCCGCGTAGAAAAGTACCGTAAAGCCGGGCAGAAGATAGATTTTCGCTGTCATGTAGGGCACCGCTTTGCCCTGACCTTCAACCAGATTTTAAATCACGACCGCTGGTGCCCCTATTGTCATGCCATGCCGAATAATGCGCTGGCGGCCGAATTGCCGTCTGAGCCCACGGAGGAGCCGCTGCTTATCTATACGGACGGCAGTGTGCGTGATGGTATCGGCAGCACCTGGGCTTTTGCCGTATTCGCCGGGCGGCAGGAAATACACCATGCTTATGGTACCTGCGGCGTAGTGCATGTGGGTAATGTGCTCGTGGCGGAAATTCATGCCGTACTGATGGCTGTGCGCTGGCTGGCGAAAAGTCCTTATAAAAAAGCTGTTATCTGCCATGACGCCGAGGCGGTAGGCACGCGTCCGCGGATTCCGCCGCCGCTGCCCAAGGACAAGAAGGGCAGTCAGGCCACGGTGGCAGAGCCGCCTAAGGCTACGGAAAATCAACGCGTCTGGCGCAATTATTGGAAAATCATCGCCCCCTTCCTGCGTGGGCAGAGGATTACCTTCCGGAAGGTAAAGGGCCATGGCAATGACTGGCGCAATGCGCTCGTGGACGGTTATTGCAATCTGGCCTATGACGGGCTTTATAAACTCGGCCGGGTGGAACGGCAGCGCCGTATCGAAAGCGCGGCGGCCAAACGGCACCGCACCTGGTGGAAACGCCGTCATGCCAGCCTGAAACTGCGGGTAAAACGCTATCGTCATCATTATGTTCGGCGCATAAAAACAGCAGCCCGCCACTTGGGCAGCCTGCTGTTGCAATATGGTAATTCTTAAGAAGGTGTCAGCGTCACTCAGGCGCTGGCACTTTCTTTGTGCTCGCCGGGAATATCGCGGATAGCGTCGTCGCCGTGCTGGCCGGTGCGGATACGGACGGCGTCTTTTAGTTCCGTGACGAAAATTTTGCCGTCACCAAACCTGCCGGTACGCAGGACGCGCTCGCAGGTATCGAGCACCGTGTCCACGGGAATTTCGGAAACAACGGTTTCGACTTTTATTTTCGGCACGAGCTTTACGTCGTATTTTTTGCCGCGGTAGATTTCCTGATGGCCTTTGGAGAGGCCGCAGCCGAACACCTGACTGACGGTAATGCCCATGACGCCGATACGGTTCAGCGCACGGAGCAGGTCGTCAAGTTTCGTGGAACGGGTGATGATTTCAATTTTTGTCAGCATAGCACTCATCCTTTCTCGGCCATGTTCATCTGCATGACGGTGTTGGCCAGCATTTCACTGGAGGTTTCAAACGAGCCGAGCAAGGGGCTCGACGTCAGCACGCCCCGGGTATAGCCGCGTTCGCCGTGCTCGACAATATCAAGGCCGGTAAGTTCTTCCGCCTCATCAGCCCTGGTTTCCATAAAGGCATGGACCAGCTGGTAGAGGACAAAGGAGCCGGTAATGGCGAGGGCATAAGCCACAACGATGGAAATGAGCTGCGCGGTAAAGAGGTGCGTGTCACCGTAGAACAGGCCGTTGGCACCGGCCGGATTAACTTCGGTGGTGGCCCAGAGCCCCGTGGCAATTGCGCCCCAGGTGCCGCCGATACCATGTACGCCGAATGCGTCAAGGGAATCATCGTAACCAAGTTTTTCTTTAAGAACAGCTACGGCAAAGTAGCAGATGACGCCGCCGAGCAGGCCGATGAGCACGGCCGGCAGGGGCGTGACGAATCCGGCAGCCGGAGTGATGGCGACGAGGCCGGCCACACAGCCGGATACAGCACCTAGAATGGTGGGCTTGCCATTGTGTTTCCATTCCACGAGTACCCAGGACACAGCAGCGGCAGCAGCGGCGGCCTGACTGGTGATAAAGGCGTTGGCGGCCAGGGCGTTGGCGCCTAAGGCACTGCCGGCGTTAAAACCAAACCAGCCGAACCACAGGAGGGTAGCGCCTAAGACCGTCATGGGCAGGTTGTGGGGCAGCATGGCGGTATGCTGATAGCCGTGACGTTTGCCGAGCAGCAGGCAGATAGTCAGGCCGGACACGCCGGAGAGAATATGGATTACCAGACCACCGGCAAAATCGAGGGCGCCGAGTTCAGCGAGAAAACCGCCGCCCCATACCCAGTGAGCCATGGGATTGTAGATAAAGACGGCCCATAAGAGAATAAAGACCGTGAAGGCGGCAAATTTCATGCGTTCCGCAAAAGCACCGGTGATAAGGGCCGGCGTCAGTGCGGCAAACATGCACTGGAAGGCCACAAAAGCCAGTTCCGGTATAGTGCTGCCTTCGAGCACCTGCAGGCCGACGCCTGCCAGACCAATTTTATCCAGGCTGCCGATAAAGCCGTTCACATCGGGGCCAAAGGCCATGGTGTAACCGATGAGGATAAATTCGACAGATATAAGAGCCAGTACAAAGAAACTCTGCATAATGGTGGTGAGGACGTTTTTGCTCCGCACCATGCCACCGTAGAAAAAAGCCAGGCCGGGAGTCATTATAAAGACCAAAGCGGCACTAATGAGTACCCATGCGGTATCGCCCGTGTCAATCATAAAAATCATTCCTTCCCCTTAATAGTCAGTAATTATACGAGCAAGAGGACGGCAAAAGGCGCCCACGGCGCAGAATACTTCTGCCCATGGACGCCTTTGTCCGCTAACGCAAAATCCCCCCACACTGGTACCAAGTGTGGGGGGACGACGTTGTCCTGTTTGCTTATGAGGTCATTATAGGAGCAAAAACTTTATATGTCAAGCAGGTAAAATCATGTATACAATATAACTTGGTGTAATATGAACAGTGATGTTATAAAAACACAAGCGTAAAATATTAAAATGGTGTATTATACATAGTAAGAGACAGAGAACGTGAGTGCTTTCAGATAAAGTCTTAGTGACACCAGGGGGTTGGTTTATGAAGGAAATACGCACGCAGGACGCGGTGGGACAGGTGCTGTGCCATGACGTAACCCAGATAATAAGGGGCGCCGTTAAGGGGCCGCGGTTTCGGAAGGGGCATATCATCAGGGAAGAAGATGTGCCGGTGCTGCTGTCCCTCGGCAAGGACCATGTCTTTGTCTGGGAAAATGATGATACGGTTCTCCACGAGGACGAGGCGGCTGAGATTCTGCGTCAGCTGTGCCAGAATGAGTACATGACAGCCTCAGCCCCCAAAGAGGGAAAGATAGAACTGACCGCTGCTGTAGACGGCGTTTTTCAGGTAGACGCGTCCCGTTTTGACGCGGTCAATGCCCTTGATGATATCACCATTGCCACCCTGCCGCAGAATATGCCGGTAAAGGCCGGGCAAAAGCTGGCCGGCATGCGCGTGATTCCTCTTGTTATCAAAAAAGATAAAATGGCGCAGGTAAGACAGGCTGCCGGGGCTGAGCCCTTGCTGCGCCTGCGTCCGTACCTGCGGAATATCAAGACCGGCGTGGTGACGACGGGGACGGAAGTTTTTCAGGGGCGCATTGCCGACACGTTTACGCCGGTACTGGCGGAGAAACTGCGCGCGTTTGGCCTGTCCATAACGGAGCACCGACTGTCTGATGACAACGTGGAGCACACGCGCCGGCAGATTGAGGAACTTTTGGCGCTGGGCATGGATATGGTGCTGTGCACGGGCGGTATGAGTGTTGACCCGGACGACAGGACGCCGGCCGCGATAAAGGCTGCCGGGGCGGATATCATCACCTACGGGGCACCGACACTGCCCGGGGCGATGTTTTTGCTGGGCTATGTGTCCAGAGGTGATAAGGAGATTCCGATAATGGGACTGCCGGGCTGTGTCATGTATGCCGGACGGACGATTTTTGACCTGATTTTGCCCCGGGTGCTTACGGGCGAAAAGCTGACACGGCAGGAAATCCGCCATTTCGGTATCGGGGGCTTGTGTATGAATTGTGAGGTTTGTCATTATCCGGTATGTGGTTTTCACCATTAAGGAGGGCTGACAATGCAGAATTTATCATTAGAAAAAGCCATTGACGTGTTAAAGCGTGCCAGCCAGCCGGTACGCGCGGTGGTGGAAGTGGAGCTGCTGCAGGCTCTGGGACTGGTGCTGGCTGAAGATTATGCAGCGGCCGCCGACAATCCGCCGTTTGACCGGTCATCTTTGGACGGCTATGCCTTTAGAGCGGAAAGCACGGCCGGGGCTGCGGCGGACAGGCCGGCAGTTTTTACCATTGTCGGCGAGGCCTGCGCCGGGACGTTTTACGCAGAGGCCGTGCCCAAGGGGGCGGCGATAAGAATTATGACCGGCAGTGCTATCCCTAAGGGCTGCAACTGCGTGGTGCGGCAGGAGGACGTCACGGTGCAGGGGAATACACTGCGCGTGCCTTACAACCTCGCACCTTACAGCAATTATTGCTTTGCCGGTGAGGACGTGCAGAAGGGTACGCTGCTGGCGAAGAAAGGCACGAAACTGACGGCGGCGCATATCGGTGTGCTGGCCAGTCAGGGTTATGACAGGGTGAAGGTCTGGCGGCCGGTGCGTGTGGCGCTGGCCAGTACCGGTGATGAGCTGACAGCTCCCGGACAGCCTTTGGCACCGGGGCAGATTTATGACAGCAACCTTTACCTGCTCGCTGCGCGGCTGCAGGAACTGGGATTTGTGCCGGAAATTCTGGGCAGCCTGCCGGACGATGTGACGGCTGCGGCCGAGGTTATCGCCGGCTGCCGGGATAAGGTGGATATCATTCTGACCACGGGCGGCGTGTCCGTGGGGAAAAGGGATATCATGCCGGCCGTGGCTGATAAGGTGGGCGAACGGCTCTTTTGGCGGCTGGCAATGAAACCGGGTTCACCGGCCTTAGGCTACAAAATGGGCAGCACACTGGGGCTGGCCCTGTCGGGCAACCCCTTTGCCGCTTATGCGACCTTTGAATTGCTGGCGGTGCCGCTGCTCGCTTACCTGAGCGGCAATACGCAAATCCTGCCTCACCATACCACAGCGGTGCTGACGGACGCTTTTCCCAAGCAGAGCAAGGGGCGGCGCTTTATCCGGGCTTATCACGAACAGGGCAAGGTGCGGCTGCCGGAGCAGCATTCGTCGGGGAGCCTGTTTTCGGCAGTGGGCTGCAACGCCTTTGTCGAAATCCCCCCGGGAACGGGGCCCTTACAGCCGGAAACGGAAGTTGAAATTGTATGTTTGTACAGGAAAGTCTGAGCAATGTTTGACCAATACGGGCGAAAAATTGAATATCTGCGTCTGTCGCTGACTGACCGCTGCAACCTGCGCTGCCGTTACTGCATGCCGGCGGCGGGGGTGCTGAAAATGCGTCATGAGGATATTCTGACCTTTGACGAAATACTGACGGTATTGCGGCCGCTGGCCAGGCTGGGCATAAAAAAAGTGCGGCTGACGGGCGGCGAGCCGCTGGTGCGCAAAGGTCTGCCGGACCTCTTGGCCATGATTGCCCGGGTGCCGGGCATTGAGCAGACAGCCTTGACTACCAATGGCGTGCTGCTCGCGGAAATGGCCGGGGCCCTGCAAAGCGCCGGACTGACAGAACTTAACATCAGTCTGGATACCCTGCAGGCACCGGTTTTTACAGGCATTACCCGGCGCGCCCTGCTGGACAGGGTAAAGGCCGGATTGCAGACGGTACGGGAGCTGGGCCTGCGGCAGGTGAAAATAAACTGCGTGCCCCTGGCCGGCGTCAATGAGCAGGAACTGCCGGAACTGGCGGCCTTGGCTAAAGACTGGGCCGTAAAGGTGCGGTTTATCGAACTCATGCCTATCGGCTGCGGCTGGCAGGCCGGCTATCGCGGCGTGCCCCTGCAGGCGGTGCGCCGTCAGCTGGAGGCGGCCTATGGCCCGCTTATCCCGGTGACGCCGGTCGAACCGGGTGTTTGGGGCCCGGCCAGCTACTATAAAATCCCCGGCTGGGCGGGGGAAATCGGCTTTATTGACGCATTGGAACACAAGTTTTGCCATAACTGCAACCGCGTGCGGCTGACAGCTGACGGTTATTTAAAACTATGCCTTAATCAGCGCAGCGGTCTGGACGTAAAGGCACTGCTGCGCCGGGGAGTCAGTGAGGACGAACTGGGGCAGGCGTTGGCGCAGGCGGTTTACCGCAAGCCGGCAGAACATTTATTTGGAGAGCTGCATGGACATGACTGGCGGGCCATGTATCAGGTGGGAGGCTGACAGATGGGAAAAATATGCGCCTTATGTACGAGCGCGGCCAAAGGCACGGTGAAAACACCGCAGGAGCGCGTGACCTTTCAGACGGAGTGGGGCATTGCCGGTGACGCGCATGCCGGCCGCTGGCACCGGCAGGTAAGTTTCCTGGGACTGGCAGAAATTGAGGACTTCCGCCGGCAGGGCGTGCAGGTGGAGTTTGGCGCTTTTGGGGAAAACATCGTCGCGGCCGGGATTCGTTTTAAAGACCTGCCGGTGGGCACAAGACTGCAGGCCGGCGAAGTCTATTTTGAAATCACCCAGATTGGCAAGGAGTGCCATAAGGACTGTGCTATCAGGGCGCAGACAGGCGACTGTATCATGCCCCGTGAGGGCGTGTTTGGCCGGGTGCTGCATGGTGGTGAGGTCAGGACCGGTGATGAGCTGCGTATTCTGCAGCCCGGGGAACGGCTGCCGCTGGAGGCTGCCGTTATCACGGCCAGTGACAAGGGCAGCACGGGTGAGCGCGTGGACGAAAGCGGCGCTGCCGTGGCAGAAATCCTCACGGCAAACGGCTATAACGTGGTGGAAAAAGTAATCCTGCCTGATGAACAGGAGCAGCTGGCGGCCAAAATGACCGAACTGGCAGAACGCGGCGTGGCGCTGATAGCCACCACCGGCGGCACGGGCTTTTCCCCACGGGATATCACCCCCGAGGCGACGCTGGCTGTCTGTGAACGGCTGGCCCCCGGCATTCCCGAGGCTATGCGTGCACTGTCGCTGAAGATAACGGACCGGGCCATGCTCAGCCGTGCGCAGGCCGGAATCTGCCGCCGCAGCCTGATAGTGAACCTGCCCGGCAGTAAAAAAGCTGTGACAGAGTGTCTGGGCTTTATTCTGCCGCCGCTTAAGCATGGTATCGATATTCTGCGCGGCGAGGCCGGCGAATGCGGCCGGTAAAACAGAAAAACGACATAAAAAAACAACCGCAGGAGGCGCGTTCTGTACTGCCCCCCATAAGTTAGACCTAGAAAGGCTAACTTATGGGGGGCTTTCTCATGGCAAAATATAGTTTTGAATTTAAGATGAGGGTTGTCAATGAATACCTGCAGAAAAAATCAGGATATGGCTTATTAGCCCAAAAACATAACATTTCCAGTAAATCAATTATCGCGAAATGGGTTGCAGTGTATCGCAAGTATGGTTTACAAGGACTTAAACGGTCGCGACATAGGAAAACTTATTCTTTTCAATTCAAGCAACATGCAGTAGAGTTATATCTAAGTACAGAGATTTCCTACCAAGATTTGGCTTTACTGCTGGACA
>NZ_KK366041.1:0-16900 GCF_000686945.1 Selenomonas sp. AE3005
AATAAGAAACTAAAAGTTTCTCAAACATCTGGCTTTAATCATGTTGCATGATTATTTGCATTGTTTAGTTTTCAAAGAACAATCTGTTTATCGCCTGTCGTTTCAAGCGACTCACTTATCTTATCGCATTCAGCTTAGCTTGTCAACATCTTTTTTAGAAAATTTTCAAAGCTTTGCGGCCGTCCAAAAACTCATTACCAGTCAAGGTTTGCCGGGCTTTTGCCTGCCGTGTCTGTCAGCGACTCGTATTATGTTACACGCTTTGTCCGTCCCTGTCAACACTTTTTTATAACGAGGCAAGAAAATGTCCCCCACCTCAGCAGGTGGGGGCACGAATACCAAAACAGGCAGCGAGCATATCTCCCGCCTCGTTGAAACGCCAAGAGGAAGTTTTGCCTATGGCAAAACTGGAACAACGGCGTTATAAAAAAATTAAAAAAGGGCCTTAACGGCCCTCTTAAACACCTGTTCACTCTACCTCAATACCTGCCTGCTCGTAGAATTCTGCCAGTACTTCTTCCTGTTTCTGACCTGTATGACTGCCAATCTCATCAGCCATCAATTCACAGGCACGTTGCAGATTGGCAAACAAATTGATAAGACTTTGGTATTTGTTGACTTCAGCATAGCTGCTTTCCAGCATTTTCTTTTGTTCCAGCTGCTGCAAAGCCTCACGCACGGGGCGCTTTACATCCTTCATTTTCATTCCTCCCTGCTAGAAGTTTTGTTATATATATTCTGTCTTAACCGCCCAATACCTCCCATATCTGCAACTTTTTTCTTTCTCTCTGACAGGAATCTTTCTATAAATAAGCGAATATTCACACTAAGTTATCATAATAGTTTTAAAGGAGGGATTTGTATGGAGGCTTTACTTTTATCCCGATGGCAATTTGCCATCACCACCATTTATCACTTCCTGTTCGTACCGCTGACCTTGGGGCTGACCATCTGGGTAGCTCTGCTGGAAACCTGCTATGTACGGACACAGCGCCCCCACTGGAAGGAACCATGCCGGCAGTTGGTGCGGTTCTTTGGTACACTGTTCCTGATAAATTTCAGTTTGGGCGTTGTCACGGGTATTGTACAGGAATTTCACTTTGGCATGAACTGGTCCGAGTACGCCCGGTTCATGGGTGATATCTTCGGTGCCCCCCTGGCTTTGGAGGCGCTGACCGCCTTTTTCCTGGAATCCACTTTCCTGGGTATTTGGATGTTTGGCTGGGATAAATTATCCCCCAAGGTGCATTGCCTCTGTGCCTGGCTTATCGCCATTGGCAGCAATCTGTCAGCCTTTTGGATTCTGGTAGCCAACTCCTTTATGCAGCACCCTGTGGGCTATGTCGTCAACAATGGCCGGGCCGAAATGAATGATTTTCTCGCCCTCGTAACTAATCCTTATGTAATTGGCGAATATTCCCATGCCCTGTTCTCAGGTATTGCCACCACCGGCATACTGGTTCTTTCCGTAGCCGCTTGGAAATACCTGAAAGACGCCGCCTCGCAGGAGGCATTCCGTCATGTACTCCGCGCCGGTGCCATTTATCTGGCTGTCGGTGTAATGGGAGTTATGGGCAGCGGCCACATGCACACCCAGTATCTGGCCACGGCCAATCCCATGAAACTGGCCTCTATGGAGGCGCTGTGGGAAAATGCTGACCCGGCTCCTTTTGCCGTGATGGCCGTAATTGACCAGGACAACCTCAAAAACAGCGCGGAAATTAAAATCCCCACCCTCTTTTCGCTGATGCTTTACAACAAACCATCCGGCGAAGTCAAAGGCATTAACACCATCAATGCGGAAATGGTGTCCAAGTATGGCAACGGTGATTACCGTCCCGATGTTTTTGGTCTTTTCTGGAGTTTCCGCCTGATGGTTGCCTGTGGCGGCGCCATGATGTTCATTGCGTTTGCTGTTGCCGCTCTTACCTGGAGCGAAAAATTCGCTGCCTACCGCTGGCTGTTAAAATTTGTTCCGCTTTCCCTGCCCTTGCCCTTCCTGGCTAATACTGCCGGCTGGTTCATCGCCGAAGGCGGCCGTCAGCCCTGGATTGTAGTAGGACTGCAAAAAACAGCCGACGCTGTTTCCCCCAATTTAACGAGTACAGAAGTATGGCTGACCATGACCGGCTTTACCCTGCTCTATCTTATTCTGATTGTGGCAGCACTATACACAGCCTGCCGTTACATTAAGAAAACATCTATTCCGCTGGAAGGGAGGGACGCATGATGGACTATCCTGTTATTTGGTTCGTGCTGATTGCCGTTTTGTTCACCGGCTTTTTCTTCCTGGAAGGTTTTGATTACGGCGTGGGCATGCTCTGTCCCTTCATCAGTCAGCGTGATGAGGACCGTGGTATGATACTACGTACCATTGGTCCCGTTTGGGATGGCAATGAAGTTTGGATGATTACTGCCGGGGGTGCCCTGTTTGCCGCCTTCCCTCATGTATATGCCACCATGTTCAGCACCTTTTATCTGGCGCTCTTTCTCATGCTCGTTGCTTTAATCCTGCGTGGCGTGGCTTTTGAACTGCGCACCAAGGAAAAATGTACCTGCTGGCGGCGTACCTGGGAATGGTGCATTTTTACCGGCAGCCTTGTACCTGCTTTTCTCTGGGGCGTAGCCGTCAGCGATTTAATGGCCGGCCTGCCCATCGGGGAAAATATGGTCTATCAAGGGAACTTCGCCGGCCTGCTCAGCCCTTACAGCATTCTCGGCGGACTGGTCTTTGTCTTTGTTTTCGCCTATCACGGGGCCGCTTTCCTGCAGCTGCGCCTTGCTGACCAAGGGCTGCGCCAGCGCATTCAGGGGCTGGGCCGTTGTCTGGGACTTTTCGGGGCTCTCTTCTTTGTCTGCTATCTCTTTATGACCAGCAGCTGCACAGATTTGCTGACGCGTCCCTGTGCTCTGATACTTTTTATCAGCACCGCACTGTTCTTTGTTCTCAGCTACCTGCGCTTTTGGCGGCATAGCGGCAAAGTCAGCTTTATCCTCAGCAGTCTGGCCATTGCCAGCGTTACCTTTGGCGTGTTTGCCGGACTCTTTCCCCGGATTATGGTATCGAGCCTCAATCCGGCCTGGAGCCTGACTATCCACAATGCCGCGTCCACTCCCTACACACTGTCCATTATGACCGTGGCTGCCTTTATCCTGGTGCCCATAGTCCTCGTTTACCAGATTTGGACTTACTACATTTTCCGTCAGCGGGTTACGCCCAAAGACCTTTCCCACTAAAACATTACTTACCTGCCGTAAAGGGGCTGCTATGATACCAACACGCTTTAGACTATACTGGCAAAAATATAAGACATCCCTTGTTTACACAGCCCTGCTGTCACTTGCCGCTGCCGGCTTTTGGGCCTTGGCGGCGGCCGTGACCGCCCGTGTGGTAAATGCAGTTTTCCTGGAGGGACGTAATTTCATGGAAACAGCACCAAGTATTTTGGTGCTGTTTCTGTGCCTGTGCTGCTCGCAGCTTGTCAGCTACTGGCAAAATATCCGGCAGGACAAACTGGCCGTCCGTGTCATTACCACGGTACGCCACCAGCTGCACACCGCCGGCCTGCGGAAAACTGCCGCTGACAACGATACTACGCTTTTACAGCTCAGCTGTGACGCCTGCGAACTTTTAGCTGAAGATTTCCGCAGCATTCTCCCCCTGCTGCTCGGGCTGATTATCGGCCTGCCGTTTTACCTGCTGCTGTTTGCCTTTACCGATTACCTTTCCGCCCTTATCTGTCTGGCTACACTGCCCATAGCTCCCATTCTGCTGTACCTGCTGAGCGGCATTACCAAAAAGCGCAGCGCCGCCGCCTGGGAAAATATGCAATCACTCACACAGGGCTTTTACGAATTATTACAAACCCTCCCTCTCTTAAAACTCTTTGCCCAGGAACAGGCGCACCGTGAGTCGGCCCGGCAGCTTATCAGCAATTTTGCCGCTGCCGCATTAGGTGCGCTGCGGCTGGCCTTTCTATCCACCTTTGTTCTGGAACTAATAACCACCTTGTCCATTGCCCTCGTGGCGGTGGTTATCGGCCTGCGCCTGTTGGAGGGGCGCCTTGCCTTCAGCACCGCCTTTTTCATTCTGCTGCTCCTGCCGGAATTTTATCGTCCCCTGCGCCAGAGCGGTGCCGTGTTTCATACACTCATGAATGTTAACACCGCGGCAGCTGAAATTGAAACCTACCTCGCCGCCGCAGACGCGCCGCCGGCTCTAAGCGGCCATAAAGCCAGCTTGCAGGTACCGCCGGCCATCCGGCTCGCTAATATCACCTTCACCTATCCCGAGCGTAACAGTCCCACACTACAGAATTTAAATCTTACCTTCCCGGCCGGCCAAATAACCCTGCTCACCGGCAACAGCGGCTGTGGCAAAAGCACTTTACTTGACATACTGGCCTGCCTGCAGCCACCGGATTCCGGCACCATTTATCTAAACGACCAGTGCCTTTTGACCATGCACCCGGACAGCCAGCAAAAACTTATTGCCTACGCCCCTCAAACGCCCCACCTTTATCAAGGCAGCTTGCAGGAAAATCTGCTGCTCCTGCAGCAGGCTCCCCCCGAACGCTGTCATCAGGCCCTGCGTCTTGCGCAGCTGACGGAATGGTTCAGCACCCTGCCCCAGGGACTGGATACGCCCTTAGGTGCAGGCGGCCAGCCTCTTTCCCAAGGACAGCTGAAACGGCTTGGCCTCGCCCGGCTCATTTTGCAAAATTCCCCTATCATGCTGCTCGACGAACCCACATCCGGCCTTGACCGTCAACTTGAGGAAAAAATCATCCGCACGCTTTCCGTTCTGGCCAAACAACGGACACTTATCATCAACAGCCATCATCCGGCGCTGTTCGAGCTGGCAGATAATATCATCGACCTGAATGACTATCTTCCCAAGGAGGAATGACCATGCTAAAAAATTTATCATTGCTGAGCCCCGGTCATTTTCTCCTGCTGACGGTTGTAAGCCTGCTGGCCCTGCTGACGGGACTTGGCCTGTTGGGAGCTGCGGCCTTTCTCATCACCAAGGCCGCCCTGGCACCGCCCCTCTACACCCTTACCATTGGTATCACGGCCGTAAGAGCCTGCGGTATTGGCCGGGCTGTCTTTCGCTATGGCGAACGGTATCTCACCCATGAGTCTGCCTTCAACCTGCTCACACATCTGCGCCTGCGGCTCTATGACATAGCCTGTCAAAAAATAAGCCAGCCGGAAAAAAAGCTCCCACAAGGCACTATGCTCCAGCAGCTCCTAAGTGGCGCGGAAACTGTCCAAAACTTTTTCCTGCGCGGACTTATGCCGCCGCTCGTCACCCTGCTGGCCAGCCTGCTCCTTGTGCTGCTGCTCTGGCCGCATATTCACGCCTGGTCATTGCTTATCCTGCTGGCCTGGGGCTGTCAGCTGCTCCCCGCAGCAGCTGCGCCGCACGTCAGCAAGGAACGTGAAAGCCTTTATCGCGGTGCCTTACTGGACTACGTCCAAGGGCAAAGGGAACTTGTCACCGCCGGCAGCCTCACACAGGCCATAAGCAGACTTGACAAGTCAGGCGCACAATGGCAAAGTAAACTGCAACAGGAGCAGCAAACACTATACCGCACGGATTTAGTCCTGGGGCTGCTGCGTACTGCCGGCTATATACTGCTGGCCAGCGCCCTTATCCCGGCCATCGGCGTCACGTTGGACGGCATTACCTTTGCCGTCTATCTGCTACTGCTGCTGACACTCTTTGCCGAATTTGCCCCCCTTACAGCTGCCGCCCGACAGTTCCGGCTGGCACAGAATGCCCTGCACGGACTGGCACCTCCGGCCAAAGCTGACGCCTCTGACGTAAACATTACAGAAAGCGGACACCTGCTTGCCGTACATAATCTGGCCTTTGCCTATCCGCAAAGCATCCCCTTGTTTACAGGACTTGATTTTACCATTGTCCCCGGCGGTCACACCGCCATCATCGGTGACAGCGGCAGCGGCAAAACCACCCTGGCCTTATTACTCGCAGGTCTGTGGCCGCCCACTGCCGGCAGCATTTACTATGGCCAACGCACGCCTACTGACCTCATCGCCGCCATACCACAGGGCTGTTGGCTCTTTGCCGCCTCTATCCGTGCCAACTTTGAACACCTTTATCCTGATATCACCGAGGCAGCCATCCATGACAGCCTGCAAACAGCCCAGCTGTCACAGGTTGTCCAAAAACTCCCCCAAGGGATTGACACGCCTTTGGGCGAAAATGCCTGCTGCCTCTCCGGCGGCGAACGGAACCGGCTCCAGGCCGCCCTGCTGTTAGCCAGTCCTGCCCCCGTGCTGCTCTTTGATGAACCCACGGCCGGACTTGACAAGTCAACCGCTGACAAACTGCTTAATGCCATTATTGACAAGTCAACTCTGACAGTTCAGACTGTCATTGTCATAACCCACGATTTACCCCAGTTACACCGTTTTTCCCAGGTAATAAATCTTTCCCCCACATAAAGGAGTGTATCTGACATGTCAAAAAAACAACTGAAAAACTATCTTATTCCCACAATGTTACTGGCCCTTATGGCCATGCCCCTGCCTGCACACGCCGGCTTTGGCACAGGGATTGGCGTGACCTTCCCGATTTCCGGCTCCTCCTCTGGTGAAAGAATCAACAATACCTACGCCGCTTTGGAGTATGATGTGCTGACCGAAGAACTGAACATCATGGAAAAACACGGGCGCCTTGTTATGGAATTTAAAATCAGCAACACGAGTGATAAGCCTTATACCATACAGCAAAAAACCGGCCAGGTCTATGACTTCATTATCTCCGACAAACACGGCCGCAAACTCTGGCAATGGTCTGACGGCATGGCCTTTACCCAGGCGCTCACCAATACAGTCATTCCCCCCCATGATTTCATCGTGCACAAAGCCGAACTCGAAAGCAAAGATTACCGCAAAATAAAAGAGCAGGCAGTTGTCGTAACCACCTGGCTCCTGAATACTCCGTGCCGCCTGACGGCCAAAGTCCCCACCCACACCGCAGCCAATACCACACCGATACTGATTCACGGTGGCGTTATCTTCGGTCATAGATAAAGAAAACAGCACCTTGCCTGCAGGGTGCTGTTCTTATCTGCATTATTAGATTTTATCATAAATCTCACGACGATGGCCTACTGTCAAGGCCAAGATAACTAATTCTTCATCTTGAATGTCACATATCAGGCGATAGTCACCGATTCTATACCGCCACAGACCATTTAGATTTGCCGTTAAGCCTTTTCCGTGTTCGCGTGGATTATCACAGGCAAGCAAATTCTTTTGAATCCATGATTTCAAAATGCGCTGCGTGTATTTATCCAACTTCTTAAATTCCTTATCAAAACGCGGCGTAGTTTCCACTCTGTAACTCATAAATCGAGTTCCTTCCACAAGTCATCAATAGGGCGGCTCTTCTTACCACTATTGATATATTCCGCATAGGCGTCCTCAGCTACTGTTATATCATACTCCTCTTGAATCTTCTCAAACAATGCCCGTTTGAACACTTCTCCTAACGAAAGCGAATGCAGCTTGGCATAACTTTCTGCCAACAATCGCTCCTCATCAGTAAGCCGAATTGAAAAAGCCACTTCAGACACCTCCTTTTTAGTACATTGTACTACGAATATATTTCAACAGTCAATTATTTTCGAGCCAGCCAGCATTTTAATTACCTTAGAATTTACACAGCGAGTTCAAATAACGTTTTAACGAAATCGTCGGTTATCCGGCAGCACAGTGTGTGCTAAAAGCCTGCTTACGCAGGCTTTTTTATTTTCCCTGCTATATTTATTCTCTGTACAAAAATATTTTCCTTTTTTATAACGCCTTTTTCCTAAAAGCAAGGGATTGACAACGGCCGTCTATGCCGTTACATTTTACTATAGTATTTAATTTTGATATTTTTCTGCCCGGATGGAGGCTTTCTTGTTGCAAATACTTTTTACCTTGGGCGTGGCCATTTGTGGTGGTTTTATTCTCTCCCTGGTCAATGCGCCGCTGCCGTGGACGCTGGGGCCGGTGGCAGCGGTTTCGCTCACTTCACTCTTGCGCAAAGAGCAGCTGACCTGGCCGCTGCTGATACGCAATATCGCCCTGATTCCCTTGGGCTACTCGATGGGGCGCCCCTTTACAGTGGAAACAGGCCAGGCCATTATCAGCCAGCTGCCATTTATGCTTATGGCCACATTTGTCACCATTTGCGCCGGCCTTTTTTCTGCCTGGCTGATGTTTCGCCGGACGAAAATTGATTTTACCAGCTGCCTGCTAGGCTGTGTGCCCGGCGGCTTATCCCAGATGGTTATACTGGCGGCGGAAATGAAAGATGTTGACCTGACCGCTGTGACCATCATGCAAACAATGCGCATGCTTTCCGTGGTGTTTGTGATTCCTTTTCTGGCCATTCATGTATTGCCAGCTGATGGCCCGGCGGCGCATTTGGCCGTCAGCGAGTCTACGGGAAATATCCTTGTATTTGCCTTGGCAGCTGTCAGCGGCGCTGTAATCGGCCGGCTGATAAAGCTGCCCACCGCCAATTTGCTCGGGCCTTTGCTTGCCACGGCAGTTTATATCGTCTGCTCCGGTCACACCGCCCCCATTATTCCCCAGCATTACCTGTATGTAGCTCAGATTTGTGTTGGCAGTTACATCGGCAGCAGCATTGACCTGCGAAAAATCCGCGACTACCACGGCATGGGGCCGGTACTTGTCGGCAGTGTCCTGCTGGTTCTCTGTGTATCTATGGCGATGGGCTGCGTGCTGGCCTATTGCACGCCGTCCACCATTGTCACCAGTTTCCTGTCCACAGCCCCCGGTGGCCTGGCGGAAATGGGCATAACAGCCTTGACTGTCGGCGCGGACAGCTTCACTATGACCGCTTATCAGCTGACCAGATTACTCTTTATCATGCTGGTCTTTCCCTACGTGGTGCGCTTTATCCTAAAAAAATTCAAATTCCAGTAAAAAACGCTGCAGACGTGTAATCGCCTGCAGCGTTTTGTTATTCGGCGGTGTCGCCAAAATCTCCCGCACCATGTCTGTACTTATATACCTCGGCCTCATGTTCGGCCTGTGTTTTTTTGATGACCTCGTCATACCCTGTCAAGGCGGCAAAAGGGGCAAACTGCGCCGCCCGTTTTTCGCGGGGCATAGCCGGGTGTTTGACCGATACGTGATGGGGCAGGTTGATAATATCGCCATACTTTTGCCAAACGGCTTGCTCATCTGTCATGCCTTGTGCCCTCCAATCTGGTCATTACGGGCTATGGTGGTGCCCTCTTTCCGCAGGTTGCTGCCCTTTAAGATGGCATTTTTGCCAAACTTTTCCTTAATGGCAATCATGGTATGCTGCAAGGATTTTTCCCGGCGGTCAGCCTCCCTTTCCGCCGCCTGCTTTTGGCCGTCCACGGCGTAATCCGTAAACAAAGCAAGCTGCTCGTCTTTAGGCTCAGCTTTTTGCACCTGCTCCTCCGTCAGCACATGATTGGCCGTCACCGTCACCCGGCGGATAAAAAGATTGTGCTGCACTATCTTTTGGTACAGTTCCACCACCGCCTGCAAAATCTTCCTGCTGGAGGAAGTATATCCTTCCAGCTTTACCGAACCATGCACCGGCTTGGGCACCGTACGCCCGTAATGGTCCGTATGCACAGCCCCGTGATAATTGTGGCGCAGCTCTGTATCCTGCATATTCACAATATCATAGCCCACGTCCAGTACAATCTGGTCAGTAAGCAGCCCTTTTGCCACCAAATCGAGCACCAGCAAATCGGTCATTTCCCAAACAATGAGCTGGCCGCTGGCAAAATCATAAGGTTCCATCAATACCTGTCCGGAGCTTATACTGTTCGTCAAGGGGCGGTAATTTTTTATCTCAGCCATAGTGCATGGTTCCCAGCCCCAGGCGTGGTCAATCAGTAATTCCGCATTGACGCCAAAGAGTTTATACAGCAGGTCCTCATTATGGTAATCCTGTGGCCGGCCTAACGAACATCTGGCCACATCGCCCATCGTTAAGAGGCCATGCTCCTGCAGTTTTTTGGCATAGCCCTTGCCCACGCGCCAAAAATCCGTCAGCGGGCGGTGGTTCCATAATTTTTGCCGGTAGCTCATTTCGTCCAGTTCGGCAATGCGCACGCCGTCTTTGTCCGGCGGCATGTGTTTGGCCACAATATCCATGGCAATTTTGGCCAGGTACAGATTAGTGCCAATGCCAGCCGTCGCTGTAATATTTGTTTCCTGCAAGACATCGCGAATCATGCGCAGAGCCAATTCCCGCGGGGTTGTATGATAACTGGCCAGATAGGGAGCAGCATTGATAAAGACCTCGTCAATGCTGTACACGTGAATATCCTCCGGCGCCACATAGCGCAGGTAGACATCGTAAATCTGCCGGCTGACATCCATATACTTCGCCATTTGCGGCTTGGCCACCACATAGGCCACAGCCATCTGTGGATTGGCTTTCAGCTCAGTATCTTCCACTGATTCCCCGACCAGCTTGTGCCCGAGGATTTTGCTCTGGCGCTGCCTATTAACTTGTTTTATTTTCTGCTCCACCTCAAACAACCGCGCCCGTCCGGGAATGCCGTAAGCCTTCAGCGCCGGTGATACCGCCAGGCAGATGGTCTTGGCCGTCCGCGATTCATCTGCCACCACCAGATTGGCGGTCAGGGGATTTAAGCCGCGTATCTGACACTCCACTGACGCATAAAATGATTTGAGGTCGATAGCAATATATACGTCCTTCATTTTCTCGTCCATGGTTACATTTTAGCACAAACTGCATAAAAAAACCTGCTGCCCCCATTATGGGACAACAGGTTTTTACGTCAGGCCTGAATATCTACCAGCGCGCCCAGATTAGGGTCAAGGCTTTCCAGCTGTTCGAGCATTTCCTCGGTGCCGGTTTCCGTAGTATCCATAGCCATTTTGAGGACAGCCATGCCCATGTCCTGCATGGCCTGGCCCTGATGCATGCTCACCGACATTGCGGCGATACTCATATCCATTGTCTGCACCTCCTAGCTAGTCAGAGCAGCACATCCTTGTGCTACTCTATATATCGAATAATTTAGCCGCAAGTTAAGCATTTTTTTGCCGCTCACGAATTCCCCCGTCATTTCTGCAGGAAAAAGCCCCGGCCGGATATTTTATAGTTTTTGCTGTCACCCGTCTGATTTACCACCAGTTCCGTGAAATACAACACAGACCTGTCATCCACCTTATAAGCCTCGTCCAGGTAAACTTTATTATTGCCCGTGCCCTCCGGCTGAGCTGCCATCAACTTTCTCACATAGGGACTGACATTCACCTTGCGCTCCTTGCCGTCTTCCAGCTTTATGACCGCCTCGTTCTTTTTGATGGTAAATGTATAGGCAACTTTATAACCTTCTACCGGTATGCCGCTGTGTCTGGGGGCAAATACCACCTTGTTTTTTTGCTGGGGGGGATTTTTCTTATTATCTTTTTTCGTCTGGGGATAGTAATCATTCCAAGCTATATTTTTTACCTGCAGGCCAAAGGCCTCATTGCTCTCTTTAAGATATTTTTCCTTACGGATATAGTCCACACAGCTCTTGATAGCCGGCGCCCGTTCCGGGGATATGGGGTGACTCATGATAATCTCGCCATCCTCATACAGACCTTCCTGCTCCA
Source organism: Selenomonas sp. AE3005 (assembly GCF_000686945.1). GTDB lineage: Bacteria > Bacillota > Negativicutes > Selenomonadales > Selenomonadaceae > Selenomonas_A. Next base: position 11,668 of record NZ_KK366041.1, read on the forward strand.
GCAGTCCGATTAAACGTGCCTGCTGATTATGCAAAGGTACGCGCATTACATTCAGCGGCGTAACGGTAAACACCATCAGCAGCGCCGCACCTATCAGCAGCAGAGGCCGTATCCCCAGACGCCAAAAACCAAAATTCAGCAGCAATATTCCATAGGCCGTACAAATCATGGACGCATAGCGCAATTGCGTAAGCCCATAGGCATAATAGCGAATCCACACGCCATAAAACTGCAGGACAAGAATCGGGATAAACAGAATAAGCGCCCAACGCATAAACTTTTTAAACCATGACCACTCGGTATCATTCCAAAAGAAGTAGAAAAATCCATATCCCAGCAAGGCCAGCGACGCATACCAGTTCATTTCTCCGACAGGCATGGACTGCCAAATAATTATCTTGCCAATATACAGATAGAGAATCAACAGCAGCAGCGCATAGCCGGGAAACAGCAGGTACTTAACGGTCCTGGCCGTAAAGGAATCTGATACAAGGTTTAACGCTTTCGTTGTTGACAACAATACCAAAAAGGCATAAACGCCAAAGGTAAAAGGCACCACAATAGCCAGAAATATCTCCAGTTCCTTAGGCAGCGGTACCAGCAAAGTATGCACTGCCGATATGCAGGTAGTTATAAGCATGCCAAACAGGGACGTAAGTGCCAGCGCCGCCGCAAATGTATACACACATTTCCGCAGGTGCTTGCTCTGCTGTTCCTTATCGGTGGGCAGCAGCAAATAACAGACTATTATCAGCCAAAAACAGGGTGATACAATATGAAACATCATATTCTCGAACCCCTGCAATATTCTTGTGCCGCCCTCCAGCACGGCCCCCCATAAGGCAAGCAGCCCCCAGATTTTCCAGCGGTATTTCCCCGGCTGCCATTGCGGTCTGCGCTCGCGCCATAACTCAGCCGCTACCGCCACCAAGATAAGCGATAGCAGACGTTCCGTCCAATGTATCCATTCAATACCTGACTCCTCAATATTGCCGCCCAGCAAAAATACACCTTGATATACAAGGTGTACCATATTAAGCAAGGCAGCCTCAGGAAAGTGCTCCCACAACATTCTGCTGCCCTGTTTGATTATTTCTTTGTAGTTCTCTCTGAGGTATTGAAAATTAAAAGCCTGTTTATTCCACATTTAATTATCACCACTTCTTCAGTATTCCCCTGCCATTTTCTGAAGAATATGATAACACCTTATCATTATATTTTTATTAAAAACAGAGAAAAGCCTAATCCAGTAATATACCTGATCAGGCTTTTGCTTTTACGTAATTATTTTATCCTTATAGTTGGCGTCCAGGGAATACGGCGCGGTCTGCTGCAGGTGGGAATCGTCTCGCAAGTAGGAATCGTATTATCGTTCAATACCACTTTTATGCCCGCCTGCAAATCTCTGGCACTTCCCCCTGCCACCATATCCATGTCGGCGAAATTCATTACGTTCTTTTTCATTTTAATTACCCCCTCAACTTTTATGTTGTTGTTGATTTATCTTTCTGTTCTTTATATCCATCATCAGCAAAAGTGTGTAGTATGTTTAAAAAAATTTTGCAGGATTTTTTTCAGTTGAGGGTATTCCCGGTTATGCTCGGGACTTTTTTTCTTTGCGGAGCCGTTTGTTCTCGTACATCACCTTGTCTGCCCGCCGGGCAACGTCGATTACCGCCGGGTCAAATTCGGGGTCGTACACGGCAACACCCATGGATATATTAGCCTGTTCCCACTCATGTTCTGCTGCAGCACATATTTCTTCCCGATATTCGCGGAACAGATTAAAGAGCTTATCCCGGTCGCGGAAATCTTCATTTTCCATAATGACTGCGAATTCATCGCCGCCAATGCGGAATACAGGACTATGCTTGAAAGTGCGGCATATTAACTGGCTGGCCTTCTTGATGTATATATCACCTTTGTCATGGCCGTAAAAGTCATTGATGTATTTGAGGTTATCACAGTCAAAAACGCCAATGGCAAACATCAGCCCCTCGGTATGATTGTCCATCAAATCCTGCAGCTTTTGCATATAAGCGCCATAGCCGGCTTTGTTCCGCACGGAAGTCATCGCATCATAATAAACTTTTCGATTGAGATTATCAATATTCGCCTTGGTCTTCTCTACCAGTCCCATAAATGACCGTGTAAGGATACCAATCTCGTCATTGTTATTATCTTCCAGTACAACATCATAATCCCCGTCGGCAACCTGCTGCGCGGCCTGGGCCAGATTATGCAGCGGGTTGGTAATACGGGTGGCGAAACGCATCATTACGAAACTGGCTATGAGCAGAATGATAAAGGCGGCGAAAATTGTGCGTGAAATCATTCTTTGCCAGATGCTGTTGATTTCCGCTAAGGGTACAGTCACATAAAGCCGCATGCCATTGCTCAGCGGCACCCAGCAAGCCTCCTTCAATGTACCATCGAAATGATATCGTACATGATGGTCACCTACGACCTGGTCAGGTGAATCGATGGCCACTTTTTCGCCATACTGCAGCGTTGATTCCATCTGTGGGTGGTAAATAACATTGGAATTCTCATCGAGGATAAAGGCGTAGCCATTCTCAAAGAGCTTGATTTTTTCTACCTCCTTGGCTAAAGTCTCATAATCGATTTCCATACCTACTACACCGGCAAATTGTCCCTTACAGTAAACAGGAACATTGTAGGAAATGACGCGGACTCCCAGATTTTCTGTATGATAAGGCGGCAGCCAAATCCCTTTTTTCAAGGATTTGGGAATCGTAAACCAGCCTATCGCTGATGTGTCATTGGTGTCGTACTGCGTAATGTCCGTTACTTCATGTTCCTGAAATCCTATGTCGTTCTGCCGGACATACCAGAAACCCGGATGTTCCTTCGAGAATTCAGGGTCGAGACGGAAATAATACGTGAGGACGCCATTGGTGTTATGGGAAACTTTACCAAACAGATGACGCACGTTTTCTATCTCACTGTTTATCTGTTCCATGGGCATCGTTTCAAAGTTGTCCTGCACCAGGGTAGCTACCGTTTCTACCGAGCGCTCTACACCATTAAAATAAGCCTCCAGATTCATGGCACCCGTTGTACATTTCAGATGAATCATCTGGTCAGCGTCGCTTTTGCCCAACGTTTTGATAGAGTAAACACCTATATACGTAGCGATACTTAACGCTACAACAATCGCACTTAACGTCAATAAAGTGAATTTTGTTCGTATGGAACGCATGCTCATGTCCCTCCCATTTATACCACTCTTCCCACTATGTACTTTCAACATTCGTAAACAAAATCCTGCTACAAAATTTACAAGCCCGGAATACGTAGAACACCGCATTTAGGGACACGTTGATGAATTTCTAATCATTAAACTCTATCGCCTCTCACCTGCCATCAGCGCCAAATTTGACATGTCATCTTGTATTGCTACTCTCATAATTTAGTATAAACTCTGAAAGCCCTTGATACATAAGGGGTGCGGCGTTTTACCAATTTCATAAGTTAGTATAATTTCTTACCATTATAAACGCTGGTGGCCCTACAGTGGCCCTACATTTTTTGGGTATCAGGAAAGGTTGTTCATAGCTTACTCGTCAAGTTGACGGTTTTTTTTGTCTATTTAGGGTGTTACCCCCCCAGCGCTATCCCTGCTTTGGTGGACGCTGACGACCAGAGCGACCTGCGACCGCTTTGACCTGTCAGCGTCCACGTCGCCAGGGACACCGCTCCCGCCCTCATAAAGCTGCTGCGTATCTGACAAGTCAGGCGGGGCTGGACAGCAGGGCTGCGTTCCCTCTTTTCTCCTTCCGTCAGGTCATGTCACGACGTGCCACCGCGCCCTGCCCTGACTCCCTCCGGCAATCGGTCACTCCGCCCCGCAGACCAGCCCGGACATAACCCGTCACTGGTAACGGGTGTCCGTTGACTTGGGTGGACAGGAAAGGCGGGACAGCAGTACGCAGTCCCGCCTTATCCTGTCCACGTCGTCACCGACACGGACTCACTTGACCAGTCAATCTTGATTTGGGTAAACATGTTTCAAAAGATAATGCGTCAGGTTCGGGGTTCGGGACGTGCTGGCGCACCTCCCGCTCGCTTTGTTCCGGCCACCGCAGGCCGTGGCGTTGCCGTTAGTTCCAGCTTGCAAGTTGGGCGGCACTGAGGGCAGGGAGCCTTAGCTTTGGTGGACAGGCCTGTCCCCTCGGAATGCCACTGGCATTCCTCGACGCATCCGACACGAGCACGAAAAGGGACTGGGATGAAACGCTTTCGCATGTTTCATCCCAGTCCCCGTTTTTACAGGATTTTTCCTTAATACGGTTTCAGGTAATCGTTATAATCCTTAAATCCTTTTTGGGCCAGCTCCATCAATTCTTTTTTCAATTCTTCTTCGGCTTTTTATTTCTCTATTTTCTTTTTGCGTTCCTCCATTTCAGCTTTCTTAAAACCGAATGGGTCAGATGGATCTTTAACCGGACGATAAGTCGGAACACTATCGTAGTCAATTTCTACGCCACCAGCTACCTTATCCAGTTTCGTATCGTCCATCTTATTCATGAACTTCTTATCCATTTTATTTTTCTCCTTACAATCTGATGATATGCCCTCTGTCTATGTCTTAGCCTATATCGCTATTAGTCCGGTTTTTTCTTTGCCAGCCATTATGGGCCTAACCAACCGCTTGCGTTTTGTGTTTTATCTATGTCTACATTTGCTGCCATAGAATTTACAGTACCGTTTTCATCTACATTAGCTGCCATAGAATTTGCGTTACTGTCACGGGGACGTTTCTTGCTCCCACCGGGATTGCATCGTCCACCAGATACCTTATCCATTTCCATATCGTCCATCTTGTTCTTATTCATCTCATCCATTTTGTTTTCCTCCTCACAATCTTGAGTGTTGTTTTTGCTGCGTTCTATTCTTTATATCGTTGAAATAGGGAAAGTGTTTATATTTTTTTGAAAAAAATACAACACCACGAGAGAACGTGCGCCGCCGGGCGCATGCACAAAAGGTGCTGTGGATAAAATACGTTCAAATTTTATCCACAGCACCTGTCTATGTCTTAGCCTATATCGCTATTAGCTGCCATAGAATTTGCATTACACATTGATTTTATGACCACCAGCGATAGGGAGTTTCATTTGTGTTTCATCTACATTTGCTGCCATAGAATTTGCGTTACTTTTAGGATGACGGAATCCACCTCTTCCTCTCCCACCAGCTACCTTGTCCA
>NZ_KK366041.1:17427-19598 GCF_000686945.1 Selenomonas sp. AE3005
ATTGCCGGCGGAATTGAGACGCCCCCCCTGGGGGATCCCCCGGGTTCTTCCTGGGATGATGTGATCATCCCGAATGAACTAAATCCGGTTATTGAAAGATAGAATCAAGGATGGAGATGATTAAAATGATTGATAAGAAAGAACTTACGATTGAGATTATGGAAATCGTAACAGGAGGGTGCATTTATCCGCCGCCGCCTGATGTGCCCAAAAATGAACCTTGGGGCTACATAGACCCACCGCCTACTGATAACTACCATGGATTTTGGGACGAAGTGAATATCACTGCCTAAAGAAGATAGCAAGATGCAGATTACAAACGAAAGGAGTTGTCAAAAATGATGGACAAGAAAGAACTTAACGTAATGGAGAAGAAAAAAATGGAGATTATGGAACTGGACAATGTGTCTGGTGGAGAGGGGGCTGCGGACAAAAAGTTGGACTCTGATGGAGGATATTACGATGTCATTTTCATTAGAGCAGAAACAAAAAGCCTTGCAGCTGTATGACGAAACGAAATCCGTAACCACGGTGATTATTCGATTGGGATATCCAACACGTCAATGCCTGTATCGCTGGCTAAGGGAGAGAGAAGCACCTATAAAGCCTTTAAAAGTACGGAAGAAATTCATTAATACCGTAGAGCATCCTTTACATCCATCCGTTGAGACAAAATTAAATATTCTTCATCGTTGCTTTGAACTTGGAGAAAATGTACAATTAGTATCAGAGGAGACAGGATATTCAAGGGAATCTATATACACATGGCGACGACGATACGTCAAGGAAGGACGATTGGCATTAATGAATTCGAAAGATATTCCCAGAGACAGCTTAAAAGAAAGCTCCCTAGAGACATCACAAAACGAATTGGATGCTTTGAAGCAAAAAATGCATGATATGCAACTGGAAATGGATATCTTAAAAGAAACGATTGCTGTATTAAAAAAAGACCCAGGCATCAATCTGGAACCGTTGAAAAATCGGGAAAAGGTAGTGATAATTGATGCCTTACAACAAAAATATTCACTACCAGAGCTTCTGCTAAAACTTGGCTTATCTAGAAGCAGTTATTATTACCAAAAGAAGATACAGAAACGTATTGACAAATATGCCAGCTTGAAAGAGAAAATTCGGAAAATATTTTTTGAGAACCGACAATGCTATGGATATCGTCGTATTTATGGAATCCTTCGCCGCGATGGGATTATCCTTTCCGAAAAGGTGATTCGGCGAATTATGTCCGAAGAAGGATTGAGAGTACCTGTTAAATCGCACAAAAGGTACTCTTCTTATCAAGGTGAAATAACTCCTTCCGTTGAAAATCTGCTAAATCGAGATTTTCATGCAGATGCACCGAATAAAAAATGGCTCACTGATATAACAGAATTATCCATAGCCGCCGGCAAGGTTTATTTGTCTGCTTTGGTAGATTGCTTTGATGGAATGATCGTTGCCTGGAAGTTGGGTACAAGCCCCAATGCCAATCTGGTGAACAGTATGTTGGAAGACGGTATTCGTCAACTTGGTCCTGGAGAACATCCTATTGTCCATACGGATCGAGGATGCCACTATCGCTGGCCCGGCTGGATTGAATGTATGGAAGCAGCCCATCTGACAAGGTCCATGTCAAAGAAGGGCTGCTCTCCTGATAATGCTGCTTGTGAAGGCTTTTGGGGCAGACTGAAAAATGAAATGTTTTATCCTGGACGTTGGACTGAAATCAGTATTGACGCATTCATGGATGAAGTTAACTGCTATATTCGATGGTATAATCAAGTGAGAATAAAAGAATCCCTTGGATATTTGAGTCCAAGGGAATATCGACAGAAATTAGGAATTATCGCATAATGATAGTCCAACTTTTTGTCCGCAGCCCCAACTCGTCTGGTGGCAGCTGGTGGGATGACCTTGTAGACGTCGTTACTTATGACCTCGATGACTTGATTGATGACATTTTCTGACTGGCAAATTCAAAAAAGGTGCTGTGATGAAATGCGAAAGCATTTTATATCACAGCACCTTTTATCATACTTAAAACACAGCTCCGCCCGCCACTGCTTTTTCGTGAGCCTTGGCCGTTGCCTGCACTATTTCTTCATAGCCGGTCAAGGCGGCAAAGGGGGCGAATTGGGCGGCGCGTTTGTACATGGCCATACGTATGTGCCTCT
>NZ_KK366041.1:19828-21674 GCF_000686945.1 Selenomonas sp. AE3005
GTGTGTAGTGCTGGAGAAAAAAATGTAATACTTGACTTTCAACCGCCCGCCACTGCTTTTTCGTGGGCCTTGGCTGTTGCCTGCACTATTTCTTCGTAGCCGGTCAAGGCGGCAAAGGGGGCGAATTGGGCGGCGCGTTTGTACAGGGCCATACGTATGTGCCTCTGCAGTTCGGGGCGTTCCTGTGAAATCCACATACACGAAATCGGTTCAGCAAATGAGCAGGCGGCTGACCATTTTGACTCGTCAGCCGCCCACCGTACTTATTGACTTGTCATTTTTCAAACCGCCTTAGCTCCTGTATAAGCTCCCCTAGTTTGTCGGTGAATTTATCCATGGACTTCTGGAAACTGGTCAGCAGGTAGAATGTCACCACAATGGGAAAGCCTACGGCAGAAACAGCGGTAAGTATTGTCTGTTCCATATACCGCTCCTTGTAAATAAGCCCCAGCTTGCGCCGGGGCCGTGCAGAAAAGCTGCGTCTTACGGAAGTTTCGTTTCTTCGACCTTACGGACAAAGACCTTATCGAGTGAGGCCAGGCTGCTTTCACCAATGGTCAGGAAGTTCTTGGCAATCATAGTGTCAGCTACCTTCTTGACTTCCGCCTCCGTCAAATCCTCACGGGGATAAGTCAGGGAAAGCGTCGTAGCCTTGCCGTTATCCAGCTTGAAATTCATAATCAGTGTGGTTTTCATGGTTTAACCTCCTCCTTACTCTGCCAGGTCACTGCTGTCAATGCGCCCTACAGCGTGCAGGGGCAGGCTCTGCAAATCACCTAAAGCCTGGCCGATGGCCAGCATGTCGGCGTCCGCAACTTCCGGGTTCACGCTCGTGATGTTCACGTAATTCAGCACCTCATGGCCGGAGGCGTTGGTGGACAGCACCCGGGAAAGTTTCAGTGTGGTCTTTTCATTCATTCGCATGTTTTTCCCTCCTTAAACACAAGCAAGCAAAAAGGCCGCCGGATTGTCACCCTGCGGCCTTCTTGCGGAATGACAACCCCAATATATATCTAACGCATGCCTGCGCTGATACCAAAAATATTGTCATTTCCGAGACGTATTCAGTTAGGGATTATAGGAAAGATTCTTTACAGTTCTTATATTATGGAGTTGACCGGTCAAAAACAAGGGGAATTTATTTTATTTAATGCGCAAGCTGTTCCTGCATAAGTTCCCACACACGCATAAGCGGCAGGTCTGCTTTACCAGTTAGCATCTACATAGCCGTTGGCCGCCTTATCGTCAAGGCCGAATACTTCCACCAATTTTAGCGCAATGGTTCGTTTATCAAAGTTAAGACTCCTTAGCGCCGCTATTGTGGCCAGTATGCCTTCCTCACGACCTTCTTTGCGGCCTTCCTCACGACCTTCCTGTCGGCCTTCTTCGGTGGCATATCTTATCTGCGCCGCTTGGTCTCGGCGGAATTTTTCTGCTTTTTCATAGGACCGTTTGGCCACTTCGTCCTTGGTGAACACGTCTTCCACCTCCATTGCCTCTTGAATTGCGGCCTCGCTTGCCGCGATTTCTGCCAGCTCCTCGTCTGGTGTTTTATTATAACGCCGTTGTTCCAGTTTTGCCATAGGCAAAACTTCCTCTTGGCGTTTCAACGAGGCGGGAGATATGCTCGCCGCCTGTTTTGGTATTCGTGCCCCCACCTGCTGAGGTGGGGGACATTTTCTTGCCTCGTTATATTCTATGACTTTACCCTCGAAAAGGCAAGTTTTTCCCCGTCCAAGACCGTCTGGCCACTTCGTCCTTGGTGAACACAAATACTTTGACATCCATCATATATTAGGTTATAATTTAATCAAGAAGAGCCCTGTCGCTTTGAGGACAGACCTTT
>NZ_KK366041.1:21684-141652 GCF_000686945.1 Selenomonas sp. AE3005
GTGTGTAGTGCTGGAGAAAAAAATGTAATACTTGACTTTCAACCGCCCGCCACTGCTTTTTCGTGGGCCTTGGCTGTTGCCTGCACTATTTCTTCATAGCCGGTCAAGGCGGCAAAGGGGGCGAATTGGGCGGCGCGTTTGTGCATGGCCATACGTATGTGCCTCTGCGGTTCGGGGCGCGGCAGGTTGATTATGTGCTGGTAGTCCTTGATATCTCTATCTATTATCATGCCTTGTGTCCTCCTATCTCGCTGTTCCTGATAATTGTCCTGGCCTCTTCTTTGAGGTTGGCGGCCTTTAGGATAGCGTTTTTGCCAAAGCGGTGCTTTATGGCAATCATGGTATGCTGCAGGGATTTTTCCCGTTTTTCGGCACGTTGTTCCTTTAGCTCCTGACGGGCGCGTTCTTCCCAGTTGTCAAACAGGCTGTACTCCACCAGCGCCGCTTTTTGACGTGTTAGGCTGTCCTCAGTCAGCAGCCGTCCCATGGTGATACTTATCCGGCGGACGTAAAGCGCCGGATTGGCAATGCGTTCATAAAGGGCCAGCGTCTCTTTAAGCAGGCGTTTGGTGGACGATGTATATTGGGGCAAGCTCGTTGTCCCGTGGGCGGATTTTGGCACCCTGCGCCCGTAGTGGTCGATATGCACTTCCCCTGTGTAATACGGGGAAATATTGCAGATATCGTAGCCGACGTCCAGCACCACCTGATTGGTCACCAAGCCTTTTTCCACGAGGTCAAGGATTAACTGGTCAGCCATTTCCCAGACGATTAGCCGTGCCTGTTCGTAATTATATGGCACATGCAGCACCTGACCGCTCGACAGACTGGTACTTGCCGGGCGGTATTTTTTTACGGCCTCCATGGTGCAGGGTTCATAGCCCCAGGCATGGTCAATCAGGAGTTCTGCCGCCACGCCAAAGGCTTTGTACAGGGAGTTTTCCCCGTCAACAGTCAGCGACCACCTGGCAATGTCGCCCATGGAGTAAAGCCCCATCCGTGAAAGCCGGCCGGCATAGCCTTTGCCCACGCGCCAAAAATCGGTGATAGGCGTATGCGCCCACATTTTTTCGCGGTAGCTCTGCTCGTCAAGTTCCGCAATCCGCACACCGTCCTTGTCGGGGGCCATGTGCTTGGCGGTGATATCCATAGCCACCTTGGCCAGGTACATATTCGTGCCAATACCGACGGTGGCCGTAATGCCGGTTTCTGCCAGCACGGCCCGCACCATCTGCAAGGCCAGTTCGTGGGCGGTCAGGCGGCAGGTTTTCAGGTACGGCGTGGCATGGATAAACACCTCATCAATGGAATACGGGTGGACGTCCATAGGTGAAACAAAGCGCAGGTACACGCCATACACCCGAGAGCTGTATTCCATATAAAGCGCCATGCGCGGCGGGGCCACGATGTAACCTATAGCCAAGCGTGGATTTTTCGCCAGTTCCAGCGCGTCAAAAGACTCCCCCTGCAGCTTTTTACCGGGAGCAAAATACCGCCGGGCACCGTTGGCAAATTTGACTTTCTCCACCACCTCAAACAGCCTTGCCCGCCCCGATATACCATAAGCCTTGATAGACGGCGTGGCCGCCAGGCAGATGGTCTTTTCCGTGCGGCTTTCGTCAGCCACCACCAGATTGGTGGTCAGAGGATCAAGGCCTCTTTCCACACACTCCACCGACGCGTAGAAAGATTTGAGGTCAATGGCAATGTAACTTTCCTTATCCATAACATACACCTGTGTAATTCGTGTAATCTACTTACACATAGTGTAGCAAAATAAATGACGGCTGACAAGTGAAATTTGACTTGTCAGCCGCCCATGTTAAATATTATGGCAACTTATAAATCACATTCCCCTGCAGGCTATGCACAGCCTAAGTAGTGACATTCGTCTAATTTGCTATTCACCAGAAGATGAGGCCGTAGATTCATAGCTGATATAAATGGTCTCTTAACCCCCTGCCGCTGTCTCACGCACATGTAGATTGATAAATTCTCGTAAATATTTATACGGCATAGGCCATGCTGTATCCTCCCCCCATTTTATATGCTCAAATGTTAAAAAGGGCAGCAGGCAATGATATAAAAACTCCTTGCGCTCGTCTAAATCACATAACCCTTCCAGATATATCTCCCGCGCCGGAGTACCGCGCTCTAATACACTTGCACGAATTCCGCCATTTTGACCGCGCCAATAGTAGATATGTTTACCATCTTCCATAAAGGCAGCATGTAACCCCAGCATCATACGATAATACCTGTCTATAATTTCACCACTTCTATAGTTTAATTTTATATCAATATTCAGTTTTTCTTTTATTATTTTTTGCACTGTTAAAAACATCGATCTATCCGTTACACCATCAGGCAATTTCTTCCGCAAATCTTCAGGAAAAACATTTACGCTTGCTTTATATTCTTTATATGCTTTTTTTAAGCCAGAAAAGGTGATATATTCACTTTCACCATTATTTTTTATCATATCTTTTAAACAAGCTACCAATGGATATGTTTTATCTCCGTCCATACTTACGGTATTATACCATGTTTTTAAAGACAGACCTTTAGTTTCTACTTCTCTACCTGCCTTCACAAAATCATAGAATTCTCTATAATTAGGCAAGGGATAGATTTTTCCCAATGATATTCCAAAGTTCACTGTTTTGCCTTTCCATTCAGTCATACCAGCTAAGGTAATTGGTTTATCCTTTCTTTCTATGCTACGATACATACACGCAAGCTGTTTATCTGAAATTTCTCGCTCCGTATCAACACCTTCTTTCATAAATTTCATTGTACCATTGGGAGAGAGAATACTAAAGTAAAGCGCTTCATCTTTATACAAATATTTTCCGGGATTAGGATTTTTGGTGCAAAGCAGTAAATCTGACTCTAAAAGATTTTTTCCACCAGTCAAATAAAATGAACTAATTTGCTGGCGAATATCAGCTATCTCACGAAGTTCCATAAGTTCCGTTCTTATCAAACCCTGATACCCATCATTTCTATCGATGATAACTTGTTGCACAGTTTTGCTAGTCAAACGAACAGAAACCCCCAGTACATTTTCTTTGTCATAATATGGATCATTTTCATGTTGCCCTTGATAGTCATTGCGATCTTTTCCCAAGATAATCATGCCCACACGATTTAAACCATCCCATTTCATGTAAGGTTTATCGCTCATTTCACAGCATTCTACAGATTTAAAGTATGACGCAAAAGCATTCTGTAACGCCCTAAAATAAAGTGACTGCGGGACACCTATCGAGTCACAATCTCTGGCAAAGCAAATATCCAGATGGATATTTGTTGTCCACTTATATATCATTTCAGCCCATAGCTTATCCTGCGGCACAGGACTAATCATCTCCATATTCTCATCGAATTTCTGTTTTTTATTCCTTTTATATGAGCGAATTTCAGTTGCATCTATTTCCTTAAACACAAAAGATATAATATCACCTGCAATGTTTGACGCAGATTCCAATACGTTATGCATTTGATACAATTTGGCAGATTTTTCATCCTTCCCTTTTAACAGAAAGGCAAGCTCTTCTTTCCTGTTTCTTAAGAACCAAGGTTTTTTTTGCACAAAAACACCATTAAGAATTTCATCGCTGGGTATATCCCTATACTTGCATCGCCGCATATAATTCCCACCAACTAAAAACTGCTCCCGTGGTCTTTTTTTACCCTTATTCCAAAAATACCAATTATCCCCTTGAATTGACGCAAATGTTACTACCTTAAACGATAAAATATTACGTTCATCAACCCGAAGTTCTAAAGCAGGCGCAACTGTACCGTTACCGGCTTTCCTCGTTTTCTGTACTATTAGACATCTTCCAGTCGAATTACTGAACGGATCCTGCCATGTCACAGCATTAAGAAACAACTGCCTGATAATAGATGTACTATCCTGATATTTCCTATAAAATCTCAAATCCTGTTCACTTTTAATTATCTGAATGTGATAACCTGAATCGCCACAATTTTCCTTAGTATAATTGTGCAAAGCTATATGATAATCCTGCTCATCAATGTTATTATCCTTTTTGAAAAGAATATACACAGCTCTTTCTCCAAAACCATTATATAGACATGATACAACAGAAGAAAGTTTCGCGTTTTTTATATGTTCAAAGAAAACATCATATTGGAACTTTAAGTCTTTATCTCTATCCGAGGATAGGCGAAACAGATAATAACGCTTATTCAACGACTCCCAATTTACCACATCATTAACAAATTGATTTATTTTAATTTTTGCCATTATTTTCCCCTCCTATCATATCCGCAATAAAATTTTTTATAGCCTCTTTGGCCTCATCACAAATATTATCAACCAAGTATTTTCCCACAATAGGCTTAAGCAGTTGCGGGATTTGAAGAATATGTAGTTTTCTGTCTTCTAATTCGATAAAGTATTTCTTCGGAGTAAGTATTGGAGTGTTTACACGATTGCTCAAAATCCGTGTATTTATAATGACAACTCCTTGTATATCCTTTCCACTGTCGATAACTGTTTTTATTTTTTTCGATAAATGACCTAAACTATAAGAAGATTCGACATAATCGTGAAAGCTGTTTTCTGTCATAAATTTAGCATCAAAGTATATACCTGAAGCCTCTTTGATTGCTCTATCAAAAAGCTCGTAAATATTTTCTGATAAAGCCTTCGGCGTATACCCCAAATATTTTGACAGGAAAACATCCTGTATGATTTCACCAATACGTCCCTTACAAACCTGTTCAAAAAAAGATGGTACTGGAAGATACAGTTGCGGCTCCCATTCTATAGGAATATGCAATTTTTTAAAAGCTTCGTGGAACTCTATACATTGATCATACAATGGCAATTGTAATGCATCCGCAGACATCTCAGACCATCCATCTCCCGGAGGAGTATCACTAACCTCAGAAATACGCACATATCGACCGGTTTGCCTATTGTTCTCAAATTTATAATATCTTTTGCAAATTGGTTTTCCTGTCAGAGAGCGAATAAATATATTTCGCTCTTTCGCTCCCTCTATGCTAGGATACAGAAAATCTGATGAATCTCTGCACTTAACATAGTTTTGTAAGCAATAAGTATGCAGGTCATCAAACTTCAATCTAGCAAGTTCATCGGCTTTACTTTGGCCTTCTTCCCCAAAGTGTTGGGCGATTTCCGATAACAGTTTTCCAAAATTATTAGATGCTGTTATAAGATGTTGTTTATTTAATTGTTCAATATGCTGCTCATATGAATAGTCTGGACTAACACCACGTTTATTTGCTTCCTCCATAATGATTTTAATATAATGATTATGATTAAGTTTTGATGCGCCATAAATAATCTGCCATGGATACTTTAACAATTCATTTTGCACGCAAATCATTATTTCACTGTATCTGTTTTTCCCACGTGTAATACGCCCTATCGCTTGTACGACGATTTGCAAAGCTGATATTTGCGTACTAATCAATTTTTTTGGACTAAAATTATTAAATGTTTTCGTATTTTCATCTTGAATGATTTTTAATGCATAATTATTCAGCCCGGTCTTAAATTCGTCAATAGATATTTCATTATAATCTCTAAGTCTACAAAGATAGTCCAATCCTTGGATAAATGCTTCAGGAAGTTTTGAAATAATGTTCATCTTATCTTGTGGCATGATAAACGGGAAAACATATGTAGGCATACCGGTATAACATCCCTGAAAGTCAACCATAATAAACGGATCTGATGAGATTTGATGATTAAACCAACGATTAACTTGTTCTTCGTAATGCTGCTTTCCTGCCTTTATTATTTTGAGACGTTTTCTTTCAAATTCGGTTACATCATCATCATCTCCTATGCAATGAATCCTTTCATCATATAAATCCTGAAATGGCGCCGGATAAATTGGATTAAACGAACGCCCGGCCGATGCGTATGAGGTAATAATGAAAGCACGCTCTCCTTTTGCCAATCGGAATAGAACAGGACGTAAATTCTTTTCATTAACATCATATTCCGTTTTTTCATCGCGAAAATGAGTTGCCTTAAAGAAATATAACCATTTATCACATTCATAAAATTCATATTTTGTATGAATATAATTATTTAATACGGCAATGACTAAAGCAGCTCTTTTCAAAAAATGTTCATACTCACATAATGAAGCCGTATTAAAAAACAGAAAGGAACGAATATCATTATCCAAGAAACTGCGGAAACACTCAAGAAAAATACAAATATATCGCATCCTGTACTCCATTTTTCCGTCAGCTTTTATTTTTTGTATCAAAATTTCTAATTCTTCATAAAAATCTTCTGCATAGCCTACAGAATCCTCAACACCTATATCAGCCAAGGCATCACAAAGGTCTTTTTTTCGGTAATAATGTAATCTTTTACATATTTCATCTTTTATATCCTGAGTAGATATTTCTATTAGTTTCTCATCAGGAACAATACAAGATACATTAACCTCCTGTTTTTTAGTATTAAAGCGATTTTTCGAATCGAAGTTTCGGCTTATCACTCGACAAAGATTATCTGAAGGATAATATAGTATTTTGTCTCCAATATCAGAAATGTAATTATAGTTAAGATTTGTAAGAATTGAATCATAATGTGACGTAGCGGAAAGGCCATAAATCAACACATGACTATCATTATCGTTTCTCAACTTATTATCAGCAGAAAGATTTTTATTGTTTGGCGATGTTAAATGAAGGAAAAAATTTTCACATGACGATACACAATCACATGATGATATATCATCTTTTTGATAATGACTATAATCCTGTTTTGGCCACACTATATGATAACCACGATTAAAAAACGAATAAACAGCCGGAATAAACAGGAATTTATTGTTCCTACGATAACCAAAAGTATCGCGGCTTAATTCTTGCAGCACTAAACTCACATATGGATTGGCATATATGCTCGTATTGGAATCATATAAGCCAAACTCGTCCAACACCGTCGTTACGCATTGTTTCAAATTAATTTCACGAAAGATACTTAAATCTTCATTATAATTGTTTTCTTTATTCGATTTACTCCGTATTATCTTTTTATTTATCAATTCATGATAGATGCGTACAATAAAGGATATTTTGGCAATCACGCTGCGATTAAACATGGTAATATCATGTATAAAATCACGTAACTTTAAATAATTATTATCATCTTGCTTTTCCTTTTTTCCAACAGTGGAACATATTTTATTATGCGGTGACCATTCATCAGAATCTCCATCTTTATATGGCATAATATATTCAAATATATTTTTTTCACTTTCATGATTCGATAATGAACATCTTAATAATGGATAGCCAAATATAGCTAAGTAAATAAACTCCGGTTCATCATTTTCAAATTTAAAATCATTAGGCAAAAAAGGATATTTTTCCAGAATATTATCGATTTTACTGTCTATTTGTTCGCAATATTTGGTTATTTTGTTATGAAGTACCTTATTTTCACCTTCTAATTCACCATGAAAACCTTTGCCTAATTTCGATAACCGCTTATAGCGTAGTTTTAAAAGTTGTTGTGCTAATCCGATAATTCCATATCGATTATTTCTTGCCTCATCATATCGAATTTTATTATATTCAATTATAAACTCATCTAGTTCATCAATAAATAAGTGAATAACCGGCTTAGATGAAAATTGCTTTCTAATCGAATTAAAATAAAATGATGGTGCAATAATTGGATCAATAATCCGCAGTGCTTTTGCAGCTGTCATAAAAAAGACCTTACGTTTAGGATTAAATAATTCCATTGCAGGAAATAACTTTCGAAATATCCCAAAAATTCGTTCTTCTTTGTATATATTTTCATAATCTTCCCATTCATTGATTTCAGCTATTTTTTTCAATATTATTTTTAAGTTCGTAACCATGACTCTATAATTAGCTATTTCAAAAGCATCATCTTTTTTCAACAAAAATATTTGACTATAATACGTGGAACATTCGATATTTGTATTATCATTTTTCCCGGTCATCAAGATATAATGATAATACATTTTTGCACAATCTCGATAACTCTTTAAAAAATTTTCTAAATAAGGGGCTAGTTTTCCACCAAATCTTTCGCAATATTCTATGAATGGTGTAATCATTTGTTCTACTTTTTGAACCATTCCTTCTTCCTTTAATTCTGAAAAATTATCTCCCCAGCATTCTTTCAAAGCGTCCAAGCGAGAATGTAAAATAACATAATTTTCTTTCAGCTTAGGAAATGAACCATTATTTATATCCTGAATAGGGGCATCCAATTTCTTGGGATAGATATAAAATAGCTTAAATTCCTTTATAATATCGCCATCTTTTCTATGGTTTACCTTTGGTTCTATTTTTCCCTCCAGTAGTGCTTCTGCAAACCAAAGAAATGAATATGTTTTTCCTTGTCCGGTAGCTGCATCTACTAACATCATATTG
The DNA here is from genome assembly GCF_000686945.1 of Selenomonas sp. AE3005. Classification (GTDB taxonomy): domain Bacteria; phylum Bacillota; class Negativicutes; order Selenomonadales; family Selenomonadaceae; genus Selenomonas_A. The sequence continues at coordinate 30,124 of NZ_KK366041.1, forward strand.
TGACGATAATCCATTTGATACTGTTCGTAAAACTCTTTATACAGTAATGCTATATCCGGACACTGTTTATAATTCATAATTACTCCTCCCAAATATACAAAACTACCTTTATTTATATTGGACACAGGCCATTCTTCTTCCGTAAGCGGCGGCTTGCCCTGCTCCTTCCTCTGCTGATTTTCCCACTCTCGCAGGTCCAACCGTTCTTCAATCGATATTGTACTCCATGAATCTCCGGGGGCCAGGTTCCGTATTAGGCGGCTGACAGGTCAATTTGACTCGTCAGCCGCCCGGCTTGTTTATTGACTTGTCATTTTTCCAGCCGTTTTAATTACTGTATGAGTTTTCCCTGCTAAATGCCATTATGCTGCCAGTTATAAGTTAAGTTATCTAAAGTGACTTATATCATAGTCAAGCGGAGCCGAATACAGGGCTTCATGAACTTTTAAATCATCCGAATCATCGCCCACCTCTGATTTCCGTTTTGCAAAATCATAGCTTGGGCAATCGAGAACCTGTGATAGCTTGGCCACAAGAAAGCTGTTGCGGGTAGGTCCGCCGCCATTATCCATATATATCAGTTACAGCTTCTGAACTTTCTTAATCTGATACTCCCACTTGGGATTCATCTTCATGCGCCTTTTCCTCCACTCGCATGATGGAGTCATACTATCAGACGGCACCCATTGTTCAAAACGTTTATTCCACAAAGCACGTACGGTTATGTATTTGCCCTTGTTCAAATTCACAAGCTGTGGATAAATCCTATACTTATCCCCCTTATATCCTTGTCGGCGCTGCTTGTCAATATCTGTACGAGCTGTCTGCCAGGTAATATACTTCTTTTCTTCGAGACTGGCATTCTTGGGATATTCGGGTTTAGTTTGGCGGGGAAACAATTCTACGGTGAAGTAATTTGTCCGCCAATGCGACTCATCCCACAGGTCTCTATCTATGTCGAGCACATCAATCCACTTGCCATCTGTGTTGACTGCCTCCACGATATCCCTTGTAATATATACAGCTTTCGATTCACCATTTTCGACATACTTAATGTACGCAGCATCATATTTATATCCTGTTCGTTTCGGCTTATTCATAATTTTCCCCTTCTCCACATTTATACTTTTCTTCCCATCTATGATGTAAGGCTTCCTTAAAACAATAAAAACAATTATGGGCACCGTAGTCCCACCAGTGCGCCCCCTTGTCATCCACGATTTCACGGATATAGGGCGGCTTAAAATGATTTTCGTTCCACCATCTTCGCACAGCATCCTGGGCTGCAGCAAGGCTGCCAAATGTGCCATGCTGTTCATCATGATATGTGTCTGCACCTAAAGTCCGGGCTTTTACCCAGTGCAGCTCATATTTTATACTTGTTCGCATCTCTAACGAAAACTGCTTAGTACCAGTAATTCCTCCCATCCTCCGGCAAAGCCCCCTTATTTTTAAACTCTCTTTTTATCTCCACATAAGCCATCTGCCCTGAAAAAGCAACTTTCAATGGTCTCTTGGGCACAGGCCATTCCTCTTCTGTGAGCGGTGGCTTGCCCTGCTCCTTTCTCTGCTCATTTTCCCACTCCCGCAGTTCCAGCCGTTCTTCAATCGATATTGTATTCCATGAATCATCGGGGGCCAGGTTCCGTATTTCACTGTTCAGCGTCACCTTGTCAAAGGCCAGCACTCCATAATCATTCGGCTTTTCCTGCTCATTGTTTTCTACCCAGTAATGATAGATCGCAATATTGCCATCTACTTCCATCAATTTAAAAGTTACCATGTTGCTTTTCTCCATTTCGCTTGACCATTCCAGAATATTGTCCTGCATCTTAATCATCTTCCCATGATGATAGCGTACTTCCTCCGGCGTAAAACCTTTAACCCCCGTCATTTCCCCATCCGGCAGCAGGCACTCCATACGGTCATAATCGTTGCGCTCGGCGCTCCAGCGTTCAAAAATGACACGCACACACATTCTGCCGTCAATATTTATCGGATCAGAACAGATAACCTTTGTTCCATCCGAAAAGTCCAAAAAAGGATTTATCATCTTTGTCATCTCTCTTCTTATCTTTAATCATAAATAAGGTTCAGCATTTCCCAAAGCCATTTGGGAAATTCATCTTTATTTCCCACTTCGCTTAGAATCTCATAAAAGCTGGGATTTCCTACTGCCTCCATCAACAAATACCGTGCATGCATATACGCCAGAGTCTTTTTTACCTTCCTTTCTATTTCATCACTATTTCCATGAAAAAGGTCATTATGCTGAGTAGCCTCCGCACATAAATTGAATTTCCCCTTCTCAAACCTTATCCTCTTCATCTTCCTGTCAAACGTCCAGGTTTTATGCAGCCTGTTAAACACACGCTCAAACAGGTCTATATCACATTGTGTTATTTGCCGCCTGCCTATGGCTCTACGAAATTCATCTTTGGAAAAAGAATAATAACAATGCTCCTTAATATTCGGCTCCTGCCTTCTTGAACGCAGTATTCCTACCTCTTTGGCTCTTACTATGCCGAATGAATCATACCCCAGGCAGAGTGCCAAATACGAAACCCTTTTGGCATCCTGAGTTGGGACTCCTTTCAGCAACGCCTCTACTTCGCCATGTGACAGTCCCATTTTCCTTCTCATAAAATCATGGATTTCTTCTTTGGAAATCTTCTTTTCTTCCTGGATTGATGCAATTCTGCGTACATCACACCAGTAGATATACGGTATTCTCAAGTCTCTTATCAGCGGCAGCCTGCCCTCCTCCGCCTTTACCAACGTGGCAACTTCCTCCACTTTTGCACTTAAGGCGTCTGCTACGCTTTTGACAAAATCTTCATCATCGGTATACGCCTCCTCATATATCGCATCACAAACGATGTCAGGGTCTACGCCAGATACTCTTACGATTGCTTCTTCCGCTTCCGCAAAAGGAAACGTATGCCTTTCAGAACGGCGATATTTATTCGTTCCACTTATTTCTTCAATTCTGTTATTGATAAATTTTTTATTGAGCTTATACATGTAAAATTCACCTTTCCCCATATAAATTACTGAGTGCTCTAACGGATGTCACTTTCTGTATTTACTCACATTCCTTCCTCATTTTTCACCTGTGCCAACAGTCCATGGGCTTTCAGACTTTCATAGAAAGTATCATAGTATACCGGCTTATCCCTGTGGCTGATTGTATATCTTAAATTTGCGTCATATATTTTAATTTCATCACGTTGTAGCGTTTCCCGAAAATATTCATCAGTTATATCTTCCAAAGGCGCTGTCGTTAAATCAATTTGGCAATGTAACGCTGTTTTTAGTTTTATGAACAAACCGCCTAAATTCCAATGCCTCAATGCTTTACTGCCAGCAATGTCCAGACGTAAATCAATATCACTTTTCCAGGTGGCTTCACCGCGGGCATACGAACCGTACAGAAAGGCTGCTTTTATTTGATAGGCCTGCAGTATGGGAATAATGGCTGCCTGTATTTCGAGTATTGGCTTGGTGTTTTGCGTGGAATCGTTAAGTATGCCCTTTTTATAAAGCTCCCATTGATTTAAGTATTCATGTTCCATGAACAGATCGATTATCTGCCAGTTGGGCCTGGAGCGCAGCATGGATACCTTGGCAAAGATTTCCTCAGTGAAGGCGTCATTACAGATATACTCTTCCTTCATTCCCTCTGCGGAGGCGTAATCACCTAATGTCAGGAGGTCTAAAAATGCGCGGATATGGTTGGCTATGTTGTATTCTTTGTTATCCGCCAGAAAAGGTATTGTCCTGCCCGTCTCGATACCGTAATCACCAAAAACACTGTCTTCAGAGTCCAATATTGTCAGCTTATCCCAATTGACCGCAGAAGTACGGTAATCCCCCCATGTGCCCAGACTGCAGGGAAGGTTCATGGCGTGTCTGCCGGTTACGTATTTCATCTTTGTTCACCTCAAGATCTATGCGTCATGGCCTTTAACTTTCACCATGCTTTCTTGCCTCTTTGAATAAGTCCACATAGTCTGCACAAAAATCTTCCATTTCCTGCTGCAGGCGTTCTTTGATTTGTGCTCGCACCTGGTTGTAGCGCTGAATCCATGCCATGGGGTCTTTGACCTTTAATTCTTCGGTCACACCGTATTCTTCCATGGGAACCGAGTATTCTTTCTCGTAGAATTTTTGGTCAACCACGTTCAAAAATGTATCTGTCCTGCCGATTTTCAGCAAATAACGCCAATCATCAGCTCTTTGTTCCTGCATGTATTTTTTACAGATACTGCGCCAGTAGCCGTGTTCTGTTCCTGTTGGCATATTTTCCTCCATTATTCAAGTGCATATCCACGTTTTTTGTAATAGTTAATCATTCCTTCTTTACAATCTTCTACTTCACCATCTATATCCATAGTCCATATATCCAGGGCATCTAAATATTTCAAATGTTTCCTTATATAGATTAAAGGTAAATCAATAACATCCATTGCATAAAAACCATCTTTACAGAATACTCCCGGGGCTATTTCCTCTGCTCCATTTTCCAAAAGCATTTTCCGGATAGGTGCCATCATTTCTTCCACCGTTTTACCGGCAGCGATTACTTTTTCTTCGTTGAAAATATACGTTGCAGTTACCATATATACCTCATTACCACTGCCACAAGTCAATTTCATAGACCATCTCTTTTAGCAGGAGCTTTCGCAGGGACTCTCTTACACGCATACATCTGGACACCCATTCGTTCTTATCCATGGTTCTTATAGATGCCATTAGGCCTGACCTTAGCAGCGCCTTATCAAGCATGTGGTGTTCCTTTAGAGTGATTCTGTTATTAAACACCGTCAGATATCTGTCCAGTTTTTCTGTCTCCTGCAAAAATCCCCAATCAGCTGTGCGGTACTTATACATAAAATCTTTGCGCGCATTTCCCCAGAAGCCATAGTTTTTCGCCAAAAGCTCTTCGTCTGTCATATACATGTTTATTCCTCGATATTCTCAATTTCTTTCCATTCAGCCGTAGGACTGCCGCTTTGCATATAGGTCATGTCCAGCACATTCACTGCCGACAGCTCCTGCCCAAAGGCTGTGCCGGTATCTATCAGCAGAATGTTATTGGACAGCAGATACGGACTACTGCATGTCCTGTCCAGATACTGTACCGGCGTATGTCCTGCCACGACAGTCTGCTTTCCACTGTAGTATTTCAGGAACTTATCCCGAATCCAGAGAAAATCATGTTCCGTCTGCTCAGCGGGGTTCTCTTTGCGGGGATGCACACCTGCATGGACGAAGAAATAATCCCCCAGTTCCAAATACAGGGGCATCTGCCGGACAAAACGCAGCAGTTTATAAAACTCCCGGCGGTCGAGCTTGCTTAGCTGTTTCAGCGTCACATCACCGCCGTTGCGCGGGTCAAGCCATAAATCATACAGATTCCACCAGTCCGCCTCCTCAATGGAATATATTTCAAAGAAGTTCTGCATAAAATCCTCGTGGTTGCCTTTCAGGGCGATAATGTTTTCATGGCTTTCCACGAGCGACTTTACAAACTGCAGCGTGCGGACGGATTCTGCGCCCCTGTCGATATAATCGCCATGGAAAATCAGCAGGTCTTCGCCATCATTAAAATGGATTTTCTCCCACAGTTCCACGGCTTTGTCATAGTGGCCATGAATATCTCCAATAGAAATAATCCGCTTGTAATCCTCCAGTTTTCTCATTGCAGTTCTCCTTCCTAAATTCATTAAATGAGAGTTTTATGCTAGTTCCGCCTTATTTACTACCGTCATAATCAGCACCGCCCTTTACGGAATCATCATGCTCCTGCCGTTCATAAACAAGCACACCTGTTTTCATGATTTCATCATACAGGTTTTTATCAACCGTAAAATTATCCCACTTATCAAATACCACAGTATGGCTGCCGATTGACGGCCACTTATTCATTTCTTTTGCCGTTTCAAAATAAATATCAATATCGCTCTCAGGGTTGCATCTGGGCGTTACACTGCTGCCAAATATAATTATTTTCCTGATATTGGGGATTTTTTTACAAACCTCAATCATTTCAGCCACAGCCTTCTGTTGTGTAGGAAATATCTTGTTAATGTTCAAAAACGGCTTAGCAAAAGCCAGCCACATTATTTATCCCTCTTTCTTATAGCAAATCCACCCATCTTCTTTTATGTTCAGCAGCAACGGATGTGCCTTTTCCCATTTATGGTAATACTCAGTGCTCATGGGCACGACCTGAATATCAATGTCATTTTCCATATTGAAATCAAACGTCATGCCAAACAGGGCATCGTTAAACTTCTGCAGTTCATCCTCCCGGCCGTCGACCAGGACTAATACATTAACATCCGAATCCGCCCGATAATCCCCCCGCGCATAGGAACCATACAAAGCCACCTTCACCAGACGCTCACCATATATCTTACGCAGCTCCCCTGCATAGATGCTGAGCAACGTCTTCACATGTTCTATAATGCGGGCCTCACCTCTTGTCTGCAGCCAAACAATAACCATTTTCCCCGTCACGCCTGCACTATTTTCCAACACTTCATACCGGCAGGCTTTGACAGTGGCCTCGGCAGCATGGCCATCACTTCCCGTTATTTTACAGAGGCTTAGTTTCTTATCCGCAATATGGTTGCTAAAGAAATCCTCCTTCAGCACCATATACACATGTTCCGGCCCATAGCTGAACCTTATCAGCTCAGATAGTGGTATCGTGATGGTTTCGCCGGCACTGATGACCAGTTCCGGGGCTTTATCCAGCTGCAGCAGCGTATTGCCGATATAGTCAACCAATCTTGGCGCTCCCAGATAGTCCTGCCGAAAGGCCACTAATTCGCTCAGCGACGGAATATGCTTTCTGCCTGCCCACGAATGCAGCTGGTGCAGCACATCCTGATTCAGCGCCACCGGCCGATAACCCATGTGTTCCAAGCTAAGGGGCCAGTAGAGCCTTGACATATCTTCCCGATGCAGGCTGTGCAAATGCCCATGAATATTGATATCCGCTGTATGCCCAAACTTCGGCTTATGCGTAAACAATACCTTCATACCGTCAAAATCCATGGTCAATTCATCAGCCACCAGTACAAAGCCCATATCCATATACTCCTGCGTGCGCCGTTTGTCATGGTTGCCACGGATAAGGATTTTCCTGCCTGGCAGTTTCATCATCTTCTGTAAATCTGCCGCCGTCCAGGCAATATCCCCCAAATGAATAACCGTATCATCCGCTCTGACTTTCTTAGCCCAGTTGTTATAAATAAGTTTCGTGAAATTCTCCGGCCGGCCGCAGTGTTTGACCATGTTGGCATGCCCCAGATGCGTATCTGTAATCAGGTAAATCATGACTGCTCCTTCAAAGACGCCTGCAGCTCCCAGTATTCAAGCTGGGTTTCTGCATCCATATCCTTTTCGCATTTCTTCAGAATCCCCAATATTTCTGCCACTTGATCCTTTTTATTACATATCCATGCCCTCATACAATCCTTAATCAATTTCCTATACTTGGGAATATCCTTCACATACTCCTTTTTATAATCCTCCAGCATGTGCTGAAAGCGTTCCTGCAAAATAGCGCCATCTCCATACTTTTCCTCATTCTCCGGCGTCATATCTCCCAGGAACACCACACCTTCTTCCCTATCAGCTATAAACTCTATCGTATGATGTGCTCCATATTCTTCCTCTCTCGGACGCCATCTGCCTTCCAGTTCCCTAAAATAACTTTCATTGTACTCATCAATCCCCAAGAACTTCAATATTTCCTCCTTTGACATGGAATAGAATATCCGCATGTTAGCCCCATGCCGTGACTGATAAAAGTTAATGTGCCATCTTATATTTGACATAATGATTCTCTCCTTCTGTATCCTACAATTCAGCTTAATATTCCTTTTCATCGAGCGCCATCGCCCGCAGATAATCCATAAGCGGTTCGGCCACCATATCACTCAGTTTTGTTTTCGCTGCTGAATAACCATACTCAAAGCCCTCATCAGCAAACCGCTTATACAGTTTTTTCAGAACGTCCTCCGGCAGACGCGCAGCTGCGCGGTACATAAGCGACCATGCCACCGACTCAACTGCCTGGCGCTCCAGTGGATTGCAGTCATACTCATCTGAACAACGGACAAAAACATTCCACGCATTACAGCCGGACTGGTAATTTCCCATCTGACTGTCATAGATAAGCCCCTGCGCGTCAAACATATCATTGCCGTCTTCCGACATTCTTGACAAGTCAACCTTTACCTGCAGCACCGTTCTGGCAATGCCCGCCTCCAGAACGTCGGTGCTGTATTCATTGATAAAATGTGGTAGGCCGCGCCAGTCACTCATGTCATAAAGGTCTTCATCCTCATCCTCCTCATCATACTCATCCATATTATCCGCCTCCATGTACTCCTTATCTTTGATAGGTTCAATCAGGTCAAACGGGTAATTATCCAGCTTGCTGCACTTATTTTCTGTAAACATATTGTCACCCTCCATTTTTTGCGCTAAACTATACTCAAATGCTTATGTTTGACTATACTGCCTTTATGGTGACTTGTCAATCTTTTTCTTCACAAAATTTTATTTTTGTGTTAGTATATGCTCAATCTTTTCAGAAAGGACGTAATCATTATGACAATCCAACCTCATGAGGAAGGCATTTCCATCAGCACCCTGATGGAGCGCCTGAAACTCAGCCGCAATTATATAACCCGCAATATTACCCACTGCGTGAAGCACCTGGAGGCCTCGCCGTCCAAAGGCGCCCGCGTGCTCTTTGACGCCGGCATGCTCCGCAGCTATCTCGTCAATATGGCCCAATTCACCCGTCAGACCAAGCGTATCAACATTAACTGCGAACTGGAAAAATATTTGACCGCTAATCCTGACATAAAAAAAGACTCTGTCGATATGACAGAGTTCCTGGGCAATATCCCCGATATGAAAACTATTAAACGCAGCGAACTGCCGGCCGTAACCTTAAACCCTTTTGACTTCTGGGACCTGCCGTTGATTTTCCCCAAGGAATATACGCAGGGCAACGAAGCCAGCGATGCCCCGATAAAAACAACGGAATGCTGCTACCGTGATATGTTCAGGGCCGGCGCTATAAAAATCCAGCTGGGCACGCAAAAGACGATGTTCTATATACCCAGTGCTCCTAACGTGGCTGACATACCGCTGCAAATGCTCCTGCAGACTCCCGTAAACCTTGAAGACAATTATTTAGTCCCGGCAGACTGGGAGCCCTTTTATCAGGGAGCCAATGCTCCCAAGGCCCGCGTATTAGACCTGCCAACCGTCAACATCAAAATCAGAGGCGAACTTGATGAGTACAACTGGCAATATATAGATTCGGCCCTGCGCAAGGTGTTTATGGTTGACAAAATCCAAAGCCGCCGCGCCGATGAGCGCCGTGGATTCGTCTCCATAACCTACAAAGCCCGCATTCCCCATCCTAGACAATGAAATAAGCAACTAATGACAAAGAGGGCGGCTGACAGGTCAAAATTTTGACTAGTCAGCCGCCCTTTTTGTCATTTTTCCAGCCGTGTGGATTGTCAGACTAAATCCCATAACCTAAAGAATTTACGCTTAAAGAAAAATTTTTCTTATGGTAAAACGGGAATAAATGGATTATAATTTAGCCATTATGCGACTTTACGGAGATGAGCGATTTTGAATAAAGAAAATAACTACCGCCTGCTTTCCCTTGATATGGATGGAACCCTGCTTAATTCTGCCAAACAGATTCCTGACGAGACAGCAGCGGCTATTAAACAGCTAATGAAACGTGGTGCCGAGGTCGTCGTCGGCACAGGGCGCGGTCTGGCGGAACTTGCCGACTACCGTGAGGCCTTTAAAGGCATGAACTATGGCCTGCTGGTAAGCGGCGGCCTGATTTATGACTTTCAACAGGAAAAACCCGTGACCATGCATACACTATCCTTAGCACAATGCCAGCGCTTATTAGAGGCTGCCGCCGAGGAAGATGCTATGGTACATATTCTTACCGTACATGATTCCGTAGCCCGCGAACAGGATATTTTTCATATGGAAGATTTTTCCATGAGCGTCTATCAGGATATGTATGAACGAATCTGCGACCGGCAGGAAGATTTAAACCGCTACGTTCAGGAACACGCCGATGAAATTCTAAAAATCAACCTTTACCATCGTTCTACGGCATCACGTGAACGCAGCAGCCAGCGCCTTGCAGGCCTGGGAATGAACCTTGTACTGGCAGAAATAACCGGCCTGGAGGCCTCTCCTGCAGGCATAACCAAAGCCAGCGGTCTCAAAGAACTCTGCAGCTTGCTGAATATCCCTCTTGCAGCTACCGTTGCCGTGGGCGATGCCCCGAATGATTTTGAAATTCTGCAAGCAGCCGGACTAGCTGCCGCTATGGGAAATGCCACCGACGCCATCAAAGAAATCTGCGATGTGGTCGTGAGCGACAATGACCATAACGGCGTTCTGGATGTAATCAATCGCTATTTTTTCACAGACCGCTAAAATCAGTTCGTTAAAAAATTCCGCAGTGCTGCCGCGGCCGGTGACAAGTGGCGGCCATGCGGAAATACCAGTGCAATACCATCGGAAATGGCCGGCGAGAACCGCTTGACCGCAATATTTTGCAGGTTAAATGCCGCCAGTTCCTTTTCCATCAGCAAGGACACACCAGCACCGGCAGCGAAAATCAAATCACTTACAGCCTCGACTTCGATGCCAGCCAAAACTACACCGAGGAAAGCAAGACCATCAACGGTCATGTGGTCAAATATCGGGCTTATCGGAATGTGGTTTATGCAGCCCATCCGAAAAACAAAGATGCCCAGTCCATGAATATCTTTATCCCGGCAGCTTATTTTGACAACGGCCAGATAAATGATTATACGAAAAAAACCGCCCCCATCTTCATGCCCAATGGCGTAGGCGGTTATATGCCAGGCAAAGCTGAGGAACCTTCGGAAAAAGACCATCATGGTGATGGCGCTAATGCAGCTCTGGTGGCTTTATCCAAAGGCTATGTCGTAGCTGCTCCGGCTATCCGCGGACGCACCACCATCGGTGCAGATGGTAAGACCTATGTCGGCAAAGCCCCGGCCCTTATTGTAGATTATAAGGCGGCTGTGCGCTACCTGCGACATAACAAAAATCGCCTGCCCGCCGGTGACACGGAAAAAATCATTTCCAACGGCACCAGCGCAGGCGGTGCCTTGTCTGCACTTTTGGGCGCAACGGGCAATGCCAAAGAATATGAACCATACCTTAAAGAAATCGGCGCAGCAGATGAACGAGACGATATTTTTGCCTCCAGCGATTACTGCCCCATCACCAATCTGGAACATGCCGATATGGCCTACGAGTGGATGTTCAACGGCGTCAATACCTATTATATGGCCATGTGGCAGCTCCAGGATTTAGCGAAGCGCGGCATGAACGTTCCCGGCGGCCAGACGGGCAAACCTGGCCTGCCGCCAAAAGCACCTGATGCTAATGCTGCCAATAATCCTACAGCCAGCAAGCAGGAAGTACAGATGACCAAAGAGGAAATCGCCATTTCCAAAGTACTTAAAGATGCTTTCCCGGCCTATGTCAACAGCCTGCAGCTGAAAGATGAACAGGGAAATCTGCTGACCTTGGATAAAGACGGCCACGGCTCTTTCCGCGATTACATCAAAGGCAAATATATGCAATCGGCACAGGACGCGTTGAGCCGCGGCCTTGATGTTTCCTCTGGCTGGGTAAAGGTGAAAAACGGCAAAGTCGTAGATGTGGATTTGGACGCCTATCCTGCCGCAGCCACGCGCATGAAAGCTGCACCGGCCTTTGACAAGCTGAATTTAAGTTCCGCGGAAAATGACGAATTCGGCTCCGAAAACAATACTCCCAGGCATTTTTCTGCTATCTCCAAGCAGTACGAAAGTAAAACCGGAGAAATGGCCGACAGCGAAACCATAAAACTCATGAATCCCATGAATTTTATCGGCAATGGTAAAGCCGTGACCGCCAAACACTTCCGCATTCGCCATGGCGCCATTGACCGCGATACGGCACTGGCAATTCCGGCCATTCTGGCATTGAAACTGCAGAACAGCGGTGTAGATGTGAATTTCTACTCGCCCTGGAACCGCAGCCATGCCGGTGACTACGACCTGCCGGAACTCTTTAATTGGATAGACAGCATTTGCAAGGCAAAATAACCCCATAAATAACTCAAACAGCCAGTATACGAAAATGTAGAGCCCCCTATAAGTTAGATTTTTGTCTAACTTATAGGGGGCTCTACAGTCACTACAAGTCGAACTGGCTGTTTTTTTTATATTATTTTAAGTATGCGGCTGCGCAATCTTTACGGGGGCGGCTGTCTGATTGCCATAAACTTTCAACGCTGCCGCAATCAGCAGATTCAGCACAAAACAGCCGGCAAAGAAGTAAAGCGTATCGGCATAGCTATGGGTGTGTTCCCAGAACCACGAAACAATAGTCGGCCCCACGACACCGGCCACACCCCAAGCCGTAAGCACCCGGCCATGAATGGCACTGAGCTCCCTGGTGCCGAAAATATCCGAAAGATAAGCCGGCATACAGGAGAAACCGCCGCCATAGCAGCTGATAATCAGGAATACCAGCATCTGAAAGAGCATGGCATCACGGGTTCCCGCCAAAAGCCAGAACGCCGCTACTTCCAGCGCAAAGAAGGCCATATAGGTAAGCCCGCGGCCCAGATAATCCGAAAGCGTTGACCAAAGGATACGCCCGCCGCCATTCAACAAACCGATAATGCCCACCATGGACGCCGCCTGTGCTGCATCCATGCCGGTGACCTGCTGCGCCATGGGCGAGGCTACGGCCAACAGGCCAATACCGCAAGTGATATTGACAAAGAACACCCACCAGAGCGCCCCGAACTGCCAGGTTTTGATGGCCTCAGCTGCCGTAACCCCATGCTGCAGTTTTTTCACGGCTGCACTGCCCTCCGGCATGATCGGCGGTTTCAAATACATAGCCGCTGCCCCAATCAGCACCATATAGACCGTACCGAGAATCAGGAAATTTTCGACCAGGCCAAACTGTGCCGTCAGATACTGCATAACCGGCCCGGCAATCAACGCCGCAAAGCCAAAGCCCATAATGGCAAGGCCCGTGGCAAAACCGCGGTGATTTGGAAAATACTTGACCAAAGTGGATACCGGCGTGATATAGCCAACTCCCAAGCCAATACCACCAATCACACCATAGAAAAGATACAACAACGGCAAGCTGTGCAGATGGAGTGCCAGCGCTGTGCCAAACATGCCCGAACCAAAGAACAGCATCGAAAGCAGGCCGCTTTTCTTCGGGCCATGTTTTTCCACAAACCGCCCCAGGAAACCGGCAGACATGCCCAAAAACAGAATAGCCAAAGAAAACGTCCAGGTCGTCTCCGACAGGGTAAAGCCCATTTCCGCCATAATGGGACGGGTTAAAACACTCCAGGCATAGACACTGCCGATGGAAATATGAATGCCCACGGCAGCCAAAGCAATCAGCCAACGATTCCGCATAAGAAACACCCTTTCTGCTGTATAAACAGCAACCGAAAAGAGATTTTCGCCAGCGGACAAAACAAAAACCGCCTGGACAAAATCTCTGCCCAGACGGTCGGCTTATCTAACCATGCAGTGCATGTGGTCATTTCCACTAATCCGTCAGCCCTGCATAGCTTATTTACTTTTTCTGCTAGTATAACCGCTTTCTCCTGACATGTCAAGATGGCAAAAAGTGGTAATGCGGCAGAAAAATTTTGTAATACTTGACATTATCAAGCGTATGTATAGACAAAGGTAAACAAAGTCAACTAAACACACAGAAGGGAGATGTCAAAAATGATGGACAAGAAAGAACTTAGCGTAAGAGAACTTATCACGATTGCCGGCGGCAGCGAAGGGATTGTCAAACGCTATCCACTGACCCCTCCCCCCAACGAATATCCTAACCATCCCCCACTTAATCCTGATAACATACATCCCGTACCCCCGTTCCCTGCTATTTAATATAGGAAATAGCTAACTGATTAAAAAGCTATAACCGGCAAAAATATTTAAAGTCAACTAAGCACAATGAAAGGAGTTGTCAAAAATGTTGGACAAGAAAGAACTTAATTCCATGGAACTGGACATGGTGGCTGGCGGTAATATCTTTGAAGACTTTTTCGATGAAGTCGAAGACGTTGTCGAAGATGTTTGGGACGGCATAAAAGATGTTTCCAGCGAAGTAGCAAATGCGACCTGGAAGGGCATGAAGGCGGCATACGATGCGATAAATCATCCTATCCAGGAGTAACAGCCAAATGGATTGGGCTGACCTGTTTAAAACTCTAACATAAAAAATCCTGCCATTAAGTGATGACAGGATTTTTTATTTCTTGACATGTCAATACTACTATTGCTTAAGGTTTAGAGTTTTTCACCGTTGCTGGCAATGACATCTTTGTACCAGAAGAAGGATTTTTTCTTCTCGCGGCGCAGGGTGCCTTCACCTTTGTTATTCTTGTCCACATAGATGAAACCATAGCGTTTTTCCATTTCGCCGGTGCCGGCGGACACGAGGTCGATGGGGCCCCAGGTCAAGTACCCCAGGAGGTCTACGCCATCTTCCTCCACGGCTTTTTTCACTTCGCTGATATGCGCACGGAAATACGCAATGCGGGCATCGTCGTGAATCATGCCATCTTCTTTTTTATCTGCTTCGGTTTCATGAAGGCCGATGCCGTTTTCGACAATCATCATGGGCAGTTCATAGCGTTCCTGCACGAGATTCAGGGCATAACGCAGGCCAACAGGGTCGATTTTCCAGCCCCAGTCTGATTTTTCCACATATGGATTGTCAAGGCCGTTGCTGAATTCATCGCCGTCCTCGTTTTTCTTGACGGAGCTTACGACGACGGTCTGATAGTAACTGAAGGCAAAGTAGTCAACCTTACCCTGGGCCAGCACTTCCAGGTCACTATCTTCCATCTGAATCTTGTAGCCCTTGTTTTCCCATTCTTTGAGGACGTAAGTCGGATAATGGCCGCGGCACTGCACGTCGGAGAAGAACCAGGTCTTGTCCATTTCCTTCATGGCCGTGATGGCATCAGCCGGTCGGCAGCTTTCCGTATAGACAGGGCCGATATTCAGCATGCAGCCAATCTGGAATTTAGGATTGATTTTATGGCCGGCGATTACAGCTTTTGCCGAGGCGACAAATTCATTATGGGCTACCTGATAGAGAACCAGCTTTCTGTCCTCGCCCTCCTTATAAGTAAAGCCGGAGTTGGTTACGGCAAAGAAGGGAACATCAGTGTTGCGCTGGTTGTTGATTTCGTTGAACGTCATCCAGTATTTGACCTTGTCTTTATAGCGCTCAAAGCAGGTTGTGGCAAATTTTACAAAGAAATCCACGACCTTGCGGTTACGGAACCCACCGTATTCCGTCACAAGGTGATACGGCAGCTCGAAGTGGCACAACGTTACCACAGGCTCAATGCCCAAACGGCGCATTTCCGCAAAGAGGTCATCGTAGAATTTGAGGCCTTCCTCGTTGGGTTCGGACTCGTCCCCCTTGGGGAAAATGCGTGTCCAGGCAATGCTGGTGCGGAAGGCCTTGAACCCCATTTCCGCCATGAGAGCCAAATCTTCTTTATAATGATGGTAAAAATCGATGGCATCATGGTTGGGGTAGATTTTACCTTCCAGTACGCCGTCCGTGATTTCACGGGGCTTGCCATAACCGCCGACGGTCATGACGTCAGCTACACTCACGCCTTTGCCGCCTTCCTGCCAGGCGCCCTCTAATTGATGGGCAGCAACAGCACCGCCCCATAAAAATCCATTGGAAAATGACATGATAAACCTCCTAAGGTATATGAAAAAATGTTTTTATGCGGGAATAATATCCAGTACTTTATCGCCGGAAAGGTGATTGCCGGTACTCGGAATCATATCTGCGTAATTGTCAGCGTTGGTAATAACCATTGGTGTCGTAACCGAAAGGCCTTTTTCCTTGATGAAGGAAATGTCAAACTCAATGAGCAAATCGCCCTTTTTTACCGTATCACCGCTTTGCACATGCGCTTTGAAACCTTCACCATTGAGTTTTACGGTATCCAGGCCGATGTGGATAAGCAGTTCCGCGCCATCTTCGCTCTTAAGGCCGATAGCATGGAGGGTTTCAAAGAGCATCATGACCTGACCATCGCAGGGAGCGTAAAGTTTGCCCTCGGTTGGTTCAATGACCACACCTTTGCCCATGGCACCGCTGGCAAAAGCCGGGTCAGTACAGGCAGACAGCGTCTTTACTTCGCCCTTGATGGGGCTGCCAAGCTCAAACGGCAGCGCAGGCAGGGCCTCTTTTTCTTCCGGAACAGGTGCAGCAGTTTCTTCAACCTTTTCTGCAAAGCCGACCACCTGCACCAGGGCAAAAGCGCCAACGAGCGCGATGGCGGTACCGACAGCAGCACCAGTCAGCGAAGTGGGGTTGGCGGCATTATAAGCATTGGGCACGGTGAGCAAGCCAGCCAATCCGGCAAATGCATAGTAGAGCGTGCCAAAGAAGGAGGCTGCCAGGGAACCTGCCGCCGCAGCAACGCAGGCACAGATAAAGGGCTTTTTGAGGGGCAGCGTAATACCATAAATAGTAGGTTCCGTGATACCAAAGAGTCCCGTAAGACCGGCGGACATAGCCACGCTTTTGGTCTTTTTGCTCTTACTCTTGAACCAGACGCCGAAGACCGCACCAACCTGTGCACAGACAGCAATGCCGCAGAAAGCCTGCAGGGTGGAGAAACCAACCTGTTCAAATTCCGTCAGGAAGATGGGCACAAAAGTCCAATGTACACCGAAGATGACGAATACCTGCCAGAATGCACCGAAAACCATAGCGCAAAGCCAGGGCAGATGCGTGTAGAAAGCCTGGAAGGCCGTGGACAGGCCATGCGCAACACCTGAGGTAATCGGGCCAACCACCAATAACGTAGCCGGCACCATGATAAGGTAACTGCAAAGCGGCACGAAGATGGGCTGCAACACTTCAGGCAAGTGGCTTTTGAAGAAACGTTCCACATAGACCAATAATGCCAGTACGATAATTGGCGGCAGTACGGTGGACGTGTAGGTGGTTTCTGCCAGCGGCAACATCATGAAGGTAAGCGGCTCACCGGCGGCAATACGTCCGGCAATTTCTCCCCAGGAGGGATTCACCAGCGCACAGCAGCACAGTACGGCAAGCAAAGTGTCTACCTTGAAATACTTGGAACCGGCCAGGGCAATGAGCACCGGCAAGTAGGAAAATGGTGTCCATGACATGTAAGTCAGCACCTGAAAAGTGGTATTTGCCACTACATCGGGATAAAGGGCGGTAGCAATAATCAGCGCGCCCTGCAGCAAACCACAGGCAGCCAACACATAGACGATTGGCGATACACAGCCGGAAATCGCCCCGATAACCGCAGCGGCAATGCCTTTCGTGGCTTTAGAACCACCCTCGCTGTTTTCAAGGTGCAGCATTTCCGCCGCTACATTGTACACATCGGTGACATGTGTGCCGATAACTACCTGGAACTGGCCGCCGCTTTCCACAACGGTGATGACTCCGGCCATGGCACTGACCTTTTCCTTAGCGCCGGCAGGTGTTTCTTTCAGCACGAGCCGCAAGCGCGTAGCGCAGTGAGCAACTTCCGCGATATTATCCTTGCCGCCTGCGGCAGCGATGATATCGCCGGCCAGCTTTTCATAATCTCTGACTTTCGAGGACATATACCGATCTTCCTTTCATTTCACAAATAATAATTATCAATCCGGCTTACAGCTGACAATATAACACAGCTATATGACGTGTTTCAATCGGTTTGGTCGCTTTCGGAACGATGTTTACAAAAAAATAGAGCCTTGCGGCTCTGACTGAAACAGTGTTTACAATTATCTGCGTTACCATAAACGGTCATTATCATCAAAGTGCCCCATGCCGTCATCCAGACGGCTGGTGAATTTTTCTATATCATCATAATCCAGTGACAGGAGCAATCCGAACAGCACGTCCTGATAATAACGCACCCCTACGGAAAAAATCATGCCCCCCATGTCAATATAATCGAGGTCGAGTGTATTGGCAACATAGAGAAACTCATCCGCATATTTCGCTAACGGTGTTTTTTCGGAGGTGGATAAGAGCACGATTTTTGTGCCCTGCTGTTTCAAAAGCTGGGCTGTCCGCAGCAGGCGTTTGTTCATGCCTGTACGGCTGATGATAATGGCCAGGTGGGTTGAATCCGAAAGCATGGCCTGTGCCAGCTGCGCAGTCATGGAACTATTGGCCACAGCCACCCGTTTTACCTGCAGCATGTTAAAAACCATACTCTGCGCCAAATGATAATTTTGGTCATAAGCATAGATATCAATACTGGCAGCTTTACGCATCATTTTCGCCACACGCACTACCTGCGCCATATCCATTTCATTTTTCGTTTCTTCAATGGACTCAATCTCCAGGGCCGCCATCTTCTGCACAATACCTTCCGGATTGTCCATGGAGGTAATGGGCCGTTTGATTTTTATTTCCCTGCAGGGAGATGCTTTTTCCGTGCGGTTGACTTCGCTGATGAAACGCAGTTTAAATTCGTTATAGCCTTTTAGTCCCAGTTTTTGACACAAGCGAAAAATGCCTGCCGGACTGCTGTAGGTTCTTTGCGCCAAATCCCGGATAGAAAGCTCCGCCAATTCTCGTTTATGACTCAGAATGTAATTTATCATGTTCTGCTCAGAGGGCGAAAAGCGCTCCTGCTCTTGCATTTTTCTAAGTAAACGCATAACTAATTCTTCCTCTTCCCACCTGTTTTCCCTAAATGCCTTATCAATGCTTACGCGGGGTAAATATTTAAACATCATTATAACACAAAAAATTTCCCCCTAACTATTCTTCAATATATCTAATGGAAGATCTCTTCCCCTCCCATATTTAATACATATTTCTATCTCATATTATTACATGATTATAAGACAGTATTGGTACGGTAATATCAATAGAATATTATACACTTATAAGCAAATCTCACGCAGGATACATCTTTTGTAATTATCGTTTAAACTCACCAGAATCGTCTGTAAGCTATGGCTAGTGCTTATCGCATATAATTGATCATACGCAGCAAAAAACATGCTACAGACGAATTTCAAACCGTCTCATAAAAAATCTGTAAAATTGGTGAGGCTCACTTCCGCATTTCAGCTATCTGAAATGACTATTTTCCCTACTCTTGTGAGGCTTAATGCCGTTCTTAAAATCACTGAACCTGCAGTTGGCTTAAACATTTTTTTTGCATAAATCATATTTATCTTGTGCTTTTTTCAGTATAACCATATGTTTATTCTTTTCCGCAAGACTCCTGTCATTCGCAATTTGCCATTTTAGCGAATCAATAAGTTTTGCAAGCTCATCTTCTTTATCCGGCAAACTCCTGCTAATCAAGTAATCATCGTCATGCTCCACAGGTACTTGTTTTGCAATTCTAGCCACTGAGGCACGTGACACCCCAAGCTCATTTGCAATGACGGAGTAACTTTTTCCCTTTTTACGCAGCTCAACTATTTTCTCCTTAGGCAATTTAGGCGGCCGCCCGGCTTTACCTTCCGGACTGAAACTGATTACGGTAAAACCATTTTGGGTTTTGCCATCAACCTGAACATTATGCGCTTTTCGTTTTTCCAGAAAGTCCAAAAAATCTTGGGCCTCATCATCTTCCACAAATACCCTCATAATCCTTTCCCCCATGTATCTTTCTTTACATTAAATATAACACTGCTGTATCATAATCGCAAGTATATTATTGTATAACTTATCTACTTCACACTATGATTTGTTAATGATAAAAATACGAAACTCTAAAAACTTGCAGGATTACAGCTATAAAAGCAGAAGTGTATATTTGTATGTTGTACAGTCCGATTTCAGAAGGAGGAATATGCATGAGCGTTGAGTTTACTGATAAAAAAGCCTGCATTGCCCCAGAGGGTGTATTCATCATCGGCACCTATGATGAGAATGGCGTTCCAAATGCCATGAACGCAGCTTGGGGAGCACAGTCTGATTTTGATGAAATCACCCTATTCCTGGCCAAGCACAAAACAACGGAGAACATCAAGCATACCAAGGCTTTCACCGTAGCCTTTGCCACTAAGGACACGGTGGAAATTGCTGATTACTTCGGCGTGGAAACTGGCAGCAAGGTTAACAAGATTGAGAAGGCTGGCTGCCATGTCCACAAGAGTGCACATGTCAATGCCCCTGTCATCGAAGAGTTCCCAGTAACACTTGAATGCGAATGTGTGAGCTACAGTGACGAGACCGGCATTCTGGTGGGCAAAATCATTGCCCAGCAAGCTGATGAAAAGGTTCTGACAGATGGCGTAGTGGACTACGACAAACTACAGCCCATAATTTTCGATATTGCCACCAAGACCTACCGACTTGTGGGGCCAGTTGTGGGCAAGGCGTTCCATGATGGGCTAAAACTGAAAAGTTGATTATCGCAGACATAATAAAAGGTGCTGTGGTGAAATGCAAAAAGCATTTTATCCACAGCACCTTTTTATAATCTCAATTTATTTTTCGGTTCTAATCTTGAATGAATTCCCCATCCATTTATGGGCCTGCAAGCAATGAACTATTACGATGTTTGACGTTGCCGTAAAACCACATTATACTTGATTCAGTATCTTAAAAAAGTTGGAGGCTAGGCTTGTGAATCTGGTAGAACGTATCTGTGGTCACACATGGATGATTCTTCGTCATAAATACTGGGTATTTCGCTTTTGCTGTATTGCAGGGATTCCGTGGCAGGGATTTATGCATGACTGGTCTAAGTTCTCGCCGACAGAATTTATAGAAAGCGTAAAATACTACAACGGCAAGATTTCGCCCATAAAAATCTGCAAACAGAAAAACAACGGCCTGTCCATGGCCTGGATTCATCATCATGGACGAAATCTTCATCACTATGAGGCCTGGTGGGATAATTTCGACCACGGTGCCTATCCGCAGGATATGCCCTACAAATACGCCGTGGAGCTGATTTGTGACTGCCTCGGAGCCGGCAAAGCCTATGGCCGCGATAAATTCACCTTTCAGGCTGAATACGAATGGTGGCAGAATAAATGCGCAACCGGTATTGGCATGAGCCCCAATATGCGGGACTTTGTGGAATCGATACTCAGTCAGCTGGCAAAAACAGAAGATTTATCTTTGCTGCGACCAGAATCGATGCAGGCCATTTATAACAAAACTGTGAAAGAGGGAAAACATGAACATACAAATTTTCGGCACCAAGAAATGTAACAACACCAAGAAAGCTCAGCGTTTCTTTAAAGAACGCGGCATAAAGTTCCAGTTTATCGATATCCTGGACAAGGGCATGAGCAAGGGCGAGTTCCAGTCCGTGGCCAATGCTCATGGCGGCATTGACGGTATGATAAATCCGGAGTGCAAGGACAAGGACGCTCTGGCCCGTGTCAACTATATGGCAGACAAGCTGGAAACAATCCTTGCGAACCAGCAGGTTATAAAAACGCCCGTAGTACGAAATGGCAAAGAGTCAACGTTAGGCTATGAGCCGGATATTTGGAAAGGCTGGCAGTAAGCATGATTCATATCGGATGTCATTTATCATCAGCCAAAGGCTATCTTGCCATGGGCAAGGATGCCGTCAGCATAAATGCTGACACGTTCGCCTTTTTCACCCGCAATCCCCGCGGTGGCAAAGCAAAGGACATCAACCCTGCAGATGCAGACGCCTTTATCGCTTTTGCCGAGGAACACCATTTCACCAAGTTAGTCGCCCATGCCCCTTATACTATGAACCTATGTGCTGCCAAGGACAATTTACGCACATTTGCTCATGAGACGCTGGCAGATGACCTGCAGCGTATGGAATACACGCCCGGCAACTACTACAATTTCCATCCCGGCAGTCATGTAGGACAAGGCAGTGAACAAGGCATTGCCTTAATTGCCGCAGAGCTTAACCGCGTCCTCACTCCTGCCCAGTCCACCACTGTTCTTTTGGAAACCATGGCCGGCAAAGGCACCGAAATTGGCCGTTCTTTCGAGGAACTGCGGGCCATCATTGACCGGGTAGAACTCCAAGACAAACTGGGTATATGCCTTGATACCTGCCACATCAGGGATGGCGGATATGATATCGTCCATGACCTGGATGGCGTGCTGAACGAATTTGACCGGATTATCGGTCTTAAACGTCTCAAAGCTATCCATCTGAATGACAGTTTGAATCCCTGCGGCTCGCACAAAGACCGGCACGCACGCATTGGTGAGGGCTGCATCGGCCTTGACGCCCTGGTAAGCGTCATAAACCATCCACAGCTGCGAAACCTTCCCTTTATACTGGAAACGCCCAATGAACTTGCCGGCTACGCTCAGGAAATTGCTCTGCTGAAGAATAATTTTCTCGCATAATCCCCACAAATTTAATAAAAAAATCTGCTTTGTCGCATAATGAAATAATACCAACGCCGTAGGTCCTGTAAACGAGACTGGCCCGTTGAAGGAAACCGGCCCCCTCAACGATCCATACGAACTAAAGCATGGCCCGTTAATGCCTCCGCCTAATACTTGTGATCCTCCGTACAAGACTGGCCCGTTATAAAATCTCTCGAATCCCATAAAAATTGTTATCTAAAAACAGGTGCTGTGAATAAATGCTTTCACATTTAATCACAGCACCTGTTTTTTGTAATTATCAGCTTTAGGCTATATTACCTCGTATCCTCCTAATACCTTCTTAATCGACTACAACTTCCTCCACAACATCATTTTTCTGTAGGAAATCGGCGTTCACAGCGTCCATATCTATGGACATCTGCTTCATCGCATTGACACGTCTGGTCAACCATGTACCGTCAAAGGTAAATTTACCATGCACATTGGTGTCACGCTCGCGCATCATATCCACTACACTTAAATTATCGCCATAGAGTTTTGTGTAATACCTGCCGCAATCGACTAGGACGGTTCCGTGAGTCCTGAGCATTCCATCAGTATAAAGCTGGTAGGAACGCTCTTTACTATAAGCCAACCCCAAGTTATTCCAATAAGCCAGCTGTTCCCCATCTCTGGTGGGAGTACGCCCATAAATGGCCAAATCCGTCTGCGCGTTATCAAGATAAATCTTATCTACCGCCAGCACATCGGCCACAGAAAGGTTTCCTTCATCTACGTGAAGATACCCGCTGTTCCCCCAAAGGCTTAGCATTTCTGTACCACCTTTAGAGCGAAGACTCCCGACATAGAATTCTTTGCCGATGAGTTTATTATCATCAGTACCCGTCATCGAAAAATGGAAAACCTTTCCACCATTATTTGCGGTAATGCCATCGACGTAGATAAAGTTACCTGCCAGCGCACTATCTCCACTCACAACGGCCTCTTTCTCAAAATAGATGCCGCCATCGCTACGGATCTTCGCATTCAAATCCCGCTTAGCATTTATCCTGTCGGTCACATGCAGGTCGCCATTTCTTCCATTCAGCAGCACATCGCGGCCGGATTCAATCTGACCATTCTGCTCAATGACGAAACTAAGTTCGCCTGGCTTATATTGGCTGTTTCCGGCAGTCATGGAAATATCGCCTGTCTGCGTGGAAGTTTTACCATAAATATAGATTTTACCCAAATCCACATCAATATTGATATTCTCCCGAGCAGTTACGGTTTCTACATCCGGGCTATTATCACCAATGGTGACATTGCCAGTTCCTACCTCAACGCCAATGTTTCCTTTTTCTGCCCGCACTTCTTTTCCTATGGTAATATTCCCCAAACCAGCTGCAAGATTCACATTTCCTGCTGCAGTGGCAACATTAGCCCCCGCAACAACATTTCCTTGCTTAGTGGAAATATCTATATCCTTTTCAGCAGTTATATCTTTTCCTATCAGGATATTACCACTACCGGATAACAGACGAACCGAGCCTACATCCGAATTGATAGAATGCCCCCCTATGATGTTTCCTTTATCCGTGGAAACATCCACGTTCTTTGTAACGGACACATCATTGTCTAAATAGATACCGCCATTGCTGCTGATTTTCGCATTCAACCCCTGCTTAGCATTTATTCTGTCGGTCACATGCAAATCGCCATTTCTTCCATTCAGCAACACATCGCGGCCGGATTCAATCTGGCCATTCTGCTCAATAACGAAGTTAAGTTCACCTGGCTTATATTGGCTGTTTCCGGCAGCCATGGAAATATCTCCTGTCTGCGTGGAAGTTTTACCATAAATATAGATTTTGCCCACATCCACGCCAATGTTGATATTCTCATGTGCGGTTACGGTTTCCACATCTGGCCCATTGTCACCAATAGTGACATTACCTGTGCTTACCTGAACGCCAATGCTGCCTTTTTCGGCTCGCACTTCTTTTCCTACAGCAATATCACCATTTTCGGCTGCAAGATTTACATTGCCATTCCCTGAAACCACTGTAGCTCCCACATTGATAGTCCCCACAGCAGCAGCCATGACAATATCCTGCGTAGCACGGACATCATGACCAACGTAGATATCACCATCCGTAGTTTTTACGCTTACTTTTCCTGCTACATTCACATCTGTATCAAAGTATATACCTCCCTTTTCCTCCAATTCAGTCACCAAATCCTGTTTGGCCTGGATACGGTCTGAAACATGCAAATCACCATTACCTACATTCAAATGGATGGCCCCACCGGCTTCCAATTTTCCGTTCTGGTCGATAATAAAGGAACTATTATCTTCTCCCGGAATATATTGTTCTCTATGTGCCGTTATGGAAATATCTCCAATTTCTGTAGAAGTTTTACCATAAACTACAACTTTGCCATCCTTAGCCGTAAGGTCAATATTCTGTTTTGCGGTGACGGTCTTCACATCCGGCCCGTTGTTGCCAATGAGAATATCCCCCTGACCAGAGAGAATGTCAATACTTCCTTCCTGAGCCGTGACTGTCTTAACAATCCCGATATTTCCTTTGTCCGTTTGGATGGACACATTGCCAGCCTTGGCCAGAATATCGCCAGCATCCCCCATGTTCGTGTCGCCTACAACGACATTACCCTGATGAGTGGAAATAGTCACGTCTTTCCCTGCTGTGACATCCTTTCCTACCAAAACATCGCCGATTTCTGACTGCAAACGGATAGAACCTTCCGTCGAATTGACGTTATTTCCTACTTCGATATTTCCCTCTTTAGCTGTTATGGCAATATCCTTAGCAGCCTGAACCTCATCGTCCACACGGATTTTTCCCTGGCTGTCGGTGGTAATGTCAATTTCGCCTTTCTGTGCCGTGACACTCTTCAAGATATCAATACTTCCTTTGTCTGTCTTAATGGACACATTCCCATTCTTAGCCAGTACATCACCATCAACATTACCATCATCGACAATGGATGCAGCACCTATAATCATAGCACCATCATGGCTGGAAATCGTGACCGCATCACCGGCAGTGATATCCTTGCCAATCAGAATATCGCCTTTCCCGGTCTGCAGATTAACCGTTCCCTCCTCCGAGTTGACAGTACGTCCCACAGCTATGATGCCGTTTTCTGTGGTAATATTTACATCTCCGGTTACTTCCACATTCGTGCCAAAAATAACACTTCCCTGTTCACTTATGGCGGCAGTCAGGCCCTTCTCGGCACTAAGTTTATCCGTAATGTAGATATCGCCATTGCGCCCATAGAGATTTATTCCACCGCCAGATTTAATCAAGCCATCCTCTTTGATGATGAAGTTACCATTAGCTGCGCCCTTTATATACACATCCTTTCCGGCTTTCATGCTGATGTCACCACTCGTCGTAACCGTATGTCCTTGAATGGTAATCGTACCTGTGTTGGTGCCAATGCTGACATTCTTATTCGCAATAAGCGATTTCTCATCCGACACATTATCACGGCCAACCGTAATATTACCCTTGCCCGTTTCCAGCTTAATGCTTTCATTTGTGGATTCTATCCCTTTGACAATGGCTATATCGCCCTGACCTGTACCTATAGTGACATCGCCCTTCGCCGTTATCGTTTTTTCATTCACTTCATCTTTTTGGCCAATAGAGATATCTCCCTGTCCAGAAATATCAACCGTGACAGTCCCGGCTTTAGCCTCTAACTTGCCCTCTAAGTCGACATCCCCATTGCCCTTCACAATGAAGTTCATATCTTTGCCAGCCTCCAGCAAAGTTTCGCCTTGCGACTGTTCGAGCATGCTCGCAACAGTACCGATATGGATACCGCTGCCTGCACTAGCCGAAGCGGCATGCCAGACTTCTACATCAATACTATTCCCCGCTTTCATTGTGCCAATGTAGTAAACCGCATCTTTAGCCAGCATGAAGACATCATTTCCTGCCTCCATGCCTTTGCCAAGCCCGTGGATAGAGCCTTCACCAGTGCTTGCCAGTACAATGTCATTTTTCGCATATACATTGCCCAGCAGTTCCACATCTTTGCCAGCAGCCAGCCTCAAGCTGCCCGTAGCAGCCTGTGCATTGTTCCCGCCGAGAACGTGCAGCACATCAGCAGAATCAGCCAAAAATCTTACATTTCCCTGCTCTGCCAAATTGGTGAAATCTGCATCTCCCTTGATGCTATCCACCCTAGTACCTGCCACATAAGTTCCTTCATAATTGGTTATAGCCTTGACACTGCCAGCAATCTCATTGCCACCATCTTTTCCATCTGCCAGGAATATAGCAAACTTATTCTTGCTGCTTTCCAAAGATACGCCCTTGCCACTTTGGGTATCCACCACCGGTGCATCAATCTTGACACCTTCTGCCTCCTGGATAACACCACCAGCTTTAATGGTGAGAGAATTGTATTTATCTGCAAGTATATTAGCTACAGTAAAAGTATTATACGGCGCAGGCATTTTCTGCCCAGTGGTAATATCCCTGTGAATGTTCACATTAGCACCGGCAGTCAGCTCGATGTTGCCATTGTTGGCGGTCGTAGCATCGTTATTATTTGCCTGCAGTGCAGAAAGGACTTCAATGCTGCCATTGGCATCCCTGTTTTCAACTGCAATATTGCCCGCTACAGCCGGCTGAACGGAGATTTCCAAATCGTCTGTGTTGGTCTTGACCGAAACATCGCCCGCAATCGGCGCATCAGCCTGCGAAGCTTGTACCGCAATAGACTTGAACTTATTGCCAGTTCCCTGCAAATCAACCGTCTTGGCACTGGTGACATTCACATTCACAGCCTTGATGCCTGCATTAGCAGCCTGCTTGATATCCGCAGCGGTCGAAGTAAGAGTCACATTCTTGCCCGTACCTGCTTTAAAGATAGTGCCTGCCGTCTGAGACAGCGTTCCCTTAGCAGCCAGGGTAATATTGCCCGTAGCGGTAAAGTTACCCACATTAGCCAGACTGCCATTCTCACGGAGATTGGTTACAGAGATATCCCCTGCCACATCACGCTTAATTTCAACGGTCAGTGCATCGGCATTGTCCTTGATACGGACCTCACCGGCAATGGCCGGCTTTTCTGCCGCCTCGGTCGGCGTGCCATCAACCGTGATGCTGTTGAATTTGTTCTCAGCTTTATCCAAAAGCAGGGACTTGCCATTGAAGGTCTTCACCTTATCGGCGGTAATCGCACCTTTGCTCGTCTGGGTGATGCTGCCGTTGGTCGCCGTCAGCGTCAAATCCTTTTTCGCGCTTTGCGAATCCACTGCGGTCACTGCACCATCCAGCGTCAAATTTTCTGCAGCGGTAAGCGTCACATCGCCTCCGGCGTTAACGCTACCTGCCACTGCGGCCTTGTCCTTTTCCTCTTCCCGTCCCACAGCCAGGGAGCCTTCGCTTGCAGCGACAAACTCTTCTTTCGTATTGACGGTTCCGAGAACCAGAGTGCCGTTCGGGACATCTGTGTTATTCACGCCCTTGATATAGGCAGACTTCGCCGTGATGTTCACCGGGGCGCGGTCGTTCAAGATGCGGATTGCATAATCCTTATTACCCACAATACCAGTATTGGCGTTGGTGTTGAATTCCAATGTCTTTCCGGCGTTGATATAGGATTGGGCGATTTCCCCGTTGGCATTGCTCATCAGGAAGCCCTTGTCGCTATTCAGGGAAATGGTATCCTTGGCGAACATGGCTCCCAAACGGAGATAATCGGTAGTGTTCATGTTCTTGATGAACACATTTTTGTCGGCCCGGACCTCTGTCATATCTCCATCTCCGGACAGGTAAACTGTCAAGGGCTTGTCAGAAGAGCCAATGCTCTCCTGGCCACCGGTGAGGATCAGGTTCTTGCCCTTGATATTCGTCCCGTTGGCATCTGCGAGATCATTGTAGATTCCCAATTCGGAATGCAGGCGCACATCACCAGTCGCGCCATTCTGAGTGGCGTCAACCATGCCCACCTTGAGGGCGGAGTGCTCCCCGTTTTCGTCCTTGCGGCCCGCCACGGAGACATTGCCCCCCGCCTGCACATTGAGAGTGCCGCTGGCCTTGACGCCCAAGGGCATATTGCCCTTGATCTCAAAGGCCGTCAGATTGCCTGCTGCGTCCTTCTTGGCGGTGACATCAGAAGCACCCGCATTCATAAGCTGCTTCATGTAGTCAATTTTATTATCCCCAGTCAGCTGCCCCACGGTAATAGTGGAGGCCGTGTCGGAGGAAGTACCCACTGCCTTGGCCGCGTTCAGCGTGATGTTCTTGCCCAGGACGTTGGCAGCCCGCTCCGTCTGTATGCTGCTGCCGCTGTCCTTGTTCACCAGCTTGTCGCTGACGGCGTAAAGCATCATGTCCTTGGTCCACTCGAATTTACGATTTTCCGGCGCTGCCTTAGCAGCCAAATCCTTATAGGCAGCATCTGCCTCAAGATACTTAGTTGCATTTTCGTACTGCGCATACTTGTAGGCGGCGGAGTTAGCCTGCAGGAACTCGTCTGCTGTTTCATAGCTTGTATTGTCTTTCTTACGATACTGGGAATAATTTTTATCCGCCAGCTTAAAAGCCAGATAGTCCTTATCACCATTTTTCTCTAAATCCTGAAGAGCGCTTGCCGAAAGACTTCCATAGTGCGCTTTGTTGTCAAGATAGGATTGATACGCAGTTCTCTCTGCATTAGCTTCTTCTTGCCACTGAGTCTGCGTCTTACCCCCCTTATTAACATCATATACTTCTTCTATATTCGCTTTGTAGTCATCGCGAGCCTTCTCCAGCCCCTCGATATACGCCCCCTTATAAGTATAGTTCCCATTTGCATCCTTTTCGCCGTCAATCAAGCCGGCATCAATCCAGCGATGCACCATATCATCCACGGCCTCCGTGGAGCCGGATTTGTCGTCGCTGGGAAGCCCATCAATGAAACCGCCGTTTTCGACTTTCAGCGTCACGTCTCCAGTCTTGGACTCAATCTTGCCTACGCGCATATCACCGCCAGCTGCCGACTCGGTCAGATAGATGTCACCGTGGGCACTGGCGTTGACCTGGGCACCGTAGCGGTCCGTGGCATAGACCAGATCCGAACCAGCGATTTGGATGGCCTGAGCAGAGGTGCCAATGCCGCCATTCTTACTGGTCAGATTGATGCCACGTCCCTCGACGGTTATGCCGCTGCCAAACTGGGTGATATTCCCTGAGGCGTTCAGCGTCACATCACCAATGGCCGCATCCTTATTGAAGCCAACATTCCCATCCTGGCTCTTCAGGGCCACGATTTCCACGTTCCCGGGCAGGGACTGATTATTCAGCAAGCCACCCGTAGCAGTGATGTCGATATCCCCTTTGCCATTGGAAACGGCAGTGAGCTTGATATTATCCGTCGCAATGCTTCCGTCCATCGAGCCGATGGACGCGATATGGATATTCTTGATATCGTTCTTGGCCGACAGATTCACGATCTCGCTCTTCAGGGTCGTGCCGTCTTTTTGTAAGATGCCACCCGCTTGCGAGTCAATAGTCAGCGCAGCCTGATTATGGGAGTTCGCCACATTGCCCGTCAGGTTGATGCTGCCGCCTGCGGCGTTGGTGCTCTTGATATCGATCTTGCCCTTTTCGTCGCCGAGCAACCCGATAGTAATGGGCTGGGATGCGTTCAGTGTGTAGTTGTAGAGTTGAACGGTTTTCGTTCCGGTTTTCCAGCGATCCTTGGTATGTTTGAACCAGCCGAGGAACCCGCTTCGCCATTCATCGTGCGTCCTCTCCTTAATCTCTGAACTCAGGACACGGGTACTCCCATCCAATTGCAGTTTGTCACTGTCTGGGGTATTGTTGCTTCCTTGCTTAATAACCGCGCCCTCGGGCAGTCCGAGTTTCTTTTGATCGTTTATTTCAACGGGCGTTTTATTCTTTGACATCTCTTTAAGCTGAGTTTCATTCACCGTCTCGATTGCGCCCCATAAACCTTTTCGCACATAGTGCTCAAAGGTTTGGGTTGTCTCCACGCTGACGCCGTTGACCCAGCTGTAGGTCTGGTCTTTTTTTACACCGTATGTCAAGTCATTTCCAACGGAAAGGTTATTCCCTGTCTTTGCAGCACTCGCATAAAGATCTCCGTCGTTCCTGTGGTCTTTCAAATACTGCGCATAGTGATCAATCGTGCGGGTCTGTCCCTTCCTGTACTCGGTCCAGGTATCCTTGGCCGTATCGGCGATGGTGATGACGCCTTCCCGCTGGTTGTTGAGGACATTGCCCACGTTCATATCGAGAGCGGTCTGGTTCGTCACGGAGATGATAGCCGCGCCGTCCGCCGCCAGGATCTTGCCCTGGCCGGTGCTGGCAATCATGCCCGTCAGATAGACCTTGCCGCCCGCCGTATCGATGTCCTCCACAAAGAGTTGTTTCGTGGACGGATCCCAATAGACCTGCGGCACATAATCAAAGACTTTGTCCGTTTGGTTCCACTGCGCACCGCCATCGTTGACCTTATACATGGTGCGGTTCTGCACAACCGCCGCACGGTCGGCAGACATCTTCTGCGCTTTGGCCAAATCCGTCTCCGTCACCGTGGCGGTGTAATTCTTATAGCCGCTCTGAATCAAGCCGTTCACATTGATATTGGAAGCGGAAACATAGACATCCCGACCGGCAATATAGCCCGTAGCCGTTTGAGAAGAAGCAGACGGGGAATACGTCTCGGTACTGCTCTTTGAATCCGAATTCGTTTCGCTCAGGCCAAGAGCATTTTTCATCTCAGCGGCCTTCGTCGCCAAATACTTCTCTGGATCGCCGTTGATGTTGACAATACCCTCTTTGTAATCCTGGGCAATGGTACCATTGGCCGCAACAAGGGTGACCGTGTTCCCGAATACGCCTGTGGGGCGATCCGTCGTGCCGCCGCTGATGCGGATATCCCCGCTGGCATTGTTGATGGTCACATTGCCATGGAAATTGCTGATCTTGCCGTTGACCTCCACATCGGTGATGGCGGTATAGGTAAACTTTCCATCACGTATATCTTTTTTGTACTGCGTCTTTTCTGCGTCCGTCAAATCGCTGTTGTCAATCTCCTGCGCAAGCCTGGACGTCAACGAAAGGGTGCTCGTCTTGTCCCCGCTGAAGGTCTTGGTGTTCAGCACCTTCAGTCCCGCCGCTTCGCCGTTGGTTACGCCGTAGATTTCACTGAAGCGCGCTCCGGATTTGCTGACATTGATTTCATTGATTTTCTTGTTCCCCTCTGTTGTGCCCGGCGGAATGACGTTGTCTTTATTATAGACAATCTGACCGCCCTGCTCTCCCATAATGATGTTGTTGATCTTCAGATAGGCGTCTGATTCGTTCGTAATGGTGACGCTGGGGGCGGAGTTGGCATGGAGTTTCCCCGTGCCGTTGAAGTCATTGGCCTGCACGTTGATATTGCCGCCGCTGGCAGCGATATCCGGAATTTCCACATAGTAAACGGGACGATTGGAATCGTTATCCAATCCCAAATCTCTCATCTTTTGCTGAATCCTGTCACGCTCGGCGATATAAGCCGCCATTTGGGTTGCGTCTCCCTCATAAGCGGCAATCAGTTTTTTCAGTTCCGCAAGTCGCGCGCCCAGGGTATTGGCATAATCAAAGTTTCCCTGCGTAACGCCGTTCTTCACCCGATTGTTGGCCCGATTGTCTGGGGCCGTGATGGTCAGCCCGTTCGCCACGCTGCCGCCGATGATCAGATTGATGGGATCGGCAGTGCCCGCAATCAGGGAGCCGGTGACGCTCACCGTGCTCGTTTTGGGCATAGCTTCTTCCGCCACGACCGCATCAGAGGACAGGAACTTCTTGTTGATTTCTTTGCCGCCGTTCACCCATGCCCACTTGCTCTCGTCCGTAACTACATTTTCCTTGCCGCCGCTGGCGATAACATTGATATCTTTCGTGGAGCGCACCGTACCGCTGACGTCCACCGCGCCCCTGTCGGCGACGCTATTGTAATTCACCGTGGGGGAAGAAACGGGGATGGCCGTATAGTTATAGACACCCGCCTTGAGGTCGACGTTCAGATTGGAAAGAACACCGCCCTCGCTGGCGCCTGCATACAGGCCCACATTGCTGCCACTTTCGATGGTACCCGCCACATTTACATTGCTCTTGCGGTTCATGGTAGTCTCGTTCTTGCCAACGAGGACGCCGACAGCGCCCCCTACCGTGGCGTCGGCATGAGAATTCACTTTATGTTCGTCATAGGCGGCAAGGATGATGTCCTTGGCGGAAGCCGCCTTTTCATTGCTTAGTGCCGCGCCCCCCTTTACGTCCACCGTGTTGTTCACGGTAATATTGTTTTCAGTGACCGCATCCACAACACCTACTGCTGCACCGCCCTTGGCAGACGCATGGTTCGTCAGGTCGTTGTTAGAGGACGCAATGTATTCCTGCAAGTTGTTGGTAGTGATTTTCGCATTGCTGCCAATGGTGACAGTGCCGTTTTCCGTGACATCCAGCAGGCTGCGCAGACGGTTGCCGGAAATGGCACCGCCGAAATGATCTTTCAACGTATATGTCTGCACATCCTTGTTGCCCTTAGAATCGGTATCGTCATAGGCTCCTGTGTCAGCAGCGTTCGCTGTGCCGATGTGGACACGGTCAGCGTTGATGACCGTATTATCTGCCACTGTAGCATTCGTGGTTGTATTGATCTTGTTCTCCACACTGGTACCGCCCACGCCAATCACGC
This sequence comes from Selenomonas sp. AE3005, assembly GCF_000686945.1. GTDB lineage: Bacteria > Bacillota > Negativicutes > Selenomonadales > Selenomonadaceae > Selenomonas_A. The sequence continues at coordinate 63,316 of NZ_KK366041.1, forward strand.
CGCCATGACCTTCCGTGGCCGTGAGTTTCGTCTCATCCTTCTGTTCGGCGAGAAGATAGACTTCGCCCGCAACATCCCACTTGCCGCCGAGGGTACTCGTGACCTTATTCGTAGATTTATTATCCACATGGGAGCCAATATAGCCTGCGAGGCCGCCACCACCAGCATCGGCCAGGGCTTTGCCCTTATTTTCGCCATAGGAGAAAACTCCCAGGCTGTTCAGTTTGTTCGTAACGCCGCTTTTACCCGTAAGCGTGGTGGTCAGCGTCTCATCGCCACTGATGATGGCTCGCGAATTGCCCACAGCCACGCCACCCACGGTGACATCATAGATATATGCCTTACGATCCACATAGGACATATTGCCCAAAAAGAGGGTGGTATTCTCGCCAAAGGTGCTGTTCGCCACATCGACCTTACCATTAGCCGTGGTTTCCAAGCGAACCGTATCCGGTGACACTGCCCCGGCGGAGATATTGTGCCCCTTGACATTGCCTTCGAGGGTGCGGCTGTTGGCGTTCCCCAGCATGGAGCTGAATATCGCCGTATTGGCGTTGAAAGTACCGCCGGCGACGCTAACTTCCGCTCCCATATCCATAACGCCCTTGCCCCGCATCGTGCTGATGCCGAGTACCGAAACGGCAGTATTGCCCGCGCTGATATTGGCCGTAGTGTCATTGGCTGCGCCCAGTTGGAAGGTGTTGGCCGTAAACGTGCCATCAGTCCCCGTAATTTTGGCCGCAGCATTCCCCTTGATTATCTTTCCGCTGCTGTCCTTCTCGCCATCCTCGATGGTCGCATGGTTCACCGCAACGTTTATGCCGCCTACACCAACACCCTGGGTATGAGCTTCCAGCGTGTTGGCTCTCTTCGCGTCGATGGTTATATCCTTGCCGGCGGCGATATTGTTCGTCCCTGCCAACGTGACACCCACGTTGTTTTTATTTTCCACACTGGCAAAAGTGGTGGTGACGTTCGCCGCAGCGACGCCCACACTGAGAATATTGGACTTATGTTTGCTCTCGTCCGTTGCGGCCACGGTGACATTTTCCGTGCCGGTAATGGAACTGTTCGCGATATTAACGTCCGTCGCACCCTTGTTGACGATGCCCGCGTAGCCGACACCCACGCCGCCAAGAGCACCCACGGTGACAGCCGTCACCTTGACATCGGAGCCTTGTTTGCCATCCTGAGCCTGGGCCTGCGTCTGTATAGCGTTAATGTTGACATTTTTACCCGTGATGTTGGCGCTGTTCATAGTTACATCGGTGTCGTAGTTCGTATGAATGATGGCATCTGTGACGTTCACAGATGCGGCGCCGGCCGCCGTAACGCCCACATTTTTGGCAAAAATATCACTGGTCTCTTTCGCCAGCACATTGACATTATTCCCAGCCAACAGTGTAGTTCCATCGACTTCGGTATGGATTCCCATCTTCTTGGTATCGGGCGTAGAAAGGCTTACGCTCGTATTTCTGGCCGTTGCAAGGTCACTATCCGTGCCCTTCAGGCCGAAGAACTTCGCACCAGCGCCCAGGGACCCCTTAGCCGCGTTCACACTGGTCAAATGCTTGTTAATCTCATTTTGGGTAGTGGCATTAACGCCCGTGACGTTGCCGCTCTCGTCTTTGGCACTCGAAAGCTGAGCATCCGTGATGCCCTTGTTAATAGAGGTGACAGCCACATTGACACCCACACCGATACCGCCGGCAGCCGCGCCCGTCACCTGACTGTCAAAGCTGCGCGTTTCTTCTGCCGTCACGTCAATATCGTTTGCTGCCTTTACGGAACTGTTGCCCGTCACATGAGCGCTGACGCTGCTGTTGATATTGTTCAGGGCGACAGCCACACCGACACCGCCAACACCGCCGGCACCTACACCGCCCGTGGCTTTTACCGTCAGTTTATCCTCGGCTTTCACGGTGGCATCATAAGCTTCCAACTGACTTCTGGTGACCAGAGCCGCCGTCTCACTGGTGGTATTATTTATACCCACGTTGGCAGCCACGCCCGCACCTATGCCTGCACCTAAGCTGGCTGTAACCAAAAGATTATTCCATTTATTCTCGTTTTTCGCCGCGACGGAGATATTCTTTCCTTCCGTGCTCTCCTTGGCTTTCAGACTGCTGTCCGCCACTTCTGCCTTGACCGTTGACGTATCGTCCATAACGGACACACCAGCCCCAGCCGCTACCGCAACCATGCCAACAGACGCACTGACCGAGACATTCTCTGTGTGACTGTTGCCAAGATGCTCAGCCTGAATCTTCGCTTGGCCGTCAAATTCTGCGTTAACGTTTTTCAAGAGCGCACTGGTGACGCTGGTGTTCTTGTGGCGCATGATGCTGTCACCGGAGGAAACGCTCACTTTGCCAGCACTGCCTGCCGCCGCAAAGGACAAAGCTGAAGAGCCATGCTTAGCTATGGCATCCACAGTCAGATTTTTGGCGTATACATTCTTCTTTGTGGTGTTGGAGGAAATCTCCGCCACCGTCTGCCGCCCCAAAGTCTCCCAATTAGCGGACACACCAACAGAGACGCCCACGCCGCCACCGCCGATGGAGGGCGTACCGGTAAAGGTGCCAAGATTCGTATAGTCAACGGCGTTCACATTAACATCAGATGCATTGCCAGCGGAATTGATGGCGGTATTCTGAATTTTAGCCGTAGTGGAGCTGGGCTTGTCGGCTGTTTCTCCCTGAATAGAATTGATGTTCACCGTACCGTCAACGTTGACGCCTACACTGGCAGAAATCGCCGCGCCTCCAGAGGACAATTGAGAGATGATCGTATGCGTAGCCGAGCTGTCCACCACAATACCTTTCTTTTCCACATCGGTACGGCTGCTGCTAAGCTGGTCTCTGGTGGTCTCAACAGTCAATTTTTCTGCTTTGAATACCTTGTCAGCGCTCGGTCTGGAAACTTTGATGGCCTCCCCGTCTGCAGCCGTAAGGGAACCGCCGCTCACCAAAGCATTGGTGCTGCCGGTTATTTTGTTGATGGAGACAGCTGCCCCGAGACCTACCTTGGTATTGGCACCAATGGCAAATCCCCCGGCGAAATTGTAGAGGCGGTCGTCGCTCTGCGCTACCACGCCTACACTGCTGTTCGAGGTGAGGTTCTGATTCTTGAGGATGGCGTCCACGTTGTTGCCAATGTAGTTGTAGCTGCCGGAACCGGCAAAGGCCACCTGACCACCTACGCCTACCAGTCCTCCTACGCCTACAGAATGGATATCGCCATCCCCCGTAGCCCGCACCTGCGTAAGGCCGGCATTGACCGTAGTGGTACCGCTGTCCGTGGCCATTTCCGCCTTGGTATCCTGATTCATGCGGTTGATGGCAACGCCTGCAGCGCCCTTAACCTGAGACCCGATAGACACACTGCCACCGACACCCACGGTGTTAATCTTGCTCTTGGTGTCAGCCGTAACATCGATGGTTGGATGATTAGACGAACTGCCGGCGTTGATATCGCTGTTGTTCAGAGCAGCCGTGCTGTCCTTATAGATATCCGATACAGCGGCGCCCCCTTGAAGGTTGAACCAATTTTTGCCCCAGCCCACGCCAAAGCCGGCGCCCACAGTGATAACACGGGACTTCTCCAGTTCATTTTGGTCATTTTTCTTGCTGTCCTTGGCAGATACTTCAATCTTGCCATCATTCGTTGTAGTGATATCGGCATGATTGATTTCGGCCCGCAGTCTCTCCTTGTTGCTGGACGAACCAACGGACGTATAAGCCACAGCACCGCCGACGCCCACTTTCGTGCCGCCGATAGATACGGCACCGGCTACAGTGGTCTTTTTCGACAGTTCCTCAGCCGTGACGGAAAGTTCCTTCAAGTTTTCCAGTTTTGTATTTCCATCTGCGGTCTTGCCGTCAATGACACTCTCTGTGTTGTTCACGCCACGATTGATGGCTACAGTTCCCACTGCACCGGCAACAGACTGGCTAGTATTCACCTCCACACCGCCAGCCACAGCCAAAGCCTTGCTCTGGTTGGTGGTTGCCAGCTTGACGGAGTTATCCGTACCGTTTGCGTCCAAAATAACAGTGTTCCCAGTCAGATATGTTCCGGTGGTGTTGTTGAGCGAATTGTATGCCAAAGACAGCCCCATAGCCATGCCCTTGCCGCCAGCCACTTCACCGGCGATATTGATGATGGATGAGGTATTCTGCGCCTGCTGGCTGATATTTTTGCCCGTGATGGTATTGTTGGCAAAATTGACCTTTGTATCATTCTTGAGGTCATTCCAACTGCCGGAACCGGCACCGTTGAACGCCTTGCCGCCAATGGCCACACCTGCCCCTACGGAAATAATCTTGGCATCTGTTGCCGCCTCACCATTCACGTTGTCGGCCGTAATGGTGGAATCTTTGATATCTGCCGCGATATCGTTCTTCACATAGTTGTAGGCAATACCTGCACCGGCAGCCACATCACTGCTCAGACCACCTGCCATAGCGGCAGTAATGGTAAGGCTATGATTTTTGCCCAATTCATCCTTGGCAGCGCTCTCGTCTTGCGCGGCAGCATCTGCAATCTTGCCTTCGTCAGTATTTTTTACCTCAGCATCCAAAGCAGATTGCTCGTCACCATTCTGCAGATAGCCTTCCCCCGTAGTATCAATGCCTTTTTCCTCCAGGGTGTCCTTATTCTTTTTATCCGCATCTACTGCGTCTTTCAGCAGAGATTTCGTCTGCGAATCCAGTTTGCCGTTGCTCTCAATTTGCTGTTTTTCATCCGTACGTTCCGTATCCGTCTTTTGTACAGGGATTTCCCCGGCCTTAACATTTACTGAATTGCCCGTATCTCCTTTTACAGTTGCCCCGGAAATATAGGCACTGGTAGTGTTCTTCACGCTGCCATAAGCGAAAGCGCCATTGAAACCGTAGCCGCTCTTGCTGCCTGCTGCCGCGCCATTAATCTGCGTAGTCCCCTTTTGAGCCTCCACATTCACCAACTGGAATTTATTCTGATAGCTGCCGCCGATAATGCCGCTGGACAGGTTGTTTTCCAGATTGCTGATGGCTACCGCGCCGCCCACGCCCACATTGGTGCCTGCACCGCTGGTAGAATTAGCTGCCAGAGCCCCTGCAATCTGGAAGTCCGTGCTCGCAGCCTTGTTAGCAATCGTGCCGCCGTCAGCTGCGCTGGTGACCGTATTATTCAGCAACAGGGCATGGATATCCTGTTTGGCTTTGTTATAGTACACAACACCGGCACCGGCCACATTGGTGCCAGAACCCTTGGCAGTGCTCACGCCCATGCCTGCCGCTACTTCAATGCCAGTCTTGGCGGCCGAATTGGAGACAGACTGCACCTGCTGCAGGGTGGAATTCCGTAAAATGGAATCCACATCACGACTCACGCTATTCATGGCGAACGTACCGCCTATGGCTACCTGGGTGTTGGAATTGTTCTCTTTCAGGGAATGTTTGATATTTGTGCCGCCCAAGGTGATGGAACCAAGGAAATCCGTAGCGGAAAGCGCAACGGACTCCACAGCGGCAGACTCACTGTTCTGCACCGTCACATTATTAAGTACAGCATCCGTACGGCCGCCCAGGAAGGTCAGGGCTGCACTGCCCTCAAGACCAATGGACGCACCAGCGCTCTCATTGGCAGCAGGAGCAGCGCCGCCAGTCTGCGGTGTTTCTTCCGGATTTGCCGCCGTACTGGCTTCTTTAGCCGCTCCCGCTGCAGTTGGCGCAGCACTCTCATTCTTAGAGTTTACATTGTCCTTTTCAATATCCTGGGCATTCTTCTTGGCCTCTCCTGCCCCTTCATCGCCCTGCTTGGACCACTTCGTCCACTTCTCAGAATCCTTCTTGGCATTTCCACCTTCGTCCGCTGCATTTTCAGCGGTGGAGGTTGTTGCCTTGGCCTTGGCATCGTTCTGGAGCATACCCGTAGTAACAGCTGTAACAGTCAGACTGCCCGTGGCAATGCTGCCTTGGGCATTGCCCGTAGTGGAATTCCCCAATTTACCAGCCAGCGTATCCCCGGCAATGTTTCTCGCCAAAGCTGCATCCTGATAGATTTTCTGCGCAGCTTTTTCTGCATCCGTAGTACTGCCGGAGGGCGCACTAATCCCCTTGCCAGTATCGCCTACCATGGCGATACTGTTCACGTCGTAATTGACAATGCCCACACCAATGCCAAACGCCTTGGAACCTGCAGTTCCTGACGTTTCACTGCGGGCAGAGTTATCCACATTTGTTGCGTTGATAGCGGTGATAATAGCCGCCCCTGGAGCATTGACCTTGGTTTCATCATCCAGCGACACAACACTGTTGCTATCCCCATAGGAAAGGGCCACCATACCGGAAACGCCGATGGAGTCCCCTTTCCCGGCATTTTTGACTTCATTCTTCGCATCGAGAGAATTATTCGCCGTGGTGCTTACGGTTGCCCCGGTGAGTTCTACACCTTTACCGGTCATAATCAGGCTGTTGCTACTGATGTTTTGCAGGCCGACCGTAGCACCGACGCCTACTTTACTGTTTTCCTCGGTAGCACCATAAGTTCCCTGGGCATTGGCAGCAGCATCAGTAGACAGCGTTACCGCAGTACCTTCGACCTTGCTCTGCTGACCTAAAAGAACAATGGCATTATTCTTCAAGGTGTTGATGCCCACGGAGCCATCCAGCACTACTGTAGCAGGTTTTTCCTCAGTTGCCTTGCCCTCACTGCTCACCGCATAGGACAGGACACTGGTCGTATCCTTGTCGTCTTTCTTGTATTTGCCCATGCCTGCTGCAGCATCAAGGGCTACTGCCCCACCCTTGATTTGGGCAGACTTGTCCCCATCACTATCCAGCACAATATTGGCATTGTTCTTCACATTGCTGACCAATACGGCCGCACCGACTTCCACTTTGGCAGAGTTCGCCTGCGCATTCTTCACCGTAAGGTTCAGGCTGTCCTCTTTTTCTGCAGAGGCATTCAGCAAGGTTTTAGCCGACACGTTGACAGAACCGTCCGGCGTCGCCGCATTCTCCGGTTTTGCAGCCGTAATAACAGCATTCTTCCCAATGGTAACATGGGCGTCATTCTTGTTGGCAAAGACACCTACGCTGGCACCGAGGCCAAAAGCTGAGGTTTTCGCTGCATTATCGCCGCCCTCATTAGTACCTTCCACCTTGTCCTTGACATCCTTGACGCCGCCTTTGCCATCTTTACCTGCAGCATCTTTGGTCTTTTCGTCATTAGCATCTACCGAGGCGTCTTTTATCACCTTGGTGGGTTCTTTCGACTTCTGTTCGCTCTTTATCTCAGCCGCGGATTTTTCCGAATCAGGTTTGCTTTTCTCTGCTTTAGCAGCATCATCATCGGTCTTTTTATCCGCCTCACTTGTTTCTGCGGTTTTCTTGCCTGTGCTGCTGCCTGAATTAGGAATGGTATTGTCCACCTTCATTTTCAATCCGGTAATATTGTTCTCCGCTTTGATATCCACGGCACCGGCCGTAATGGAACGGTTTATGATTACATCGGCACTGGTGTCATAGTTAGCCACGCCCACATTGGAGACTACATAGCTCTGTGCCCCCACAGCGCCCGCATTGATACCGATATCGCTGCCCGTAACAGCACCAATAGACACTTTGCCATTATTGGCAGTCAGCGCCGCCGCATTTGCCTTTTCATTCACCGTTACCTTGGCATTGGTATCGCCCGTCAGCACAGCCACGCCCACGGCTACGGCATTACCGCTGCCACCACTGCCATTAGCAGTCAGCTCGACCTTCGTGTCTGCATTAGCATCGATTTTGATACCGTTGCCATTCGTATCGGCCTCGTTAGCCGTAAGGCTGCCATCAATGACCACATCTGCCGTATTGTAGACACGGGAAACTGCCACAGCGGCAACTGCCTTGGAGCCGTCTACCGTATTACCCTCGCTGTCCTTATTTCCAGCAGGCGCAATGGACTGTTTAATCTTCACATTGGATTTGGCGGCAATGTCGATATTCTTGCCCGTAATATTGCTGCCTTCCCCAATATTGACGGCGGACTTGTTCTTCTTGCTGGAATAATTGACAAAGAGATACTTGTTCGCGCCAGCCTCTTTGGCAGCCAGTTTGTCTACCAACCCATTCAACAGTTCGCTGTCATCCCCCAGGACAACGCCCTTCAGGGTGTCCGTCAGTGTCATAGGGGTGCTGTCTTCATAGGTGCTCTTACTTTCTGCCGTGAGTTTCACTGCGCCATCGCTGCTCGCAATAGACACATTTTTGCCAACATTAACTGTAGCAGCAAGGTCCGTGGAACGGTCTTTCCAGCGAATAGGGTTAGGTGCATCATTTTCAGTCTTGGTATCCTTGACGGCAGACTCCTGCTTAGCTGTCAGGATGATATCTCCGCCCGAACCTACAGATGCCGTCAGACCAGTAAGCCCGGAGTTCACAGAAATAGCATCTCCATTTTTTATATTCACTAAATCCGTAAAATTTAAGTCCTTGGTACTCTGAATCTTAGCGCCATCGTTGATATTGATGATGCCTGCCCCCAGCATAACGCCACTATGGGTGTTAATATGTCCTTTGATGTCGATGGTCTTATCGTTGGCATAGGTGTTAAGCGCACTTATAGCCTCCATATTGATATTAGGATTATCTGGTTTGTACAGCTTATCAAAAGCAGTCTGCGTCGGCACAATACCCGTAAACTGCCCGGCATTGATTACACCATTCGGGCCAACGGCAATGCCATTAGGGCTAAGGAATATAAGATGGCCGTCAATCTTATTGTCCCGCACAGCATTGACAATGCCATCGATACTGATTTTTTCTTTTACCAGATTGGCAAAAACGTTCGCCGAACCGAAGTTAAATTTGGCAATATAGCCCGATTCCAGAGCAAACTGTTCAAAACGTTTGTAGCCAAAATCGCCATTATTTTCCGGGCTGATATTATAGACCTTCCCCTCAGGGTTGATTGTATTGCCGCCTTTTTCCACAATTGCTGCCTCGCCCACGCCAAAAGGAGCCAGCATGCCAGCAGCAAAAGCCAGTGAGGCCAGGAGCCAGCGCGGTTCTATATTCCTTGTCTTAACTTTTGCCTTTTTATCATGCCGTTTTTTAATTTTATATCCGTATGCCATCGTAACCACCAATCCTTTTCTTGCAAGCTGCCCAAACTTCTATCCTTGTATTATCCGGGCAGCCCAGCCTCCTTGCACGGCTCAGAATGTAGCCGACAGATTGAAGTCTATTCTGGCGCTGTCCAGACGTCTATCATAAAAATCCTTTTTCAAGGGAAGTCCCACGGTCAGAGCACCGTACATATTCTTGTACCTGGCCTCAAAACCTATACCTGTACTCATCAACATGCGATGTTCAGGTGCAGTATCCCCTGCTACAGTTCCCCAATCAAAGAAGGGGAAAATATAAAAACGTTTATTCTTGTCCAAGGGTATATGGTACTCCAGCCCCACTGTCAGCCCTTGTTCGCCGCCAATGAACCCTTCTTCATAGCCCCGGACGCTGTTGACGCCGCCAATGAAGAAACGGTCTGAAGATGCCGACAGAAAGCTATTAGCACTCCACTGCCCGTCCAGACGCCCTTGGAAAAACTGTCCGTTCTTATAGCGTTTCTGCCAGAAGGAACTGAGACGGTAAATCCTGGCCGTATCCGATTTGTCGTCAATATTGCTGCTCCGTGAAAACACAAACGAGTGTTTATGATAAAACACGGACGCATTACCATAATGAGTGAAGGAAACATACGGTATCACCCGGTTTAACTTATCATCCACATACGGCACAACTACACCCCTGCCATGCCCCACTTCTGATTTAACCGTCTGATTGACGTATTGAATACCTGCCTCATGCCGGGAATGTTCCGTAATCTGAAACGGCACACGCCAAGTCACGGAATAAGAGGTGGACTTTCCCTCCACCCCTAGGGGTTTTAGCTCGCCACTCGTCACTTTCGTCTTGTTGGCTGCATAATTCAGGTCCAGCATCATGCCTTTTTTCGATATGGGAAAACTATAGCCTAAATTCCAGGCCTGGGTGCCCTGACTGCGGATAAAACTTGCCCGCAGGGCGTCCCTGTGGCCTGTCAGACTGCGCATATTGTAAAACAGCCCCTGCCGCCAGCGGCCGCTGGATTCATAGCCATCATTGTCCGTATAAAGTGTTACCGACTGGTTCTGCGGCTCAAAGGCTATGATTTCATAGTCAGTAGTCCCCTCCTGACTGCCCGGTTTCATCACTACCCGCAGCTGCAAATCATTGGTGCCATGGAACCAGCGTAAATCCCGGTTTAGTTTATCAATATTGGCAATTTCTCCCGGTTTTAAGCCCAGCCGGCTTGTGATATAGCCGGTTTTGGTATACTTGTTCCCTGTGATGTTGACCTCTCCCGTCTTGCCCTCAATGAGGCGGATTTCCACCTTCCCCTCGTGAATGCGCTGGGGAGGCAGCACGGCTCCACAGGTCATATAGCCCTTCTGCCGGTAAAGGTCGGTTATTTTCCCGGTCATCTCCTGCAAATCCTTTACGGTAATCTGACGGCCGATATATTTTTCGGTGACCGACTTAATTTCTTCCTGCGTCAGGATTTCCGAAGGGGTGCAGTCCACCTGCTTAAGTTCAAAGCTGATTTCCGTTTCCCCTTCCACTGCCGGATTCTTTTCCGTCTGCTCCACCTTTTTATCCTTAGCAGCCTCATCCTCTGCAATCTGTTCCAAAACGCGTTCCCGTTCCATATCCCTGCGGTCACGTTCCAGCTGAATACCGGCACCAGCATCCAGATTCCTGTCAGGTGCAGCCAGGACGGCCTGATTTCCCGTTAATAATCCCACGATAACTGTCAAACATAAAGACTTGGACGTTTTCATCTACTAAATCTCCCATCTATGGCAAAGTCATTGTGCCTTAGCAAATTTCTTTCTTATAATTATTATCGCATTATTTTTCATTTTATTAAATAGGTGTTCCAGAATGTCACCCTGTTAACGCTTGCTTTTTTCACAGCATATCGTTAAACTGAAAACGAGTTATTAACGATATAGATTTTTGGTCATAATTGTACTAAGACAAGAACGGAGCTCCTGGCAAATGAATACACTTTTTGCAGAAACGCTGAGAAAACTGCGAACAGAAAAGAGTCTTTCACAACGGGAACTGGCCGGACAGGTGTATGTAACCCGGTCAACGATTGCCCGCTGGGAAAACGGCAGCCGCCTGCCGGATGCCATGATGATTACGCGGCTCGCTACGTGTCTCGATACAGATGTCAACATACTGCTGGCAGCGGCGGCCGCCAGTGAGGAAACGCCCCATGTCATCATGGTGGATGACCGAAAAATGTTTCTATCCAGTGCCCTGCCGATTTTAGAAGAGGTACTGCCTTATGCCACTATCACTGGCTTTACCCGGCCATCAGAGGCCATAGAATTTGCCACGGCCAACCGCGTCGCCCTAGCTATTTTGGATATCGAAATGGGCCATACCAGCGGCCTTGACCTTTGCCGCAAACTGTTGGCCATCAATCCCCGCACGAATGTGGTGTTTTTGACAGCTTACGTCGAGTATTCTTTTGATGCGTGGAGCACCGGTGCCTGCGGTTTCCTGCTAAAGCCGCTTACGGCCGAGGCCATACAGGCACAGCTCAAAAATCTCCGCTATCCGTTTTCGTTAGGAGGCGCAAAGAAATGACTGACTGGCTGACACTGCTCGCTTTTGGCCTGATTGGTGCAATGTTTACCCTGACCGCACTGGGGCTCGGTGTTGCGGCCATTATGCCCAGCACCAATCGATGGAACAGACGTTTCTTCATCAGCCTGTTTGCCACCATCATGCTGCTCATATTGTCTGTGCTCGTTGATTCCCTGGTTTGGGAAAATCCCACCATGGCTGCAGCGGAAAAAATAGTGGCCTTTTTTGAATATCTCTTATTTTCGCTGCCCATGCCGATGTTTACCATTTACCTGCTAAAAACCTGTGGGGAACGGTGGCAGACAAGCTGGCTTTTCCGCACCATCGCCGGCCTGTGGTGCCTCTTCTTTATCCTGTTGGGCATAGCCCAAGGCACAACCTTCCTGTACTATATTACGCCTGATAACCAATTTTACCGTGGGCCCTGGCATTCCCTGCTCATGGCTCCCCTGATTATAATCATGCTGCTCAATCTGGCCGGTGTTATCAGGCAACGCAGGCAGCTGCCCACCAAATACTATGCCGCCTTTCTCGTTAATCTGCTGCCTCTGACAATAACCTTGCTCCCCTACACTTTTTTCGCGTTCTCTCCCACCAGCGAAATGGCTCTTTTTATCGGCGAAGTTCTCTCCACGCTTTCCATGTTTGGCATGATTCTGTACCATCAGACTGACCAATACATGCACCAGCAACGGGAAATTGCCCATCAACGCGCCAGTATCATGGTGCTGCAAATGCGGCCACACTTTATCTACAACGCCATGATGAGCATCTACTATCTTTGCGCTAGTGATGCCCAAAAAGCCCAGCAGGTCACGCTGGATTTTACCACTTATTTGCGCAAGAACTTCACCGCCATCGCCGGTGAAAATACCATACCTTTTACCGATGAATTGGAACACGCCCGCGCTTATCTGGCCATCGAACAGGTGCAGTTCGAGGACAGGCTCTGTGTGGAATACGATACGCCGCACACCTGTTTCCGCTTACCGCCACTGACCTTGCAGCCCATTGTAGAAAATGCCGTCAAGCATGGTCTGGACCCGGAGGCCGCGCCCCTGCATATCACGATCCGCACCATAGCGGCAGAGAACGGCAGCCAGCTTATCGTAGAGGACAACGGCCCCGGCTTTGCCCCGGCCGAACTTGCTGACAGCCCGGAACCACATACCGCCCTGACCAACATACAACAGCGGCTGGAAATGATGTGCGGCGGCGAAATAAAAATCCGCCCTCGTGCAGAAGGCGGCACTATAGTCACCATAACAATTCCCTAAAAACATAGACGATACGCTGACCCCATTTTATAGGACTTCTTATTTAATTGTTTGCAATATAAAAATAAATTTTCATCATAGTTTAGTAATTTGTTTCGATAATCCAGTTAAACATCAATTTCCTGTATTTTTTATGTAATACTTTCACTTCTCATACGTACGTATATAATAAAAGAAACCATAACAAAAGGGGAGAATGAACATGACTATGATGTGCAAACAGGAAATTAGTATAGACCAAATAAGAATTGTAGCAGGTGGAATACATCATCCCCCTATTAAACTTCCTCATTTTTCCCCCACCAAATCATTAACCCCCAACGGTCCTCTTGATAAGAAAGAACCTTTGAACTTAACAGCCCCACTTAGCAAAACAGGGTCCTTATCATAATACTAACATAGCATATAAAAAACGAGGCGAATGCTTACAATTTTAGCATCGCCTCGTTTTTATTATTACTATTTGGATTGCTGACATTTTTAACATACATATTCGGTTACAACCAATCGCCGACCATAATTACGAACGTTACTATGGCATAATAGGAACACGTTGCCATGTATCATTCCAAACTATTCTTTCTATTTACCATTATTACAAATATCCTACCCCTTATATTCTCTGAATTCATACTCCAATATCGCCCGATACAAATCCGTCCTCTCATTTATAGCCACTCTCTTGAACTCATCATAAGACTTAAATGGTAACCCTGTACTGTTCATAAATCCCAAGAATCCAGGATTGTTTGTGTATTTCTGCTGATTCAGTGTCTGTGCCAGTATATTCTGTGAGAAATACTGCTTCACTTTTACATCATAACTGACATCTCCATAAGAAGCATTAAAGCTCTTTGGAAGAACTAACAGGTCGCCAATACTGTTTCTCACGTTCTGGAAATCACTCTCATTATCGAACTCATCCTTATGCTGCTCAAAATGATTAGACCAGATATGCTCTACCTCTATCTCCTTTTTATTCAGCATATAATCAGGTGTACCAGAGCCTCTTGCAACAATTTCAGTTATAAGTGCCAACAACACCTTAATTTTAGGCTTGTTCTGCTGATTTAAATGTGGCGATGTCCCTATCAACATATTGTTATCCATCTTATGTGTAAAGAGATGATTCTTCAAATTAGATACAGACATATTACGAATCTGTTTACATAGTTCATAAATTTTCGCTTCCATCTGATTCTGTGATGTCAGCCAGTGGTTCCAGACACGCCATGACAGGATTTTTGTCAAATACTTTGACACTACCTTAATCTTCTCAGTAATCGTATCATCACTGTCTCCATATTCAACGGCTGCCATAATCAGTGCCGGCTGAAGCGTAAAGCCATAATCAGAATTTACGATTAAATATAGGTATTCCTTTACATTCCTGCTCTCAATCAGTTCCATAATATGAATATACACATTTGCAAAATACATTATCTTATTTACAAATTCAACATATTCAGCTGACCCATTAAGCCCCAGCCGCTCCTCTTCATCACGAACCCAACGATGGAACTCTTTACCTATCTTTACAAAGTCTGAAGATGCATTTTTTGCCTGCGACAAGTTCTGAGCATAATGAGATCTAAAATAAATCTTAAAGAATTCAAACTCTGCCTTAGACTTGGAAGATAGATTTATCGCTGCCAGCCTCTTTGTTGTAGCATCAAACTCTTTCATGATAGCTTCTCGCTTATCATCATCGATTTTTGCCAATAAATAGCTTCGCAACATCTCCACTTGAGTTAGGGATAATCCACGGTCGTTCATAGTCTCAAATATAACATAGGCAAAATCATCGCTATTTGTCCAAACCTTTGAAAACATTACCTTTTCTTTTAACCAGTACATGAAGTGAACTATATTGTGCTCACCTATTTCATCGCGCCAGCATTCACCGATATCTGCAAATCTGTTTACAAGATTAGTTACAGATACAGGATCATTTTTCTGTACTGTGTACGTCCCCTTCTCATATAGTGCTTCCATGCAAGGTCTTCTTTCCGCAATATCCAAATTAAAAAGATGTTCTCCATAATAATCTGAAGCAATCAGATTATCAATAATAGCCGGAAATCCTTTTGCGCTGCCAAAAGTTCTTTTTAAATATATTAAAAGAAGAGTAACAGTTGTTATTCTCTGCTGCCCATCAATAATAGCGCTACGAGTCCCACCGTTTTCTGAAAAAACAATCTCTCCCATGTAATAAGGAGAATACTCCTTGACCTTTGACAGTTCATCCCCCACTTTCCAATTTTTTAAGAATTCAATGGTCAGATCATCAACTAAATCCTCAATCTGCTTCTTTCCCCAAACATATTCTCTCTGATAGTAGTCTACATCATACTTTTCAAGAAACAACTTTTCTATTGGATAAACATCACTATCAACAAATACACTAGATTTATTCAAAGTCAACAGCTCCTTTATGTTATATAGCACAATATTATTCAAGAAACCAAACTACCTTGTCATGAAATTTCTTTTTATGTTATCGGTGTTATTACCACTCTATGCTATTTTCATCAGATTATGACCGCTTAGACAAATACTTACAATGATAAATTCGCTATTATAACGGAGCTTTCCTTTTATTTTTCAAGGAAGTGGCCTTCCACTGCAGTTGGAGCTTTCAACATATCCAACTTGCCAATAATATAGTCTAAGATTATGTTTATCTTAAAAATTCGCTGAGCGAATACTTTAGTATATTAAAGGATAAACAAATATCATTTTCTCAAAAAACTAAAATGTAAGTAAATTATTTCTTAAATATTTCGTTATTTTATGGCAAATTGATTATTTTAAAAACTTAATTAAGTTTTATTGATTTTTGGTTATATATATGATATTATCCATATATAACTTAGTTAAATTTTAGATTTTTAATTATATAGGAGGAAAGCTAATGGCTGAGTTAACCAACCGCAAGTCTTTCACCACTACTCTTTCCAATGACAATGTGGAGAAACTGAAGACCTTATCTGAAAAGAAAGGCGTACCTAAGACAAAAATTCTCGATGATGCCGTAAATACCCTCTATGAAAAGGAGGAAAGCATGGAACAAGATGCCAAGAAACATAAGGGAGTCGTTATTTCCGTCAGCAACAACAAAGGTGGCGTTGGTAAAACTACCACGGTAGCAGCCTTGGCCGACCTGCTTTCCAAAAAGGGGAAGAATGTCCTGCTCATTGATGCTGACCCTCAGGGCAACCTTTCCAACACTTTTAACTATATGGGCGAAGGTCAAAATCAGATTCTGGACAATTACCTGGGCAATCTGTTAAAAGATAGAATGAGAGCCGTTCAGGACGATGCGCCGGATAAATGCGTGAAACTCGACTACTTTATCCTCAGCTCCACCGAATTCCCACGCATTGATCTTATCTGCTCAGATATCCGCCTTGACGGTACGTATGCTGAACTCAATGCTGGCGGCGTCCGTTATGCCTATATCATCGCTGATATTATCGAAGAGGCGAAGGCTATGGACAAATACGACTATATTCTAGTAGACAGCAGACCTGCCATGAATAACGAGGTGGCCATGTTCCTGCTGGGTACTGATTATGTAATCATCCCTGTAGAGCCGGCAAAACATGCTATCTTGGGTGCTAATGCAATGGCTCGTTTCGTTCTTACCACAGCTAAGCAGCGTCCGAGCCTCAAAATTCTCGGTGCCTTCATGACCAAGGTTGTAGACCGCACAAAATCTTTCCATGATTTTCTCCCCATGGTCCAGAATGGCTGGGACAAAATGCTTTTCGAGACTCGCATCCCCTACAACCAGGATGTAATCAACTCCGAAAACTTAAGTGCTCCTGTTACTTATAGAAAGCCTGCATGTAAGGCATCTAAAGCATATATCAAACTTTGTGACGAGGTGGTGGCTAGAATTGAGCAGCAATAAAAAGAAGAAAAACAACAATATAATGGGTATTTCCTTCGTCGACCTTTCAGGACAGACTGAGGAAACAACCACTACGCCCGTTGGCGTCAGCAGTCGTTTCGATAACGATGAGTTTAGAGAAATGACTAAAAAGAGACTTATGGCGCAAAATAACAGCACCTCAACTCCCCCAGCGTCTCCCTCCCCTATTGAATCAGCCGAATCCGTACGGGAAACCTCCGAAAAGACGGATAAAATTTTGCAGGACATTGCTGGCAATACCGGTGCCTACACCCTGCTGCCGCTTAATTTACTAACCCCCACTCCTGCAGAGTGGAATCAATTTTCGACCATCTCCAATGAGAAAAAAGTACTTATGGCCGACAGTATCTATCGTAACGGCCTTCAACAGCCGCTGGTCGTGCGTGCTTTGGATAAAGAAGGCACTACCTATCAGATACTGGCAGGCAACACCCGTAAAAGTATCTACGAAGTACTCTATGAAATCACTCAGGATGAAAAATACCTCTCTATAGAGTGTAAAGTATATGGTTATAAAGAACTAAGCGATGATCAAGCCAGAGAAATCGCTTCTGACACTAACTATGTACAAAGAGCTAACCTTACCGGCAGAGATAAGAGCTTTGCCGTACGCACAAAATTAAACATACTGAAAAAACGCGGCGAAAAGCAGATACTGGAAAAAGCGGCCGAACAAATGGGCATGAAACGCACAGCAGCATTCAGCTGGAACAAAATGGCTAATCTTATCCCGGCTTTCTTTGATATGTTCGATGAAGGCCTTATTTCCCAAAAGGCAGCTACACGTATTGCTGCCTGGTCGCACGAAGTTCAGGCGGAATTACACAAACAGGCAGACCTGCTCACCAACGAGATAATTATGGCCATTCCGGCCAAAACCCCATCGGAAAGGGTTTTAGATAAATTTCACGAGGTATTGGACCAGACTACGCAAGAACATACTGCTGCCACTAAAATTGGTTATATCGACACGCTGACTGAAGAAGATGATGGCTATACCATTCACCTTTCCGGCAAGGCTCCTTCCGCCTCTCAGCTGATTGTCATGTATATTCCAGATAAGAAAGCCACCGCTTTCAAAAACGCTTACAAAGATTATATACTCGACTCTTCCGAAAAAGCGGATTGACAGGTGAAAAGGACCGACTATTGTAATAAAGTCTGTCCTTTTTCTCTTATAGCTTTTATTGTGGGTCTTTTTGTCGGTGATTCAGCCTTTTACATTTATATACTTCTTTGCTATGGTACTTATCAACAGGATGTGGATAAATTTCCCCTTTATCTTAAAGGCTTTTCATATTTTATCAACAGGTATCTGTGGATAGAATAGACAGATTCCCCCACCATAACGGCTGAACAGACAAATTATACCACCAATAAAAAAACCTGCTGCTTTTCTATACCATATGAACCGACAAATCATACCACTACAAATGATTTAACGACTATTATTACCACAATAAATAATCTGCCATCCCAGATTTTATCTGGCTTCACAATTAGCATACTTCTAAAAGCTAAGACCTTCTCCGACAAAATTACCCACTACAACCGACAAATCATACCACCATACAAGTATAAACACCGACAAATCATACCACCACAAAGCCCTAAAACATGCTTACGCCCTTTTAGATAAAGGGGAATCCACTAGTTCCGACAAAGTCACCCACCACAAACTAATTAGAGACATAATTCCCCACTACAAACACTCATCCAATTATCAAAAAATCCTTCTCCGCCCTTATCACCACTGGATTCATCATCATCCGACAATTTTCCCCACTACAAGACTCTCTATATATAATATTATATGTTTATTATATAAACATATAATATATAAGAACTCTACTTGTTGTGGGAACTTAATGTTGATAATCTCTACCACAAATAGTATAATATAATATAATATGTATTTGCTATTATTCGAAAGGACATATGCATATGCCAGCAAAAAAGGGAAACCCTCTCTCCAATGAAACTGAATATGTTTATCAGAATTTGGATTTTGAAGCACCCACTAAGTTTGCAAACGAACTCATGTTTGCAAAACACTCCATGAAAGAAAATGAGATGAAAATCTGGCTTTTAACTATGGCATCCTTAGCTCGGGAACAGGAAATCAATAACGATGTACTTTATGAATATAACATTTCTGTTCTTGCAGATAAACTAAGTATCAATAAGGACAAAGGCTGGCGTGGCATTATCCGCGAAGCGCTGGACCATGTTTCAGATAAAAGTCTTAAAATAGTAAAGCGCTACTCCAGCGAGGAAGATAAACATAATTGGTTAAAAATACCATTATACAATTCTGTTGAGTACAATGATTTTAATGATACTGTTTCTGTCTCTGTAAATCAAAAAATGCTGCCTTATTTACAGGACTTTACCGAAAAGTTTACTGAAGTAGACATTGATGAGATGTTAGCTATACGAGGCATAACACAACTCAAAGTTTTCATGGTAGTTAAAGAGCTTATTGCAGAAGGTACATATACTATTTCCATTGACCGTTTTAAAGAACGACTTAACATGCCTGTTACTGCTTACGCAAATTTCCGTGATTTTCAACGTGATGTTTTAAAAAAAGCTGAGCAACAAATCAGGAAAAGCACTTCGCTAAAACAGTTCCACTTTTCACATGATGGTAAAGGTCGTCGTGCTGCCACAACCATTACTATTCATTTAACAGATGTTACTGGTAAGGTTTTACCGGCACCCAAAAAAGTAGTTACTACTGAAGATAAGATAGAAATGCTGGATTCGGAGCAGCTTAGATTGTTTGATGAATTTTCCTCTTTTGGAATCAAGCCCGAATCTACTTGTTTAGATATCATCAACAACTACAGTATAGAAGTATTAAAAAGCAACCTTGCATATTATAAGGAACAACTAAAAAAACGCAAACCAGAACAAGAACCGCTTAGTGCCGGTTATCTTATTACTTGTATAAAAAAAGACTATGCCAAATCCCGTCGCAAATCCTGGCTTCGTAAGGCTGATACAAATGGCAGTGTGGAGACTGAATTACAGAAGACAGATATGCAGTTGGAAGATGTTTACAAAACATGTAAAAACAATGCCGGTGTTCTAATCAAAAAAGGCAATATGAAGAAACTCCTTGAGATTTTCGATGTTGCTGCTATGTCGATGAAGAATATGGCGGCTAATATGGGAATACCTTATGACGAAGGGGAAGCTCGAGTTAAAATCCAAAAACGTGACCTTCGTAATAAGGAAACAATGCTTTTCCGAGAACATCTGGCACAACGGTTGATGTCCGGTTATATAACTATGGATAGCATGATATAAATAAATTCGCCGAGCGAATACTTTAATTTACTAAAGTATTCGCTCGGCGAATTTTATATCTTTTTTACATGATATAATCCATAAAAAATGAATAATGGACTTTATTGTGGTATTATTTGTCGGTCTACTTTTTTTGATGTTTCATAACTGGCTGCTAGATATTGAATTATTCAGGGAGGAGCTTAGGACAGACCTGGTTTCTATCTGGATGGAAGGGAGGGGAATAAATATATTGCTTACATGAAAACGCTTTTCAATTAGGCAGGATTTAGGAATATCATATAGAAAATAACATAGGAGTAGTGTGCTTGCTTGCAAGAATAATGTGTTGTCTTTTGCTTTTTATATACTAGAGGTGTCGTGGAAAAATGAGCAATAAAAAGAACGTGGCAATTATTACAGGTGCATCCAGTGGCTTGGGAGCAGAGTATGCCAAGTTTTTGGATAAAGAGGGAGTAGACGAACTGTGGCTCGTTGCCAGACGTAAGGAGCGTTTGGATAGTCTGGCGGCAAAACTTCGTACGCAATGTCAAATTCTTACGTTGGATTTAGCAGATGAAATATGTTTAGATGAATTGGAACAGGAGTTGGCCGTCCAAAAGCCTCATGTTAAATATCTGGTAAATGCAGCTGGCTTTGGCTGTATTGGTTTAAGCCGCGATTGTCCAAGGGTAAAACTCCAGCAGATGGTAAAGCTTAATGATATGGCAGCTATGGGAATTACAGAAATGTGCATACCGTACATGTCAAAGGGGAGCCATATTCTGGAAATTGTATCATGCTCAGCGTTCCAACCAATACCTAATCTTGCTGTCTATGCGGCCAGCAAGGCCTTTATGTTGTCATATAGCAGAGCATTAAGCGTTGAGCTTAGTGAATTAGGGATTCAAGTTACCGCTGTATGCCCGTTTTGGATTAAAGATACGGAATTTGTGGACAAGGCCAGAGAAACAGATAGGCATCAGGTTTATAAGGATATGCCAGGCGCAACTAACGCCAAGAGCGTTGCTGAAAAATCCTTACGGGCTGCAAAAGCAGGTGCAGTGGTATGTACTCCGGATACTGTAAGTACTGTGCACCGAATAATAGCCTCTCTTTTACCGCATTGGTTGTTGGCAAAAGTCTGTTTCTAGCGAAGTGTTTTCCCTAAGGAGAGGGGCGATTAAAATAACGATGATGGATAAGAAATAATAAAGGCGGACCGCTGACTAGAAATAGCCGGTGGTCCGCCTTTGGCGGCTGCTCTCGCTGCTGTATTTTATGGATTTTATTCATACCTTCTCTCATTTCTTCACGAAGATAATCTACTGCAATTAGTCGTCCGAATTCAGCCAAGGCTTGAATTTGGCATCTGCTCTACAACCGTTTTTTATCCAATAGCACAGCTCTTCATGACGGATAAAACGTCCGGTAGCTGCTTCCCAATACACATTGTTGTCAAAAACACCTGTTTCTGCCTTTATGCCCCAATGGGCCAGCATCTTCTCACAATCTGAGCCAATCCCCACAAAGGTAGTCTTATACGTGTGATAATTACCGGGCCAGTGGGTTTTTAAAGTACATTTCCCTAATGCGGTCAGAACGTGGTAAAAATGGCATGATTTATACGGAGATTGGAAGGTTTTAGTAACGCAGTGGCAGAAGTCATAATATTCTTCTACCATTTTTTTTGGCGCTCCGATACCCAAGGAACAGAAACATTTCTGCAACTGTCTTAATGATTTCGTTACAACGCCAATTCATTAGCTGCTGAAGGCTGGGTTGGCAGTACGGATGGTGCCCAGCTGGCTGGCGTTTAGAATTTGAAAAGCTTTTTCAACTTCCGGTGGGATATCTACGTGTGTGATGAAACCTTTACCTTGGGGGCCATAGCCATGCTTGTCATCTCTGAGCCGGGATATATCTCCCAGGAGTAGGGTAATATAATGCTCTACATCCCATAGGCCCCAATATTGGCGGATAAAGCGCAGGGAGCCATTTTCAGTGGCAAGATAGGGGAGGTAAGGTGCATAGTTTATGAAGGTAGTATCTGTGTTATACTTCAGCTCCTTGGCAAAGCCAGCTGCCATGCGGCGCTGCATAGAAGGCTCCTGCATGATTATGAGCGATTTTGCCGGGATAGCGGCCTCTTTTAGTTTTGCTAAGGCATAAGTGACATTATTGCCGCAGTTGGTGGATTTTGTTTCCAAGAGGATATCATGAATATCGTACTTCCGGGACAGGTAGTTGGCAATCATCTCGGCCTCTGCTTTGTCATTGGTTTCCATATCTGGGAATCTGGCTTTGAATTTAGCTCTAAGAGACTGGGTGGTATGACCGATGCCGCCAACTACCATCAGGTGGCGGGCCACGCCGCGTTTCCAGACGGTGGCAGCAACGTCACAGCCAAAGGGAATGGTGCCACCGAAGAGTATCAGTACATCAGCCTGTTTAATGCCATATTTGCTTTGTAATGTTTGGGGGCTTAGTTCTGGCAGGTCACGGACGCCGAGAAAACGGGTAAGTGTATTGGCAGCATCAGCAAGCTGCTGAAGAGGGATATTATTTTTCGGATAAATTTGCATGGCATTTTGTCCTCTGCTAAAAAGTTTACATATTGAAAAGGATAAGACCGCCTCTGCGGTCGTGGACGCAGGTATGGCTCCTTGAGGTAGGCAAAGTCTACATAGGCAGCTCTGGTTATTGGTAACAATTCTTGGCAAACCGGAATTTACCTGCTATTTTTACAATATATGGAAAAGGGCGCTGTGATGACACAGCGCCTGTTAGCGTTTAGGGAAAAGATTAACGGATCAAATCGAAATCAGCTGACTGGCAATCAATAAGGTTAGCAGGATCGATATTGGAGTAGATACCAGGAAGAACTTCAAACCTATTGAGATTGTCGGAGTTTTCTTCCATAATTATACGGTTATAATCCTCAACAAAATCATAAATCATTTTCATCATGATAAATCGCTCCTTTGCCCTAAATATAAGTGTAGTATATGAAAAAATGTTAATCGATTTATATATATTATGGCATATTATATAAAAAAATGTAAAATACGGGTTTTTGATATACTTATAGAGAAAAACTATGGAATAAAGCTATAACCGGCCAACATTCAAAAATAAAGGTGCTGTGACGAAATGGGAAATCATTACGTCACAGCACCTTTTAGCTATTGTTGATTGGCTGCGGCCGCTGCCGTCTGGCGGTAGTGGTCCATGATGTCTGCATGATGCTGCTGGAGGTAGTCCAGAGCCTGTTGCTTTTGGCTGGGGGATGAATCTTCTGCCAAATAGTCCTTGGCGGCCTGTTCCTGGTCTTTGGCCATCTGATTGAGACTGCGGCAGCCGATGGTCAGAGCGGCGGACTTCAGTGCGTGGATTTTTATACGGTAGTCATCCCAGTTGCCAGTGGCCAAATCTTCGTCCAGCCGCGCAATTTTGTCGGTGGATTGTTTGCTGAACATATCCAGTATTTGGTGGTAGATGGCCTCCATGTTGTTACAGTATTTCATGCCCAGTTCGCGGTCAATAAGCGGTGAGGGCAGTGTGTCTGCTGTCGTGGCTGGAGGAGCCTCTGAGGCAGGGGCGGGTGCAGGCGCTGCCATCGGCGGCAGGGCGGCCAGCGCCGGCTTTATCAGTTCTGCTGGCAGATAGCGGTGCAGCATGGCAGTGAGTTCATCACCGGTCATGGGTTTGCTGAGGTAGTTGTCAAAGCCTTCACTGAGGAATTTTTCCCGGGAACCCGAAAGGGCAGTGGCTGTCAACGCGATAAAGCGGGTGCTGCCGATGCCTTGCAGCTGTTTTGCTTTGTGCAGGGTTTCCACTCCGTCCATGCCAGGCATCATGTAGTCCAGCAGCACAACGTGGAACCTTTGTTTCTGTAGGGCTTCCAGGGCTTCTGCACCGCTATGGGCAATGGTTGTTTGCATCTGCGTTTCCTTGAGCAGGCTGTTGGCCACAAAGCAGTTCATATCGTTATCGTCAACGATGAGTACATGGGCGTCGGGGGCGATAAAGCTGGCCTGATGGCTTAGGTTGGTATCAAGGTCAGGCTGGTCATGGAGATTGAAAACACCAATCGGGTCAAAGGAGTGAACTTCCTGAGGCAGCTCGATGGTAAAAGTGCTGCCTTCGCCATAGGTGCTGTCTACATGAATGCTGCCATTCATAATGTTCAGCAGGCGATGGGTGATAGCCAGTCCCAGACCAGTGCCTTCAATCTTGCAGTTGCGTTTGATGTCAAGACGTTCAAAGACATGGAAAAGACGTTCTCTATCTTCCTCACGAATGCCAATGCCGGTATCGGTGATGGCAGCCCATAGGCGCAGGGTGCTTGCGCTGCGCTGGCCGCTAATGTCCAGTGTAACGGAGCCTGACGGTGTGTATTTTATGGCATTGTTCAGCAGGTTGATGAGAATCTGGCGCAGGCGGCCCGCATCACCATAAAGTCCGTTGGGCAGATAGGGGTCAACGTGAATCTTGAAGGTCAGATTTTTGGCCTGGGCCCGCACGCCTACCAGAGTGCCGACTTCGCGCAGAACCTGAGCCAGTTGATAATCCGTAGACACGATTTCTATGTGGCCGGACTCAATTTTTGAGAAGTCCAGAATTTCGTTGATGATGGTTAAAAGAGCTGCCGTAGCGGATTTGATGTTGCTGGCATACTGCCGGACTTCTGCAGGCAGATCCTGCCGCAGGATCATTTCGTTCATGCCGCTGATGGCGTTGATGGGGGTGCGTATTTCGTGGCTCATATTGGCCAGGAACTGGCTCTTGGCCTGATTGGCGGCGTCGGCAGCAAGACGCGCCTCGCGCAGTTCCTCCGTTTCGGCCACGCTTGTCTGGGCCATTAGCAGATAAATGCTCAGGCAGGCAAAGAGAATCAGCATAAAGGAAAAGAGGAAGAACACCCGCTGATAGATGCTGGTAATATGACCGGCCACTGCTGACCAGGGCATATAGCCAATTAGGGAGAAGTCGGTCTGGGGAAGGTCTGCACCAAAGACGAAGAATTTTCCCTCGGCTCCTTCGGTATAGACGGCAGCAGCTTTGCTGCGCTGCAGGCGGCGGTGAACCTCCCGCATACCCTCCTGAATCGTTTTATCGGCCCAGAATTTTGTATCATCAGTGGTGAAGTTTTCGTAGGGTACTGCCAAGGTGCCGTCGCGGTATTGGATGATGACATGGGTAAAGGCATCATAATCGGAAAGGGCAAACAGCTGGGGCAGGATTTCCAGCGGATATACCTGATAGAGAACATAGCGGACATTGTCACCGTAAAAGACCGGTGTGCCGAGCAGAATGCCGATTTCGGGATTGTAGTCAATGATGGTGTTGCCATGGAAGGCCAGCTGCAGGCGGGGAAAGGAATCCCTGTCCAGGTATCTTCCCATGGTATGATGCTGGAAGTCGATGAGACCCGCTTGCCCCTGGGGATTTTGCTGGACAAGCATCTGCAGTACAGCCTCTTTGTCCTGTTCGTGCGTGGATAAATGGTTGGCGGCCGTCTGCAGCGGCGTCATAAAACGGCGGAAACGTTCACCGGCCAGCAGGGAGAGGTCTTCGGTCTGGCGCGACACGGAATGCTCAGCGGCATTGTTGAGCATATTCACAATGCGTTGCTGTATGAAGATTCCTGCAAGAAAAATTAAAAAAAGCATCATTGAAATTGTGATCAGCATTTTTTTGCGATTATTCAAGAATCTCCACCCCCTTTACCAGCCAGTCCATGTGCTGCAGCAGGCGGTCATCCCGGATGGCTTCATCCGGACGGCAGCGCAGGTTGCCCTGCCGGTCGTAGATTTCGCCGGCAAAGACGAAACGGCCGTCCAGCATCTTTTTCTTTATCTGGTCAAGTTGTGTTTTTTGTTCGTCGGTGACAGCAGGGGAAAAGTCGCAAAGTTCCACAAAGCCGGCCTCCATGCCCATCCATTGCTTATCCACGAAGTTTAGTTCGCCCTTGAGATAGCGGCTGATGATGTTCTCGTAGTAGCGGTCCCAGTTGCAGATAACTGAGGTCAGAGCATGGCTGGAGCGCCAGCTGTGCTTGCCTAAATCTTCGTAATAACCAATGTAATCGATGCCGAGCTTTTCGGCCACATCAGCAGCTGCAGGTTCGTCCTGATGGTATGTGAGGATGTCGGCCCCGGCTTCTTCAATCAGGCGGCGTGCTTCCTGTGCTTCTTTTTCTTCGTCCTGCCAGCTGCCTGTCCACATGACTACAACCCTGGCATCAGGATTTGTTTGCTTTACTCCCAGCGTGAAAGCGTTGATGCCGCGGTTGACTTCGGAGTTTTTCATGGCCGCCACGTAGCCAATCACGTTGCTCTTGGTGCGCATTCCGGCCAGTGCGCCAGCCAGATAACGCCCCTGATACATACGCACGAAATAGGAGGTCATATTGCGGGCGTGACATTCAGCGGAGTTGGTGGCAAAGGCAATATGGGGATACTCGTGGACGAGTTTTTGGGCTTCCTGCGAGTAGGAGTAACTGGCCAGGAAAATCATGCCGGCACCATCATTGGCGAGTTCACGAACGGCCTGGGTGCAGGCACCATCGCCGATAATACGCTCTTTGGTAATGAGTTTGAGGCCCATGGCAGCACAGGCCTTGCGGATACCGCGGTACTGAGGAGCGTTCCAGCCCTCTTCGTCAATGCCACCCAACAGGACAATACCGGCTTTGGGCTGGGGCTGGTCGAAGGTGCTGCTGGAAAAAATCCAGCAGGCGGCAACCAATACGATTAAGATAAAGCTGACAATGAGCCGGGTAGCCCATTGGGATAATCTGTGATGCAGCCAAAAATTCATACCGTTACCTCCCATCCATGGAAAAAGATTGAAAATTTTACCTAATTGTAATTTTAACAAAAATATTGCAGGAAATCTATACTTAGATGGAAAAGTAGTGATAAAATGATAAAATAGCAGTAAAGAATAAGATTTGCAATTTATTGGCGGCTTTTATGTGAGATTGTCTATGAATAAAGGGAATAGCAGCTCAGAAGGCGAGGGATGTGAATGGAGTATTTATTGGCGTTAATGATGGTTCTTTTGCAGTTTTCTGGTGTTTGGCTTCGTTATCTGCCTTTTGCGAAAACAGTTACCGTTATTCAGCGGCGTAAATTGGTGCAGCTGGCAGTGGGCTGGGGCATTTTAGCTTTTGGTATCTATGCGGTTCTTATGAGTATGTATGGCGGGGAAGTTCTGCGTTTTAAGCTGCTGGTGGCTTTTGGCTGGTTGCCGTTCTTCCTTATTGCCTATTATTGTATTCCAAGGGACTTTGTGCAGCATTTGTATGTGCTCGGCATGCAGAGCCTGTATGCGGTGCTCTTGCATACTATCAGTGGTTTTGTCGTGGGAGCGGTACTCGCGGCTGAATATGGTGAACGTGTGCATATGCTCGCTGTAATCTGTTGTTATCTCGTGTTATTTACGCTGCTGATTCCCTTGGAACGCCGCTGGTTCAGTACGTTGGTACCGGCACAGCGATTTTTCCAATTCCGGCATCTGGGCCTATATGTTGCCTTGATGCCGATGGTGGTTCTGTTTGCGTATGCATTGCCCTGGCTGGATGGCCAGCTTTATCACAGCGTGCCTGAGCGAGTGGGACGACTGGCACTGCCCATATTGTTCTTCCTGGTTTTCCGGCTGGTGTTAGACGCTGCCCATCAGATGTCTAAGCATATGGTAGAAATCAACCGCAACAATCTGCTGGCTCAGCAGCTTTATTCCCTGAGAGAGTACACGCGCCTGACGGAGGAACGTCGTCAGACATTGCGGGTGCTGCGTCATGATATGCGCCATTATAACCGTTTGCTGGGTGCATTGCTGGACAGCGGACGCATCAGTGAAGCAAAGGAATTGGTGGAAAAACAGGCGGTGGAGCTTGAACGCACGACAATTCGCGAATTTTGCGCCAATGACCTCATCAATGCGACGCTGTCGATTTATCATTATCACTTGAGCAATCTGGAAATTCCGTTGCAACAGAAAATCAGCTTGCCTAAGGAGATGGCCGGCATGGATACGGATGTGGCTATCGTTCTGTCGAATCTGTTGGAAAATGCCCTGCATGCCAGCATGAAACAGTCGGTCATAAATCGTGAGGTTAAGGTGTCGGCTCAATATGAGGGAGGAAGTTTTGTACTGTCGGTGGCTAATCGTTTCGAGGAACAGCTGCTCTTAGACCGCGACGGCCTGCCCTACAACGAAGATCCTGGGCATGGTACGGGAATGATAGCATTGCGGGCCTTTATCCGCAAGTACAAGGCTCAATGTGAATTTTCCCAAAAGGATGGCTGGGTTACAGTGATACTTAATTGGCAGGGGGAGGATTAGTACGGTAATTTACTATTATTCGACAACAGGGAACTCTTTATACGTGGCCAGAGAATTGCAAAAGGCTATACCGGATGCTGAGATAGAATCCATATCAGAGGCCCTTCGGAAAGATAAAATGGTGGTTAATGCCGAGTGCGTGGGTTTTGTATTTCCCATGCACTATTTTGGCCTGCCGATACAGGTGGAGGAGTTCTTGCAAAAACTCACAATACTGGAATCTCCTTATATCTTTGCCATAGCTACCTGTGGTGTTCCCTATTGGGGCAGGCCGTTTATGGATGCAGAAAAGATACTTAAAGAGAAGAATTGCAGCCTGCACGCCTCGTGGTATGTGCGGTTGGTGTCTAATTATATTCCTTACCGGGATATTGCTGCCGATTGGCGGATAAATATCCGGGCATGGCTGGCTAAAGGCAAGCTGCAGCGCATCGCCAAGGCCGTAAATAACCGGGAGGCCCATAGTACATGGCAGCTGCTGAAGAACTTTTGTGGCCGATATCATGATAAATGGCTGGCAGGCCAGAAGGAAATTGATAATAACTTCCTGTGCGATACGGAGAAATGTACTGCCTGCGGTTTGTGTGAGCGTATCTGTCCCAGAGAAAATATTAAACGGCCAGCGGGAAGTCCGGTTTGGCAGCATCATTGTGTGGAGTGCCTGGGGTGCCTGCATATATGCCCGGCCAGGGCAATAGAATACGGAGAGATTACCAAAGGGCGCAAACGGTACCGGCATAAGGCGGTAAAGCCGGTAGATTTGTTGCGTAAGGGCTGAGACCCGCAAGGAGATTGACATGGATGAAAATGAGTTTGAGCTTTTAGCTGGGCTTAATAAGGCGCAGCTGGAGGCTGTTACAGAGACGGAAGGCTATGTACGGGTGCTGGCCGGGGCTGGTTCCGGCAAGACAAGAGCACTGAGTCATAGATTTGCCTACTTGGTAAACGAAATCGGCATTATGCCGGGGAATATCCTATGTGTGACCTTTACCAATAAATCGGCTGCGGAAATGCGGAAACGAATTCATTTGCTTACGGGGGATAATGATACAGGCTACATCAATACGTTCCATGGCTTTTGCGTGTCCGTACTGCAGGAAGACAGCTATGCCGTACAGTATCCCAAAAGCTTTCTAGTGCTCGATAACAGCGATATCGATGCCATGCTGAAAAATATCTACGAGGAAAGAAATCTTTCCCTGCGGGATATGACCTTTGCCAAGGCCCGGGATATGATAGAGGTACGGAAGATTTTCACCGAGCCGGAATACTATCAGGACATGATTGCCATGTCGCAGGAGGCCATCAAGGAAAAGTACGAAAGAGCTGTGGAGCCTGGTGATATTATCTTCTATGGGTATCTGTATCAGGAGAAGAAGTGCTTTGGCCTCGATTACAATGACCTCATCAAATTCACGCTGTATATTTTTGAGCAGAAAGAAGATTTGCGGCTGAAATGGCAGCAGCGGCTGGAATACATCATGATTGATGAATTTCAGGATATTGATGAGTTGCAGTACCGTCTGATGAAGATTTTATGCGGCTATCATAAGAATCTCTTTGTCGTAGGTGATCCCGACCAGACCATTTATACATGGCGTGGGGCAAATATCCGTTATTTGCAGAACTTTGACCAGGAGTTCAAGCCTTGCAAGACCATATATATGATGGAAAACTATCGTTCTACGCCGGAGATTCTGGCTGCAGCCAACGATCTGATTGCCCATAACCGTTACCGGATAGAGAAAAATCTGGTGCCAACGCTGCCCAATGGTGAATCTGTCCTGTGTTCCAGTAATGAATCGCCGGAAAAAGAGGCCAGGTGGATTGCACAGGAGATTGAAAAGCTGCATGAAAAGGATGTGCCTTATAGGGATATCGCGATTTTATATCGAGCACATTACCTGACGCGTTCGCTGGAAGAAGTATTTATGAAGGAGGAACTCCCGTATACGCTCTATAGCGGCATAAATTTCTTTGACCGCAAGGAAATCAAGGATGCCTTGTCCTACCTGCGTATGATTGCCTACCGGGATGACCTGTCTTTTCAGCGGATAGCCAATGTCCCCAAGCGTAACCTGGGGGAGCGGCGGATGGCCTTTTTGCAGGAATATGCTGAGCAGAATAAGTGCAGCCTTTATGATGCCTTAAAAACAAACCTTGACCATGAACTGATTAAAGGAACTAAAGCAAATCGCTTTGTGGAGCTTGTCGAGGAATTTTCGGCAGCATATAGCGGCCGGCCGGTATCGGAAGTGCTATCTGCGTTATTAGATGCCAGCGGCTATGAGGAAATGCTGCGCACGGAAGGCAGTCAGGAGCGGCTGGATAATCTGGCGGAGCTGAAACAGGCCATCTATGAGTATGAAACTTCCTGCGGGGAAGAAACCATGCTGGAGCACTATCTGTCCCGCGTGGCACTTCTTACCAATAGTGATACTGCTGAGCAGGGAGATAAGATAAAGCTGATGACCGTTCACGCAGCTAAAGGATTGGAGTTTCCCTATGTGATTATCTGCGGACTTAATGAAGGAATATTTCCTTCCAGAAAAACCAGAACGAAAGAGGCCATGGAAGAAGAACGGCGTCTGGCCTTTGTGGCCGTTACACGGGCACAGAAAAGGCTCTATCTGTCGGCAGCCTCTGGCTTGAATTTTGATGATTCCTTAAGATACCCCTCCAGATTCCTGTTGGAGATTGATGATAAACTGCTGGAATATGCAAAGCCCGTTGCCGAAAGTATGCAAAAAGATGCCTGGAATTACATCCGGGGGATGGAAAAACGGATGGAGCAGGGGCAGATTGTAAAAAAAGCAGCGTTTGCTAAAGGCGATAAGGTTTTGCATCGTATCATGGGTGAGGGAGAAATATTGGATATCAACATGGATAAGGGTGCCTATGTCATAAAGTTTGACGATATTGAAACGCCCAGGGAAATATCCTTTAAGGCCAAACTGGAGAAGTTATAGTTCCCAAAATAGATGAAATCGAATCCACGGCAGATTACGTTGGTATGTGCCAGCTGAACGTGCGGAAGGGAAAGCCGCCGTATTTCGGACAGCCTTTATTTGCCAGGAAAATCTTTTTCCTCAGGGCAGGTTTTGGTAAAATAAAACTAAGAATATTTTAGGAAAAGTTATATTGAGAGGAGAGTTTACAATGAAAGTCATGATGGTCAATGGTTCACCGCATCCACAGGGGAACACGGCAATGGCTTTGCAGGAAATGCAGAAAGTCTTTGCAGAAAACGGTGTAGAAGTCGAATTGGTTCATGTGGGCAATAAAGCAATTCGCGGCTGCATAGGCTGTCGGGCCTGTGCACAGAAAGGAAAATGTGTGTTTGACGATATCGTCAATGAAACGGCACCACTATTTGCCGAATGTGATGGTCTGGTCGTGGGCAGTCCTGTTTATTACGCTGCAGCAAATGCTACCTTGGTCGCTTACTTGACGCGCTTGTTTTTCAGTACCGGTTTTGACAAGACGATGAAAGTGGGAGCAAGCGTGGTTGTGGCCCGGCGTGGCGGTTTGTCGGCAACTTTTGATGAACTCAATAAGTTCTTTACCATCTCGGGCATGCCCATTGCCGCCAGTCAATACTGGAACAGCGTTCATGGCGGAGCGCCGGGAGAAGCCGCGCAGGATATTGAAGGCATGCAGACCATGCGGACGTTGGCGCGTAATATGACCTTCCTGATGAAGAGCATTCAACTGGGCAAGGAAAAGTTTGGCCTGCCAGAGAAAGAGCCGTGGCAAGCCACTAACTTTATCCGGTGATTACCCTGCATATGGGATTTGACTCGCTGCGGGATAAATTTGTCTTCGATATTTTTCATCAGACTTATCCGCATAGCGGATGAGGAGCAATTTTTATTACTTGACACTGGATTTACAATATGCTATTGTAAATTCATCAATAGTGGCAAAGGAGCCCAGGCGAAATATAGATTCGTCTGGGCTTTTTTATACCCTTGGATAGCTGCTGTTGGTAGTATATTGGTATTGCAGGACAAAGGTGTCCTAAATCATTGATTTGTGGTTTAGGATGCCTTTTCTTGCATTTTACGAGGGGGAAGAAAAAATGATTACATTTCCGTTGTTTACTGAATTAGAAAAACACCGTGATGAGGCCAATGAAAATTTCCATCGCAATATCAGGCCACAGCTGGTTGAACGGCTCAAAGCCTTTGGTTTTACGAGCATTAGCGAAGATGTTACGGGTATTATGCAGCTGCAGGAAAAGTCAACCAAGAATAAATATGTTCTGGCTATCTGCAATTACGAAATCACAATTCATTTCGAGCATATAAAAACAGGAGAGCAGTTACTGATTTGTTCTATAAGCAATTTTGAACTGAGTGCACATGTGATTATGGATATAATTATTGACTCCATAGACAGTTGGCTGCAGTATGGGGAGATTTATGATTACAAGGCTGCACAGAATCTGACGGAAAGAGCAAAGAAAAGACGGTAATCAGGAATAATCGTTGCTTCCTGTGATTAGTTTTTTATTCCCTTTGGTGGCCTGGTTGGCAACATAATTGCCAACAGAGATAGCAGCCAGACAAATGGCCAATAGACTTTTATCGCTTGTAGCCGGTGGCTGTTGCTTTGGTGTACCATTCCTGGGCTTTCTGCGAATTTTTTTCTACGCCTAGTCCGTTTTCATACATATGCCCCAAAGCTGCCATGGCCGGGGCGGCGATAATGTCACCGCGTTGGGCAGCTTTTTGATATAAGTTCAGCGCCTTGCTGTAATCCTGAGGAACGCCGTTGCCGGTTTCGAAAAGCCGTCCTAAATAATACGTACCTGTAATATCGCCCCGCTCGGCGGCAATGGCATACCATTTTGCGGCTTCTTTGGTATTGGCTTTTACGTCGTAGCCGTGTTCGTAGCAAAGGCCTATGTAACGAGGGGCTTTCATATGTCCTTTGCTGCTAGCTGCTGTGAAATTTGCGAGTGCTTTTTTATAATCGCCGGCGTTGTAGGCGGCAAGACCGGCATCCTGTAATGCTTTGGCAAGCAGGCTGTGTTGTCCTTGCTTGTCCTCTTTGCGCTGCTGAAACAGCCAGTCGCGGATAGCCTCGATATCATAGGCGAATGACCAGGTATACATGTGGTTGCCGCCGGCAAAGACGGAGTAATTTATAGGCGCATTGGCAGCTGCCAGGTCTTTGACATTTTTATTGATTTCCGTCATACTTGCATGACTGTCCCAAAAGGTCTTATTTCGCGCGACTTTGCTGCCCAGGGATTCCCAAAGGGCTGTTGCGTCATTCATGCCGGGGAAGGCTTTTGTATCGCCTTCACAGACGGTTATCCAGAGCTTTTTGTCCTTCATGGCAGCCATTTCTTCCACATTCCACTGGCAGGCTACGAGCCATTGTGCGGCAAATAAATCCGGATATTTATCGCTGATGGCAATGTTGGCCATGCCGCCCTGCGACTGGCCGGTGCCGTAGATACGGTTTTTGTCTATACTGTAACGCGCAATCACATCTTGGAGCAAATCGGAAACAAGGGTAAGTCCCGGTGTCCAGACATTTTCATCAGTGGTCATCATGCCGAGTTTTTCGACTAAGGCGGCGGTATACTGCGGAGCAAGGATAATGCATTCATGCTTGGCCTGTTCGCTGTCACTGGCCCAGACGGTGGCACCGTTGCCTTGGAATAGCGGCGTTTTTATCGCGTTGATGTTCGCACTGGCATCAGCCACAAAAAACAGCAGCGGATATTTTTTCTTGGGGTCATAATTTTGAGGCAGGTATAGATTATAGGGAATCGTGGCGCCCACTTGCTTATCGGTATATTCATATTGCTGGAAACGTTCCATGTCCGGCTCATTTACCTCTGTCGCGGATAAAGTCAGTGGGGCAAAGGTGGTGCCGTCAATAGCGGTAAGAGGGCGCATCTGTTGTACCTGCAGGGATAAGTCCGGCAGTTTTCTGTTGGATTGGCGGGGCGCATCAGTGCCTCGGCCGTTTTTATCATCAGCAGGTTTTGGCTGACGCCCAGGCTTTTTGCTCAAATCACCATCATAGACATTGTTCTGCTGGGCAAACTGCAGGATAACATAGCGCCCTGTCTGTGCTTTGTCTGTAAGTTCCGGTTTAGCGGTTACCCTTACCGCCGTAATCTCTTTGCCGGATACAGTAAAGTCCGTTGGCTTTACTGTATCCGGCAAAAGTGCTTTAGGATATTCTAAAATCGCAGCGGCAACCTGTTCGCCGCTGCCGTAGACGCGAGTTACAGCCGTGACTTTTTGCAGGCCATGAGCGGCAGCCGCTGCCTGAACTTCACTGGCCTGTACGGTGGCTGCCTGTACCGGCAAAGCGCCCGGCAGCATAAATGCTCCTGTCCCCACCAAAGTCAAAGCCAATAATTTTTGATATCTGCGCATAATTGTACCTCCATACTCTTTTTGAGCAATAAAAAAATCGACGCTCCCTAAAAAGGGCAGAAAGCCACTGAGGCTCTCCACGTCGATTTTCTGCCGCCGAAACAGCACGGCTCCTACACAGCCGTATATGCTATTGGACATACTATAACACAAGCAGAGCGGATTGACAAGGATGTTCTCGGCTATATACTACGATTATTTTTAGGGGTCGTAATTACGCTTTGCAAAAGCTATCCTGTCCAATAATATGACGTGCTGGATTTTAGTACCGGTTTTGACATGACGCTGAAAGTGGTAGCAAGTGTAGTTGTGGCCCGGCCTGGCGGTTTGTCGGCAGCGGTTGAATACAATAATATGTTCTTCAACATCTCGAGCATGCTCTAAATTTTATATCAGCGCATGGCCATAGAATAAAGCAAGGCCTTTATAAAAGATATTATTTGATATAATGTAAACAATGTCTTAGTCGATGTTTTACATAAAAGAAGAATAAGATGAAAATAGGTTATGTTCGTGTTTCCACCTTGGAACAACACGAGGAGCGGCAAACGGTAGAGCTGACAGAAAAAGCACACGTTGAAAAAATCTTCCTTGATAAACTATCCGGCAAAGATACTGACCGTCCCCAGCTTCAGGCAATGTTGGAGTTCGCCCGTTAGGGTGATACGGTCTATGTATCAGAGTTCTCCCGGCTGGCGCGTAGCACAAAGGATTTGCTGGACATTGTGCAGCAGTTGAAGGAGAGTTTTGATACATCAACACCTGCTGGCGAGTTGGCAATGACCATGTTCGCGGCTATTGCTACATTTGAGCGGAAGATTATGTTGGAGAGACAACGAGAAGGAATAGCGCTTGCAAAGGCGCAAGGAAAGTACAAAGGGAGAAAAGAGGTCAAAAAACCCGCTAACTGGCAAGAGCTTGTTGAAAAATATAAATGTAGAGAAATATCATCTGTTAGTGAGTTAGTAAGAATTTGTGGGTGTTCTCGTCCTACAGTTTATAAATGAATGGCTGAAAGAAATAGGTATAAAAGCTTGAATTGAAGCTTATTTAATTATATAATATATATACAAGGGGTGGATAGTGTGAAATTAAAGATTGCAAAAAGCGCAAGAAAGTTCGGGTATTTGATCTGGAATAATAAAACCAATGATGATATGGAAAAGTTACTGTCCGAAAAAAGTTATGTACAAGTAATTCTAAATGGATTTAATCTTGGAAAAAAACATATTGATAGGAAATATTATCGAATATCATTAGGTTATAAGTTTACGCGCTCTTTACCGAGTGAACATGATACATTTAACATTTCATTACGAAACGATTATTTAGAGGTAATAACAACTAATGAAAACGAATGACATTTATCGAAGTCCAATTATCCATAATGTTCCCAAAGAACATGAGCGGTTGATTGATACAGGTATGCTACATTATGAATCTTCTGTGGCTGGCTATAATGAGAGATATCATAGAGGTGAAACATCCCATACTATTCATGTATGGTGGGCAAGACGACCTCATAGTGCAATGAGGTCGTTATTGTTTTCATCTCTTTGCAGAAATAACGATGAAACTTCTATAGAGACTATGGCTAATCTTGCTATGAATTGCAATAAAGAAAGCCTTACTCAAGCAAAAAATATTTTAAAAAAAGACTATCAATATCAACCGAAAACACTGGATATGTTTGGTGGTGGTGGAACAATTCCATTTGAAGCAAAAAGATTAGGATTTGATTCATATTCTATTGATTCTAATCAATTATCTGTTTTTATCCAGCGTTGTAACATGGTTTATGCTAATAAGATAGATCTAAAAAAAGCAGAGATATTTGTAAAAAATATCGGAGAAGAAATATTAAATAATCTTTTAGAAAGAACAGATTGGCTTTACCCTTTACGTCAAGAAACTAAAGGAAAAACATTTGGATATATATGGACTTATAAAACTAAGTGCCCACATTGTGGTAAAATATTTTATTTATCTAAAAGACCATGGTTATCTAAAAAAAATGGAAAAAAAATTGCATTTGTAAAAAATAATAATAACAATGACGAAAAATTATGTATATGTGACTTATCTAATGGAGGAGAACCATACAGCTCAGCATGGGAAAAGCGAACGGGAATTCTTCGCTGTCCTAAATGTAAAGAGATATTAGATAAACCAAATGTAATTAAGTGTCAAGATGTTATGATTGGGTTAGTGAGTAAAGGCGAAAAAACTGGCAAAGTATATACTGAAGCAAATCAAGATGATGCCTTGCCTAATATAGAGAAAATAAAAAATGAGGAAAATAGAGTTCTTACCAATATAAAATGCTCGTTACCATCATCAAAATTACCTGTTTGGTCTGGAATAGTAAATCCAGCATTATATGGAATTGAAACCCATGCTGATTTTTTAAATTTTCGTCAAAGACTTGTATTACTATATTTAATTGATGAACTTATTATGCAATATGATAAATTGGTAGTAAGTAATGTTGAAATGGCTAAATTCGTCATAGGTTCATTGTCAAGTTTAATAGACCAAGTTGTTGATTGGAATTGTCGTCTATCAATGTGGATTCCTCAAAACGAGCAGGTGGGAAGAGCCTTTTGTGGCCCTGGGATTGCAATGCTATTTGATTATTGTGAAACAGATATGTTATTGAAAGGCCCTGCAAATTTATGGGATAAACTAAAGAGAATTATAAATGGTGTTAAGTCTTTTGAAGGTTGTATCGGCGATGCTCATATATATCACGCTCATGCGCAAGATTTGCCTTTTGAGAGCAATTACTTTGATGCCATTGTAACAGATCCACCATATTATGATAACATATATTATTCAATCTTAGCTGATTTCTTTTATTCATGGAAGAAGATATTACTTAAAAAAATGGAACCAGATTTGTTTAAAAGTGATATTACTGATTACAAATTTGAACTAGTAGCATCGTCTAGAAGAGTTGATACCAATCAATCACCACATGATGAATACTGTAAACAACTAAATTTAGCATTTAGTGAAGCAGCACGAGTGCTAAAAGAAGATGGGATTTTTTCATTTGTCTATTCTCATAGTTCTGTTAATGCTTGGGAAGCTGTTGCTGGTGCATATAGGCAGTCACCTTTTATCGTAACAAGTGTTCAGCCGCTTAGTATAGAGCGAAAAGGACGGCCTAGAGCAGTAATGTCTCAAGCCGTTAATACATGTGTTACTTTTGTTGCTCGAAAAATTAACGAAGAAAAGAAGCCTATATCATTACAATATTTGCTAAATAAAACAGAAGAATATGCTCAAAATTTTGGTAAGTCGTTAATAGAAAAATCTGGATGGACAGAAAATGATGCTGGTCTTGCAGTGATAGCATGTACAGTTGGTCTTATGGCTAATGCAAGTTCTATAACTGGTAATTACACTAATAAATCTGCTTTAATTAGTGCATCGAAAATTGTAAAAAATTACTTTCCAGATTTCTCAATAAAAGTAAGGGATTCCATATAAAGAATGAGGAAAAGAGTCTTTTAAGGGAGACTCCTTTCCTCATTCTTATATTTAATCTAAATCTTTATATGTTCTAAATTCGTCAATATGTTTAAGATATTCTATTGCTTGGCAATTATCTCTTGATATAATCATTTTTAAAGCATATTCTTTCAATTCATCTATAGTTTTAAATTGTTCCATTTCAGTAGAAATGTTTTTTTCTGTTTCAATTATAGTGCTTTCGACTATTTTTCTGTACTCCGCAATAGCAGATATAATTCTAGAATGATATTCTTTTATTTCAGAATCATACTGTTGACTATTAATAGAAATCAATGTGCATACATATTTTTTTATATATCTCCAATAACTTGCCTTATTTCGAGAAGTATTAACTCTATTTTCCCGATACGACCAAAGACCATTTAACTCTTTTATAGAATAATTATTTTTATATTTTAAAAGGAGTGCTAGTATTTCATATGGAAACATTACTACAGGAATATCTAGGTTAGTACATTCTTCGTATACTTCGCTATCATTTTCCCATTCATGTAATGAGGAATATGTAACAAGTCCACCTATGACTGTATGTTTAGAATTCGTTTTTAAATACTTTTTATTAAGATTATCAATCCATAACTTTACACTTGCTAATTTCAAAAAATCTTTTACATTAGGTGCTTTTTGACTACGACCAAGCCTAAATACCTTCGCATCACATACAATAGAGATATCATCTTTAATTAGTTCAACGTCTTCCGTTCCTGATTTCTTAGTAGGAAGATTATATGTCCCTCCAATACGTCTCCACCATTCCCCGACCATTAACTCTGTTAGTTTCGTGAATAATTTTTCACTTTTTCCCATACCGGAATATAAATCTGGTATAAAGCAGCTTATCATAATTTCCTCAAAATCAGAATCAGATATTTCTTTCAGACTGACAGCTGTTTCATTAACAACTGATGAAATATCAACTGATGGTCTTTTTTCGTCAGGATAGTAACTATCTACAATGTTTTTAAAAAAGAAAATATTATTGGAATTCATAATTATCCTCCTCTATGTTATTAAAAAGTTCACCCAATGTAATATTGAAACCTTTTGCAATTTTCTCTATATTGCAGATGGAAATATTTCTTTTACCTGACTCAACAGAGGCATAATATGTTCTGTCCATTTTTATAGATAATGCAAACTTTTCTTGACTTATCCCCATTGACTGACGATACTTTTGTATGCGTTTACCTAATTTTTTTTTGATATCCAATAATCATCACACCTTTTGTCTTATCACAATATTTAAATGTTAATATATATGTGTATATAAGACAACGGACTATAAGTAACAATGATAATAAAAATGAATAAAGTTTAACAGAAATCAACTTGACTTTTATTTTGATTTCTGTTAAACTTTATTCATAAAGAAAAGCTAAACATTAAAAAAGGACGTGTTGAAAAATATATAGTTAAAACTATATATTTTGATTTTATGTTCATTTCTGCAATACAAGAAATAATATAGGGAGGAAAAAAATGGGCAGAGGCGGGGCAAGAGTTGGAGCAGGCAGAAAAAAAGCAGAAGTTGAAAAAAAAATACGAGGTTTCCGTCTCACTGATAATGAATGGGCCTTTATAAAAAAAGTACTGGATAAATACCGCAATAGCAACGTTACTGAGCCACCAGCAAAGCAGCCCAGCAATGACAGTTTACAAGTCCGGCAGTCCAATTCTACCAATGAAGAACAAGGAGCCAGCTTGCTGGCCCACCTAGAATACTTATACAGACAGCAGTATAGGTGGCTTTTGGAATACAGGGATTACATGAAGGATGAGAATTACGATAAATATACATTAGATGAAATATCTCTGCATCAAGAAATGGTTCATTTACAAAAGCTGACTTTGCTTCCGCACTTACAAAAGCTCAAGTTTAGTGAGAGAGTAAAATCGGCCTGTTCTCTTTTCGATGTAGCTTCTATACATCCAGTAGCTCTTTCATGTATAAAACAAAAAAATGAGCTATATGTTTACCCCTGGAAGGAGCAGGAAACGCTGGACTATAATGAGGTGAATAAAAGTTTGGATAAAACCTTTGAAGCCCTCAGCTTGCTAGAACTTGAAGTAAAGGCATTAGAAAAGAAATTTGAGATAAGCAAGCATAATATCCTTGAATCTTCCTGTATCAAATAACATACAGCTATTTTTTTCAGCTTCGTCCTGCGCGGTTAATGGTTTAACTTCAGATAAGGCCGTCAGGGCTTCTTCTAATGTCTTTTTGATATTGTCCGGGGAGCGGTCAGGGTATCTGCGTGAGAATGTCTCCAGCAGGGCAGATAGTTCTTTTAATTGCAGCTCGTTCATGTGGCAAAGTCCTTTCTTTGTAACATAACCATATTATCATTATACCACGAACAACCAACTGATCCCCGCGTAAGCGGGTCGATTTTAAAAAACGCCACCAGCTGCCGCGCTGGGCGCGGTGGCTGGTGGCGTTCCTTATTTCTGGCTTCCCTTAATTATTCCCTATATTCAATTTTGTCGGTTGAAGTATTATATATCAATTCGTAGATTTTTCTATTTTGCCCGTTATAAAAAAACTCTAACCCGTTAATTGACTTTCCATTTTTTGTCATCGTCTTGATTGATGCGAAAGATGCACCATATGGATTGTAATAACTGTTACTATCTACATAGACTTTATATTTTCCATCTGACCCTTTTCCTAAAAGGATAGCTCTACCTATACGAGTTGTGTAGTCGAAATAACCATAGGAAAAGAAATATTTACCTTCCATTTTAATAGCAGACATTTCTCCAATATCGGCATTTTTCATATTAGGCACATCTAACATATAAGTAACTTTGTTTTTCTCGATAATCATAAATTTGTTTATATTATTACCAGCATGCGTTATCTGTAAAGTTACTTTTTGACCTTCGAGGTTATATATCTGTTGACGATATTGTTTATTGCGAGTTGTTAATACAGGTCTTACTTGTAATTGTCTAACTTCCTCATACACTTGGCTTCCTAACCCCGTCCAATTTGAGTTTTTCATAGCAATTTGTGCTAGATATCGAAGTTCTTTTTTACTATCAGACAATTCGTGTCTTCGCTCTGCGTCTAAAAAGAATTTATCCCGGACAGGGTCCCACCATATACAAGTTTTACCTGTTAGTTCTATAGAATCGACTCTCTCGTGACCAATTCGCCATGCAAATCCCCCTGAGGAAAATCGCATAACAACAAGACCTGCTTCAATATCTGTTCCACCAATCATTTCAGCAGTATTTAGTTCAGCATAACTTCCAGCCCCAGTTCCGTGAGAATATACTAATAAATTTGTGTCTCCATTTACGTATTTCAGTCCGTCTACTGTTTTCATATCTGCAGCCTCTGTTGGTAATGGCACGAAATAGACTGGAGAGCATACAGTAATTGCGGCTACCATTAGGGGAAATATTTTCTTCCTTAAATACATTTGTTAATCACTCCCATAGATGATGAATTATAGTTACTAACATAATTAGACATCTATATTTCATTATCCTTTAAGTTCTTAAATAAAACAATTCCCTACATCTTGGCAATGATTATATCATTGTTAAGATGTAGGGAATTAAAAAATAGGTTTCTCCCTGCAGTACTTCTCTTTTTGACAATAGCTGAAAAATCATATAATCCCGATGATCCCCGCGTAAGCGTGGCGATTTTGAAAAAACTCTTTTTGCTTATATGATTATGGTCATACATATTTCAAAAGGCGATGCCCTACGGCATCGCCTTTCCTTTATCCTGCTACAATTTCAATCATATAGTCAACGGCTTTCTGTGCTGCATTCGCGCCATTTATTAGCCAATCGGGGGTTCCTTGATAGCTGCGCTCCAGCCTTGCAGGTAGGCTGCTGTGTTGTCATCCTCGGATATAGTACCAGATGGACGTCAGATGAAAGTAGCACCGAACTCAGCTACAATTTCTTTCTTTGTGGTATCCGCAATAGGAAGGTGACAAATCTGACTTGGGCGAAGGTATTATGAGGACAGTGTGAATCGTTTATTTTTTTCTGCGCACAGCGGTGTCTTCATGTGGAAAGCCTTAACTATTGTAAAATCCTGCAGCAGCAAGGGAAAACTCCTGAGGAAACCCTGGAAATTCTTGCAACCCGTTCCCGTGATAATGGCCGCACCCCCATGCAGTGGTCAGCAGAAGAATATGCGGGCTTTTCTACGGCCAAACCCTGGATACTGCCGCCGGACAACTACCGCCAAATCAATGTGGAGTCAGAGCAGCAGGAGCAGGATTCCATCTTTTCCTTCTACCAGCAGCTTATCCGTCTGCGTTATGAACGGCCACTCATTGCCGAAGGTTCTATAACATTTCTGGAAAGAAAAAATACAGATATAATTGCCTATCAGCGGGAACTGGACGGGGAAAAACTTGTCGTCTTCTGTAATTTCCGCAGCCATGAGGTTTCCTTGCAGGAAAAATCCCTGCAGGAATACACCGAGGCCGGTTTCAGTAAGTTACTGGGAAACTATGAGGGGTTGGAAAAAAATCTGCGGCCCTTTGAGGTGGCAGCTTTAATTCGTTAGTCATATTTAGGGAAAACAGTTTTGTTTTCCTTAAGCCACATTCATGGCATAGGTGCCAATGATGAATCCTGCAAGTTGACAACTGTTGGCTATAGTAATAGAATACGAAGTGTCGAATGATTTCTTCGATTAGATATTGTTTTTTATTGTTGAGGAGCTGTCCCGGTTGTTTGGAGCACTATGTTCTGCATTGTCTGCGAAATGACCCGTATTTTGTAAAACAAGATAATTAAAACAGCCGCTGTGGGGGAATATTATGGATGCTATGGAATGTATATCCAGCAGACGGAGCATACGGAAATTCACTAATCAACCGATAACGAAGGAAATTGTAAAAAAAATTGTACAAGCATCTTCGTATGCACCTAGCTGGAAAAATACTCAGACTGTACGTTATTGTCTAATATTAGATACGGCGAAAAAAAGAGAAATTGCTCAAAACTGTGTAATGGATTTCAAATTGAATCAAAATACCATAGAAAATGCGCCTGCCTTAGTGGTACTATCATCTGTTACAATGCGTTCCGGTTATGAAAAGGATGGTTCTTTTTCCACGGATAAGGGAATGCATTGGCAATCTTTTGATGCAGGAATTTCGGCACAAACATTCTGCCTTGCAGCACATGACTTGGGCTTAGGGACTGTTATTATGGGCATATTCGATGAGAAGAAAATTTCCGAGGTAATATCATTGCCACATGATCAGCAGATTTCCGCTTTAATTGCTATTGGCTGGCCGGTCGAATCGCCCAACATACCTAAACGCAAAACGGTGGATGAACTATTACAAATTATAGAATGAGCAGTAATTTTGTATGAAACAAGAATCTCTGTTGCTGTAGA
The DNA here is from genome assembly GCF_000686945.1 of Selenomonas sp. AE3005. Taxonomy (GTDB): domain Bacteria; phylum Bacillota; class Negativicutes; order Selenomonadales; family Selenomonadaceae; genus Selenomonas_A. The sequence continues at coordinate 107,181 of NZ_KK366041.1, forward strand.
AGAGGATACGGCAGCCTTTACTAAAATGTTGGACAAGGGAACGAATAATGTGAAAAAAAACCATGTGGATCTGTCAGACCCACATGGTTTTTTTCACAGGCAATTTGTTTTGTTTTAATGTTCCACAACAGCAGCGTGGACTTTTTTACCGTCCTCGATGCCACGAAAGTCTTTTTCAATCTGCTCCAGAGAGCGGCCTTTGGTTTCGGGAACGAATTTGAAGGTGAATAACAGCCCCAAAATCAGCGGCCTGCGGCCGTGACGTCCCAGCATCCAGATGCCGAAGAAGGTGGCTGTTACGGAAATCACGCCGTTTGCTACGTTGCCAATAAGGGCTGCTTGTGTGGAGAACCCTGCTTCCGTAAGAATCTGGGTGCCATAGTACATAATCGAGTTTACCCCGGAAATTTGCTGGCAAATGGCAATCCCCATGGCAATAAAGACAATGTGGCGAATCCAGGGAGTAGCCAGGTCAGAGTATGTGGCTTTTTCCATGTTCTTTTCCGTGGCCAGGTTGTCCTGAATTTCGTTCAATTTAGCGGGTGTTTTGCTTTTCTTTTTTTATATGATGTTATATAATATGGTCAATAGAAACTTAGTAAATAGCTATTGAGTAAAAGGTGATGGAGATGCAGGAGTATAATTTTATCGGTCGGGAACGAGAATTAAAGAGATTGGATAAAATGTATAGCAGCCGGGGGCAGGAAGTTGCTTTGATTTATGGTCGGCGCCGTGTAGGCAAAAGTGAATTGATAAAGTATTTTATTCAGCAACATGATGAAGATGCTATTTATTATGAGTGTAAGCAGACCACTGAACTTAACAATGTAGATTCGCTGGCTGAAATTGTTTCGGAAAAAATGAATTTACCACCTCTGGGATTTATCAATGTGGAACAGGTACTGGATTTCCTGTTCAAGCAAGCTTGTACGAGAAAGACTATATTGGTGTTGGATGAGTATCCGTATCTGCAAAAGATAGTTGCAGGATTAGATAGTATACTGCAGGCACTGGTTGATAAATATAAGACTCAATCGCAAATGAAGCTGATATTATGTGGCTCCTTTATGGATACGATGAAAAAACTTCTCTTGCGGCATAATCCTTTATATGGGAGAATTTCTGTCGTACTCAATCTAAAACCTATGAACTATTTGGAGTCAGCACGCTTTTATCCATCTTTTTCCCATGATGACAAGATAAGACTTTATAGCGTATTTGGTGGAATCCCATACTACAATAGCCTTATTGATGAGAGCTTGTCAGTGAAGGAAAACATCATGGATTTGATTGCGCTGCCTGGTGCTCGTCTGGAAGATGAAGATTCCATGTATCTGAATACGGAGCTTTCCAAGATAAACAGTGCAAATGAAGTGTTTGAGGCATTAACCAGAGGGGTTTCAAGATTCAGTGATGTTCTATCACAATCGCATTTATCCAGTAGCTCTTTATTGGCCGATGTGTTGAAAAAGCTGATGCTGATGGATATGGTAGAGAAGGAAGCGCCTATCAATGATGCCAACAATAAGCGGAAAACTGGTTATTATATCAGCGATAATATGTCGATGTTTTATTATCGGTATATTTTCCGTTATGCCTCCCAAAGGCGCATTATGAATTCGGAAATCTTCTATCAGCGTTACATCGAGAATGATTTTGAACAATTTTATGTACCAAAGCGGTTTGAGGATATTTGCAAACAATTCCTTATTATGAAGAATCAGCAGGGGGAAATGGAGGAACCTTTCGAGGCCATAGGTAAATATTACTATGATTTGCCCAAGGAACATAAAAATGGTGAATTTGATGTTGTGACGAAGGATGACCGTGGGTATGCCTTCTATGAAGCAAAGTTTCGCGAAGCACCTGTTTCCAACGCCATGGTTGAAAAGGAAATCCAGCAGGTAAATATGACTGGGTTGTACTGCTATCGGTATGGATTCTTTTCTAAATCAGGGTATGATGAAGATATTTCACGTTCGGATGTGGTCAAATATACATTGGATGACCTTTATAATGAAAAAAATAGTTAACATTGAACCTTATCGACCGCGCCATTCTCGCTTTTGTGTGGTTCCGATTGGCGAACCAAACATCGTTGACCGCTACACAGAAAATGGGCAGGGGATGGAGTAGACCTTCTTGATCTTGCCGTAATCAAATTGGACGAACACCGTACTATTTACTGCTTACCATAAAGCCCCCTATAAGTTAGATTCCTTGGTCTAACTTATGGGGGGCTCTGCATTTCAGCCATGGCCCAAAACATCGACACAGAAAGGTGCTGTTTCACAGAGGCTATTTTTGCCTTTAGTTGCAGGAGTAGCAGTCTTGGGGAGAGAATATAAAGTAAAGGCATTGGCATGAAAATTTGCCGTTGAGAAAGAGGTTCAGGTAATGGAAGAAATGGATGAACGTTTATGGATACAGCTTTGATTGCGCGGCACGTGGGGGCCTCAATCCTGGCTATGCTAGGGGCTATGGCGGGGAGTCTTGCGAATAGTGCGCTGGCAGGGATATTTTTTGGGGCAGCCGGGCTGGCCGTCATGAGTGTGGTGATGCCCTTCTATTTTCTGTTCTCCGTTATCGGTTCCTTGGTGGGCGTGGGTGGAGCTACGGCAGCCGCCTATTCTTTGGGGCGTGATGATACGCGCGGGGCAGATAGCGCATTTTCATTGTCCGTCTGGTTGTGTCTGGGGCTTTCATTCTTGCTGGGAGCAGCAGGTTCTCTATGTTTGCCGGATATGTTGTATGTTTTTGGTGCGACGCCTGAGATACATGGAGCGGCTTATGACTATGGCTTGGTCTATATATGGGGCGGTGTGGGCACGGCACTTTTTTATTTGCCGTTTAATTTTCTGCGATTATCCGGGCGTCTCAAACTAATCATCGGTTTGTTTTTGGGATTGGCGGTGCTGAATGTTGCTTTGGATTTGTTTTTTATCCAGGTGCTGTCTTTGGGCATCGCGGGCATTGCTGGTGGAACCGTGCTGGCGTCGGTTCTGGTTTCGCTGGCGGGGTTGTTTTTTTTGCTTAGGGGGGAATCGGCTTTTCACTTTGTGCGGCAGTGGAACATGCGCCTTGCTTTGCGTCTTATGCAGTTGGGGAGCCCGGCTGCATCAAACAATCTTTTGACGTTTTTCCGGCTGATAATTTTGAACCGTTTATTGCTGGCGACAGCTGGCGAAGTTGGGCTGGCAGCTTTTTCCGTGGTTACGGCTTTGGAGAATTTTTCCCTTATTGTGCTTTCCGGTTTAGCACAGGGGACATCTTCGTTTATCAGTGTATTGACGCGGGAGTTTGATACCGTAAGCGTGCGGCGTATTGAGCATGATGCGCATATTATCGGTTTTGTGCTGGTGGGGATTTTGTCATCAGTTATCTGGCTTTTTCCCACAGAGATTGCGGCTTTGTTCGGTCTGTCAGGTTTGGAACTGGCAGCCGCTTCTGAGGCGGCCTATATCTTTGCCTTTAGTCTGCTGCCGTCTGTATGCTGCTATCTGATGATTTTCTATTATCAAGCGGCAGGTTTCACAGGCCTGGCCAATGTGCTGGTGATTTCCCGGTCCTTCATCTTTATTCTGCTGCCCGCCTGGCTGCTGGCACCTATATTGGGACTGTCAGGCATTTGGTGGTCGTTTACGATTGCCTCTCTTAGCCCGCTCATCTTTATGCTGATTGTCAAGCCATTTTATGCCCGGCGCGGGTATGCTGGTTTTCTGCTGCAGGACCTGACCGCTGAGCGCACGGGGAAATACTATTCCTTTTCTGTCAAGGCTGACACCGAGGCCATCGTAACAAAGATGGATGAGCTGGAGGATTTCTGCGAGAAGAATTCTTTGACTGGCAAAGAAACTATGCTGGTGCGTATGTCCATGGAGGAAATGATGTTGAGCATCAAAGACCATTCCTGCCGGGACAAAGAAGCTTTGCTGGCTGGTCGGATATTGTTGGTAAAAAAAGAGGGGAAAAACACAATTGTCCTGCGTATCCGAAATATGGGAAAAATGTTCAATCCCTTGGAATATTATGGGAGGCTGCAAAAGACCGATCCTTTGGCGCTGCAGGATGCGCTTGGCATTGCGATGGTGTTGAAGGCTGCAGATGTGATTCATTACAAAACGACTTTTGGCATAAATAACCTTATGGTTCTGATATACAGGAAATGAAGGAGGCAGCGTATGGAATGTAAGATAGCTGAGCGTGATGGACAGCAGCTGCAGGTGGTGTATCGCGAATTTCGCATCGCTGATGCACCAGGGCTTATTGCCTGTATTCGGGACGAATATGACAGCACTTATTTGAAACCTGATTTCTATGATCCCGACTTTATTGTGAGCGGCGTGGAAGAGGGGACTTTTTATTTTCTGTTGGCTGAAGCAGAGGGAAAGATTGTAGCAGCTTTAGGGCTGAAACTGAATCCTCCCTACGATACCATGTGCGAGTGGATAACCGGAGTGGTGCTGAAGGCATACCGCCGCTTTGGCATCATGAAGGTCCTGTTTCGGATGATGCTGGACAAAATGGCGGTCATGCCGGGGATTTCAGCGGGTTATGGTTTTTCTGTTACCTATCACGATATATCGCAACGGGCAATGGGCCAGCTGGGCTTTATGCCCTGTGGCTTTTTGCTTTCTGTGTTGGCTATACAAAATATCTCCCATTCCTATGTCCGTGATGGAAATAGGAAGCATCATCATATCATCATCGTCAGACGGCAGGAAAAAGAAGATGCAGGAACAATCTATGTGCTAGCTGAGCATGAGAGCATAGCTAGGCGGGTTTATGACTCTTTAGGCGTAGCGGTAGCTATTGATAGTGATTTTGTCCCACTGTATGGGGAAAGTCATTGCCGGGTGGAAAACGATGTTGGGCAGGCAAGCTGTACCATCTGGGTAGAGGAATGCGGTTTGGATTTAGCAGAATGCATCGCCGCCATTGAATCTGAATATCAAGGGCAAAACCAAACCTTCAACGTTTTTTTGAATGTGAGCGATGAGCGGGCGGTGGCGGCATATCAGGAGCTGCGGCAGCTGGGATATTTCTTTGCCGGCTGGCGCCCTATTTCCGGACAGCGGGAAATCATGGTACTGCATAATCCTTGCGGGGTACCGATAGATTTTGCTGCACTGTCTATTGCTGAAGCTGGTGAATATTTGCGGGAGTATGTCGCAACGTGTTATGAGAACAGGGGAAATTCTTATGGTTAAAACGGGGATAAAAAAGCAAACCTTGATGCTGTTGCTTTTGTGTATTCTGGTGACACTGGTTCTAGTGGGAGGGATTGCCCTTTATGGCATGGTAAACATCCGCTCCAGTGCAGTTCAGATCGGACAGAGTATTGGGCAGTCTGCGGCGAAGAACAGCAGTGAAGTTCTCCGCGAGGACCTGAAAGGCGATTTGAGGCGTATGCTGGCTAACCGCGGCAAGCAGATCGAGCTGATATTCGCAAATATAGGTCAGAACGTGACCATGCTGTCACAGGAAATGACGAATATTCGGCAGAATCCGGGGAACTATGCCCTGCGCCATGTATACGAACCTGATCGCAGCCGGGCAGGGCAATTAACAGCCCAGTTGCAGTATGCGCCCAATGCGGAAAAAGGCAGCGCGGCTTTGCAGCGAGAAATTGGCCTTACAGCTAATCTGCAGGACTGGCTGTTTCAGGTAAACGACAGTCAGGCAGCAGTGGCCTCGGCTTATGTGGCCTCAGCCAGCGGTTTCGGCATTACCGTAGATGATCGTTCGGACAAGAAATTCAAAGATGGTGAGGCGGTGCCCTTTGCTATTGACTTCAGGACTCGTCCATGGTATCAAGATGCAGCCACCCAAAAGAAGATGATTTTTTCCCGCGTGTTCCATGATTTATACAGCGGGAATTTGGGCATAACCTGCGCGGCCCCGTATTATGACGAGCGGGGAGAAGTAGCTGGTGTTGTAGGTATGGGCATGTTCCTGACACAGGTCAGCGATGTCATCGAGGGCACCCGTCTGGGCGAGACCGGTTATGGCTTTTTGATGGGAAAGCAGGGGCAGATTATCTTCTCGGCTAAAGAGAGCGGTGTGCTAAAGGCCGAGGGGCCGGAAGGGAAGAGCTTGTTTGAGGCTGAGGATACACTGGCTGATATTGCCCGCCATATGACAGCTGGCGAGACCGGCCTTAGTGAGGTAATAATTGACGGTGTGCCCTGCTATTTGGCTTATGCGCCTGTGAAGGAAATGGATGCCAGCTATGGCATTGTCATGGAGGCGGAAGAGGTCAACCGCCCGGTTAAGGCCAATGCAGAAGTGATTGAGAAGACTACGGCAGACTTTATCGATGTTCTGAACCAGTCCATATGGCAGACGCTGTTGGCTGTGCTGTCGCTGGCAGCTTTGTTCCTGCTGGCTGTGCCTTTTGTCAGCAGCCGGGTGGCAGAGCGTTTTGTCAGCCCTATTCATGAGCTGGCTGATGGCGTGCGAGAAATCGCTAGTGGCAATCTGGAGAAGAAACTTTCCATCAATACGGGCAATGAGATTGAGCATTTGGCGGTCTGCTTTAATGCCATGACCGATGAATTGCAGAATCAGATGAAGAATCTGGCACAGGTCACGGCGGATAAAGAGCGAATCTCCACGGAGCTCAGTGTGGCGACCAATATTCAGGAAAGCATGCTGCCACGTATTTTCCCACCTTTCCCGGAGAAAAAGGAGTTTGACATTTATGCCAGCATGCATCCGGCCAAAGAAGTAGGCGGCGATTTTTATGATTTCTATATGGTAGATGATAATCATGTCATGATTACGATTGCCGATGTGTCCGGCAAAGGGGTGCCGGCCGCGCTCTTCATGGTGATAGCTAAGACTATCCTGAAGAACTTCGCCCTTACCATGAGCGGCAGCAAGGATTTGGCACCGTTGGTGTCCTGCACGAATGACCAGCTCTGCCAGAACAATGATGCCATGATGTTTGTCACCGCCTTTGTGGGGCTCTTGAACATCAAGACGGGGCATTTGACCTATGTCAATGCGGGACATAATCCTCCTTTGGTCTATCGGGCCAAGGACAAAAAGTTCTCCTATATGGAGGTGAAACGCAATTTTGTTCTGGGAGGAATGGATGAACTGGTATTCAAAGGTCAGGACCTGACTTTGGAGCCGGGCGATAAGTTATTCCTCTATACCGATGGCGTGACAGAGGCTTTGAATGAAGCCGATGAAATGTATGGCGAGGAGCGGCTGATAAATGCTCTGGATGCTGCTGGGGCAGATAAACTGAATTTGCAGGAACTTTTAGCAGTGGTGCAAAAATCTCTGGCGTTGCATGTGGGAACGGCGGCGCAGTCTGATGATATTACCATGCTGACCTTGTCGTATTATGGCGATATGACAAAGGAGGGGGAAGATGTATAAGGAACTAGTTACGGCGGCTAAGGTAGAAAAGCTGCCTGTAGTCAATGAATTCATTGAATGCCTTTTGGCAGATATGGACTGTTCCCCGAAAACGCAAATGCAAATTGAGCTGGTGGTAGAGGAAATTTTTGTGAATATTGCCAGCTATGCGTATGAAGGTGAGGAAGGTGAAACCATCATACGCGGCCGAATCATCGAGGACCCTTCAGGGATGGAATTGATCTTTATGGACAAGGGGAAACCGTATGATCCTCTCGCCCGTATGGACCCCAATGTTAATGTATCCATGGAAGAGCGAAACATTGGCGGGCTGGGGATTTTCCTCGTCAAAAAGAATGTGGATGCTATACATTATGAGTATAAGGAGGGTAAGAATATCCTGAGCATCCTTAAGAATTTTTAGGCACCAGTCGTAAATTCTTGGTTTCTTTGCACATCTTTGTGCTGCAGCTGAGCCGGAAAACATGGCAGACTTGCATTTAAAAGAAAGCGTCTATTCCGTGCTGTATAAATACATGTTGAAAGGCTGCTAAATCTTCCGGATGAAGAGCCGGAGTATGAGCGAAGGCATATTCCTTTCTGAGCAGGTGGTATTTATTCTCGCCAAATTGGTGGAAGGGCAACAGCTGCACGCGCCGGGCACCAGTTTCCTGGAGACGCTGGACGAATCCTTCGGCATCGGCAAGGCTGTCGTTATAGCCGGGGATGACGGGGAGGCGTGGCAGGACATTTTTTCCCTGCTCGATGGCGGTTTTCATATTTTTTAGTATCACTGCATTGGATACGCCGGTTCCTTCTATATGCTTTTGGTTATCCCAATGTTTGATGTCAAATAATAGCAGGTCAAGATAGGGGAGAAGTTTGGCAAATGCAGCTGGGGAGGCAAAACCGGTGGTTTCCATGGCTGTATGGATATGCTTTTCCTGCAGCGCTTTTAGCAAGGCCAGGGCAAAATCTGGCTGCATGGCGGCCTCTCCGCCGGAAAGTGTCACGCCGCCGCCGCTTTCTTCATAGAATGGTTCGTCCTGCATGACGATGCGCATAACTTCATCAACGGTTTTTATGTCCCCCTCGGCTTTTAAAGCGCGAGAGGGACATTTTTCTATACAGATTTGGCAGGAGGCACAGGAATTGCCCTCAGAGCAGCGGTGTGAGTCAATGGCAATACAGCTTGCCGTTGCGGTTATTGCTGAGTGAGGGCAGTTTTTCAGGCAGGTATGACAGCCGCTGCATTTTTGGCTGTCCCAGATGATTTCTCTTTGTGGCTCCTGGCTTTCGGGATTGGCGCACCAAGAACATTTAAGGGGGCAGCCTTTAAAGAAAACCACTGTACGAATTCCCGGCCCGTCATTTATGCTGAATTTTTGAATGTTGAAAATCATCCCGGCTGCGGTGTTTTTCTTCATTATAAAGACACCTCCGTTTATTCCCGTATACTTGTTTCTTTAGAAGCATTGTAGCATGGAGGTGAAAATTTGTAAATGGAAATATTTCGTTACGAAAATAAACGATAATCGAATGAAAATATTCGTTGACATATAAGCAACTATGAAATAAAATATAGCTACAAACGAAAATATAAATATAATCAACGAAAGGAAGGGCTGCTATGGAAAACACGAAACATTTTGGTGCATTGACGGAACGGATGCAGGCATTTCGTGAAGAGGTGCTGGATGAAAAGCCTTATATTGATGCTGAACGGGCAATGCTGGTTACCGAAACATACAAAAAACATCAAAACCAGCCGAATGTAATGAAACGTGCTCTTATGCTGGCTAATGTTTTGGAAAACATGACCATTTATATAGAAGACAAGACATTACTGGCAGGCAATCAGGCCACGAAAAACTGCAATGCGCCAATTTTCCCGGAATACACGATGAAATTTGTCATGGATGAGCTGGACAAGTTTGAGAAACGTGATGGCGATGTTTTCTATATCACGGAGGAAACGAAGGAACAGCTGCGCGCCATTGCACCATTCTGGGAGAACAACAACCTCCGGGCCAAAGGGGAGGCGCTCCTGCCGGATGAAGTCAGTGTTTTCATGGAAACAGGCGTCTTCGGAATGGAAGGCAAGCTGAACGCCGGGGACGCGCATTTAGCTGTAAATTATGGCAAGATGCTCGCTGAAGGACTGTCCGGCTATGAACAGCGCACGCGGGATTTAAAGGCAGCGCTTGACCTTACTGACCCAGCCAGTGTTGATAAATACGTCTTTTACAAAGCCGTGCTCATTGTAATTGATGCCGTTCGTAAGTTTGCTGCTCGTTACGCGAAACTGGCAAAGGAGCTTGCTGCTAAGGAACAGGAGGCAAAGCGCAAGGCAGAGCTGGAGGAAATGGCTAGAATCTGTGCTAAGGTTCCTTATGAATCGGCGGAAAGTTTCCGTGAGGCGGTGCAGGCAGTCTGGTTCATTCAACTGATTCTCCAGATTGAATCTAATGGACATTCCCTGTCTTATGGGCGCTTTGACCAATATATGTTCCCCTATTACAAGCAGGATATGGAAAAAGGGACAATTACGAAACCGGAGGCCTTGGAGCTCTTGACCTGTCTGTGGATTAAGACGCTGACCGTGAATAAGATTCGCTCGCAGGCCCATACCTTGAGTTCGGCTGGCAGCCCCATGTATCAGAATGTCACGATAGGCGGCCAGACCACGGATAAACAGGATGCCGTTAATGACCTTTCCTTTTTGGTTTTGCAATCCGTAGCGCAGACAAGATTGACGCAGCCCAACCTTACAGTGCGTTATCATAAGCATCTCAATAAGAGGTTTTTTGATGAATGTGTAGAAGTTATGAAACTGGGGTTCGGGATGCCGGCACTGAATAATGATGAAATTATTATTCCTTCGTTTATCAAATGGGGCGTAAAGGAAGAGGACGCCTACAACTACAGTGCTATTGGCTGTGTCGAAACAGCTGTGCCGGGCAAGTGGGGATACCGTTGCACAGGGATGAGCTATATCAACTTCCCCCGGGTGCTGCTCTGCGCCATGAATGATGGCGTAGATATGACCAGTGGCAGAAGGTTCACCAAAGGCTATGGCTATTTTAAGGACATGAAATCTTATGATGAGCTGCTGTCGGCTTGGGACAAAACAGTACGTGAAATGACCCGTTACAGCGTCATCGTGGAAAATGCCATTGACAAGGCCTCCGAGCGTGATGTGCCGGATATTCTCTGTTCAACGCTTACTGATGATTGCATTGGCCGTGGCAAGACCATCAAGGAAGGCGGCGCGGTTTATGATTTCATTTCCGGTTTGCAGGTAGGTATTGCCAATATGGCGGATTCTCTGGCGGCAATCAAAAAGCTGGTCTTTGAGGAAAAGAAGATAACGGCGGCGCAGCTTTGGGAGGCTATTCTGGATGATTTCCGTTCGCCGGAAAGTCGGCGTATTCAGGAGATGTTGGTTAATGATGCGCCGAAATATGGTAATGATGATGATTATGTAGACCAACTGGTCGTAGATGCTTATGATTCATATTTGGACGAAATTAAGAAGTATCCGAACACGCGATACCAGCGCGGCCCTATCGGCGGTATTCGTTATGGCGGTACATCATCAATTTCGGCCAATGTCGGTCAGGGTATGGGGACAATGGCAACGCCCGATGGCCGTCATGCGCATGAACCGTTGGCGGAAGGCTGCTCACCTGCCCACAGCGCTGACAAGAACGGGCCAACCGCTGTATTCAAATCGGTGGCTAAGCTGCCTACGGAGAAGATTACAGGTGGGGTCCTGCTTAATCAAAAGATGACACCGCAGGTGCTGGCCAAGGAAGAAAATAAGCAAAAGTTGGAAATGCTTATTGCTGCCTTCTTCAACCGCCTGCATGGTTACCATGTGCAGTATAACATTGTTTCGCGGGAAACCTTGCTGGATGCGCAGGCTCATCCGGAAAAGCATAAAGACCTTATCGTTCGCGTGGCAGGTTATAGTGCTTTCTTTAACGTACTGTCAAAAGCAACGCAGGATGATATCATCGGCCGGACAGAGCAGGCCATCTGATTATCAGGCAAAATGTAATTATTGCTAAGCATTTGTATAAGCATAGGGAGGAACATATCATGAAACTTATTATTGACGATGCCCACATTGACCAGATTAAGAAAATCTATGAATTTTACCCGGTAGATGGTGTGACGACTAATCCCACCATACTGGCTAAGAGCGGCCGTCAGCCTTATGATGTGCTGAAGGAAATTCGTGAATTCATCGGGGCAGAAGCCGAACTGCATGTACAGGTCATTGCCCGGACGGCAGAGGGCATGGTGGAGGATGCGCATCGCATCAGAAAGGAACTGGGGGAAAATACCTATGTGAAAATTCCCTCGGTACAGGAAGGTTTCAAGGCGATGAAACTCCTGCACAATGAAGGTGTGAACATTACGGCTACAGCTATTTATACGCCCATGCAGGCATTCCTGGCAGCAAAATCAGGCGCAGCTTACGCGGCACCCTACATCAACCGTATAGATAATATGGGCTATAACGGCATTCAGGTGGCGCGCCATATTCATGATATCTTCCGTAACAATGATTTGAAAACAGAAGTGCTGGCCGCCAGTTTCAAGAACTCGCAGCAGCTTTTGGAACTCTGTGAATATGGTGTAGGCGCAGCTACTGTTTCGCCGGATGTTATCTTTGGGTTGGTAAAGAATCAGGCAATTACTTCAGCGGTAGATGATTTCATTGCCGATTTTGAAAAACTTGTCGGCGCTGGAAAGACGATGAAAGATTGCTGACCGCAGTATGGGTGAATTATAAAGGTTTCGAACGAAAATGATTTCTTTTGTCTCGATGGTATCTATGTTATAATGAAAAGAAAAAGCAAAGGATGAAGCAGGATGCACGCCAGACATGCAAAGATATTAGATATTATGACGCAGAAGAAGAAGGCCACGGTGACGGAACTGGCCGAAACGCTTGCTGTTTCTGAAGTGACGATGCGTAAAGACCTCTCCCGGCTGGAGGCAAAAGGCTTTTTAAAACGTGAACACGGCTATGCGGTGCTGACTGAAAGTGAAGATGTAGGCAACCGCATGTCCATTCATTATGATATAAAACGCCGTATTGCCATGGAGGCTGTCAGTGCAGTAAATGACGGCGAAACAGTTATGATAGAATCTGGTTCTACATGTGCCTTATTTGCAGAGGCCTTGCTGACGCAGCGCAAGGATATTACCATCATTACCAATTCTGTGTTCATTGCTACATTTGTGCGTAACAAGCCCAATGCCCGCGTTATATTGCTGGGGGGAGACTTTCAGGTCGACTCGCAGGTTATGGTCGGTCCCCTGGTCCGCAAATGTGCGGAGGAGTTTTTTGTGAGTAAATTTTTTGTCGGCACAGATGGCTTTAGTGATGCCGGGATTATGTCCACAAACCTGATGCGGGCAGAGGCGGTTCGCAGTATGGCCAGTAGTGCCAAGCAGGTTATAGTGCTTACAGAATCAGAAAAATTTTCGCAGTTGGGAGTAGTGGCTTTGCTGCCGTATAAAGACATTACTGCTGTGTATACGGATGATCAAATACCAGCTGATATGAAAGATAAACTGCAGAAAAAAGACATTCAGATTCATACTGTATCATTTCATGCCTAAACGAATGGGGGACATCACATCATGTCAGGTCAGAAAAAATTAGTATTGGGTTTTATCGGTAATGGTAAAAGTACCAACCGCTATCACCTGCCCTTTATCCTGACACGTCAGGATAAAATCAAGGTGAAAACGATTTACCAACGTACGCTGCGGGACAACGGCTGGGCAAGACTCCCTGGTGTCAGCTATACAGATGATTTGGCTAAGCTGTTAAGTGACCCGGAGATAGATGTGGTCATTATTACCACACCGGCGGCTGCTCACTATGAGATGGCTTATAAGGTGCTGTCTGCCGGTAAGCATTGCGTGGTGGAGAAACCTTTTGCTACCAGTATAGACGATGCGGCACGGTTGTTTGACCTGGCCAGGGAAAAAGGCTTAATAGTGCAGTGCTACCAAAACCGCCGTTTTGACAGTGACTTTTTGACGGCGCAAAAGGTAATGGCCTCAGGCGTTTTAGGTGAAGTCTACGAAATCAACATGCATTATGATTATTACCGTGCTTATGTGCCGGAACAGGAAACGTCATACCGCCGGGAAAATGCTTTTCTTTATACCCATGCCTGTCACACGGTTGACCAGGTGCTTTCCTGGCTGGGACAGCCGCAGGATTGCCACTATGAAGTACGTCAGCTTTTGGGCAAGGGGCGCATGAATGATTATTTTGATTTAGATCTGCTGTATCCCAATCTTAAAGTTTCTGTAAAATCCAGTTACTTCCGGGCCAAGGCCCGTCCCAGTTTTGAAATATATGGACGGCGCGGTGTGTTCATTAAGCAGGAACAGGATAGACAGGAAGCTGACCTCAAAAAATTCTATCTGCCGGAAGGGCATGATGATTTTGGGCTGGATATGCCGGAGAACTACGGAACGCTGATATACTATGATGAAGACGGCGTTTACCATGAAGAAAAAGTGCCCAGCGAGCGCGGCGATTATGGCCGTTATTACGATGCGCTTTATGCCACAATCATGCAGGGCGCACCGCGACTGGTCACGGAAGAACAGACTATGGAACAGATGCGTATACTGGAAAATGCCGGGCAGGAATTAATGAACCAAAACTAGCTATAATAAACGTAAATATGGTTTATAATTAAATATGAAGTGCCGGAAACGTGTTCGACAAAGGCGATTCACTGTCTCTTTTGAGTCAGTGGATCGCCTTTATCATATTGAATATACCGGGTCATTGACATGAACAATTTGCAGTGTGCGTACCTTTAGCAAAATTATGCAGGCTGCCCACCTTCCTCGCTGATGCAAGGCATTGATGTGCAACAAGGCTATGAACCTGACAAAGAGCTGGTTTAGCCTCATGATTCATAATTAAATATAAAGCATGAGGCTGATTAAAAATATACTATTAGTCATGTGGTACCAGCTTGGAGGTATATCTTTTTGATAGCCGGTCTGCAACATGGGCGTACCGGGCTGTAACTTTAGGATCACGGTGGCGGAGCGTATCCTGTACCAGTCGCAAATCCTTGGTTTCTTTGTACAAATTCGTGCCGCAGCTGTGCCGGAAAACATGGCAGGAGTAACCGGGATGCTTCAAATCGCAGGCAGTCAGAGCCTTGTTCATAATGGAGCGAATCCCATTACGGGAAATACGCCCCATGAGATTCCTATTAGATGAAGAAAGTATCAGCGGCGTGAGAACGCCGTCTTTTTTTATTTTCCGGTCAGTAGGAATAGCCTGCAGGTATTCTTCCAGAATATCAAAGGTTTCATCGCATGGATATATAGGCTCCAATCTTCCCTTGGCACCTTTACCGCGAATCATAATCGCCCGGGCATCCCAGTTGATATCTTCCACGCAGGCGCGGTGCACCTCTATGTTGCGCAATCCCTCAACGCCCATTAGGTACAGGATAAGCGTGTTCCGATATCGTGTAAAAAGATTCGTGTCTTCATCAAAAACATGTACGATTTCATTCATCTGCTGAGGCGTGTAGTAATGTAACAGTGCCTCACTGTTGCTGCCGATAGATGGTGTTTCTAAATCTGCAGCTGGGTTTAGCTTTATAAGACCGACTTTCTTTGCAGCAGCATAAAAGGCTTTTACAGCGACGAGCATAACCTGAATGCTGTCCGGCTTGTACTGCCTGTTCAAGAGAAATTCCCGATACATGATAAGTTGGTACTCATTAAGTGCTAACGGATTGCGTTCATGAGATATACACCAACGGATGAAAAAGTCAATCTGGTTGCAGTAATGCCTCATGGTATCATCGGAGGGATTTCCCTTGGCAATAACCCGGCGAATAAATTCAGCATAGTGCAGGATGAAATATTCCGGGGTAATCTGTTGGACATCTAAAGTTTGCGATATAGAACTGGTTGATATAGTCAAATTAGTATCAGACATGGAATCCTCACCTCTGAGTTATCAGATAATTATGGTAATATCAATTGCAATGAAAAAGATGGTGGGAATGTTTCTTTTTATATTTTACTGTGGTTTTTAGGAAAAGAACGAGCATATAGCTCTGGTGGTCAATGGCTTGGGCGTGGATGAAAAGAAGTTGCGTGACATATTAAAGACTGCACCAACCGAGACGGATATAAATGAGTTTGGCCGTTTTGATGACCTGCTGGAAACCTTGGATAAGGCCAAGGCTAAGAAATTTTTAGCGGAAAGAGAAGGTAAAGTAATTCCTGTGCCTATGGTTAAGATACTATCAAGTAAGCTTTTGCGTGAATTTATTCTTACTGGAAATCTATAAATAGTGGTGTCTAATTAAAATGTAAAAAAAATGCGCCTATTGTGTAGAGCCCCCCATAAGTTAGACCAAGGAATCTAACTTATGGGGGGCTCTACACTAAGAGGCGTATTTTTTTTTCAGTAGCCTCATGATATATGATAAGTGGGGTATCATGAAGTATAAGTACAGAAAAAGATAGTTTTGGTGTAGGGGGTATTTTGTAGACACATCAGGCAAGAATGAGAAGAAGATTGCGACGTACATACAAGAGCAGATGAAGGAGAATGAATTGTCAGAGCAGTTGACGTTGAGCTTTGAGTACTCGTTTACAGGTAGCAAGAAGTAGCCGTACCCTAAATGCGCAATGAAGCGCAGCCAGTATTCTTGAGGCCTTACAGACCGTTAATGAAAAACCACCGGCTCAGCCGGGGGGCAATAATTGTAGTGTTCCAGGCATGGGAGTATTCAATCGGTGAAAGTCCATAGTCTGCCTTAGTATTTTGAAAAGCATAGCTGAACACCAAGAGTATATATCGTGAAGTGATTATTAGATGTGAATCCGATTTCGGCTTGACTCGATATTGAAGTTATGATATGATTATGACAATAAATGTGAACTATATACATATAGGTGAACGGAATTTCGTTCTTCTTCAGCCTGGCAATGTCAATATCCTTGACTATGACCCGGTTAACACCGGTCACCCTGGCTATAGATTGGTTGGTGTGGGTTCCATTTTCCAGCAGCTTGCATATGTATGCTTCAATATCCTTGGTTATGTGATGACGTCAGCCTTGAATGGAATGTGGCTGTATATGGGGGGCCACATATGGGACAACGCATCCGGAATACAGAACAATAGAGACGGTTATAAATATCTCCATGAATGAGCTGCCAAAGTTCCACGTTGGAATGGTTGTGAATTGATAAGTTCAACTAGATTGGAATCCTACAAGAAAATATTCAGATCCAAATAATCAATAGCATAAAAATTGGAGTGATTTAAGTGCCTAGAAAAGGAAGTACATGTATACCCGCTGAAAAACAAAATTTGGTGATTGATTTATATAAAAAAGGACATGGAGTTTGGTATATATCTGAAATTGTGGGTGTGCATGGAACTACAATTCATCGATTTTTAAAACGAAAAGGTTTAAACAGAAGCGTTCAAGAAATTCCTAAAAAGCATCATTATAATGAAGATTTCTTTGAAACAATTGATTCAGAAGAAAAAGCATATTGGCTGGGATTTTTTTATGCAGATGGCTATCTAACAAGTGATAAATATAGTAAAAGGATAGGTTTATCCCTAGGTAAAAAAGATAGAGATCATATTGAAAAATTCAAGCGTGCCATCAACAGCGACCATATTATTCACGATTATAAAACAACAGGTGGCTATAAAATAGGTACTGAATATAGTCGAATTATGTTAACTAGCTCCAAAATGTACAATGATTTAGTAAAACAAGGATGTTTTCCCCATAAAAGCAATATTTTGAAGGGGCCTAACATCGAATCTGATTTAAAGTCACATTTTATTAGAGGCTATTACGACGGAGATGGAGGTGTAACACAAACAAAGAGTAAAGCTAAGAAGTATTCCAATGCAGAGTCACCTCTTATTTTTTATCGGATAAAAATCACGGGGACGCCAGAACTGTTAGATTATATAAAAGAGTTTATCGAAGAAAATGGTGTAGCTAAAATTAAAAGATATTATCAAAGAAAGCATGGTCAGATAGTTCGAACACTTGACTTTGGTGGGAATATACAAGTAAAAAATTTCTTAGACTTACTTTATAATGATGCTACTGTTTATTTGACACATAAGTATGACCGCTATGTATGTTTATGCAATCAAGATCAAGAGTCCAGATAGCATAAATCCCCTTCCCGTGTTGGGGCTATATAATTTTCCTCATTTTGTATAATCTAATTGATATATTCGATTAGATTGAAACTATTCGGCCTCATTATAAATGTGTATTGTTTTCTCTAAGTGATAAAGAAAGGCGGTTTTTATCATGGTAAAAGAGTATACTAAAGAAGAATTTGAAATGGAATTCCAGAAGAATGCTGATAAACTTAAATGTAAGTGTGATAATTATATTCGTTTGGCAGCAGCAATTGCTTTTTTGTGTGAAAAGAAAGATAATTTCTTTCTAGATTGGAATTTGCACATGTATAGTACTCAGAGTGCGGATGACGAGCAGATGCTTAGCAATCCACAAGTTGGTATTCGAGATATTTGCCGGTCACTAAAGCGTCGGGATGATAATCCTTTCAAAGAAAGTGATTTGCCCAGATATATTTCACTGGAAGATGATTTAAGTGATTATGTAATTATCTGGCTTAAAACGCTTGCTAATGATTATATTGTAAAAAGTATTGCAGATAATAAGTGTATAAAAGTCCTGAATGACTATTACATGAAGAATGCTGTATCAATAAACAGGCATGAATACACTCAAGACGGCTGGATTAAAGAAATAATATTTGAACTCAACTTTGATGAAAATTGGCCACTTTTTAGTCAACCTTATCATGGAATTGCATCACATATCCTTGATGAAACAATAATGAACATGAACAGTTTGAAGCTTGATAACTTGCAGAGTTATTCTAGCAATACTGCAGTTAATAATGTGATTGAACAAAATAGTACTATTATCACAGAATTTATGAGGGATTATGATAGTTTTGTTCACGATAAATCTTTCAAACCTCGCTCAGAGTACTATATTTGCGCTAGGCCTCGTCTCAGTGATTATGTCGACTATTGTAAAGATGATGATATAATACCGGATTATTTTGAGACTTTAAAGGCTTATTGATAATTATTATGATTAAGGGAATCTGAACGCTGGCAGTAAACTACTGTTTCGAGAATAGGATGTTTCGACGAGAGCGTTTACAGGGTAATATTCTAATTATAAAATCATTAACTGGATATAGTATTGACGTGTATTCTCAGTAGTAATAAAATAGCTAATAACAATAGATGATTATGAAAGGATGTTATAGGATGGACAAAAGTAAACTGAACGGCTGTCATATCAAAGGGGAAAAGTCTGATACACTATCTTCGGATGATTATAAATCATCTGCCTATATTAGACCTTCTAGTCATGAAGAACATCTTCAAGAAATAACTTATGATTTGGCAAGAATGATGAGAAATATACGTTGCTTAGTAAAGCGACGTGGAGTAAGCATTGAAGATGTAGAAGACGGAATTGGATTACATCGGGGAGAGCTTTCATTACTTGAAAGCTCGAAGGCAATTCCAAAAGTTGATTTGATTATGTCGGTAGCAGCTTTTTTGGATATCCCTGTTGATGATCTGGTACTCGTAGATTTATCTTATACAGAAAATGCAGACGACAATGTGATACTGAAAGAGTTAATTGCTCAGATCATTGAAGACACACGGGGGAAAGTTATTAATTGGAGATATGGTTTAAGGGAGTACTATGAAGGATATAAATATGAAGGTAAACACCAGCTTGAGAATGGTGATCCGCCTCGCGAGTTTAGCGAACTTAGCGAGTGTATTTCAGAAGGAAATATTGAAGATGAGTACTATGCATATATTCCACAAGGAATATATAGTTTTACAACTGATGAGGTATATTTTGCCGAAATCAATGCTGGCATAGTAACCATTATTGGTGGCAGAGATAAAGACAAGTCCTGTGAAATGCAGTATAGTTTAACCTTAACTCCTCCAGGGGGGAAAGAGTACGAACTCGCTTACACATTGTGGATGGATGATTCTTTATTAGATTTGTTTAATATCCTGGTAGATGAGGTGAAGAAAGCTCTTGGTAGAAAGATTGTGAGCGAGGATGTCTTAGCTTCTTTAAATTCTTTCATCGGAGAGAATGATGATGATACTGTTGAAATAGATATCGATGGTTGTATGGAAGATTTCGAGAAGGGTGGGGATGATTAATGCAAGACATATATCATAATCGTCGATTTGTAGATAATATCAGTGAAGTTCGGAGACGTCTTAAAGTTAGGATTGGCACTTTTGAAAAAAAAGTAGGTATAAGCCACGGGTATATCTCTCGGCTGTCCAATAAGTCTCAAAATGCCGCGCTTTCAATTGAGGTGGCATCAAAAATTTGTTGTTACGATAGGAGCGAACACATCTTGTTAGATGTTATCCTGGGAGCAAAAATGGTTCCGTTGGACAATTCAGAAATTGTTATTAAGAAGTTTCTACGTAAACTTTTAGATAGTACGAGGCAGGGGAAAATTAAATGGGAAGTAGATGCTGCCGACTCTCTAAATGAATTGTACCCCGATTTAGGACGGTCTGCTCATGTCTTAGAAAAAGAAAAAATGGATAATTTCGGTTGTGAATCCGGATTTTTTTTCTATGCACCTATAATTGGCGAGTTGGGGGAATCTGAATCATGTGATGTCTGCATACATACTGCTATTGATGATGCTAACGATATATACATCGCAAAGATAAAGAACATTGGTACGCATGCAATAGACTATGAGCTTCATATGGTGACAAAAGGTGAAGAGAAACCGAAGCCAGTATACTCAACAAGACAGCGTAATGAAGAATTGTCAATCATGCTCCGGATGGTCTACCAAGTTGGTAAGTTGAGTTTGACAAAAGCAAGTATTCCTGTTGAAGTCAAGGATTTTATTCTTAATTATCTCCGTGCACGAGGAGGAGAAAGAAATAAGTGATCTTTTAGAGTTGAATATGATGTTTTGACGACTAAGCGAGACCTATACAAGCAAGCGGTCTTGAGTTGAAGCGAAAGGTGGTATCGATTACGGGCAATACCCACATCAAATCGAACTATCAGTGAGAGAAATATAATATGATACCATATATATAATGGAAGAAAGTGATAAGCTTGTGCTGGTTGCATACATTGCAGGCTTTCATTAAGCTCTTCAAAAACCATAGTCCAAAGGCGGCCGTACTGCAAATATGGCCGCTTTTTTGTGTGCACGGTGTATTAGTCCGTAGACAGTCCTAGTAGTGGGAAAGGCAAAGCTGAACATCAAGGTGTTCCATCAGAGGTGGAATCAGAAAGAAAGGTGCAGCAAACATCTAGTCAAATGTACAGAAATCATATTCCAACGTGATCCATCGGGAAGGTGCCAGACAGGCTTAAGCCAATGAATACGCTAAACGGTTCAAAGTAAATGTGGCAAATAGGCGGAAAGAATACGTTCTTACCTGGCGAGGTCTGCATGATATGCATTGCGGAGAAATACAACAGACACTTCCAGGTAATCTATTTAGAGAAATGGAAGACGAACATGTACAAACTAGTTCAAGACCGATGATATCGCTGAAATCTGTGGAAGCCGGTGAGAGTGAAGGTCTTAACGGTTACAAAAGGACAGACATCACTTACCCAACGACGTTTGCTTACAATGAAATCACTTGCTGGAGGAGACACCAGGAATCGAAAGCAAAGTAAGGACGCCTGAAATGTAGGTATAGGTGCTGCAGGCCAGAGGCACATCCTGAAATGACCGAACCACTATTAAACATTACACATGGTGGTTTGAGGGGATGGAACCTGTACTATTAAATATTAAATACTAAGAAACAATAAAAGGGAACATAATCTCTAAAGCGAGAACATAATTTCTGTTGAACCCGCTTGCAAGTGTGAACGGGTTATGGTACAATGAATAAAGATAAGATAGTGAACAGTCGTACGCTCATAGTCTGTGCCAAAGGCGAGATAGGCATTTTGCAGGAATTCCTGCTTCTATTTCCTGACCATGTTTGGATTCAGGCCGTTTCCAGAGCAGAAGAAGCTGAACTCCTTGTCGCCTTGAAGACATTTCTGATATTCAAAGAAAGGAATGATTTCTATGAAATCGAACGAAAATAAAAGAGCTAGTTTTGAAGAACTTGTTAAAGAAATTCCAGAGCTTTCTATAAAAAGCTCAAAAGGATCTAAACCATTGCCAAGAATGTCTACCGGAATTATTGAATTAGATCGTATCCTTGACGGTGGCCTGCCTATTGGTCGTTTTGTGGAATTTTTTGGTGATAAGGATTGCGGAAAGGTGGAAATTGCATATCAATGTATCGCTGCAGCACAAGCAAGAGGTAAAAAATGTGCCTACATTGATGCTGCGCAAGGTATTGGGAAGAGGTGCAATCTTATCAACGTTGAACATACTTTTGATCCCTTCAATGCTGAAAAAATTGGTGTTGACAGAGATAACTTAGATGTTCGTACCCCACCCGACGGTGAAATTGCGTTTAAAATGGTCGAAGAATTAATTAACAGCTATATTGACTTAATTGTAATAGATTCTGTCGAAGCTCTTGTTCCAATAGAGGCGCTAAACAGTCGTGATTATGAAACGCTAAACACGAAGCGAGCTCAACTCATGAATTGGGCATTGAAAAAGCTAGTGGGGCGAGCGAAAGCGACGGGGTGTACGATCATCTTCATTAATCGTAATAGAAAAACGGGCTATGTGAATGACCATGACAGTATCGGTGGAAACGGTTTCAAGAGCTATTTAAGTGTCAGAATAGAAGTTAATAAAACCAAAAAAAACGGAGTGGACTACATAAAAGCTTTGACAGTCAAAAACGATACATTTTCACCGTTCAAGAAAGCAGAGTTTGAATTATCAGAACTAGAGGTGTAGAAAAGCTTTAAGCTCTCTAAAACCATATTTTCTATATTAGAAAACGTGGTTTTAGAGAAGATATTAATGTCGTATTTTATGTGTTGATTTGCTGTCAAGTATTTTTTATTAATTTGCTATAATTTCTTGAAAAATCTTCCGTTTTTCAAGAAATATGATACATTATTCTCGGCTAAAACGCCGAAGAACTTTCACTTATTTTAAGGAGGAATTAATATGACTAACGAAGAGCTTAAGCAGAAAATGGAAGACCTGATCATGATTGCGAGAGGGAGGTTGACCATAGCCAAAAACACATACAACGAACTAAAGCATGACGTAGAAGATTTCAAGGAGTTCGTCGATATCTACCAACCAATCTATGACGGAATTGGCAAGGATCTTCCAGAAGATGAGACCTTCCGGAGGGATTTGAAGGAGCTTTTAGACGAAGCATATGCTATCATAAAGGCGCACACTGATAAGTAAATAGTTATCCCCAATAGGCCGCTGCCCTAAAAAGGTAGCGCCTTTTTTATATGCTCACTGGTTAGACGGGGAAAGTATGTTTTTAGCGATTCTTGTATTCATCTCCGAGGGAAACATCACTTTGTTGGATGTAATGATTATACCCTTTATGAGAGAAGGAACTTTGGGAAATATATATTTTGTAATCTCGATTCTTAGCTTTTGTGTCGGCGTCACCTCTTGTCTGGGAAAAAGGAATTCGTGTGGGCAATATGCTGCCGGCCTTGTTTTAAGCCGTGGTGGTTGCCTTTCTTCCAATGGGGGGCTAAGTATATGTATATGTTGCTGGCTTAGGCCCGTCTTTTTGAGTGGGAATATGTGGGAAGGTAATGGGGAAGAATGTAGAGATTACGGGCATTGTGGAGTATAATCATATGGGAAGAGGAGAAAAGATTCCTCGCGCTATTAAAGGATTAAGGAGCGAATTCAATGCCGTTTTATAGTAAGCAGTTTCATGCAGCATATGAGTTGGATTGGGGAAAGAAAATTATTGAGGAACATGGTGGGGAGGCTCAGAGGGTAAGGACCCTCTACAGCCATGCAGGAACCTTTGACCTCATAAGCAACTATATTCCCAAGGGACTGGGAGATAATAGCAGAGTTAAACTGCCATTAAAGTTCCTATAATGAACCAGACAAATGCACAGCCGGTTCCGAAGAAGGCCGCAATCACAAGGTTTAAAAGGTTACGCATATCCGCTGCGCGTTTTGCCTGACAAGCTGCAAGTACAAGTTGAAGGTGTTGTTCATTGCTATACATGTTGTATTCCTCCCGGTTTTATTGCTATGTTTGATTACAAGGATATTATAAAAGAAATGTATATACATGCCAATACATGTATATACAAATGTTTATTACTGTATAATTTGATTTTATGTTATACTATACTTGTATATACATGTAAATACGGGGGAAGTATAATGACTACAAAATCCAGTGATGTTATGATGTCGATACGTCTACCAAAGGAGTTAAGGGATTCTTTTGCCAAGGTATGCGAAGAAAGAAACCAAACGGCTTCTCGGGTCATTAAGTCTTTTATGGAAGACTATGTAAAAAAAGCTGAAGCGGAAAAAAAGGAGTAATTGGTGAGAAATATAAAAATCTTTGTGGGAAATCCGCCTGTTCCAGTAATTAAACTATGGAAAAATGCCATGGCACAATCAACAGAAGGGATTTTTCTGCTGTATCTGATAACTTCTGTGATTGTTGAATCCGTAAGAAACAACCGCCTGACCTATTCATGGATTGAAATCATACTTATGGTGTTCACTGTGGGGAGTATTTGTCAGTATTATAAAAGGCATAAGCAAATATACCTTATGGTTTTCGATAATATGAAGTATCGACTGGAAAGATACATGGCAACGCCTGCCTATTTTGATAATAAAAACATACAGGAACTGGCTAGACAAGCTATTAAAGCCCGCAATGAAGGGCATTTGCCGGGATTTACGGCTTATTTGTCCAGCATGGCTTACAGCCGCTTAGACCAGCTGTCACAAAAGATTGTAGAGGCTGCCGGAAGCAAGGCTCGTTACTGGGACACGTTCGTATTGGTCTGCATCGTGACTTATGCGATAGTAACGATTGGAATTATGGTCAGAGACTTTTTATAAGCGAAGAAGGGACTGTTACATGAATTGATAGTTACTATTCATGTAATAGTCCCTTATATATGGTATGCGAGCTTTTATAACGGGCCAGGCATGGGGCGATTCCAGCCAGGGGAGGAACCTGGGCTGCTATGCAGGGGGGCGGGCTGACCGGTCAAAACTGACCGGCAGCAGGAAGGTAGCTTATAACAATATGAGCTCTTTTTAATTAGGAACCGCAACACAGCAAGGTTAGATTCGGCTGGCAGCAACGTCAGGCGGTGGACACACAAAAAGAGAGCACATCTGATGATATGCCCTCTGTCTATGTCTTAGCCTATATCGCTATTATTTACCAACACAAGCGCTTGCGTTTTGTGTTTCATCTACATTTGCTGCCATAGAATTTGCATCATGTTTGCTAGGGCGAGGACGAAAAATAAGATTTGGCCGAAATCCCCCAGCTACCATGTCCAGTTCCATATTATCCATCTTGTTCATGAGCTTTTCCATTGTGTTTTCCTCCTCACAGTCTTGAGTGTTGTTTTTGTTTTCTGTTCTTTATATCCCCGAAAGCAAAAAGTGTGTAGTGCGGGAGAAAAAAATGTAATACTTGACTTTATCAAGCGTATGTATAGGCAAAGGTAAACAAAGTCAACTAAACACAAAAGAAAGGGGATGTCAAAAATGATGGACAAGAAAGAACTTAACGTAATGGAGAAGAAAGAACTGGAGTTTATGGAACTGGACAATGTGTCTGGTGGCAGCTGGTGGGATGACGCTATGGACATTGCTAAAGAGGTTTACGACACGGTGAATCCTCTTTAACCAGTAACTGAAAAGGGGCTGTGAAATAACACGCTAAGGATGAAATTATGAGGTGCAAGAGTGCCGCATGATGGTGCCACTTTTAGAGCATGATTATCAGAAATCCTATACCGCCTATAGCAGCGAGGACAAGCAAAAGCCCCAGAATTATTCCGCAATAAGCCAAGAGATTTTGCTTTTGCTTTTCCCGCTCTTCCGGAGTATCTGCAAGCTTCATTGCACATAAAATACTGGCACCAGCCCCGGCAAAGATGAGGAAAATAGCAAAAGCCAACGCTATTAATTCTATATTATCCCCGCGTTCCGTCGTTAGTGCCATGATTAGCGTGGATAATGCCATAAAACATAGGAATACTGCGACATTGTATTGCTTTTTATAAAAAAAGTAATAACCTGCTGAGGCCAGGCAAAAAACGCATCCCGACAGCATAAAGCGCGGGCCTGCAATACCGCTGCGGTGAAGCCATCTGCCTAAGCCAGTGCAAGAGGTACATACAAGTGTGCGATGCTTTTCTAATTGCTCATCCAGATAGTTCAATAAATCTCTTATAGACACGGGCGTCATCTCCTAATATGTTCTGATGCAATCTTACCATCTGAATCTTAGCTGGAGATTAAAAACGAGCCGATATCCATAACTTGCCAAATAATACATCAGCACCTATAATAGGGATATGCTATTTTAGGAGGAAGATTGAATAATGGCAAGAAAAGCAAACTATGAAGAAAAAATCAGCGCGCTGGAAGTAAAAATTGAAAAGAAGCAGAGCGAAATCAAAGCTCTGAAGGCTAAGGCTGCTGAGCTGAAAGCCCAGAAGGCAAAATACGACTATCAGGAATTGACCGAATACATGCAGGCTAATGCTCTGACCGCTGCTGAAGTCCTGGCTTGCATTAAGGACTAAATTTAATCATGAAGAATAGCAGGGCTGATATGGCCCTGTTTTTTTGATGAAAACGCCTCGGAGAACCTCCGGGGCGTTTGGCTATATGTGAATTTTTAACAGAAAACCAAGAAGGCTTTAACCATATGTTAAGAATATCGTGATATAATCTCTCAGTGTTTGTGTGGATACAGCTATAGCGAATACGAGATTGTGGGGATAGAGCGCAAATAAACGACAAGGCGGCTGATAGGTCAATAGACCTATCAGCCGCCTAATGTTTATAGGGCTTCGCTTATGCACTGCATCACATCATAAACACGGGGGACACATAAGGATTTGCCGCAAGCATCTCAGTAGAAACTGTCTAATGCGCCCCTTTTCTTTTCATGGCAGGTGAGTATTACTCGCCATAAACTTCCTTGAGTTTGCCAAGAGCCTCTTCAGGAGTAATGCCTTTATTTACAAGGTACTCATTGAGAACCTTGCAATCAGTTCTGGTCTTCTTGGCTTCAAGGTCAGCTAATTGTGCTTTGAGCGCCTTGAGTTCTTCAGTCTTCTTTTCGATTTTTGAAGTGATGCTTTCAATCTTCTGTTCGTAATTTGCTACTCTTGCCATGAGGTTTCCTCCTAAAATTGGATTATTTATTTTGATTCCATCTAAGATATGTAATTTCCACCTAAAAGCGGATTTTCCTGCTTTTCAAAACAATCATAATGGAATTTCTGGGCCAAAATCACTGGCAGGAATACTCATGTCCTGTAAAGTGGGCACACCTACGGAGGCATTGCTTTCATCCAAGGGAATGGCAGTATCTTTTATATTGGTAGTCGGGATATTGCTATTTTTTGAAGACCTGGGCATGTCAACAAATTCTACTTTGTCCGCAGTTACCTCACTGAATTTTAGATGTTTGCCGTCTGATGTAGTGTAGGTATTATTGGAAAGGTGGCCTCGGATATTTAATTGACGGCCTTTTACAAGATAGTCCCGGCAGTTCTCGGCAATTTTTCCCCATGCGTTGATACGGTGAAATTCTGCCGGAATCTTACCGTCCTTATTTCGCTTGAAGCCTGTCGGGGTGGCGAGATTAAAGTGAGAAACCAGTCTGCCATCTTTGGTAACACGGCTGTCAATATCCGTGGCTACACGGCCACTAAGAATTACAATGTTCATAAATTATCCTGCCTTTCGTTTGAAGCTTTTCTTATTGTAGCTGCCGGTCTTTTTCTTGGCCGGAGCGGGACTCCAGTCGGGCTGGCCTCGTTTATCGCTGAAGATGGATTTGCATTCCCTTTCTGGGTCTGTGCAAATCCAATATTTTTTACCATTCTTTTTGGAGGTAATGAGCTTCAGCGGTCTGCCACACTGGGGGCATTTGGGAATATCCTTCGGTGGTTCGATTTCCTTATGAATGGCATCATCAAGAAGCCGCTCGATGTAGGTTTTCTGCTGGGAGAAGAAATCCTGCACGGACATTTCCCGGTTGCTGATGGCCTCTAAGTTTTTCTCCCAGAGGGCTGTAATATCCGGGTAGGTAATGCTGTCCGGCAGCAGCTCGATTATCATCATAGCCTTTTCCGTGGGCACAAGGTTTTTCTTATCCAGCTTCAGATAGTTGCGTTCCTGCAGAAGTTCAATCTCTCCTGCCCGAGTTGCCTCGGTGCCGATGCCGGAGCAGTCCTTCAATATGGGCTTTAGGGATTTGTCTTTGACGTAGCTGCCGATATTCTTCATCGCTGCCAAAAGGGTAGATGTGGTAAAATGCTTAGGCGGCTTGGTGACCTTTGTGATTAACTCTGATTGCAGATTGGTCACGCCATCCCCGTTCTGTACTGCCGGAAACTGGGCTTGTTCCTCATTTTCGCCGTCCTTGTCTGTTGGCTCGCCCTGATAGAGCACTTTCCAGCCCTGGGAGAGAATGACCTTGCCACTAGCAACAAAGGGTTCCCCTGCAGCTTCAATCTCGATATGAGTAGTAAGAAATTTTTGGGCTGGGTAGAACTGGGCGAGGTAGGCTTTGGCCACCATGCTATAAAGGTTCCGCTGCATATCCGTCAGTTCAGCCATATTGGCTTTTACTGTTGTCGGCACAATGGCGTGATGGGCAGAAATCTTCTTGTCATTCCATGCCTTGCTGCGGAGTGCGGTATCGGCGCTTTGGGTCAAGGTCGCAAATTCTTCAGATAAAGAGGAAAGGTTTTCGATAATTTTCGGCACATCGGCCAGCTGGTTGGTGGGCAGGTAATCGCAGTCGGAACGAGGATAAGTGGTTAGTTTCTTTTCATATAATTCCTGCTGGGTGTCCAAGACTTGCTGGGGAGAATAGCCGTATTTTTTTCCTGCCGCAATTTGCAGAGCAGACAAAGAATAAGGTAGTGGCGGTTGAGCCTGACCTTCCTTTTGCTCAACTTTGCGGATAACGCCTGTTTGTCCCTGAACCTTGGCTGCTATGTCTTCTGCCCGTGCTTTTTCTAAAAGTCTGCCTTCGGCATCCAGTCCTTCCATATCCTCCGGCATCTGCCAGTGGGAACGGATTTCCCCTTGCTCATGCTGCCAAGTAGCGCTGACCTGAAAATAGTTCACCGGGTGAAAATCCTGAATTTCTTTTTCCCGGCGCACCACCAGCCCTAAAGTTGGTGTCTGTACCCGGCCAACGCTGACCACGCTGCTATAACCAACCTTTTCGGCATGTTTGGTGCAGGCACGAGTCATGTTCATGCCAATAATCCAGTCAGCCCGGGAACGGGCAAGGGCTGAATTGCGGAGGCCGATAAATTCCCGGTTATCACGTAAATCGGCCAAGGATTCATGGACAGATTTTTCATCCAGAGCATTGACAAGGATGCGCTGAATAGGCTTTTTGCCGAGAACACCAATGTAGTTCAGCACCTCATCCACGAGTAACTGTCCTTCTCTATCTGGATCACCAGCGTTGACAATGGTATCGGCCTTCAGGGCTAAATCCTTCACGGCCTTGAATTGTTCTTTGGCAGTTGACTTGACCTTCATCTGCCATTTTTCCGGGATAATGGGCAGCAGCGTAATATCCCAAGATTTGTATTTTTCGTCATACTCCTGTGGCGCATACTGCTCCAAGATATGACCGAAGCACCATGTAACAACGTCATTTCCACAGACAAAGCAAGACCTTTGTTTGTCCGCGCTGCCCAGCCCCTTGGCAATTGCCTCGGCAAGGCTGGGCTTTTCGGCTATGAATAGTCGCATGAAATTCCCTCCTTAAAAACTGGCCTTGCTGGCAGATGCAGCAATTTTTGCTTCGGCTCCATCACTGGATGAAGGAACAGTGGATTTTTCCATTTCCGGCTTTTTCTCCTTGCCCATGTTCTCGATAATGAGCCGGAGGGCTGCTTGCATGGTTTCCTTATCCTCAAGGTTAATACCGTAGCTCTCTAATTCACCAACCATATTGGAGTGCTTGCTGGCGTTCAGGCTATATTCCAAAGTCTTGATTTCCGCTTTTAGCTTATTGCGGCGGTCACGGAGTTTGTCTAAATCCTTTTCCACTGCTTCCAGCTGCTCTTTCTTCTTGGCCAGCTGTTCGGATTTCTTTTCTCCGTCACCGCTGACAATCTGGTAAATGCTTTCTACTTCCTGATGGCTAATGTTCATCATAAATCTGCCTCCCTTTTGTAATCCTGCAAGATTTGCAGAACCCTGTCATGGTCATAACAATCCAAGATACCTGCTTCTTTGAAAAGCAGACCAGCCTTGTAAACCTTCAGTGCCTCCTGAAACTTTCTTACTAGCTGGCTATCTTGGTAAACTTCTATCTCTAGGAGCCTTTGCTTTATCTCCATATCCTCAATCTGCTGATTGAGGACAGCAAGGCTTCGGCGCCGCTGCTCTAACCTTGTTATGGGTAACACCTTCTTTCCTAAGAGATACCCACATTATAAATATGATTGGGGGTCAAAAAACTCTACAATATTTTACTCAGCGTAAAATATTTTCGTAGGGTGAAAAAATATAGGGGGTTCTGAATCCTCGCCAATATTCGAACCTAAGCACATTTTGTTAAGGAAAGGTGCTATAATGCCAACATACGTGAGCAGCACCCCGTTAAGATGGGGTTCCATGTTCACTTAGGAGTTTCTCCATAGAGAAACTCAAAAAGACCGGCACCGAGGAAATATCTTCCTTCGATGTTAGGACGGGACAGACCTGCAGGGCTGCCCTTTTGCCATTCGCTGAGCTCATTGAACTGCCGTTGGCTGAAGGAGGATTGTGATGCCAAACTATCATTTTAGGATAAAGTCGGATAAACGCCCAAATGGCAAACAGACCAGCGCTCATACTCATTGTGAGTACATTCAACGCGAGGGCAGGTATGCTGAATTAGGAAATAAGGAGTTGGAAAGTCTTTCCTACAATAACCTGATTACAGGCAAGTACCCAATAGAGAATCTGCCAGAAAGCGAGTTGCTGCTATACAGCAGCCCATACGGGAAAATCCTTGTAGACAAATCCGGCGTTCGCTTTATGCGCCAATCTACCCTCAGCGAAGAAACGATAGCTATGGGCATAGAGATAGCCCGGAAAATCTACGGGGACGAACTGGAACTGAAGGGAAGAAGCCGCTTTGTAAGTAAAGCTATGGCCACGGCGGTCAAGTTGGAAGTGCCGGTGACTTGGAGCGATGAATATCAGAATAAGGTCATGGCCATCATGAAGGAGGATTACGAAAATGGAGAACGAGATTTTAGAGAAGCAGGGGGAAAATACATCCGGAGAAGAATTGCTGACCCTAGAAAACAGACAGGACGAGGCAGAGGTAAAAGGGATTTCCCAGAGCCTCACGCTAAACTCGATACCCTCGAAGCTTTGGCCAAAAGAGGATTCAGCTTGCCTAAATTGCCCCAATGCCATATGGTACGCCCAGAAGGAAGAAACCAGCTGTTACTGTCTCGTGATGAGAATAATCACCTGCTCAACAAATGCCGAGAATCCACTGCGCATCTGCGATGGTATAGCCTACGGGCAAGACGAAGAGCAATAGATAAAACCGTAAATGACATCATGGTGAACTTCCAGAAAAACAATGATGCCGTTTACGCATCCAGCCATGTGCAGTACATCAACCGTGAGTCCATTTTCAAGAAAAGAGGTGGTTGCCTCTATACGGCAAATCACCTGCCTCGTTGGGCAGAAGGAAACGCCAAGAAGTTCTTTCAGGCGGCAGACCGTTTTGAGAGAATAAATGGTGAAAGATATAAGGAAATGGAGTTTTCACTGCCAAATGAGTTAGGGCTGGAGGAAAATAAGAAAATAGTTGAGGAATTTGTGCAGAAGCATTTACAGGATTTTTACTATGCCTATGCTATCCATGATAAGATTGGGGCAATGTCTGATGGTGAACGTCAACCGCATGTGCATATCATGTTCTCGCCACGGGAGATTGATGAGGTGGAAAGGCAGCAAGAGCGGCCACCTAAGTTGTTCTTCAGCAGGGCGAATACGAAGAATCCAGAAAAAGGGGGCTGTGCTAAATCGTGGAAGTGGAATTCCGCAGACCGGCAAAAGTATCTTATGCGGCTTCGAAAAGACTGTGCCCGTATTCAGAATGAGGCACTGGAGAAAAATGGAGTAAACCTGCGTGTTGACCATCGAACAATCAAAGCACAGCGTGAGGAAGCTTTGGCAAATGGCAATTATTGGTTAGCTGACCTTCTCAATAAGGTGCCTGAAAAGTATCTAGGCCCGGTTGACCCGTTGAATGATGATAATCAAAGGGTACAGAAGTTGAAAAGTCTTAGAGTCTCTAATCATCAAAGGGAGCAGAGTATTATATCTCGCTTGATGATTCAAGATGGTATAGATAAAGACACCATGGAGGAAAAATCCCAAGACATGAAACAGCGGCAGGAGGTAATATTTGCCTATGAGCCGGATATTGAAGATGCGGATGAACGGGCATACTTCACGGAGGAAAAGCAGAAAATCCAAGAAATGGAGAAGGATATGGTGGCCGTTTACGGCATCACCATCTGGGCACCCAAGGCAGTAGAAATGGCCTCCCTTGATGCCATGACTACCGAGGAAAAGGAACTCTGGCAGGATTTGAAAAGCTACGGCAGAGAGAAAAAGGAATGGGAAATCCTCAAAAATCGCATGGTTGAGCCGCCGGGGGACGATGTGGAAGCCTTGGAAGCATACCTTAAGATTTGCCCGGAAATCGACAAGGAGCTGGACAAGATTAACCTCAAAATCCATCAGGCAGCTGCCGAGATTCGTCCGGTATTCGAGCGGCTGAACCTGCCCCACAACAAGGCCAGTATCTTGAAACGAGCTGCTTTTTATGTGAACGACAACCGCTTGGCCAAGACTGAAATCAGGAAATTGCAGCGGAACATGGACAGCAAACTTAAATCTTTGGATAAGCATATCAAGGACTATTTTGCCGTCCGTCAAAAGAACCGGGAGTATTCAGTCGAGGAAGTGGCCAGCATCCTCAATGCGAATATTGCAAGGCAGGTGACAGCAGAAAAACGGCTGGCCAAAGAGCTGTATCACATGCGAAAACGGGTAATCAGCTATCCTAGAGCCATCGAAATGGCCAAAAATAACTATGTGCAGGGGGCGTTCAAACAGCTTCGCGCCGATAAGCGTGAACTAAAAAAACGGGAAGATAAACTCTCCCCGGAAGACCGAAATAGCGCATGGCAGGAAATTGACCGCCGTGAGCAGGAATTAGAAGCACGGTGCAGCACAGCGGTAGGCCGGTCAAAAATAGAAGCCATAGCAGCAGGCATACTTCGCAAAAATGCGCCAATAGCCAAAGAGTACAATATGCTAAGTGCCAAGCACAGAGCACTCAAAGATTCCATTATACAGATAAAATACCAATCTCAGCGAGTTGAGGCAAGGGCACCACTAGAACAGGGCAATAAATTCCGTGTTGCGCCATCTGCCCAATCCTCCAGCAGCGGAGGTGGCGGTGGCAGCTTACCCACTCCATCCCGTGATGCAGACCTCATCAGCAAAGCACTTTCCGGCGGAGCCAAAGAAGCTCAGCTGGTGGCAAGGTCAAAACCAGACGAGCCGGACGATTGGAAGTGGCTTAGTGAAGCAGAAAAAGATGATTTGCGTAATGATATGGCTACTATTGACAGGTATTAATGAAAAGTTTATATTTTACCCAAGGTGATGTATATATGAATTATGATGTAACAGAATACAAAGAAATTTTTAGAGAGGTATTTGCTGGTCTGTTGGCAGATATTGACTGGGAAATAGAAAAACGTGGCATCAGTGACCAAGCGCATCCTTTGTGTGTGTTCCAGTCAAAAATAAACATGATATGGGGCGAACTCCTAAGCGACAAGTATTCAACCATGGAAGATATGTTGAAGCTCAAAGGGATTTTTGAGTTTACACAGGACTATGTAAGAGGTCTGGCGCCGGGGACGGCAGGTTGACAGCCTATTAGCAATATCCTATAATAGTCAAGCAATTCTAATGAGGAAAGGTGGATACTAACATGGCAGAAGTAATCAGCAAAAGCGCTTTGGTAGACAAGGTTGCAGAGGCAGCCGGTGTTTCCAAGAAGGACACCAAGGCAGTAGTAGATGCTCTCATCAGTACCGTAATTGAGGAAGTTAAGAAGGACGCAGAAATCCGTCTCATTAGCTTCGGTACCTTCAAAAAGGCACAGCGTGCAGCTCGTAAAGGGCGCAATCCGCAGACTGGTGAAGTCATTGACATCGCAGCTAGCGAGAGCCTTGCTTTTAAGGCCAGCGTGAAATACTAATTTTGTGGTGAGTTATAAATTGATTCATAATTAAATATAAATCACTTTGCGCAGAGAAAAAGGCCAGCCAGTTCCAATTTGAAACTGACTGGCCTTTTCGTATGTATTTTTATTACTCAAACTTCCCACATGCAAAAACCTGACGGCTTCTTGAAAACTGTATACTAAGTTTATTATTAAACTTACCAGCATAAGTATTTGCTCTTATACAATACCAATCAGATACTGTATCAACAGGGACATGCAGGCCACCGCTGCCCAGCAGCAAAGCCCCAGGAAAATGGGCTTTAAGCCATGCTTTACCAGTTCCCCGAGCCGGGTGTTCAGGCCAATGGCCGTCATGGCCATGACAATGGCGAATCTGCCCCAGGTGCCCAGTGCTTGCGAGAGTGCTTCCGGCAGAATGCCGGTGGTGTTGACAATGGAAGCCACTACAAACCACAGGATAAACCAGGGAAAAATCTTTTTGAAGTTAAAGCCAGCACCACTGCTTGATTTT
>NZ_JMME01000012.1 GCF_000686945.1 Selenomonas sp. AE3005
GAGGACCGGAGTGGACGGACCGCCGGTGTACCAGTTGTTTCGCCAGAAGCATAGCTGGGTAGCTGCGTCCGGAAGGGATAAACGCTGAAAGCATCTAAGCGTGAAGCCTGTCCCGAGATGAAGTATCTCATGGAGTAATCCAGTAAGATTCCTTGAAGAAGACAAGGTAGATAGGTTGGGAGTGGAAGTGCCGTAAGGCATGCAGCGGACCAATACTAATAAATCGAGGGCTTAACTTTTAGCTAAAATGTTCAACATCGCAATTTCTTCTGTATAGTTTTGAATGTGCATAACATTCAATAAAATATCTGGTGACGATAGCTGAGTGGTTCCACCTGTTCCCATACCGAACACAGTAGTTAAGCACTCATACGCCGAAAGTACTTGTCTGGAGACGGACTGGGAGGATAGGGCGTTGCCAGTTTGTGCCCTTTGGGGTATTTCATGGCGGCTTTGGTGAAGCGGTTAACACACTGGATTGTGGCTCCAGCATGCATGGGTTCGATCCCCATAAGTCGCCCCATTTTTTTAATATGTAGGGGTATAGCTCAATTGGTAGAGCAACGGTCTCCAAAACCGTAGGTTGTGAGTTCGATTCTTACTGCCCCTGCCATATACGGAGTGGTACTCAAGAGGCTGAAGAGGACGGTTTGCTAAATCGTTAGGCTGGGTAACCGGTGCGGAGGTTCGAATCCTCTCCACTCCGCCACTTGCACTTTAAAGTCATTGCTGAGGCAATGGCTTTTTTGTTATATAAAATGTATAATTGCAAAAAAATAGAGCCTGAAAGGCTCTGTTATTTCACGATATGTTTGCCACCTAAGTAGCGTGGTGCCCAATAGGAGTCGTTTAAGGTGTCAACGCGGACGCCTTTGCTTGAGCTGGCGTGGATGAATTCATCATTGCCTAAGTATATGCCGCAATGAGATGCACCAGCCTCATAGGTGGTGAAAAAGACCAGGTCGCCGGGAACAAGCTGGCGGCTGTTTTTAGTGCGCAGGCCGAGCTTATACTGCTCATCGGCTGTACGCGGAATATTGATGCCATTTTTGGCAAATACATACTGCAGATAGCCGGAGCAGTCAAAGGCTTTGGGGGTGGCGCCACCGAACTGATAGGGCACACCGATATAGGACCGTGCGGTCTTTAACAGGGCATTTACCTTGTTTTGCGCCAATATGGGCTGATTGTTGGGAGCCAGAGGGCCACGGCTGGTCAGCACATCGCTGCCGGGCTTAGTGGCAGGCTGAGTAGCTGGTTTAGGGACATTGCTGCCCCATTCCACTTTTTTTGCCTTTTTGAGTGCCCGCCAGGTCGCGTTATTGACAATTCCCGTTATTTTTATTTTATTGTCGCGCTGAAATTCTGCTACGGCACGTTCGGTTTCCAGACCGTAAATACCGTCAACGGAGGAAATGGTGTAGCCTACAGCCTGCAATTTTTTTTGCAACAGCAGCACATCATGACCGTGGGAGCCGGTTTGCAGGGTAGGGGAGGCAAAAACTGCAGTGCTGCCTATCCACATGGCAGTAACTACGGAAATGCCTATCTTTTTTAGCCGAGTGTTCATGCGGTTAATCCTTTCGTTTATTTATCCAGAAAATTATTTTTCCTGTACATGCTCTAATCCCTGACGCATGAGTTTGACAACGTGGTCATCATCGAGGGAATAAAAAGCCTCTTTGCCGGATTTGCGAAACTTTACAAGTCTGGCGGCACGCAGAACCCGGAGCTGATGTGATATGGCCGACTGTCCCATGTTCAGGGATTCTGCGATATCACATACGCATAGTTCTTCCTCTGCAACAAGCAGGGACAGGAGTTTTATCCGGGTTTTATCGCCAAGTATCTTAAACAGGTCAGCCAGATTCAGGCTGGTTTCGTCATCTAAGGTGTGCAGGGCACAATGTTTTAGTTTTTCAGGATGTGTATGATGAATGTCGCATAATTCAGCACTATTGTTTGTTTCCATGTAATCCTCCCTAAAATAATCCGTAAGGATATTATACCACAAGAGAATCGTAATTATTCATGGAAGATAAAGGAAAATTTCCGACCGGGGGTGATGTACTGCAGGAGGTTTACTTCGGCCTCATCGACCATCGCAGCTACATTGACATGGCTGTCAGCAGCCTGGGGATGACGTATAAGTTGGATTTCACCCATGAAATCACCGGCTGTGAGATTATCGATGGTAATGGCACCGATAGGGCGGACTATGCGGTTATCCGGGGCGACAATGCTTTGTGTGGCCGCCAGCAGCATCTGTCCTTCCTGGGCGCGAATGGCGTCACGGGCCTCGTCGGAACGTGCTGTAAAAGTATTATTCAGCAAATCGCGCAAAAATATATTATTGGTCAGCCACTGTGCACGCATGGTGACCTGACTTTCCCGTAACTGGCCAATGGCTTTTAAGTCACCTGCCTGCGGTGCATTGCCACCGAGAAAAACAAAGTCAATGCCTAAAGCCACCAGATGACGGGCGGCCACATCAGCCTCTTCCTGACGATGTTCTTCCAATGTAACTGTGGAAAAGTCATCTGTATCAGACGGTGTCTGGGCAGCAACAAACGCTCCTACACGCATGCCGGCACGATGAATCAGTATATTTTTCCGCACGAGAAATTCTTCGCTGAGTCCTGTACCAGGACGGGGGTAAAAATCATGCATGGCCTCCACCTGTTGGAGATTGATGCGTTTTGCCAATAGCTGGCTGAGTACGCTGCTGGTCATGGTAGAGGCATTGAGCAGCAGGCGCAGCCCCTGATGATTATGAGAAAAGCGGATGATATCCTGCACAGCAAATTCATCGCTGAGACGTAATCCCTGAACGCCCAGCATTCTAAAAGCGGAGGATGATAACTCCTGCAGGCCCAGCCGTTCAAGGAGCATGGGGGTAACATCCAGAATTATTTCCATGCCCAGAGCTTTGGCCTGATGTAAAAGCGGGTAGAGCAGGTCTTTGATATTTTCGCTGGCACAGGTCAGCCTGCTATAGGTGATGAGGAGGCGCTTAATCCCTGCCGCCGCTCCCTGCCTGAGCAGGCTGGCTTGTTTTTCTCCCTGCTCCCAGCCTAAATTTATTATTATCCCATTTTCCATAAGCCCATACCTTCCTTGTTGTGTATTATCTCACGGAACCTACTATATTTATTCGTGCTGAGTAAATAATAATCCTTTTGCAGATTAGTGGAAAAATTTTTTCGATAAAAGAAGGTTTTTAGATATGAATGTGGAATTAGAAAAGAGCAAGACATTACAGGGGTACACATTGGCTTCCGAATTTATGATTGTTATTTTAAGATGGGGAGGAATATAAATGGCAGAGGATATTAAGAGCAGGGAAGAAATCAACACGCAGCTGACTTCAGCAATTGAAGAAATTGCTACGTCTACACAGACGGTGTATGAGGCTGTAGAGCAGGTGGCCAAGAGTGCAATGGCACTGGCAAAAGCCGGTCAGGAATCGGTTGAGCAGGCCAAGCTCCTTCAGGAGAAAAACGCTGATACAATCAAGGTTATTGATTTTATCACGAACATTGCCGGTCAGACAAACCTGCTTGGCTTGAATGCTGCAATTGAAGCAGCTCGTGCTGGTGAACAGGGACGCGGCTTTGCCGTCGTTGCTGAAGAAGTTCGTAAACTGGCTGAACAGTCCCGTGAAGCTACGGAAAAGATTCAGTCCACACTGAACGAAATGAATAAGGCGGTTGAGGGGATTTCCAAGACCATTGAGACGACTGGTTCTATCAGCGAGGAACAGGCAGCATCCACAGAAGAAATCACAGCAAATCTGTCACGCGTTACCAAAGCAGCAGAAGACTTGAAAAAATATATAGAAAATCTGAATTAAGTAATCTCGCATAAAACCTCATCCAAATGTCTTTGCAGCTTGGGTGAGGTTTGTTTGCATTACAGGGAGTATATTTTTGCAGTATATCGATGGCAAAAAATAGTTGATATAGTTTTTAGCTGGCAAGGACGAAAATTGTATGCAAATATCTCAAATGCGACAGACAATAGTGCTGGTCGTGGATGGCAACGAAATCGACCGCCTAAAACTTAAAAGAATATTGGAGCCGCGTGTGCAATTTTGTGAAGTTTCCTTCGGCAGCGAAGTGATGTCCTATTTAAATGAGCATCATGTTGATTTGCTGCTGTTGGCAGATAAACTTCCCGATACCGATGGATTTGATATCTTACGCAAGGTACATGGTGATGTGCGCTATAAGGATATGCCTGCCATCATTGTGACGGATGACCTTACTCAGAAAATGGAAGCTGCTGTAGCTATGGCCGGAGGCTTTGATATTATCCGCAAACCCTTTGTGCCGATTATCGTGGTAAAAAAGGTTGAACAGGTTCTTGAGCTGGAGTATCTGCACCGTAATCTTAAAGAGGAGGTACAGCGTCAGACACAATTGGCAGAGGACCGTTTAGCTGCCAGCGAACGGCTGTTCGAACAAACGGTAATGGCGCTGGCGAAAACCATCGATGCCAAGGATGCCTATACCAGAGGCCATTCTCAGCGTGTGGCCCGCTATGCGCGTCACATTGCCTTTAAGCTGGGCTGGCTGGAGGAGGAGCAGCGCCGTGTTTATTTTATGGGGCTGCTGCATGACATCGGCAAAATCGGGGTGCCGGAATACATTATCAATAAAACTACCCGGCTTAATGATGAGGAGTATGGAAAAATCCAGCAGCATACCGTTATCGGCTCACAAATTTTGGACCTTGTTGCGGAGTTCCCGGAACTGGCCATTGGGGCGCGTTCCCATCATGAACGTTATGATGGCAAGGGCTATCCAGATGGTTTTGCCGGCAGCCAGATTCCGGTTTATGCCCGGGTTATTGCCGTGGCTGACGCCTATGATGCCATGACGTCGCGGCGCAGCTACCGTGATGTGCTGCCGCAGGATGTGGTGCGCAGTGAAATTGCCAAGGGGCGGGGCACGCAGTTTGATCCGCAGTTCGCGGATATAATGTTGCAAATAATTGACGAAGATGAAGAGTATATACTGCATGAGCGTTGAGCATGTGGCTGAATTTAAAGACAGGATAGTTATGGCAGACCGCTATCCTGTCTTTTATTGTTTTCGCTTATTTTTACTATGGAAAAAAATATTCATTTGCGCTATAATAAACAAGACAGAACAATACCCTGCTGCTTTCCCCAAGTGGTGTAAGGGAATTTTTGATATGGGAGTGAATAACAGATGTTTTTAGAAGAACGTCAGGAAATCATACTGAATATGCTGGCTCGCGATGGCAAGGTACGTGTGCGTGAGCTCAGTGAAAAATTCAAGGTTACTGAGGACTGTATTCGTAAGGACTTAGGTGCGCTGGAGAAAAAAGGCAAACTCAAACGTACCTATGGCGGTGCTGTACGCATTCGTGAAAACAGCCATATGCTGGAGGTCAGCAAGCATCGCAACACCGATGTAGAGGCCAAGCAGCGCATTGCCCAGGCCGCAGTGAAACTCATTCATGAGCGCGATATGGTATTCCTGGATATTTCTACCAGCAATCTGGCTATTGCCGAACTGCTCGTCAAAATGGACCAGGATATCACTGTTGTTACCAACATGATTGATATTCTCGTAGTACTGGCCCGCAATCCGAAAATCCGTGTGGTCTTTGCCGGTGGTAAAATCAACAAAAGCCGCGATGGTTTCTGGGGCGGCATGACGCTGGACTTTATTTCCCGTCTGAAACCGGATATTGCCTTTGTGGGTGCTGTAGGCGTAGACGTCAAAGAAAACAGTGTGTCTACCTACGATATTGATGACGGTATCAATAAGGCCGCTATCATTCGTCACAGCAAGAAGGCCTATGTAGTGGCTGAGGCTCGCAAGCTCAGTACGGACGGCAACTATAACTATACTACGCTTGATACCTTGTCCGGCTTGATTACTGACACTCTGCCGGCACAGGATATTCAGGAGGCCGCTGATTCTTACGGCGTGGAAATCATTCTGCCATGAGTATAAATTTCCCGACGTGTTTGAGCTGGGAAAATTTTCATAGGATAATCGTGGAAGGACTGAAGGTATATGTTTTTTACCTGGCAGTCCTTTCCCTTTTCCGGCTCTTTTTTATTTTCTGGCTCCAGGATTATTGGGGGCCGCAGACAACAGGGGCCGATATCATGCTGGCGTTATGGCGTGGCAGCCGCTTGAGTATGCAGACGGCCGGGGCCATTACCCTGCTGAGCTTTGTACCGGCCCTGCTGGCGCATTATCTTTGGCCCAAGGTGGAAAAATATTTGTGGCTCGGAATAAATGGCCTGCTGCTGCCTGTTTTAACCGTGCTGTACATGGCCAGTTTCCCCTATTACCGCATTTACCGCATGAATTTTAATCAGATGATATTCACGGGAATGAATGAGGACTGGGGGGCTTTGTTCTGGACGATGGTTGACCAGTATGGCCTGCCACTGCGGTTTGCCGGCGCCATGCTGCTGGCCTATGCACTCTGGCGCATACTGCGGAGTCTGCTGGCCTGGCGGCTGCCCCTGCTGCCCATTGCCCAATGGCCGCTGGCGGCAAAATTAGTGGTGCGTGCTGCCTTTATCGGTGTCGTTTATATTGCTGTCTTACTGGGGATTTTTGGCGGCAGTCTGGGCTGGCAGACAGCCGTGGACTGGGAAAATGCCGGGGTGACCAGGGACGAGTTTTTAAACGAGGCCATTTTGGACAATCCGCAGGCCATTTACCGGGCTTATAATCTCAACAGCCGTATGCTGGCCTGTAATGGGCTGGACTTTACGGTGGAGGATATCAAACTGCTGGCCACGCAGCTCAGTGGCAAACAGGCTGATTCAGATAATCTCGATGATTATCTGCAGAAAAGCGTGGTGCAGGGGACGGACAAACCGCCCCGGCATGTTTTTGTAATTCTGTCAGAAAGTCTGGCCAACTGGCCGCTGCTGGCTGAATATAAGGATATACCCATTGCGGAGGACCTGCGCGCCTTGTTGGCGGAGGAAAATACGGATTATTGTCCGGCTTTCCTGCCCAATGGGGCCAGTACCGTGTCGGCAGTGACGGGGGCGGTAACGGGACTGGCGGATGCCAACCTTTACCTGACCACCATGCCGGAATCCTTTGCGGCACCTTATCCCACTGCCAGTGCACCACAGATTGCCAAACTGGGCTATGACACCAACTTTTTCTATGCCGGCCCGGCTACCTGGGAACGCATTGGCGCTTTTACCACGGCACAGGGCTTTGCGCATTTTTATAGCCGCGGTGACTTCGGTGATGTGCCAGGGAGCGTCTGGGGCTGTGAGGACGAATGTCTGTACGCCAATGTGCTGGCACGACTGACAGAGGGACCGAGCTTTAATGTCATACTAAATGCCTCTAACCATAGTCCCTATGATGTGGACGTTCTGGCCAAGGGCTTTGACCAGGAGCGAACCCGGTCGGCTCTGCCGCCTGCTGCACAGCAGGATGAAGAACTGCTAAGAGAACTGGGGCATTACTGGTATGCCCAGCGTGAACTGGTGAAATTTGTCCGGGAAGTTAAAGAAAAATATCCCGACAGTCTGTTTATTATTGTCGGTGACCATGCTGACCGTTATAATATCGAAAAGCAGCCGGATATGTATGCCCGTTACGGGATTCCTTTTATTGTGACAGGGCAAAATATTCATAAAGGAACTCTGCTGGCCGACAGCGCCGGCAGTCAGATTGATATATTCCCCACAGTGATGGAGCTCATTGCTCCGCAGGGACATGCTTATATGGCCTTAGGACAGAGTCTGACCACCACGAGCAATAAGGGCGTTAATTACGGCTTTTGGATTACGCGCAAGGCTATCGGCAAAGCCGATACCATACCGCTGGTGCCGGAATCCCTGAGTGGCGGGGAAACACCTGCCATCGATAACCAGGCCCTGCAGGACTATATCAACGCCATCCGCGCCATCTCCTGGTGGCGCCCTAAGTACGGCCCTGTTTTAGACCAAAAGATATTGGATGAAAAAGGAAGATAATTATGAGTTCAATCTATGAAAAGCTGAATACAGCCTTGGCTGAATTTAACCGTCTGGGCATAGCAGAACAATTTGATTATCAGAAGCTGTACCTGTATTCGATTATCACGCATTCCACGGCTATTGAAGGCTCTACTGTTTCGGAAATAGAAAATACACTCATGTTTGATGAGGGAATTGTTCCTGGCGGTCATAATTTGACGGAGCAGTTAATGAATCTTGATTTGAAAAGAGCGTATGATTATGTGAACAGTCAGCTGGCGGCCAAACCACTCATAACGGTGGATTTTTTAAAACACCTTTCTGCATTGGTTATGCGAAACACGGGCAGTAGTTATGCAACAGCTATTGGCAGTTTTGATTCCTCGTCAGGAGATTTGCGCCTGGTAAACGTAAGTGCTGGCAGAGGGGGGAAATCGTATTTAAGCTATCAAAAGGTGCCGCAAAGACTGGAGGATTTTTGTAAATGGCTGAATAGCGAACGGCAAAAAATATTTACCAATGCTGCAGACATCTATGCATTATCCTTTGAAGCACATTATAGGCTGGTCTCCATTCACCCGTGGGTGGACGGCAATGGACGTACCAGTCGTTTGCTTATGAATATGATTCAGATGGAACAAGGACTTCTGCCGAGTATCTTGAAGAAGGAAAACAAGGCTAAGTATATTGAAGCTTTGGCGGTTAGTCAGAATAATGATGACAGCACCGTGTTTGTGGAATTTATGATGGACGCGATGGTGGAGTTCCTCAATAAGAGTATTGCGGAGTTTAATGCAGAATAAAAAAGCAGGATGGTTGCCGGGGAGCAACTATCCTGCTTTTTATTTTACTGTGTTATCAGAAGAGGCTTTTCGTTCACGCTCGTGAAGCGCATCCAGAATTATATCGGCGAGTATCTTATTCTCTGCACTCAGCCCCAGATATTTTTGTATTTGGTCGTAATCGTGGGCGGCAAGTCCGGATATATGGTTTTCGAAAGAAGTTGCATCTTTGCCTAGAAGATAGTCGGTGGTAACACCAAATAGTGCAGTCAGTTCGTCAAGTTTGCGTACTGGGCGGCTGGTGCCACGCTCGTATTTGTTGTAAGCAGTTCGCGTCATGCCTATGCGCTCGGCAACTTCTCGTTGTGACAGACCCTTTGCCTCGCGTAGAGTACGCAGCCTGTAAGCTGTGATATTCATGGAGAAATTCACTCTTTCATTTCACTTGTAGCGTATTGTTAGGAAATAAGTCGCATTTGACTTGTCATTTCTTATTATATGTGACAAAAAATCAATAACAAAGACGTGTATTAAATACTCTAAGTATTGACTGTATCATTTAATAAACATATAATGGAAATATGAAAAAGATGAATAGCAAAATATATGTTGGGATGGGTTTGGTAATTATATTAGATATTAGATAATAGGGGGAATAAGCATGTTTTGTAAGAATTGTGGAAAAGAAGTAACGGAACAGTCTAAATTTTGTCCGTATTGTGGGAAAAGTGTTTTTGAATTAGATAGCAAGGAAAAAATATATTATGTCTCTTCTAAGAATAGAACTGTAGCAATTTTATTAACTCTACTAGGATTTTTTGGGGTGGCAGGATTGCAACGTATTTATGTTGGAAGATATATATGGGGATTTATATACATTTTTACTTTTGGCTTTTTCTTTATTGGAACAATGTATGATTTAATACAATTGTATTATGAGAAGTTTAAGGATACAGACGGATTTCCTTTATATAGTAATGGTTCTATGAAGAAAAATTATCGTCATAGAACGCCACGTAAAAATCCTTCTATTGTGCATTACGCTATAGCTATTATATGTGCATTATGGATATTAGGAACTAATATATTCATT
The DNA here is from genome assembly GCF_000686945.1 of Selenomonas sp. AE3005. Lineage (GTDB taxonomy): Bacteria > Bacillota > Negativicutes > Selenomonadales > Selenomonadaceae > Selenomonas_A. The sequence goes on from NZ_JMME01000012.1 coordinate 9,857, forward strand.
ATTAGCAGTACCAAGCCAAAGGTAGAAAAACAAAATACTGAAAGCCAAACAAACATTGAAGATAGAAAAAATGGTGAAGAAAAGGTACAGGTAGAGAATGAAAGTGTTGATGAAGATTTAAAAAAAATAGATATTGAAATAAATTTAGATGATGTAGTCATTGAGGGAAAAAGAAAATTTTTAGTTAATGTACATAATAAGGCACAATATCCTTTTGATGGTATAGTACACGTATATGCCAAAGGAATGGGAGTAATGGATGGGCTATATGATGTAAAAGATTTACAGCCGGGGCAAACAAAGACATTTATTGGAAAAGGAAATGTTAATGAGTCTACTAGATTCAATACATCTATTAAGGGGAAATTCCAAAAGCAACAGAAAGATGATAATTTAAATTATAAAATAGTTAAGCGCTATGGTGGAAATACTATGATGACATACTTTGTATACGTCACTGATTTCAGCGATGAAAATTTAACGGCAATTTCAAGAGAGATGAATAAAAAATATAGTGGAAAAGTACATGACTTGGAAGTACGTTTTACAAAAGTACAAAATAATCCTTCGCTGGATGATAGTGTAGCGATGTATTCTATTCATCCGATGAATAGGCAACTAAATCACAAACTTGTGTGGTTTAATAATGCTGGAGATGTAGAACGTATAATTGCTACTATACCTTAAGTAAGAAACGCGTGTATTCCCTGTGTGGATGGGAATACACGCGTTTCTTGCAGCTAATATTTGAGAAAATTGTTTTCCATGATATAATGAAGGTACGGTTGGTGAGACGGCTTTCCCGTAAGCAATTACGGTGTGATATGGTAAAAGCCGGTCAAATGTCAAAAGGAAGACAGCGCAAAATGCTTAATACTTAGTGTCTAAGGAGCGTTCTTTTGGTGGAGAATATTTATATTGACCGCATACGCCGGTTTGTACTGTCAATGCTGGCTGATGAAGATGTAAATGTATATCTTTTTGGCTCATGGGCAAGGGGTACCGCGCGTCATGGTTCGGATGTGGATGTGGCGGTAGAATTTTTGGGTGCTCCTAATGAGCGGAAAATTGCTGACTTGCGGGAGCAGCTGGAAGAATCGACCATTCCTTACCGTGTGGATATTGTAGATATGAGCAGGGCCGCAGAGTCATTGCGTGAAGAAATCAGAAGGGATGGCATTAGATGGAACTGACAGACAGCAAGCGCTTTCAAGGGGCGGCCAGAGCATTGGCTCGTCTGCATGAAGTGGTGAGCAAGGATAATCTAAGCGAAATCGAGCGTGACGGGTTGATTCAGCGTTTTGAATTTTGTTTTGAAATCATGTGGAAATGCGGCAAGGATTATTTGTATGACCGTGAAGGTTTGGATGCGTCCTCGCCCAAGAAGGTGATTCGCAGCCTGCGAGAGGTAGGAATTTTTAGTGACGAAGAAACAGAGCAGGCATTAAAGATGGTGGATGACCGAAATTTGACTGCCCATACTTATGATGAGGATATGGCAAAAGAGTTGGCAGAGCGCATATATGTTTACGAATCTTTACTGCAAGAGTGGTATAGGAAAATGGTAAACGCCTAGGCAAGACCTTTCAATGCAAACAGACTTAAAAGGAAGATAACGCAAAATGCTGGATATTACGAATTGTAATCTCTGCCCACGCCGTTGCGGAGTTAATCGCACAAAGCGCGTGGGCTTTTGCGGTGCGGGGGAAAAGGTGCGTATCGCACTGGTTTCCCTGCACCAATGGGAAGAACCCTGCCTGGTGGGCGCCAAGGGGGCAGGTACGGTATTTTTCTCCTATTGCAGCCTGCGCTGTATTTACTGTCAGAATCATGCTATAAGTCATGGCGGTCAGGGCGTGGAAGTCACAACGGAGCGGCTGGCAGAGATTTTTCTGGAACAGCAGGCCCGGGGGGCGGCGACTTTGGATTTGGTCACGCCGACGCACTATGTGCCGCAGATAATTACGGCCTTGGATATGGCCAAGGCGCGTGGCCTGACGTTGCCGGTGGTTTATAACTCCAGTGCGTATGAAAATGTGGAAACCATAGAGGCCTTAAAGGGCTATGTTGATATTTACCTGCCGGATATGAAGTATATGAGCGCAGCCAGCGGCAAGGAGTATTCGGCAGCTTCGGATTATTTTGCGGCCGCCAGTGCCGCCATCACGCGCATGGTGGAGCAGGTGGGGCCTGTGCAATTTGCCGCGGACGGGCAGCTGCGGCGGGGGGTGTTAGTGCGTCACATGGTTTTGCCGGGACATCGCCATGAAAGCATGGACATTGTAAAATGGCTGTGGGAAACTTTCGGCAAGACTGTTCAGGTTAGTCTGATGAATCAGTACACCCCGATGTACAAAGCCGCAGAGCATAAGCCGCTCAACCGGCGGCTGACTACCTTTGAATACGATTCTGTCGTCGATTACGCCCTGCAGCTGGGTATGGAAAATGCCTATATACAGGAGCGGCGCAGTGCCTCGGCGGAATTTGTGCCTGACTTCAACGGGGCAGGTGTAGCGAAATGAAATGTTGTTACAAAATATGTACTAGGAAAATAAGGTAAAAACCTTTATAATAATAAGAGTGTTTATCAAATAATAGCAAAAGGGGATAGAGAAATGCCATTTTCTAAGGATTTATTTGCTGAGATTATGCAGGAGTTCACGGTGGACAGTGAGCAGCTGCATGAGATTGCTGCTGATTTTCGTTATGACTTGCGTTTGGGCTTAAAGGACCCGGATTTATCATCCCTGAGGATGTTGAAATCCTATGTGGGCCTGCCCACCGGCAAGGAGACCGGTGAATACCTGGCACTGGACTTTGGCGGCACGAACCTGCGTGTTTTACGCATTAAGCTCATGGGACAGGGCAAGTTTGAAATTCTGAAAAAAGTGGCCAAACCCTTAAAAGTTGAGGGCGTTTACGACTATATCGGTGCTGAATCCACGGCTGAGGAAATGTTTGATTTCATAGCCGCTCTGGTTGATGAGGCTATTGACGGTGACCATGAGAAGAAATACCTGCTGGGGCATACGTTCTCGTTCCCCTCGGAGCAGAGCAATCTTTACGACGCCAAGCTCATCATCTGGACGAAGGAATTTGCTACGCCGGGCGTTGAGGGCAAAGTGGTTAATGACCTGCTGAAAGAGGCACTGCACCGTCAGGGCATTGATAATGTCGAGCCGACGGCCGTTATCAATGATACGGTAGCTGTTCTGCTGGCCGCTGCCTACAAGCAGCCGGATACTTATATTGGTTCGATTTACGCAACAGGCCATAACACCTGCTATCTGGAACCCTATGCTGAAAGCGCTGACGCTCCCATGATTATCAACATGGAATCGGGCGGCTTTATGAAACTCGTTCCCAACCGTTTTGACAAGGAATTTGACGCCGCCTCGGAAAAGCCGGGGGAACAGCGTCTGGAAAAAATGGTATCCGGCCGTTATATGGGCGAACTCTTTGGTATGGCCCTGGCGGAACTGCTCGGCGAAAAGGGCAAAGCCTACGGCTTTACCAGCATTGATATGAGTGCTATCATCAGTGAGGCCGATAAAGTAGCTGAGATTGTCAAGGCCAAGACCGGCCATGAACTGACGGCTGATGACTGTGCCAAGGTACAGGAACTGGCCGGGGCGCTGGTAATCCGTTCGGCCCGTCTGGTTACGGCAACGTTTGTTGGCATTATCTGGCAGCTGGCCGGCAGTGACAAGGTGCAGAAACAGCACATTGCCATCGATGGTTCTGTATACGAAAAAATGCCGCTGGCCAAAGAAAACATCATGCGCGCCTTGTCTGAACTGCTCGGCGAGGACGCAGCTGCTATTGATACGGTTCTGGAAAACGGCGGCAGCGGCCTGGGGGCTGCCATCGCTGCGGCTATGTCCCAGAATTAAATATTATCTACGGGCCGCGTGAAGGAACATTTCCATGCAACAGGAACAATCATTAAACTTAAATCTCTCCCAGCATCTGGTCATGTCGATGAAACTGCAGCAGGCAATTCAGATATTGCAGCTGTCAGCGCAGGACTTGAAAGCGGAGATTGAAAAAGAATATATGGAAAATCCGGCCTTGGAAATGGAGTACAGTGACGGGGTTACGGCTTCGCAGGGTGAAGTACTGCGGGCGGAAAACGTGGCGGCGCTGGCTGAATATCTGGAAGGTGACGGCAACGTTTCCACGGGCGGTTTTTATGAGCGTGACAATATGCTCGAATCCAATGCCTCGGTGGATATTACCCTGGAACGGGAATTGCTGGAGCAGGCTGAATTTGCCTGCGCTAGTGACGAGGAGCTGGCCGTTGCCACATTTATCATCGGTTCCATTGATGACTGGGGTTATCTGACACTGACTACCGCGGAAATCGCTGCGGCCATGCAGGTGACAGAAGAACGGGTGGAGCAGGTGCTGCACATAGTCCAGGGCTTTGAACCTGTTGGCGTTGGGGCCAGAAATCTGGCTGAATGCCTGCGCCTGCAGGCCCAAAGTCAGGGAATTTACGATGGGCTGGTGGCTGCCATTATCGACAAACATCTGGAGGCTGTAGCCGAGGCGCGCGTAAAAGAAATTGCCGCCAGTGAGGGCTGCAAGCCGGCAGAAGTGCAGCTGGCTGTGGATATTGTCCGCAAGCTCGACCCTAAGCCTGGCAGTGCCTACAGCAGTGAGACGGCCAATTACATCACGCCTGATGTGGTGGTGGAAAAGACGCTGCAGGGCTATCAGGTGAGCCTGAATGATACCTACATTCCCCAGCTTAAGATATCGCCGATGTATAAACAGGCTGAGGATTATGACCAGGAAACGCAGAAGTATATCAGCAAACGTCTTAATGCTGCCACGTGGCTTATCAACAGCATTGAGCAGCGCCGCAGTACCATAAAAAAAGTGGTGGAGGAAATCCTGCGTGTCCAGCAGGACTTTTTGGCGCAGGGAATGAAAAAACTGCACCCTCTGACTATGAAAGATGTGGCGGAGGCTATCGGCGTCCATGAATCAACGGTCAGCCGGGCTGTGGCCAATAAATATGTGGAATTGCCCGGCGGGGTTATCGCTCTGCGGAAATTTTTTACTGCCAACCTGGCGAAAAATGACGAGGGCGAGGACTTTATCGCTGGTCAGGCCAAGGCCGTTATCAAGGAGCTTATCGAAGGGGAAAATCCCCAAAAGCCCCTGAGTGACCAGAAACTCTGCGAGTTGTTAAAGGCCAGAAAAATGACGCTGTCCCGGCGTACGGTTATGAAATACAGGGAGGCCCTGGGCTATCCTTCATCGGTAAAGCGCAAGCGCTATTAAACTTTTATATGCAAAAAAGCTGACATGTCAAAAATGACATGTCAGCTTTTTTGTCTTACGATATATGAAAGCAAATTAGTTTTCGCTTTTCTCAGCCTTGGAAAGTTTTGCACAAGCAGTGGCAATGCGGTCGATAAAGTCATACTCCATAGAAGTAGCCTCAAAAGCCTCAGCGAACTCACGACTGCCTAATTTCTGGTCGAGAATCTTTTCGCAATCACGCATGGTCTGAAAACACCTCCTTGAATTTGTTGGTACATCTTAGTACCTGCTAACAGAAATATATTATAGCAGGTACTAAGAAAAATGCAAGGGGTTTTATAAAAATTGCTTATAGAAAATCCTGATAGCATATAAATAAATATTATATAGCCCCGTGACGCCTTGGTCTGCAAGGTGTCACGGGGCTATCAGGCCTGGTATATTTTTTTATGCCAGATACATGCTTTCGCTGATAGTATTGGCCAGCTCTTCTTCATTCATATCTTTGGTGTCTTTAGGAGCAGCCTCGTAAACGTCGATACGTTTTTTAATGAACTGGGTATCAATGTTGCCCGTGCGGAAGTAGGTATCCTTGAGGATATTTTTGTGGAGGGATACGGTGGTCTTTACGCCGTCAATGCGGAATTCCTTGAGTGCGCGTTCCATGATTTTGATGGCGTCACCGCGAGTGCGGCCATGCACGATGATTTTGGCAATCATGGAATCGTAGTACGGCTCGATGGACAGACCTGCCGTTACGCCGGAGTCAAAGCGGACACGCGGGCCGCTGGGTTCATGCAGGAAGGAAATCTGTCCCGGGCAGGGCATGAAGTTGTTTTCCGGGTCCTCAGCGTTGATACGGCACTCGATGGCATGACCGGCAAATTTTACATCGCTCTGAGTGATTTCCAAAGCCTCACCGGCAGCAATGCGAATCTGTGTGCGTACGAGGTCAATGCCGGTTACGGCCTCGGTAATGCCATGTTCTACCTGAATGCGCGGATTGATTTCCATGAAGTAGAACTCATTATTGGAGAGGTCGAGCAGGAACTCAACCGTACCGATGTTGGAGTAATGAACGCTCTTGGCAGCCTTTACAGCCAGATGGCCGACGCGGTCGCGCATATCCTGTGTCAGAGCGATGGACGGCGATTCTTCGAGCAGTTTCTGGTTGCGGCGCTGGAGGGAGCATTCACGCTCGCCGAGGTGCAGGACTTCACCGTAGTTATCGGCCACAATCTGCACTTCGATATGACGGGAACGTTCAATATAATGTTCAAAGTAGTATTTCGTCTTGGTGATATCAACCAGCAGGGTTAAGATATTTTTCAGGTCATTTTCGTCACGGGCTACGCACATGCCTTTGCCACCGCCACCGGAAACGGGCTTAAGGATTACAGGATAGCCGACTTCCTCAGCTACCTTGAGGGCCTCCTCGTTGTCGGTGAGAGGGTCGCTGCCCTTAGCCATCGGAATGCCGGAGGGAGCAATGGAGGCACGGGCGATATCTTTGTCGCCTACCAGACGAATGGTTTCCGGCATGGGGCCAATCCAGGTAATGCCGGCGTTCGTTACCTGTTCAGCAAAATCGGCGTCCTCGGAGAGGAAACCATAGCCGGGGTGAATAGCGTCGGCGTGGGTTTCACGGGCGGCACGTAAAATAGCGTCTTTATTGAGATAGCTTTCCAGAGCGTCAGCCGGGCCGACATTGACAGCCATATCAGCCAGACGTACATGCAGGGCATTGGCGTCAGCCTCAGAGTAGACAGCTACGGTTTCAATGTCCAGCTCCTGGCAGGCACGAATGATGCGGACGGCGATTTCGCCACGGTTAGCAATAAGAATGCGTTTGAACATAGGATTACCTCCTAAAAAAAGTTACAACTAGATTGATATTATTCGCGATTGTTGCATCAAGTTGTACATCAACAGGTATTAGAACCTGCTGCTAAAACAACTATGTCATGAATTGTAGCACAATTTCATTTTACGGTCAATGATAATGTGAGGCTATGAGGATTATTCTTTAAAAGAATAATGAATGTTGTATACAAGAAATTTTCACTTTTATGAGGTATAGTGTGATATCATAAAGTAAGTTGTTGTCAGGTACCGCTATGAGGAAGATTATATGACGGACATCGTTGCGGAAAAGTTAAAACTGCTGCCGGATAAGCCGGGAGTTTATATAATGAAGAACGCCGAGGGGCGGATTATATATGTTGGTAAAGCTATTGTGCTGAAAAACCGGGTACGGCAGTATTTTCAGTCCGGCAAGAATCATACGCCCAAGGTAAGGGCGATGGTTTCCCATATCGCTGACTTTGAGATAATCATGACGGCCTCGGAAGTAGAGGCGCTGATTTTAGAGTGCAATCTGATAAAAAAGCACCGGCCGCGGTATAATATCAGCCTGAAGGACGATAAAAGCTATCCGTATGTGAAGGTTACCCTGCAGGAGGATTTTCCCCGGGTGTTTATTACGCGCCGTATCTTAAAAGACGGAGCGCGGTATTTTGGCCCTTATACCAATGCCACGGCGGTACATGAAAGCCTCAAACTTTTGCGGCGGCTGTTCCCGTTGCGTACCTGCAAGCACCTGCAGGAGCGGCCGTGCCTGGAATATCATATCAAGCGGTGTCTGGCTCCCTGTGCCGGCAAGGTGGCAAAAAGCGATTATGCGGCCATGATTCGGGCGGTGCTGCTGTTTTTGGAAGGCCGCACCGAAGATGTGGAAAAGGAATTGCAGTTTCGTATGGAGCAGGCGGCGGCAAGCTATAATTTTGAGGTGGCTGCCAGACTACGCGACCAGCTGCAGGCTGTACAAAAAGTGGCGGAAAAGCAGAATATCGTCACAGGTGCCGGCGACCAGGACGCGGTGGGGCTGGCCCGTTCGGAAATCGGTGTCGTGGTGCAGATATTCTTTATCCGGGCCGGCAAAATGATTGGCCGGGAACATTTCTTAATGCAGGGCAGTGAGGACGAAAGTGACGGCGAACTGCTGGCGGCCTTTTTGCAGCAGTATTATCACCGCGCCACATTTATCCCTCGGGAAGTATTACTGCCGCTGCCTGTCCCGGAGACGGAGCAGGCTTTGTTGGAACGCTGGCTGTCAGAGAAGAAACAAAAAGCCAAGGTACAGCTTATCGTTCCCCAGCGCGGTACGAAAAAAGATATTGTGGAGATGGCCGCGTCCAATGCGGAAAAATATCTGCATGATGAGGCGGCGCGTATAAAACAGGCTAATGACCAGACTTTGGGTGCGGTGGAGGAACTGGGGCGTTATTTAGGCCTCGCCAAGGCCCCTGACCGCATGGAGTGCTTTGATATTTCCCATAATCAGGGCAGTGAAACAGTGGCGTCCATGGTGGTGTTTGAAGGCGGCCTGCCCAAGAAGTCAGACTATCGGCGCTTTAAGATTCAAAGCACGGAGGGCAAGCCGGACGATTTCCTGTCGATGCGGGAAGTTACGACGCGCCGTTATGTGGATTTGCCGGAGGAAGAACTGCCTGACCTGATTATTATCGATGGCGGCAAGGGGCAGTTATCGTCGGCGCTGGAGATTATCCGCAAGGTGGCCGGACATAAAAACGTGCCGGTGGTGGGCCTGGCCAAGCAGTTTGAACTCGTGTTTACGGAGGGCAATCCGGAGCCGGTGGTACTGCCGCGGCATAGTCAGGCGCTTTATCTTATCCAACGGATTCGCGATGAGGCGCATAGATTTGCCATTACTTACCACCGTAAACTGCGCGGCAAGCGCAATCTGGTATCAGTGCTAGACCATATTGTCGGCATTGGCCCAAAACGGCGGCAGGCACTTTGGAATCATTTTGGCAGTATCGGCAGGATAAAAGCTGCCGGTGTGGAGGAACTGGCGCAGGCACCGGGCATGAACCGGCCGGCGGCCGAGGCAGTGTTTAATTTCTTTGCGGCTCAGGCAGAGTTGCGGGGAAAGTGATTTTAATATAGCAGGGTTGTGTGATATATAATGAAAAAAATTGATTTACATGTACATTCTTTGGTATCCGATGGCAGTTTTATGCCCGGGGAATTGGCTGCTCATGCCAAAGCGCAGGGGCTGTCGGCTTTTGCCCTTACAGACCATGATGTGATTGCCGGCAACGACGAGGCGCAGGCGGCAGCAGCGGCTGTGGGGATAGAGTTTATTCCCGGCATGGAAATGACGGTAGAGTTCAAGGGGCATAAGCTGCATATTGTATGTTTGGGCTTTGACGCACAGCACCCGGAGTTTCAGCGCCTGTATAAAAAGATTCGTTCGGTCAAAGAGGGGAAGATTCCCGAGATTGTGGAATATGTCCGCCGTAAGGGTGTGGCTATTACCATGGATCAGGTGGAGCAGTTTGCCTATAAGGGGCTGCTTGACAGGTATGCGGTAATGCGTTATCTGGTATCGCTGAAAATGTATGACCGCGCCCAGCCTTTATGGGACAATTATCTTGACCCGGCCGTGGTGGCGATGGGACTAAATGTGAACATCACCGCTGAGGAGGCGCTGCCGATTATCAAACAGGCCGGCGGCGTGACGTCGCTCGCGCATTTCCATAAGAAAATTGGTCTGGGGGAACTGGATAACCGCCAGCAGCAGGAACAGGCAATTGTGGAGCTGCACCAACTGGGGCTTGATGGCATGGAAAGATATTATCCCAACTATACCGCTGATGATGCAGAATTTGCGGCACAGATGATTGCCAAATATGATTTAATGCCTACGGGCGGCACGGATTTCCATGGAACGAACCGGCCCGGGATTGAGATGGGGAGCGGTTTAGACGGCAATATGGCCGTGCCGTATGAGTTTTTTCAGGAAGTTAAGTCACGGCTCAACAAGTAATTTTTTTCATTGGCAGGATTTAGACTGAATCAGCTAGAAGTTCCTAACTAGTAACAGAGTGTTGTGGTACTTTTCTTTGGCGCAAAGAAAAGTACCCAAAAGAAAACAGCGGACTGAAATCACATCACGTGATTTACGTCCGCGAGCGCTCATCCATGAGCGCGGGGTTACGATATATATTTATTTATTGGTTTGTGGTGTTAGGAGGGCTTTTGATGAAGACTTGGGTTTGTACGGTTTGTGGCTGGATTTATGATGAGGCCAAGGGTGACAGTGAGTATGATTTGGCACCGGGCGTGGCTTTTGCGGATTTGCCGGAGGATTTTGTCTGCCCTCTGTGCGGCGTAGGCAAGGATATGTTTGAAGAACAATAGCATAGTTGTCATGTAAAATGACCGGTCAATTTGACCGGTCATTTTTCTTGTTAGCAGGTCATAAGACTATTAAACAAATTTATGATATGATAAAAAATAATAAAAATATTTGTCGCTTTTTATTGATTTTTTTATATTGCTTTGTTATAATTATCACGTAGTGAATCATAAGCGTGATTCATAGTTATAGCCATTCCGAAAGCGGTTTCCTTTATTGAATTTACAGACTTTTGGCAATCGCTTTCTAATTCTTAAGGAGGCATTTGATTATGAAGGTAACAGTTGTTGGTGCAGGTAACGTAGGCGCTACCGTAGCAAATGTGCTGGCAGTAAAGAATTTCTGCAGCGAAGTTATGCTGGTGGACATTAAGAAGGGCTTTGCCGAAGGTAAGGCTATGGACATCATGCAGACGGCACATCTTCTGAACTTTGACACCACGGTAACGGGCGTTACGGCTGAAATCGGTGACGAAAACGGTTATGCACCGACGGAAGGTTCCGATGTTGTGGTTGTTACTTCCGGTATGCCGCGTAAACCGGGCATGACGCGTGAAGAACTCATCGGCGTAAATGCAAAAATCGTCAAAGGTGTTGTTGACCAGGCGCTGAAGTATTCTCCGAACGCTATCTTCATCATCATCTCCAACCCGATGGACGCTATGACGTTCCTGACTCTGAAAGATTCCAAGCTGCCGCGCAACCGTGTACTCGGCCAGGGCGGTATGCTCGACAGCAGCCGTTTCCGTTATTTCCTGTCCAAGGCTCTGCAGGATGCTGGCTATCCGGCAACGCCGACCGACATCGATGGCACGGTTATCGGCGGTCACAGCGACAAGACCATGGTTCCTCTGACGAGCCTGGCTACTTATCGCGGCATTCCTGTTACGCAGCTGCTCAGCAAAGAACAGCTTGATGACGCTGTAGCTCAGACGAAGGTTGGCGGTGCAACGCTGACCGGCCTGCTCGGTACTTCTGCCTGGTATGCTCCGGGCGCTGCTGCAGCCGCTATGGTTGAGGCTATCGCTCTCGATGCCAAGAAACTCATGCCCTGCTGCGTATACCTCGATGGCGAATACGGCGAAAAAGACCTCTGCATCGGCGTACCCGTTATCCTCGGTAAGAACGGCATGGAAAAAATCGTTGAATACAAGTTGGAAGGCGACGAAAAAGCTAAGTTTGATGAAAGCGTAGCTGCTGCCCGCAACACCAACTCCAAACTCGGCGATGCTTTGAAATAAGCATATTTAACATGGCCCCCGTTGACCGTAAAAAGTCAACGGGGGGTATTTTTTTTCGCGCCCTATTAAGTTCTGTCCAAAATATGACGATATACCTCTTAAGAAGGGCGGCCTGTGGCAAGGGAGGTGTTTGTCATGTTAGACCGGATTGAGCGTGTCGCCCGGGTAAAAGGCGTGGATTCAGGGATAAACCGTTCTTTTGAGCGTAAGGAAGGCTATAATGATGACAAGAAAAATAAACAGTCATTTGCAAACGCGCTGACGAAAGAAATGGAAAAAGAGGTGCGTCCTGCCAATGAGGCAGGTATAGGCGTACCGAATGCTTATCGGCTGGAACTGTCTACACGGCCAACGCAGTCGTTATTTTACCGGGAATATGTTGACCTCAGCGAAGTTGAAGGGAAGATAAATGTTACCGGATAATGGGGGATTATTCTATATGGGGACTAAACAGGAAAGTCTTATAATGATTTTGCCGTAACCAGGCTGTAGGGATTGTTGGCTGGTTACGGCATTTTTATTTGACGACAATGCTGCTGTTAAGGTAAGATTACGCTATAGTTTACTGATAGAGAAGAGAGGAAAGCGCAGCTTATGCCTGAGGAACAGACGTTAAAAGATGATGAATATTATATGCAGGAGGCCCTGCAGGAGGCGCAGCTGGCGTATGACCTGGCAGAGGTGCCTATTGGGGCGGTGCTCGTGGATAATGCCACCGGGGAGATTGTCACCCGTGGCCATAATATGCGCGAAATATGGCATGACGCTACCGCTCATGCGGAACTCATTGCCATTCAAAAGGCCTGTAAGGACTTGGGACGCTGGCGGTTGTCGGGGCTGACGCTCTATGTTACCATTGAACCATGTCCTATGTGTGCCGGCGCTATCGTCATGAGCCGGGTGGACAGGGTGGTCTATGGCAGTACTGACAGCCGGGCCGGTGCCTGTGAGTCGGTATTTAATATCCCCGGCAATGAACATCTGAACCACCGGCCGGAAATCACCGCCGGCGTTCTGCAGGCAGAATGTGCTGGTATTATGAAACGTTTCTTTAAGGAACGGCGTGCCCAGAAGAAACAGGCAAAACAGGCAGCGCAGGAGTGAGAGGGGAGGCAGGAAAATGCGGATTATCATCACGGATTCCTATGAAAAGATGGGGCTGGAGGCGGCTAATATTGTCGCCGGGCAGATTTATCTGAAACCCAACAGCGTGCTGGGACTGGCGACAGGCAGCACACCTGTGTCCATGTACCAGCGGCTGGCTGCCGTGCATAAGAGTGTAGGTCTGGATTTTTCCGAGGTGACGACCTTCAATCTCGATGAATACATCGGCATGAGTCCGGAAAATCCCCAGAGTTATCATTACTTTATGCAGGAAAATTTCTTCCGTCATATCAATATCCGCCCGGAAAATGTATTTTTGCCCAACGGCATGGCGGCAGATATGACAGCAGAAGGAAAGCGCTATGAAAAGCTGATAGAGGCCAGGGGCGGCATTGATTTGCAGGTGCTTGGTATCGGTCAGAATGCCCATATCGGCTTTAATGAGCCGGACGTAAAATTTGCCGCAACCACGCATAAGGTGGAGCTCGACGAGGAAACCATACAGGCCAATTCCCGGTTCTTTGCCAGTGCTGATGAAGTGCCGCGCTATGCTATCAGTATGGGGATAAAGACCATTATGATGGCTGAACATGTAATTTTGCTGGCCAATGGCAGCAATAAGGCAGCAGCGGTGTACAAGGCCGTCTGCGGTGATGTGACACCGGAGGCGCCGGCGTCTATCCTGCAGCTGCATCGTGATGTGGCGGTTATCGTTGATGAAGAGGCAGCAGCTCTCCTGCCGGAGCAGATTCCCGGTATCAGTATCACGCATAAATAATTACAGCCCTGAGTAAAATTCCGCGTAAGAATCTTACTCAGGGCTGTTTAATATTGACTTGTCAAATATCCCAATGCAGGTTGTCGGGGTTCGGGGTTGCCTTATCCACCTGTGTCAATATCCAGGAGGCGTTGTCATGGGTAGCGGCAAAGGCTTTGTCAAGGCCGGCCTGATAGCTGGCAGGAATTTCCATGGAATGCAGGGCCATGTGCATATAGTCCTTGGCCACCAGGGTGACGCCGCGTTCAGCGGAGAGCTGGGCTTTGAAACGGTAGCCGTAGTAGAGGTAGCTGTTGTGTTCGATGGGAATATCCTTGTAGGCGGCGATACGTTCGTCAGCCTCTGTTTCCGCGTCAGCAGTCATGTCCATCTGGTGCATGAGGTTCCAGCGGTCAGCCCATAACTCGCCGCGCAGAATGTACTTGTAGAGGAAATCCGTGGATTCGGCCAGTTCAATGGCCATATTGATATGACGCAGGGCGTCATCGTGCTGGCCTAAAGAGCGTTCCAGACTGCTGAGACGCTGCAGGGCAAAGACCTTTTCTTCCACTTCCTCCGCGATATCTTCGTTGGGCTCAGCCTCAACCACGCTATGGAACAGTTCCAGCGCCTCGTCATTTTTATCAATACCTTCCATCGCGAGGAAATGAGCCAGACGGGCCCGGGCGCGCCAGCTATCCATACCACCGGCAAACAGGTTTTCCGGCGGCTTGGCCGGGGAATCCATTACCACATGGACAAGTTTATGAAATTCATCTTGTGTCATAACTATCTCCTATCATAAAAATCCGCAGATTGTTTTTGTACAGATTTTATTCTATATAATAAGTATTGACACGTCAACTGCAGCAGCTTTAATCTTCCTGTAATACTATGGTGTTATGATGATTTTAGCTATGGCAAAACTTGAATTATTGCGTTATAATAAACAATATGTGTCCTGTAATGGAGGGGTTCTATGCGAAGGATATTATTTTTAGCATATATGGCAGCCCTCTGTTTGCTGTTGCCACTTGCTACGGCCGCAGCGGCGGAGAGTGATTTTGGCGAACGGATAAATGGCATGGCGGAAGTGACGGGGCTGCGCGAGAGCAGTGATGGTGATAAGACACGTATCGTCATAGACGCCACCCGGGAAGTCACCTACAAAAAAATGGTACTGTCAAGTCCCGACAGGGTGGTGGTGGATATTGCCAACGCCTGGCTGTCACCTGAGGTGAAAAGGTCCATCGACATAGACAATACCTTTGTGGGCAAGGTAAAGATTGCCCAGTTTGACCCTAAAACCGTGCGTGTGGTGGTAGAAACCAAGGTGGGGCAAAACAATTATCAGGTATTTACCCTGAACAGTGGTTCCGTGCCCGGACGGGTGGTTATGGACTTTGGCAATCTGGAAGATTCTGACGATGTTAAGATTGACTGGTCAAAAAAGACTACAGAGCCGATAGAACCACAGCCCGAGCAGGAAAAGCCCATGCCCCGGGCTGGCGGCGGCAGTGCCGATGAAGATGTGGATACGGCGATTAACGGCATTACCGGTTTAAAAGGCCGGGTAATCGTCATTGACCCCGGTCACGGTGGCAGCGATTCGGGCGCTATCGGCCCCACGGGCGTTATGGAAAAGAGCATTACGCTCCGCGTCGGCAACGAGCTGCGCCGCCTGCTGACACAGGAAGGGGCGACGGTCTATATGACCAGGTCGACGGATAAAGAGGTCTCGCCCAAGCGGAGCAAGGCCACAGATATTGAGGAGCTGCAGGCCCGCTGTGATGTGGCCAATCAAAAGAACGCTGATATATTTGTTTCCATTCACATGGATTCCTTTACCAATGACGCGGCCAAGGGAACTACCGGTTATTATTATTCCCTCGGCAACAAGCGTTCCCGCATTCTGGCTGACAAGATTCGGGCCGGGGTTATTGACCAGCTCGGCACGCAGAGCCGCGGTACGCAAAGCTCGAATTTTTATGTAGTAAAACACACGGATATGCCTGCAACTCTTGTGGAACTGGCTTTCATTTCCAACAAGAATGAGGAACAGCTGATGAACAGTGAGGACGGTATTAAGAAAGCCGCCCAGGGCATTGCCGATGGTATCGCCGATTATTTCGGCTAATTTGAAAGTGAGGATTTAACAGATACCCATGGAAGAACAGAATACCCAGATGACTCAGGCTGAAACACTGGCCCAGATGATGGCCGCAGATATGGAGGAGCGTAAAAAGGCGCTGTATCGTCATAAGATGCCGGCGCAAAATACGCTTAAGGATATGCTGACGGCTATGACTAAAGCGGAACTTGATGATATCCGCTTTAATCTCAATGTTTCCGGTACCAGCTCGCTGAAAAAGGCAGAACTGGTGGAACGCCTGGTGCCGGAAGTGCTGAATTTTGCCCGTCTTTGGCTGCCTTCTATCCTGTTGGAGGAGTATGAATGTTTCCAGCATTTCCTTATCAACAAGGGGCAGAGCACGGAATTGCGCGATGATGATGTGCGGCTGGATTATTTGCGCGGACTGGGCATGATTTCCTGTGCCAAGGACGGCGATAAGCTCGTCTGGTATATGCCTGAGGAAATTCGTGACGAGTTCAAAAAAATCAATTCGCCCACGTTTGAGGCCCTGGCTACGATGAATACGGAAATAACCCGCCTGGCTGCCGGTGCACTGTTCTTCTATGGCTATATGGATTATGAGGCCCTCTACACTTTGGTGGCCGGTCATTTGGAACCCAACCAGCGTGAGGATTTGTCCTTTAAGGATTTTGTCGGCGTTATGCTGAATGCCTCCTGCTGGACCAATACCATTGTTGCGCTGCCGCAGGGTGTTAAGTATTATACCCTCATTGACGAGGACGCGCTGGAACGGGAACAGCTTAAGCACAGCAATCTGGATTTTGCACCGTTTACGTACACGCAGCTTTTTGAGGCCGGTACGGAGAACCATATTGACGATACCAATGCGTATAAGGCGCTGGCACAGTTCTTTATGACGGCGCATGACTGTGATGTGCTGAAGGCGGCTGATATCGTTGGTGAGATTTATATACTGCTGCAGAACGGCGGCAGTATGCAGGAGGCTGCGGAATACTTGGAGCAGCTGGGCATGATGAAGGACGATGCCAAGGCCCGGGCCGTAGTTCCCCTGCTGATTGCCTTCAACAATGAAACCCATCTGTGGCCGCTTAAAGGTCATACGCCGAGTGAACTGTTTGCCAAAAGCGGTATGGGCCAGGTGATTCCCTTCGAGGAAGTGCGCCGCCAGAAGGTAGGCCGCAATGACCCCTGTCCCTGCGGCAGTGGCAAGAAATATAAGAACTGCTGTCTTTCAAAGGATGAAAACTAATGAGAGAGGCTCATGGCTATAAGGCAAAAGCACGACAGTTTTTTGTGGTGCTTTTGCCCATCTTTATAACCCAGTTGTCCCTGATGGCAACCGGGTTTTTTAATACGGTGATGGCCGGTCATATCAGTCAGGAGGACTTGGCAGGTGTGGCCGTGGGGGTTAATCTTTTCATGCCGTTTTTCGGCAGTTTTCTGGGGATTATCTCCGGGCTGACACCGACGATTTCCCAGTTATATGGGGCGTCCAAACAGGAGAAAATCGGCTTTATTGTCAAGCAGGGCTTTTACTGGGCTCTGGCCTTGGGCGTGGGCTTTGTAGCGCTCGGGTGGCTGACGGTGCCACAGCTTTTGCCGCTGCTTAATCTGGAGCCGAAGGTGGCGTATATCACCAGTCATTATCTGATGGCGTTGTCTATCGGCATTATCCCCATATTTATTTCCGCCGTACTCCGCAATTTCATTGACGCGCATGGCTATACCCGGATTACCATGTGTGTGACCATGTGTACCGTGCCTACCAATATCACCTTGAATTACATATTTATGTACGGCCTGTGCGGTGTGCCGGCTTTTGGCGGCATTGGCGCCGGTATCGGTTCGGCGGTAACGCTGACCTTGAACCTGCTGCTCAATATTCTGGTGGTTACCCGTTTAGAGCCGTTCCGCAGTTATCATGTATTCCGTCATTTGCCGGGGATAAATCTCACTGAATGGAAAAAGCAGCTGGGGGTTGGCCTGCCTATCGGGGCGACGATGTTTTGTGAGCAGAGTATTTTCGGAGCGGTGGGGCTGTTTATGACAGCTTATGGCACGACGGTTGTGGCCGCACATCAGGCCGCGATGAATTTTACGACCATTGTCTATATGCTGCCCCTGGCCGTGAGCATGACCTTGACCATACTGGTGGGCTTTGAGGTCGGGGCTAAGCGCCTGAACGACGCCCGGCAGTATATAAAGCTTAGCCGCTATCTGACCTTTGGTACGGTGGGGATTTTGGCGCTGGTGCTGGTTCAGTTTCGGGACGAAATCGCCGCCTTTTACACCACGAGCCCCGAGGTGCAGCCTGTTCTGGCCGGGTTCCTAGCTTATGCGGTATTCATGCAGTTTGCCGACAGTATCAACGCTCCGCTGCAGGGCGCATTGCGTGGCTTTAAGGACGTGCATGTCACCCTGCTGCTGGCGATTCTTTCCTTTTGGCTTATCGGCCTGCCCTTAGGCTGGGGGCTGGCCCGGTTCACCACCTTGGGGGCTTATGGCTATTGGATTGGACTTATCGCCGGCGTGCTGATTGGTGCGGTTCTGCTCCAGCTGCGTCTGCTGAAGGTTGAGCAGAAACTATAATTATGAAATGAAAAATATTGCCCTTTTATAATAAAAAAAGTATAATATCCTTATATAACCAGTTTCGTTATAGAAAGTATGAAATTTTTGTATAGCAAGAAAGAGGCAGGATATGGATATTAAGGATATGCGGGCATTTTATGCCATTGTCGAGGAGGGCAACATCAGTCATGCAGCACAAAGGCTGGACATTGCCCAGCCTGCCCTGTCACGGCAGATGAAACGCCTGGAAAATTCGCTGGGGGTGCAGCTTTTTGAACGGGGCAGCCGCCGCATTCGCCTGACTGATGCCGGCCGGGTGATGTATTCCCGGGTGGAACATATTTTAGGCATGGTGGACGGCACTGTCCGGGAGATTACGGAAATCGGCTCGGGCGTGGCCGGCTCTATCCGCCTGGGGACGATTACCACTTCCGGGGCCATGCTGCTGCCGGAACTAATCTCGGAGTTTCATTCACGCTATCCCCATGTTACCTATCAGATTTGGGAGGCCGAGGGAGCACGCATTCTGGAACTGCTTGACAACCGGGTTATTGAAATCGGCATTACCCGTACGCAGGTGGATTCCAAGGTCTACGAGTCCATTGTGCTGCCCAATGAGCCCCTGGTGCTCATTATGAACAAGGAGCAGGAAATCGGCAGCCAGAAGGATAAGGTAAACCTGTTGGAGTTAAAGGACAAGCCCATCATCATTCCCCTGCGCTGGCAGTCGGTCTTCATCGCTAATTGCCGCAAGCTGGGCTTTGAACCACATATAATCTGTGTCAGCGACAGTATCGTGCAGGATTTGCTGCTGACCAAGATGGGCGTGGGCATGGCTTTACTGCCGGTGTCCTCCAAAACGCTGCTTACAGACGGCAACCTCATTTACAAAAAGCTGGTGGAGCCGGAAATGAGTACCCACACGGTTATCGCCTGGCTGAAAAACCGCACCTTATCGTCTTCCAGTGAGCACCTTATCCGGCTGTTCCGGGAGATGTATTTAGGCGAAAAAGGTTAATATTATGTTTTGATTAGAAATGAACGGCAAGACTTTTCAAATCTTGCCGTTCGTTATATTATATATGTAAGTGCCTAAAAATAGCAGGAGGGATTGTTGATGGCGAACCCGAAAATTTTTATTGTAGAAGATGAACAGCGCATTGCGCGTTTTTTGCAGATTGAGCTGGAACACGAGGGCTATAATACGGCTACGGAAAGTAATGGCCGCCGCGCTTTGGACCGCATTGTCCAGGGGGATTTTCAGCTGGTGCTGCTGGATTTAATGCTGCCGGAAATGGATGGCATTGAAATCTGCCGTCTGGTACGCGAAGTGTCCGATGTGCCCATCATTATGCTGACCGCCCGCGATGATGTCGAGGATAAGGTAAAGGGGCTGGATATCGGCGCCGATGACTACATCACCAAGCCGTTTGCCATGCAGGAACTGCTGGCCCGGATTCGCCGTGCTCTGCGTCTCCATTACAAGGAGAAAAACGATGACGTAAACGTAGGGGAACGCCTGTCGGTCAAGGACCTGGTCATGTACCCGAGCCTTTACGAAGTACGGGTTAAGGGCGAAAATGTCACCCTGACCAAGAAGGAATACGCGCTGCTGGAATACCTCCTGCGGAACAAGCGCAATGTTTTGAGCCGTGAACAGATTCTCCAGTCTGTCTGGGGATATGATTATAACGGTGATACTAATGTGGTGGATGTGTATATTCGTTACCTGCGGGCCAAAATCGATGATAAGTTTGAGGAAAAATACATTCATACGATACGGGGCGTAGGATATGTTGTTAGGGATTAAAGCCTGGCTGCGCCATCCCCGACTCATGTTCAACCGTTTGCGTTATGCACAGATTTCTACCAAGATTACCTGCTTTTATGCGGCGGTACTGCTGCTGGTGCTGATTCTCACCAGTACCCTGACGGGCCTGGGCGTCTACTTTTCATTTTATCATCAGGCCGAGGTGGAGCTGGAAATCAGCATGAACCGCGTACTTGACAGCCTGGAGCAGGGCAGGATTATCGGCAGTGATTTTGGCCGGGATGATATGGTACTGCCGGGGGTGGTACTGCGGATTACCGATAATGCCGGCAAAGTGGTTTATGAAAACGACAGCCACTATCCGCCGCTGAGCCGTATTGAAGAACATACGGTGAAAAATCCGCCTTTTTGGGCCAATAAGAACATGAGTGTGGTGGAGTTTCGCAATGCTACCCTGTATCATGCCCGGATGGATGTAGAGTACCGCGGTCAGATTTACAGGATGCATTTCTTTAAGACCATCACGGCGGAACGTCATTTCTTGGAAACCCTGCAAAAGATACTCTTTTTGATGACGATTCTGGGATTCTTCCTGGCGTTGATTGCCGGGTTCTTTGTCAGCCGCCGCATTTTGCAGCCCATTCGGGAAATGACCTCTACGGCGCGCAAAATCGAAGTGGAAAAAATGGACCGGCGCATTGTCGTGCCACCGGCGCATGATGAGCTCACAGAATTGGCGGAGACCTTCAACCACATGCTGGACAGGCTCGAGGACGGCTTTAAGCAGCAGCAGCGTTTCGTTTCTGACGCCTCGCACGAATTGCGTACCCCGGTTACGGTTATTCTGGGGTATTCGGATTTGCTGTCCCGCTGGGGGCGTTCTGACCCGGCTATTCTGGATGAGGGGATAAGCTCTATCCGTTCCGAGGCGGAAAACATGCAGCAGCTGATTGAAAAATTGCTGTTCCTGGCCAGAGCTGACCAAAAACGTCAGGTGCTGCACAAGGAAAGCATTGAACTCAGCGAGCTTATTGCCGATGTTATGAAGAAGATGGAACTGGTGACCAAAGACCATCATGTGGAATTGCTGGCTAACGATGACGGCATGATTTACGGTGACGTGGTGACCATGCGGCAGATGCTCAGAATTTTTCTGGATAACAGCACTAAATACACGCCTAAGGGCGGACATATTACCGTATCCTCCCGGCGGGTGGCGGATGGCAAATTCATGCAGGTTGACCTGTCAGATGATGGCCTCGGGATTGCACCGGAAAACCAGCAAAAGGTTTTTGAACGCTTTTATCGGGTGGATTCTTCCCGTACCAAAGCCGAAGGCGGTGTCAGTGGTACAGGCTTGGGCCTGTCCATTGCCAGCTGGATTGCCGAGCAGCATGATATAAAAATTTCCATGACCAGTGCCTTGGGCAAAGGAACAACCATACATTTACAGATTCCTGTCATATAATCAATTATGGAAAGATAGTATAGATATTCATAAGATAGCTAAAAGCCTCACAACAGAGTTAGGACAAGCCTTACTCTGTTGTGAGGTTTTTTAGTTGCATTAGGCAAACTCATGTTAATTATGGATTTATGCACATGTATCTGCGGATTGTGAATGAACAGTTTCTGTCATAAGGATGGGCGGCGTTGACCAGCCAGATTGACCAGTCAACGCCGCCCCATTTGCGATTTATAAAATTCCTTTGCAATCAGGGATTCCTCTAAAATGAACTTGTTACTAACATAGTTTTGAATGGAGGAATTGCTTATGAAAAAGAACAACAATGGTACTGTATACGGTTACATTCGTGTATCTACTGTCTCACAGAGGGATGACCTCACGGCAAAACTCATCTCCAATCTGGTCATTCAAGTCGTATCTTTTTGTAGGCAAAAATAAAAGAGTCTCACAGGTCACCATCCCGAAGACTCTCCTACCGGTGTAAACTCGTGGTCTACCCCTCTTTTTCGTTTGTAGGTTAATTATACCATTTCCGTTATATACTAGCAAGAAATTTTACGCAAAAATTCTAAGGATGGCAAACCTTGCAGGCCACATACCCGTCATTAACTGCTGCCTCCCGGGAACTATATGGAATGAAATTATCCGGGTGCTTGATGGTGCGGCGGGTAATGTAAACTCCCCCTTAAATATCCCGATTTCCTACATTTTTATGTATAGTATGTTCGCGGTTTTTGCGGGAAATCCTCTTTCGTGTCTGTGTTGGCGTGGACGGCCCAGCTGTCCACCCAAGCCAGCGGACACCCGTTGCCTGTAACGGGCTGTGCGTGGGGGCGGTCTGTATGCGGAGGCGTCAGTCCGCCCCTGCCTGACTTGTTAGCGTCTTATTGATTCGGGATAAGGGTGGGTAACGCCCTTTCCAAATTAGATGACCGGTCAAGTTGACCAGTCAACCGCCTGCTTACGTTAATTTAACTCGTTTTAACTCATCTTTAACTCGTTTTTAACTCGTGTAGTCGTTTCGTTTCCATATTTTAACTCGACTAATTGAGTTAAATGAGTTATAATCTATATTAGATATAGAGAGTTGGAGGTGAGGGCATGAGAACTATACCGACAAAAGAAACTCTGGAAATAGAATTCAAAAGTGATGTGAAATCCTATCCTGACCGTGATTTAGTTGAAGAAATTGTTGGCATGACCAATACCGTTGGTGGTGTGCTGTTTCTTGGCGTGGAAGATGACGGAACGATTACAGGTATTCAAAAAAAACATAAAGATGCTGTTGGCGTAACTGCATTGATTGCCAATAGTACCGTTCCGCCTATATCGGTCAGGGCAGAAGTGATAAAGGAAGAAAAGGAAGTTTTAAAGATAGAAATTCCCCGGAGCCGGGGGGTTGTGTCCACTTCTTCAGGGAAAATCCTGCGTCGTCGTCTCAAGCTAGATGGGTCACCAGAAGTGATTCCGATGTATTCCTATGAAATTCCTTCCAGGCTGTCTGAACTGGGATTATTGGACTTTTCCGCACAACCGTTGGCAGGTGCAGTGCTCGATGACTTGGATCCGAATCAAAGAATTCGCTTGCGAAGGATAATCCAGAATAGACAGGGCGGTGAAAAGGCACTTCTCACGTTGCCGGATGATGAGTTGGATATTGCCCTTCGTCTGGTTACAGAGGTAGCCGGAAAATATGTTCCGACCATGACCGGTATGCTGCTGATTGGCAAAGAAGAGCGCATCGCGGAACTGATGCCAACAGCAAGGTCAACCTTTCAAGTCCTGGAGGGGACGGCAGTTCGTATCAATGAGGAGAGTTCAAAACCACTTTTGGAGCTGTTTGAAAACTATGAGACGTACTTAAAAGCATGGAATCCTGAGAGAGAAACGGAATATGGCCTCTTTCGAATTCCCATTCCAGAGTTTGACTGGGCTGCCTATCGAGAAGGTTTGGTGAATGCTTTCTGCCATAGAGACTATACTATGCTCGGCAGTGTGCGCGTATTGATTGATGATGAAGGCATGGTCATCAGCAATCCAGGTGGGTTCATTGATGGTGTAAATTTGAAAAACCTGTTGACTGTGGAACCGCATGGCAGAAATCCGGCGCTGGCAGATGCCATGAAACGAATTGGTTTGGCGGAAAAAACCGGACGCGGGATTGACCGTATTTATGAAGGTTCGATTATATTTGGCAGACCATGGCCTGATTATACGGAATCGACAAGCCGTACGGTAAAGCTGTTTATTCAGCGGGCAAAAGCAAATCTGCCGTTTGCTAAACTTATTGCGGATGAACAAAGACGCCAACAAAAACCGTTGTCTATCTATACCTTGATGATTTTGTCACTGCTCAATGGTGAAAGAAGATGCAGTCTGGATAGAATCATAGAAGTTACCAATCTTAGTGAAAATAAAGTAAGAGCTGCTGTGGAAAACATGATTGAGACTGGTTTGTTAGAGGCATCTGGAAATGGCAAAAATCGTTCGTTCATTTTAGGGAAGAATGTTTATCGGGAAAAAAATGAATCGATAAAGTACGTTCGGCAGACTGATATTGACAGTATCAGACGTCCGGAACTGATTATGAAGTTGGCAAAGACCCAACAGGGTATCATTACGAAACAGGATGTTATCGATTTGTTCAAAATATCTCCAGCACAAGCATATTCGTTGCTTAAACAGCTAAAAAATGAAAATAAGATTACATTGTTAAATGGGGGGAAATATGCTAGGTACAGGATTGTCGAGTGAACTGTAAACAACAGGTAGGAAGTTTTATGATGCGTGGCTATATATAGTAGCAAAAAGCCTGGTACCATTTGAACGTACCAGGCTTTTTGCTGTTGAAATATTATGTTGCCTGCCAGTAATCCGTCACTCCATGGGCAATGGCTATGCTGATAGTGATAACCAACTTCCATTATAGAGAGGCTTTTTTCTTATACAGCAGGATTTTGTTAATTTGTGTAGAATTAACACCAATATTGGAAAAAAGAAACTGGTGACTACAGGAAAGGATGATAGGTCTATGAAGGTTTTGGTCACGGGTGTGACCGGTCAGCTGGGACACGATTGTGTAAACGAGTTTATGAGCCGGGGCATAGAAGTCCGGGGCGTGTCCAGCCGGGATTTTTCCCTTACAGATGAAACGGCCGTAAAAAATTATCTTGCAGAATACAGGCCGGACGTAGTGATTCATGCGGCAGCCTATACGGCTGTAGATAAGGCTGAGGACGAGCAGGATGTGTGCATGGCTGTCAATGCGGACGGAACCCGGTACATTGCGCAGGCTTGCCAGGATATAGATGCGAAACTTATTTATATCAGTACGGATTACGTATTCCCCGGGGAAGGGGAAGCTGATTATGAAGTGGCTGATACCAAAGGCCCTGTAAATGTTTATGGCCGGTCAAAACTGGCCGGGGAACAGGCTGTGCAGGAACTGCTCACGAAATACTTCATTGTACGTATTTCCTGGGTGTTTGGCATCAATGGCAAAAACTTCATTCGGACGATGTTAAAGCTGGCGGCCAGCCACAAGGAACTGACGGTGGTGGACGACCAGGTGGGTTCTCCGACATATACCAGGGACTTGGCTATTTTACTGGCCGATATGGCCGCTACGGAAAAATATGGTATTTATCATGCCACCAATGAAGGCGTATGCTCCTGGGCGGAGCTGGCGGAGGAAGTATTCCGTCAGGCCGGAAAAGAGGTCACAGTTACCCCGGTACCGTCAAGTGCTTATCCCACCAAGGCGCAGCGGCCGAAAAATTCCCGGCTGAGCAAGGCGTCGCTGACGGCGGCTGGCTTTTCTCTTTTGCCGCGCTGGCAGGATGCTGTGGGCCGGTATTTGATAGAATTGCAAAGTGTTGACAACTTATGACTTGGTGGTGTTCGCGAGTCGTGTACATGTCTGGTAAATGTGTACGCGGCTCTTTTTATATAATAGCAAAAGTTCACCGTAAATAAACATTTTTACACCTAAGACCTTGCAAAAGTGTAATGTTTGATATATACTAACACATGTATCTTATAGATGAACGCACTTATTACAAAATATTTAGGGAGGATGATTAGCGTGTTCAGAAAGATTGGCAGAAAGTATCAGGAAACTGCGCTCATCAAGCTAATCGCGGTCGGTTTAGTAATCGGCATTATCATAGCTTTGGCAGCACCGCAAATGGTGCCTCTGGTAGCTATTTTTGGTGATTTGTTTGTCAGAGCCTTAAAAGGGGTAGCCCCTATCTTAGTCTTTGTTTTGGTTATGAACGCCATGGCACAGAAAAATGCTGATGCCAGCGCGTCCATGCGCCCGATTGTGAAGTTGTATGTCATTGCAACTTTCCTGGCATCACTGGTGGCTGTAGCATATTCTTTTGCGTTCCCCACCACGCTGCACCTGCAGCTGGCTGATGCAAAACTCACGCCGCCGAGCGGAATTTTGGAAGTATTGCATAACTTGGTGCTGAATGTAGTGGATAACCCCATTCATGCCATAGCCAGTGCCAATTACATCGGCATTCTGGCCTGGGGTGTGCTGACCGGTGTGGCTTTGCATAGTGCCTCAGATACGACCAAAGCAGCTTTGCAGGATTTTGCCAAGGCTGTAACCAAGCTCGTACAGTGGGTAATCCGTCTGGCTCCCTTCGGGATTATGGGGCTGGTGGCGGACGCTATTGGTACTAATGGCGCAGATGCTATCATGGGTTATTTCCATCTGCTGGCTGTGCTGCTGGGGGCTTTCTTCTCAGTGGCGCTCATCATGAATCCGCTGATTGTGTTCCTGCATATCCGCCGCAATCCTTATCCACTGGTACTCACGACTTTACGGGAAAGCGGTATTTATGCCTTCTTTACACGCAGCTCGGCTGCTAATATCCCTGTGAATATGGACCTCTGCGAGCGTCTGCATCTCAACAAGGATACGTATTCGATTTCCATTCCCCTTGGGGCTACCATCAATATGAGTGGGGCGGCTATCACCATTGCGGTGCTGTCCCTGGCATGTGCCCATACCCTGGGGATTAACGTAGACCTGCCCACGGCGCTGCTGCTGTGCATTATCGCCACGGTAGGTGCCTGCGGTGCCTCCGGCGTAGCTGGCGGTTCCCTGCTGCTCATTCCGGTGGCCTGCTCCTCTTTCGGTATCAGCAATGATATTGCCATGCAGGTGGTAGGCGTCGGTTTCATCATCGGCGTGCTGCAGGATTCCTGTGAAACGGCGCTCAACAGTTCCAGTGATGTGCTCTTTACCGCTACGGCGGAACTGACTCAAAAGGCCAAAGAAGGCACATTGACAGCTGAAGATTTGGTAGCGAAAAATTGATAGCTAATAGTTAATTCAGGCCGCTGTCCTTAGGGACAGCGGCCTGTTGCTGTTGAGGGTGGAAAAATACTATCATATAGAGTATAATATATTAAAATATTTCCATCACACATGGACAAAGAAGGCGGTAGTATGGATTTACAGCAGCGGAACTGGCGTAAGCCGTTGGCTGGAGTGGTACTTTTGCTGTTGCTGCTAACAGGGGCTTGGTGTGTTAATGATACGCCAGAGCCTCCTGTTGTGCTGCAAAAAGAACCTGAAAGGAATAAAGCCGGACAAGGGCCGGCAGAGGTTAAGGGACTGGCTGAGGCAGATAACAGCAAGCCGCTGCGCAATCCCTTTTCCCTGCTGCATGAAACAGAGGCGGAGGCCGGAAGGCTGGCAGCTGGGCCGGAAGAACCTGTGCTGTCAGGTGGGAAAGATACAGCCAAGGCCGCGCCGTCAGCACAGTCGGTACAGGCACAGCCGGCAAAATCTAAGGCCGTTGATGATATTGTCCTGTGTGGAATCGCTGAGGGAGCCGGTGGGCGGCTGGCTCTGGTGCGTGTGGGCGGCACGACGGCGGCGGTAGCAGCTGGTGAGATGGTGCAGGGCTGGCAGATTACAGCCATTGGCACGTCCTCAGTGGTGGCCTGCCGTGACGGACAGGAGCGTAATTTAGCGATAACATCCGATAGGGAAGGGGCTGGGGAAAAATGATACGTCTTTGGCAGAGAATTATCGGCAGTTGTTTGTTAGGCTGGCTTTGGGGGAGTGCTGCCTGGTGCGGTGCTGAGCCGGTACATATGAACGTACAGGACGCCGACGCCGGGGCCGTACTTATGTCAGCTGCCCGGCTGGGAGGTTATAATCTGATTTTAGGCGATGCTGCTCTGGGCAAAGTTACCCTGCGGATTGAGGAGGAACCGCAGCGTATTATGGAGCTGGTGGCTGCCTCGCAGGGCCTGCTGCTCGAACGCTATGATAATGTCTATGTGGTAACATCACCGGCCAAGAACGGCCGCAACCGCCGGGTGCATGTCTATAAGTCACGCTATGCTAATCCCCATGATTTGGCCAGAGTGGCAAATTTATCTTTATCGTTGGCAGGAAAATCAGATAATCTGACGAAAGATAAAACTAATGGCAAGTCTGCGCAGGTTAAAGCGGCTGACAGCAGTAATGCAGAAAGGCAGCGCGTTATTGTGGACGATGCCACGGAATCGGTGGTCTTTTACGGGACGGAGGCTGAGGCCCGTGAACTGGATACGGTTCTTAGACGGCTGGACGTGCCTGCTGAGCAGGTGTTGCTGGAGGCCAAAGTAGTGGCATTATCCAAGAACGCCGCCAAGGACCTGGGCATAGAATGGGAATGGTCCAAGCTGCCCAATTACCCGGAACACAGCAAGACTTATCATAATGCGGGTAAAAGCAATGAGCGCATTGATTACGATACCAAACGCTCATATAAAGGGAAAACGGGTAATATTCCCGGAATTATTCAATTCGGCCGCGGGCCGGAAGGATATCCCTTTGAATTTTACTTTGGTGCCAAGCTGAATGCCCTGTTGTCAGATGGCAAGGCGGATATATTGGCCCGCCCTAATATCACCACCATTCAGGGGCATGAGGCTGTGATTAACATTGGCGGTGATGTGCCGGTGCCTACTCAGTCGGTAACGGATTCCACCACGACCACGACGGTGACATACCGTCAGGCCGGAATTATCCTGCGGTGTACACCGCGCGTAAATGCCAATGGCGAAATAACGGCACAGGTGCATACCGAGGTCAGCACGCCGGAGTTTGTCACGGATTTGAAGGCGTATCGTTTTCAAAAGCGCAGTGCTGATACAACCGTGCGTCTGCAGGACGGGGAAACCATGGTTATCGGCGGCCTCATTGGCAGTGAGGATTCACGTACCATGAGCAAGATACCCTTTTTAGGGGATATCCCTATATTAGGCGCGTTTTTTAAACATGTACAACATAGTCACACGGAGTCGGAGGTCATGATTTTCCTCAAAGCTCACGTGCTGCCTAAAACATAGTTATGAATGAATATGGAGGGCTGTAATCATGGCGATAAAGATACTGATAGCAGATGACCATACGCTGCTGCGGCAAGGGATAAAGCGTGTACTGAACTTTGAGGACGGTTTTGAGGTCATCGGTGAGGCTGAGGACGGTCAGGAGGCCGTGGCCCGGACCTTGATGCTGCAACCGGATATTCTGCTGCTCGATATCAATATGCCGGGACTCAGCGGTCTGGAGGTTGTAACCCAGTTAAAGAAGGCTGAGTGTGAAACGAAAATCATTGCCCTCACTATCCACGACAGTGACAATTATGTGCTGGAAATGCTGAAAAATGGTGCGCTGGGCTATCTGCTGAAAGATGTAGAGCCGGCGGTGCTGGTGAAGGCCATTCACATGGTAAATGACGGTAATCCCTTTGTTTATCCGCAGCTTGCGGAACGCTTGTTTGGCAGTACCTCCGTAACTGATGATGTGGAAACGCGGGCCAAGGAAATGCTGGATGAAAGCCGCGGTGAACGACTTACAGCCCGGGAGATGGATGTGCTGGAATGTGTGGCCAAGGGCTATTCCAATCAGGATATCGCCAAGGCGTTGGGCCTGAGTGAAAAAACGGTCAAAAATCACATGACCAGGGTTCTGCGGAAACTGAAGGTGGAGGACCGGACACAGGCTTTGGTTTATGTGCTGAAAAATAAAATCATATCTTTGGATTGAATTGTGCGGCTGCAAAGCCCCATAAGGCCGGGAACTGCATTTTCTTTTCTTTGGTAACTTTGATGCTGATGCGCGTGTATGAAATCAATATGTCCGGCAGTCTTTTCCTTACCCTGTGGGTTTCGGTGTGCATTATGGCCAGGGAGAATAATATGCTGGAAGAAGAGAAATACTTCGCCTGATTTTCTTGTATAAATCTCCAAAAGCAGAAGTCGAAAAATTGTTGATTTCTGCTTTTTTTTCATGGCTGTATAGGGTATAATAAAAGCAGTATAAAATTATGAATTCGATTCGTAATTGAGAGGTGTTCACAAACGGCAAAGTGGAAGGTGATAAGGTGCTTTATCCGCTGAATTTGGAACTGGAAGGCAGGAAATGTGCCATCATCGGCGGTGGACAGGTGGCAGCCCGTAAAGCTGCCGGCTTGCTGGCTGCCGGTGCCCAGGTGACGGTTATTGCACCGCAAATTGCCGACAGCCTGCAAAAGCTGGTTGCCGCCGGGCGGATAAAATGGCTGCAGGAATCGTACCAGCAGGGTATGCTGCAGGCGCTGGCACCGCTTTTGGTGTTTTGTACGGCAGATGATAAAGCGGCCAATCAGGCGGCTCTTAGCGAGGCACGGCAGCTGGGGGCTCTGGTCAATGCGGCGTCTTTGCCGGAGCAGACGGATTTTACGGTACCTTCCCATATTGAGCGGGGGGATTTGCTGCTGACGGTTTCTACCGGCGGTGTGAGTCCTGCCTTTGCCAAACTCCTGCGTGAGCGGCTGGAGAGGGAATACCCGGTGTATTTTGGTGAATTTTTGGTACGGCTGGCAGCCTTGCGGCAGGAGGTAAAGGGGATTCCTGGCGGCAGCAGGGAACATGAACGCTTGTGGCGGCTGGCTCTTAGCGATGGTATTATAGATTTGGTGAGAGATGGTCATTTGGACCAGGCGGAGGAAGAGATAAGAAATGGAATTACTAATGCTGGGATTAAACCACAAGACGGCACCTGTTGATGTCCGGGAAAGGTTTTCCATTCCGAAAGCGGCAGTGAAAAATGGCCTGGCTAATCTGGGAGCCTATGAGGGGATTTTAGAGGCGGTTGTACTCTCCACCTGCAATCGCAGTGAAATGTATGCAGTGGTGGACGATGCACAAAGGGATTTAGCCACTTTGAAACAGTTCCTGTTTGACCTGACGGGGAATGAAGAAGATATTGACGAATATCTTTATACTTACGTCAATGAAGAATGCATTGAGCATTTGTTCCGGGTAGCGTCAAGCCTTGATTCTTTGGTACTGGGCGAAGGACAGATTCTTTCCCAGGTCAAGGAGGCCTATGCCATGGGCCGGGAGGCCGGTACTACCAGTACGGTACTTAATACGCTGTTTCATCGGGCGATTGCCACGGGCAAGCGCGTGCGTACGGAAACGAGAATTCAGTTTAATTCCGTATCGGTCAGCTACGCCGCTGTGGAGCTGGCCCGGGAGGCTTTGGGCGAACTGCATGAGGCCAGTGCGCTGATTTTTGGTGCCGGAAAGATGGCCGAACTCACGGCGCAGCATTTAATTTCCCGGGGCGTTAAGAAAATCTATGTAGCCAACCGTCATATTGAACGGGCGCAGCTGTTGGCTGAGCAGTTTAATGGCGAGGCTGTTCCCTTTGACGAGGCGATGAAACGGGCCGTTGACGTAGATGTGATTGTCACTTCTACGGGGGCGCCGCATTATGTCATCAAGTCTTGGGAAACGCGGCAGCTGATGTCCAAACGTAAGGGACGTCCCCTGTTTTTGATTGACATTGCCGTACCGCGCGATGTGGACCCGGAAGTGGGCGATATCAAGGGCGTGACACTTTATAATATCGACGCTTTGGAAGAAGTGGTAGATGAACACATCGAGGAACGCCGGCAGGAGGCCAGACAGGCGGAAATAATTGTGGCCGAGGAAGTGGCGTCCATTGAGGATAAGTTCCAGTACCTGTCGTTCCGTCCCCTGATGGCTCTGTTATCTGACCGCTGCGAGCGCATTCGCCAGCGTGAGGTCAAACGGGCCAGCTCCAAACTGCCGGACCTTACAGATGATGAATGGCGGCAGGTGGAACACATGAGCCGCATGATTGTGCGCAAGATTCTGCGCATGCCCATGATGAAACTCAACGCCTCCGCTGGTACGGAAAATGAACAGTTTTATATCGATGCTATGCGGAAATTATTCAAATTAGACATGATAGGAGAGACGGCTACCAGTGAAGAAAGACACAATCGTTATCGGTACGCGGAGCAGTAAGCTGGCCTTATGGCAGGCTGAATACATACAGAGCCGCTTGGAAGAGCAGTATCCGGGCCTTAAGGTGGAACTAAAGAAAATGACCACCAAGGGGGATAAGATTCTCGACGCCCCCTTGGCCAAAATCGGCGGTAAGGGGCTCTTTACCAAGGAGCTCGAAATGGATATGCTCTCAGGCGGCATTGACCTGGCTGTACACAGCCTGAAGGATATGCCCACGGAACTGCCGGCAGGCTTGTGCCTGACGGCAGTGACCAAACGCTTTGACCCCGGTGACGCAGTGGTTAGCCCCGAGTTTAAAACCCTGGAGAATTTACCTCAGGGAGCAAAAGTAGGAACTTCCAGTCTGCGCCGAAAGGCGCAGCTTTTGCATGTTCGGCCGGATTTAAATATCTGTGATTTACGGGGCAATGTGAATACGCGTCTGGCCAAACTGGAAAGTGAAAACTTTGCGGCCATCATTTTAGCAGTAGCCGGTCTGAAACGCTTGGGCTTTGGCGACCGCATTACCGAGGTGCTGCCACGGGCAATGGTTCTGCCGGCTGTCGGACAGGGCGCATTGGCCATTGAAACCCGGGAAGACGATACGGATATGCGGGAATTGCTGGCCTTCCTCAATGACGAGGCTACAGTGCAGTGCACCCGGGCAGAACGCGCCTTTTTAGGCCGGGTTGAAGGCGGTTGTCAGGTGCCGGTAGGAGTTTATGCTGTGCCTGACACCCAGCCGGAGCATATCGTCGTGGAGGCTGTGATTGCCTCGCTGGACGGCCAGCGGCTCTACCGTGATAAAATCAGCGGCAAGGCCTGTGAGGCTGAGGCCTTAGGCGTGGAACTGGCAGAAAAACTGCTGGCAGCTGGCGGCGAGGAAATTTTACAGGAAATCGGTTTATTGCAGAACTAATAGAAAAGGGATGACAATATATGGCAGGAATGGTTTATTTAGTAGGCGCAGGCCCGGGAGATTACCGGCTCATCAGCTTGAAGGCTGTGGATTGCCTGAAAATGGCGGACGTAGTTGTTTATGACCGTCTGGCTGATGACCGCATTTTGCGCTGGGCGCCGGCTGAGGCTGAGTACATCTATGTGGGCAAAGCCTCCAGCAATCACACCATGAAACAGGAAGATATCAACCAGCTCCTGGTGGATAAAGCCAAAGAGGGCAAGTGCGTGGTACGCCTTAAGGGCGGCGACCCCTTTGTGTTTGGACGCGGCGGCGAAGAAGGACTGCTCCTGCGGCAAAACAATCTGCCCTTTGAAATCGTGCCGGGTATAACCTCGGCAATTTCTGTTCCTGCCTATGCCGGCATACCTGTAACCCACCGGGCGGTAGCTACTTCTTTTGCCGTGGTGACAGGTCATGAGGACCCGACCAAAGGGGAAAGCAATATGCGCTGGGAACACCTCGCTATGGGTGTGGATACGCTCGTGTTCCTGATGGGCGTGGCCAATCTGCCGCATATCACGAGCAAGCTGATGGAGAACGGCCGCAGTGCCGATACACCGGCGGCCGTAATCCGCTGGGGTACTAAGCCGGAACAGCGCACGTTGATTACCACGGTGGGCAAGGCAGCCGAAGATGTAGCGAAAAACGGTATTAAACCGCCGGCTATCTTTATCGTCGGCGAAGTCGTGAAACTGCGTGACAGTCTGCAGTGGTTTGATAATCTCGCCCAGCGTCCCCTGTTCGGCAAGCGGATTCTCGTGACGAGAGCGCGCAGCCAGGCCTCAAAACTTACGGCTAAGCTGGAAAATCTGGGGGCCGAGGTAATCGAAGTGCCGGCTATTACCATAACTGACCCTGTTGATTTGTATGCGGCGCTTGACCAGGCCATCGGCCAGCTGCAGGATTATCACTGGGTGATGTTCACCAGTGCCAATGGCGTAAAACATTTCTTTGCACGTCTGTTGCAGGCTGGCAAGGACGCCCGTGCCCTGGGGTATGCCAAAATAGCCGCCATCGGTTCGGCTACGGCGGCCGAGCTGAAAAAATACGGACTGGTTGCTGATGTTGTTCCCGGGGAATACCGCGCTGAAGGCATTATCGAGGCTATGAAGGGCAAGCTGCCGCCGCATGCGAAAATTCTTTTACCCAGAGCCGAGGAGGCCCGGGAAATTTTGCCGGAAAAACTTCGGGAAATGGGCGCCGAGGTGGATGTAGTTTCTGCCTATCGCACTGTGTGCGCGGCTGCCGATGGCGAGGCCTTGACGTCAGAACTTAACGAAGGGCGCATTGATATGGTGACGTTCACGAGTTCGTCCACAGTCAAAAATCTCGTAAATATTATCGGTTCGGCAGATTTGCTGAACGGTGTAAAAACGGCCTGCATTGGCCCTGTTACGGCTGATACTGCTAAATCCCTGGGTATTGAGCCGGATATTATTGCCAAAGAATATACCATTGATGGTCTGGTGGAGGCCATCTGCAAATAATAGGAGATGTTATAGCCATGTATGAACAGAAACTCCGTCCGCGCCGTATGCGTATCAGCCCGGCCATGCGTGCCATGGTCAGGGAAACCAGCCTGTCGGTGAAGGACTTCGTCTATCCGCTGTTTGTCGTGCCAGGTGAGGGCGTCCGCGAGGAAATTCCCTCAATGCCGGGCTGTTTCCATCTGTCTGTGGATGAGGCCGTCAAGACGGCAAAGGAATGCTGGGAACTGGGCATTCCGTCCGTGGAAGTTTTCGGCATTCCCGAATACAAGGACGCTGATGGCAGCAGTGCCTGGGATATGACAAGCCCTGTACAGCGCGCCATTAAAGCCATCAAGGCTGAAGTGCCGGAACTCATGATTGTCGGTGACGTCTGCATGTGCGAATACACCGACCACGGCCACTGCGGCCATCTCGAAGGCCATTATGTGGACAATGACAAGACGCTGAAACTTTTGCAGAAGGTGGCCGTGTCGCAGGCACAGTGCGGTGTGGATATCATCGCGCCGTCTGATATGATGGACGGCCGTGTGGCGGCTATCCGCGAGGCTTTGGATGAAAATGGATTCCAGAATGTCTCCATTATGAGCTATGCAGTCAAATACGCCTCAGGCTACTATGGGCCTTTCCGTGATGCCGCTGACAGCGCACCGGCCTTCGGTGACCGCCGTCAGTATCAGATGGATCCGGCTAATGCCCACGAGGCTATCAAAGAAGTGGACCTCGATATTGCCGAAGGTGCGGATATCATCATGGTAAAACCGGCACTGGCTTATTTGGATATTGTGCGTCAGGTGCGTGACCATATTCATCATCCGGTGGCTGTTTACAACGTCAGCGGTGAATATGCGATGGTCAAAGCGGCTGCGAAAAACGGCTGGATTGATGAAAAGCGCATTGTCATGGAAACGCTGCTGTCCATGAAACGTGCCGGGGCAGATATCATCATCACTTACCATGCTATGGACGTGGCCCGTTGGCTGAAGGAGGAGAACTGATGCTGAATCTTGCAAAATCCGCCGCTGCCTTTGCTGAGGCCAAAGAACTTATGCCCGGCGGGGTCAACAGCCCCGTGCGTTCCTATAAGAGCGTGGACTGCAATCCGCCGTTTATCGACCATGCTTTAGGCGATAAGATTTATGATATTGACGGCAATGAATACATTGACTATGTTGGTTCCTGGGGGCCGATGGTCGTGGGACACGCTCATCCGAAAGTTGTAAAAGCTCTGCAGGAGGCAGCAACCCGTGGCACCAGCTACGGCGCACCGACCTGCATTGAATCGGAACTGGCCAAGCTCGTGATGGAGGTTTATCCGTCCATCGAAACCATCCGCATGGTCAACTCCGGCACCGAGGCCACTATGAGTGCCTTGCGTCTGGCCCGTGGCTATACGGGCCGGGAAAAGATTGTCAAATTCATCGGCTGCTACCACGGTCACAGCGACAGCCTGCTCGTCAATGCCGGTTCCGGTATGGCCACCTTCGGCGTGCCGAGTTCGCCGGGCGTGACGAAGGGCACGGCACAGGATACGATTTCCGTACCCTACAATGACGAAGAGGCCATTACGAAAGTGATGGAAGAAGTCGGAGACGAAGTGGCTGCGGTCATCGTGGAGCCGGTGGCTGGCAACATGGGGCTCGTTCTGCCAAAACAGGGCTATCTTAGAAAACTCCGTGACCTTACGGAAAAACACGGTGCGCTGTTGATTTTTGATGAGGTTATGTGCGGTTTCCGCGCGTCCCTGGGCGGCGCACAGGCAGCCTATGGCATTACGCCGGATTTGACCTGCCTGGGCAAAATAATCGGCGGCGGCCTGCCTGTAGCTGCTTATGGCGGCCGCAAGGATATCATGGCGCAGGTGTCACCGTCCGGCCCGGTATATCAGGCTGGCACGCTTTCTGGCAATCCGCTGGCCATGACGGCAGGACTCGCTACGCTGCAGATAATCACCGCTGAACCGGAAGAAGGTAAAGCTGATTACAGCCGTGAACTGACCTTAAAAACGAAGAAACTGCTCCTCGGCTGGCAGGAAAAAGCCAAAGCCGCAGGCGTGGCCATTCAGGCCCATCAGGCTGGCTCCATGTTCGGTATCTTCTTCAGTGAAAAAGATGTACTGAACTACGAGGACTCCTGCAATGCCGACCAGGAAAAATTCAAGGTCTGGTTCAAGACCATGCTCGAACAGGGCATTTACCTTGCCCCGTCCCAGTTTGAAACCCTCTTTATGAGCGGTGCCCATACGGACGAGGATATAGACAGAACCATTGCAGCGGCAGAAAAAGCATTTGCAGCTGTAGCGGCTATGGGAAAATAAAATATGATAAGGAAGGTCTGTTGGTCAGGCCTTCTTTTTTATGGGGAAGAAAATGTATAAGATGAAAAATCAAAATAGTTTGAAATTTAATGGTGGTATTGTATAATATAAAGTAGATGGGCTGTCAGGCTGAATTAGAATAGCGTGACAGGATATGTAAAGGAGGACATTAAAACGGAGGAGGGTAAATCATGAGGTCGTATGCAGCGAAGTTGTTTGCGTTCTTAGTTCTAGTCTTGCTCTGCACGGCGTTAATGCCGTCGGCGGCTCAGGCAAGGCCGGTTATCAAGTTCACCATTGAGCATGTCTATATGCATCAGGCAGGCGAGGTGGAAGTTGTCGGCTACTTTGAAAACAGCGGCGATCAGGGGGCTTATGTCAAGTGGACGGACATTGACCTTAAACTGATTGCTGACAACGGCCAACTGATGTGGGCAGATACCGGCATTCGCCACTATGTGAACGATATCTTTGTTCCTGCCAATGAATATGTAGCATACACCTGCTACATTCAGAATCCGGATATCCCCGAATACCACGGCAAATATCGTCACCGCTGGCATACCAGTACACATTGGGAAAAGGCGGCAGGCTGAGTCAGTAGCAGGAGGTGGCTGCAAATGTACATAAATAAATTAAGACACAGGACGTTGCGGTCTGTGCTGGTAATAGGAGCGGCAACGTGTTTCCTCAGTGGCGCCGTGGATACGGAATCTGCTATGGCGGCCGCAAATACTGCTATGGCGCAGACACGCAATGCGGCGGTCAGTGAGTACAGTATTCAGCCCATTGCCGGAACCTGGCGCGAGGCAGGCGCGGCTGACGCACGTACCCTGGTTATCTATGCCGATGGCAGTTATGAAATGACCTGCAAAGAGCGCAAAGCCTTTGGCAAAGTAAAGGTAACGGCGGAAGAACATCCGGACGGTTCCAAATCATATTGGTATTCGTTTTTGGAAAGCGGCGGTGTAGTTCTTGAGGATAAGAACACAGCCTCGCCCTGGTATTCAGCGTACACGAGTGCTAATGAACAATGGGCGGCCTTTGCCAAAGATAACAAAGCGGCGGTTCAGACAGACCTTTTCTCAGGGCATGATGGTGCCATGCATTTTGTGCGCTATGCTGAAAATGGCTATGCCGGAACAGGTCTGGGTATCAAGGCGGATGATTATGTTGGTATCTGGAGTTGTGGACGCTGCAATGCTGTAATCAGCCGGGAAGGTGACGGCTATCGGGTAGAAATTCAGTGGGCCAGCAGTGCGGCCGAGGGCAGCCGCTGGGTTTATCACTGCACCTATGATAATTATGCGGCGATTCTTTTCAGCAACGGCAATGGCACACGTACGGACTATGTCTATTCGGAAGAAGGCGTGAGCAAGGATACCATGGCCTACAATGATGGGCGTGCTATCTTTGTACTGCGTGCGGGGAAAATGATATGGCAGGACAAAAAGGAAAACACGGATAATGGTGTAGAGTTTATCAAACTACCCTGATAAGCAGCTTTATGCCTGTGTGGCTGATGAAAAGCATTTCGTGGAGGTGCAGGGAGATGATGGTGTTAAAGCGGCTTTATGTTCTGCTTTTGGCAGCATGGCTTTGTGCAGGTGTGGTATCAGCAGCCCCTCTGCAGGTGCAGGAGCAGCTGGATATTATGGCGCGGACGGCAAATGGTGAAAAAGGCTGGTTTGTCCAGCCAGCGCAGGATAAGGAATGGAACAAGTGGCATTACGCAGTGACTGATTTAAACCATGACGGCAATCTGGAGATATTGCTGGCGAAGGAAGGCAGTTTTGACGGAACACAAGAGCTGCGATGTGAAGAATTCAACGAAGGAAAATGGACGTGCCATGGGGGCATTCATTTGGTGGGCGGCTCGCATATGCCGGAAATTTTGACCGGTGAGGAAACGGGGCAATTCACTGTGTTGTATGATGCCCGGGAAAAGCGTTATGTCTATCTCTTTACCGAAACCATCATGCATGGCGAGTTCGAGGCCGTGCATACCCGTTATGCTGTTTGGCTGAATGGTGTTCTGCAGGTTGAGGAGCTGGGCTATTCGACCTGGCAGCTGTCCGGCTATGATGGCAGTGTCAAGCAGTATTATTACCTGCCCCGCTGGCGGACAGCTGAGACAGAAAGCGCGCAGAGAATCAGTGCAGACCGCTATGCACAGCTTGCCAGGGAGCGATTCCCGGACAGCGTCGAGCAGACGGCGCAAATCAAATGGATAAAAGCAGGGGCACTATGGTACGCGCTAAAAAGTGGCAAGGCATATAAGGAACTGAATGATTCCTTTAACGTATTTGCCCAAAGTACCGCGATGGAGGCAAAAACTTAACCTGGAAAATCTTAGGCAGCAGGACCAGCCCCTGGCAGGATAATATCTTGTTAGGGGCTGATTCAGGCAGTAAAAGCAAGGCAGAAATGACGGGGAAAATGCCTGCGCATTGTCCGATGAGCCTAAATAATCTAACAAATTGACATATGTCCTAATCTCTGCTATTCTGTTACCGTTATATTCTTGTATAAGCCCATTGATATGGAATGGGCGTTTCTACCAGGCAACCGTAAATTGTCATAGCCTACAAGAAGAACGGAGCATTTATGGGTATAAAAGGCTTCTTTTTTCTTGACGGCATCTATGATTGCCTGTTTAAGAAAGAGGAGGCTTTTATTTTTTATGCAAGTGCAAGCAAGTCAGTCTTTCCTGGAGCGGTTCTTTAAACTCCGGGAAAAGGAAACCACGGTGAAAACAGAGGTCATCGCTGGTTTTACCACGTTTATCGCTTTGGCCTACATCATGTTCGTAAATCCGAACATTTTGGCCGACGCCGGTGTGCCCAAAGAGGCAGCTATTGCGTCCACTATTTGGATTGCGGCGCTCTCGACTATGATGATGGGCGTATTTGCTAACTATCCGGTGGCATTGGCTCCGGGTATGGGGTTAAATGCATTCTTTGCCTATTACGTCTGCGGCGTGCTGGGACTGCATTGGACGGTAGCGTTAGGTGCGGTATTCTTCTCTGGTTTGCTGTTTTTACTTTTGACTATCAGTCATGTACGGCAGGCGATTATCAACGCTGTGCCTCAGAATCTGCGCGTGGCAATTGGTGTGGGTATCGGCCTGTTTATCGCTTTTATTGGTTTGAAGGGCACAGGCCTCATTGTCAGTGACCCGGCCACGTTCATTACGCTTGGCCATGTGACGAAACCGGAAACGGCTATGTCCCTGTTTGGTCTGGTACTTACCGGTGTGCTGATGGCCCGCGATGTGCAGGGCTCTATCCTGATTGGTATCATCGCTACGACAATTTTGTCCATGGTGCTGGGTTATTCCCCGGTGCCCCAGGGCTTTAATGATGTTATCAGCACCAGTCTGCCGCACATGGGAGAAACCTTTGGCAAGCTGGATATTATGGGTGCTTGGAACTACGGTATTCTCTCCATTATCTTCACCTTTACGGTGGTGGAACTGTTCGATAACATGGGTACGCTTATCGGTCTTACTGCTAAGGCCAAACTGGTGAAAAAAGATGGCGAGATTGAGAACCTCGACAGAGCTTTGAACACTGACGCTGTCGGGACGATTTTCTCCGCTATCTTCGGTACTTCCACGGTAACTTCCTACATTGAAAGTGCTGCCGGTATCGCCGCCGGTGGTAAGACGGGCCTTACGGCAGTGACCGTGGCCGTGCTGTTCCTTATCTCCCTGCTCTTTGCACCGCTGATTGGCCTCGTGCCGGGATATGCCACGGCACCGCCGCTGATTCTTGTCGGTGCGCTGATGATGTCGGAAGTGGGCAAGGTAAACTTTGCCGACTTCACCGATGGCCTGCCGGCCTTCCTGACTATCATCATGATGCCGCTGACCTCGTCCATCGCCAACGGTTTTGCTTTCGGTTTCATCAGCTTTGCGTTCATGAAAACCCTCTCCGGCAAACCGAAGGAAGTAAGCCCCATTATGTGGCTCGTCAGCATTGCTTTTATGGTTAACCTGTTTATGCGTTCCTAAAAAAAAGAAACGAAAGCCTTCCTGAGAATATTCGGGAAGGCTTTTTGAGCTTTTTAGTGGTATATGTTACAATAACGATAAGCAAAAACTGGGGAAGGGGCAGACGTGATGGCATATTCCAATTTTGATTTTTTGGCGGAAAAATTCCCGGTATTGGCTCATTTGGGGCGGTTGGCAGAAAAGTATTTATACAGCGACTCCAATTCTTGCTTATTTAAATTGGGCATGATGGGGGAAACCATGATTAAACTGATGTTTGATTATGATGGGATTGAATTACCCCGAGAGGATAAAGCTGTAAATCGTATCAATAAATTACGGCATGAAGAATTGCTGGATAGTGATATGGCGGCATTATTTCATGCTTTGCGGAAAGTACGTAATTTGGCGGGGCATGAAGGCTATGAATCAGTGGCCGAAGCCCGTAACTACCTGGGGATTACTTACAGTTTGGCGGAATGGTTTATGCAGACCTATGGCGATTACACATACAAAAATCGCCCTTTTGTCATGCCGGCAGAGAATCTCGAGCCAGTTAGGACAGATGTCGTCGCTGAGTCAGAGTTAGAAAAAATCCTCATGCAGCAAGCGGCGGAAAAGGCAGCCCAAGCTCCACGGGTAAAGAAAGCCGACAGACAGAAATACGCGCAAAAGGCTGCGAACAGGCGGTATAAATCCGAGGCAGAAACCCGTGTGCTCATTGATGAACAGTTACGGCAGGTGGGTTGGGAAGCTGATACGGAGAAACTGCGCTATAGCAAAGGAATAAGACCGCAAAAGGGGAGATGTATAGCCATTGCGGAATGGCCCACGGATTCTGCAAGTGGCAAAGGGGGCTTTGCAGATTATGCGCTGTTTATTGACTTAAAGCTGGTGGCTATCATCGAGGCCAAGGCCGAGCACAAAGACGTAGCTGCTGTTATTGATGGGCAGTGCAAGGAATATCCCCAATATATCAAGGCCGAGCATAAGGAATATATTGCAGGCAAGTGGGGAAAGTATCAGGTGCCGTTCACTTTTGCTACCAATGGCAAGCCTTATTTGGAACAGCTGCGGACGAAATCAGGTATATGGTTCCTTGACCTGCGGAACAAGACCAACAGACCAGAACCCCTGCGTGGCTGGTTTAGTCCCTTGGGGCTGATGGAGCTTATGGCCCGTGATATTGGGGCTGGTGATGAAAAATTAAAGGCCATGCCCTATGCACTGCTGCAGGACCCGGATGGCCTCAACCTGCGTCCTTATCAGGTGGCCGCTATTAGAGCGGCGGAAACAGCTATATTGAATGGTAGTCAGCGGATTTTGCTGGCCATGGCTACAGGTACAGGCAAGACCCGTACCGTGCTGGGCATGATTTACCGTTTTTTGAAAACAGGCCGTTTTCAGCGTATATTGTTCCTTGTTGACCGCAATTCTTTAGGAACACAGGCGCATGATGTATTCAAGGATGTGAAACTTGAGGAGCTCATGTCCTTAAGCCAAATCTATAATATAAAAGGACTGGACGAAAAACTTATCGACAAAGAGACGAGAGTACAGGTCGCAACCGTGCAGGGCATGATACAGCGCATTCTTTATAATGATGATGAGGAAAAGCCTGCCGTGTCCGATTACGATCTGATTATCGTAGATGAAGCACATCGTGGTTATACCTTGGATAAAATGATGGATGAGGCCGAGATTGTCTACCGCGATCAACGCGATTTCCAAAGCAAATATCGCGCTGTTATAGAGTATTTTACAGCGGTAAAAATTGCGCTTACGGCAACGCCGGCTTTGCATACTACCCAAATCTTTGGTGAGCCTGTGTTTAAATACACCTACAGGGAAGCAGTAATTGATGGTTTTCTGGTGGATTATGACGCACCGCATATTATCAAGACTAGTCTGAGTGAAAGCGGTATTCATTATGCCAAGGGTGACAGCATAGCTGTTTATGACCCGGCCACGGGAGAAATTACCAACAGTGAGGCCTTGGAAGATGAGCTGGATTTTGATGTAGAAAGTTTCAACCGTCAAATAATCGTACCTGATTTTAACCGCAAGGTATTGGCAGAAATAGCCAAAGATATAGACCCCACAGATGAAAATGGGGGCAAGACCCTGATTTATGCGGTAAATGATGCTCATGCTGATATGATTGTGGATATATTACGCGAAATTTACGCAGCTATGGATATTGATCAAGATGCTATTAAGAAGATAACAGGCAGTATCGAAAACGGAAATCAAAAGAAAATACAGGAAGTTATCCGCTGTACGAAAAATAACCATTATCCCAGCATAATTGTAACCGTTGACCTGTTGACAACAGGTATTGACATTCCGTCTATCTGCCGTCTGGTATTTATGCGGCGAGTCAAATCGCGTATCTTGTTTGAGCAGATGTTGGGGCGTGCTACGCGTCTATGCCCGGAGATAGGCAAAGACCATTTTGAAATTTATGACCCCGTAGGTACTTTTGCCAGTTTGGAAAAGGTCAGTACTATGAAACCTGTCGTAGCGAATCCTGCGGCAACGATTTCCGGACTTATAGATACTTTGATGGAAACGGCAGATGATGATAAGGCTGTCCTGACCCATCAGATAGAGCAGCTGCTGGCTAAAATACAGCGTAAAGGCCGCAAACTAACAAAGGAACAGGAAGAACAGTTCACCGCAATGACGGGCAGTAAGACTTATGCGGATTATGTTAAGCGCCTTTCAGAGCAGGAATGTGAAAATGCCAAAGCGCAACTCATCAAAGACAAAGCGGCGTTTCGTTTTCTGGAAAGTTATGTTCAGCCACAAAGACCGGTTATCGTATCTGATAAAAAGGATAAAATTACTTATCATGGGAAAGCCTACGGAACAGGACAACAGCGCCCGGAAGATTATTTGGATGAGTTTACCGCCTATATTAAAGAAAATATAAATGAAGTGGCGGCATTAAACATCATCTGCACCAAACCGGCGGAACTTACCCGGCAGAGTTTGAAAGAACTTGCTATGCTGCTTGACCGTGAAGGCTATGCACCTGCTCAGCTTGATTCAGCGATAACAGCCCTTAACGCCGAAGAAGCCGGTGCGGATATCATCAGTATTATCCGTCGTTATGGTATTGGTGCCCGGCTTATGAATCACAG
The DNA here is from genome assembly GCF_000686945.1 of Selenomonas sp. AE3005. Taxonomy (GTDB): domain Bacteria; phylum Bacillota; class Negativicutes; order Selenomonadales; family Selenomonadaceae; genus Selenomonas_A. The sequence goes on from NZ_JMME01000012.1 coordinate 53,604, forward strand.
AGAGAAAGTGGAGCAGGCCGTAAAACGGCTAAAAGCTAATCATAATTTCAACAAAATGCAGGAAACATGGATAAAGCTTATGCAGGATTACCTTATCAATGAGCCCGTACTGAACAGGGATTCGCTGGATGAGGATCCCCGTTTGCGCAAACGGGGCGGGTCAGCGCAGGCGGATAAATTGCTGAATGGTGAACTGGGAAATATCATTGCAGAACTAAATGACTATATGTATGACGATGGAGGCAGAAGCGCGTGACAACACAGGAGATTGTAGGCAAATTATGGAAACTTTGTGATGTACTGCGTGATGATGGTATTACCTATCATCAGTATGTGACAGAGCTTACCTATATCTTGTTTTTGAAAATGGCCAAAGAGACAGGCGCGGAAAACAGCATTCCCGAGGGGTACCGGTGGAATGACCTGGCCGTAAAGGATGGTCTGGAACTAAAAAAATTCTATAAGAAACTGTTGGAGTATCTGGGTACGGAATGTCAGGGACGCATTCGCGAAATCTATAACGGAGCCAGTACCAGCATCGACGAACCGGCCAATCTCAAAAAGCTTATTACTTCCATTGATGAACTGGACTGGTATAGTGCCAGAGAGGAAGGCTTGGGTAATCTCTATGAAGGGTTGTTGGAGAAAAACGCCAATGAGAAGAAATCTGGTGCTGGACAGTATTTCACGCCGCGTCCGCTAATTGATGTGATGACGAAGCTTATCAAACCACAGGCAGGGGAGAAGTGTAATGATCCGGCCTGCGGTACTTTTGGCTTTATGATAGCTGCCTTCCAATATGTTTACGAACATACCAACAGTTTTATGGATCTTGATGGTGACCAGTCACAGTTTGAATATGAAAAGGCTTTTACCGGTTGTGAACTGGTACACGATACGCATCGGTTGGCACTGATGAATGCCATGCTGCACGACATTGAGGGAAAGATTACGTTAGGTGATACCCTCTCGCCTTTGGGCAAGTTTCAGACCGGCTATGATGTGGTGCTGACCAATCCGCCGTTTGGGACGAAGAAGGGCGGCGAACGCGCTACGCGTGATGATTTGGAAGTGCTTACCAGTAACAAGCAGCTGAACTTTTTGCAGCATATCTACAAGAGTCTTAACAAAAATGGCCGGGCGGCGGTAGTCCTGCCGGATAATGTGCTCTTTGCCGATGGTGATGGGGCTAAAATCCGTGCGAACCTCATGCACAAGTGCAATCTTCACACCATTTTACGTCTGCCGACAGGTATTTTCTATGCGCAGGGTGTTAAAACGAATGTGCTGTTCTTTACCAGAGGGACGACGGATAAGGATAATACCAAGGAAGTTTGGTTCTACGACCTGCGCACCAATATGCCGTCCTTCGGCAAGACCAATCCCTTGAAGCAGGAGCACTTCGCGGACTTTATGAAGGCCTACGAAGCCGAGGACAGAAACAAGGTGGAGGACGAACGCTGGAGCGTGGTGAGCCGCGCAGAAATCGCGGCCAAGGGAGACAGCCTTGACCTGGGACTCATCAAAGATGACAGCATCGTGGATTACGAAGACCTGCCTGACCCATTGGAAGCTGCGGAGAATGCTGCCGATACATTGGAAGAAGCCGTAGATATGTTGCGGGCGGTGGCTAAAGAGCTGAAACAGTTGGAGGCGTATGAAATATCCCTAAGATAATAAGAGGCAAATAGAATATGGAGGAATTGTAAGATGGCTGATATAGATGCTCGTGTTTTCACATTGGAAAACATTACGGCGCTGGTTAAGCCGGTAGCTGAAAAATATCATGTTAAGGAAATATATCTGTTTGGCTCTTATGCACGGGGCGAGGCAGATGAGAATAGTGACTTGGATTTTTTGGTTTTTGGTGGTGAAGGATTCAAGCTGACTAGTGTATTGGCCTTAGGCGAGGAGTTACGAGAAGTCCTCAAGAAAAAAGTTGATATATTTGAAATTCGGGAAGTTAACCAGGATAGCGATTTTTACAGAACTATTATGAGGGAAAAGGTGTTAGTGGCATGAAACATTCTGACCAACAACGGGTTAACAAGATTTATGAGTATGCCAGCAAGTTAACTAAATATGTGCGAGATAATAACATTACCCGTGAAGCTCTGCTGACGGATTTTTCTTTGCAGTGGCTGGTAACAACACCACTATACAACATCGGTGAACATGCATATAATTTATCAGCCGAATATAAAGCCGAGCATAATGATATACCTTGGACCATGATTTCCGGTTTAAGGCATCGCTTAGTCCATGATTATGATGGTACGAACTGGAAAATGATTGTGGAAGTGGTATTTGACGATATACCTGCTTTACTAGTACAGTTAGAAGAGTTGGTGGAGAAGTAGCCATATTTTTCGAAGTGCTTGGGCGTGGGGCAGATACTTGTGCTTGCGCTTAGCCGTCTGGCAAAAAGCAGTTATTAACGCCTAAAGTCAAACGCTCCCGTGCAACAGTCTCTCCACGCCGCTCAACAAAGGAAGAAAGCGGATAATATCAACAAACACGAAAGGTGCCGAGTATCATGGCAAAGAAACAACAGACAATAGAAGAAAAATTACAAGCGGCACTGGTGCCAGTCGAGGAACAGCCATATAAGGTGCCGGAGAATTGGTGCTGGGTGAGGTTGGGGCGTTTGGCAAATGTCAAGGGGGGAAAACGTGTTCCAAAGGGAAATAGCTTAGTGGATGAAAAAACCAATCATCCATATATAAGGGTGACGGATTTTCAAGACATGGGAATTGATGTTTCTGCGATAAAGTACATTGATGATGTAGTGTTTGAAAAAATCAAGAATTATACTATTGCTCGAACAGACATATATATATCTATTGCAGGAAGCATAGGTAAGGTAGGAATAATTCCAGAGTTTTTAGATGGTGCTAATCTTACCGAAAATGCTGCAAAGATAACCAATATAAATGGCGTTACGCAAAAGATGCTTTTATGGTATTTGACTTGTAATAATGCGCAAAATCAAATGATTGGTGCTACAATATCAACCACGCAACCGAAATTGGCTTTGTTTAGAATTGAAAATATTTCTGTTCCATTGCCCCCATGTAACGAACAATATCGCATAGTCGCTCGTATCGAATCCCTTTTTGCCAAGCTGGACGAAGCCAAAGAGAAAATACAGGAAGTTCTTGACGGAGCAGACCTGCGTCGTGCCGCTATTCTTCATCAGGCTTTCACAGGCAAGCTGACGGAGAAGTGGAGACGGGAAAATGGAGTGAGTGATGGAAGCTGGGATAAAGTACCATTAGGAAATGTTATAGAATTATTGTCGGGGCAGGATTTTAAGCCAACAGACTATAATGACGCAAAAAAAGGTATTCCATATATAACAGGAGCTAGCAATTTTGATGATGGCGTGATTATCAATCGTTGGACAGAAAAGCCAACTGTGATAGCTAAAAGAGATGATATCTTGTTAGTTTGTAAAGGCTCGGGGTATGGAAAGACAATTATTGCAGATTTTGAGCAGGCACATATTGCTAGACAGATAATGGCATTAAGAGTAAAAGAGGGTATAATTAACAAATATGTGCTTTATTTCTTGATGGATAAGTATGATGAGATAAGAAATAGTGGGCAGGGATTGATACCAGGGATTTCAAGAAAAGTTGTACTAGGTATGAACATATTTAAGATATCAATGCCGGAACAACAGGAAATCGTCCGCCTGCTGGACAATCTGCTCTCCCGTGAACAATCAACGGTCACCGCTTGCGAAGAGGCCCTGACTACCATCGACACCCTCAAAAAATCCATCCTCGCCCGCGCCTTCCGTGGCGAGCTGGGCACAAATGACCATAGCGAAGCCAGCGCCAAAGAGTTGCTGCAAGAAATACTAGCAAGCTAGAGTGCAGAATTTGACTAGTCAAACTTGACCTGTCAAAACTTGACAAGTCAAATCCAGCCAGACAACTAGCCGCCAGCGGGAATGCTTGCCAAAGCGGAGCGTCAGGCGAGGGAGCGTAAAGAAAAAACTCTTTTGCCCACCTTAATATCCTGTCGAAAAGTCTACTGTTTGAGCATAGCGAGTTTTGACTTTTCGGCATGGTTAGTTAAGGGACAAAAGAGTTTTTTTAGCGAGCCACCGAGCACCGCGTGGCAAGCATTCCCACTGGCGGCGTATTAGACAAATAAGGCGGTGGTAAATAAACAGCCCGACTTCCCGAAGAAAGTCAGGCTTTTAGGACGAATGAAATTGTATAGGCCGTGAGGGAGTGGTTACCCTAACGGCTTTTTACTTTTCTAGATAAGGAAAAACATTATATTATTTTCCTTGACAACCTAGCAGGCCTATGCTAGTATTACTAACTGTAGACGCATGAAGTGCGTCTTGATTTGGGTTTTAAAAGCCCATCCCCAACCGCACAGCGAGGCTGTTGAAACTGCCTTGTGGCAGTGCCGTAGTTGGCGAGTAATCTTATAGGGAGGTGTTTTCATGTACGCAATTATCAAAACTGGTGGCAAGCAGTACAAAGTCGCTGAAGGTGATGTAATCATGGTGGAGAAGCTCTCCGCTGCTGAAGGCGAAGCTGTAGTGTTTGATGAAGTTCTGACGGTAGTAAACGACGGTGATGTCAAAGTTGGCAAGCCGGTTGTTGCTGGTGCCAAGGTAACGGGCAAGGTAGAAGCTCAGGGCAAGGACAAGAAGATTCTGGTCTTCAAGTACAAGGCTAAGAGCAACTATCGTAAACGTCAGGGTCATCGTCAGCCGTTCACGAAGGTTGTTATCGAAAAGATTGAAGCTTAATCCATGATTAAGGTGAAAATCTTTAAAGAGTCAGCAGGACGTATTGTTGGCTTTGAAGTTGCCGGCCATAGCGGTACGGCAGAGCGTGGTCAGGACATTGTCTGTGCCGGAGTTTCGGCTCTGACGCAGACGGCATTGTTGGGACTGGGCGAGCATCTGCATCGCGAAATGGATTATTCCGTAGCGAGTGGAAAGCTCAAAATGCAGCTCAAGGGTGCTCCCGATGAACTGACAGAAACGCTTTTACAAACAATGCTTCTAGGACTGATGGAGATTGCTAAGCTCAGTCCGGAAGGTGTACGAATTCAAGAACAGCGGAGGTGAATTCCATGTTTACTTTTGATTTGCAGTTATTCGCACATAAAAAGGGTGTTAGCTCCACGCGTAACGGCCGCGACAGCCATTCCAAGCGTCTTGGCGTTAAGGAACAGGCTGGTACGGTTGTAACTGCTGGCAGCATTCTGGTTCGTCAGCGCGGCACGCACTTCCATCCGGGCCACAATGTTGGTATCGGTAAGGATGACACTCTGTTCGCAAAGGTTGCCGGCAAGGTTGCTTTCGAGCGCAAAGGCCGCTACCAGCGTCAGGTCAGCGTTTATACGGCTGAAGAAGCTATGTAAGACAAATACTCGGTACCTGCGCTTTTTAAGCGCAGGTATTGTTGTATTATATATGGAACGGCGTTAAGTTGCGTTGTAGTGCATAAAGGCAAGGGCCGGTATTGAACGCAATGCCGGCTCTTGCCTTTGTTCATTATTGATGTGGAGGAAATATGCAGTTTATTGATAGAACCCGTGTTATTGTGAAGGCCGGTGACGGTGGTCATGGTAAGTCGGCGTTTAGAAGAGAGAAGTTTGTACCGAAGGGCGGTCCGTCCGGTGGCGATGGCGGCCGGGGCGGCGATGTTATTTTTATCGTCGACCAGAATATGAACACCCTGCTGGATTTCCGTTTTCATCGGAAGTTTACGGCGAAGAACGGGGAAAATGGCGATATCAAGAATCAGTATGGTGCCAATGCACCGGCCTGCTATGTCAAGGTACCGCCCGGAACGATTGTGAAGGACGAGGCTACGGGCAAGGTATTGGCTGACCTGACGGAAATCGGTCAGGAGGCTGTAGTCTGCAAAGGCGGCCGTGGCGGCCGCGGCAATGCGAAGTTTGCCAACTCGGCCAACCGTACGCCGACCTTTGCGGAATTCGGTGAACCGGGTGAGGCCAAGAATCTGATTCTGGAATTGAAACTGCTCGCGGATGTCGGCCTGGTCGGCTATCCGAGCGTGGGTAAGTCGAGCCTGGTGGCCAGCTGTTCGGCAGCCCGTCCTGAGATTGCGGAGTATCACTTTACAACGATTACGCCGGTGCTCGGTGTGGTTAAGACAGACTACGAAAAGAGCTTTGTCATGGCCGATATCCCGGGCCTTATCGAAGGCGCTGCTGACGGCGTGGGCCTTGGTCATGACTTCCTGCGCCATGTAGAGCGTACGAAATTGATTCTGCACATTGTGGACGCATCTGGTCTGGAAGGCCGTGACCCAATTGATGATTATCATAAAATCAATGCAGAGCTCAAAAAGTACAGCGAAAAGATTGCCCGCCGTACGCAGGTGCTCGTAGCGAACAAGATTGACCTGCCGGAGGCGCAGGAAAATCTGCCGCGTCTTAAGAAACTGGCTGAGGAAAACGGCTTGAAGTTCTTTGCAATTTCCGCGGCTACGCGCGAAGGTGTGCAGGAGCTTATCGATTACACCGGTGAATGGCTGGATAACTATGTGGAAGAGCCGGAAACGGAAGAAGAAGTCGTAGTTTATGACGAGAATGAGGAAGACCCGGACAAGATTACCATTTCCCGTAATATCAGCGGTGAACTGGTGGTATCCGGCCAGAATATCGAAAAACTCGTGAAGATGACCAACTTCCTCAACGATGAGGCTGTTCGCCGTTTCCAGTACATCTGGCGCATTAAGAACCTGGATGAAAAGCTCCGGGAAAAGGGTGCTAAAGAAGGCGACACCATTCATATCGGGGAAATGGAATTTGAATTCCGCGACTAAGGCGGTTGAGTAAGGAAATTACGGAGGAATAAATTTGTTAAGAAATTCTTTAACGGGCAAGCAGAAGAGCTTTTTGCGTTCCATGGGGCAGAAATTGGAACCCGTGGTTATGATGGGCAAGGAAGGTGTGACACCGACAGTTGTACAGGCAGCGCAGGAGGCCATTAAAAAGCGCGAACTCATTAAGGTACGTGTGCTGCAGAACTGTATGGAAGAGCCGGAAGATGCCATCACCATGCTGGCTGAACGTGCGGATGTGAATCTCGTACAGATTATCGGCCGCAATGGTCTGCTCTTCAAGCGCAACTACGAAAAGCCGAAAATCGAATTGCCGTAAATAAAAATATGGAGGCCTGGTTATGGGAAATGCACGTCAGCGTCTGCAAGAGGCCAAGCGTATCGTGGTGAAGGTTGGCACAAGCACCCTGACCCATGAAACGGGAAAATTAAATCTGAATCGTATTGATAAGCTGATACGCGAAATTGCTGACCTGAAAAATCAAGGCAAGGAAATGATTCTGGTGTCCTCAGGAGCTATTGCCGCCGGCTTGGGAAAATTAGGGCTGGACAAAAAGCCTGATTCTATCCCGGAAAAGCAGGCGGTGGCCGCCATTGGTCAGGGCGTGCTCATGCATATCTACGAGAAACTCTTTGCCGAATACGGGCAGGTGATGGGACAGGTGCTGCTGACCAAGGAAAACTCTGTGCAGCACCACCAGTACATTCATTCCCGTAATTCCCTGCTGGCGCAGCTGGCCATGGGGGCGGTACCGGTCATCAATGAAAATGACGCGGTGGCGGTCGATGAAATTAAGATTGGCGACAATGACAATCTGTCCGCGATGGTGGCGACTTTAGTAGATGCTGACGCGCTGATAATCTTGTCGGATATCGAGGGACTGTATACGGCTAACCCGGCAACACACCCCGAGGCCGAACTTATCAGTGAAATCCCGGAAATTACCCCGCAGGTGGAATCTATTGCCGGTGGGGCTGGTTCCAAGCTCGGGACCGGCGGCATGATGACCAAGATTCAGGCCGCCCAGATTGCCATGAGTGCCGGCGTGACCATGGTTATTGCCTCCGGTTCCCGTGAGGGAGTATTGCGTGAGGTTTTGACCGGTCAAAATATCGGCACAGTGTTCCCGGCCCGGGAATCACATCTGCGTGTGCGCAAGTCCTGGCTGGCCTTTGGCAAGCGTCTGGCCGGGGAAATCGTAGTGGACGCCGGTTGTGCCGCCGCTATGCGTGACAAGGGCAGCAGTCTTTTGCCTGCCGGCGTCGTGGCCTGTGCCGGTGATTTTGCTGCTGGCAGTACCGTTCGCGTATTGACAGAAACGCAGCAGGAAATTGCCCGTGGTATTGTGAATTTTGACATGTCAACGCTCAGCCGGGTTATGGGGCATAAGAGCGAAGAAATTACCCGTCTGGTAGGCGAAAATGTACCGGAGGAAGTTATCCACCGGGATAATATGGTTCTAATGGTTTGACATTAGGGGGAATGACAATGGATATTCAGGCAGAATTACGGCGCCGGGCACAGGCGGCCAAAGAGGCATCTTATAAGCTGGGCGTTTTATCCACCGCGGTGAAAAATCAGGCTCTGCTGGCCATGGCTGACGCTCTGGAACAGGGCTGCGATAAGATTCTGGCAGCTAATGCACAGGATATGACAGCTGCCCGGGAAAAGGGGATTAAGAAATCATATCTTGACCGGCTGCTGCTCGATGAGAGCCGTATTGCCGGTATGGCCGAAGGCCTGCGGCAGACGGCCGCCCTGCCTGACCCCATTGGCCAGGAGGACGCCGGTTCAGTGCGTCCTAACGGGCTCTCCATCCGCCGGGTGCATGTGCCTTTAGGCGTGGTTGGCATCATCTACGAGGCCCGTCCTAATGTGACCGCTGACGCTTTGGGCTTATGCCTGAAATCAGGTAATGCGGTGCTGCTCAGAGGCGGCAGTGAGGCTTTGCAGTCCAATATTGCCATCAGCAGCCTGCTGGCCAAAGCCGCCTATACTCATGGCATTCCCGAGGGCGCTGTACAGTTCGTGGATTTTACGGACAGGGAGGCTGTCGGGGTTATGACGCATTTGACGGGGCTTTTGGATGTCATCATTCCCCGGGGTGGTGCCGGCCTGATTAAACGTGTGGTTGAAGACAGTTCTGTGCCGGTCATTGAAACGGGTACCGGTGTTTGTCACACCTTTGTGGACGAAAGTGCTGATTTTAAGATGGCTTTAGATATTGCCATCAATGCCAAGACCAGCCGTCCTTCTGTCTGCAATGCCATGGAAACCCTGCTGGTGCATGAGCATATTGCGCCTGAGTTCCTGCCACAGCTCAGCCAGGCTATGGCGGAAAAAGGTGTAGAACTGCGCGGTTGTGACAAGGCAAGAGCTGTCTGTCCGGATATGCAGCCAGCCGAAGAAATTGACTGGTCAACGGAGTATGGTGATTTAATTCTGTCGGTCAAAGTCGTAGCTGACGTGACGGCGGCCATTGCCCATATTAACCGTTACAATACCGGACATTCTGAAACCATTGTCACCAATGATTTGGTGAATGCTGCGCGATTCCAGCAGGAAGTGGACGCAGCGGCGGTGTATGTCAATGCCTCCACGCGTTTTACGGACGGCTTTGAGTTCGGCTTTGGTGCGGAAATCGGTATCAGTACACAGAAACTGCATGCCCGCGGTCCGATGGGACTGATGGAGCTGACCAGCACCAAGTATCTGATTAACGGCAACGGACAGGTTCGCTAGTGCGTAAGCTGTATGGCTACATAAGAACCTGGCGTGCTTATGTAAAGACACCCAAGGGGAGCCATGATACCAGGGATTACGGCAGGGCGCTGCTGCTCATCGCAGCTACCGTGCTGCTTGTCTGGCTCCTGCTTTATATCGGGGGAGGATTTTAATTATGGGAGAGCGAATCGGCATAATGGGCGGCACTTTTGACCCTATCCATATCGCTCATTTGGTCATTGCCGAGGAGGCGCGGCAGGCATATAAACTGGACCGGGTAATCTTTATCCCGGCCTATATTCCGCCCCATAAACTGGATAGAAAAATCACCGGTGTATATGACCGCGTGAAGATGACAGAATTGGCCATTGCAGATAATCCGGCTTTTTCCTTGTCGCTGATGGAAATTGAACGGCAGGGCCCGTCGTACTCCCTGCTGACCATTAAGGAATTGCAGCGTGAGTATGGCCATGAGGCTGAGTTTTACTTCATTACCGGCAGTGACTCCATAAACGAACTGCATACCTGGTATCATGCTGAGGAACTGGTGCGGGCGTGTCATTTTATCGGCACTACCCGGCCGGACAGTCCGCTGGACGAGGCAGCTTTAGCTGAGCGCTGGGGAGAATTGTGGAGCCGTATTCACCTGTTGCCAATACCGCAGCTGGATATATCATCGACAATGCTGCGGCAGCGGCTGGCAAAAGGTGAGTCGGTACGGTATTTCCTGCCCTTCCCGGTGGCTGCGTATATTGCGGAAATGGGGCTGTATCAATGAGTATGAGCATGGATTATGAAAGTATGCGGAGCCTGCTGCAAAAGAGTTTGAAACCCTCGCGTTATGAGCACAGCTTAGGCGTGGCGGAAACGGCGGCAGCTTTGGCCCGGCGGTTTGGTGTGGCGGAAGAACAGGCCCGGGTGGCCGGTTTATTGCATGACTGTGCCCGGGAGTTTCCCAATGAGAATCTCATTGCGGAGGCCGAGGCGCGGCAGATTGTGGTAGAACCGATTGAACGGCAGATGCCGTTGCTGCTGCATGCTTATGTAGGAGCCAGGCTGGTCCGTGAAAAATACGGCGTGGACGATACGGCGGTGTCGCAGGCTATTTGGCGGCATACCGTGGGCGGCGCCGATATGACAAAGCTGGATAAGATAATCTGGTTTGCTGATATGATAGAACCCCGGCGTGATTATCCCGGGGTGGAGGAACTAAGGGCATTGGCCCAAACCGCAGACTTAGACGCGATGGTGCTGGCTGGTCTTACCCAGTCCATCATCTTTGTGGCCCAGCGTGGCGGACTCATTCATCCGGCTACGATTACGGCCCGTAATGAGATTTTACTGCGGAATAAAGGATAAAGAAGGAAGAGCCAATGGACAGCCGGGGAAGAGATAACCGGAAAGTAAATGTCACCAAACAAAATATACTTCGCAAGCGGCGGGAAATGGCCCGGCGGCGGCGCAGGGCTATTCTGCGGCTGATATTGCTCATTATTTTTGTGATACTGGTGCTGACAGGCATTGTTGCTGTGGGTTATGGCCTGGTGACGGTGGGCTCGATGGTCAACCGGGAATATCAGGCCATGTACGATGGCTATACGACGCGGCAGCAGCTGCGTCGCGGCAATGTTGACCCGAAGTTTGACGGGTATACCAATGTGCTGATTATGGGCATTGATGATGGTCTTGATAGTGACGGCGGCGATGAAAAACGTGCCGACGCTATTATGGTGGCCAGTCTGGAAAATGAAACCGGCAAGCTGCGCCTGATTCACATTCCCCGTGATACCTGGATAAATGAAATCAGCACCGGCCAGCAGATGAAGATAAAGAATCTCTATGCCTTGGGCGGCGCACCGCTCATGGTGCGGCAGATAAATAATGTTCTGGGGATTTCTATCCATCAGTACGCAGTGCTGGATATGAATGTGTTCAGTGAACTGATTGACGTGCTCGGCGGCGTGGATATTTATGTCGAAAGCGACATGAATTACGATGACCAGGAGGCCGGGATTGCAATTCACCTGCCCAAGGGCTATCAGCATCTCGACGGAAAACAGGCGCAGCAGTATCTGCGCTATCGCAGTGAGGACCTGGGCGATGAGGGGCGTGTGCAGCGCCAGCAGCGTTTCTGCAAGGCCTTGTATCAGAATCTCCTGCAGGTACGGACGGTGGCCAAACTGCCGGAAATTGCGGAGATTTGCAAAAAACGGGTTGATTACAGTGCGGAGATTTTTGACTCCATGCACCTGGCCAATGTACTGCGGCGCCTGAACAGCGATACGCCGGTCAGTGTAATCCTGCCCGGTGAGCCGGCGGCTGATGACCAAACCATCTGGGTTATGGATGATCTGGCTGCGGCCGAACGGATGAAGGAATTATTCCCTACAGAGGGATTGGATAAACAGTGAGTTTTATAGGAGGTAAATAAAGTGACGATTGAAGAAATGAGCCAGGCCATTTGTAAGGCCGCCAGTGATAAGAAAGCCCGTGATATTGTCATCATGGATATGCAGGGGATTTCTTCCTCTACGGATTATTTTGTGATTTGCTCTGCCAACACCGCTACCCAGGTACGGGCGATTGCTGACAACATCGAAGAAGAACTTGGCAAGGCCGGTGTGGATTTCAACCACAAGGAAGGCTACCGGGAAGGTGAATGGGTGCTGCTCGATTACGGTGATGTAGTGGCGCATGTGTTCATGCAGGAGGCCCGTGAGTACTACGCTTTGGAACAGCTGTGGGGCGACGCCAAGCTGACCGTTTATGAAGACTAAGACTGCTGAGGCCGATATGGAAGAACAAGTAAAACGCAAGTATGGCCCGAGCTCCGTGGCTGTCCTGAAAGTGGTGCGCGAGTCGGAGTTAGGCGCTTTCCTCGATGCGGAAACCGGCAATACCAGCGATGATATCCTGCTCCATAAGAATCAGCAGACACATCCCGTAAGTATCGGTGATGAGGTGGAGGTATTCCTGTATCTTGACCCCAAGCGCAAGCTGACCGCCAGTATGCGTGTGCCGAAAATGAAGGAAGGGCAGATTGCCCGGCTGCAGGTCATCAATGTGAGCCGGGACGGCGCTTTTGTTGATGTAGGAGCGGAACGCGGTATTTTCATGCCCTATGCCGGCATGCGCGGCCGTCCGCAGATTGGCGAAGTTGTCTGGGCCAAGCTCTACACGGATAAATCCGGACGTCTGGCGGTGACCATGGAAGTAGAGGACGAAATGCGCCGGGCCTCCCAGCCGGCGGTCAAGGTGAAAAAAGGCCAGATGGTGACGGGGGCTATTTACAATTACACCGACGCCGGGGCCTTTATGTTCAGTGAAGAACGCTATATTGTCTTTATCGCCAACAAGGAAATGCCGGAACAGAACCGTCCCCGGGTGGGCGAAGTCGTCACGGCCCGGGTGACCTTTGTACGTCCTGACGGCCGTTTGAACGCGTCCCTGCGTGAGGCCAAGGAAAAGGCACTCATTTCCGATTCCCAGCGCATTCTGGAACTGCTCACGAGCCGCGGCGGAAAAATGCCTTACAGTGACGAATCCTCCCCGGAGGTAATCCGTGACAAATTTGGTATTTCCAAAGCTGCTTTTAAGCGGGCTTTAGGTCATTTATTACGCGAAAAACGCATCGAAGAAAAAGATGGCTGGACATATCTCAAAGAATCTTAAGAAAATTTCATGACTTTGAAGGATTTTATACTTCAAAGGCGAATATGAAAGCTAGAGACGAAATTTGATGGGATATAAAATATATGGGGGCGAAGTAGATGGCAGCAGAAACGAGTGGAGATAAGAAAGGAATCTTGCTGGAGACCGGCACCAACGAGTTTGAGATTGTCGAATTCAGCATTGGTCAGGTTAATTATGGTATCAATGTGGCCAAGGTCCGTGAAGTAATCACGTGTCCGCCGGTGACAGCGATGCCGCAGGCACATCCGTATATCGATGGCCTCTTTACCCTGCGTGGCAAGGCTATACCTTTGGTTAATCTGCCCCGCTGCTTAAATGTGCAGTCCAAGGCAGAACCTCGTAACGTCATCGTTACGGAGATAAACAATTACAACATCGGTTTCCTTGTGGAAAATGTTTCCCGTATTCATCGTATTTCCTGGAAGGATATGGAACCGGCACCTGAGGTCGGTGACCAGTCCCGTGTTGTTGGTATCATCAAGATGGAAGACCGCATTGTACTTCTTATTGACTTTGAAACCATCATTGCGGAAATCAATCCGGAAATCAACGCTAAGCTCACTACCTATGAAGAGGCTACGGAGGACGTCAAGAGCAAACGTTCTGATGTTCATGTTGTAGTCGCAGAAGATTCGCCGATGCTGCGTGACCTGCTGGTTACGACGCTGCATGAGTCCGGCTATCGTTATGTCCGCGACTTTGGCAATGGTCAGGATGCCTGGGATTATCTGCGCGGCCTGGCCAAGAAGGATGGCCCCATCGACAAACATGTACGGGTTATTATTTCCGACGTGGAAATGCCCAAGATGGATGGTCACCGTCTCTTGAAACTGGTGCGCGAGGATGAAGTTCTGCAAGATGTGCCGCTGGTACTCTTCTCCTCCCTGATTAGTGAAGAAATGCGTATCAAGGGCGAGCAGCTGGGGGCTTCCGGACAGATTGCCAAACCGGAAATCAATCAGCTTATCGGTTTGCTCGATAACCTTATCTTCGGTGTGCCCATAAAGGACAAGAATGCCGAAGAAGATTGAGCGTATAGACCTTAGTGGCATTTAGTTTAATTGTGGATAAAAGGCTGTTGCTGTTGCGACAGCCTTTTTATTGTGATAGAATGGTTATAATTGCTAAGTGTATAAATGAGGTAATTTCAGATGAGAAGATATACATCCCTGCTGCTCACTGCCTTTTGCCTGTTCATGTTGGTGGTGGCCGGTTCGGCGTACTTTGCCGGTGCCGGGCAGGATGCTGTGCGACGGCCGATGCGTGAGGTGACGGTTTATACCACCTTGCCTGCTGAGCATGCTTCGATACTGACAGCCGCTTACGAGGAGGCCAAGGGCGTCCGGATAAACTTTGTTCCGCTGGCCAGCGAGGAAATCCTGAACCGGCTTAAGAGTCAGGTCGAAAATGGTGGTGACCAGGCCGCGGCTATGGTGCTGGCAGATAAGGAAACTCTGACCAGGGCTGCAGCTGCAGGTTATTTGGTGCCCTATATATCCGAGGCCGGGGACCAGGTTCCGGAATCATTCCGCCAGAGCGACGGCTATTGGACTGGTGTCTGGTATGACCCCATCGTCTTTTGCATGAACCGCGATTATCTGCTGACACTGTCACGGGTGCCGGACACCTGGAAGGATTTAGCAGCTCAGCCGCAGATGCGCGTCGGTATTACCGATTTTCTGGCAGCTGACGCGTCCGCGAATTTATTTATGAGCATGCTGGCGCAGTTTGGAGATGCGGCCACTTACGATATCTGGCGGCAGATTCATCCTAAAGTGGTGCAGTATGCCCGTTATCTTTCCAACCCTGTGCGGCAGGCCGGTATGGGCGAAGTCGATGTAGCCATTGCCGTGGAAAGTGAGGCCGTGCGCTATATGCAGGGGGGCTATCCTTTGAAAATCGTCTATCCTGCTGATGGGACGGCGGCGATGATTACCGGGACAGGCATTGCTTTCCGGGCTAAGAACACCGACGCGGCAGCAGCTAAGGAATTTGCTGACTGGCTGCTTACGGACGAGGCCCAGCAGGCACTGCAAACGCAGGATTTCTACTTTGTACCGACGAACCCCGGTACACTGGCGTATAAGTCGTTTGCCGGCAAGAATATGATACTCTTTGACCAGCCGGCTATGTTTACGGCCCAGCAGAAACATGATTTTCTGGACAGATGGGTCAAGGAAGTGCGGTTCAAGTAAGTGTGAGCTATAGAGGGTGCTGCCTGTCTTTGCGCAGGCTGTATCCTCTTTCCGTTGTTTTAGACGTATAAAACGTTATTTTAGGAGGTTTGGCTGTGAAAGCAGGTTTTATTAGTCTTGGCTGTTCCAAGAATCTTGTAGATACAGAAGTTATGCTGGGCGAGCTCCAAAGCCACGGCATTGAATTAACCAATAACCCGGCAGAGGCTGACATTTTGATTGTCAACACCTGTGCCTTTATTCAGTCCGCTAAAGAGGAATCCATCACCACGGTGCTCAATATGGCTGATTATAAGGAATCCGGCCGCTGCCGCAGCCTGATTGTGGCCGGCTGTCTGGGCCAGCGTTACAAGCAGGAACTGCTCGATGAACTGCCCGAGGCTGACGCTATTTTGGGCACGGGGGCCTGGAACCGTATTATGGAGGCTGTGGAGGAAACGCTGAAGGGCCGCCGGGTAGTTATTGCCGGGGAGGACGAATCCCTGTACGATGAAAAGACACCCCGTATCAGAACAACACCTGACTATACGGCTTATGTGAAAATCGCTGAGGGCTGTGACAACCGTTGTGCTTTCTGCGCCATTCCGCAGATTCGCGGCCGGTTCCGCAGCCGTAAGATTGAGGATATCTGTGCGGAAGTGGAAAGACTCACGGAACAGGGCGTACGCGAAGTGGTATTCATCGCACAGGACAGCACCAACTATGGCCGGGATATTTACAACCGCCCGGCGCTGGCCGAACTGCTGCGTGAAGTGGTAAAGGTACCGAAACTCAAATGGGTGCGGACGCTGTATTTGTATCCGAAATTCTTTACCGATGAGCTCATCGATGTATATGCGACGGAGCCCAAGGTCTGCAAATATGTGGACCTGCCCCTGCAGCATGCGCATGATTCGGTGCTGCGGTCCATGCACCGCCCGGATACGCAGGAACAGATGATTACGCTGATTAAGAAACTGCGTGAGCGCATTCCCGGCGTGACCATCCGCTCGACCTTTATCGTTGGTTTCCCCGGGGAAACGGACGCCCAGTATCAGACACTGCGCAACTTCTTAATTGAGCAGCGTCTCGATAAAGTAGGCGTGTTCACTTATTCCCGGGAAGAAGATACGCCGGCCTACAATATGGAAAATCAAATTTCGGAAGAGGTTATGCAGGAGCGTTATCATGATTTGATGAGCGTGCAGAGCAAGATTTCCGAGGAAGTCAACCAGAGCTTTGAGGGCAAGGTCATTGAAGTCATGGTAGAAGGCCGGGACGAGGAACAGCCCAACATCGCTGTAGGCCGCTCCTATCGTGAGGCGCCTGAGGTTGATGGTCAGGTCTATATCGAAGGCGATACGGACAGCAAGCCCGGAGATATCATTAAGGTGCGTATCCTGCAGGGATTCACCTATGATGTAGTAGGTGAGCCGGTGGAATAATGCGTGGTGGCGATATACCGCGACTTTATGCCTTCCCCTTGAGGGGAAGGTGGCAGCCGACACGCTGACGGATGAGGTGGGAAAACCACTGCATTTACTTTTTATATATTTTGGAGGAACTTTTTGAAACAGGAACTTAAAAACTTTGGTGAGATTGAACTTAGCCGGAAATTACTGCAGGCGCTTAGGGAGATGGGCTTTGAGGAGCCGTCACCGATTCAGGCGCAGACGATTCCCCTGACGCTGGAGGGACATGACGTAATCGGTCAGGCCCAGACAGGTACGGGAAAGACGGCGGCGTTTGGGATTCCGACGGTGGAGAAAGTCACGGAGAAAATCCATCGGGTACAGGCGCTTATTCTGACGCCGACGCGGGAACTGGCTATTCAGACGGCCGAAGAGCTGAATAAAATCGGCAAGTTTAAACGGGTGCGGACGCTGCCCATATACGGCGGCCAGTCTATCGACAGACAGATTCGGGCTTTGAAACGCGGTGTGCACATTGTTGTAGGCACGCCGGGGCGTCTGCTTGACCATCTGAATCGCGGCACGCTGGCCCTGGATACGGTTAATACACTGGTGCTCGATGAGGCCGATGAAATGCTGGATATGGGCTTTATAGATGATATCGAAAATATCCTGCGCCAGATTCCCGATGGGCGGCAGACACTGCTGTTCTCGGCTACGATGCCGGCACCTATTGAAAAACTGTCACGCCGCTATATGCAGCATCCGCAGCGTGTGACTATCACCAAAGAAAACCTGACAGTTCCTTTGATTGACCAGCTTTACTACGAAACCCGGGAAAAGTTTGAAGGCTTGTGCCGGGTGCTGGATGTGGAAGAAACTGGCAAACTGATTATCTTCTGCCGGACAAAACGGGCGGTTGATGACCTGACGGCCTCCCTGGAGGCCCGCGGCTATTCCGCTGGCGGCCTGCATGGGGACTTATCACAGATTCAGCGTGACCGGGTGATGAAACGTTTCCGCGAAGGACGTATTGATATTCTGATTGCCACGGACGTGGCAGCCCGGGGCATTGATATTGACGATATCACGCATGTTATCAACTACGATATTCCGCAGGACCACGAATCTTATGTGCACCGTATCGGCCGTACCGGTCGGGCAGGCCGCAAGGGCGTGGCTATGACCTTTATCGAGCCCAAGGAATACCGCCAGCTGCGCCTTATCATGAAACTGGCGCATACGAAAATCCAGCGCAAGGAACTGCCTACGGCGTCTGATATGCTGGAACACCAAAAGGAATTAGTGCAGGAGCGCCTTATTAAGACTTTGCAGCAGAATCATTACGATGATTATCATGAAATCATCTCCGATGTGGCAGCGGAAGGTTTTGATATGGTGGACATCGCCGCTGCGGCCCTGAAATTATCCCTGGAGGGATTCAAGGATGTGGACAAGGAGTCCGGGGCCTTTGGTGACACTGGGGGCGCGCCCGGTATGGTGCGCCTGTTCCTCAACATCGGCCGCAGCCAGAAAATCCGTCCGGCAGATATTGTCCGGGCTATCGCTGACGAGGCCGATATTCCCGGTGCTACCATCGGGGTTATCAATATTTACGATAAATTCACTTTCGTGGAAGTTCCCGAGGATGTGGCGGAACGAGTTATGAGCATCATGCACCGCAATACGGTGAAGGGCTACAAGGTAAATGTAGAACCTGCCCGCAAGCGGTGATGATATATACGAAATAGAGAATTATAGGAATACCCATTAACACTGAAAGAAAGAGGTAATGCAACATGCAGAAACAAGCAAAGATTATCGCAGCTTTAGGTCTTATGGGAGCTCTCTTTATGGGAACCGGTATGACAGGCACGGAGGCCGCTGCGGCTCCGGCTGCCCAGACGGCAAGCGCAGACACGCAGGCTGCTGTTCCTTACGTATACACCAGCAAGGAATACGGTTATACGATTAACTGCCCGAAAAAACCTAATGTTGTGCCGGCTCATCTCATCTATGAAAACAAGAAGGGCGAAGTCCTGGTCTTTGATAACGAAGGCTACACCATTAAAAATGCCTGGGTTATCATCAAAGATGCTTTCGAGGAAAAGAGCATGCCGGACCTTAACAAAATCAATGAGGAAGAGGCCAAAAAGTATTGCTCGGCACTGATGGCCAGCAACGGCTACGAGGCTATTGAACTCATCAGCCGCACCAAAAAGGACAAGGCTATTTATGCTATCACTGCCAAGGAAGTCGAAATCGACAGCAACGGTGACGGCAAGCCGGATATGACGGCTAAGGCTGACACCCAGATGGCCGTGACATTCTTCCGCGGCAACAAGGGCGGCCGTTACTCCATTCAGCTCATTGACAACCCTGACCTGCGTAATAGTGCCATTGCACTGTTCCAGAAGGGTGTAACCACCTTTAAGGAAAAATAATTCGGCAGATGTTCCCAAGCCTGGCAACGGGAAGAGGAAATTTAATAAAATTCGGCAGGACTTTTGTGGGCTCCTGCCGAATTTTTATTTATGTGTTTAAAAATACCTTATGGGGTAAACCATTGGAGGCTATAGATGATGAAGTATAGTAGCAAGGCTTTGGGCATGGCTGTCAGCATGCTGTTGCTGGGGAATGTGGCGTTTGCCGCTGATACAGGAGCAGGAGAAAACAGTGATTTTGCCCGTTCCCTTATGATACAGGACCAGCCGCAGGCAGACAGCAAGCAAAAGGCGGCCAAGGCCGTAGATAATGCGATAAGCAACCTGCCGGAATTAAATACCAGGCTGCGCTGGGCCGCGGTAAAGAGTCCGCAGGAACTCGCGGAGGAGCAGAAGGCCGCGCAGCGTCAGCATAAGGCTATACCAATTATCATTACGGCCGCAGATGTGGATAAGGCCCGTAAGGAAGAGAAAAAGCAAGGCAAAAAAACAACGGAGCAGATTATTTCGCCGCGCCCCTTGCAGCAGCCTGAACTTAAGCCGCAAATGCCGGTTAAGCCGCAGACCGTCGTCCAGCCACAGGCACCACAGCCGGTTAGGGAAAATGTGGTAGAGCTGCCGCCGATACAGCCCATTGGCCAGAGCCAGCCTGTCAGTCAGCCGCCTACGGAAACGGTGGAACTGTCACCTGTACAGCCGGTAGCACCAGCTGCCAGCACCCTGCTCGACGCATTGGTGGAAGTGACCAGTGTGGAACTGCAGGTTCGGCCTGTAGGGGACAGCAATATCATGGAACTTACTATTCAGCCGGTGCGCTGAATCTAAAAACCTCCCGGCGTTGTGCCGGGAGGTTTTTGTTTTTAGACAGAGAAAAGACCACGGAGTGGGATTGACTCCGTGGTCTTCATAGGGAAGGGATGATAAAAAATTTGAGAAATGGGAAGCAAGAAGGGTGGGATGTTCCTTCTTGTCTAGGGAATCAACAAGAGATAAATATCTAGGGGATTGACTAGCTTTTCTCTTATTGACAAACTCATTATAACCAAGATTTCTGAAAAGAATATGTAACCCGAGTTACAAAAGAGAAAAAATGTAGAATTTTTTTTGCGGGCAATTTTCATTTCCTTCTAACCATATTATGTTAGAATAGGTAAGAGCTAAGAAAGTCGAGGTGATTATCTTGCAGAGAAAGATTTTAAATACGATTATGGCCGGCTGTGTGGGGCTGAGTGCCGCTATGCTCCCTTTGTCCAAGGCTGAGGCTGTGGACGGCTGGGGCGCGGCAGCGCAGGCTTTGGGCGTGTATGCTGCCTATAAATCAAGCCTGGCCAGCATTTTGGCGCTGGGCAACGATGTTAACGCTCAGGTGCAGAGCCGGGCTCAGGACATTAAACAAAATGGACTGGATCCCAATCCTAATGACGTGCGCGTGGTAGATGAGGTTATGCAGCAGCTGGTCTTTCACGGGGACTATGTGCTGAAAAATAATTCCCTGCCGTTTATTTGGGCAGTGAATGACAGCAAGGACTTCAATGCTGCCTGTTATCCCACCAATTACATCAGTATCAACCGGGCGCTCGTAAGAGGGCTCAATCTGG
The DNA here is from genome assembly GCF_000686945.1 of Selenomonas sp. AE3005. Classification (GTDB taxonomy): domain Bacteria; phylum Bacillota; class Negativicutes; order Selenomonadales; family Selenomonadaceae; genus Selenomonas_A. The sequence goes on from NZ_JMME01000012.1 coordinate 74,498, forward strand.
ACCAGGACGAACTGGCGGCCGTGCTGGCGCATGAAATGACGCACGGGCTGGAACAGCACAGCGCCAGCAATTACGCCAAGGCTGTGGCGCAGTACATGGGTATGAGTTTCCTAAACATGGATACCAATTCCATGGACTGGAACAAATTAAACGGGCTGGCCAATTACTCCATCGCCAAAAACATAACCCTGCCCACAGAGTATGAGGCTGATGCCGGCGGCTTTTATATCATGACCAGTGCCGGTTTTAATCCCGGCGGCGGTGCCGCGGCTATGGCGCGTATGGCCTATTATCTGACCTATGAAACGCAGAACTTCCTCGAACATCAGAGCCCGAATGCTGAGGAAAATGAACGGGAGCATTACAGCGACCACCCGGAAACCAAACTGCGCGAAGAACGGCTGGCCAAGATGATGACAGAGTATGGTTTTGGCCATGTCACCGTACAGAATCAGCAGGATATCTATATTGATGGGGAAAAACTTCTGTCAGTAGAGTGGACGGGCGAAGGCTATGACAATAAAGCTGAAAATGCTTATTATGTGGCCGGGGCTATTGCCAAGGCCTTCCATGATTACAATAACATAACCGGCTGGGATTTCCGTAAGGACAGCACCGGCAAGGTTACCTGCCTGCCGGAAACGCGGGTAAATAAAACCTTACAGGAATTCCTGCGCCTGCGCAACGCCGGGGAAACACTGCAGCAGCTCGTGACCAAGGCCTATGCGGCGGAACAGGCTGCTGGTACCCGGCAAAAATACCGGGAGGCAGAGGAAAAACGCTGGCAGGAAATGCAGAAACTGCGGGCGGCCAATTTGCAGGCTGATGTGAAAACCGTCAAGAAACTGCGGGAAAATGCTGACGCCTACAGCGATTATGCCCTGGGGGACAAGGCCCTTGAACAAATGCAGCGTGTGTTTGCCTGCCAGAATATGGACGACCTGGGTGAAAGCCTGGCTATCAATGCCAGAGCTTTGGCGGTAAAGGGGGACTTTGCGGCAGCCCTGGCGGAGGCCGATAAGGCTGTCAGCACCAATCCGCAAAATGTCTACACCTTCCTGAATCGCAGCGATATTTACCATATGCAGGGCAATACCACAGCTGCCTTGGCTGACTTGTCAAAGGCTAAGGAAATTGACAAGTCAAATATCTACGTCTACCTGCTGTCCGCCCAGATTTATGATGAACTGGGGAATAAGGAACAGGCCAAGGAAAACTACCGCGAGTTCTACAAACTGCGCTCCAAGGCCTACAGAAACATTCCTGAAGAATACCTGCAGGAAATTGCCCCAAAGGAATATAAGGAACTAACCAAGGCTAAAGCTGAGGCCAGGGAGAAATACGAGAAAGAATGGCGTAAGCAGAAAGCTGATAAAGACAGCAAGTAATTGACAAGAATCCCGTACTTTGTTAAAATTGTTGACAGCGATGAAAAAGAGGAGTAGCGCAGGCAAGCGAGACCGGGACGGTGTGAGCCGGTCAGGGCGTGAAGGGCACTTTGGAGCACAAGACAAGAGAAAACTTTGAGGTGGGCTTTCGCTGAGCGGAAACCAATCAGGGTGGAACCGCGGGAATATAGAAATATAGTCTCGTCCCTGTAACGAGTGCGTTACGGGGACGGGACTTTTTAGTTATGTCAACGTAACAGAGAAAAAGGAGTTGTACCTATGAAATTTCAGGAAATCATCCTGGCTCTGCAGAACTTCTGGTCAGAGCAGGGCTGTATCTTAGCACAGCCTTATGATGTGGAAAAAGGTGCCGGCACCATGAACCCTTCCACTTTTTTGCGTGTACTCGGCCCCGAGCCGTGGAACGTGGCTTATGTTGAGCCGTCGCGCCGTCCGGCTGACGGCCGCTATGGCGATAACCCGAACCGCCTGTATCAGCACCATCAGTTCCAGGTTATCATGAAACCGTCTCCAGATAACATTCAGGAACTCTATCTCGAGAGTCTGGAACGTTTGGGCATTGACCCGAAACAGCACGATATCCGTTTTGTAGAGGATAACTGGGAATCTCCGACGCTGGGCGCCTGGGGCCTGGGCTGGGAAGTATGGCTCGACGGCATGGAAATCACCCAGTTCACCTACTTCCAGCAGGTAGGCAGCCAGGACGTTAAACCGGTAGCCTCGGAAATCACCTATGGTCTGGAGAGACTTGCCATGTACATTCAGGGTGTCGAAAATGTTTACGACATTCAGTGGACGGACGATTACACCTATGGCGATGTATTCCATCAGAATGAGTACGAGCAGTCCGCTTATGCTTTTGACCTCTCCGACGAAAAACTGCTGTTTGAGATGTTTGACAAGTACGAGGCCGAGGCTGTTCGCGTAATTGCGGAAGGCTATGTACACCCGGCCTATGACTATGTGCTCAAATGCTCCCATACCTTCAACCTGCTGGATGCGCGCGGTGCTATCTCCGTGTCCCAGCGTACCGCCTTTATCGGCCGCGTGCGTAAGCTCGCACGTCTGTGTGCAGAGTGTTACTTAAAACAGCGTGAGGAACTTGGTTATCCCATGCTGCACAGGGGGGAGAAATAATGAGCAAGGACTTACTGTTAGAAATCGGCACGGAAGAAGTACCGGCACACGTAATGCCGGGTATCCTTGCCCAGTTGAAGGAAAATGCCGCTAAGGCTTTTGCTGACAGCCGCATTGCCTGCGGGGAAATCCGCACCATCGGTACGCCGCGCCGCACGGCTCTTTTGGTCAAAGACCTGGCCGAAAAGCAGGAAGATGTGGAAAGTGAAAACCGCGGCCCGTCCGCAGCTATCGCTTTTGACGCTGACGGCAATCCGACCAAGGCAGCTCAAGGCTTTGCCCGTGGTCAGGGCATTGACCCGAAAGACCTCGTGGAAAAAGACGGCTATGTCTATGCCATGGTACACGAAAAAGGCAAGGAAACGGCGCAGCTCCTGCAGACCATTCTGCCGGAACTCATCTGCGGCCTGAATTTCCCGAACAATATGCGCTGGCGCGACCTGGACTTCAAGTTCATCCGTCCGCTGCGCTGGATTGTAGCCCTCTATGATACCGAAGTTGTGCCTTTTGAAGTGGCTGAAGTAAAATCCGGCAAGGTTTCCCGCGGCCATCGTTTCCTGTCGCAGGGCGATTTCACCATTGAGAGTGCTGCAGCATACGAGAAAGCCTGCGAAGAAAACTTTGTCATCGTTGACCAGGAAAAGCGCAAGGCCATGATTCGCGAGCAGATTGTCGAAGTTGCCAAGCAGAATGGCGGCCAGGCTGAAATCACTGAAGATCTGCTTGAAGAAGTGCTTTATCTTGTTGAATATCCGACGGCTCTGTGTGGCAAGTTCGAGGAAAAATATCTGGAACTGCCGCCGGAAACGGTTATCACGCCGATGCGTGACCATCAGCGTTACTTCCCGGTTAAGACGGCAGACGGCAAACTCCTGCCGCTCTTTATCACGGTACGCAATGGCGGCAGTGAACACCTCGAAACCGTACAGCACGGCAACGAGCGCGTACTGCGTGCCAGACTGGCTGACGCGCAGTTCTTCTTTGACGAGGACCGCAAGAAGAGCCTCGAAGAACACCGCGAAAAGCTCAAGACCGTTGTATTCCAGCAGGGCCTTGGCACCATGTATGAAAAATCCGAGCGCCTCGTGGAACTGGCCGGCTTTATCGCTGATGAAATCGGTGCTGATGAAAAAGCCCATAAACATGCACAGCGTGCTGCACTCCTGTGTAAAGCTGACCTCGTAACCGGCATGGTTACCGAGTTTACGGAACTGCAGGGCATTATGGGCCGCGAATACGCTAAGCTGGATGGCGAATGTGAAAACGTAGCTATCGCTATCGACGAGCATTATATGCCGCGCTTTGCCGGCGACAATCAGCCGCAGACCGCTGCCGGCCGTATTGTCAGCATGGCTGATAAGATTGATACCATCGTTGGTACGTTCAGCCGCGGCAAGATTCCCACGGGTTCCCAGGACCCCTTCGCCCTGCGCCGTCAGGCTTTGGGCCTTGTAAATATGCTGATTGAGGCTAAGTGGGACGTGAGTCTGGCCAAGGTCGTGGCTAAGTCCATGGACCTGTACGGTCTGAAGGACGAGGCTGTCCGCACGAAGATGCAGTCTGATGTAGCTGACTTTATGCGCCTGCGTCTGAAGAACGTTCTCGAGGCTGTCCGCTACGATGTGGTGGACGCTGTGCTCGAAAATGTGGATGATATCTACGCTGTTGACCTGCGCGCTGCCGCTGTGGCTAAGTTTGTAGAAGGCAGCGATGCTGCCGCCAACATTCAGGCCTTTGTTCGTGCCTCCAACCTGGCGAAAAAAGCCGAGGCTGGTGAAATCAGTGAAAGCCTGTTTGCTGCTGACGAGGAAAAGAATCTGTACGATGTCTACAAGTCCACGGCCAGCTCCGTAGCCAGCCTGGTGGACGGTCAGGACTATGCCGGCGCTATCGATGCCTTGAAGGAACTGGCTAAACCGATTGACGCTTTCTTTGATGCTGTCATGGTTATGGACAAGGACGAAAAGGTAAAGAACAACCGTCTGTCCCTGCTTAAGGCTATTGACACATTGGTGAACCGTGTAGCTGACTTCAGCAAAATCGTACTTTAAAAATGCATAAGAGGAAGAGATATTTCTTCCGTATAACTGGAAAAGTCCGTTGATGAAATCAGCGGACTTTTTTACATAAATTGCAGTTTGATTGTTAGTGCGTGCTTACTTTTTGTTGTTACAGCTCAGTGGGGTGGAGGTGGTAATACTTTTCGCTGTTGCACTGAATGGCCCACCAGCAAAAGTTTGGATTTTTTTAGCTGCATGCGCCGGCAAGCAGTCGGCGCGATTGTTCATCTCAGTTTCCAGATACTGTTGTTTGTGGGCCAGTCCTCACTGCGTTCGGACAGTCGTTCCACTGCGAAAAGCATCACCACCTCCGCCCTAAGCAGCGTCAATATAAAACGTCTTTTTCTCAGTGACAGGGAACAAGTACATCGATGTTCTTGTAACAGGAGCAACGGGTTCGTGACAATTGTAAATAGCGTTGCTGGGGCGAACGGGGGAGTGATTTTTATGCGGGGAGCTACTGCCTGAGCGCAGCGAAGGCCGGCACACTGTTGGGCTCAGCTAAGCAACTACGCTGAAAGGAGCGCCGTTGGCCTGCCCGGCGCAGGTAACTGGATAGCTATTTTTTCCGAAGTGTGTCGTTTAGCGGAGGCAGAAAAATTACTCCCCCGTGAACCCTATGCACGTATGAACGGGATACTTTTAAGAACTCTTTGACCGTCAAACTTCAACTTACATTCGTGCAATACAGATAATATTTTTACCAAGCAGATTTTGGTGAATATAAAGTCAAAAAGTCAATAAAACATTTGACTTTTTGACTTTATCCTGTATAATAAGATTTAGAAATGAGGATTTAACCGCGAGTTTAACGGAGGAATACATTATGGGACAGGAAAAATATACTGCCAAGACTATGGCTGCCCTGCAGGGGGCACAACAGATGGCCGCTATGCGTTATCATCAGGAAATCACTTCCTTGCATGTGCTGCTGGCACTAGCCAAGGAGCCGGAAGGGCTGTTAAATGACATTTTCACTGAGTGTCAGACGGATGTGCCCATGCTCAAAGCCCGGCTGGAACAGGAACTGGGCAAGATTCCGAGCGTCCGCGGAACGGACAGGCTGTCGATGGGCATGGATATGGTACGCGTACTGGCCCGGGCGGAAGAGTTTGCCAAATCCATGCAGGACGAGTATTTGTCAACGGAGCATTTGCTGCTGGGGCTGGCTGTTGATGGCAGCAGTGATGTGCAGAATATCTGCAAGGAATTTAAACTGACCAAGAGCAATATTCAAAGTGCTATCAAAAAACATCGTAAGCAGAATGTCACCAGCGATAATCCTGAAGATGGGTATAAGTCGTTGGAAAAATTTGGCCGTGACCTGACCGCGGCTGCCCGTCAGGGGAAACTGGACCCCGTGATTGGCCGCGATGAAGAAATTCGCCGGACGATTGAAATTCTTTCTCGGCGCACGAAGAACAATCCGGTGCTGATTGGTGAGCCGGGTGTCGGCAAGACGGCTATTGTCGAAGGCCTGGCCCGGCGTATCGTAGCAGGTGATGTGCCGGAATCCTTGAAGAACAAAACCCTGTATTCGCTCGATATGGGTTCACTTATTGCCGGGGCCAAGTTCCGCGGCGAATTTGAGGAGCGGTTAAAGTCCGTACTCAATGAAATCACCAAGTCCGATGGGCAGATTCTGCTCTTTATCGATGAAGTACATACGGTGGTGGGTGCCGGTGCTGCTGAAGGGGCCATGGATGCCGGCAACCTCTTAAAGCCGATGATGGCCCGTGGCGAACTGCGCTGTATCGGTGCAACGACGCTGAACGAATACCGCAAGTACATCGAAAAGGATACGGCTCTGGAGCGGCGTTTCCAGCCGGTAATGGTGGGGCAGCCCAGCGTGGAGGACACGATTTCCATTCTGCGCGGCCTCAAAGAGCGCTATGAAGTGCACCACGGCGTGCGTATCCGTGACGCAGCACTGGTGTCGGCGGCTGTACTGTCTGACCGCTATATTTCCGACAGATTCCTGCCGGATAAGGCCATTGACCTGGTGGATGAGGCCGCAGCTAAACTGCGTACGGAAATCGAATCCATGCCGGCACCTATCGATGAAATCCGCCGCAAAATCATGCAGCTGGAGATTGAAGAGCAGGCGTTAAAGAAGGAAACAGATGCTGCCTCCCAGGAAAAGCTGACGGAAATCACCAATGAAAAGGCTAAATTACAGGCTGAGGAAAACACGCTCAAAGGCAAATGGGACAGTGAAAAGCAGGCTATCCTGCGCGTCCGGGCTATCAAGAAGGAAATCGATGATGTCAACAGCCAGATGGAAAGTGCCGAAAGGGCGTATGACCTCAACCGCCTGTCGGAACTGAAATACGGTAAGCTGCCGCAGCTCCAGCAGCAGTTAAAGGAAGAGGAAGAAAAAATCGCTGCCCGGGCGCAGGGGGAAACTCTCTTAAAAGAGGAAGTGGGCGAGGAAGATATCGCCAAAGTCATCAGCCGCTGGACGGGGATTCCTGTCAGCAAAATGCTCACCGGTGAACGGGAAAAACTCATTCATCTGGAAGATGTACTTCATGAGCGTGTCGTCGGTCAGGATGAGGCCGTAAAGGCGGTCAGCGAGGCTATCCTGCGTGCCCGTGCCGGCATAAAAGACCCCAACCGCCCCATTGGTTCCTTCATCTTCCTGGGGCCGACGGGCGTGGGCAAGACCGAACTGGCCAAGACACTGGCGGAGGCGCTCTTTGATGATGAACGCAGCATGATTCGCATTGATATGAGCGAGTATATGGAAAAGCACAGTGTGGCGCGTCTGATTGGTGCGCCTCCGGGATATGTGGGCTATGATGAAGGCGGCCAGCTGACTGAGGCTGTGCGCCGTCGTCCCTATAGTGTCATTCTGCTCGACGAAATCGAAAAAGCTCATCGTGATGTATTCAACGTACTGCTGCAGATTCTCGATGACGGCCGCCTGACTGATGGCAAGGGCCGGGTGGTGAACTTCAAGAATACGGTAATCATTATGACGAGTAATCTGGGCTCGCATGAAATCCTCAATAAGAATTATGAAGAGGCCCAAAGTGCGGTCAAGGAGATACTGAAGGAATATTTCCGTCCGGAATTCCTCAACCGTGTGGACGATATCATCGTGTTCAAGGCTTTGGCCAAGGAACAGGTGAAGAATATCGCCGGGATTCTCTTAAAGGCTCTGGGTGAACGTCTGGAACGTCAGGTGAAGATTACCCTGGGCTGGAATGATGCCGCCTTGACGGCCCTGGCTGACCAGGGCTTTGACCCGAATTTTGGTGCCCGTCCGCTGCGTCGTCTGCTGGTACATACGGTAGAAACGGAGTTGTCCAAGGCTATTATCCGCGGCGATGTGCAGGAAGGTGATAAGGTCAGCATTGGGTTTGTAGATGGGAAGTTTACCTTTAGTAAAGAGGCGTAAGTGCAGCGTGCTATAACGAGGCAAGAAAATGTCCCCCACCTCAGCAGGTGGGGGCACGAATACCAAAACAGGCGGCGAGCATAACTCTCGCCTCGTTGAAACGCCAAGAGGAAGTTTTGCCTATGGCAAAACTGGAACAACGGCGTTATAAAGACGTCCATAAATATTTTTACCTAACAGAAAAATCTGTTGACTGCAAATGTAGTCAGCAGATTTTTTTTTTGCCAATAAAGCTGTTATGTGGTATAATCACATTAACAAATGAATGAGTGTTCATATATTGGTAATGGCTCCGGTGGGTGAGAGAGGAGACAGGTTATGAATAAAAAGCAGAAGAAAAATCTGGTGCGGATTATCATTGCGGCTGTGCTGATGATTGTACTTGCCTTTACAGAGCTGGCAGGAATGCCGCGATTTTTTGCATATCTCGTGCCGTACCTTATTGTGGGCTATGATATTTTATATAAGGCCGGCAAGGGGATTAAGAACCGGCAGGCTTTTGATGAAAGCCTGTTGATGTCGATAGCCACTATCGGGGCGATGGCGCTGGCCATTTATGAAGACGGTGATTATACAGAGGCTATCGCGGTAATGCTGTTCTACCAGATAGGTGAATGGTTCCAGGCCTATGCGGTGGGGCGCAGCCGCCGGGATATCAGCGCTTTGATGGATATCCGGCCGGATTATGCCAATATTGAGCAAGCAGACGGTACACTGGAAAAGGTTGAGCCGGATGAAGTGGAAATCGGCAGCATAATCGTGGTTAAGCCCGGGGAAAAAATTCCCCTTGACGGGATAGTGGTGTCCGGAGCCTCGAGCCTGAATACCGTGGCGCTGACAGGTGAGGCTCTGCCCCGGGAGGCCCAAGAGGGCGATGAGGTTATCAGCGGCTGTGTGAATCTGAATGGCCTGTTAAAAATTAAGACTACCAAGGATTTTGACGAGTCAACTGCCTCCAAGATTCTCGAAATGGTAGAGGACGCCAGTTCGCGCAAGTCCAAATCCGAAAACTTTATTGCTAAATTTGCCCGGGTATATACTCCTATCGTAGTTTATGCCGCCTTGGCGCTCGCTGTTCTGCCGCCATTGGTAAGAATATTGGGCATGGGACTGGCGCCGGAATGGGGGACGTGGATTTACCGTGCCCTGACGTTTCTGGTTATCAGCTGTCCCTGTGCCCTGGTGGTCAGTACTCCGCTGTCTTTCTTTGCCGGCATTGGCGGTGCCAGCCGTCAGGGGGTGCTGGTGAAAGGCTCCAACTATCTGGAAACTCTGTCGGAGGTAGCAACCATCGTCTTTGATAAGACGGGCACATTGACCAAGGGCGTTTTTCAAGTTACGGCCATTCACTCGGATAAATTGAATGAAGAACAATTGCTGCACCTGGCAGCCCATGTGGAGCGTTATTCCACGCACCCCATTGCTGAGTCGCTGCGCAATGCCTACGGGCAGGAGGCAGACGGCTGTACTGTGGAACAGGTGGAGGAAATTGCCGGACAGGGTATCCGCGCACAGGTGAACGGGCAGACTGTCTACGTTGGTAATGCCAAGCTGATGGCGGCCATCGGTGCTGACTGGTATGAGTGTGATGCTGTCGGCACAATTATCCATGTGGCCATTGGCCAGGAATACGCCGGACATATCATCATTGCTGATGTGGTGAAAGAACATGCCGCCGAGGCGATTAAGGCCTTAAGGAAAAGTGGTATCCGGCAGACGGTTATGCTGACTGGTGATAATGCGGTCATAGCAGACAAAGTGGCGGCTGATTTACAGCTGGATACGGTTTACAGCCAGCTGCTGCCGCAGGATAAGGTGACGAAAGTCGAAGAACTTTTAGCACAGCAGGGAACTGGTAAACTAGCCTTTGTCGGTGATGGCATCAACGATGCACCCGTGCTTTCCCGGGCTGATGTGGGGATTGCTATGGGAGCTATGGGTTCTGATGCGGCTATTGAGGCTGCAGATATTGTGCTCATGGACGATGACCCGTTAAAGATTGCGACAGCTATGAAGATTGCGCGCAAGACACTGAGAATTGTAAAACAGAATATCTGGTTCTCCATCGGTATCAAGGTGCTGGTATTGCTGCTCGGGGCCCTGGGCCTGGCCAATATGTGGGCGGCTATCTTTGCTGATGTGGGGGTAATGGTACTGGCGGTACTCAATGCCGTACGAGCCTTGTTTGTACCGCAAAGCGATGTTGTAAAAGCGGCTGGCAGTCAAATGCATACAGATGTGACTGCAGCCTGATATTTAATAAGCTAATGAGGAAAGGGCGTATTTATCATGAAGAAAACTTACAAAATTGAAGTAGACTGTGCTAACTGTGCAAATCTGATGGAAGAGGCTGCCAAAAACACGGCCGGGGTTAAAGACGCCAGCGTCAATTTCATGACTTTGAAAATGAAGGTGGAATTTGAAGAAGGCCAGGATGTACAGGCTGTTATGGAAAATGTCCGCAATAACTGCAAGCGTGTCGAAGATGACTGTGAGGTCTTTATCTGATTGCCGGCAATCTTGACATATACCCCCTATAGGTATAAAATTTATACCTATAGGGGGTATATTTGTGTATGGAGGCTTTTATGGAAACAAGTGCTGCAGGCTGCTGTGGCGGTGAAGTAAGACATAAACACCGCGATAAGGATGGCAGGGAATACAAGAAACTGATATCCCGGCTGAACCGTATTGAAGGGCAGGTACGGGGCATTCGCCGTATGGTGGAAGATGACAGGTACTGTGTGGATATCATGACGCAGGTCAGTGCAATTCAAGCCGCCTTGGGCGCTTTTAATAAGGAGCTTTTGTCTGAGCATATCAAAAGCTGCGTAGTGCATGATATCCGTGAAGGTGATGACGCAGTGGTGGACGAGCTCGTAATGCTATTGAGCAAAATGGTTCGCTGAGGCGAGGTGATAAAATGAAAAAAGAACGGTTTACGATTACAGGCATGACCTGTTCGGCTTGTTCGGCCAGAGTGGAAAAAGCTGTGACGAAACTGGCTGGCACGCAGGACGTGAGCGTAAATCTGTTGACTAATTCCCTGCAGCTTGCTTATGATGAAGGGCAGCTAAGTCCGGCGCAAATCATTGCGGCTGTGGAACAGGCAGGCTATGGGGCCAGTCTGAAGGACACAAAGCAGACAAGTGAGCCGCAGGCTGACGGCGATGATATATGGGCTAAGGACGCAGCGGCATTGCAACAACGGCTTTGTTTATCACTTGTGTTTTTACTGCCGCTTATGTATATCGCCATGCACCAGATGGTTTATGGCTGGCTGGGCCTGCCAGTGCCGGAAATTATACAGACGATTTTTGCCGGCCCGGAAAATGCCTTAACCTTTACTTTGGTCCAGTTTTTGTTGTTGCTGCCCATAATGTACCTGAACAGGAAATACTATATAAATGGTTTCCGCAATCTGTTTCAAGGTGCGCCGAATATGGACAGCCTCGTGGGCATGGGCTCGATGGCGGCGGCCGTATTCGGGGCCTTTGCCATGTTTCGCATGAGCTGGGGACTCGGCCATGGTGACTGGGGACTGGTAGCTGAGTACAGCCGTAATCTTTATTTTGAATCGGCAGGTATGATAGTTACGCTGATTACCGTGGGAAAATTCATGGAGGCCAAGGCCAAAGGCAAAACAGGTGCGGCACTGGCCGGGCTTATGGCTTTGGCACCACAGCAGGCCGTTGTCATGCGCGGCGGTCAGGAAGTCACTATCCCGGCCGACAGTCTGGCCGTGGGCGATGAAATAGTCGTGCGTCCCGGAGAACGACTGCCGGCTGATGGTGTGGTGCTTTCCGGCCAGACCAGTGTGGACGAGTCGGCGCTGACGGGGGAGAGCCTGCCGGTGTTTAAGCAGCCCGGTGACAAGGTTACGGCGGCCACGTTGAATAAAAACGGCGCAATTCATTTCCGGGCGGAAAAAGTGGGCGGTGATACGGCTATCAGCCAGATAATCCGCCTGGTAGAAGAGGCCAGCGCCAGCAAAGCACCACTGGCCAGACTGGCTGACCGCATAGCCGGGGTGTTTGTGCCGGTGGTTATCATCATTGCGCTGGCTGCCGGTGGTATCTGGCTGGCCTTAGGCGAGAGTGTGGAATTTGCGTTTTCGATGGCGATTTCCGTGCTCGTCATTTCCTGTCCATGTGCCCTGGGACTGGCTACGCCGGTGGCGATTATGGTAGGGACCGGCAAGGGAGCGGAGAACGGCATTCTCATAAAATCCGGTGAAGTACTGGAAAATGCCCAGGCCGTAGATACGGTGGTCATGGATAAGACAGGAACCATTACAGAGGGCAAGCCTGTGGTTACTGATGTAATTCCCCTGGCCTTATCCGAATCTGAGCTGACAGCATTGGCGGCAGGGCTGGAGAAAAACAGTGAACATCCGTTGGCTGAGGCCGTTATGGCCTATGCGGCGGAAAAGGGGCTGACGCCTGTGCCGGTAAATGATTTTCAGGCTGTTATTGGCAAGGGGCTTACAGGCCGTGCCGGTGCCAGCCTGTGCCTGGCTGGCAATGCGGCCTTTATGGAGGAACAGGGCGTAGATACGGCGTCCTGCCATAAGGAATTGACAAGGCTCACTGCTGAGGGGAAAACACCGCTGCTGTTCGCACAGGACGGCAGGCTGGCCGGGATTATCGCTGCCGCTGACAGGGTGAAGGAATCCAGCAGCGAGGCTATCAGGCAGCTGAAACAAATGGGGCTGGAAGTCATAATGCTGACCGGTGATAATGAACGTACCGCCGAGGCCGTGCGCCGCCGTCTGGGATTGACAAAATGCATTGCCGGGGTGCTGCCGGCCATGAAGGAGCAGCATATTGCTGCTTTGCAGGCCGCAGGGCACAAGGTGGCTATGATTGGTGATGGTATCAATGACGCTCCGGCCCTGGCACGGGCAGACGCAGGCATTGCCATTGGTGCCGGTACAGATGTGGCTATGGATAGTGCTGACGCTGTGCTTATCAGGAGCAATCTGCTCGATGCGGTAAGTGCCATCAAGCTGTCCCGGGCCGTAATCCGCAATATCAAAGAAAATTGGTTTTGGGCATTTATCTACAATATCATTTGCATACCTTTGGCCGCAGGTCTTTTGTACCCGGCTTTTGGGCTAAAGCTCTCCCCGATGATAGGGGCAGCGGCCATGAGTATGTCCAGTGTTTGTGTGGTTCTGAACGCATTGCGGCTGCGGTCTTTCCGGCCGGAGCGCAGTGACGCCGGGAGTGAAAATACACAAGGTAATCAGGAAAGACAGGTATCTGTCGGAAAGGAAGGAATAAAAATGGCTATGGAAACTGAATTAAAGATTGAGGGCATGATGTGTGCTCATTGTCAGAAACATGTAAATGACGCCCTGAGCAAGATGGCCGGTGTCACGGCTGTGGAGGTAAATCTGGAGGCTGGTACGGCTAAAGTTACCGCCGGAAGGGACATTTCCCGGGATGAATTTGCGCAGGTAATCACCGATGCCGGGTATGAACTGGTAGGTTAATCAGTGACAAAAAGGTGCTGTGCAAAAAGTATACTATAGCTTATCGACAAACATAAATTGCAGTTTAACGTTTGGTGCGTGCTTATTTTTATTTGTTACAGCTCAGTCGGGTGGAGGTGGTAATACTTTTCGCTGTTTCACTGAATGGCCCACCAGCAAAAGTATGTACTTTTCTAGTAACATGCGCCGGCAAGCAGTCGGCGCGATTGTTCATCTCGGTTTCTAGAAACTGTTGTTTGTGGGCCAGTCCTCACTGCGTTCGGACAGTCGTTCCACTGCGAAAAGCATCACCACCTCCGCCCTAAGCGACGTTTGTGTAAACTGATTCTTTCGCAGTGACAGGGAGCAGGCACATCGATGTTCTTGTAACAGGAGCAACGGGTTCGTGACAATTGTAAATAGCGTTGCTGGGGGCGAACGGGGGAGTGATTTTTATGCGGGGAGCGACTGCCTGAGCGCAGCGAAGGCCGGCACACTGCAGGACATCACTAAGCAACTACGCTGAAAGGAGCGCCGTTGGCCTGCCCGGCGCAGGTAACTGGACAGCTATCTTTTCCGAGGTGTGTCGTTTAGCGGAGGCAGAAAAATTACTCCCCCGTGAACCCCATGCACGTATGAACGGGATATTTTTAAGAACTCTTTGACCGTCAAACTTCAATTTAAAAAAGTCCATTGACATTTTTTGTCAACGGACTTTTTAGGTTAAGGGATTTTTCACAGTCCCTTTTTTATGGCGTGGGAATAAATCTGGCGATAAAGGTATGATTGTTATCCAATAATTGTTTGTGGATTTGAGCCAGCGGCGCGAATATCGGAGCGTACTGTAAGCGCATTTTAAACCGCATCAGGGTGTGATTGGTGCAGCCGAAGATGGGCACGCGGTCCAGTATATAGCGGTTGGCGTCCTTGTCCGCAAAGCCGAAGTTGACGGTAAAGGCACCTTTATATCCGGCCTCTTTTACCTTGCTTTGCAATTCCTCATCATAGAAACCACAGGGGTAGGCCAGGAAGTTTACATCTGTTTTCAAATACCATTCCAAAGCCTTTTTGGAGTTGTACAGCTGATTCCACGTTTCTTCCGGACTCGTGGTGTCCAGCTGAGCATGGGACAGCGTATGGCTTTCAAAGTTCATCAGGCCGCTTTCCTGCATTTCCAGGATTTGCGCCCAGGTCAGATAGTTGGGATACGTGCTGATGAAATCAGAAACCAAAAAGATGGTGCCTTTGAGGTTGTACTTTTGCAGTATAGGGTAAGCACAACGGTAGTTGTCAGCATAGCCGTCATCAAAAGTGATGATAACGGGCTTTTCCGGCAAAGGAGTGCCTGATTCCCAGGCGGACACCATTTCATCGGGCGTAATGGTATGATAGCCATTATCTGCCAGATACTTCATTTGGGAGTCAAACTGATCCGTGTGTACGGTCAGGGCGTTTTCATCCCGGTCGTTAATCTGATGGTAGTTCAGTACCGGCACAGGCTGGTTGGGCTTGTGCATAATGTAAAAAACAATCCCGAACAGGGCTGCACAGATGACCAGCATGATGATTGCCAGCCGTTTTATCCAGATTATCATTCGTATACATCCTCTTAATATTCTTTTAATACGTTCACTAATATATAACAATGGGCAGGCTATGTCAAATGAAAAAGGACATTATCCCCTGACTATTTGCAGGTGGCAACAATTCAAGGACATGTGTCCTAAAAATCGTTGACAGGTAAAAAAAATATCGATATGATGTAAGAGTCGATGATTTATTTTCTAGTATTTTATGGGAGACGATAAAATCAATGAAAACGTACAAACCTTTCAAATCCGGTAAAGTTCGCGAGGTTTATGAGGCTGATGACAGCATCATCATGGTGGCTACGGACCGTATTTCGGCCTTTGACCACATCCTGAAGAACAAGATTACGGACAAGGGGGCTATACTCACCCAGATGTCCCGGTTCTGGTTTGATTTCACCAGTGATATCATTCCTAACCACATGCTGTCGGTGGACAATGCCGATATGCCGGAATACTTCCAGCAGGAGGAATTTCAGGGCAACAGCATGAAGTGCAAGAAACTGCACATGATTCCGATGGAGTGCATTGTTCGCGGCTATATTACCGGCAGCGGCTGGGAAAGCTATAAGGAAAACGGCACGATCTGCGGTATTGAGCTGCCGGCAGGTTTGCAGGAATCAGAAAAACTGCCTGAGCCGATTTTTACCCCCAGCACCAAAGCTGAACTGGGCGACCATGACGAAAACGTCTCCCTGGAACAGGGCGCCAAGGTTTTGGAAAAGGAATTCCCTGGTCACGGTCAGGAATATGCAGAAAAGATTCGTGATTATACCATCGCCATTTACAAGAAATGTGCTGAGTATGCACTGACTAAGGGCATTATCATTGCTGATACGAAATTTGAGTTTGGTGTTGACGAGGATGGCAATATCGTACTGGGTGATGAAGTGCTGACTCCGGACAGCTCCCGTTTCTGGCCGCTGGCAGGATATGAAAAAGGCAAGAGCCAGCCTTCTTATGACAAGCAGTTTGTACGCGATTGGTTAAAGGCAAATCCGGACAGTGATTATCAGCTGCCGCAGGATATCATCGACAAGACCATTGCAAAATACAAAGAGGCTTACGAGCTTTTGACTGGTAAAGGATTTTCCCGTTAAGGAAATGCGGACGTAAATCCCGGCATGTGCTTTACGTCCGCCGGTTCCCGGCGGGGAGCGCATGTGATTACTATGAAAAACAAGTATCTATAGGTTCGCTATAAGATGCTTGGTGAAAGGAGAACAAACTTTAATGAAAGCAGCAATCCTTATGGGCAGTGATTCTGACTGGCCGATTCTGAAACCGGCGGCAGATTTGCTCAAAAGTTTTGGGATAGAGATTGAAGTTGTGGTGGCCTCCGCTCATCGTACCCCGGCTAAGGTGCGTGAGTTTGTTTTGTCTGCACCGGAAAAAGGCGTGGGTGTATTTATTGTGGCGGCTGGCGCAGCAGCTCACCTGGCAGGTGTGGTAGCCAGCTATACTACGCTGCCCGTTATTGGTGTGCCCATCAATGCCACGGCCTTAAATGGTATGGACGCGCTCCTGAGCACGGTGCAGATGCCTTCCGGTGTGCCGGTGGCAACTATGGCCATTAACGGGGCCAAGAATGCGGCGATTTTTGCTGTGCAGATTTTTGCTGTGGGCAATTCTGACCTGGCGGCAAAGCTGGCGGCTTATCGTGAAAAAATGGTAGAAGAAGTGGACAAGAAAGCAGCCCGTGTTGCTGCGCAGCTTTAAAGCGCGCGGCAGCGGACTGTTTTTTTGTAAAAAATTATTTATACGAAGTGAGAGATAAACATAACCATGTATGAAAATGGCTATAACTTAGAACCGAAATGGAAAGAAGAGTGCGGTGTTTACGGTGTATATTCCCATACGGAAGATGTGTCAGCTCTGACATATCTGGGACTCTATGCCTTGCAGCACCGCGGACAGGAAAGCGCCGGTATCGCGATTACGGACGGTGCCTGGATGGATGTAAACCGGGGCATGGGGCTGGTAAATGAGGTTTTCCGTCATCAGATTCCCCATATGGATAATCAGTGCATTGCCATTGGGCATGTGCGGTATTCCACCACGGGCTCCAGCCTGTTATGCAATACCCAGCCGCTGATGGTAAATTACTCCGGCGGCAAAATTGCCCTGGCTCATAACGGTAATCTGACCAATGCGGCGGAAATCCGCCATGAGCTCGAGGAGCAGGGGACGATTTTCCAGACGTCCATTGACTCCGAGGTTTTTGTCAATCTCATTGCGCGCAGCCGGGAAGAAACGGTGGAAGAGAAGATTATCGAAAGTCTGAAAAAAATCCGCGGTGCCTACTGCCTGACCATTATGACAGAGGATAAGCTGATTGGTGCCCGTGACCCGCAGGGATTCCGTCCGTTATGCCTGGGCAAAACGGAGGAGGGCAGCTATATTATTTCCTCCGAAAGCTGCGGCCTCGATGTGGCCGGCGCGGAGTTTGTCCGTGATATTGCTCCCGGGGAAATGGTGGTCATTGATGAAAGCGGCGTGAAGTCCTATCCGTTTGCCACGGAGGAAAAGAAGGCTTCCTGTATCTTTGAGTACATTTACTTTGCCCGTCCGGACTCGGTGATTGACGGTCAAAGCGTCCATGACGCCAGATTTATGATGGGCCGGGTATTGGCCCGGGAATCCGGCTTTAAGGGTGATATTGTCATTTCTGTGCCGGACTCCGGTACTACGGCCGCCACAGGCTTTGCCTATGAGTCAGGGATTCCCTTTGTGGAAGGTCTGATTAAAAACCGTTATATCGGACGTACCTTCATTCAGCCGACGCAGAAAAAACGTGATAACAGCGTGAAATTAAAGCTCAATGCCATTCGTTCCGTGGTGGAGGGCAAGTCGGTTATCATGGTTGATGATTCCATTGTCCGGGGCACGACGAGTGGTAAAATCGTGCGCCTGCTCCGCCAGGCCGGAGCCAAAGAGGTTCACATGTGTATCAGCAGTCCGCCTATCGGTTATCCCTGCTTTTATGGCATTGATACATCGGTACGTAAGGAACTGATTGCTGCCACCAAGAGTGTGGAGGAAATCCGCCAGTTTATCGGGGCAGATAGTCTGCACTTCCTGTCCCTGGACGGGCTGAAGTCCTGTGTGTCGGCGGTTAATGCCGAGGACATGTGCTATGCCTGCTTTAACAGCGCTTACCCCATTGCCGAGGGAGAAAAGCCTGCAGGCGACAGCAAGTATGTATTTGAACAGCGTAAACAAAATTGATAAAGTGAGGAAACAGCTGACAATGACGGAGAACAAAGCAGGAATTACCTATAAAGATGCCGGGGTGGATATTGATGCCGGCAATAAGTCGGTGGAACTCATTAAGGAAAGCGTCAGAGCGACCTACCGCCCGGAGG
Source organism: Selenomonas sp. AE3005 (assembly GCF_000686945.1). Taxonomy (GTDB): domain Bacteria; phylum Bacillota; class Negativicutes; order Selenomonadales; family Selenomonadaceae; genus Selenomonas_A. The sequence continues at coordinate 92,937 of NZ_JMME01000012.1, forward strand.
TATTGGGAGATTTAGGCGGCTTTGGCGGCCTCTTTGCCTTAAACAGCGGCAAGTACAAGGAACCGGTGCTCGTGTCCGGTACGGACGGTGTAGGCACCAAGCTCAAACTGGCCTTTATGCTGGATAAGCATGATACCATCGGTCAGGACGCCGTAGCCATGTGCGTCAATGATATTCTGGTGCAGGGCGCAGAACCGCTCTTTTTCCTGGATTATCTGGCGGTGGGCAAGCTGGACCCGGAACAGGTGGCTGATGTGGTTAAAGGTGTTGCCGGGGCCTGCAAGGAGTCAGGCTGTGCACTGATTGGCGGCGAAACGGCCGAGATGAACGGTTTTTATCCGCAGGGTGAATATGATATTGCCGGTTTTGCTGTCGGTGTGGTGGAAAAGAGCAAGCTCATCACCAGTGCCAAGGTACAGGAAGGTGATGTAATTCTCGGCCTGCCGTCCTCGGGTGTACATTCCAATGGTTACTCACTCGTGCGCCGTATTGTCTTTGACCACAAGGGCTTTAAGGGCGACGAATACATGGAAGAACTGGGCAAGACCATCGGGGAGGAACTCTTAACCCCCACCCGTCTTTATCCTAAGTCCTGCCTGCCATTGATAGAGAAGTTTGACATACACGGCATGGTACATATCACGGGCGGCGGTTTCTATGAAAATATTCCCCGCGCCCTGCCGCAGGACCTGGCCGTTGAAATCGATACGGGCAAATGGGAAATGCCGGCTATCTTCCGCCTGCTGCAGCAGTGGGGCAATGTGGAATGGCCGGAAATGTACCGCACCTTCAACATGGGCATTGGCATGATTCTCATCGTGCCGGCAGCCGAGGTTGAGGCGGTCAAGGCCCATTTGCAGCAGGCTGCTGAAAATGTATATGAAATCGGCCGGGTAGTTAAAGGCAATCATGATGTGACGTTGCAGGGCGGTGTGTTTGGTGCATAAGGAAAAACTAGGCGTACTCTGCTCCGGCCGGGGCACGGATTTGCAGTCCATCATTGATGCCATTGCCGCCGGCAAGGTACCGGCAGAAATTGCCATTGTGCTGACGGATAAGGAGGCCTATGCCCTGGAGCGGGCCCGTAAGGCCGGCATTGAGGCTGTCTGCGTTGACCGCACACAGTATGATGGGCGGGAACCATTTGAAAAAGCCCTGATTGAAAAGCTCGAGGCCGCTGGTGTTACCTTGGTGGTATTGGCCGGTTTCATGCGGATTTTGACGCCGTATTTTGTCGGGCATTTTGCTGGACGGATTATGAACATTCACCCGGCGCTGCTGCCCAGTTTCCCCGGCGCACATGCGCATCGTGATGTGCTGGCTTATGGTGTCAAGGTCAGTGGCTGTACCGTGCATTTTGTGGACGAGGGCACGGATTCCGGCCCGATTATCATGCAGGCAGCGGTGCCTGTACTGGCTGACGACACGGAAGAAACTCTGGGAGCCAGAGTCCTCAAGGAGGAGCACCGGATTTATCCTGAGTGTATCCGCCTGTACTGTGAAGGCAAGTTGAAAGTAGATGGCCGTAAGGTGACGATTTTAGAGTAAATGTCGTAAAGGAGACAGATAAATGCAGATTAAGCGTGCCCTGATTAGCGTATCCAATAAAGAAGGCGTGGTGGAGTTTGCCCGTCAGCTGCATGAGGCTGGCGTGGAAATCATTTCCACGGGTGGTACCATGAAAGCCATCAAGGAGGCCGGAATTCCTGTAACCTACGTCAGTGATGTAACGGGCTTTCCTGAAATCATGGACGGCCGTGTGAAAACCTTGAATCCCTATATTCATGGCGGCATTTTGGCTGTACGTGACAATGCAGAACATGTGGCCCAGATGGAAAAACACGGGATTAAGGGGATTGACCTCGTAGCTGTCAATCTCTATCCCTTCAAGGAAACCATTGCCAAGCCTAATGTAACGCTGGCTGAGGCCATTGAAAACATTGATATCGGCGGCCCGGCGATGGTGCGTGCGTCGGCTAAAAACTTTAAATTTGTCACCATCGTAACCAATCCGGCAAAATATAATGATGTCATTGACCAGATTAAGAAAAATGGCGGTGTAGATGACAAAACCCGTATGGAGCTGGCACAGGAGGCTTTTGCACATACGGCGGCTTATGACACGATGATTCAGGATTACTTAAAACAGCAGTTGGCAAAATAAGGGGTAAGTAAAATGAATATACTGGTAATCGGCAGCGGCGGCCGTGAACACACGTTAGTTTGGAAAATTGCCCAATCGCCCAAGACGGACAGGCTGTATGCCCTGCCGGGCAATCCGGGCATGGCGGATAAGGCCATGTGCGTGGATGGCATTGAGATAACGGACAATCAGGCCATTGTGGATTTTGCCCAGCAGCACCATATTGATTTGGTCGTGGTGGGACCGGAAGTGCCCCTGACCAACGGCCTGGTAGACGCTGTGGAGGCAGCCGGCATACGGGCCTTTGGACCGTCACAGGCGGCTGCACAAATCGAAGGCTCCAAGTCTTTCTCCAAGGAACTGATGAAGAAGTACCATATCCCCACGGCTAAGTACGAAGTATTCACGGAGGCGGAAAAGGCCAAGGCCTACATTCGTCAGGAGGGTGCACCCATTGTCATCAAGGCTGACGGTCTGGCCGCCGGCAAAGGCGTTGTGGTGGCCATGACGGAAACGGAGGCTCTGGCGGCCATTACCGATATTATGGAGGACAAGGAATTCGGCACAGCCGGCAGCCGGGTGGTCATTGAGGAATTCATGGCTGGAGAAGAGGCCTCCCTGCTTTGCTTTACCGATGGCCAAACAATTTGCCCCATGATCAGCTCGCAGGACCATAAACGTGCTTATGATGGCGACAAAGGCCCCAATACCGGCGGCATGGGAACTTATGCCCCGGCACCGGTGATGACGGAGGCGCTTTTGCAGGAAACCTATGACAAAATACTGTTGCCAGTCATCAAGGCTATGTCCCAGGAAGGTAAAACCTATAAAGGCTGTCTTTATGCCGGTCTGATGATTACGGCAGACGGCCCCAAGGTAGTGGAATTTAACGCCCGGTTTGGTGACCCGGAAACCCAGGTGGTACTGCCCTTGCTCGAAAGTGATTTGGTGGAAATAATGACTGCCTGCTGTGACGGAACTCTGGCCGCGCAGCAGATTGACTGGAGCAAAGGGGCCGCTGTTTGTGTGGTCATGGCCGCTGGCGGTTATCCCCGGGCTTACCGCAAGGGCGATAAAATAAAAGGACTGGCAGAGGCCCGGGCAGCCGGCAGCCTCGTGTTCCATGCCGGTACAGCGCAAAAGGGGGCAGACATTGTCACCAATGGCGGACGTGTCCTGGGCGTTGTGGCCAAGGCTGATAACGTGCGTGCAGCTGTAGACAAGGCCTATCAGGGGGCAGCCATGATTTCCTTTAAGGACGCATTCTATCGTAAGGACATTGCCCATCGTGCCTTGAACCGGTAAATGTGCTTTGTGGTTTTTTCCCATGAATACATGGGAAAAATATTTACAAGATTACAAGAGTCTATTATAATACTACACGTAGACGTCAAAGACAGACGCTCTCCTGTATGATTTTCAGCAGGGGAGTGTTCTTATTTTATTAGTAGGGATGTGGATGTATGGATTTTGCAGCTTTAATGGCGGATATAAACAATTTCGTCTGGGGGCCGATAATGCTGGCCTTGTTGGTGGGAACAGGTGTTTTTCTCACCCTGCGCCTGCGTTTTTTGCCATGGATAAATCTGGGCTATGCAATACGCATGATATTCCGGCACAAGGCTGACCATGAGGGTGATATTTCCCCGTTCCAGTCGCTGATGACGGCGCTGTCGGCAACGGTGGGAACCGGTAATATCGTAGGTGTGGCCACGGCCATGGTACTGGGTGGACCTGGTGCTTTGGTTTGGATGTGGATAAGCGCGGCCTTTGGCCTGTCTACCAAATATGCAGAGTCGGTATTGGCGGTCAAGTACCGTGTAACCAACGGCGTTGGGGAAATGTCCGGCGGCCCCATGTATGCCATGCGCTATGGTATCAGAAATAAATTTATTGGCCGGACACTGGCGTTTTTGTTTGCATTGTTTGTCGTACTGGCCTCCTTTGGTATCGGTAATATGACGCAGGCCAATTCCATTGCGATGGCCCTGTCACACAGTTATGCGATACCTGCTTATGCCACCGGCGCGGTGATTACTGTGCTGGCGCTGGCAGTGCTGATTCGCGGCATTCACAGCATTGGCAAGGTGTCCAGTGTCGTGGTGCCGGGGATGGCGGCATTCTACTTTGTAACGGCGGCGATTGTGATTATTGCCAATTTCTCTGCTGTGCCGGCCGGTGTGGCCGAAATGTTCCGCATGGCCTTCTCCTTTGATTCCGTGGCCGGCGGTGTGGGCGGCTCTATCGTAGCGTCAATGCTGACCTCCATGCGCTGGGGTGTGGCCCGTGGCGTGTTTTCCAATGAGGCCGGCCTGGGTTCTGCACCTATTGCTGCGGCTGCTGCTCAGACGGACCATGCGTCCCGGCAGGGCTATGTCAATATGACTGGCACGTTCTTTGATACGATGATTGTCTGCATGCTGACAGGTCTGGTTATTGCCTCCTCCGGCATGTTGGGCATGACCAATCCGGCAACTGGGGAACTGCTCTCCGGTGCCGAGCTCACCATTGCGGCGTTCAGTACAGTCTTTGGTGAATACGGCAAGCTGATTATTTCTATCTCCCTGAGCCTGTTTGCTTTTTCCACCATTTTGGGCTGGGAATATTACGGCGAAAAAGCGTTGGAGTATTTGATTAAGAAACGGCCGGTGATTATGGGCTATCGGGTGCTTTTCAGTCTGGTGACCTTTGTCGGCGCGACCACCGCTTTGGAAGTTGTCTGGAACTTTTCTGATACCATGAATGGCCTGATGGCGATTCCTAACCTTATCTGCCTGCTTATCCTGCATAAGGATATTGCCGATGAGTGCTTTGATTTTCAGCGTAATGTAGTTGTTAAGGAAAAAAAGGGCCAAGTCGTAGATATGTCCTGACTTAATAAACAATGAAAAAGCCCGATGGACTGTTTTAAAAACAGTTTCATCGGGCTTTTTGGCTGGATAAGGCGTAATCTTACCGCACGATATCGTTCTTATCCAGGTCAAATTCCAAATGGCTGGCAGTGGTGCTCTTTCCTTTTTGTACACACAAGACATGGCCGTCAAAGGTGACGATATGGGTATCCCAGTTGTACTGCATATTATCACCATGAATGACAAGTCCCGGACGTTCAACGCCGCAACGGGTGCCAAAGCACCAGACGGTATTTCCGGAAAGCTCGGCATACATGGCATCGCAGGTAAAATGCAGCTCGCCTTCGATAATTTCCGAACCGCCGTCAGTCCAGAGCAGCAGGGAGACAGGATTTATTCTGGCAGTTTGTGTAAGGAAGGTACGCTCTGCCAGTTTGATGCGAACATTGCCTGCCAGTGCGTAAAGGCCGGTATCTTCATGATAGTTTACATTTTCGGCAGAAACGGTAGGGCGGGCTTTGCTTTTGGCCATATCGGCGTTGATGTTGTGGCCACTGCCGGATTCAGCATAGACAAAAGGACTGCTCACCAGTAAAAAACAAAGCATGATGAGGGTCAGCAGGCGAATAGGCATGAAATCCCCTCCTTTAAATGAATTTATTAACTTATATTTTACAGCAAAAACTTATTTTTGGCAAAATTGCAGGACTTTTATTTTATCTGCTAGTATTGTATAATTAAACATCTGTTATATATTGAAACAGGAGGTGGCGAAGGTGACTGTCAGGGAGCGCACTGAGGAACAGGAATATCAGATATTATCGCCATTGGCGGCCAAGAGCCGGGAGGCCAGAAGAAAACAGCCTATCGAGGAATGTGCCTTTCGTACAAAATTTCAGCGGGACCGGGACAGAATCCTGCATTCGAAGTCTTTCCGCCGCCTGAAACATAAAACTCAGGTGTATATCGTGGCCGGGGACCATTATCGTACCCGGATGACGCATAGCCTGGAAGTGTCACAGATATCCCGGACTATTGCCCGGGGGCTGCGGTTAAACGAAGATTTGGCCGAGGCCATTTCCTTGGGGCACGATGTAGGACATACGCCCTTCGGTCATGCCGGGGAATCGGTCATGGACGATTTGACAGGTCATTTTACCCACAATGAGCAGAGCCTGCGTGTCGTAGAATTTTTGGAACTGGGTGGCAAGGGACTTAATCTGACTTTTGAAGTCAAGGACGGCATTGTCAACCATACAGGGCCAACGCTGCCCCGGACCTTGGAAGGCCGGATTGTGCGCGTAGCTGACAGAATTGCCTATCTATGCCACGATTATGATGACAGCCTGCGGGCCGGCCTGCTGACGCCGGGGGACCTGCCGGCAGAGATTTACAAAGGTCTGGGGGAAAGTACCTCCCAGATGATTACGACCATGGTTGAGGATATGATTGTCAGCTCTGAAGGGCAGGGCGATATTCTGCAGTCAGCCAGAATCAAGGGGCTTATGGATGTTTTTCGCGAGTTTATGTTTAAAAACATCTATCACTCGGACATGCTGTCCCGGGAACGCCGTCAGGCAGCCTTTGTTTTAAGGGAACTTTATCATTATTTTATGGAGAATTTTCTGGAGCTGCCGCCGGAATACATCGGCCGGGAAGAATGCTGGGGGCGGCAGAAGGTGGTTACGGATTATGTAGCCGGTCTTACGGACAGTTACGCCGTGGAACTCTTTAATGATATTTTTATGCCGCCGGTAGGCCATACGGCCAGTCCGGCAAAAAATAAAAAGGGATATTGACAAATAGAGTAGAATAATATACTGTAAAAGAACTGTATGCAAAAATGTTATATTTTCAAGAAAAATTATTTATAAAAAGCAGGATTTTGAGTATAAAGCACGAATAGTATACAGCATGCTTGTTATAGTTAGTAACGGGATATTGGTTATCTGGTAAGGGGTTAGGTCATGCGCAATGAACAATTGGATGAATTTGTTGAGCAGGTTCGTGCTCAGTCAGATATCCTGCAGGTTGTGCAGACCTATGTTTCCCTGAAAAAAAAGGGCAACCGCTATTGGGGCTGCTGCCCTTTCCATGGTGAAAAGACGCCGTCTTTTTCCGTGGTACCGGATAAAGGTTTTTTTTATTGCTTTGGCTGCCATGCAGGTGGAAATGTTTTCAAGTTTATATCATTGATTGAAAATGTCACGTATTTCGAGGCGATTAAGCTTCAGGCAGAAAAGCTAGGTATTCCCCTGCCCCAGCGGCAGCGTACCCCACAGGAACTGGCCCGTGACCAGCAAAAAGCTGACCTGCGCAAGGTCAATGAAATGGCGCGGGATTTTTTTCACAACTGTTTGACGCTGACAAAACTCGGTGAGCCCGGTAAGGCATATTTTGCCAAGAGAAGTATTTCGCCGGAGACGATTGAAGAGTTTAAGTTAGGCTATGCCCCCGAGGCATGGGATAAACTGTCCACAGCCTTTGTAAAACGCGGGGTTAAAGAAGAGTTCCTGTTGGAGGCCGGGCTGGCTGCGGAGCGCAAGAACAGCCAGGGGATTTATGACCGTTTTCGGCACCGGGTTATCATACCGATAGCTGATGAACGGGGACGTGTCGTCGGTTTTGGCGGCCGCGTGCTGGATGACAGTACGCCGAAGTACCTCAATACTCCGGAAACTATCTTATTTAATAAGCGTAGACTTCTTTTTGGCTTGGACCGCTCGCATCGGGCTATAAGCAAGGCCGGCTATGCCATAGTCGTGGAAGGCTACATGGACGCGATTTCTGTATTCAGTGCCGGAATCCGTAATGTGGTGGCATCGCTGGGCACGGCTTTTACAGCAGAGCACTGCAAGCTGATTATGCGTTATGCACCGGCAATTTATTTCTGTTACGACAGTGATGAGGCCGGGCAAAAGGCTACTATCCGGGCGCTGTCCATTGTCCGGGATTCCGGGGCAACGGTGCGCGTGATTGTGGTGCCGGATGGCAAGGATCCGGATGAATTTATTCGTAAGCATGGGGCACAGGCCTTTCAGGAACTGGTGCAAAAAGCCCTGCCGCTGGTGGAATACCGGCTGCAGTATGTGCTAAAGCATATCAATCACGATACGCTGGAAGGCAAGGTAAAGGCACTTCATGCTATGCTGCCGGTTTTGGCCGGCATTCGCGAATCAGCTGTAGTTATTGAGTATCAAAAAAAATTGTCCAGTGCGTTGCTTTTGGAAGAAGGCATTATTCAGGAGGAACTGCGGCGGTATGGCCGCAATCCGCAAATGCCGGAGGAGGGAGCTGTGGCCAGCACACCTATCCGGCAGGCAACCAGGCAGGTGGATTCAGCTCTGAAACGGGCTGGACGCATTGTTTTGCGTATGGCCTGGCAGGATATGGGGATTTTAATCCATTTACAGACAATGGTACCCCTGGATAGTATTGCAGATGACAATCAGCGAGAAGTTTTGCTTTACTTGCAGGAATTAGCGGCAAGCAGGCAGAATCCTAATGAAGTACAGGCTGCGGAAAAAATAAGTGAGGCAGCAATGGCCGAACTGTCCCGGGCACTGGTGGAGGATTTAGGCAACAGAAACGAAGCTGATGCATATAACGACGCCATACGGGTATTGCGTCACGCATATTTAAATGCCTGTTACACGCGGCATGCCCGGCTGGCGGAGGAGTATCTGCAGGCTGGCAACACCGCCTATATTGCGGAGTTAAACGAAGCAAAAAAAATAAAAAGTGAAATGGAAGAGTTGCAATTTGAGTGAATTTGTATGGAGTTATGAAGTCGTGGAAAGGGGAATTCTGAATGGCTGAGGCTAAGAAGAAGATAAGCGTTCAGGCTGAGGCTGGCAGTAAGAACCACAGTTCGGAGATTGTGGAAAATTTATTGGCCAAAGGTGCGAAGAATGGCGGTACATTAACGTATGGCGAACTTGTGGAAGCCTTGCAGCAGGAAGACCTTTCACCGGACGAAATCGACCGTATGTATGACACGTTCAGTCAGCAGGGTATCGAAATTGTTGATGATTCCAGCAATGTGGATACTGTTGACGATGAAATAGATGATAAGGAGACCGAGGACGTGGAGATTGACCTCTCTGTGCCCGAAGGTATCAGCATTGATGACCCGGTACGCATGTACCTTAAAGAAATCGGCCGTGTGCCCCTGCTCACAGCTGATGAAGAAGTGGCATTGGCCAAGCGCATGCAGGACGGCGATGAAATCGCCCAGAAACGTCTGGCAGAGGCCAATCTGCGACTGGTAGTAAGCATTGCCAAGCGCTATGTGGGCCGTGGTATGCTGTTCCTGGATTTGATTCAGGAGGGCAATCTGGGCCTTATTAAGGCTGTGGAAAAGTTTGACTACACCAAGGGCTATAAGTTCAGTACCTATGCTACGTGGTGGATTCGTCAGGCCATTACCCGTGCCATTGCAGACCAGGCGCGTACTATCCGTATCCCTGTGCATATGGTAGAGACCATCAATAAGCTGATTCGCGTGTCCCGTCAGCTCCTGCAGCAGCTGGGACGTGAACCGTCGCCGGAAGAAATCGCCAAGGAGATGGATATCAGCGTAGAGCGCGTCCGGGAAATCATGAAGATTGCCCAGGAGCCTGTATCCTTGGAAACGCCTATCGGTGAAGAAGAAGATTCCCATCTCGGTGACTTCATCGAGGACCAGGATGCACCGGCACCGGCTGACGCGGCGTCCTTCATGCTCCTGAAGGAACAGCTCGAGGAAGTTCTGGACACTTTGACGCCGCGTGAGGAAAAAGTTCTGCGCCTGCGTTTTGGTCTGGACGATGGCCGCGCCCGTACTTTGGAAGAGGTCGGCCAGAACTTTGGTGTTACCCGTGAGCGTATCCGCCAGATTGAGGCCAAGGCCCTGCGCAAACTGCGTCATCCCAGCCGCAGCCGCAAGCTCAAGGACTTCCTGGACTAATAACATTTCCTTGACATTAAAGATTCTGTTTAATATAATTATCCCTGTTGGTGCGTAGGCATCGATGTATATTCCCCGATAGTTCAGTTGGTAGAACGGTGGACTGTTAATCCATATGTCGCAGGTTCGAGTCCCGCTCGGGGAGCCATGTATACTCAAGGGTGTAACGTAATGGTTACACCCTTTTTCTTATGATTAAAGGAGGCATCCTTATGCATTTAGATGAAAGATTGCAAGCCCTGGCTGATTTCGTGCCGGAGGGCTGCCGGGCTGCAGATATTGGCACGGACCACGGCTATCTGGCGGCAGCACTTATTCAGCAGGGCAAAGCGGCCTTTGTAGTGGCTGGTGACAAGAATCGCGGCCCCTATGAGGCTGCGATACGCACGGTGAAAGAGCAGGCGCTGATGGAAAACCAGATTGCCGTGCGGTTAGGTGACGGCCTGGCGGTTTTACAGCCCGGTGAAGTGGATACGGTGTGCATAGCCGGTATGGGCGGTGTACTGATAGCCTCGATACTCGAGGCGCAGCCGGAGGTGACTGCGGCCTTGGGGACGCTGGTGCTGCAGCCCATGAACGGTGCCGCAGAATTGCGCGAATGGCTCTATGATAATGCCTGGCATATCAGTGATGAGAATCTCGTCATTGCTGATGGGCGTATCTACGAGGTCATCAAGGCGGAGAAAGGCAGCCGGAAAAAGCCGGGGCCGTTGGATTTGCTGGTGGGACCAAAGCTGTGGCAGAAAAAACCGCCGCTGCTGCGTAATCATATTGAGGCCCTGCTTTTCCAGCAGCGCCGGATTATTAACGGCATGGAGAAAAGTGACCGGGCTAAGGGTGATAAACGTTTTGCCCGGGTAAAACGTCTGGTAAGGTCATTGGAGGGACGGCTGAAATGGTAAAATGCCAAGTGGTGATGGATGCCATAGAACGGCTGGCTCCGAAACGGCTGGCCGAGGACTGGGATAATCCCGGGCTGTTGGTCGGTTCCTTTAAGCAAAATGTGCGGCGTATTCTGGTATGCCTGGATGTCAGTGACGCAGTGGTCGAGCAGGCCATTGCCTGTGAGGCCGATATGATAGTGGCTCACCATCCTTTGATATTTAAAGGCCTGAAAAAAATCCGCACGGACCTGCCGCTGGGAGCACGGCTGCAGCAGCTGTTGAAGCACGATATAGCCGTGGCCGCAGCACATACAAATCTTGATATCGCTGTGGGCGGCGTTAATGATGTTCTGGCGACAGCGATTGGTCTGGAAAAGTTGTCCACGTTTGTTATTACCTCGCAGGCTGAGGACGGTACGGTGGAAAGTCTGGGCCGTATGGGTACCTTGCCGGCACCCATGGCGGTGGAGGATTTTGCCCGGCAGGTGCGCGATGCTCTGCCTGCCAGTCATGTGCGTCTGGTTAATGCCGGCAAACGGGCTGTGCGCAAGGTGGCTTTATGCAGCGGCAGCGGTGCAGAATTTATTCAAAAGGCCGCCTTTATGGGGGCTGACGCCTACGTTACCGGTGATGTAAAATACCATGAGGCCCAGCAGGCCGTGGAGCTGGGGATGCACGTTATTGACGCCGGTCATTTTGCCACGGAGTTCCCCGTGGTGGAAGTTCTCAGGGAAAAACTTTCCCAGGAGCTGGCGGAATATGACGTGGAAGTTATCGCTGACAGGGAGTCTACGGACTTTTTCCAAATCATGTGATGACAAAAAATGCAGAGAAAGTTTTAGAGCAAAAATATGACAAAGAATGAATTGCGAAAGCAGACCGTACGTTATATCCAGATTACACTGGGCGCGCTGATTGTCTGCCTGGGCTTTAATCTTTTTATTATACCGGCGCACCTTCTCACCGGAGGTATCAGCGGTATTGCCCTGATTATCTACTATCTGACGGACCTGCCGGTAGGTATGCAGAACATAGTCTACAATCTGCCGATACTGTATCTGGCCTATAAGGTGTTTGGCCGGCTGTATGCCTGGGATACAGTGGTGGGAACGGTGGTACTGTCCCTGATTCTGGATGCTACGCATTTTCTGGTGGACTGGAACATCACGCAGGACGGCATGCTCAATGCCATTTTCGGTGGTGTGATGGCAGGCATAGGCTTTGGTATTATCTTTCGGGCCAATGCCAATACCGGCGGCCTTGATGTAGTGGGGGCCGTGGTCAAAAAGTTTTATTCCGTGGATATGGGCACGGTGATATTCCTGATGAATTTCATCATCGTCATGTCCTCGGCCTGGATGTTTAACATTGATGAGGCCTTGTATACGCTGGTGTCCATTTACGTTACGGCGGAGCTGACCAATCGTGTGGCTGCCGGACTCAACCGCGAAAAATCGATTTTTATCGTGTCGCCGGCGGCGGAGCAAATCTGTCAGGACATCATGGAAAATGTCCATCGCGGCGTGACCTTCCTGGAAGGGAAGGGCGGTTTTGCGCAGGAACACAAGGATATTTTGTTCATTGTGGTACGTCTTACGCAGGTCAGCCGCGTCAAGGCCATCGTTGACCATTATGACCGGCAGGCCTTTATGATTGTGTCGGATACCTCGGAGGTTTCCGGCAAGGGCTTTACCCTGGAATGTGAGACGTATGAGGACGCCCGTGCCAAGTGGCAGGAAGAACAGAAAAGACATAAGGAGCTTACTGGCGGACATATCTGACCAATGGTTGCGATTTTGCCCCAGTTACGGTATAATACACCTAATTGTGAACATTATTAGGAGGAGATAGGCTTGGATAAGTATTCACCCCAGGAGATAGAAAAGAAATGGCAGGATAAATGGGAAAAAGATGCTGCCTTTAAAACAGAGATGGACGCGAACCGTCCGAAGTATTATGCGCTGGAGATGTTCCCGTATCCTTCCGGCAATCTGCATATGGGACATGTCCGCAATTACTCCATCGGTGATGTGATGGCCCGTTATAAGACCATGGAGGGCTTTAATGTCCTGCATCCCATGGGCTTTGACTCCTTCGGTATGCCGGCGGAAAATGCAGCCATCAAGAATAATGTCAAGCCTGCGGATTGGACGTACAGCAATATCGAGAACATGAAACGCCAGCAGCGTTCCATGGGCCTGTCCTATGACTGGGACAGGGAGGCTATCACCTGCAGCCCGGAATACTACAAGTGGACGCAGTGGCTCTTTGAACTCTTCTACAAGAAGGGGCTGGCATACAAGAAAAAGGCGTCCGTAAACTGGTGCGATACCTGCGGTACGGTACTGGCTAACGAGCAGGTTATCGACGGCAAGTGCTGGCGCTGTGACTCTGAAGTACAGAAGAAGGACCTGTCCCAGTGGTTCCTGAAAATCACGGATTATGCCGATGTGCTCTTAAAAGACCTTGATAAGCTCAAAGGCTGGCCGGAGCGTGTTAAGACCATGCAGGACAACTGGATTGGCCGCAGTGAAGGCCTCGAATTCGAGATGCCTGTAGAAGGACTGGATGAGAAACTTTCCGTCTACACCACCCGTCCCGATACGGCTTATGGTATTACTTTCGTGGCTCTGGCTGCCGAAAATCCGCTCGTGGAAAAAATCTGCGAAAACAACCCGAAAGCTGCGGAAATCAAGGCTTTCTGTGATAAAGTCCGCAATCAGTCGGAAATGGAACGTACTTCCAGTGAGTCGGAGAAGGAAGGTATCTTTACCGGCGTTTATGCTATCAATCCGTTCAACGGCAACAAGGCTCAGCTTTGGGTGACCAACTACGTGCTGGCTGATTATGGTACCGGCGCTGTTATGGGCGTGCCCTCCGGTGACCAGCGCGACTGGATGTTTGCCAAGAAGTACGACCTGCCCATTATCCTGACGCTGCAGCCGAAGGACAAGGAACTCAAGCTCGAGGAAATGGACGCTGCTTATACGGATAAGGACGGTGTACTGGTTAACTCCGGCAAATTTACCGGCATGGAAATCCACAAAGCCATGAGCGGCATTATCGATGAAGCTGAGGCGCAGGGCTTTGGTAAGCGTAAAGTTAACTACCGCCTGCGTGACTGGCTGATTTCCCGTCAGCGTTACTGGGGCGCACCGATTCCGGTTATCCACTGCCCGCATTGCGGTGAAGTGCTCGTGCCGGAAAAAGACCTGCCGGTCAGACTGCCGGAAGACGTGTCCTTCGACAGTGGTGCGCTGTCGCCATTGGCTACCAGCGAGGCCTTTGTCAACTGCAAGTGCCCGCAGTGTGGTGCTGATGCCAAGCGTGAAACGGATACCATGGATACCTTTATCTGTTCTTCCTGGTATTACCTGCGCTATACTGACCCGAAAAATGACCAGGCACCGTTTGACAAGGAAAAAGTCAATTACTGGGCTCCGGTTGACCAGTATATCGGCGGTATCGAGCATGCTATCCTGCACCTCCTGTACTCGCGTTTCTTTACGAAGGTGCTCCATGATGCCGGCCTCGTAGACTTTGACGAACCGTTTGCCAATCTGCTTACGCAGGGCATGGTTCTGAAAGACGGCTCCAAGATGAGTAAGTCCAAGGGCAATGTTGTTTCCCCGGAAGAAATCATCGCCAAGTACGGCGCTGATACCGCCCGTCTGTTTATCCTGTTTGCGGCTCCGGCTGACCGTGACCTCGAGTGGAGCGACCAGGGCGTGGAAGGTGCTTTCCGTTTCTTAGGCCGTGTATGGCGTATCCTCGACCACTTTGAGGATATGGTCAAGGCCGGCAAGGACGACTACGATGTGTCCGCGCTGACCAAGGAAGAAAAAGAACTGCGCCGTGTACTCCATGTGACCATCAAAAAGGTTACGGAGGATATTCGCGACCGCTTTATGTTCAATACGGCTATTTCCTCAATTATGGAACTGGTCAATGCGGCGTATGTATTCCAGGATAAGGAACTCAATGCCGGTCTGGCCAGAGAGTTCGCTGGCAGCCTCGTGAAGATGCTGGCTCCGTTTGCACCGCATATTACGGAAGAACTCTGGCATAATCTCTTCGGTGAGGGCAGCGTGCATCAGCAGCAGTGGCCAGCGTTTGAAGAAGAGGCCACGAAACTGGCCGAAATTGAAATCGTGCTGCAGATTAACGGCAAGGTAAGGGATAGAATCACCCTGCCGGCAGATATTGACAGAGCTGCGATGGAAGAGGCTGTCAAGGAATTGCCCCGGGCTAAGGAGCTCACTGCAGGCAAGACTATTGTCAAGGTTATCTGTGTTCCGAAGAAACTTGTTAATATCGTAGTAAAATAATATGGCTGATAAATGCAGGCAAGGGTGAAAAATACCTTGCCTGTGTATTTATATGTAGCGATTTGTACTATTGTATGCTATAATGGGAATAATGATAAGAATCAATATTTAATTATGCAAAAGCTGGGATTAGGGAGGATGATGGCTGATGTTGAAGGTATACGCAGTTGAGAATCTGCGCTCGGGGATGCGGGTTGGCCGTGATATCATGGATGAAAACGACCAGATACTTATTGGTACGGGCACGAATCTGACTAAGGAAATGATTTATGGCCTGCTTGACAGACCAATTTTTGCCGTATATATCGAAGAAGAAGAAACTCACGGAGAAATACCAGGCAAGGAACATCTGCTGGACGACAGTTATACCAACTGCTACAATGAAGTTTATGATAAGCTCAGTGTTCTCTTTACGGGATTGGCAGAGCGCGGTGAGTTTAATGCTGCGGATTTGCAGTCTATTATGGATGAGAAAAACTTCACGGAACTAAGTGATGGGGCCAAGGCTGTGTCCCAGATTCATAACATGGAGCAAAGCGGTTCATATCTGATACATCATTGCCTGCATGTAGGGATTTTGGCCGGACTTATGGCCAAGTGGCTGGGCATGTCGGTACTCGACCAGTACAATCTGGTTATTGCCGGCCTCTTTCTGGATATCGGTAAGCTGCGTGTTCCCCGCGAGATTTTGGAAAAACAGGGCAGCCTTACCGACAGCGAGTTTGAAATGGTGAAAAAACATGCGCAGTTTGGCTATGATATGCTGTCGCAGACGACGATGAATGCGAATCAGGATATTATGCAGGGCGTGTTGCAGCACCATGAACGCTGCGATGGTTCTGGCTATCCCAACGGCTTAAAGGGAGATAAGATTTCCAAGTTTGGCAAGATACTGGCTATTTTGGATATTTATGATGCCATGGCCAGTGACCGCGTCTTTGCCAAGCGCAAATCTCCCTTTGACGTATTTTCAACCTTGTATGACGATATTCTGGATGGCAAGCTGGATACGGAGTATGGTGTGTTATTCATCAAACATCTGTGCCATGCCTTGAATGGTAACTGGGTAGGCCTGAGCAATGGCGATAAAGGCCGGATTGTGTACCTGGATGAAAGCCGTGTGCGCTCCCTGCCGGTTGTGCAGACTGCCGGGGGCGAGTTCATTGACCTGGGGCAGAGACGTGATATAAAAGTGACGTGCATTCTGACGGCCAATGAGGTTATGGGATAAGTTAAAATAAAAGGCAGCCGTCCCCATGTGGGGGCGGCTTTGTTATAGGAGGATTCACTATGGCTATGGTGCCGAAGTTAAATACCATGCAGTTTGATAAGGAAACGCCGTTTAAGGTCGTGGCACCGTTTGAGCCGATGGGTGACCAGCCGCAGGCTATTGCCGACCTGGCCGCCGGCATAGAAAATGGCCAGCAGGCGCAGGTTTTGCTCGGGGCTACCGGCACAGGCAAGACCTACACCATAGCCAAGGTCATTGAAAAAGTGCAAAAGCCGACGCTGGTCATTGCGCATAATAAGACGCTGGCGGCACAGCTGGCCAGTGAGTTCAAGGCGTTTTTTCCGGAAA
Source organism: Selenomonas sp. AE3005 (assembly GCF_000686945.1). Classification (GTDB taxonomy): domain Bacteria; phylum Bacillota; class Negativicutes; order Selenomonadales; family Selenomonadaceae; genus Selenomonas_A. Next base: position 109,671 of record NZ_JMME01000012.1, read on the forward strand.
ATTATGTGGGCTATTTCGTCAGCTACTATGATTATTATCAGCCGGAGGCCTATATTGCCTCAACTGATACCTATATTGAAAAGGACAGTTCCATCAATGATGAAATCGATGAGCTGCGTCATTCCGCTACCTGTTCCCTGTTTGAGCGGCGCGACGTGATTATCGTGGCCTCAGTGTCCTGCATTTACGGCCTGGGCTCTCCGGAAAGCTATCATGAAATGGTGCTGTCCCTGCACAAGGGGCAGGAAGTGCCGCGTGATGATATCCTGCATAAGCTGGTACAAATGCGCTATGAGCGCAATGATATTGCCTTTGAACGCGGCCGGTTCCGGGTACGCGGCGACGTTGTCGAGGTATTTCCGGCCGGCTATAATAACCGGGCTGTGCGCATAGAACTCTTTGGTGATGAAATCGACCGTATGGTGGAATACGATGTGGTGACCGGCGAGGTTTACGGTGAACGCACGCATTTGATGGTATTCCCGGCATCACACTATGTCACGGAAGACGAGGATATGAAAATTGCCATGCAGGATATCCGGAACGAGCTGGATGAGCAGCTGAAATTGTTTCGGGAAAATGGCAAGCTGCTGGAGGCACAGCGCATAGAACAGCGCACGAATTACGATTTGGAAATGATGCAGGAAATGGGTTACTGTTCCGGGATTGAAAACTACTCCCGGCATTTAACACATAGAAAGGCCGGGGAGGCACCATATACACTGCTCGATTATTTCCCGGAGGACTTTCTGATTGTGGTGGACGAGTCTCATGTAACCCTGCCCCAGGTGCACGCGATGTACGCCGGGGACAGGAGCCGCAAGGTGTCACTTGTGGAAAATGGTTTCCGCCTGCCCTCAGCCTTTGACAATCGTCCGCTGACTTTTGAGGAATTTGCGGCCCGGATAAATCAGATTATCTATGTATCGGCTACGCCAGGAAAGTATGAACAGGAACAGGCGCAGCAGATTGCCCAGCAGGTAATCCGCCCCACGGGCCTGGTGGACCCGGAAATCGAGGTGCGTCCGCTGGAAGGTCAGATTGATGATTTGCTGACGGAAATCCGCCTGCGTATTGAGCGCAATGAGCGTGTGCTGGTCACCACGCTGACCAAGAAAATGGCAGAAAATCTGACGGATTATCTCAAAGAGGCCGGCGTGAAGGTGCGTTATCTGCATTCGGACATTGCTACCATCGAACGGGCGGAAATCATTCATGATTTACGGGCCGGGGAGTTTGATGTACTCGTAGGCATAAATCTCTTGCGTGAGGGCCTGGATATGCCGGAGGTTTCCCTGATTGCGATTCTCGATGCCGACAAGGAAGGTTTCCTGCGCTCGGATACATCCCTGATTCAGATAATCGGCCGTGCTGCCCGTAATGCCAACGGCCGGGTAATCATGTACGCCGACAGAATTACGGATTCCATGAAACGGGCCATGGACGAAACGGAACGCCGCCGGGAAATTCAGCAGGCTTATAATAAAGAACATGGGATTGTGCCCAAGACTATTATTAAGCCGATTAAGCCACTGATAGAAACTACTTTGGTGGCTGAGTCCGCTGCCGGATATACGGCAGGTGAGGGGCGGAAGAAAAAGAAACTCAACAAAAAGGATAAGGAAAATCTGGTTAAAACCCTGCTGCGCGAAATGCAGCAGGCGTCCAGGGCGCTGGAGTTCGAGCGGGCTGCTGAACTGCGCGATATGATACTGGAATTGGATGGGACATTGCCGCAGGGCAAAGGAAAGTGAGCAGGGAAAAGCCCCCATAAGCCGGAAGAAGAAATCTGGCTTATGGGGGCTTTGATAAATTGCAGTTTGTTGGTTAGTGCGTGCTTATTTTTATTTGTTACAGCTCAGTGAGGTGGATGTGGTAATACTTTTCGCTGTTTCACTGAATGGCCCACCAGCAAAAGTATGTACTTTTCTAGTAACATGCGCCGGCAAGCAGTCGGCGCGATTGTTCATCTCGGTTTCTAGAAACTGTTGTTTGTGGGCCAGTCCTCACTGCGTTCGGACAGTCGTTCCACTGCGAAAAGCATCACCACCTCCGCCCTAAGCGTCGTCCGTTTAAAAGAATTATTTCGCAGTGACAGGGAACAAGAACATCGATGTTCTTGTAACGGGAGCAACGAGTTCGTGCCAATTGTACAGGCCTTGCCGGGGGCGAACGGGGTAGTGATTTTTATGCGGGGAGCGACTGCCTGAGCGCAGCGAAGGCCGGCACACTGTAGTACGCAGCTAAGCACCTACGCTGAAAGGAGCGCCGTTGGCCTGCCCGGCGCAGGTAACTGGACAGTTCTTTTTAGCGAGGTGTGTCGTTCAGCGGAGGCAGAAAAATTACTACCCCGTGAACCCCATGCACATATTAACGGGATATTTTTAAGAACTCATTAACTGTCAAATTGCAATTTATATGTGTGAGCTGATTTTTGCGGATTTATTTGTTGGTAAGCCCCAATTTTTCCAGCAGGGCGAGGTCTTCTTTGATGGTGGTGCCGGAGGTGGTGAGCATGTTGCCGGTGATGGAGGCCGAGGCTCCGGACTGGAAGGCGGTAGCGCCGTTTTCGGGGAGGAGTTTGCGGCCGGCGGCCAGGCGGATATTGGCCTCGGGATTGATGAGGCGGAAGATGGCTACGGTGCGGAGGATATCTTCTGCCGGCAGAGGCGGCTGTCCTTCCATGCCGGTGCCTTTTATTGCCATCAGGGCATTTATCGGAATGGACTTTATATGCAGTTCGGCCAGACTAAGGGCCATATCGAGCCTGTCTTCCCAGGTTTCCCCCATACCGATAATGCCGCCGGAACAAACATCAAGGCCTTCTGACTGAGCCAGGCGGATGGTGTTGATACGGTCATCATAGCTGTGAGTGGTACAGATATGGGGGAAATAGCGGCGTGAGGTTTCGATATTATGATGATAGCTTTTTACCCCGGCAGCTCTGAGCCGCTGGAACTGCTGCCGATTTAGTATGCCATGCGAGGCACAGAGGTCAATCTTTAATGTCGCAAACATTTTTTCATAGGCTTGGAGGGCCTGCTCAAATTCCTCACCACCAAGCGCCCGGCCGGAGGTGACAATGGCAAAGCGGTTTACGCCGGCCTGTTCGTTAGCTTGGGCACTATGCAGAATTTCTTCTGCCGGCAGGAAGGCGTATTCATCAACGCCGGTATGGTGGCAGGCTGCCTGGGCACAGTACTTGCAGTCCTCACTGCAGCGGCCGCTGCGCCCGTTGATAATGGTACATAAATCCACGTGATTGCCGCAAAAATGTTTTTGCAGTCTGCCGGCGCAGGCCAGCAGGTCATCAAGCGGGGCGATAATCAGCCAGTTTAAATCGTCCTGCCGCGAAAGGCGATAGCCTTGCAGGATTTCTTTTTCCAAGTCGTGCAGTTGTGTTGTCATATCATCATATCCTTTGTTAGTGATATTTTTAAGATATACGATTGCTTGGTTATTGTCAACAAATAAATGTATAAAGGTTTACTAAGCGGATTGTCAAATTGACATAAGGGTTTCGTTGTAATAAACTATTTTACAATAAAAGTGATTGTGATTGCGTGAAAGAGGTATTTTCATGGAACAATATATAAAAATCAAGGGGGCCAGAGCCCACAACTTAAAAAATATCAATGTGGATATTCCCCGGGATAAACTCGTAGTGGTTACAGGATTGTCAGGTTCGGGCAAATCTTCGCTGGCCTTTGATACTGTGTATGCGGAAGGGCAGCGGCGTTATGTGGAATCCTTGTCCTCTTATGCCCGGCAGTTTTTGGGGCAGATGGATAAGCCGGACGTGGACAATATTGACGGGCTGTCCCCGGCAATCTCCATTGACCAGAAGACCACCAGTCATAATCCCCGTTCGACGGTCGGGACGGTGACGGAGATTTACGATTACCTGCGCCTGCTTTTTGCCCGCGCCGGACGGCCGCACTGTCCTAAATGCGGCAAGCCCATTACCCAGCAGACCGTGGACCAGATGGTGGACCAGATAAAAGAACTGCCGGAGCGCACTAAATTGCTGATTATGGCACAGGTGGTACGAGGCAAGAAGGGCGAGCATCGAAAAATTCTCGACCATATCCGTCATGAGGGCTATGTCCGTGTGCGTATCGATGGGGAAATTTTTGACATTAACGATGATATCAATCTGGAAAAAAATAAAAAACATACCATTGAAGTAGTGGTGGACCGTCTGGTGGTACGGGAAGGCATGGACCAGCGGCTGGCAGATTCCCTGGAAACAGCCTTGAAACTGGGGGACGGCGTGGTCTATGTACAGGTGGTTGATGGTGAACTGTTGATGTTCAGCGAAAACTTTGCCTGTGTGGACTGCGGTATCAGTCTGCCGGAAATCACGCCACGCATGTTTTCTTTTAATAATCCTTACGGGGCCTGTCCTGTTTGTATGGGGCTGGGCAGCCATATGGAGTTCGATGAGGATTTGGTGATTCCTGATCCGAAATTGTCGGTGGGCGATGGCGTATTTGCGCCCTTGTCCAAGAATCCTCATTCCTATGCCATGTGTGCCATGGAGGCTGTACTGCGTGATTATGGCTGTGACCTTAATACACCGTGGAAGGATTTGGACAAGAAAACGCAAAAGGTGCTTTTATACGGGGCGAAAGATGAAAAATTCCGTTTTTATTACACCAATATGTTTGGTGAAAACAAGGAATACAACGTGGAGTTTGAAGGTGTAATGCCCCTGCTCTCGCGCCGTTATCATGAAACGGATTCTGATGAAATGCGGGAGTCCTATGAAAATTACATGACGGAGATTCCCTGCTCCGCCTGTCATGGTGCCCGTTTGAAACCGGAAACATTATCGGTACTGGTGGGCGGCAAAAATATCAGTGAAGTCACCCAGCTGAATATCCGCGAGGCGGAAGTGTTTTTCCAGAATCTGGATTTAAACAAACGCGAGGCCAAAATTGCCCGGCAGATTCTGAAAGAAATTCATGCGCGCCTGAACTTTCTTTTAAATGTCGGTTTGGATTACCTGACACTTTCGCGGGCTGCAGGTACGCTTTCCGGCGGTGAGGCCCAGCGCATAAGACTGGCTACGCAGATTGGTTCGGGCTTGCAGGGTGTGCTTTATGTACTTGATGAACCGAGTATCGGCCTGCATCAGCGCGACAATAACCGGCTGCTGGAAACTTTGAAAAATCTGCGGGATTTAGGCAACACTTTGCTGGTGGTAGAGCATGATGAAGATACCATGTATGCCGCAGACCATATCATTGATATAGGCCCGGGTGCCGGCGAACATGGCGGCCAGGTGGTAGCCCAGGGTACGGCGCAGGAAATCATGCAGGTGCCGGAGTCGGTGACAGGCCAGTATTTATCCCGGAAAAAGTTTATACCGGTACCGGCACGGCGCCGTCCTGGTAATGGCAAGTTCCTGGAAGTGCAGGGGGCCGGGGAAAATAACCTCAAAGACATCAATGTAAAATTCCCCTTGGGCACGCTTACCCTGGTCACAGGTGTATCCGGTTCAGGCAAGAGTACGCTGGTCAATGAGATTCTGTTTAAAGGCATTGCCTCACGTTTGTACCATGCCAAGGGTAAACCGGGGAAACATAAAAAAATCAAGGGCCTGGAGCATATCGATAAGATTATTGATATCGACCAGCAGCCTATTGGCCGTACGCCCCGTTCCAACCCGGCTACTTACACCGGGGTGTTCGACGCTATCCGGGAACTGTTCAGCATGACCAGCGAGTCCAAGGTCAGGGGCTATAAGGCCGGGCGGTTCAGTTTCAATGTGAAAGGCGGCCGCTGTGAGGCCTGCAAGGGTGATGGCATTTTGAAAATCGAAATGCACTTCCTGCCCGACGTCTATGTGCCCTGTGAAGTCTGCAAGGGCGCACGGTATAACCGGGAAACACTTGAAGTCCGCTACAAAGGCAAGACCATTGCCGATGTGCTGGACATGACCATTGATGAGGCCGTGGCTTTCTTTGCCAATGTGCCGAAGATTGCCCGCAAACTACAGGTCATTCAGGATGTAGGGCTGGGCTATATTAAGCTGGGGCAGCCGGCGACAACGCTTTCCGGCGGTGAGGCACAGCGTGTGAAATTGGCCACGGAATTGTCGCGGCGCAGTACAGGCAAGACACTTTATATTCTGGATGAGCCGACAACCGGCCTGCATTCGGCGGATATTCACAAGCTGCTGGGCATTTTGCAAAGGCTCGTAGATGGCGGTGATACCGTGGTGGTCATTGAGCACAACCTTGATGTGATTAAGACGGCTGATTATATAATTGACCTGGGCCCGGAAGGCGGAGACAAGGGCGGCACGATTGTGGCGACAGGCCGGCCGGAAGATATAGTCAAAGTGCCGCTTTCCTATACAGGCAAATTCCTCAAACCGCTGTTGGAGGAAAAGAACGTATAATATCTAATATCCGTGTTGTGAGTAAACGCGCTTAATGTTTCACTTGTTTGTACGATATAACAAATAGAAGGATTAGGTACATTCAAGGAGGGGCGGTTATGCGGATATTACAGAATCTAAGCCGGGGAGAGCTGGATTTTTACACCAAACAGCCCACTGCCAAAAAGCTGCTGGAGAAAGTCAGACGGGACGGTATCAATGTGCCGCCGGGAGACAAAAAAGCTGCGGCGGCATATATGGCTGGACGCTCAACGGCTGATAGTGGACATGATGAAGTGGAGATTTCTGCTGCCGGGTACAGTCTGCAGGTGCAGGAACAAGCCGCAGGCAGGCGGAAAAGCCTATGCCCCATATGTCTGCGGAGCTGACTGTGGATTTAGGCGCTGAGATGCCAGTGGCTGGCGAGGCTGAGGCTGTGTTAAGTGAATGATGGATAATGCCAGGGCACAGTTATGTGCCTTGGTATTTTGTTGGGAGAGGCAGGAGGTAAAACTTGCAAACGGTCAGCAATGTTTTGAATTTGGCAAAACAGGCGATTTTGCCGGTCCTGGAACAGGCGAAAGTGGTGGTGGACGCAACTGCCGGCAATGGCAATGATACTTTGTTTTTGGCTGAGCATACGGCAGCTGCAGCCAAAATATATGCTTTTGACATTCAGGCGGCGGCGTTGGCGCATACCAGGGAAAAGACGGCTGCTTATGCCGGCAGGATAGAGTATATTCTGGATAGTCATGAAAATATTGATTCTATTGTGCACAGCAGCATAGATGTGGCGGTATTCAATCTGGGGTATTTGCCAGGGGATGAGCATAATGTCACCACGCAGACGGCCAGTACTTTGACTGCGGTGCGGAAAGTATTGACTAAGCTGAGCCGCAATGGTGTTTGTGTTATTGCTGCCTATCCCGGCCATGCGGCAGGCGCTTTGGAGGCTGCCGCCCTGGACGAGTTTTTGTCTGCCTTGCCGGTAAAAGAATTTACTGCTGGCTGTTACCGGCTGCTGAATCATCGGCAGACAGCGCCATACATTTATGTTGTAGAAAAAGTTTTGTAAAAAAATATCCATATATGGGGAAAATCGTCGCAATCTGTTCGGTTGCGGCGATTTTTAATGCGTATTTTTTAGCGTTGATAGGGAATTTTTAAATTTTTTTTGGCTTTTGATACGCCAGGCAACGTGTACACGAAAAACTTTGAAAAATAAGTGTTGACATGGATTTTGACGGGTGCTAATATATAGAAGTGCCTGATTCGAGCGCATGATTTTAGTGATACAGGGGAGTGAAAACAATGACACTGGAAACACTGAAAAACGCCAAGCGGGTCATTGGTATCAAGCAGGTTGCAAAGGCTGTAAAAAAAGACACAGTCGAGGCAGTTTTCATTGCCGATGACGCTGAGCCGAAGGTGGTAGAACCGATAGAAATGCTCTGTGGTGAGCATGGGGTTCCCATCAGCCGGGTGGCGACCATGAAAGAGCTTGGCACGGCTTGCAGCATCGAGGTTGGTGCCGCAGCGGCCGCAGCAGTCAAGCAAAGTTAAGCCTATTTGTTAAAAATCGCAAGCTTGCTTGCGGTTTTAATAAATAATAAATTCTCAATATGAAGGAAGGAGGTGCATGTATGCCTACTATTAACCAGTTAGTTCGTAAGAGCAGAAAGAGCATGCAGGAGAAGTCCAAAGCACCAGCACTTAAGAATTGCCCGCAGAAACGTGGCGTTTGCACGCGTGTTTACACGTCTACGCCGAAAAAGCCGAACTCGGCTCTGCGTAAGGTAGCTCGTGTTCGTTTGACGAATAGCATCGAAGTTACCGCATATATTCCGGGCATTGGTCATAATCTTCAGGAGCATAGTGTTGTTCTGATCCGTGGCGGTCGTGTTAAGGATCTGCCGGGTGTTCGTTACCACATCATTCGTGGTTCTCTCGATACTGCCGGTGTGCAGGATCGTGCTCAGGGCCGTTCGAAGTACGGTGCGAAACGCGCTAAGAAGAAATAATACAGCTTCGCAAATGAAGACTATGATAAGGAGGTAAAACAATGCCAAGAAAAGGTGCCGTACCTAAGCGTGATGTACTGCCGGATCCGGTGTACCACAGCAAGACGGTTACGAAATTCATCAACAAGGTAATGCTCTCCGGTAAGAAGAGTGTTGCTGAACGCGTCGTATATGATGCATTTGAGACGATCCGTGCTAAAACGGGCAAGGATCCTCTGGAAGTTTTTGAGACGGCTCTGAAGAACGTTATGCCGGTTCTCGAAGTTCGCGCTCGCCGCGTCGGTGGTGCTAACTACCAGGTTCCGGTTGAAGTTCGTCCGGACCGCCGCATGACTCTCGGTATTCGCTGGATCGTGAATTACGCACGTCTCCGTGGCGAAAAGACTATGGACGAGCGTCTCTCCGGTGAACTCATGGATGCTGCCAACAACACCGGCGCAGCAATCAAGAAGAAGGAAGATACGCATAAGATGGCCGAAGCCAATAAGGCATTCGCTCATTATCGTTGGTAATCTTTTCTATTATATAAGGAGCGATATTAAAAGTGGCAAGAGAGTATTCCCTTGAAAAAACTCGTAATATCGGTATCATGGCTCACATCGATGCCGGTAAGACGACTACTACTGAGCGTATCCTCTTCTACACCGGTGTAAATCACAAGATCGGTGAAGTTCACGACGGTGCTGCTACCATGGACTGGATGGTTCAGGAGCAGGAACGCGGCATTACGATTACGTCTGCTGCTACCACCTGTCATTGGAAAGACCATCGTATCAACATCATTGATACTCCGGGTCACGTGGACTTTACGGTAGAAGTTGAACGTTCCCTGCGCGTGCTCGATGGTACCGTAGCAGTTCTGACTGCCCGCGGCGGCGTTGAGCCTCAGACTGAAACCGTATGGCGTCAGGCTGAGAAGTACAATGTTCCTCGTATGGCTTATGTCAACAAGATGGACATCACGGGCGCAGATTTCTACAATGTTATCAACATGATGCATGAACGTCTCCAGGCCAACGCTGTAGCTATTCAGCTGCCGATCGGTGCTGAAGATACGTTCGCCGGCATCATCGACCTCGTTAAGAACGAAGCCATCGTTTATGAAGACGACCTCGGCAAAGTTGCTGACGAAGTTGAAATTCCTGATGACATGAAGGAAAAAGCTGAAGAGTACCGCGAAAAGTTGCTCGAAGCTCTTTCCGAACTCGATGACGAATTCATGGAGAAATACCTCGGTGGCGAAGATATCTCTGAAGAAGATATCAAGAAAGTAATCCGTAAGGGCACTGTTGAGTGTAAACTCGTTCCGGTAACCTGCGGTACTTCCTATCGCAACAAGGGCGTTCAGCCCCTGCTCGATGCCATCGTTGATTATATGCCGGCTCCGGTTGACATTCCGCCCATCAAGGGCATCAACCCGGATTCCGGTGAAGAAGACCATCGTCCGTCCAGCGACTCTGAGCCGTTCTCGGCCCTGGCCTTCAAGATCATGACCGACCCCTATGTTGGTAAGCTGGCATTCTTCCGCGTTTACTCCGGTGTGCTCGATGCTGGTTCCTACGTGTTCAACTCCACGAAGGGCAAGAAAGAGCGTATCGGCCGTATCCTGCAGATGCACGCTAACAACCGTAAGGAAATCGAAAAGGTTTACAGCGGTGACATCGCTGCTGCAGTTGGTCTGAAAGATACCACGACTGGTGACACGCTGTGCGATGAAGCACATCCCATTATCCTCGAATCCATGGAATTCCCGGATCCCGTTATCTCCGTTGCTGTTGAACCGGCTACGAAGAACGACCAGGAAAAGATGGGCGTAGCTCTCCAGAAACTGGCTGAAGAAGATCCGACTTTCCGTGTACGTACCGACCAGGAAACTGGCCAGTGCATCATCTCCGGTATGGGTGAGCTTCACCTCCAGATTATCGTTGACCGTATGCTCCGCGAATTCAAAGTGGACTGCAAGGTTGGCGAACCGCAGGTTGCTTATCGTGAAACGATCCGCAAGACTGTTAAGTCCGAAGGTAAGTTCGTTCGTCAGTCCGGTGGTCACGGTCAGTATGGTCATTGCTGGCTTGAACTCATTCCGCAGGAACCGGGTGAAGGCTTCAGCTTTGAAAATAAAGTTGTCGGTGGTGCAATTCCGAAGGAATTCATCAACCCGATCGAAGCCGGCGTAAAGCAGGCTATGGAAACTGGTGTTGTTGCCGGTTATCCGATGGTGGACATCAAAGCTATCGTTTACGATGGTTCGTTCCACGAAGTTGACTCCTCTGAAGCAGCGTTCAAGGTTGCCGGTTCCATGGCATTCAAGAGCGGTGCAGAGAAGGCAAATCCGGTTCTGCTTGAACCGTATGTTAAGGTCGAAGTCGTCGTTCCTGAAGAATACATGGGCGATGTCATCGGCGACCTGAACTCCCGTCGCGGCCGTATCGATGGTATGGAAGCACGCAACGGTGCTCAGGTAATCAACGGGTTCGTGCCCCTTTCCGAAATGTTCGGTTACTCCACGGATCTCCGTTCCAAAACTCAGGGCCGAGGGAACTACAGCATGGAAGTTGCTTTCTATGACGAAGTTCCTAAGAATATAGCCGAAAAGGTTATTGCTAAAAACAAAGGCGAATAAGGGAGGAAAAAACACAAATGGCTAAAGAAAAGTTTGAGAGAACTAAACCGCATGTAAACATCGGCACCATTGGTCACGTTGACCATGGCAAGACGACGCTGACGGCTGCAATCACGAAGTGCCTGTCCGAAAAGGGTATGGCTAAATTCGAAGATTACGCTGATATCGATAAGGCTCCGGAAGAGCGTGAACGCGGTATCACCATCAACACGGCACACGTTGAGTATGAGACTGAAAAACGTCACTATGCACACGTTGACTGCCCGGGCCATGCTGACTATGTAAAGAACATGATCACTGGCGCTGCTCAGATGGATGGTGCTATCCTGGTTGTTTCCGCAGCTGATGGTCCTATGCCGCAGACTCGTGAGCACATCCTGCTCGCTCGTCAGGTAGGCGTTCCTGCAATCGTTGTTTTCCTGAACAAGGTTGACCAGGTTGATGACCCTGAACTGCTCGAACTGGTTGAAATGGAAGTTCGCGAGCTGCTCTCCAGCTACGAATTCCCTGGCGATGACATCCCTGTTATTGCTGGTTCCGCTCTGAAGGCTCTGGAAGATGATGCTGACATGAAGGCTAAGATCTATGAGCTGATGGATGCTGTTGATGAATACATCCCGACTCCGACTCGTGACACGGATAAGCCGTTCCTGATGCCGGTCGAAGACGTGTTCACCATCACTGGTCGTGGTACTGTTGCTACTGGCCGTGTAGAACGTGGCGAACTCAAGCTGAACGACACTGTTGAAATCGTTGGTCTCCAGGATGAACCGAAATCCACGGTTGTAACTGGTATCGAAATGTTCCGCAAGATGCTCGACAGCGCTGTTGCTGGTGATAACATCGGTGCTCTGCTCCGTGGTATCGACCGTAAGGAAATCGAACGCGGTCAGGTTCTGGCTAAGCCGGGTTCCATCAACCCGCACACGAAGTTCAAAGGTCAGGTTTACGTTCTGACTAAGGAAGAAGGCGGCCGTCATACTCCGTTCTTCACGAACTATCGTCCCCAGTTCTACTTCCGTACGACTGACGTTACGGGCGTAGTTACCCTGCCGGCTGGCACGGAAATGGTTATGCCTGGCGATAACATCGAGATGGATGTTGAACTCATCACTCCGATCGCTATCGAAAAAGGTCTGCGTTTCGCTATCCGTGAAGGTGGCCACACTGTTGGTGCAGGCCGCGTAACGGATGTTGAAGCCTAATTTCAGTTAATTAACCCATGATAAGAGCGGCGCCCGCGCCGCTCTTATTTAAGGGTTAAAATAATATGGTACCCCCCAACGCGATGACGTGGCAGATGGCTCGGCAGCGTCCGAGGGAACTGTTACGGAGAAATGTTTGGGCCAAGAGTCCGGACGATAAGGAGGAAAACAAATTGTCTAAGAACCAAAAGATTAGAATCCGTTTGAAGGCTTATGATCACAAAGCCCTCGATCAGAGCGCAGTAAAGATTGTGGATACTGCAAAGAAGACTGGTGCTATGGTTTCCGGTCCGATTCCACTCCCGACGGAGAAGAATATCTACACGATTTTGCGTTCCCCGCATGTCAATAAGGATTCCCGCGAGCAGTTCGAAATGAGAACTCATAAGCGTCTTATCGACATCCTGCAGCCGACTAACAAGACGGTAGATGCGCTGATGCGTCTCGACCTTCCGGCTGGTGTAGACATCGAAATCAAATTATAATCCGAGGAGGTGGAATGAATGTCTAAAGCAATCTTAGGTAGAAAACTGGGCATGACCCAGATCTTCACGGAAGAGGGCAAGGTTGTTCCCGTTACTGTTGTAGAATCTGGCAACAATATCGTTATCCAGAACAAGACGGTTGAAAATGACGGTTACAATGCTGTTCAGCTTGGCTTCGGTGAAGTTAAAGAACATAAAGTAAACAAACCAATGAAGGGCCATTTCGACAAGGCCGGTGTTAAGCCGGTTAAGTTTATCCGCGAAATGCGTCTTCAGGATCCTTCTGAATACAAAGTCGGTGATTCCATCGGCGTTGACATATTTAGCGAAGGTGAGTTAGTCGATGTTACTGGTACTTCCAAGGGTAAAGGTTTTGCCGGCGGTATCAAACGTCACAACTTTGCTCGTGGTCCTATGGGACATGGTTCCAAATCTCATCGTGAGCCGGGTTCCACTGGTGCGATGATTTCCGGTCCTGGTGGACGCGTGCTGAAAGGCAAGAAACTGCCTGGCCGCATGGGTGGCGAACGCGTTACGGTTCAGCGCCTCACGGTTGTCCGTGTAGATGCAGACCGCAACCTGATCCTCATCAAGGGCGCTATTCCGGGCCCGAAGAAGAGCTTCGTTGTGATTAAGAACACCGTTAAACCGGGCAAAAACTAATTGGAAGGAGGAAAACCTAAATTATGGCTACAGTAGCAGTTTATGACATCACCAACAAGCAGGTTGGCGATATCGAATTGAATGACAGCATCTTCGGCGTAGAGATGAACGCAGGTCTTCTCCATCAGGCCGTTGTAATGCAGCTTGCAGCACAGCGTCTTGGTACGCATGCAACAAAGACGAGAAGCTTCGTCCGCGGTGGCGGTCGTAAGCCTTGGAAGCAGAAGGGCACCGGTCGTGCTCGTGCTGGTTCCACGCGCAGCCCACTGTGGGTAGGCGGCGGTACGGTATTTGGTCCGCATCCGCGCAAGTATGCTTTCAGCATGCCCCGCAAGCAGCGCCGTCTCGCTATCAAGTGCGCACTTTCCGATAAAGTAAAGAACGGCGAACTGGTAGTTCTCGACAGCCTCGATTTCGATGCTCCGAAAACCAAGCAGGTCGTTAAGATGATGAGCGATTTCGCAGTAGAGAAGAAAGCTCTTCTCATCACTGCTGATGAAGCTCTCAATGTGGAGAAATCCGCACGCAACATTCCGGGTGTGAAGGCAATCAACACGATGGGCCTCAATGTTCATGACATCATGAACCACGACAAGCTCTTCATCACGAAGGATGCCGTAACCCGTATCGAGGAGGTATTTGCATAATGGAAGCACGTGATATCCTGATCCGTCCGCTGATTACGGAAAGAACGACTCAGCTCATGGCTGAAGGCAAATACGTCTTCGTTGTTGCAAAAGCAGCTAACAAGATTGAAATTGCTAAAGCAGTTGCTGAAATCTTCAATGTAAAAGTTGAAAAGGTCAATACGGTTAACGTACTTGGCAAAACGAAGCGCATGGGCCGCAACGTTGGCAAGCGCGCTGATTATAAGAAAGCTATCGTTAAACTCGCCGCTGGCAACAGCATTGAGCTTTTCGAAGCGTAAACCCTTGCAAGGAGGAAAATTAAGTGGCAGTAAAGAGTTTTAAACCTTACTCTGCAGGTCGCCGTTTCATGACCGTCGCTTCTTTCGACGAAATCACGGCTGATAAACCTGAAAAATCCCTGACTGAGCGCCTGGTGAAAAAAGGCGGCCGTAACCAGCAGGGCAAGCTGACTGTTCGCCATCAGGGCGGCGGTCACAAGCGTCTGTATCGTGTAATCGACTTCAAGCGCAATAAGGATGGCATCCCCGCTCGCGTGGCTACCATCGAATATGACCCGAACCGCAGCGCTCGTATCGCTCTCCTCAATTACGTTGATGGTGAAAAGCGCTACATCCTGGCACCGAATGGTCTCAAAGTTGGTGACAAGGTTGTTTCCGGTCCGGATTCCGATATCAAGGTGGGTAACGCTCTTCCGCTGAAGAACATCCCCGTTGGTACGACTATCCACAACGTTGAGCTGAAAATCGGCAAGGGCGCACAGCTCGTTCGCAGTGCTGGTACGTCCGCACAGCTCATGGCTAAGGAAGGCGATTACGCACTCCTCCGCATGCCGTCTGGCGAACTTCGCAAGGTGCATATCAACTGCCGTGCTACCATCGGCGAAGTTGGTAACCTGGAGCATGAAAACATTACGATTGGTAAGGCTGGCCGTAACCGTTGGCTGGGCGTTCGTCCGGAGAACCGCGGTACTGCTATGAACCCGAACGACCATCCGCATGGTGGTGGTGAAGGCCGCAGCCCTGTTGGCCGCAAGAACCCTGTTACCAAGTGGGGCAAATGCGCTATGGGTGCCAAGACTCGTCGCAAGAAAGCTTCGGATCGTCTCATCGTCAGAGGCCGTACGAAATAAGTATAGAATTAGGCAGGCAGCATAACGCCGCCTGACGGAAGGAGGAGACACTTTGTCAAGATCTATTAAAAAGGGACCTTTCGTTGCAGAAAGCCTCATGAAGAAAATCACGGCTCTCAACGAAGCTAACGATAAAAAAGTAGTAAAGACCTGGTCTAGAAGCTCCACGATTTTCCCGGACTTCGTAGGTCATACGATTGCTGTTCATGATGGCCGCAAGCATGTTCCCGTTTATGTAACGGAAGACATGGTTGGTCATAAACTCGGTGAGTTCGCTCCCACCCGTACCTTCAAAGGTCATGCTGGTGAAGAGCGCAAGACCGGACTCAAGTAATTTTGCGAAAGGAGAATCCTTGTGGAATCTAAAGCAGTAGCTAAGTTCGTTCGCATCACTCCGCGCAAAGTTCGTGTTGTCCTGGATCTCATCCGTGGCAAGAACGTTGCAGAGGCCTTTGCGATTCTGAAATTCACGCCGAAAGCTGGCGCTGTAGTAGTAGAAAAAGTTCTGCGTTCTGCTGTAGCAAACGCTGAGAACAATTATGATATGGACGTTGACAAGCTCGTCATCAAGACGGCTTTCGCTGATGACGGCCCAACGATGAAACGCATCCATCCGCGTTCCCGTGGGCAGGCCTTCAAGATTTTGAAGCGCACGTCCCATGTAACCATCGTCGTAGACGAGAAGAACTAAGAAGGAGGGAAACGGATTGGGTCAGAAAGTAAATCCGCATGGTATTCGTCTTGGCATTGTCAAGACTTGGGATGCTAAGTGGTATGCAGATAAAGATTTTGCAGATAACCTGCATGAAGATATTAAAATCCGCGATTATCTGAAGCAGAGCCTTCAGGCAGCTGGTGTTTCTCGTGTTGAGACGGAGCGTAGCAAGAACCGCCTCAAAATCACGATTCACACGGCTAAACCGGGTATGGTAATCGGTCGCGGTGGTTCCGGTATCGAACAGATCAAAGAAGGTCTGAAGAAGTACACGGAAAAGAAGGTTGACATCAATATCGCTGAAATCAAGCAGCCGGATATGGATGCAACTCTCGTTGCTGAAAACATTGCTCAGCAGCTCGAACGCCGTATTGCTTTCCGCCGTGCTATGAAGCAGGCTGTTGGCCGTACGATGCGTCTTGGCGCCAAGGGTATCAAGGTTGCTCTGAGCGGCCGTCTTGGCGGTGCCGAAATTGCTCGTAAGGAAGCTTATCGTGAAGGCAGCATTCCTCTGCACACGCTTCGCGCTGATATCGACTACGGTACGGCAGAAGCACATACGACTTATGGCCGTATCGGCGTAAAAGTATGGATCTTCAAGGGTGAAGTTCTTCCGGAAAGAAAGCAGCGTCAGGCTGTAGCTGAAGGGAGCGAAGCTTAATGTTATTACCAAAGAGAGTTAAATACCGTAAGCAGTTCCGTGGCCGTATGAAGGGCAAGGCTCATCGCGGCAACACCGTAAGCCATGGTGAATATGGTCTGGTTGCTCTGGAACCTGCTTGGATCACCAACCGTCAGATCGAGGCTGCTCGTATCGCTATGACCCGTTACATCAAACGTGGCGGTCAGGTTTGGATTAAAATTTTCCCGGATAAGCCGGTAACGGCAAAACCTGCGGAAACCCGCATGGGTTCCGGTAAGGGTTCGCCTGAGTACTGGGTAGCAGTAGTTAAGCCGGGCCGCGTTCTGTTCGAAATGGACGGCGTATCCCGTGAAGTTGCTCAGGAAGCTATGCGTCTTGCTGGCCACAAGCTGCCGATTAAGACGAAGTTCGTTGTTAAAGAAGATGTAAAAGCAGAGGGCGGTGAAGTAAATGAAGGTTAATGAAATCCGTGAGATGAGCGCTGACGAGCTTAACCAGAAACTTACTTCGCTCAAAGAGGAACTGTTCAACCTCCGTTTCCAGCTCGCTACTGGCCAGCTCGAGAACCCGATGCGTATCAAAGAAGTAAAGAAGACGATCGCCCGTATTAAGACGATCCAGCGCGAAGCCGAACTGAAGGCCTAATCGCACACTGATATGCAGAAGGAAGGAGGCTCCCTAATGAGCGAAAGAAACGTACGTAAGATTAAAGTCGGCAAGGTTATTTCCGACAAAATGGATAAAACGGTTGTTGTAGCAGTAGAAGAGCTCGAACAGCACAAGCTCTACAAGAAGCCGGTTAAGAGAACGGTTAAGTTCCATGCCCACGATGAAAAGAACGATGCTCACGTTGGCGATAAGGTTTCCCTGATGGAAACCCGTCCGCTGTCCAAGACGAAGCGTTGGAGAGTTGTGGAAGTAATCGAACGCGCTAAATAAGCGTAAACTAACGAAGAAGGAGGTCCAATAATGATCCAACAGCAAACAATCCTGCAGGTTGGCGACAACACTGGTGCAAAAGAAATCATGTGCATCCGTGTGCTCGGTGGTTCTTACCGCAAGTACGCCAACATTGGTGATGTAATCGTAGCTGCAGTTAAATCCGCTGCTCCGGGTGGCACGGTTAAGAAGGGCGATGTCGTTAAGGCAGTTGTCGTTCGTAGCGTAAAAGGCCTGCGCCGCGCAGACGGTTCCTATATCCGTTTCGATGAAAACGCCGCCGTTATCATCAAAGAAGACAAGACTCCGAAAGGTACGCGTATCTTCGGACCGGTAGCTAGAGAACTTCGCGATAAAGACTTCATGAAGATCGTTTCCCTGGCTCCTGAAGTACTTTAATTGTGAGGAGGTGCGATTTTGGCATTCGTTAAGATGAACGTTAAAAAGGGCGACACGGTCGTTGTGCTGTCCGGTAAAGATAAGGGCAAGCAGGGCAAAGTTGTAACTGCTATGCCGAAGCATGGTAAGGTTGTTGTGGAAGGCGTTAACAAAGTTAAGCGTCACACGAAACCCAACCAGAAGGCTCCCCAGGGCGGTATCCTGGTAAAGGAAATGCCCATGCACGCTTGCAAGGTTATGCTGGTTTGCCCGGCATGCTCCAAAGCAACCCGCGTTGCACATAAAGAAGTCAATGGCAAGATGGTTCGCGCCTGCAAGAAGTGCGGCGAAGTTATCGACCAGACGAAATAATTTGGAAAGGAGGAGCATAAGTGGATAGATTACAGGAAAAATACCAGAACGAAGTATGCAAGGCTTTGACCGAAAAGTTCGGTTACAAGAACGTAATGCAGCTTCCGAAAATCGAAAAGATTATCATCAACATGGGCGTAGGTGAAGCCGTAGGCAACCCCAAGGCTCTGGACTCTGCTGTAGCTGATCTGACGATCA
The DNA here is from genome assembly GCF_000686945.1 of Selenomonas sp. AE3005. Taxonomy (GTDB): domain Bacteria; phylum Bacillota; class Negativicutes; order Selenomonadales; family Selenomonadaceae; genus Selenomonas_A. The sequence continues at coordinate 128,080 of NZ_JMME01000012.1, forward strand.
TCTCCGGCCAGAAGCCGCTCCTGACCCGTGCAAAGAAATCCCTCGCTGCCTGGAAACTGCGTGAAGGCATGCCCATCGGCTGCAAAGTAACCCTTCGCGGTCAGCGCATGTACCAGTTCCTCGATAAGTTCATGAACGTGGCTCTGCCCCGCGTACGTGACTTCCGCGGTGTAAGCGACAAAGCTTTCGATGGTCGCGGCAACTACGCTATCGGCCTGAAAGAACAGCTCATCTTCCCGGAGATTGAATACGACAAAATCGACAAGCTCCGTGGCATGAACATTGTTATCGTTACGACGGCACAGACGGATGAAGAAGCCAGAGAGCTCCTGAAACTCATGGGTATGCCGTTCAAAGCATAAGGAGGTAAGGAAACTTGGCTAAGAAAGCTATGGTTGAAAAGTGGAGCAAAGAACCTAAGTTCTCCACTCGCAGCTACAACCGCTGCAAGATTTGCGGCCGTCCGCATGGTTATATGCGTAAGTTCGATATGTGCCGTATCTGCTTCCGTGAGCAGAGCTACAAGGGCGCTATCCCTGGCGTAACGAAAGCCAGCTGGTAAGATTTATTTGATTTAAAAGGAGGATATCGATTCAATGGCAATGACTGATCCTATTGCAGATATGCTGACGCGTTTGCGCAATGCAAACAATGTATACCACGAAAGTGTTGAAATCCCGGGTTCCAAAATCAAAACTGCTATCGCTGAAGTTTTGAAGGAAGAGGGTTTCATCAAGGACTACACCTTCACTGAGGATGGCAAGCAGGGCATGATCTCTGTTTCCCTCAAGTACGGCCCGAACCGTGAGAAGGTTATTTCCGGTATCAAACGTATTTCCAAGCCTGGTCTCCGCCAGTACGCAAAGAAGAGCGAACTGCCCCGCGTTCTCGGTGGTCTGGGTATTGCAATCATCTCCACTTCCAAGGGCATCATGAGCGACAAACAGGCTCGTAAAGCTGGTCTTGGCGGCGAAGTTGTAGCATACGTTTGGTAACGAAAAGTAGTCAGGAGGTGTACAGATGTCAAGAATTGGTAATGCACCGATTGAAATCCCGGCTAACGTAACCGTTACTGTCGGTGATGACAATTTGGTCAAAGTTAAAGGCCCGAAAGGTGAACTTTCCCGCCAGATTAGCTCGGAAATGAAAATAACCGTCGAAGGCAATGTTCTCAAGGTAGAACGTCCTTCCGACGATAAGACCCACAGATCTCTCCATGGTCTTTCCCGTACGCTCATCAACAACATGGTTGTTGGTGTTACGGAAGGTTTCTCCAAGAATCTCGAAATCAATGGTGTCGGCTACCGTGCTCAGCTGAAGGGCAATGCGCTGAACCTGTCCCTTGGTTTCTCCCATCCGGTTGTTGTTGAGCCGCCGCAGGGCATCAAATTCGAATGCCCGTCTGCGAACGCTATCACGGTTTCTGGTATCGACAAAGAAGTTGTTGGCCAGATTGCCGCTGAAATCCGCAGCTTCCGTGAACCCGAACCGTACAAAGGCAAGGGCATCAAGTACGCTGGCGAACATATCCGTCGTAAAGAGGGTAAAGCTGGCGCTAAGGGCAAGAAATAAGGTACTGATTCGAGAAAGGAGTGAATCTCTGTGCTGGTTAAAGCAGATAAAAATAAGGCACGTCAGAAACGTCATCTGCGTGTCCGCAACCATATTGCAGGTACGGCAGCTCGTCCGCGCCTCAACGTATATCGCAGCCTGGCAAACATTTATGCTCAGGTCATTGATGATGAAAAGGGCGTAACCCTCGTTTCCGCAAGCACTCAGGACAAGGGTTTTGAAAACTACGGCGGCAACATCGAAGCAGCTAAGGCTGTTGGTGCTGAAGTTGCTAAGCGTGCTCTCGAAAAGGGTATCAGCGAAGTTGTTTTCGACCGTGGCGGTTATGTATATCATGGCCGTGTGGCTGCTCTTGCTGAAGCTGCCCGTGAAGCAGGTCTGAAGTTCTAAATCATCAATCTGAAGGAGGTAAATGAATGGCTAGAAATATGGACAACGAAACTCCAGAGTTCGAGGAGAAAGTTGTATACATAAATCGAGTTGCGAAAGTCGTTAAAGGCGGCCGCCGCTTCTCGTTCAGTGCTCTCGTTGTTGTTGGCAACAAGAAGGGCAAAGTTGGCGTAGGTCTCGGCAAAGCTGCTGAAGTTCCCGAAGCTATCCGCAAAGGCGTTGAAGATGCAAAGAAGAACCTCATCGAGGTTGCTCTCTTCGATGGCCGTACGATTCCGCATGAGATGCTGGGCATCTTCGGCGCTGGTAAAGTTATGCTGAAACCGGCTGCCAAAGGTACTGGTGTTATCGCTGGCGGCCCGGCTCGTGCCGTACTTGAGCTCGCTGGCATCCATGACATTCTGACCAAGTCCCTGGGGTCTTCCAACCCGAACAACATGGTACGTGCTACGATGGAAGGCCTCAAGGCCCTCAAGCGTGCTGAAACGGTTGCTGAACTCCGTGGCAAGACGGTTCAGGAAATCTTAGGTTAAGGAGGGCGCGACAATGGCAAAAATTAAAGTAACTCTTAAAAGAAGCCTGATCGGCCGTCCCGAAACGCAGCGCAAGACTGTTCGTTCTCTTGGCCTGCGCAAGATCAACTCTGTTGTTGAACTGCCGGACAACCCGGCTATCCGCGGTCAGCTCCACAAAGTTGAGCATCTGATTACCGTAGAAAAAATCGCAGAATAAGATAAGACAGGAGGTGCACGCAGATGAAATTACATGAATTACAGCCAGCAGCTGGTTCCCGCAAGGTTCGCAACCGTGTAGGTCGCGGTCTCGGTTCCGGTAACGGCAAGACTTCCGGCAAGGGCATGAAGGGCCAGAACTCCCGCAGCGGCGGCGGCGTTCGCACGGGTTTCGAAGGTGGCCAGATGCCTCTGTACCGTCGTCTCCCGAAGCGCGGTTTCAAGAATATCTGGGCTAAGACCTTCGCTGAAGTGAATGTTGAATCCCTGAACCGCTTTGAGGACGGCACGACGGTTGATCCCGTTGTTCTCGTTGAAGCAGGTATCCTGAAGAACGTTCAGGACGGCATCCGTATTCTCGGCAACGGCGAACTCACCAAGAAACTGACGGTTCGCGCTAACGGTTTCACGAAGTCCGCTGAAGAGAAAATCACGGCTGCAGGTGGCCAGGTCGAGAAGATTGAGGTGAAGTAAGGTGCTTTCAGCCCTTGGCAACGTATGGAAAATTCCGGAGCTTAGGCAGAAAATAACCTTCACTTTGATTATGTTTGCCATCTTCCGGATGGGGACTCATATCCCCGTTCCGGGGGTTGACCCGACAGCGATTGAGCAGTTGTTCGCAAACGGCAACCTCTTTGGTCTGTTAGATCTGTTTTCTGGTGGTGCTTTCAGTAAGTTCTCCATCTTCGCTATGTCCATTACACCATACATCAACGCGGCGATTATCATTCAGCTGCTGAATGTGGTAATTCCGACATTGGAGCAATGGTCTAAGGAAGGTCAGGAAGGACATAAAAAGACCACCCAGGTAACCCGCTACCTTACGGTAGTATTGGCTTTCCTTCAGGCAATCGGCATGTCCATTGGCCTGAAGGCAGCAATCTTAAATCCGAATCCAGTCAACATCCTGATTATTGCAATCACCTTGACGGCTGGAACGGTGTTCCTTATGTGGCTCGGTGAGCAGATTACGGCTAACGGCGTTGGTAACGGTATATCCCTTATCATCTTTGCCGGTATCGTAGCAGCCCTGCCGAAAAACATCGGAACTATTTATCATTACGTCCAGGCTGGTACGATCAGCTACTTCTCCGTGTTCATGTTTGCCCTCATTGCGATAGCCATGGTGGTATTCGTAGTACATGTGGAAAACGGTTTCCGCCGTATTCCCATTTCCTACACGAAACGGGTAGGTGGCAGAGGCAGTTTCGGTGGTCATTCCAGCCATATCCCCCTGAAAGTTAATCAGGCGGGCGTAATCCCAATAATCTTTGCGTCATCCGTGCTGATGTTTCCGGTAACCATTGCCCAGTTTATTGACATTCCCTGGGTAAAGACAATTGCCAGTTATTTGGAGTGGGGTAAACCATTACAGACTACATTATATGTAGGTATGATAATATTCTTTACCTACTTCTATACTGCGGTTACTGTAAAGATATCGGATATGGCAGAGAATCTGAAAAAATACGGTGGTTTCATCCCGGGCATTCGTCCGGGACAGCCAACGGCAGATTATTTAGATCATGTCATGACTCGTATCACGCTTGCTGGCTCGATTTTCCTGGCCTTCATCGCGGTACTGCCCAATATGGTGGCTGCGGCCACCCATATTGAGGGCGTATACTTCGGCGGTACAGCACTGCTCATCGTCGTCGGTGTAGCCCTGCAGACCATGAAACAGATTGAAGCCATGATTGTTATGCGCCACTACGAAGGGTTCATGAAATAAAGGAGGCAAAAAACATGCATATCCTGTTGATGGGCCCCCCGGGTGCCGGTAAAGGCACGCAGGCGGCTGAGCTTGTAAAAGAGTTTGGTATTCCTCACATTTCCACGGGCGATATGTTCCGTGCAGCTGTGAAGGAAGGTACTGAGCTGGGCAAGCAGGCGAAAGCCTGCATGGACGCTGGTAAGCTCGTTCCTGACGAAGTTACCATCGGTATTGTCCGTGAAAGACTTGCCAAAGATGATTGCAAGAAAGGCTTTATCCTGGATGGTTTCCCCCGTACCGTTGAGCAGGCAGATGCCCTCAAAGGTATTATGGAAGACCTGGGACTTAGTCTGACGCGTGTTCTGAACATCAATGTTCCGGCAGCAGACCTCATTGAGCGTGCTGTAGGACGCCGTATTTGTAAGAAGTGTGGTGCTACGTACCATGTGAAGTTCAATCCGTCCAAGACGGAAGGAACCTGCGATGAGTGCGGCAGCGAGCTCTTCCAGCGTGCTGATGATACGGAAGAAACGATGAAGAGTCGTCTTTCCGTATATGAAGATTCCACGCGCCCGCTGATTGATTACTATCAAAAAGCTGGCCTCTATACGGAAGTGGATGGCAGACAGGCGATTGACAAAGTTACTTCAGACCTCGTTGCAGTTCTGAAAGGCTGAGTCAAAACCGTTGGTGAAATTCACGCAGCGATAGAAGTTGTTGTAAGGGCGGCAGGAACTGCCGCCCATTACAATGATTAAATGACAACCTGTTGTTGGGCATGGCATTCGAAAGAATAACTAGAACTCCTTAGATGACTTGGGCCCAACCAATTTCTATAAGAGGAGAAACGCATGTCAAAACAAGATGTTATTGAAGTAGAAGGCAAAGTTCTGGAAGCACTGCCAAATGCAATGTTCCAGGTTGAGCTGGAGAATGGTCATGTTGTACTGGCGCATGTATCCGGTAAGATTCGTATGAATTTCATCCGTATTCTTCCGGGAGACAAAGTCACTATCGAACTCACGCCGTATGACTTAACGCGTGGCCGTATAACCTACCGATTCAAGTAAAGTCATCTCCGCTTTTGTTTGGTTTAAAATTTTTTCATATTTTTTCACTTTGCCACTAGGCAGGGAGAAATAAACATGATATACTAGCAAAATGAGACTGACAATAAGGAAAAGGGGGCAAAACAAAGATGAAGGTAAAACCGTCAGTAAAGCGGATTTGTGAGAAATGCAAAGTCATTAAGCGCAAAGGCCGTGTAATGGTCATCTGCGAAAATCCGAAACATAAACAGAGACAAGGTTAATTATTAAATAAGGAGGTGCTTTATTAATGGCACGTATTGCCGGTGTAGATTTACCCCGTGACAAGAGAATTGAAATTGCATTGACGTACATCTTCGGTATTGGTCTGAAGACTTCGAAGGACTTACTGAAGGAGACTGGTATCAATCCGGATACCCGTACGCGTGACCTCACGGAGGATGAAGTTGTAAAACTTCGTGATGCCATCGATAAGAACGTTCTGGTGGAAGGTGACCTTCGCCGTGAACGTCAGATGAACATCAAAAGACTCGTTGATATCGGCTGCTACCGTGGTCGTCGCCACCGTCTTGGTCTGCCCGTTCGTGGACAGAATACCAAGAACAACGCCCGTACCCGTAAAGGCCCGAAGAAGGCCGTAGCAGGCAAGAAGAAATAAAGGAGGGTTAACTGGTGGCAGTTAAGAAAGCAGTCCGCACGAAGAAAAAAGTTCGTAAGAACGTCGAATATGGCGTAGCCCATATCAGTTCTACGTTTAACAATACGATTGTAACGCTTACCGATAAGAGCGGTAATGCACTTTCCTGGGCCAGCGCAGGCGGCCTTGGTTTCCGTGGCTCCCGTAAGAGCACGCCGTTCGCTGCACAGATGGCAGCAGAAACGGCTGCAAAGGCAGCTATGGAACATGGCCTCAAGCAGGTCGAAGTATACGTTAAGGGTCCTGGTGCCGGCCGTGAAGCCGCAATCCGTTCCCTGCAGGCAACTGGCCTCGAAGTAAACATGATTAAAGATGTTACTCCGATTCCGCACAACGGATGCCGTCCGCCGAAGCGTAGAAGAGTTTAATAGGAGGTGCAAGTAAAAGTATGGCAATTGATAGAGTACCAGCCCTGAAAAGATGCCGTGCCCTCGGCATTGAACCGGCTGTTATCGGTCGTTCCAAAGAATCCAAACGTCAGCCGCGCCGCACGAACCGTAAGGTTTCCGAATACGGCATGCAGCTGAAGGAAAAGCAGAAAGCAAAGTTCATCTACGGCGTACTGGAAAAGCAGTTCCGTGGATACTACGATAAAGCTAAGAAGATGCAGGGTGTAACTGGTGAAAACCTCCTCGGTCTTCTTGAGCGCCGTCTGGACAACGTTGTTTATCGTCTTGGCCTCGCTAATACGCGTCGTCAGGCTCGTCAGCTCGTTCGTCACGGTCATTTCACGGTTAACGGTCATCGTGTAGACATTCCGTCCGCACTGGTTTCCGCTAATGATGTTATTGCAGTTAGCGAAAAGAGCCAGAGCAACGCTTTCTTCAAAGAACTGAAGGAAAGCAGCAATGCTCTGTCCGCTCCGGCTTGGCTCCAGGCTGACCAGGCTAACCTCACTGGTACGGTAACCCGTTTCCCGAACCGTGATGAAATCGATGTTCCTGTTAATGAACAGGCTATCGTCGAGTTGTACTCCAAATAATGAATATTTGTGCCTGTGTGCATAGTGTTCGATTGATTATTGAGGAGGTTCATTCCAGATGATAGACATCGAGAAACCGAAAATTGAAATTGCGGAAATCAGTGAAGACAACCGTTATGGTAAGTTCATCTGTGAACCGCTCGAGCGTGGTTATGGCACGACCTTTGGCAACAGCCTCCGTCGTATGCTGTTGTCCTCGCTGGAAGGTTCTGCAATTACCTCCATCCGTATCGATGGCGTGCTCCATGAGTTCTCCACGATTCCGGGTGTCCGGGATGACGTGACCAATATCGTTCTGAACCTGAAGCAGCTCTGCCTCAAAATGCAGGGCAGTGAGCCTAAGGTTATCCGCATTGATGTGGAAGGCGAAAAGGAAGTTACGGCTGCCGACATCATCTGTGATGCCGACATTGAGATTCTCAATCCGGACCTCCATATTGCTACGGTTGATGCAACTGGCAAGCTCAAAATTGAGATGACTGTTGCCCGCGGCCGCGGCTACATTCCGGCAGAACGTAATAAAAAGCCGGATGACACGATTGGGGTTATTCCCATCGATTCGATTTTCTCCCCGGTACAGCGTGTAAACTACACCGTGCAGGACACGCGTGTAGGTAACGAAACCGACTATGACAAGCTGATTCTTGAAGTATGGACCGATGGTTCCCTGCGTCCGGAAGAAGCTGTCAGCAAAGCAGCCGGTATCCTCGTTATGCACCTCAAACTGTTCCAGAGCATGGACGGCCTGCCGGAAGAAATCGAAGAGGAGGAGGCAACCTTCCCCGAAGAGGTAGAGGATGATACTTCGAAGGTTCTGGAAATGACCATTGAAGACCTTGACCTTTCGGTACGTTCCTTCAACTGTCTGAAACGTGCTAACATCAACACGGTCGCTGACCTGGCTGAAAAGACGGAAGATGACATGATGAAGGTCCGCAACCTCGGACGCAAATCTCTTGAAGAAGTCAAGAAAAAGCTCGAGGAACTCGGTTTAGCGCTGAGAGTAAACAACGATTGAAAAGAGGGAGATAAATGAGCTACAGAAAATTAGGACGTAACTCCGCAGCCCGCAAGGCGCTGTTCACTAGCATTCTTACTTCCTTCTTCAGATATGGACGCATTGAAACGACGGAAGCAAAGGCAAAAGAGCTCCGCAAGTTCGCAGAGCAGCTCATCACGCTGGCAAAGCGCGGTGACCTGAGTGCCCGCCGCAAGGCAATCGCATCCCTTGCTGATGAAGATGTAGTAAGAAAGCTGTTCGACGAAATCGCAGCAAAATACGCAGACCGTCAGGGCGGCTACACCCGTATCCTGAAACTCGGCGTACGCCGCGGCGACGCAGCTCCGATGGTTATCATCGAGCTCGT
>NZ_JMME01000013.1 GCF_000686945.1 Selenomonas sp. AE3005
CTATGCCCGTTATGCCGCGGCTCAGGTCATTTTTCAGCCAGCCATGGTTCAGGTAAACATAGCCCTCATGCGGGCCGCGCTTATAGCCGGCGTATACGCCCAGGCGCGTATCCTGCACTTTACTGCTGGCCGAATCGGCCGCAAAGGAGCTGTTGCCATAGCTGACAAAACCGCCCACACGCCAGTTTTTCCCGGCCGCCTTGTCATAGCCCAGGGCAAAAGTCGTACCATGATAATTGGCGCCGCCTTTTAACTCGCCCCAGTTCTTGGCCGTCTTGAACCAGATATTATTTTCCACGGGCTGGTCAACTTTAGCCTGCAATTTCAGCCCTTCATTGACAGTTGACGCCTTATCATCAGCCAGTTTGGCCACGGGAACACTGATATCAACATTCTTCATGGCAAAAGCCTCTGACAGACGTGTGGACAGAATATGACTGGTCACCGTATTGGTCTGTGTCATACTTATGCCCTGTGCCGCAGCTGGGGAAGAAATCTCCTTCAGGGCCTGTCTGGCATCTTTCGGCGATAAAGTAAATAGTTTATGCAACTCTACATTCTGGTATTTTTCTTCCTCCATGTTGTCATACATCTTAATTACATCATCGTAAGTTTCAATTACCTCTTCGTCTGTGGTGTCCAAGTTATTGGCAGCTGTTGTTTTTACGGTAATCGTAGTACGGTCACTACTGATTTCCCCCCGGGCATTGAGCATACCAGATACAGGCACTTCTTTATCAGTGATCTTACCTTTGATTTCATCTGCCTTAAGGACAGTCCGATTCTCCTCCCCGGGCAGCATATTGTAGGCAGTCACTGTGGAGCCTTCAATATTGGCCGTACCATTGACGATTATCTGGCCTTTATCACCGCCGCCATAGGCCTGCAGTTTGCCATCGGATACCAAAGTGCCGTTAATTGTCATATTTTTATCAGCCGCCGAGGCGCCGATAGTACCGTGATTGATAAGCTGGCCTGTAGTCGTATCCGCAGCAAAATCTGTATGCTGTTTGCTGCTCATATCATTTACGGTATACGTACCGCCCAACAACGTCGCATCTTTGGCCACCTGTACGCTTACCACATCAGCTGAACCTTCATAAGTCAGCGTGCCGTCATTAACATTCATCTTCATGTTATCTTCGCCGGTGATATTGCCGCTATAGGTCATATTCGTATTGAAATTAAGATTGGTCACCAGGTCTGGAATATACACATCATATTCATACCCAGCGTCCTCATACTGCTGATTATATTGAATACGCAGCGTGTCCAGATCTTCATCATTACTATCACCATCATAAGCCTTTTCACATTCCTTTGCCCCAAACTGTTTCCAATCGGAAGTAATATTGCCCTGAATGCGGGCGCCCTCATTGATGTTGATATTTTTTACAAAGGCATTCTTGGAAATGTAGATGGCATTCTCGCTGCCGATAAGCGTACCGGACAGATTATAGTCATTTACCAGGGGCCCATTTAATTCATCTTTATTGGCATTGTAGGTATTTGCGTCCATATCATTCAGGACAAGATTTTCAGCCGAATCAATTACTCCAGTATTTTTATTAACCGTTCTCTTATAGCGAATATACGAGCCACGATACTCATCACTGGCTCCAATTGAGCTCGAACCAAAGTCAAAGCGTACCCCCGTACCGCCTTCACCTTTGGCCGTTACTGTTCCGACCTGATTTATCGAATGGTTCCTACCATAAGCTATTAACAGACCATTGCCACGCTTGCCGTCCGCATGAATTTCGGTATCTTCCGGCACCACCAAAGTATTGCCCGTACCATCCACACGAATGCCGACAGCCCCCACACCATTGGTCATAATATCCGCATTCTGCGTCACCTTATTATCCGAGCCGTAGATATGCAGACCAACTCCCAACGGCACGAGGCTGTAGGTATTGGCCAGATAATCTGTGCCCTCAGCATTGCGCGCGAAATATCCCTGATTGTTGATGATATTGCCGCCGTTGCCATAGATAGACCGGCCGTAAAAGGCTTTGCGGTCAATCTTGTAGCCCAGGTCCTGCATAACCGCCAGTTCCACCTCTAAAAAGGTCGTATAGTTGGAGTAGGGCCTATGGCTCATCATGCCAGCTGTCTGCAAATGGGCGCCATCAAATTTCACAGGCGTGTTACTATTGTTGTCATCATCTTCCCAGCCATTTACCGGCAGGGCGGAACGGCCGAAGAATTTCGCCCCGTCCAAAACTTCTGTCACATGGTCCCCATAAAAATAAGCATAGCCTTTCCCATCGTTTGTTATTTTCTCATCCACCACAAAATAATTTTTAGCAGAACCTTTTATATCTTCAGTATCCACAATTGGCAGCCCAGCCCGGGCAGGGTTGCCGTTTTGATCCCGCAAATGCAGCGTCCAGGAATTCTTATCCGTTATATTATCTATAATTTGTGTTCTCGCGTCATTAGTTGCCAAACTTATGCCCAGAGCATGTCCGAGTTCATGACGAAAAGCGCCCACAAAATCATTAGCCTGTTCATTGGTCGGCAGTACCGTCTCCGAATCTATCCACCAACCATAACCACCATCATGTCCATAAGCTGTCGCCTGAGTACGCTTAGCTCCCATATACTTGCCAATTGCCACCATACTATAAGCATATTGCCCGGCAGGCAATAAATCATCCTTTGCCTCCTCATAGGTAAGAGGTGTAAACACTTTCCCCTGTTGCAGCTGCTCGCCTAAATAAAACTCAGCATTATAAAAACTATTCGATGCCGGATGCTTTCCATCAGAATTTATCGAGTGTGAAGACGCCGAGGCGTTTTGTATGTCGTATGTTCTGACAAAAATCTGCCAGGGTTTGCTATTTTTTGCTCCAGGCCCCAGAATATTTGTCCAATAATCCGTACTGGTCTTTGTTGCTGCCATGAGGGCAGCAGGTAAATCATAGGTTGACGAGTCAACCAGCCATTTATCCCCGCCAGCACCAATCCCGTAACCTATTTTCAAGAATTTTAATTCCGCAAAATGCTTGCCGTTGTAATCAGAGTATTGCGTTGCCAGATACGGATCTGCTTCTGCTGCCGCTGTATACGATAACGGCATGGCCAGACTGGACAAAACCGCTAATGTCAAAACACAATTCCTTTTGTTTTTCATCGAAATAACATCCTTTCATCGGAAATCCTCTGATTTTAATTTGCACAATCCATTATCCCTATATCGCATATATCGACTTTGGGGAGCAATTTATTAAATTAGAATTTCATTAGAGTATTTATTAGATAATTCCCGGCAAGATTCCTGCACGCTCCGGGCAATTTTCTTGTTCATAAGCCGGCTATATGATATAATTAGCAGGTACGAAATTTGACAAAAAGTCCTCGTCCCCACCGGGCGGGGATTTTACTGTAGCTGGAAAGGGGTTTATATATGCGTGAACTTTTGGAACTGCTGGAACACGATGCCCGTCGTCCTGTAGGCGAACTGGCCTCCATGCTGAAACGCAGCGAATATGAAGTGGAAAAGAACATCAAAGACCTGGAGAAGAACAAAATCATTCTCTCCTACAACACCCTTATCAACTGGGAAAAATTTGGTGATGATACAGTAACCGCTGTCATCGAAATCAACCTGACTCCCCAGCGTGAAGTAGGCTTTGATGCCATTGCTGAACGCATTTACCGTTTCGATGAAGTACGCACCGTTTACCTCATGAGCGGCAGCTTTGACCTGCTCGTTATCATCGAAGGCAAATCCCTTAAAGAAGTGGCCAACTTTGTTGCCACCCGTCTGTCCACCATCGAAGGCGTCACGGCTACGCGCAGCCATTTCATGCTGAAAGCCTACAAAAAAGACGGCGTTATCATCAACGATGAAGAACGCGACCGCAGATTGGTGGTGTCCCCCTGATGGCCGAAATGAATTGGAACGACCGCCTGTCACCGGCAGTAAATGCCATTGCTCCGTCGGGCATTCGCAAATTCTTCGACATCGCCGCCCAGATGGACGATGTTATCTCCTTAGGTGTCGGTGAACCGGACTTCGTCACCCCCTGGTCCATACGTGAAAGCTGCGTCTACGGCTTAGAGCAGGGCTACACTTCCTACACCGCCAACCGGGGCATGCCCGAACTGCGGCAGGAGATTGTAAACCTCTTTAAACGCCGCTATGACGTCGATTATGACTATAACACTGATGTACTTGTTACCGTCGGTGTCAGCGAGGCTCTGGACATTGCCATGCGCGCCATTCTGGCCCCCGGCGATGAAGTGCTTATTCCCGAACCCTGCTATGTGTCCTATCAGGCCTGCACGATTTTAGCCGGTGGTGTGCCTGTAGCCGTGCCGGCAAAAATTGAAAACGAATTCCGCATTACCCCGGAGGAGCTGGAAGAACATGTAACCCCTAAAACCAAAGCCCTTCTTATCGGCTATCCCAACAATCCGACCGGTGCCATCATGACGCGTAAAGACCTGCTGGCCATTGCCGACTTTGCGGAAAAGCACGACCTCATCGTTATCTCCGATGAAATTTACGGGGATTTAACTTACGGCGAAGAAGAACATGTCTGCTTTGCCTCCCTGCCCCGCATGAAGGACCGCACCATTCAGTTAAACGGCTTTTCCAAGGCCTATGCCATGACCGGCTGGCGTATCGGCTACGCGCTGGGTAATCCGGCTGTCATCGCCGCCATGACCAAAATCCATCAGTACACCATGCTCTGCGCGCCCATCACGGCACAGATTGCCGCGGTAGAGGCCCTGCGCCATGGCGAAAAGTACATGAAAAAGATGGTCGCTGAGTACGACCGCCGCCGCCGTCTTATCTATGACGGTTTCATCAAGATGGGGCTGGAATGCTTTGAACCCAAAGGCGCATTCTACATTTTCCCCTCCATCAAATCCACCGGCTATACCTCCGATGAATTTGCCGAAAAGCTGCTGAACACCGAACACGTAGCCCTTGTTCCTGGCAGTGCCTTTGGTAAATGCGGTGAAGGTCATATCCGCTGTTCCTACGCTACCTCCATTGACAAGATTTCCGAGGCCCTTAACCGCATCGAAAATTTCTTGAAAAACCATAAAAAATTAAAAAAGTGTTGACAAGCGTCCCGTTAATCCGTATAATATTTCTTGTGACTACGGGATGTGGCACAGTTTGGTAGCGCGCTTCGTTCGGGACGAAGAGGCCGCAGGTTCGAATCCTGTCATCCCGACCATTGTTAATTCAAGGCGCTGTGATAAAGTTTTACATTTTATCACAGCGCCTTTTTGGTATTTAGTTTTATTTCCGCCTTGTCCCATCTGTGAGTCGGTCACATATATTTATCTGACCTCTTGCTATAATGTAACCAATAAGACAACGTACACACGCAAAGGAGGATTCTATCTTATGGCAACTACGATTCTCACCAACGATAATTTTCAGACTGAGGTCTTAGACTTTTCCGGTACCGTGCTCATCGACTTTTGGGCAGAATGGTGCGGTCCCTGCCGCATGCTGAGCCCCGTCATTGACGAAGTGGCCGCGGAAAATCCTCAGATAAAAGTCGGCAAGGTCAATGTTGATGAACAGCAGGAACTGGCCGCCCAGTTCGGCATTATGAGCATTCCCACGCTGCTCGTATTCAAAAACGGCACTAAAACCAATGAGTCCATCGGACTTATCCCCAAGGAACAGGTGGAAAACTTAATAAAATAAGCCAAGGGCTATGACAGCGAAAATAAACTGTCATAGCCCTTTATCATTGGCGTATATATAATTTTATGCCTTATTCTCGATAAAGCTGTACAAAGCCGCCAGCGAATCAGCATAGAATACTTCCCTGGCCCAGGGCTCTTCCAAAAAGCCCTCTTTCACCATGTGCCCCAAAAACTGCCGCAAAGGCTCATAATAGCCCTCGATATTCAGCAGGCAAAACGGTTTCGGCAGCTGACCGATTTTGTTGAGCGTCATGACCTCGGCAATTTCTTCCAAAGTGCCGATACCACCGGGAAAGGCCACAAACACATCGCCAAGTTCGCGCAGTTTCTCCTTGCGCTGTGCCATGGTGTCCGTGACAATCAGCTGGTCAATGGCGTCATACTGTATCTGCCCGTCCACAAAATAACGGGGCTCCACGCCGATGACCTTGCCGCCGGCCTCTATAACGGCCTCTGCCAGCGCGCCCATCAGCCCCACCCGGCTGCCGCCGTAAATAAGGGTATGCCCCGAGCGTCCGAGCCATGATCCCAACTCCGTCACCGCCTGCCGGAAAACCGGTCTGTTTCCCTCACTTGAACCCAGATAAACCGTAACGTTCATTAAAAGACCTCCAACGATTTATCGCTGCCGGCGGGCATAGCCGCGTTTGCTGGGTGTGAGGATTCGGCAGCTGTTCAAGACCACCGCCAGGGTAGCAGTATTATGAATTACCGCCGCCCACAGGGGATTTATCTTGCCCAAAGCACCCAGGAGCATAGCCGAAGAATTGACCAAAATGGTAGCCATGAAATTCTGGTGTACCAGGTCCATGGTGCGCCGTCCCAGGTCCAAGGCCTCCATCAGACGCGACGGGTCCTCGGAGTGAATGGTCACAGCCGAAGATTCAGCCGCAATATCCGTCTGCCGTCCGCCCAAAGAAACGCCCACATCAGAGAAAGCCAGCGCCGGGGCGTCATTTATGCCGTCCCCTACCATCATAACCGTACCGCGCTGTTTGAGCTTGTTCACATAATGTGACTTATCCTCCGGCAGGATTTCCGCATAGTAGGAATCAATATCCATGCTGTGCGCGACTTCAGCCGCCACTTCCTTGCTGTCACCGGTGAGCATGACGATTTCGTCCACCCCATGACGGCGCATCTGGTTAAGCGTCTTTTTCATCTTGGGACGCACAGGGTCCTCGATACCGATAATCCCCAACAGCTGCTTGTCGCGGGCCACATAGAGGAGGTTTTTAAATGTCTGCCCCTCTGCGAGGCCTTCCGTATCTTCAATGCCATTTTCACGCAGGAATTTCAGGCTGCCGACACGCACGAGGCCGCCCTTGTACCCTTCGAAGTCAGGAACTTCGGCCTGCATGCCCCGGGCCACAATGGTCTTGGAGGACTTATGCTGCGGCGAAGTCCATTCCTTGCCCTGCACGTATTTCTGAATAGCCACAGCCAAAGGATGAACAGAATGCTGCTCGGCGGAGGACGCCAACAGAATCATTTCCTTTTCTTCCACGCCCTTGGTCGTCTTGATAAAAGCAATCTGCGGAATCCCTACCGTGAGGGTGCCGGTCTTATCCAGCACCACCGTATCGGTTTCTGCCAGAGCCTCGATGTAGTTGCCGCCCTTGACCAGAATACCGCGCTTGGCAGCAGCCCCGATGGCCGCCGACATAGCCGTAGCCGTGGACAGTTTCAGACCGCAGGAGAAGTCGATAAACAGCAGGTTCAGCACACGCTGCCAGTCACGGGTTGCCCCGTAGACAATCCCGGCACCGATGAAGGAAATCGGTACGAGGAAGTTGGCCATCTTATCGGCAAAATTCTGTACCGGCGCCTTGCGGTTCTGCGCCTCCTCCACCAGATGGACGATATGGGCCAGCGAGGTATCCTTGCCGACCTTTTCCACCTTGATGGTAAGCTCACCAGCCTCCACCACACTGCCGGCATACACCGCCGATTCAGCATGTTTCATGGCCGGATTCGATTCACCGGTAATGGAGGCCTGATTGACCGCCGCATCACCATTGATAACGTGGCCGTCCACCACGATTTTTTCACCGGTATGGGCCGCAATAACGTCCCCAACCTTCACCTGCTCGACGGGAACCTTGCGCTCCACATCACCTTCCACCAGCCACACATAACGCTGGTCAAGAGACAACAGGCCGGAAATATGGGTACGTGCTTTCTCTGCCGCATAACTAGTGAGCATTTCCGCACCGTTGGACAAAGCCAGCAGCGTCAGACTGGACTCCGGTTTCCCGGCCAGTACCGAGGCAATCACCGCCGTAGCGGTCAAGGTGTCGGCATTGGGCTGGTGGTCCTGCACCACACCCTGCACACCATTCTGAATGAACTTACGGGCAATGCCGAGCACCAGCAGGCTGCGCAGCACCGTAGCTCCGGCAAAAGCCGCCGGCGAAGTACGTTTTAAGATTTCCATGCTGGCAAAGCTGGCCAAAGACATCACGGCGTCACGGCGGTATTCTGCCAGACGTTCGGCCGGCGTAACAGCTGCCTCCTGTGCCTTCTTGACCACTTCAATCAGCATTTTCTGAATCTGTTTTAACTGATAGGGCGTCATTTGCCGCTTGTACCAAAGATGTACCTTGCGTTCATCAACCGTTACCGCCACGACATTGCGGTTGCGGCGGATTTTGGCGGCCAGTCTGGCCCGTTCCTCATGGGACAGAACTGCCTGCAAATGAAAATAACAATTTCCGTATATCATACGGTACGCCATCCTCTCATCAACGTCACAGCCCACCATAACATTTGCGAACCGGAGGGATACTGACCTGTAAGCAGCATTTTACGCAGGCCCCTTAGCAGGAACAACAGGGAGGCCAGTGAACTCATGTCAAACCAGCCGCAGGTATGGTCCTTAATCCACTGGCTGAAAGCTCGGGCCGTATTGCGTACACTGCGCGTAATGGAACCGGCATGGGCCTCACTGCCAGCCAGCAGAGCCATCTTCGCCTTGTTCAGCGGACTGCTGAAGAACTTATTCTCCAGCCACTTGGCCAACTGGTCAATGCTGGCCTCATCGGCCTCCGCAAAGGTCAGCAGAATGCTGCCGCTGACAGCATTTACGCTTACAGACTGCACATAGCTGAGCTTTACCAGCTGTTCTTCGAGCAGTTTCGCCAGTTCCGGGGACACCTTGCCCACACGGTAACGGCGGCGTCCCGGCAGGCTGGATACCAGTTTAAAGCTCTGGGCCGGGCAAACGGCTTTTAAAGCCGCTTTTTTCAGCTGACAGCCAGCTGCAGGTCTTGGCCCGGCAACCGATGCACCGCCTCCGGCTACCATACGGCGAATGCTCTTGCCGATAGCCGCCCCCATCATAAATCCAGATACATACGACATTCGTTATTTCCTCCTTGCATGAGTCATAATATATTCTTCCACCTTGCGCAATTCCGCATTCCGGCGAAGTCTTTCCGGCTGATAAAGGATAAGTATAGAACCCGACGTGGTATTAGTCTGTACGCTGTCTATCTCCGCAAACGCCATCAGCTGTGCCTTAACCTGCAGCTCCAGCTCACTATTGCCAATGAGATTATTAGAATACAGCCGTACCCGTCCCGGCAGATAGGACGATATTTCCACTGAACGGATGAATAAATCCAACTTATTGGTTGGGATTTGCATTTTACCCAGCAAACTCAAACTCTTTCCCTCCACATTATAAGAAAAGACTGCCGCATAAAAGAGCGGCAGTCTCTTTTCGTCAAAAACGATTATTTAGCCTTTTTTGCTTCCTGTGCAGCAATGAGGTCTTCCAGAGCCTCTTTCTGACGCTGCAGTTCAGCCATCGGCAGTTCAGCAGCTGGTTCAGCCTGCTGCATAGCAGCCAGCTGAGCTTCGCGCTCCTGCATAAAACGATAGCCAAAGATACCAGCAACAGCACCTACAGCCAGACCAATCCAAAAATCAGTTTTCTGGAACATCTAATCCATCCTCCTTAAAAATAAACATCCACAAACGGGTTATTCCCGTCTATAGCCAAAGTTTACATGGGCATCCAAGTTTCCCCATTCTGCCATTGGAGAAGAAAACCAATAATGTAGAAATATTATCAATTTCATTCTTCATAATAACAAAATTGAGAGTTCTTGTCAATTCCCGATTATCTTTAACATAAATATATTATACATTTCTGATTTTTTAATTGTCAATAAATTAAGCACAATCATAAATAATTATTATTTATAACGCCGTTGTTCCAGTTTTGCCGTAGGCAAAACTTCCTCTTGGCGTTTCAACGAGGCGGGAGATATGTGCTCACCGCCTGTTATGATATTCGCCCCCCCCACCTGCAGAGGTGGGGGACATCTTCTTCCGAGTTATAATTGACTCTCTTTCCCAATTAGCTTTGTGACTCTGCCAGCCTGGCTATAGCCTTTTCCAGGGCTGCCAGCTTGGGCTTTTTCTGCAATTCATCAGGTTTATAGGTAATGAGCAGCGAACCCGTCAAGGGAGTTACCACCGCGCTTTTTACGCCTGTAAAGGATTTTACATACTCCTCCACCGGCTGCTGCCACTGCGGATTGGCCGCCAAAAGCAAGCTGCGCAGGCGCACCCGGCCCGGCGTATAGGCATCTACCTGAAAGCTGTCCACCATGGCCGCCAGGGTGTTTTCCGCCGGCTCGCCAGCCTCCTTACACCAGGGAATACGACAGACATCAGCCTGCATTTTCTTGCGGTGCTGCCAGCCATGCCATAGTGAAAGCACCGTCCATACCGCACCAAAACCGGCATGAAACCGCTTGCCGGCCACTAGTGTCGCCACGGTACCAATAGAGGCCAAAGTCAGCGGCAGCCCCAGAGGTAATGATTTAAACTTATCTTGCATGAAAATCCCTCCTTTGCAGTTAATTATAACTCTAGTAAAGATTTTTTTCCAAACGAAAAATCCGCACAAGTAAACTATGTGTAATTTATTAGTTGACAATAATAAACAAGCCGTCTACAATGAAGAAGGCTTGTTATAGAATAATATTAGGAGGCTCTCTTATGTCCAATAAATCATTAACTGCAGATTTTCCCCAGGAACACTTTACTCCCCGGGAAATGATGAAAATGGCTTTGTGCATTGCCTTTTGCGCGGTGTCGGCCTTTATTTCCTTTCCTCTGCCCTTCACCCCGGGCCTGGTTACGGCGCTGACCATCGCCCTGACCGTCACGGCTCTGGTACTGCCGCCGCGGCTGGTGTTCATCACCGTAGCGTCCTACCTGTTTCTCGGTGCTATCGGCCTGCCCATTTATCCCGGCGGCGTCGGCGGCCTGGGCCGCCTTTTCGGCCCCACAGCCGGCTTTTACATCGGCTGGCCCTTCGTCTGTGCTATTGTCAGTATGCTGAAAGGCTCTGCCATTAACTTCCGCCGTTACGCGCTCGTTTCCGTCCTGGCCGGCGTACCGCTCACCTATGTCGGCGGCGTTATCTCCATGATGCTGGTACTCCAGATTGACCTCTGGCAGAGTCTGGCCATGGCTGTTCTCCCCTTCATTCCCGGGGATATACTAAAGGCCCTGTTGGCGGCCTTTATCGGCTATCGTGTCAACAGGGCACTTGCTAATCGCTAAACCAGCTTACATATCCACTTGATTTCCCGCGAGCTCCTGCAACGAATCACGCTTAATGATGGTTATGCAGCCGCGGGAATTTTTTATCCAGCCTTCCTGATTGAAGTATTTCACCAGACGGCTGACAACCTCCCGGGCCGTGCCCATATAGCGCGCAATCTGCTCGTGCGTCAGATGAACTTCGTCCCCGCCGTTCTTTTCCGTTTCCTCCAACAGGAAGATAGCCAGCCGTCTGTCGGCCGACAGGAACAGTACCTGTTGCATTTTCCACAGCATTTCCGACAGGCGCTGGGTGGCCAGCTGATAGGCATAGCAGCGGACGTCCGTGTTGGCCTCAGCCAGCCGCCGGAAAGCCGCCACCTCTGTCAGCAGCACCTCCGTATCTTCCTCAGCATCAATATAAACGTCAAAGGTCAGATACTCCAGGGCACAGGAGGCCGTCAGTATACCCACATCGTCAGCAAACAGACGGTAGAGTGTCACTTCCCGGCCGTCTTCCGAGAGGGTATACACCCGGAGCTGTCCTGATTTGATAAAGACTACACCGATACAATCCAAGGGGCCCTGATGAACATGGTCGCCCTTGCTGTAATTAACAATTTTAGTATTTTCACTCAGCAGCTGCTTTTCCTCTGCTGACAATTTAGGCCAAAAGTCAAAATGCTGGATAAATAAATCTGTGGCTGACTGCGTATTCGCCAACAATAACACCTCCTAAAGTATTATTATTTCAGTATAAACAATTATTATTTATATTTCTGTAACCAACACACAAAAGCCTTCCTCAAAGAGGAAGGCTTTTAAAAATATTTTTTTCGTTACAATTTGCAATCAGCGGAACAGCTGGCTTACAGAACGGCGGCTCTGAATCCGCATGATAACGTCACCGATGGCATTGGCCAGGGACAGCGTTACGAACTTTTCGGAATGTTTCTCCGGCGGCAGCGGAATAGTATTGGTGATAACCAGCTTTTCAATGCAGGATTCATTGATGCGCTGCACAGCCGGGTCACTTAAGATAGCATGCGAGCAGGAGGCAAACACACGCTTAGCACCACGTTTTTCCAAAGCCTTGGCACCTTCACAGAGGGAACCGGCCGTATCAACGATATCGTCGATAATGATGGCCGTCTTGCCTTCCACATCACCGATGAGGTTCATAACCTCAGCACAGCCCGGCTGCGGACGGCGCTTTTCAATGATGGCAATCGGTGCATGCAGATGGTCTGCCAAAACACGGGCACGAGTTACGCCGCCCAGGTCAGGCGATACAACCACCACATCGTCCAATTTCTGGGAACGGAAGTAGTTGGCAATGGTCGGAGCTGCTGCCAGATGGTCCACAGGGATATCGAAGAACCCCTGAATCTGACCAGCATGGAGGTCTACGGTTACGACACGGGTTACACCGGCCGTGGTCATAAGGTTAGCTACCAATTTAGCAGAAATCGGTTCACGACCGCGCGTCTTGCGGTCCTGACGTGCATAAGCATAATAGGGCACAACAGCCGTAATGCTGTGAGCCGACGCACGTTTGCACGCATCAGCCATAATCAGAAGTTCCATCAGGTTGTCATTAACCGGATAGGAAGTCGGCTGAATGATGAAAATGTCCTTGCCGCGAATACTTTCGCTAATCATAACCTGGGTTTCACCGTTGTTGAAATGACCGACGTATGCATCGCAAAGGTTTACACCGATGTGGTCCGCAATTTCTTTGGCAAGCTGCGGGTTAGCGTTACCAGTCAGGATGCATAAGTTGCCTGTGTCTAAAGCCATTTTGTAAAAGTCCTCCAAATCTTTCTTTTCCTACAAATTAACTCTTCTTGGGGAAGTGACGACTGCCACTTTCTATCTACAACAGTATAACACTGTTTGTATTTAACATAAAGCCTTATTTATGATTGTTTGCCCAATTATTTACGCTTGTCAGCCCAGCCAGTGATATTGGTCTGACGGGCTCTGGCAATGGCCAGCGTGCCCTGCGGCACGGTCTTGGTGATGGTGGAACCGGCACCGATATAAGCACCGTCTTCAACCTCTACCGGGGCTACGAGATTGGAGTTGCAGCCCACAAAGGCGTCATTGCCAATCTTGGTGCGGAACTTGGTCTTGCCGTCGTAGTTGACCGTGATAGTGCCGCAGCCCATGTTGACGCCGGAGCCCATGTCCGTATCACCGATGTAGGACAGGTGCGGCAGCTTGGAGCCTTTGCCCACCGTGGAATTTTTGACTTCCACGAAGTTGCCCATCTTGACGCCCTCCTGCAAATGGGAGTCAGGACGGATATGATTGAACTGGCCCAGAGCCACGCCATCATCAATTACGCAGTCATGGTAGTAACCGAACTGGCCGGTTACCTTATTGCCCATTTTGACATTCTGGAAACGGACGGACGGCCCGATTTCGCATTCTTCACCGATAACCGTATCGCCTTCAATCCAGGTCATGGGATAAATTACCGTATCACGGCCGATTTTTACATCGCAGTCCACATAAGTGGTATCCGGGTCCATCAGCGTAACGCCGTCAGCCATCAGCTCTTCATTCTTGCGGCGGCGCAAAATCTTTTCTGCCCCGGACAGCTGCTGACGGGAGTTAATGCCCAGCGTAGACTCGTAATCATCAGCGGCTACGGCCCAGATTTTTTCGCCCTGTTTCTGGAGAATTTCCAGTACGTCCGGCAGGTAGTACTCGCCCTGGGCGTTGTCATTGGTAACCTTGCTCAGGGATTCAAAGAGAGCGCGGGCGTCAAAGCAGTAAATACCGGAATTGACTTCGCGGACCTGACGTTCTTCTTCCGTAGCGTCCTTATGTTCCACAATTTTCAGCACGCTGCCGTCATTAGCACGGATAATACGGCCATAACCAGTGGCGTCCGGCATGATAGCCGTCAGCACCGTGGCCTTGGCCTGTGCCTCTACATGGGATTCATAGAGTTTTTTCAGCAGGTCGCCCGTGAGCAGCGGCGTATCACCGCACAGTACCATGACTGTGCCCTGTTCATCTTTCAGCAGGTCTGCCGTCTGCAGTACTGCATGACCAGTACCGAGCTGCTCCTTCTGCTCAGCAAATTCAGCCTGATTGCCCAGTGCCTCACGCACCATATCACCGCCGAAACCGGTTACCACGATGTTGCGTTTTGCCCCGGCAGCTTTGGCCGCGTCAATAACGTGCTGTACCATGGACTTGCCAGCGGCCTTATGCAGGACCTTCGGCAGTTTGGACTTCATACGGGTTCCCTTGCCGGCAGCAAGGATAACAGTTACTAAATCTGACATTGCTCTTTACTCCTTAGCTTTCTTTGTTTTGGCTTTGCCTTTTTTATTTTCATCCCCTGGTTTCTGCAGGGCCTCCATGGCCTTGAGCAGGGTTTTCTCCGAGTTTTCCATGTGGCGCTCAGCAGCTTTGCTGGCGGCACGTTTATCACCATTGGCAATGGCTTCCACTATGAGCTTATGCTCTTCCAGCGTTTCTTCCAGACGTCCGGGATAAGACATGGACAGCGTCCGGAAACGCGTAAGCTGGTCGCGCAGGTTGGAGATAATACCCACCAGCCGCTGGTTACGGGCTGCATGATACATCACATCGTGGAACTCGATATCCGTTTCCACGATTTTCTCGATGTTGCCCTCTTTGATATAACCGCCGATAACCACGAGCAGGCGCTGCAAGTGCTCCAGCTCCTCATCGGTGATATGGTCTGCTGCCAGACCATTGGACAGGGATTCCAGGGCCGTGCGAATCTCAAATATCTCATTGATATCCCGGATAGACATACTGGCCACATACGTACCGCGGCGCGGCATCATCACCACATAGCCTTCCAGCTCCAATTTACGGATAGCCTCACGTACCGGCGTACGGCTGACGCCCAGTTCCTCGGCCAGCTGAATCTCCATAATGCGTTCGCCGGGTTTCAGGACGCCTTCACGAATGGCATTACGCAATGATTCACAAACCACTTCCCGTAAAGGCTGATAGCTGTCTAATCTTATAGGCGCTAATCTACTGCTCATCTGGGTTTCCCTCTCTTGCTCCTAATATTATGCTTTCATTCGGTTCAATTGAAATGTACGGGTGACAAAAACATCAGCATTCTTTTCCTGACGCATAAAGCCGGCGATTTCTTCCGCCTGTTCACGATTCTTGGCCAGGGCAAAAACTGTCGGGCCGCTGCCGGACATCATGCTGGCCATCGCCCCTTTCGCAAGCATCATCTGCTTGTAGCGTTCTATCACATCATACTTATTTATAGTAACACTTTCCAGAACATTACACAACAATTTTGCCACGCCTTTTCGGTTGCCACGGGCAATTTCTTTCTGTATAGCCTCGTTGTCCGGGTGCCGCTCTGCCCCCTGCTCATCATAATTCTGATAAGCCCAGGCCGTGGATACGGAAATCCGGGGCTTGACCAGCACTACCCAGGTTTCCGGCATATCCGGCAGACGTTTCAGCACCTCACCGCGGCCGGTGGCCAGCATGGTGCCCCCAAGCAGACAGAAAGGAATATCCGAGCCCAGCTTAGCGCCGAGTTCACAGAGCTTGTTGTCACTAAGATTCAAGCCGTACAACTCGCTCATGCCCTTAAGTACCGCAGCTGCGTCAGCACTGCCGCCCGCCAGACCGGCAGCCACAGGAATGCGCTTGATAAGTTCAATATGCACGCCGCCTGTCAGGCCGAACTCCTCCTGCACCAAAGCCGCCGCCCGCCAGGCCAGATTCTTTTCGTCTGCTTTCAGCCATGGTACATTGATATTAAGGGAAATTCCCTGCTCCCGCTTTTCCAGTGTCAGTGTATCATGCAGGCCCACAGTCTGCATGACCATCGCCACCTCATGATAACCATCAGGACGCTTGCCCAAAATATCCAGCGTCAGATTTATCTTTGCATTTGCCTCTACCGTTACCATACCTTGCTCCCCACCTTTATTAGCATTACAATATAAATAAGGATATCAATTTTTTTCCTGTAAGGCAAGGAAAACAGACATTTTCAATTTGACGAAGGCTGCAAATATCCACTATAATATAAGTTATGTCATTAGCAATTTGCGAAGGAGCGAACAAATGAAAATTTTAGCCCGGCACTTAACTGCTGATTTATTTAACTGTCAAAATTACCAATTAAATGATAATGAACTCATAAAGGATATGCTGGTCAATCTCATTCAGAAATTTGAAATGCAGCTTATCAGACTCTCCATGGAGGCGCTGGACTCCAGTCATACTGTCTACATGGCCGTTCTGGGACAGGGCCATATAACCATGCACGTTTACCCGGAACTCAAATACGTTTCCCTCGACATCTTCCTCTGTCAGGAAAATGCCGAACCGGATAAGCTCGGTCAGGCCGTCCGCAACTACTTCAAGCCTGACAAGACAAAAACTACCGTACTGAAACGCGGCGACTTTGGCACCGCCAAGGATTTAAAACCCAAAGTCAAAACCAAGGTTGCCCCCCTGCGGAAAATCCACAACACCGGCGCCAAGGTCATCCGTATCCTGGCCCGCCGCAATAACAACCAGTAAATAAGACATAAAAAACCTCCCTTCCCGGGAGGTTTTTTAGTGCCTTTAATTAAAATTCTTCGCTCTTGCTGGCGATTTTTTCCTGGACGTACTTAATGAAGTCATCAACCTTCATCGTTTCGCTGTCCTTCACGCCGCGTTTGCGGACTGCGGCCGTGCCGTCAGCCATTTCCTGGTCACCGACAACCAGCGTGTACGGCGTTTTCTTGACCTGGCTTTCACGGATTTTGTAGCCCGTCTTTTCATTGCGGTCGTCCACTTCAACACGCAGGCCGAGGTCAAACATTTTCTTCTTGAGCTCGTAAGCGTAATCAGCATGCTTGTCCGTAATCGGCAGGATACGTACCTGTACCGGAGCCAGCCAAGTTGGGAAAGCACCGGCGTAGTTTTCAATCAGAATACCGATAAAGCGTTCAATCGAGCCGTATACCACGCGATGCAGCATAACCGGACGATGCTTTTCGCCGTCTTCGCCTACATAAGTCAGGTCAAATTTTTCCGGCATCAGCATATCGAGCTGAATCGTACCACACTGCCACGTACGGCCAATGGAATCACGCAGGTGGAAGTCAATCTTCGGGCCGTAGAACGCGCCGTCACCTTCGTTGATAACGTACTTGAGGCCGCGGTGCTCCAACGCATTGCGCAGGGCGTTCGTAGCATTTTCCCAGATTTCATCAGAACCCATGGAATCCTCAGGACGCGTGGACAGTTCTGCCGTGTACTTCAGACCAAACGTGCTGTACACTTCATCAAAGAGGTCAATCGTGTGCTGGATTTCTTCCTCAATCTGAGCCGGCGTGATGAAAAGATGCGCATCGTCCTGCGTAAAGTTGCGGACACGGAACAGGCCGTGGAGTGCACCGGAAAGCTCATGGCGGTGAACAAGACCAAGTTCGCCCATACGCAGCGGCAGGTCACGATAGCTGTGCTGATGGGATTTGTACACCAGCATACCGCCCGGGCAGTTCATGGGCTTTACAGCATAATCTTCATCGTCAATCTTCGTGAAGTACATGTTTTCTTTGTAGTGGTCCCAGTGGCCGGACGTTTCCCACAACTTGCGGTTCATAATCATCGGCGTCTTGATTTCCTGATAGCCATAACGGCGATGAACTTCACGCCAGTAGTTAATCAGTTCGTTGCGAACAACCATACCGTTCGGATGGAAGAACGGGAACCCCGGGCCTTCTTCATGCAGGCTGAACAGGTCAAGTTCCTTGCCCAGTTTGCGATGGTCGCGCTTGGCAGCCTCTTCGAGCATGTGCAGGTATTCATCAAGGTCAGCCTGCTTTTCGAAAGCCGTACCATATATACGCTGCAGCATCTTGTTCTTTTCGCTGCCGCGCCAGTAAGCACCAGCAACACTCTGCAGCTTGAGTGCCTTAACCTTGCCCGTAGATAATACATGGGGGCCGGCGCAGAGGTCCGTGAATTCGCCCTGCGTATAGAGCGTAATCAGCGCATCTTCCGGCAGGTCGTTGATAAGTTCGACCTTGTAGCTTTCGCCCTTTTCCTCAAACATTTTAAGAGCCTCGCTGCGGCTTACTTCTTTGCGTTCGAGCTTAAGGTTTTCCTTGACGATTTTCTTCATTTCCTTTTCGATATCCTTAAGGTCGGATTCGCCTAGCTGACGGTCCATATCGATATCGTAGTAGAAACCATTGTCAATAGCCGGGCCGATAGCCAGTTTTACATTATCTTCCTTATAAAGACGCTTTACAGCCTGTGCCAGAATATGAGAGGCCGTGTGACGCAGTGCCCAGCGGCCGTCAGCCTCTTCAAACGTCAGGAACTCTACCGTGCAGTCCTTATCAAGAACAGCCGTCAGGTCCTTCGTTTCGCCGTCAACCTTGGCAGCCAGTACCTTCTTGGCCAGACTGTTGCTGACCTGTTTTACAAAATCCAAAATGCTCGTGCCTGCCTCAACCTCGCGCAGCGCACCGTCCTTCAACGTAATCTTCAGCATTGTATTTCCCTCCTAAAACAAAAAAACTTCGTCCCTAAATAGGGACGAAGTTATAACCTCGTGGTTCCACCCTGATTGCCACAGACTATGCCCATGGCCGCTCAGCGCTTGTAACGATAGCGTAACCGTCTGCCAATACTGATGGGCCCAGCCCACGTTCCTGCCAGCAGCTCCAAAGTGGTAACAGCAACAACTAACCCAGAACCCTTGCACCATACAGGTTCCTCTCTAAGAGCCGTTTCCTCGCTGTCATGTCTCTGTCTTTGCCTTTAACCGATAGACATATTATAGGTTGCCCAAGTTGACATGTCAAGGGATAACACCAAAATCCCCTGTAAAAAATTCCCCTGCCCTTTTCACTTGTCGTGGCAGGGTTATGAGCTGCCAAAGTTGAATAAGTATAGCATAAATCTAAAGGAGGCAGTAAAAATGAGTATTATCAGCGGACTAATCGGCAATGCGGCGGAAACGGATATCGAAGATGTAAAAAAAGACTACGGCAAACTATTGGGCAAGAGTGAACAGGTAATCCAGGCCTACCAATGGGTGCGCGACCTGCTTATCTTCACTGACTACAGACTGATACTGGTGGATATACAGGGTGCTACCGGCAAAAAAGTCGACTACCACTCCATTCCCTACAAGAGTATCCGCCACTTCGCCGTAGAATCCACCGGACACTTTGACCTGGAGGCGGAGCTTAAAATATGGGTAGCCGGTCTTGGTGCTGAACCACTGGTCTACACCTTCAGCAAGGACGCCGACGTCTACCGCGTACAAGCCCTGCTGGCAGAATGCGTCGGCAAATAAGCAAAAAGAACGGATAAAAAACAGGAGCTGATTCACGTGTATAAAACTTTAATATCACTGGCAGCGGTGCTCGTCATGAGTACCAGCCTGTGCTTTGCCCGGGAACTGCCAACGGATAAACCGGTGGAAAAACCGTCCACAGAAGTACAGCAGCCACTGTTCCTGCAGCATGAGCATACGTCTAAATGTATTCTTACCTCTGCCGACCCCGTGCAGATAATCTGCATTCTTGACCGTTCCGGCTCAATGCGCAAGGTAGCCGAAGATACAATTGGCGGCTATAACACTTTCATAGAAAAACAGAAACAGAAAAAAGGACGCGCCGAAGTTACCACCGTCCTATTCGATGACAGATACGAAAAAATCGTAGACGCCAAAGATATCCAGAAAGTACCGGAGCTGACCAGTAAGAGCTACTACCCCCGTGGCATGACGGCCCTGCTTGACGCTGTCGGCCGCACCATCACCGGCACCATGGATAAAATGAATCAGAACGGCATCTGCCCAGCCAAGCGGCGCGTGCTGTTCCTCATTATGACCGATGGCAAAGAAAACAACAGTGTAGAATACACCAAAGCTGACGTAAAAGCCATGATTGATACAGCCTCTAAAGAATATAAATGGAATTTTATCTTCATGGGGGCCAATATCGACTCGGTATCTGAGGCTGCAGCCCTAGGTATCGGTGCTGACCATGCCGTGAATTACAAACACGACGCCGGCGGCGTAAGACAATCCTTCTCCCGCATGGACGCCGCCGCCAGTGAAATGCGCGACAAAGGCAGCGTCGGCGAAAGCTGGAAACAAGCCGGCGAACAGTCACAGTAAATCCTTTAAACATCTCCCCATCGCTTACTGACAAAATTTTCATAGCAAAAGGCAGTGACAAAATGCTTGCGCATCTTGTCACTGCCTTTCAGTATTCTATGCAGTTAGTTCGGGTCGAATTTGTTTTGGGCGTTTTCGAGCAGGGCGTCACGGCGTTTCTTGGAGGCGGTGAAGTAGTCGTAGACGGCCTGTCTGTCCTGGGACTCACAGGCTGTAATCACAGTGCCGATAATTTCCTGCAAGGTCCTGAGGTTGGCAGCAATGGCCTTGCCGTTGGTCATGCAGATATCTGCCCACATATCGGCATTGGACGAGGCGATACGGGTGGTATCCTTGAAACCGCCGCCGATAAGTTTGATACAGGACTCCATATCGCCGCCAGACTGGTTGAGGAGTGTTACCAGCGCTGCCGCCGCTACATGGGGCACATGGCTGATAACGGAGGCACAGCGGTCATGTTTGGCGATATCGAGCGTTGTAAAGTTGGCTCCGGTATGCTTTAGCAGCGCCATGAGCTTTGCATGCGCCTCTGGCGGTGCGCCTGTGTCCTCCACGATGACGTAGGCCTTGCCCACGAACAAGTCTTTTTTCGCTGCGGTCACGCCGCTTTTTTCCCGGCCGGTCATGGGGTGGCCGGCGATGTAGTAGATATCCGGGGGCAGAATCTTTTGCAGATGCTCCCAGATATACTGCTTGGTACTGCCGGCGTCGGTGATAATCGCGCCTTTTTTCAGATAGGGCAGTATCTTTTCCACCATGGGCACGATTTGCAGTACCGGCGGGCTCAAAAAGATGATATCCGCCTGCTCCACAACGGCTTTTACGTCCGGCGAGGCAAAGTCCACTGCTCCCAGTTCCATAGCCTTGTCCATGGAGGCCTGGCTGCGGCACAGGCCGGTGATGTAGATATCATCGCCCAGCTTGTCCTTTAGGCACAGCCCCAAGGAACCGCCAATAAGGCCCACACCGATAATGGCCAGCGTTGTTTTTTCCTGTGCCATTTATACAGTGCGCTCCATTACCGCCGCAATTTTGCCCAGGTCCTCCATCAAGCGGTTGAAATTCTTCGGCGTCAGGCTCTGGTCACCATCGGAAAGCGCCACCTCCGGATGGGGATGTACTTCGATGATGAGGCCGTCACAGCCGGCAGCCACAGCCGCCCGGGCCATGGGCTGAACCATCTGCCAGCGGCCGGTGCCGTGGCTCGGGTCCACGATGATGGGCAGGTGGGAAAGTTCCTTCACGGCCGCCACAGCGCTGAGGTCCAGCGTGTTACGGGTAAAGGTTTCATAGGTGCGGATACCGCGCTCGCAGAGGATAACCTGCTCGTTGCCGCCAGCCATGATGTACTCGGCAGCGTTGAGCCATTCGCTGATGGTCGCCGACAGGCCGCGTTTTAACATAACGGGCTTTTTCACTTTGCCCAGGGCCTTTAACAGCTGGAAGTTCTGCATATTGCGCGCGCCGACCTGATAAACATCAGCGTATTTGCCCACCAGTTCCAAATCGTCTTTATCGACGATTTCCGTAACGACTTTGAGGCCTTCTTCATCTGCAACCTGACGGAGCATTTTGAGTCCTTCTTCTTCCAGTCCCTGGAAGTCATAGGGGCTGGTACGGGGCTTGAACGCACCGCCGCGCAGGAACTTGGCACCGCCGGCCTTCACGGCCTTGGCAGCCTCGCGGAGCTGGTCAATGCTCTCTACGGAGCAGGGGCCGGCCATAACCACGATTTCCTTGCCGCCGATTTTCACCCCGTCCACGTCCACGATGGTTGCCTCGGGATGGAAGTTACGGCTGACCAGCTTGTATTTTTCCGTGATACGGACGGTCTTTTCCACACCGTCCATCATATTCATTTCCAGATTGGCAATCTTGCTCTTTTCACCAATTACACCAACTATTGTTACTTCAGCACCTTCCGATATATGGGTTTTAAGTCCAGCTGATTCAATCTTTTGAATGACACGCTGCAAGTTTTCTTTAGTAGCATTGGGGCTCATTACAATAATCACGCTAATACCTCCATTACTTACATTACACCTTCACCATAGCGATTTCATCGCAGTTAGGGAATTTGGGGCAATCTATACATTCTTTCCACACCTTATGCGGAAGTTCCTCTTTATTTATGACGGTAAAGCCCAAAGCCTTGAAAAATTCCGGCTGATAAGTCAGGGTAAAGAACTTCTCAATGCCCAGGTTTTCGCCTTCGGCCAGCAGGTGGCGGACGATTTCCGCGCCTATGCCCCGGCGCCGCTTTTGGGGTGATACGGCCATGGTTCGCACCTCAGCCAGTTTATCCCAAATGATATGCAGGCCGCCGACACCGGCCAGCGTGCCGTCATCGTCAATGGCCACCACCATATCCCGCAGGGTTTCATAGAGGGTGTTACGGGAACGGGCCAGCATAACTCCCTCGGCGGCATAATCAGCCACCAGTTCATATATTGCCTCCACATCAGCAAATGTGGCTTTGCGATAAATCATGCTCTCATCTCATTTCATTGACAACTGGGGCACACCTCAGCCAAAGGACACTCATGACACAGCGGCTTGCGCGCCTTGCAGATATTCCGGCCATGCCAGATAAGCCAGTGATGGGCTGCCGACCATTTTTCCTGCGGAATGGCTTTCATCAGCCGTTTTTCCACAACCAGCGGTGTGTCGCCCACTGCCAGTTTCAGCCGGTTGGCCACACGGAAAACATGGGTATCTACGGCAATAGCCGGTATGTCAAAGCCTACGCTCAGCACCACGTTGGCCGTTTTGCGGCCGACACCGGGCAATTCCATCAGCAGTTCAAAATCCGCCGGTACTCTCCCCTGAAATTTGTTGCACAGTTCCTGACAGGCGCCCATAATGTTTTTGGCCTTGTTATGGTAGAGACCGCAGTCACGGATTTCTTCTTCGAGTTTCTCCAGCCCCATGTCCATAATGTCTTCCGGCATGGTTACCTTTTTAAACAGCCGGGCCGTGGTCACATTGACGCGTTTGTCTGTGCACTGGGCCGACAAAATCACCGCAATCAGCAGTTCAAAGGGATTGTGGAAAATCAGCGCCGGTTTGGCATCTTTGTAGACTTCCCCTAAAATGCGTATCTGTTCTTCTTTAATTTTATTGGTAACACGCATAATGCTCTCCTAATACTAATGGAGCCGCCAAGCAGCTCCATTTATCTTTAATTGGTAAGACTGCGAATCGGTGCCGGAATACGGCCGCCACGGGCGATAAACGCCGCCGAGCTGTAATCGTTCTTCACCGGCACAATGGGGCAGTAACCCAGCAGGCCGCCAAATTCCACCATATCCCCGACCTTCTTGCCCGGTACTGGGATAACGCGGACAGCCGTGGTCTTGTTGTTAATCATGCCGATAGCTGCCTCATCAGCGATAATGCCGGAAATTGTCGCAGCGGAAGTATCGCCTTCAATAGCAATCATATCCAGGCCGACGGAGCAGACACAGGTCATGGCCTCCAGTTTTTCCAGCGACAGGCTGCCAGTCTTGATGGCGTTAATCATGCCTTCGTCCTCGCTGACGGGGATAAAGGCACCGGACAGGCCGCCCACGTGGGAAGATGCCATCAGACCGCCCTTTTTCACGGCGTCATTCAAGAGGGCCAGAGCTGCCGTCGTGCCTGGAGCACCGCAGGACTCAATGCCCATTTCCTCAATGATACGGGCCACGCTGTCACCCACAGCCGGCGTTGGTGCCAGTGACAGGTCAATAATGCCAAAGGGCACGCCCAGACGCTTGGAGGCCTCCCGGGCCACCAGCTGACCGACACGGGTAATCTTAAAGGCCGTTTTCTTGATGGTTTCAGCGACTTCTGTAAAGTCAGCACCCTTCTTGGCCTCCAAAGCGTGTTTTACCACGCCGGGGCCGCTGACGCCCACGCTTACCACCTTGTCAGCCTCACTGACACCGTGGAAAGCACCGGCCATAAAGGGGTTATCCCCGGGGGCGTTGCAGAATACTACGAGCTTGGCACAGCCCAAAGCGTCATTATCGCGGGTAAGCTCCGCTGTACGCTTGATGACCTCACCCATTTCGCGGACGCAGTCCATGTTGATACCGGTCTTGGTAGAACCGAGGTTTACCGAGGAGCACACCACGTCCGTGGTAGCCAGAGCCTGCGGAATAGAGTTAATCAAGATACGGTCGCCATTGGTAAAGCCCTTTTCCACCAGGGCAGAAAAACCACCGATAAAGTTGACGCCGATTTCCTTAGCTGCCTTGTCCATAGCCTCAGCCACGGGCACATAGGTGTCCGTCTTGCAGGCGTCAGCTGCGATGGCGATAGGCGTTACCGATACGCGCTTGTGAATGATGGGAATACCGTATTCCGCCTCGATATCCTCACCGGTTTTCACCAGGAACTCTGCCGATTTGGTAATCTTATCATAGACATTACGGCAGAACTGCTCCATGTTGGGGTGCGCGCAGTCACGCAGGGAAATGCCCATTGTAATGGTACGCACGTCCAGCTTATTTTCGGTAATCATCTCATTTGTTTCGATGATATCATCTATACTAATCAAAAATTTTTCCTCCTCGTAAGGCCTGCTCAGATATTGTGCATTACATTAAAGATATCAGCGTGCTGTGCCTTGATATCCACATTGATTTCCTGACCGCTTTCCTTCAGTTTCTGCTGCAGGTCCACCAGCTTGATTTTACTGCTGCTGATTTCAGCAATCAGAATCATATTGAAATAACCATCGAGGATATTCTGATTGATTGACAGAATGTTGACATTGTTCTCGGCAAGAATCTGACTGACCATGGCAATGATACCTACACGGTCTTTTCCAACTACGGTGACTACAAGTTTCATTTACACATTTCTCCTCACAATTTCAAATTTAGCCGCCCATTGTGTAAACATAGAACAATGTGTCAACACAAATTAGCTTCTCTCATTATACCAAGGCCTCGCTAAAAAACCAATACTTCCCCGGAAAAACTTTCCCTTTTTAATAGTACACTTTTATTATTCTAAATGGTTATAGTACGGGAAAAAAATCACATTTTACATTGACATTCTGCCAATTAGTACCTATACTGTATTTGTGATGTTAATTATTGTGATACTCCAAAAACCTTGTATACACGCCGTCTGATGGCTGTAAGAACTTCGTTTTTTCAGTTTATCACGTCATAATAAACATAACTAAGGTTTATGTATTTATAGTTTAGAGGAGAGTGTTAGTTATGGCAAAGAAACCTGTAAAGATTATGGAAACCGTACTCCGCGACGGTCATCAATCTTTATGTGCAACCCGCATGCGTATCGAGGATATGCTCCCGCAGCTCAAAGCTCTGGATTCCGTGGGCTACAAAGCCTTGGAAGCATGGGGCGGTGCTACCTTTGATACCTGCCTGCGTTTCCTGGGTGAAGACCCCTGGGAACGTCTGGATACTTTGAAGGCTAACCTCAATACTCCGATTCAGATGCTCCTGCGCGGCCAGAACCTGCTGGGCTATAACCACTACTCCAATGACGTAGTGGAAAAATTCGTCCGCAAAGCCTCCGCTCATGGTGTTGGCGTATTCCGTATCTTTGACGCCCTGAACGATGTACGCAACTTGAAAGTAGCTATCGAGGCTGCTCTGGCCTGCCCGGAAAAGCCGGAAGTACAGGGGTGCCTGGTTTACACCATCAGCCCGGTACACACCAACGAAAAGTTCGTGGAACTGGCCAAAGAACTGCAGGATATGGGCTGCCATTCCGTCTGCATCAAGGATATGTCCGGTCTTTTGAAACCTTATGTTGCTGAAGATTTGGTCAAGAAACTGAAAGCAGCGCTCGACATTCCTGTAGAACTGCATACTCACTGCACCTCCGGTTTCGGCCATGCTACGTACCTCAAAGCTATTGAGGCCGGCGTAGATATCATCGATACGGCTCTGGCTCCGTTCTCCTCCGACACCTCCCAGCCCTGCACGGAAACCATGGTCCGCGCTCTGGAAGGCACGGAATATGACACGGGTATCGACGTACAGAAACTCACGCCGATTTCCAAGCACTTCCTCGATGTTAAGAAACGCGTTATCAACGAATTCAACCTCAAAGGTTACTTCGATATCAACCCCAACGTACTGGACTTCCAGATTCCGGGCGGTATGCTCTCCAATCTGGCCAACCAGCTCAAAGAGGCCGGCATGGAAGACAAATATCAGGAACTGCTCGACGAAATGCCGCGCGTCCGCAAAGACCTCGGCTATCCGCCGCTCGTTACGCCGTCTTCCCAGATTGTGGGCACCATGGCAACCTTCAATGTCATGAGCGGTGAACGCTACAAGATGGTTCCGAAAGAATTCAAAGACCTGGCCCGCGGCAAATTCGGCCGTACGCCGGTTGCTATCGACCGCGATTTCCTCACCAAGACGCTGGGCATTGCTCCCGAAGACATCATCGAGGATTGCTCTGTCGAGGACGCAAAGGCCAAGACCTTTGCCGAGTTCGAATCCGAACTGAAGGAAAAAGGATTCCTCAACCCCTCCGAAGAAGATGTGCTCTCCTATGCTCTCTTCCCGCAGGTGGCCGAAGAATTCTTCCAGAAACACTATCAGAAGGTTACGGCTTACAAACGTTCCTAACCCCAAGAAAATATTCCAAGTCAAAAAAGCAGTACCAGAACCGGCGGTTCTGGTACTGCTTTTATAACGCCGTTGTTCCAGTTTTGCCATAGGCAAAACTTCCTCTTGGCGTTTCAACGAGGCGGGAGATATGCTCGCCGCCTGTTTTGGTATTCGTGCCCCCACCTGCTGAGGTGGGGGACATTTTCTTGCCTCGTTATATTTTATGAGCTTAAAACATATCTTTTTTCCATAAGGCATACGCCCCGGTAATACTGATGCCGAAAGCTATCAGCATGATATACAGGAAACCGAACCTGTTCTCCGTAAAGGGCACAGGCACGTTCATACCAAAGAAACTGGATACAACTGTAGGTATAGCGATGATAATCGTCATCGCCGCCAGGAATTTCATCACGAGGTTCTGATTGTTGGCAATGATGGACGTAAAAGTATCAGCCATGCGGGCCAAAATCTTGCTGTACATCTCCACCATTTCCTTGGCCTGCTTGTTCTCGATAATGACGTCCTCGAGCAAATCCTCGTCCTCTTCGTAGGCCTTGAGAATTGGCGTCAGCGCCGGGTTTTTACGCATGCGCAGCAGTTTATCGAGCACCGCACCATTAGAACGGATAGCGGCGTTGAAGTACGTCAGACCCTTTTGCAGTTCGAGCAGGCGCAGGATTTCACTGTTTTTCATATCATGGCGCAGCTGGTTTTCGATATCATCAGAGCGCTTGCTGATTTGCCGCAGGTAACGCAGGTAGAAGGTCGCGGACTTATACAGAATCTGAAAGAGGAACCGGGTTTTCTTATAAGTACGGAAGAGCTTAGCCGTCCGTTCATTGAACTCAGCCATGACCGGGGTTTCCTCGAGGCAAACGGTAATGATGTAGTCCTCGCTGATGATAATGGCCAGCGGCAAAGCGTCATAGCTGTCATCGCCGCGGTTCACCGCCACATTGGTCAGGACCATGACGGAATCGTCCTCGATATCAGTATGAGAGCGTTCCTCATCATCGAGTGCCGAGCGCAGAAAATCCGGGTCAACCTCTGTAAGGTTGCTGACCACTTTCAGCTCGTAAGGTGTGGGGTCCACAATGTTTATCCAGGCTCCGGACTCCAGCGTCTTTAGAGTCAGTTTCTCCAGCGGCCCACTTTCCATGGACTTGTAAATTTCAAGCATGGTTATCTCCTCTCTATGGGAGGAACCTGCTCACGCCCTAATCAGTATACCGGTCAGGATAACAGAGTAAGTTCCCCATGTTTTTAATGTGCATCGCTTAGGGTTTGCCGTATCAGGGTGATCGTCCATTATCCTCACCAGCCTTTCTGTCAGTAATTTTCCAACCTGTATTATAACGCTAAATTATCTATTTTGCTAGAGGCAAAATAGATAATTTAGCGTTTCGTCGGGCTTGTCCCGGCATAACGCCGTGGTTCAGATTTTGCCAAAGGCAAAATATAAAATCCGGGAAGCTCAAGGCTCCCCGGAAAACAGCTGCTTATTACAGTTTAAACTTATTGATGGCATTCTGCATATCTGCTGCCAAATGGGCCAGGGACTGCGACGCGGCGGCAATTTCTTCATTGGAGGCCGACTGCGACTCTGTGGAGGACGAAATCGTATTCGTGTGCTCCGCGGTCTTGCGGCTGATACTATCGATGGAATCAACCGCCTCGACAATGTTGCCGGCACCTTCCGATACGGAATGAACCGATACGCCAATCTCATCAATCTGATTTTTGATGCCGTTGACCTGACTCATTATATCCTGGAACTGCTCGCCCACCGTGCGGATAGCCTCAGCACCGGACTGGACTTCATTCTTGCCTTCCTCCATAGCGGCTACCGCATTGGCAGTGTCGTTCTGAATCGTGAGAATACGCGCCTTTATCTGTTCAGCCGACTCCTGTGACTCGGCCGCCAGCTTTCTGACTTCATCGGCTACCACAGCAAAGCCACGGCCGTGTTCACCGGCCCGGGCCGCCTCAATGGCCGCATTGAGTGCCAGCAGGTTGGTCTGGTCAGCAATAGCGGAAATCGCCTCGACAATCTGGCCGATTTGCTGGGAGCTGTCCCCCAAAGTTCTAACCACGTCAGCAGAGTTCATAACACTCTTTTCGATATGCGCCATCTTGGTGGTGGCGTCCTGCATGAGCTGTTCACCGCGCTTGGCAGCCTCGGACGTAGTCAGCGCTGCCGTCGTAACCTTCTTTGTTTTTTCCGTCATGGCAGTGATATCCACGAACACGCTGTCCACGTTCTTCTTGGCACCGTCAATATCAGTAAGCTGCTGGTCCATGCCCATGGACACCTCACTGATGGTTTCCGCTACATGCACAGAGGCGTCTGCCGACTGATGGGCATTAGCCGTGAGCTGTTCGGAAGAGGCCGCCACCTGCTCAGAGGTAGCCGCCATCTTGGCAATGAGGTCATGCAGATGTTCCTGCATGGTATTAAAGGCATTGGTCAGGGAGCCGATTTCATCACCGGACGTAACGGGCAGCTTATTCACTCGCAGGTTGCCATCAGCCAGCTGCGTTGCCTGTCCCTCCAGGGCCACAATGGGCCTGGTGATACCGAGTGCAAAGTAAAAGCACATGCCCACTATCAGCAGAAAGCCTATCACGGTAAGCAGGCCGTATACCAGGCGCATATGGTTAAGGGGGCCAAACACATAATCCATCGGCACCGCCATGGCGATAAGCCAGCCGGTGGTAGGTACTGTGGTATAAGCCAGCACCTGGCTGACACCGTCAGCGTCCTCAAAGGTAAAATAGCCGCTGCCGCTTTGGAACATGGAATCCAGCTTTTCCCCTATGCCCTTTATATCCTTGGCCTCGGACATTGGCTGTTCCTTGCCGGACGTCGCCAGCAGCTTGCCCGTCTTTTCAATAATGTAACCAATACCCTGGTCACGGTATTTGATACGCTGTACCTGTTCTTTTAACACTGTCAGGGTGATATCACCGCAGATAGCTCCACGGAACTCCTTGT
This sequence comes from Selenomonas sp. AE3005, assembly GCF_000686945.1. Classification (GTDB taxonomy): domain Bacteria; phylum Bacillota; class Negativicutes; order Selenomonadales; family Selenomonadaceae; genus Selenomonas_A. The sequence goes on from NZ_JMME01000013.1 coordinate 29,996, forward strand.
TTTCCCCATAAAACGGTGCTACAGCCGATACAACGAGGTCACCGGTACTCTTACTCTTGTATACGTCCGTATAAACTGTCTTGCCGGCCTCCCGGGCCTGCGCATACCACGGCCGCATACGTGGGTCAGTTTTCCCCGTTTCATCAGGGCTGTAAAAAGGCAGGAACATGCCGTTTTCATCGCCGCGTGTCATTTCCTGAATATCCTTATCCGAGGCAGCCACGCTCAGGAGCAGCTGCATGTCAAAGGTGTCAAGCTGCATCCACGGGGCCTTTTCCAGTTCCGTCATCAGGTCAGCCTGCGAAGTGACAGGTTTAGCCTTCTCCTTCAACCAGCCATCAACGGACTCACGTTCAGCATTGATATTGGCGACAATTTCCTCGTTCACCGCCTCTGACAAATTGTTGTAGGCCGTGTAGTAACCTGTCAAGGATACCGTCATCAAAATAACGCCCACCACACCTGCCAGCAGGATAAACTTCTGCTTGATGCCCATTTCTTCACTTCCTTATATTCTTATGCCATCACATACCATAAAGCAATTTCATTCTAGAGATATTATCCGAAGTAATAATTCTACATCAGGCATAAATATCCTGCCTTTACCTGCCATATTTTAGACAGGCAGGCCTTGGTTTTACTCATTTTTTCAAACTAAATATGGAAAATATCTTTCCCTTGACAAACATGGCACATAAATGTTATATTATGTGTTACAATCAATTTGGGGATGTAATGGTTTCGACGGGGTATTGAAGCCACGAGGTTCGCAGGCCAATGGTTATGAAGCCTAACTCTTAACCGCTAAATGTAATTGACGAATTCGATTACGCTTACGCTGCCTAAGCCTCGCGCTTAGTTAGCCCCCTCGGTATCACTAGCTGTGGGCAGGGCTGAGGGTTTTAAATAAGCACAGCAGTTTTCCCTGTTTTCGCAAAACCGGGTGGTGGAGAACTCTGAATCCCAGAGTAACGCGCCTATGTTGCTGGCATACTCCAGCTATTGCGATAATGCCTTGTGATGTGGATGTATTTCGGACAGGAGTTCGATTCTCCTCATCTCCACCAAAAATGGAGATACAGGCGCTGACATGTCATTTTTGACAAGTCAGCGCCTTTTTTGTGTTTCAACTCAATATAGTAAAGCTTAACGCCTAACACACGCGTGCATTAAAATTGATTTCAATACACGCGTGTGTTAAAATATGTGTAAAGGAGGCGATAGCCATGTGTATTCTCCCTCAGGCAGAAACTTTGACTATTGAATTTAAGAGCGATAAAACTCCCCTGCCGGACAATGATATTATTGACGCAGTAGTCGCTTTTGCCAACACCGAAGGTGGCGATTTATACCTGGGCGTAGAAGATGACGGCACCATAACCGGACTTCATCCCAGCCATCAGGATATCACCCGGCTGACTGCTTTTATCGCCAATAAAACCGTCCCCCCCGTCAGTACCCGGGCCTCCGTCCTTACCGCTAAGAACCAGCCAGTGCTGAAAATCAGTGTACCGAAATATACATCTATCGTTGCCAGTTCCACAGGAAAAATTCAGCGCCGCCGGCTGAAGGCTGACCACACGCCCGAAAACGTCCCCCTCTATCCTTACGAAATTCCCCACCGCCTGTCCAGCCTTTCCCTGCTTGATTTTTCTGCGCAGACTCTGCCTGACACCACACGCCAGGACCTCGCTGCCACGGAACGGGAGCGCCTGCGCAATATCATCCGCACCTATCATGGCGAATCCACGCTGTTGGAACTTGATGATTTGGAACTGGACAAAGCCCTGCGGCTTGTCGCCAAAGTCGGTGAAGAATACGTGCCCACCGTTACCGGCATGCTCCTTATCGGCCGTCAGGAGCGCTTGCAGGAACTTATACCCACCGCTGAATCATCCTTGCAAATTATGGATAACGGCCAGCTCCGCATCAACGAAACCTATACAATGCCCTTGTTGGCCAGCATTGAAAAAATCAACAATTACTTCACCACCATCAATCAGGAAGACGAAATGGATGTGGGTATGTTCAGAGTACCTATTCCTCATTATTCTCCACAAGCTTTCCGCGAGGCATTGGTCAATGCCTACAGCCATCGTGATTATTCCCTGCTGGGCCGGGTTCGCGTCCTCATTGAACGGGAAGGCATCACCATCAGCAACCCCGGCGGCTTTATTCAGGGAGTTACTTACGACAAGCTCCTTGACGCCGAACCGCACGGGCGCAATCCTGTGCTGGCTGACTGCCTGAAACGTATAGGTCTTGCCGAACGCTCCGGCCGTGGCATTGACCGCATCTATGCAGGCAGCCTGCGCTACGGAAAAATGCTCCCGGATTACAGTGATTCCACAGCAGATAACGTACGCCTTTACATCCCGGCCAGCCGCCCGGATAAGAATTTTATCCATCTGCTGACAAAAAAACAGGAACAACTTCACCGCGATTTCACTATTTATGAATTGATGGTGCTCAGACAGCTAAAAGGACATCATTTACTGACGTGTCAGGAAATCTCTGCTCGCACAGGTATTCCTGCTTACAAATTGGAAAGCACCCTGGAAACCCTGACTGCGGAAAAAATGATAAAAACCAGCCAGCAAGGAAAATGCACCTGCTATACCTGCACGGGGCAATCATACCAAACGCCCCCAAGCGAAATAAACTATATCAAAGAGCCCATCACAGACTACGCCGATTACAACCAACGCATTATGAAACTTGCCAATAAAAACGGAAGAATAACCCGGTCAGATGTCACCGCCCTTTTACCAGTTTCCCCAGCGCAGGCTTATCGGTTGTTAAATAGGCTAAAAGAGCATAATTTGCTTATTTTAGAGGGAAAAGGAAAGTATGCTCACTACAAGCCTGTTTTGTAATTTAAAAGTATTACAAATATCTTAATTTTTTTCGCAGGACAAGCTTCCGTAACCATATTTGGTGATTTAACAAAAATATAATCGTATTTTTATGGTATTCCAATCTCCAGCGCCTAGAATAAGCCCATGGAAAATAATCCCAAGGATGGCTTGATGTATTTTGAAAGGGGATTATCTCTATGAAAAAGAAATTTATGTTAGCCGCCGCTTTAGCTGTAACGACTTTCTCCGCTGGTCTTATGGGCAATGTTGCCAATGCCAGTCAGGCCCCGGCGCCGAAACCACCTATCGTCCAGCAGCAGGATAAGAAAGATGTAAAACCGGCCAAAGCCGAACCTCAGAAGAAGGACGTCAAAAAGCAGGCGCCTCAGAAACCAGCCAAGGACAAGAACGACAAAGATAAACAGCATAAGGAATATCAGCCCCCCAAAGCTCGCTGACTTCTATTATGGAAAATGGGCTGTTGCACGTAATGTGACGTGCAGCAGTCCTTTTTCATGTGCAAAAAAATAATCCCGGGGCTTGAATGCCTCGGGATTAGGTGTAGAATTTAGATATGCAAAAACCAAATTCACAAAAAGATTATACGTCTTTTGAAGGAAGCTATCAAGTATTTCTTCCATTTAATCTTGAATTTCAGATTGGCAAAGATGACCCCGTCCGCCTGCTTCGCCATTGTATTGGGGGTATGGATATTACGGCACTGGAAAAGACCTATCAGCGAATAAATCGAAATTTGGCGTCGCCAAGGCAGATGTTGGCCATCATTGTCTATGCCGGAATGAATCATATTTTCAGTTCTCGCAGAATAGAACTTGCCTGCAGGCGGGATATCAATTTCATGTACCTGCTGGAGGGGAAGCCTGTGCCTGACCATACAACCATCGCCCGGTTCCGTTCCAAACATTTGGCTTCCTGCATTAAGGAACTGTTTGCCCAGATGGACTTCATGCTGGAAGATATGGGGGCTATTTCCCTACTGGACATTTTCATCGATGGAACAAAAATCGAATCCGTTGCCAACAAATACAAGTTTGTCTGGAAAAAGTCTGTTCAAAAGAATCAAGCCAAGCTTATGGAAAAGATGCCGGACTTCGTGGACAAAGTCAAGGAAGATTTTTCGGTTTCCCTCTCACATGGCAAAGATATCCAACTGCACCATCTAAAGAAGCTGCGCCGCAAATTGAAATTCCGGCAGAAAGAGCAGGGAATCCAGTTTGTCCATGGAATTGGGAAACGCAAAACTAGCCTGCAGAAAACCATGGAACAGCTGGACGAGTTCATCGCCCGGCTCAAGAAATACAACAAATACCTGCACATCATGGGAAAACGCAACAGTTTTGCCAAAACAGACACAGACGCTACATTTATGCGGATGAAAGAAGATGCCATGAAAAACGGCCAGCTAAAACCTGCCTACAACATCCAGTACGGCACGGATTCTGAATTTGTTACATGGGCTACAGTTGGCCCGCAGCCAACGGACACCACAACCCTGATTCCCTTTTTGCAGGAAATTGAACACTATACACACAAACGTTACCGTAATGTTGTAGCAGATTCAGGCTATGAAAGCGAGGAAAACTATCTTTACCTCGAAACACACCAACAGCATTCTTTTATCAAGCCCAGTAACTACGAAAAAAGCAAGACCCGAAAATGGAAACAGGACATTGGCCGCAGAGAAAACATGACCTATCTGGCTGATGAGGATGCCTACCTCTGTGTCCAAGGCAGAAAGCTGACTGTAACCAAGGAATTTACCCGCAAAAGCAAAACCGGATTTCAAAGCAAGATAACCCATTACAGCTGCGAAAATTGCAAGGACTGTCCGGTAAAAAGTCAGTGCATACATGGAAATCACTGCAAAACGCCACTGGAAGAACGAACCAAGAATATAGAAGTATCCAAACGGTTCCAGCGCCAACGGCAGGAAGATTTGGAACGGATAACCTCGCAGAAAGGCATCCAATTGCGTGTAAATCGCAGTATTCAGGCAGAAGGAGCCTTTGCCGTGGTAAAAGCGGATATGAGCTTCCGCCGATTTTTAACCCGTGGCAATAAAAATGTCCTTGTGGAAACGATGCTGCTTGCAATGGCTTATAACATTCAAAAGCTGCATTGCAAAATACAGGCAGAAAAGCTTAACCGGCACTTAATCCCTGTGGATAACGCTGCTTAAAAAATCAAAGAGCGCAAGAAACAAAGACGATTTTCAGACCGTCTGGTGTCTTGCGCTCAAAATTCCTGTATTTTGCTCTTACTTTTAAGATATCGTCAAGTTGAAAAGCTAATGGGGCTGTGCATAAGTAATTTCTCACTCATGCAACAGCCCCTTTTTACTGCACTGACGTTTCTTATTTCCATTATGTTATTTTCGTTATATAATTAAAGTATCCTAGCAAGTAGTCATGTAATAGCTAAGGAGGCCAATTATGTTGTACTCAACTTTTTTGTTAAAAAACAATATCCATCTTAATGTCTATGTCCTTAGAGAATACGAGGACAGAGACGGTGGAATCAATTTAGCTATCCGCATTGAGCAGGAAGGCCATGCCGAAAACTATAGCGAATGGCGCCTTCCTGATGTTGCCTGTGCTAAGTCATTTGGCTTTTCAGAATCAGACAACTTCAAGGTTGAGGATTATCTGATAACCAATGAGTCCATTATTTGGGACGATTGGAGGGAACATAAAAATGCCCGAACTGCTTGATATATATCTTGGCTACAATTTTTATGTAAAGTCTGATGGTGATAATGAACCTGTCCATGTTCATGTAGCAAAAGGGCATCCTGAACACGCCACCGAGGCTGTCCCAAATTTTGGATAACCACCGACTCCGTAGAACTTGCAAAAGATTGCGGAACAGTTGACGCCAAAGACATGAGCAAAGTTCTGCGATTAACATTTTACTCCGACTTCGCTATCGGAATATAAACCATCTTCAATGGAATCATCTTTTTATATTTATCGCTCAAATTATCATAATATTTCAATATCAGTTCGACAAGCTCTGTACCATTTATCCCCCTAATTATCGGCGTGGTTTCAAGATACTTCTGAGCATTTTTCGTATAATTAGATAGCGTAACAAACAACCCATAATCCCCTTCACGCATAGCACCTTTTAGGGACTGAATTGTTGCTTCTTTAATATCGCTATCCTGGCTCTTAACCTGCACCAAAATTCGTGGTGGCAATTCATCCTTATACGCAGTAATATCTATACCGCTATCTCCTCCATGTGGAGAAACTATCGTTCGATAGCCCATCGCACCTAAAAGGTCAGCCACAAACTCCTCTAAATCATATCCTTTTAATTGACGGCTTAGCTCTTTAAGTATGAAGTCTTTCGTATTTTCAATTATATCATCGGCAGTTGCCCCGACACTTTCATCTTCGGCATCTGCGGATAAAGACTTCTTGAATTCGTTCTTGAGTGCCCCCAAGAACTCTTCTGCGTAGTTTTTCACACTAAAAAACGTCATAGCTGAACCAATTTCATAAAGTGCTCCTTGCGAAAATGCCATACGCGGCATATGTTTCAGCCACTTAACTTTTCTAGTCTGCACATATTCTTCCTGCGTAGAATCATAAATATACTCACCTTCTATCACACCAATATTTACCTCGCGATTAATTTTGGATGGAAATACAACATAATCCCCTATCTGCACTTCATGGCAAAATCGATAAAGCATCCCCGCGCTAGTCGCAACGTTCCCCTTCTTAGCATCAGGATAAACCTGCACATATTTTTCCTTAAATGCCTCTCTGTTTGCTTCCACTAAGACAAGGTTCCCCATCTTCGGCCAACCGATTGCAATTATATTATCTTTAAGAAACAGATTATCATTCAATGTATGTATTCCCCAAAATCTGCTTTCTTCATTTTCCATAATTATATCCTTCCCTCTTCCAACAATCTTCTTAAGCATAATTCGCTGTTATCCTCTTTTTTCCTGCCTTTCCTCTGCAAAACAGGCTGTGAAGTTACGGATATTCAATCCGTAGTTTCACAGCCTGTTTGTCTAAAATATATAATTTGCTTATATAGTACAACTTGTTCCATTCTGGAACAAGTTGACCTTCCTTCACCCCAGTGCCACATCCAAGGTCATCATCAGCGTAAATCCCACAGCAAAAGCAACTACACCGATATTACTGTGTTCGCCGGCTGACATTTCGGGGATTAGTTCTTCCACTACGACATAAATCATAGCACCGGCGGCGAAGGCCAGGAGATATGGCAGGATTGGCAGGACGAGGCTGGCGGCGGCGATGGTCAGCAGGGCACCAATTGGTTCAACGACGCCAGAGAGCATGCCGCTGAAGAAGGCTTTATGTTTCCCCATGCCTTCCGCCCGTAAGGGCAGGGAAATAATCGCGCCTTCGGGGAAGTTTTGGATGGCGATACCGATGGACAGGGCCAGCGCACCACTCAGGGTGATATCAGCATTGCCTGCCAGCCAGCCGGCAAAAACCACGCCCACCGCCATGCCCTCAGGAATATTATGCAGGGTTACGGCCAGCAGCAACATGATATTTTTCGGCAGTTTGCATTTTATGCCCTCTGCCTCTTGCGCGTCCATGTGCAGATGCGGAATGATATGGTCAAGGGCCAGCAGGAACAGCGTCCCTGCCCAAAAGCCGATGACCGCCGGCAGAAAAGCCATTTTCCCCATAGCTGCACTGCCCTCCATCGCCGGAATCAACAGACTCCAGACAGAGGCCGCGACCATGACGCCGGCAGCAAAGCCAGTCAGTCCTTTCTGCACGCCCGGCTTTAGTTCTTTTTTCAGTATGTAAACACAGGCGGCTCCCAACGTGGTTCCCAAAAAGGGAATCAGCAGTCCCTGCATTACTTCGATTGACAATCGCACCGCCTCCTTTACTCTGCTTTATCCATCGGGACAAAGCTGCCATTCTGCAAAAGATACAAATACGAACGGCTCACCTTGCGCCCTAAGATGGCCTCCACGGCGTTTTTATACATATCCAGCTGAATATGATAGCGCCGCCGTATGCGGTCATGGTCGGTCAGCCTGTCAGTCTTGTAGTCGATGAGGATAAGCTCCCCCTCTGCCGTTTCCACCAACAGGTCAATCACGCCCTGGGTAAATACCAGTTCCTTTTCCTCCTGCACTTCGGGGTAAAAGTCCTTAGCGCGCAGCATACGGCTGAAGGGCAGTTCCCGATATACGTGCGGTGCGACCTGCACCAGACGGCCGATTTCCGAGTCAAAGAATCCCTGTATGCCCTTAATATAAACCACCTTGCCGGCGTCCTCCGGCAGTATGCCTTTGGCCTCCATCGCCGCTACCTGTTTTTTTATTCCCTGATAGCTGATATCGCCGGCAAAATCCAGGCGCTGCATGACGGTGTGCATAATGGTGCCCCGTTCCATGGCGGAGATTTTCTTTGCCTGCTCCTGCAAAAAACGCGGCTGCGGCCAGTCCGTGGTATCCTTGGCGGCCACGGCGGTGACAGCATTGGTGTCAGTGTCCACGGCCTCCAGTTCTTCATTGTCATGCATGACGATGAGCTGCCGGGGGCCGGGAACTTCCTCTTCCCAAGCCTGATTATCAGCAAAGCGCCGTTTTATTTCCGTGACGGTGAGTTTGGCCGGTACGTTTGCCAGTCCCCTATCCTCATATTGCCAGCTCAGCAGGGACTCCACGCTGTCCTTGGCCGCTGATGACGGCATGGGTTTAAGGGCAGCTGCCGCCTGCAATAGTCCGTCCTGCTTGCTTTCCTGCGGCGCTCCTGCGGCCAGTTCTGATTCTTGATAGAGGTTAATCTTTATCTGCGCCTCAGGTTCAAGCTGTTTTTCCAGACCGCCGTCAGCGCTTATGCCGGCCATTTCCCACAGGGGGCCAGCCGCACTGTGCCGGCATAAGGCCGCTGCCACCCAGTCAAGATAACTGTCGGCCTTGGTGATGGCAAAGTCCGGCAGCTGGTATTCTTCCCGGTCAGCGTAACGGCAATAGCCCTGCGCTTTTTTTTCGCTGTTTTTGCCGGGGAGTACCCCCGTCAGTATCAGCTTTTCCCGGGCTCTGGTCATGGCCACGTAGAGAATCCGCATTTCCTCGGCCTTGGATTCGCCCCGTATTTTGGCGGCCACCGCCTGCCAGGGCAGGGATTTGTAGATTTGCCGTCCCGTCCGGGAACGCTGGGCCAGGCGCACGCCAATCCCGAGTTCCTTATGCCGCAGGAAGGTTCCTTGCGCGTCACGCAGGTTAAATTTCTTGGCAATATCTGCCACAATCACCACGGGAAATTCCAAGCCCTTGCTGCGGTGGATACTCATAATCCGCACGACATTTTCGCTCGCCCCCAGGGTACGGGCTACTGACAAGTCCGTATCGCGTTTCTGCAGATTCTCGATAAAGCGCAGGAACCGGAACAGTCCGCGGTAATTACTGCGTTCATATTCTGCGGCCCTGTCGGCCAGCATGCGCAGGTTGGCCTGACGCAGCAGGCCGCCCTTCAAGCCGCCCACATAGTCATAGTAACCTGTTTCCCGGTACAGGAGCCAGATGAGTTCCGGCACGCTGTGGCTGGCGGCAAAACGCCGCCACCGGGCCAGTTCCGCCTGAAAGTCCGCCGTCCGCGCGGCCAGTTCCTGCGGCAGACTGCTGTCTACGGAAAAACTGGCCAACAGGCCGTCATATAAATCCCCCGTCGCCGAGGCCAGGCGGATTTGCGTGAGTTCCGTCATGGAAAAGCCGCCGATAGGCGAGGCGAGCACGGCGGCCAAAGGAATATCCTGCCGCACGTTGTCAATTACGGTCAGCAGGGCCAGCACCAGCCGCACTTCGGGGGCCTCAAAATAGCCGCCGTCCACATCAGCATAAGCCGGGACGCTGTTTTTCCGCAGGGCCTCGAGCAAAATATTGGCCTTGCCGCTCACGGCACGCATGAGCACAGCAATATCACGGAAAGCCAACGGACGGTAGCTGTCCGTATCCTTGTCTTTGACCATATAGCCCTGTTCCATGAGCCGGCTGATACGCCGGGCAATATACGCGGCCTCCAGATTAAAGCCGGAGAGGTCCTCACCTTCCTCATCGTCCGCACCAGGCTTGCCGTCTTTTTCCTGCACTTCCCGTTGAATCAAATCCAGTTCCAGCGCACCGGCAGCTCCGGCAAAAGTATGTTCGTGTTCCTCATAAGCCGCCCCGGGATACAGTTTGCTGTTCGCGTCATAGGCAATTTCCACCGCCTCCTTGGTCATAATCTGGTCAAAGATAAAGTTTATCGGTGCCAGTACCTCCCCACGGCTGCGGAAATTTTTCTTCATGTTGATAAGCTGATTTTTATCGTCAGCCTGCGGCTCTAATGGGAAACTATCGTATTTCGCCTGGAAAAGATACGGGTCGGCCAGGCGGAAACGGTAAATGCTCTGTTTCACGTCACCCACGGTAAAGCGGTTGTTATCCCGGGCAATGAGGTTCAAAATCGCCTCCTGCACGCCGTTGGTATCCTGATATTCATCGACCATAATGGATTTATACTTTTCCTGCAAAGCCAGGGCCGTTTCTGTGGGCGCAATTGCCCCCCCATCGTCTGCCGTACACAAAATGGCCAGCGCATAATGCTCCAAGTCGTTAAAATCGAGGATATTACGCTCCTTCTTAGCCGCCTGCAAAGCCCGGCCAAAATCCAGGGCCAGGCCGGCGTAAACAGCCGCCGCGCGGTGATTGGCGGCAATATCTTCCTCTATCTGCGCGGCCTCCTGGCTAAGATAGTTTTCCGCAAATTTTTTCAGCGCCTTTTTGACAGCGTCCCGGCGTGCGTTGAATTCTTCCCTGATATCCGGGTACAGATTTTTCAAATCGCTGTAGACTTTGCCGCGCATGGCTGTCCAGGAAAACTTGCCGACCTGACGGGCTAGTTCGTCCCATTTGGCTGCGTCCGGCTTATGTTCCAGCACGTTAAAAGCCTCGCGGATAGCGTCCAGGCCGGCTAAATCCTGCTGTATCAGTTCTGCATATGGCACCCAGGCGGCGGTGAGCGCCGGGTCTTCTGTGCCGGCAGTCAGCCCGGCTGTTTCCTCGTACTCGCTGATAACCGTCATAAGGCCGGCCCGCATTTCCGGCACGGCTGCCGTCAGCCACGGCGAATCTGCAATACTCTGCCCCTGTCCCTCCTGCTGGCTTAGCAGCCACTTTTCAGGGAACGGCTGGCTTTGGGCAAAATTATGGAGGTCCAGTATGGCCTTTTTTACCTCTTCGTCGCCCTGCTCATCGCCGTAATCGTCCATAAAGGAAATAAACTCCTCCCAGGCCGGCAGTTGTTCTGCTGCCAGTGGCCGCTCATATTTATCTTCCAGCAGGGATTCGAGCGTGTCGTTTTTCAGCAGGACGAGCTCCTGTTCACTGGCCAGACGAAATTTGGGGTCCACGTCCAGGGATTCAATATGCTGGCGGATAAGCCGCTGGCAGAAGGAATGGAAGGTGCAGATATCGGCCCCGGTCAGGAGTACCATCTGCCGTTCCAGCCGGGCTGCCTCTTCCTTTTTGGCCGCGGCCGCCAGTTCCCTGGCCAGTGCCCCTTCAATGCGTTCGCGCATTTCGGCCGCCGCCGCATTGGTAAAAGTCACCACTAAAAGCTCATCAACGTCCAGTTCACCTGCAGTAAGCTGGCGGATAATACGCTCCACCAGCACCCGGGTTTTGCCGGAACCGGCAGCAGCAGCCACCAGGATATTCCGGTCACGGGCCTTTATGGCCGCCAGTTGGTCATTGGTGTATGGCATCGGCTAAATCCTCTCTTCCTATTTTTTCCGCCATGCGGCGTTCCATTTCTTCCTCGTCAAAATTGCTAACTTCGTTGTAAGTATAACCATCTACGCCCAGCTCAAAGCCGCAGAGAACACGGTAGTTACAATACCTGCAGGCCGTGCGCTCGGAATTTTTATCATAGCGGCAGGGATTTACACGGATATCGCCGTCTAAAATGGCCCGGCCGGTGTCGCGCAGAATATAATCCACATAGCCCAGCATGAGTTCAAATTCCTGCTGCGTGCGGATATAATGCCCCTTGATGGTGGTGCTGTCCAGCTCCCCGTCTTTTTTCGTCTGCGGCTTGATATGTTCCAGGTTGGCATCAATGCTGCGGATAACGTCCATATCAGCCAGCACCCAGCCGGGCATGGTGAGTTTCTTTTTGACAGCCTCGGCCATCGCCTCACTGCTCAGGCGTGTATCCGTGACAATGGTCGGATTATGGAGCAGCGCGTAAAGAATGCCGGCCGGCAGGCGTTCCGTATCCTGCTGTTTTAATAGTTCCTTGGCCACCAGCACATAGACCAGCAGCTGCAGTTTCAGCCCGTAATAAACTTCAAAGAGATTGATAGCGGCCTGCCCGGTCTTGTAATCGAGCACCAGGAAATAAGGATTATCCTGATGAACGTCCAAGCGGTCAATCTGCCCCTTTAAGGACAGGGAATAGCCATTGCCCAGCGGCAGGGGGGTGAGTTGTACTTTGTCAGCAGCGTGGCCAAAGCCCTCCTCAAAATACGCCGGCTGGAACTCTGACATGGCCGCCCAGGCTGACAGGTGATTGACAGCCTGCAGGGCTGTAGCCTCCATGCGCCGCTTGTAATGGCGGTAATCGGGACGGCTCAACAGGATTTCACTTTGCAGGCGCGGTGCAATCTCCTCCACTAAGTCATGGCAGATGGCACCGCGTTTATCCTCCGGCACGTCCTGCCAGCGGCGGTTGTAGTCACGGCTTACCAGCTCGCCATACTCGCGAATAACTTCATGCAGCAGCTGGCCTAAGTCCATGTGACGGAACTCGTAGGTACGCCGTTCCGTCAGTTTCAGGCCGTAGCTGGCAAAATGGGCAAAGGGACAGCGGCGGAATTGTTCAAACTGGGTGACACTGCCGCGCAGGAATTTCCCCCGTAAGTAGATAGCCTGTGCGAGCTCCGGGGGAATATTCTCCACCTGCGCCTGCGGCGCGAGGCCGGCCAGGGCCAGCTGCAAGGGACGCTGCAAAGCCTCCTGGGACAGCGCCCAGTTATAAACGTCCTGCCAAAACTCGTCCATTTCGCCTTCATCGCGCCGACCACGCAGGGCACTGGCCAGTCCTGACACCGCCGGCCCGGGCGCAGCGAGCTGCTGTATATCATGCCGCCCCAGTGTTTCCAGCGGAATGGATACTGTCTCCAGCTCCGGAAAACACTGCCGCAAGCGTCCCACCAGCGAGGCCGGCTGCAGGCCGCTGCCCTCCTCGTCCGCCAGGGCGTAGGAAATCCAAAGATAATCACTGGCCTCCGTAAAGCCCCGGTAGAGCACAAAACGCTCACCGAAACTACGCTCCTGTCCCCCCCGGGAAATAACGGCCGTTTCCCCGTTATCGGCCGGCATTTTTGCTAAAGCCTCTGCTAAATGCAGCCTGTCGGCGTCAGTGAACATGCCTGTATCCACTGTGCGCCGGGGCATGGTACCGGCATTGGCCCCCAGAATGTACAGGGCTTTCGTGCCGGCTAAACTGTTCTGGTCAAACATCGCCACGGTCACATAGTCAAGACCGGGGGGAATCAGCGATAAGGACACCGCGTCCAGGCCATCGCCCAGGACAGACGCAAAATCACTCAGACTCAGTTTTTCCTGGCCGCTTATCTCCACGAGCTGGTCAAAGAAGGCCATGATATCGGCCCAAATCTGCCGGTGTTCGGCAGCCTCGGCCAGCCGGCCTTCGCCTTCGGCCACTTCCTGCCACTTGGCCAGATGAGCCGGCACTTCCAGGGCTATGAGGAAATCATACAGCGCCTGCACCTGACTTGTCACCGTGTCCGCCTGACGAATTGACTGGTCAAAATCACCCAGTGCGGCCACAGCCTGACGCCGCAGGCCGTCTATGAGCACCAGGCGCTGCTGTGTTTCCGCGTCCACGGCCTCGTCCTCCCCGTCCAGCGAGTAACGGCGGTGCCAGTTCCAGTCCTCAGCCTGCAGCCAGCGTTTACGGCCGCGCAGGCCAAACTCGAGCACATAGTTTTCCAGTTTGTCCACGTCTTCCTGCACCAACGGGAAAAAGCCCGTACGCAGGCAGCGGAAGATATTTTCGTAGTTCCAGCCCTTCTGTACCACTTCCAGGCTGGAACGCAGGAGTTCGGCCAGGGGGTGATGGATACTCTGACGCCGCCCGTCCTGAAAGAAGGGAATGCCGTAATCCTGAAAGACCAGCGGCAAAATACCATCATAATCTTCAGCATTGCGAATAAGGACGCCGATTTCCCGGTAGCGATAGCCTTTCTCCCTTACCAGACGCAGGATATCGGTGGCCGCCGTTTCGAGCTCAATGCGGCGGTTGGCCGCCTCCACCAGCCGTATATTTTCCGGCTTGCCTGCTGCTGCCTCCACCTGCCCAAACAGCCTGGCCTCCAGCCATTTCAGCTCAGGATTATGCGCCCGCTGATTCTCCGTCAACAGGGTAACCGGCTGCCAAAAGCCTGGCTGTCCCGGGGCCAGTTCCTGCATTAACCGGCAGATATTTTCCAATGTGCGATAGGGACGGTTAAAGAGTCCGGCCTCGCTTATGTTTTCTGCCAGCTGAAATTTCACCTGTCCCCCCGGCAGGGCCTCGCCCTGCATAGGCAGGGTAATATGCACCTTATCTGCTGCGGCCAGAATCGCCGCGAGCACATTCATTTCCTGCGGATTGAAAAAAACAAAGCCGTCTATCCAGACTTCTGCCCCCTGCAGGAGCTGCGTCTCGGGAATTTTTTCCGCCAGCAGATTCATCAGGTCCTCTGCGTCATTTTTGCGGCCGGCCATGGCCGCGGCGAACTCATCAGCCAGGGTGCTTAGTTCGCGCACCTTGCCCGACAGGCGTTCCTGCCCCGTCCCCACCATGTCAGCTGCCTGCCGCAGGGTGTCCGTACTCAGGCGGTAACTTTTAATTTCCTTAATGGCCTCCGATAACGTCTCCGTAAAGCCGCGCTGCCGGGCCGCCCGGGCAAATACCGTCAGGTCTTTGTCCTTCTGATGGCGGAGCAGGAGCTTTTGCAGCAGCAGGCGCCGCCCTACATCACTTATACGGGGCAGGTCGCCGCCGGTTTCCAGCAGTATCTGCCGCGCAAAACGGCGGAAACCAAAGACATAGGCCCGAAAAAAGCCCTGTCCCGTCTTTTCCATCATGGTGGCCAGTTCCCGTTCCGTCTTATAGGTCATGTGTTCCGGCAGCAACAGGATAAGTGCCGGCCCTAAAGGCCGCGCCGTCATTTCCTGCTGCATGGCCTGCAGGCAGGCGTGTGTCTTGCCAGTGCCGGCACGGCCAATGATGAAATCTAACTTTGCTGTCATGCTTATTCCTCAACTAGAAAAGCCTCCCTATAAAGGGAGGCCGTTTAACATATCTTACATAAAGGTAAAGGGTGTTGTCACCCGGTACAGCGTGCGGCCGCATTCGCAGGGATCTGTTTCCAGCATTACCGCCTGCCCTGTCCGGTAGCGAATCAGCGGCATGGCCTCCGCCATCAGGGTTGTCACTACGAGCTCGCCCATCTGATGCGGCTCTGTCACCACCTGGTCGCTATGGAAAGCCACTATTTCCGGATAGAAATAATCCTCCTGAATGTGATAACCCTTATGAGCCTCACACTGGTACAACATGCCGGCCATGCCCAGTTCCGCCGGTTCATAGAAGTTATAAACCTTGGCGTGGGTTCTGTCGGCAATATGACGCTGCATGGCGTTCTGTAAGCCCTGCTCATTCAGACAGATAATCCGGTTCAGCGGATAATCAGCAATATTCTTGCCCGTGGCCTGCAGCTGGATAATCAGCTGCATGATAAGCTGCGGCGAGCTGATAATCGTATCCATGCTGACCAGTTCCATAAAACGCAGCCATTGCCGGTAATCCGTGCCCATGTTCACCACGGTCGCGCCAATCACTTCCAAAGCGTACTGAATGTCCAGCATACGGCTGTCAGCCATATCCCCCTGCAGGGCCACTACGGAAGTCTGATTGATATCTGCGGCCACTAAAGCCCGGGCCATCATATCGACATTATGCCCGATATCACCGTTGGTATACAGCTTGACAACTTCCCCATTCTCCTGGGACACCACGCTGAAACGCAGGATACTGGATAAGGGTGTCGTCAAAATGTCCAGCGAATCAATCTGATAAATTTCATTTGCGGTCAGGAAAGGAAGCTTGGCAATATCAGCCAGAGATTTAATATCTCCGACAGACACACCATGCTTTTCAAATTTCTGCTGGTAGAAAAAACTTTTCTCCTGCACCCAGCTCAGCTGCTTTTGCAGTCTGGCCAGCTGCAATTCCTGCAGCTTATCCCTTGCAATTAGTTCTATTTCTTGATTCGCGTACATGTCTAAGCTCCGTTCTCTTGCTATATTTGGGTTTTACGCCAGCGGTTTCTGATAGAAGAAAGGCTGGAAACTGGTATAACCCAACTTGCGGAAGTTCAGAATTGCCTCCGTGGCGCCTACAAAGAGGATACCACCCGGTTTCAACGCCTTAAAGAAGTTTGCATAAAGCTGGTCCTTGGCCTCCTCTGTGAAGTAGATAACCACGTTACGGCAGAGGATAAGGTCAAAATTGTTTTCAAAGGGGTCCTTCAAGAGATTATGACGTTTAAACTCAATGCAGTTCTTAATATCCTGACTAACCGCGTATTTGTCACCTTCAACAGTCTTGAAGTATTTGGCCAGACGGTCAGGTTTCATGGCCTTGATTTCTTCTTTAGTATACACGCCACGTTTCGCCTTGGCCAGGATTTCAATATCCAAATCCGATGCCAGAATGCGATGACGGGTATTCGGCGTCATTTCCTTCATTATAATGGCCAGAGAATAGGGCTCAGCGCCAATGGAACAGCCGGCACTCCAAATATTGAGTTTGGGTGAACGTTTCATCAAATCGGGAATAACATCTGTTTCCAGCTTGTCAAATTTCTCCGGGGTACGGAAAAATTCCGAGACGTTTATCGTCAGATATTCGATGAAGGCTGCGAAATCATCTTTGTTCTTGGCGGCATTATCAAAGTATTCCGTATAGGAATTCATGCCGGCTCTGGTCACCAGGTTGCCGATACGGCGTTTCATCTGCGGCTCTTTATACAGGTCAAGGTCTATTTCCGTTTTGCCTTTTAACTTCCGTTTAAATTCCGCCCAATCCTTTTCGTCCATCATCATTATTCCCTCCCAAAACCTCTGGCTGATTTCAATTTATTGCTTTAGTTACTATTCCCTTTTCCCCTGTAAAAATCCTGCCTGTTTTCTGCGAACATGTTAATTTTTTCGCAAAAAAATTCATACATCTTCCTTATTTTATCACAAATTAAGGCTGCTGGCACGAAAAACACGCTTTTCGCAACAGCAGCCTTGCCATTTTTTCACGCCACAGGGCGGAAAACCTCTTCTTTCACGTCGTCACTCGATATCAAATACGGTCCGGTTGTCCTCTTCCTTCTGTTTGGGCAGGACAACGTGCAAAATGCCGTTTTCAAAAGCCACGTTGACAGCCTTCTTGTCAATCATATCGATGTAGAAGGTACGTTCAAAGTCACCGGTCTTGCGCTCACGGCACAGGTATTTAATGCTCGCGTCCACCGCCTCGGCCCGCTGGGCTTTAATCCTTAAGTAATTGTCATCATCATAGGAAACGGTAATCTGTTCCTTGTAGAACCCGGGCAGCTCCGCAAAGAGTTCATAGGCCGTCTCTGTCTCAATCACATCCACCTTGAAAGAGGACAGGGCGCCGCTGACCTTGCCTAAGGGATTCAAGGACTGCTCTGCCGCATAGCTCAAAACTTTTTCCAAAACGTCATAACCCCGCTCAGCATTTTCACGGAGATTAAACGGTACTGCTCTAAACATAAAAACCCCTCCCTAGTATGAATTTACTCGATATGACATATTGTACTATAATTTTCTGAAAATTGCAAGCTGACATATAGCATAAACTAAAAGCCCCTACCGCAAATACGATAGGGGCTGTAATTTCCTGGTGACACCTACGGGATTCGAACCCGTGAACCCGGCGTGAGAGGCCGGTGTCTTAACCGCTTGACGAAGGTGCCGCTGGTGACGCCTACGGGATTCGAACCCGTGAACCCGGCGTGAGAGGCCGGTGTCTTAACCGCTTGACGAAGGCGCCGCTTGTCTTAGCTGACTCAAATTATTATAGCACTACGCCGTAAGGTTGGCAAGGCTTTTTTGCAGACGAGCCAAAGAATTTTCCTTGCCCAGAACGGACAGGATTTCCGTAGCACCGCCGGGAGTAACAGACTTACCGGCTACGCCGATACGCAGCACCCACATGACGAGGCCTTTTTTAAGCTCATTGGCAGCAATGTACTCCTCCAGTTTGGCATAGAGGCTGTCATTGTTCCAGTCAGACTCGCTGACATTTTCGAGCAGGGCCACGAGTTTGGGCATGAGTTCCGCGGCCTTTTCGGGGTTGACCTTGTTGCGCTTGTTGTTGTAAAGGTCAGCGTCGAAAGCCGGCATGTCAACGAGGAAGTCGATTTCTGCCTGCACATCGCTGAACCGCTGTACACGCGTCTTTAAGAGGGCTGCGACCGTCTGCCAGTTGGCCTCCAGATAGTCAGGCAGCTCCTGTACGAAGTCATGGGCACGCTTGGCAAATTCTTCATCGCTCATGGCCTTGAAATATTCGCCGTTAATCCAGCCCAGCTTGTCATAGTCAAAGACAGCCGGGGACTTGGACAGACCGTCCAGACCGAAATGGGAAATGAGTTCTTCCATGGAGAAGATTTCCTGATTGGTAGTCTTGGGGTTCCAGCCTAAGAGAGCCACATAGTTGGTGATGGCCTCCGGCAGATAACCGAGTTTCACCAAATCGTCAAAGCTCGTAGCGCCATGACGCTTGGAGAGTTTGGAAACGCTGCCGTCCTCATTCTTGCCCATAACCGGTGCCAGATGAATGAAGGTCGGCACTTCCCAGCCGTAGGATTCGTAAAGCAGAATGTACTTCGGCGTGGAAGTGATGAATTCCGCACCGCGCATGATATGGGTAATGCCCATCAGATGGTCATCGATAACGTTGGCAAAGTTGTAAGTCGGCATGCCGTCACGCTTTAAGAGCACCTGGTCCTCCAGCTCGGAGTTGGGAATGGTGATGTTGCCATGCAGTACGTCAAAAAAGGTCGTGGAACCGTCCAGCGGCATCTTCTGACGGATAACGTACGGGTCACCGTTCTGCAGGTGTTGCTCGATGACAGCAGCATCAAGGTCACGGCAGGTGCGGTCGTAGCCGCCGAACTCGCCGGCAGAATGGTCCTCATCGGGGTCACAGAAACAGTAATAAGCATGACCGCTCTGCACCAGTTCTTCCGCGTATTTCTTATAAATGTCCATACGTTCGCTCTGCACGTAAGGGCCGCAGTCACCGCCGATATCCGGGCCTTCATCAGGCACGATATGGGCCATTTCCAGAGTGCGGTTGATGAAATCCACCGCATCAGCCACATAACGGGTTCTGTCCGTATCTTCGATACGCAGAATGAAATCACCCTTCTGGGCCTTGGCATAGAGATAACCGTACAGGGCAGTACGAAGGTTGCCGATGTGCATATAGCCCGTGGGGCTTGGTGCAAAACGGGTACGAACTTTCTGACTCACTTAAACTTCCTCCTAATATAAACCGCTTATCAGTATTTCAAGAACTGATAAAGGGCACGATACATAATCATGGTGCTGACAGCGCCAGGGTCTTCTACGCCAATGCTGCGTTCTCCCACCAGACTGGCACGGCCCTTTCTGGCCGGAATGGTCTTGGTGTAGCTGACGCCGTCACCGGCAGCCTTGGAGGCCTCCTGCAGCACTTCATAGAGATTCTTGTCCTCGGTATTTTCCGGCAGGAAACAATCTCTGATGGGAATCAGGGCGTCCAGAATGGTCTTATCACCCTGCTGGGCATGACCGCGGTCCTGAATGGCCTTAACAGCTGCATCGAGCAGCTTGGCAAAGCTCTGTTTGTTCATTGCCGTGTCATCGTCACAGGCCTCCGCAGCCTTGACAAAAGCAGCACCGTAGAGCGGGCCGGCCGCGCCGCCCACATTCTGGATAAGTGCCTTGCCGATGGTTTTCAGCACAGGCCCGGGCTTGGAGGTATCCTCCATTTCGTCCACAGCGTCACGCGCAGCTGTAAAACCTCTGGCCATGTTAAAGCCGTGGTCACCATCACCGGCTTTAGCGTCAATACCGGACAAATAGTCCTTCTGGGAAATGATGGTATTTGCCACAGCGTCAAATGCGTCTTTGATTCTCGACATTGTTTAACTCCTTGCAGTAAAAATTTCTGTAAATTTCATCAATTGGGGAAGTAATGAATAATTTTCAAAACAGATACTAACCATTATATCACGCAGAAAACAAAGCGCAAGAGTTGATTTTACAGGAGTTATATCTCTTCGCTGCCGTGTTTGTAGCGCAATTCCTGATTCTTGACACTAACTCTGGTTTCCGGCGGCACCGAATGCGTCAGGAATACGTTGCCGCCGATAAGCGAACCGCGGCCGATAACGGTATCGCCGCCCAGAATGGAGGCCCCGGAATAGATGGTCACATAATCCTCAATCGTCGGGTGGCGCTTTTTATTGAAAAGTTTACGGCCACCGGAGGTAGAAAGCGCCCCCAGTGTCACCCCCTGATACAATTTCACATGTTCACCGATTTGCGTGGTTTCCCCGATGACAATCCCCGTGCCATGGTCAATCATGAAATACTTGCCAATCGTGGCCCCGGGGTTGATATCAATCCCCGTCTTGCTATGGGCCAGCTCCGTCATAATCCGCGGAATAACCGGCACATTGAGTTTATACAGTTCGTGGGCAAAGCGGAAAATTGCCACCGCATAGAGACCGGGATAGGCAAAGATGATTTCGTCGGCACTTTCCGCCGCCGGGTCACCGTCAAAGAGTGCCTCCACATCTGTAGCCAGAAACTCTCTAATCTGCGGTATGCGCCGCAGGAATTCCAATGTAATGCGCTGCGACTCTTCCCTAGTAGCCGCCAAAGTTTCCTCGTCCAGTTTCATACCATAGCGCATGGCAATGGCAATCTGCTTGTTCAGGCGGAAGGCAATATCCTCTATCACCATGGCCATATTCTGCCGAATATCGTAAATACGGTAATTATTATCCTTTACATAGCCGGGAAAGGCCACACGCGTAAGCTCGTGAATGAGTTCGTAAATCACCTTGGTGTCCGGCTGATTGAATACATCTAATTTGTCAATGTGACGCCCTTTGTCATAGTCATCAATAATGGCCGTGCTGATAGCTTTGATTTCCTTGCCGATAATATCCTGCATAATGACTCCTTTATATATACACGAAAATGGCTCCAAACGCGGCAGGGCCGCGTCTGAAACCATTTAATTTCACCATATTGATATGGTAACATTCCCCTCGGGGACTGTCAATATTTAAATCTTGAACTTCTCTACCGAGGCCTCCATGCTATTGGCCATTTCCGTCAGCTGACGGCTGGCACCAGCAATCTCGTTCATGGTAGCCGTCTGTTCCTCAGTAGCCGCCGAAACAGTTTCTGCCTCCGCAGCCACGTTGCGGCTCATCTCGCTAATCTTGTTGATAGCCTCGGAGATGGTAACGGCATTGCTGGCCAGACCGGTTACGGTGCGTTCCATTTCATCGGTTTCATCAACAACCTGCTGTACCATTTCTGCAATATCCTTAAAGCTGGTGCCGGCACCGTTGACGGCTCCTACACCATTCTGCACCTGCGTAACGCCATCGTGCATTACGGATACGGCATTTCTGGCCTTGCTCTGAATCGAAGTAATGAGGCTGGCAATCTCACCGGCCGAAGAACTGGACTGTTCAGCCAGTTTTCTGACTTCATCAGCTACGACAGCGAAACCACGGCCATGTTCACCGGCTCTGGCGGCCTCAATTGCCGCATTGAGTGCGAGCAGGTTGGTCTGTTCAGCAATCTGGGAAATAGCGTCGACAATGGCACCGATTTTATCGGATTCATTGCCCAGTTCCTCAATAACCTGCGCGGACTGGCTGACGGACTGCTCGATGAGTTCCATCTGCTGTACGGCGCCGGATACTTCCTTCTCACCACTGTCAGCCTGAGATTTTGCCCGGGCTACAACCTGACCGGCTTTTTCGATGGTAGCTTTAAAGCGTTCCATACTCTGGGAAAGGCTTTCGATATGCGAGCTGGCATTTTCCACTTCCGTGAACTGCTCACTGCAGGCACCAGCCACGTTGACAATGGAATCTGCCACCTGGCCGCTGACTTCTGCGGACTGTTCGGAACTGTTGGTCAGCTGCTGGCTGGAAGTAGCAACCTGCTGACTGGATTCCACAATCTGCCGCATCATATTGCTGACCTGCGTCTGCAATTTATGCAATGCCCGGCTCATTTCACCAATTTCATCACTACGATGGAACAAATCCTCCAGGGAATTGTCTTCGCGCAAGTCGCCGGTAGCCATAACGCCCAAACGGCCGGTTACGTTGTGCAGCGGACCGACAATGCTCTTGGCGGCAAACAGGCCGGCGAGGGAGAAGATAGCCAGCAGAACGATATTGATGATGAGAGTTTTAATCATCGTGGAGTTAAAGGCCTCGTCGGCTGCAGCCTGCTCGGCGGCTACGCGGCCATCAATGTAGTCAATCCAGACACCAGTACCCAGTACCCACTGATAGGGAGCAAAAGTGGTAGTATAGTTACGCTTGGGCAGCGGCGTAGTTTCGTTAGGCTTGGCAAACATCAGGTCTGTATAACCGCCGCCGTCTTTACGGCCGTTTTCAATCATTTCCTTGATGAAATGTCTGCCGCTCGGGTCAGTGAGGTTAATACGGGATTTTCCTTCCGTGTCACGGCCTAAAAGTACTACGTTTACGCCGTCATAAGTATCAACCCAGAAATAGCCCTTGCCATCATCATAGCGCAGGTCACGAATATAATCCGCAGCCATTTTCTTGGCCTGCTCTTCCGTCAGCTCACCCTTCTGCTGACGATTATAGACCTGTTTAATGATGGATACAGCTGTTTCCGTTTCGATTTTCAGCTCACGCTCCACATCTTCGGTCAGCGTCTGCCGAATCGACGCCACCTGACGTTCCGATTCCGATTTAAGATTCATGATGAATACTGCGCTGACGCACAGGGTGGTCATAACCGCAATGCCGACCACCATCAAAACAAACCGCCCTTTTAGTGACATTCCTTATCCCTCCAAATCCTCACAAAATATATTTTAGATAATTCAATATCTTTTCTAAAGTCACTATTCGACAACAAGAAAATTTCTCCTGCAAAAAAATATTTTTATGTATAAAATACGATTGTGCGGCGGCCATATATATAATTGCAGATTATCCGGTAAAAAGTTCTTAAAAATATCCCGTCAGTCCGTGCCTGGGGTTCACGGGGGAGTAATTTTGCTGCCTCCGCTAAACGACACACCTCGGGAAATAGAACTGTCCAGTAACCTGCGCCGGGCAGGCCAACGGCGCTCCTTTCAGCGTAGTTGCTTAGCGATTGTCTACAGTGTGCCGGCCTTCGCTGCGCTCAGGCAGTCGCTCCCCGCAGAAAAATCACTCCCCCGTTCGCCCCCTGTAACGGTCTATACAATTGCTGCGAACCCGTTTTCCCGTTACAAGAACATCGATGTGCTTGTTCCCTGTCACTGCGAAATAATCAATTTATACGGACGCCGCTTAGGGGTGGAGGTGGTGATGCTTTTCGCAGTGGAACGACTGTCCGAACGTAGTGAGGACTGGCCCACAAACAACAGTTCCTGGAAACTGAGTTGAACAATCGCGCCGACTGCTTGCCGGCGCATGTAACTGGAAAAGTTCATATATTGCTGGTGGGTCATTTAGTGCAACAGCGAAAAGTATTACCACCTCCGCCCCAACTGAGTTGTATCAAATAAAATAAAGCACACGATAACCAACAGACTGCAATAAAAAAAGCCTGCTGACTTTCCGCAACAGACTTTTTATAACGGTGTTATTTATTGCCGCCTCTTCTCCACGGGCACACACCATCTTTACAGCCATTATCGCTTTGCTGGTAATTGCTGCTATTATTTTCATCACTCTCTGCCGCCATGGCCGGGGCAGATACTGCCATTACTACCAGCGCCAGCAGCAGGGCAAAAATTTTCTGTTTCATACTTAAACCTCCCAAGACTTTACCTCATTGTGAATCCGCAGCCGTTTTAGCTGCCGGAGCCTTAATCCCCAGGTGCAGGGCTTTTTGCGGACAGGCCTCGACGCATTGACCGCACATAATGCACTCCGGCGAATGGAGCTGCGCCACCGGGTCTATATCCATAGGGCAGACCTTGCGGCAGCGGCCGCAGGACACACAACTTTTTTCGTCCAGATGCAGCCTGCAGATACTAACGCGATTCAGCAGGCCGTAAATTGCCCCCAGCGGACAAAGCATTTTGCAAAAGAACCGGCTGATAAACAGGCAGCCGATAACCACGGCTATCAATATTACGGACTTTAACGCAAACAAGCCGCCGACAGCCTGCCGGTATTCCGCATGTGTTAACAGCAGCGGCACTGCAGCCTCCAGTGTACCTGCCGGGCAGATGTACTCACAAAAGGCCGGTGCGCCCACACCTTTAAACAGCATGAGCAGCGCGGGCAACAGCAGGACAAAGACCACCAGCAGCACGTACTTCACATAACGCAGCGGCGGATACAGGCGTCTTTTCCGTACCGGCAGTTTGCTCAGCAAATCCTGCAGCAGGCCGAAGGGACACAGAAAGCCACAGGCCAGCCGTCCCCAGAGCACACCCAGCAGCAGCAAAAAACCGCCGGCATAAAAACTGAAACCATAACCGGCTGTACCGCCGGCTGCCTGCAGCGCCCCCAAGGGGCAGGACAAGGTGGCGGCCGGACAGGAATAACAATTAAGTCCGGGCGCGCACAGATTCTTGGCACTGCCCTTGTAGAGCTTGCCTGACGTCAAATTCAGCAATTGCTGATTAGTCAGCACAGCCGCCAGCAGCTGGATAAAACGACGATTAACAGAACGGGTGATATTCATCTGCTCACCCCAATCCTATACATTCCATGCACACACGCACGGCTTTATGGAGTATAATCCGGGCCTCACCGCGCCACAGTCCCCACAGTATACAGCAGACGGCCAAAGCCAGCAGCAGGCTGCGGATTTTGCCCAGTCTGGTCACTTGAGGTACCTCTTAACCTGCTCTTTGTATTTAGGTACATCAGCACCTACAACCTTTTCCCCGATGATATTGCCGTCCGCATCAACAAAGATGGTCGTGGGTACAGCATCTTCTTTTTCCAGGAACTTCAGCAGGCCTTCGTCAGGCAGAATGTTGACAAAACCGGCATTGGCCTCATTTAAGATTTTGATAGCTGCTGACTTGGTTTCATTATCGTTCGGGCCGCTGGCGTCACATACAATACCGATAATCTGCGCGTCCTGCGGCATTTCCCGGGCCCATCTGCCTAGTTCCGGCATTTCGCCAATACAGGGCGGACAGAATGTTCCCCAGATATTTACGACAGTTATTTTCTTGCCTTTGAAAATATCCTGCGTAACGGTATTGCCGTTTACGTCCACGGTCTTAAACGCCGGGAACTTATTGGCTGCGCCCTGGGCAGGTTTGCCATTTTCAGCCGAACAACCTGCGGCTAAAAAGATGGTCGAAAATGCTACCATCGACAGCAAAAGAATTCTAAACAGTTTGTTCATACCATTTCCTCCTCTTGTTTGCCACGGGGATAAATCTCCCCCAATTACCTTCTAACTATTATTATCGGTGAAAAATGTGATTACTTAAGAAAAAAGCAGCCAACCATCTTTATGATGGCGGCTGCCTGCGCAGTTCGCTTAACTTTGCTGCAAAATGGAATAATTTTCCGGGTGCATGCCCGGCGCTGCTGTTACCTTGATATCCATGCCGAACTCTGCAGCCAGATTCATCAGCAGCTGATTGTGCCGGAGCTCTTCAGCCACGGTCTCATGGACTTCAATTTCATAACCGCCATCAGCATGGAATTTGTGTTCCATACGGCGGATATCCCCGGCAATGCGGATACTAACCGTTTCCGGGGATTCCACCCGGCCACGGCCATGGCAGACCGGACATTCACTGTAAATAATGCTGTCCAGATTCTGCCGTGATTTCTTCCGCGTGATTTCCACCAGTCCCAGGCTGGTAATATCCACGATATTGGTCTTGGTGCGGTCCTCTTTGGCCAGCTCACGCAGCAGGGTCAGAAGTTGTTCCTTCTGCTCCTCTTTTTCCATATCGATAAAGTCGACAATGATAATGCCGCCGATATCCCGGAGCCGCAGCTGCCGCATAATTTCCGCTGCCGCCTCCAGATTCGTGCGGTAGACGGTTTCCCCAAGATTGCTGTTGCCCGTGTACTTGCCGGTATTCACATCAATAACCGTCAGGGCCTCGGTCTTATCGATGACCAAAAAGCCGCCGGATTTCAGTTCCACCTCACGGCCGCCCACGTTTTCCAGCTCTTCTTCCAGACCGTAGTGCTTAAACAACGGTTCCCGTTCCTCATATAGCTTAATGCGTTCCACCAGGGCCGGCGATAACAGCTGAACAAACTCACAGACACGCTGGTAAACAGCCCGGTCATCAATGAGCATTTCCCCCACGTCCTCCGTAAGCGAATCACGGACTATGCGGATGATGAGGTCGGCGTCCCGGTACAGGAGGCTCGCCCCCTTGCTCTTGATATTAAACCGGGCCAGCAGCGAATGCCACAGTTTCTCCAGATACTGTACGTCCTCAGCCAGCGCCGTTTCACTGGCTCCGGCTGCCACTGTGCGGACGATAAGTCCCATGTCCTGCGGACAGATTTTTTCTGCTATCGCATGCAGACGGCTCCGCTCCGTTTCATCTTCAATGCGCCGTGACATGCCGATATACGCCGCCGTCGGCAGCAGCACCACATGACGCCCCGGCAGGGTGATATGCGTTGTTGCCCGCGGCCCTTTGCTGCCGCTGGCGTCCTTCACAATCTGCACCGGCAGCTGCTGGCCGATATGGATTTTCTGCGGCTTGGGCAGGGTATGCAGGGTATCTGCCGGCAGGCCGTCGCCAATATACATAAAGGCATTCTTGCCCGTGCCAATATCCACAAACGCTGCCTGCATTCCCGGCAGTACATTCTGCACCTGCCCTTTGTAGATATTCCCCACTAAATGAGAATGCGTCGCCCGCTCCACTTCCAGAGCCATCAGCCGCCCCTCATCCAGAACCGCCGCCCGAGTCTCCTCCGGCACTACCGTAATCAAAATAGTTTTCATCCACACACCTCCCCTCTAGCAGGTAAATAAAATTATGTCAATCAACAGGGCCAGCAAAGCGTTGCCCCAGTCATAACCGCCATCTAAAACAAATTAACTACAATCATCTGCAAGGCAAATACCAGCTATTTGCCCAGCGCCCAAGGACGGGCGCTAAAGGCCTTCAAATCCCGTGATGGGATTTAGGCCTTCGCTTTCTTTTGGTTACTTTTCTTCGCAAAGAAAAGTAACTGCTCCTCGAACTACACGAGTTCAAGCAAACCTTTCCCCCCGGACAGCATGGCTGTGCGGGTAATCTTCGCCTCAGCCGGGTTGACGGGCAGCCCGAACTGTTCCGTCAGTACCAGAATAACCTCACTGGGCTTGACACTGCCGGACTGGGTGATGGCAATATCCAGCTCCATTTCCAGCTGACCGCCGTTTTCCCGTAAGGTCAGCGGCTGCAGCATATACTGCTTTAACTCAATATCACGTTTCTTCTTGGGCGTAATGCGCTGATAATTGACCTCGGCGGCCTCATTATACCGGCGTACAGCGGCCAGAGCCTCTGCCGCCGGCCCCGTCAGTTCCAGGCAGGCGCGGTAACGGGCCTCATCGGCCTCCGCCATCAGCGCCTTGTGTTTACCGTGGACTTCACGCAGACCTTTGAGTTCAATCCCCTTAGGCAGCTGCGCCTTTAACTTATCAAAGACCTCCGGCTGGCACACGGGTTTTAACAGTTCAAATTCCATGTACTCCGCCTCACTCGTCACGCCCAGGGACAAGGCCGAGGCAAAAGCCACCTTCATGTGGTGGTTGAACCCCTCGGAGTAAGCCATGGGCAGCTGGGCACGCTTAAAGGCCCGAATGAAGATATTGGCGTAATCCAGATGGGAAACATAACGCAGTTCCTCGCCTTTGGTGACCTCCGCCCGGAATTTATACAGGGTACGGGGACGGCCGGCGTCCTTGGGGTCACGATGAACTTTCGGCGGCAGTTCCGGTGACTGGTAATCACGCTCCGCCTCGGCCTTGGCGTAGTCGATAACATGCACGCCCAGGTTCGGGCAGATACCGCAGGCGCTGCATTTGCCCCGGCGGCAGTCCTCAGTCAGTGCCGCCTGCATGGCCTTCTGCCACTCACGCTGCAGGAACTCTGCATTGACACCCGGGGAAGTAATTTCCCAGGGCAGGGCCTCATTGAAATCACGCGTACGCTGGTTGTAATAAGTGCCATCGATACCGCATTTTTCCAAAGCCGTCAGCCAGATTTCATGCTTGTACAAATCCGTCCAGCCATCGAACTTGGCCCCGTCCTGCCAGGCCTGGTACAATACCTTGGCCAGGCGCCGGTCACCACGGGCAAAAATTCCCTCAATGACCGACAGTCGGGCATCGTGATAGTTAAACGTAATGGCCCGGTCCGTGATATGGGACTTTAAGAGCTCCTGCCGGCGCTGGAATTCCTCGATGGGCAGCTGGCCGAACCACTGGAACGGCGTATATGGTTTGGGAACGAAACAGGACACGGACACCGTGACCTTGCAGCCGCGTTTGCCCTTGATTTCCGTATAGAGGTCAACGACCTTCTTGGCCAGCCGGGCAATGCCGATAACGTCCTCATCAGTTTCCGTGGGCAGGCCCATCATGAAGTAGAGTTTTACCTGTTTCCAGCCCTGCTTAAAGGCGGAGGCACAGGCATTCATGAGGTTTTCCTCCGTGACGCCCTTGTTAATGACATCACGCAGGCGCTGGGTGCCGGCCTCCGGCGCAAAGGTCAGGCCGGATTTACGCACCTGCTGCATTTTGTGCGCGAGGTCGATGGAAAAGCTGTCAATACGCAGGGAAGGCAGGGAAAAGCTGACTTCCTCGTCCTTGAACTCCGCAAACAGGTCGTCAACCAGCCGTCCCAGACAGGAATAATCCGCTGAGGACAGGGAGGTCATGCTCATTTCATTGTAACCGGTGCTGTCGATAAGCCCGCGGGCCATGGACTTCAGATTTTCTTCCGTGCGTTCCCGGGCCGGACGATAACAGATACCGGCCTGACAGAAACGGCAGCCCCGTGAACAGCCACGGAAAAGTTCCAGCATCACGCGGTTATGGACGATATCCATATAGGGCACCAGCGGATTTTCAACGGAACGTACCTTGTCCATATCACGGCAGACACGCTTATAGATAAGCGTCTTTGCCTGTTCATGCAGGGGTTTTATGCCCGTATAGTCACCATCAGCATTATACTGCGGCTCATAGAAGGAGGGCACATAAATACCGTCGATGGACAGCAGGCTTGCCAAAAAGCCGCGGCGGCCGCCCGGACGGCCAGCCTTTTTCCACGCAATCAGGGCCTTAGAGACTTCGACCACAGCCTCTTCCCCTTCACCCACGATGAAGAAGTCAAAGAAATCGGCCACCGGTTCGACGTTGTACACGCAAGGGCCGCCGCCGACAATAAAGGGCATATCCTCGCCACGGTCACGGCTCCACAGGGGAATCCCGGCCAGGTCCAGCATATTGAGCACATTGGAGAAAATCATCTCATACTGCAGGGAAAAACCAACGAGGTCAAACTTATTTATTTCATGTTTGCTCTCCAGGGAGAACAGCGGAATCTGCCGCTGCCGCATTTCCTGTTCCATATCAATCCAGGGCGTGTAAACGCGTTCGGCGGCAATATTTTCTTCCCTGTTCAAAATCTCATAAAGAATCGCCAGGCCCAGATTGCTCATGCCCACTTCGTAAACATCGGGCAGGGCCAGGGCAAAGGTACAGTCAACGCTGTCCCAGTCCTTGACCTGGGCATTCCATTCGCCCCCTGTGTACCGGGCTGGTTTCAACACCGACTGGAGCACTTCATGTTCAAGTCGTACCATTTCGTTAATTTCCTCCATACATCTTTTCATTACATGTTCTATGTAGAACTTAGAGAAGGCTCCCTAAGGAGCCTTCCCTAAAATTCTAATTTCTTTTTTCTAAGTTGAATGTTTATGAGTATCGCCACCGCCATAATGTTGGTAGTCAGCGAGCTGACACCGTAACTCATCAGCGGCAGGGGAATGCCGGTAACCGGCATTATGCCCAGCGTCATGCCCACATTGACCAGCACATGGAAGGCCAGCATGGACGTGATACCCACCGCCAGCAGGCGGCCAAACATATCACTGGCGTCCTTGGCTATCTGTATGCCGCGCCACAGGACAACCATATACAGCAGGAGCAGGCACACCACACCGATGAACCCCAGTTCCTCGCCCACGACGGCGAAAATGAAGTCTGTGTGGTTCTCCGGCAGGAAGTTCAGCTGACTCTGGGTGCCTTCAAAGAGCCCCTTGCCCCATAGCATACCCGAGCCAATGGCTATCTTGGACTGAATGATATGATAACCGGAGCCTAAAGGGTCCACATTGGGGTCCATAAATACCATGATACGCATTTTCTGATAATCCTTCAAAAAATGCCATAACAGGGGCATCATCGCGATGCCGGCAGCAAATATGCCCCCGAGCAGCCGCAGTCGTATACCGCAGACAAAGACCATGCCGAAAAATATGGCCATAAATACCAGCGACGTCCCGAGGTCCGGCTGTTTCAATACCAGCAGGAACGGCAGCCCCACATAGGCCGCTACGGGAATGAGTTCTTCCAGCGTATTGAGCTTGCCCACCTTTTCTTCCAGCATGCCGGCCAGGGACACAATCATAATCAGCTTGGAAAATTCCGAAGGCTGAATACTGATGGGGCCGATGGAAATCCACCGCTGAGCGCCCAAAGCCGACTGACCGACCAGCATAACCGCCAGCAGCATTATCAGGTTGAAAATGTAGAGCTTATTGCCATACCCCTGCAGCATCTTGTAATCAAAATTCATCAGAAACGCTGCCATGGCCAGATTAACTACAGCAAAGAGTCCCTGCCGGGCCACGAACCAATAACGCTCCTCACCGGGCGTATTGATATGCGTGGCACTGCCGATGATGATGAGGCTCATCAGGATAATCCCTGCCGTAGCCATCATTAACGTCCAGTCTGTGCGGCGCAGGATATTTTTTGTCATGCTATCCTATCTTCTCTCCCCTTAACCCTTGTCATGTTTCATGTTGTTGACGGGGATATTGGCTACCAATGCTACGGAATCATCATCATTGGCCAGGGAAATTTCCATGTCCTTCTGATTGATTTCCATGTAGTTGGAAATAACCTTGATAATATCGTTTTTCAAGTTGTCCATGACATCCGGGGAAATATTGGCCCGGTCATGAATGAGTACGACCTTCAGACGGTCATGGGCAATCTTTCCTGACTGTTCTTTCTTGCCAAAAATCTTCATCAATGCGTCCAACATATTCGACCCTCCTATCATCTCTTGAAAATATGCTTAAGACGTTTCCACCAGCCGTCTTTATGGAATTCCATAAAGGGCACATCTTCGCCCATCATACGGGCTACGATGTTGCGATAAGCCTGGCCAGCCTGGGAATCCTCCAAAGTGATGCATGGTTCACCCTTGTTGGTGCTGGTAACGACCTTGATATCGTCCGGCACCTGACCGATGCAGTCCAGGGACAGGATATCATTGATATCGTCCATATTCAGCATGTCGCCGCTTTCCACCATGTTGGGACGGATACGGTTGACGATGAGTTTGATATTTTCCTTGTCGGCACGGCCGAGCTCGCCGATAATCTTGTCGGCGTCACGCACAGCAGAAATCTCCGGCATGGTGACCACCAAAGCCGTATCCGCAGCAGCAATGGCCGTCTTGAACCCCTGTTCAATACCTGCCGGACAGTCGATGATGATGTAGTCAAATTCCTTGCGCAGCTCATCACAAAGTTTTACAAGCTGT
The DNA here is from genome assembly GCF_000686945.1 of Selenomonas sp. AE3005. Lineage (GTDB taxonomy): Bacteria > Bacillota > Negativicutes > Selenomonadales > Selenomonadaceae > Selenomonas_A. The sequence continues at coordinate 62,013 of NZ_JMME01000013.1, forward strand.
TCCGGATTTACTGCCATCTTGTCCTTTACCTGGGACGTCGGCAGCAAAAAGAGCGTTTCATATTTCTTATGACGAACCAGAGCCTTCTTGTAAGGAACACGGCCTTCGGTAACGTCGATGAGGTCATACATAATGCGGTTTTCCAGGCCGAGGAGCAGGTCAAGATTGCGCAGGCCCGTATCAGTATCCACCAGCACTACCTTCTTGCCGCGCATAGCAAGGCCCATACCTAAATTTGCCGTTGTCGTAGTCTTACCAACGCCGCCTTTACCAGAGGTTATTACATAGATTTCACTCATACTGTTAATTCCTACCTTTCTATTGGTTCGATTACGATTTGACCATCTTTTATGGACGCGCGCTCAGCACGGTCCGTTTTTTCCATCTCGTCCGGGCTCCGGGCGATGAGGTTGGAAATCCTTATCTGGGTGGGCATCAGGTGGTCAGCGATGATAAACGCCGTGCTGTCGCCATAGGCGCCGGCATGTACCATGCCCCGGCAGGTACCGCGGATATCAATGCTGCCGCCGGCGATAATCTGTGCGCCGGGGTTTACGTTGCCGCATACCAGAACCGATGATTTCGTCGTGATTTCCTGGCCGCCGCGCAGGGTGCGGTTAATGACCACCATTTCCTGCGGCTGCAGTTCATCCTTGGCCGCCGGCGGTTCCGGCTGGGCCTGTTTTACCTCAGCCTGCGGCCTCTTTTCCGCCTGCATTTTCGCGGCCTGTTCTTCCTCTGATTCGGGGCGCTGTGTCCGGCAAATCAGACCATGCTCGTGGAAGAGCCGCTGCAATTCATCACGCTCACTGCCCCGAAACACATCCCGGGGAATGAGGACCAAGGTGCCCCGCAGGAAAAAGGTGGAGCCGGACTCCAGCTTTTTCAGCAAGTTTGCCCGCACATCCTCAAAGGATGCATCAGGAGCAAAGCTGAGCTGCAAACCCAGGGATGTACCCTTGATTTTTACAATATCTTCACTCATGGCTGTCCTCGTTTCTCTTAAAAATATTTATTGCTTAGCGGCCTGCTGTGCTGCCCCGTTTTGCGGTGCGGCAGGTTTGTTCAGGCCAAACCAGGCTTCTAAAACCTTACGGCCGATAGGCACGGCGGACTGCGAACCGAAACCGCCCTGTTCCACCACTACGGCCACAACTATATCCGGATTGGCAAAAGGCCCATAGGCCACAAACCAGCCATGGTCACGACCATGCGGGTTTTCTGCCGTACCGGTCTTACCGGCAATCTCGATGGGGAATCCCCTAAAGATTGAGGCTGCCGTACCAACCTTGGTAACGTCATGCAGACCAGCCTGTACGAGGCTGATAACATCTGCCGGCACATCAAGTGTTGACAACAGTTCCGGCTTAAATTCCTTGACGGTACTGCCATCAGGCCCCACAATGCGGTTAACCAGATGGGGTTTAAAGCGCTTGCCGTTGGCAGCGATTTCCCCCATAACCATGGCCGCCTGCAGGGGTGTCACCAGATTAAAGCCCTGACCGATGGCGGCGTCGAAGGTTTCCGACAGGTACCAGTCGCCGTCCTCAAAGTTCTTTTCCTTGTAACGGCGGTTGGCCACAAGGCCATCGGACTCATACGGCAGGTCAATGCCGGTAATCTTGCCCAGACCAAACATCCGGGCGTATTTTTCCAGCCGGTCAATGCCTAAGCGGTTGCCCATTTCGTAGAAATACACGTTATCGGAATGAGCCATGGCCTGTTGGAAGTTGATGAGGCCCAGCGCCTCACCTTCGGCGTTGCCCTTGGGGATAATCCAGTGATGACCACTGTCCATGATGAGTTCTGACGGACTCACGACGTTTTCCGTCAGCGCGGCCGTACCCGTTATAATCTTAAAGGTAGACCCTGGCGGATATTCACCGGTGATAGTCTTGTTATCCATCGGATGATAGGGATTGTTATTAAGTTTATCCCAGTCCTTGCTGGATATGCCATGGGCAAAGAGGTTGGGGTCAAAGGCCGGCCGGCTGACCATGGCCAGCACCTCGCCTGTCTGCGGATTGAGGCAGACCACGGCGGCTGCATTGGCATGAATCTGCTTTAACTGCTCGTCCACGGCCTTTTCGGCGGCGGTTTGCAGATTCTTATCAATAGTCAGGTACAAATCAGCGCCGGGAATAGGCTGCTTAATGCCGAGAATCTGTACCGGCTTGCCAGTTACGTCAACCTCGACCTGCTGGCCGCCATTCTCACCGCGCAGTTCCTTATCGTAGACCTTTTCCAGGCCGAATTTGCCGATAATGTCGCCGCTCTTGTAGCCTTCGTCCTTTTTCTTCTCCAGCTCCATGTCATTTATTTCACTGACATAGCCGTAAGTATGGGCAGCCTCTTCCTTATTCATATAATCGCGGATGGGCTGAACTTCGATGACCACCCCGGGATAATTGTCTTTTTGTTCCTCGATGATGGTGACGATGTCCGGCGTCACATCAGCTTTAATGCGGATGGGGTCAAACCCCGTATGCGCCGCGATTTTTTTATCGATATCCTCCACCGGCACCTTCAGCAGGGTGGACAGACGCTGTATCACCACCGGGTCGATTTTGGTCATTACCGGCATCAGGGATACGGCAAAACCGGGACGGTTCTGCACCAGCAGCTCACCGTTGCGGTCAAAAAATGTCCCGCGGGGCGCCATGGTGGGAATTATGCGGATGCGGTTGCCCTCTGCGAGTCTGGCATAATTCTCACCATCATAAATCTGCAGGTAGCCTGCCCGGCCGATAAGCACGGCGATGACCAAAACAGCCAGATAGCCCAGCACGTCCAGCCGCACGCCGTATTCGTCATTTTCCAGCAAAAATTATCTCTCCCATAAAGAAAGGCACCCTGCCAGGTGCCTTAACTCAGTTTGTTTCTTGTGTGCGCATTTTCTTATCCATATTATATGTAAGATAATGCACCGGATAGGCAAAAGCCAACTGATAGGTAAGCATAGGCAGCAGCATATACTGCACATTGCTTACCGGATTAAAGCGATACCCTAATAATACCATAAGTAACGCTAAAATAAAATAGTTAGCCGCCGTTACGGCCAGGGAGGCAAACACTGGCAAAAAAAACTGTTCCTTAAAGACACGATTGGCAAGCCGTCCGCATAAATAGCCCAGTAACAAATGGGTAAAGGCGTGCATGCCTAAAAATGAGCCCATGGCCAGGTCCTTCAACATGCCCGTGGCAAAGCCCATCATGGCTCCCTGCTCCGGTCCGCGCAAAAAAGCATAAGAGGTCGTGAGCAGGAGCATAAAATCAGGGCTGATGCCATGATAGCTCATCAACGGAAAAAATGATGTCTGCAGGGCGTAAAGCACCACCACAAAGACAATCCATTTTATGATATTACTCACTTTTTCTGCCCCTCCGCCTGCGCCTTGGGGTCAGTTTCCGTCCCCGGCGTCTGAGGGGGCGGCTGAATGGGTTCCGGCGGCGCCTCACGGGAGGCGGTAATTACCATTACATCCTCGAGTTTTTGGAAGTCTACAGCTGTCTCCAAAACACCTATCTTCAAGAGGCCGCCAGCGTCATTCTGCAGGCTGCTTACCAGTCCGACCACGATACCCTTGGGGAAAATCCCCCCAAAGCCGGAAGTGACAATAACGTCACCTTCCACCACATCGGCGTTTTTCGGAATGTTGACCATCTGCGGCATGGTCGGATTACTCACATCGCCGCGCACAATTCCCGTTACCCGGGATTCGGCACGCTGCACGATGGTACCGACCGACGAACGCGGGTCCAGTATCAGCTGCACCTTGGAAGAATTGAGTCCGGCCTCTACCACCCGGCCGACCAGACCGGCCGGGGTAACCACCGGCATGTCATTTTGAATGCCGCTGCCGGTCCCCCGGTCAATGACAATCATGCTGGACCAGGTGTCAGACTCACGGCCGATTACGCGGGCCGCTACGGTGTCAAACTGATGGGCTGACTGCTTGTAGCCCACCATAGCGCGCAGCCGTTCATTTTCTGACATGGCCTCATTGGCCTGTACATTGATGGCGCGCAGCTGCTCCACCTCACTGCGGAGCATTTTATTTTGTTCGTGGAGCGTAGCTATCTCCCATATATTGCTGGTTACAAAGCGAAACTCATTGCTTACCCAGGACACTGCCTGCTGAAAAGGCGACAAGACCAGTGATACCGCTTGACTGCTCACCGGTGCCTGAAATCTGCCACGGGCAGCAAAAAAGATAATGCAAAAAAGACTGATGGTGACAAACACCATAATCCAGGCTTTGCTGCCAGCGTCTTTATCTTTTCTTACACGGTTGCTCATGTTCTTAGCTTCTCAGCTTCTTGCTGGTCATAACCACACGTTTTAAGAGTTCGATGTTCTCCAGGGAACGACCCGTACCTTCGCCTACGCAGGACAGAGCGTCCTCGGAAACCAGTACCGGCATGCCCGTTTCATTGGACAGAAGTTTGTCCAGATTATGCAGCAGGGCACCGCCGCCGGTCATCATGATACCGTGGTCCATAACATCGGCTGCCAGTTCAGGCGGAGTTTTTTCCAACGTGCCCTTAACGGCATCGATAATCTTGTAGATGGGGTCATTCAGGGCATCGCGGATTTCCCGGGCCTGAATGGTCAGCGTCTTCGGCAGACCGGATACCAGGTCACGGCCACGGATTTCCATCGTCTTATCCGTATCCGGCGTAACGATAGCCGTACCGATGGTCATCTTGATTTCTTCAGCCGTGCGCTCACCAATCATCAGATTGTACATGCGCTTAATGTACTGCACGATAGCAGAATCCATCTCGTCACCGCCGATGCGGATGGAGCAGCTGACTACGATGCCGCCCAGGGAAATAACAGCGATTTCCGTCGTGCCGCCGCCGATATCAACAACCATGCTGCCGGTTGCCTCTTCTACGGGCAGGCCGGCACCGATAGCTGCTGCCATGGGCTCTTCAATCAGATAGGCCTCACGCGCACCAGCCTGCTGCGCAGCGTCAATAACTGCACGCTTTTCCACTTCCGTAACGCCGGAGGGAACGCCTACTACGACACGAGGACGAACGAAGGACTTCGTGTTCATCGCCTTGCGGATGAAGTACTTCAGCATGGACTGCGTCACATCAAAGTCCGCAATAACGCCGTCCTTCATCGGACGGATAGCCACGATGTTGCCCGGCGTACGGCCAATCATCTGCTTTGCTTCCTCGCCTACAGCCAGGACTTCGCCCGTATCACTCTTAATGGCCACAACCGACGGCTCACGCAGAACGATGCCTCTGCCCTTTACATGCACCAGCGTATTAGCCGTCCCCAAGTCGATACCCATATCATGGGATAAACCACCAAACAGACTCCACATTTTGAAAAAAAACTCCCTTCAGAAAACCATATAAAGCTGCCGCAAAACTGCAGCGGCAAAATTTCACAAATAACTATCTTATTGTAGCACAACTATGGGCAGTTTGTAATGGGGGAAAACAATTTTTTTCCTCACCGGGCAATCTCCATCAACAGCCCCTTATCCTTAAAGCTGAAATAGCGTTCCCGGCCGATGATAACATGGTCGAGCACCGGAATGTCCATGATTTTGCCGGCCTTGACCAGCCGGCTTGTCACCGCCTTATCCTCAGCACTGGGCGACGGGTCGCCGCTCGGATGATTGTGCAGTAAAATCATCGCCGCGGCTGCATGGTCTATCGCCGCCCGGAATACCTCCCGAGGATGAACCACTGAGGCCGACAAACTGCCGATGGACACGTCCGGCATGCCGATGACATGATTCTTCGTATTTAAGAGCAGCACCGCAAAATGCTCCTTCTGTTCAAAACGGAAACGCGGCATGGCAAACTTGGCCACATCATCAGGACTGTGAATAATCTTCACCTTGGCCCCTTCCTCCCGGGACAACCGGCGTCCCAGTTCCACGGCCGCCTGCAGCGTGGCTGCCTTCACCTGCCCCACGCCGGGAATTTTGGCCAGCTCAGCCACCGACATGTGTACGATAGCTCCGAGCCCCCGTTCCTTGATTTTGGCCAGAATTTCCTCGGCCACACCCAGCACGGACCGTTCCCGGGTGCCGCTGCGTAAAAGAATGGCCAGGAGCTCCGTGTTACTCAGAGACTCCGGGCCATAAAGCAGCAATTTTTCCCGCGGGCGTTCAGTTGTCGGTAAATCTTTCACCATGATTGCCATATAAATCAACCCCTGCCTTTTCCGCCAGGCGGATAGTGGCATTTAAGGGCAGGCCGACCACGTTGCTAAAGGAGCCTTTTATCTCCTTGATAAAAGCAGCCGCCCGGCCTTGAATGGCATAAGCTCCGGCCTTGTCCAAGGGTTCCCCCGTGGCGATGTAAGCCTGGATTTCCGTTTCCGTAAGCTCATCAAAAACCACCTGCGTGGTGACTGTTGCGGTCAGCGTCTGACCGTCCTTCACCCAGGCAATACCCGTGGACACCTTGTGGCAGTTGCCGGAAAGCTCCCGCAGCATTGCTGCCGCCCCTGCCTCACTATCCGGTTTTCCGTATGTGTGCCCCTTGAAGGACACCACGGTATCAGCCCCCAGCACGGCCATTTCCGGGTGTTCCTGAGCCACGGCCTGAGCTTTGGCAGCAGCGTTTCTTGCCACCAGTTCTTCGGGGGCTATCTCATCCCCCGTGATTTCCTCAGCCTCGCTTACCAGGACTTCAAAACGGGCACCAATCTGCTGAAGTAATTCTTTGCGGCGCGGTGAACCCGATGCCAGTATAAACATATAAGCCAACCTTTCCCCTCAACAGTTTAATAACGGCGAAACAGCACCAGCGCGATGACAATGCCGAAAATACTCATGAGATTCGGGGCAAAGGCCAGGCCTAACGTCAGCTTAATCACATAGAGATTGAAAGTGATGGCCGAAGTGTCAAATACCGGAAAGGTATTCACCAGATAAGGCATAACGCTGCTCAGGGCCTCCACGCCCAGCAGGAGCTGTCCCAGAATACCACCTAAGATAGCACCGATAACCACAAACAGCACCGCCATACCATAACCATGTCCACCAAATTTTGCCACAAAGAATTCCTCCTTACAGTGTAATGGCATTCGCCCTTTAATAAAAAACTCCTGCCTATAAAGACATATTTGTAAAAATAAAACAGCCTGTGGACTCCGCCGGAATCCACAGGCTGTAATCCGGTCAGATAAGGTACCGGATATAAACATACACCGTTGACAGTACAATCGTCAAGAGCATAATCGGAAAACCGATTTTAAAGTAATTGATAAAGGTGATTTTGACGCCGCGTTCTGCTGCCAGGCCGGCCACGATAAGATTGGCCGACGCGCCTACCAGCGTACCGTTGCCGCCGAGGCAGGCGCCCAACGCCAGACTCCACCAGATAGGCTCGAGGTTGCTGACACCCATGGCCCCCATGTTCTGAATCAGCGGAATCATCGTGGCGACGAAAGGAATGTTATCCAGCACCGAGGAAACGATAGCGCTGAGCCAGAGCACCAGCAGGGACGTAGCCGTCACATCGCCGCCGGTCAGTTCCACGGCATGGCTGGCCATGCTGCCGATAATACCGGTTTCGATAAGACCGCCGACAGCGATAAACAAACCAATGAAGAAGAAGATAGTGGCCCATTCCACGGACTTCATGGCACTTTCCACCAGGTGATGGCTGCCGCCCGCGAGCAGCAGCAGCAAAAAGCCGCCGGTCAAGGCAATCATCGAGGATTCGATGTGCGTGAAGGAATGCGTGAAAAAGCCCAGAATAACCAGCCCCAGCACGAAGAGGGATTTCTTCAGCAGGCGGCGGTCCTTTAAGGCCTTATGCTCGTCCATCGCCATCAGGTCAGCCTGCAGTTCCGGCTTGGTATGCAAGCCCTTCTTGTAAATGATTTCCACAATGAAAATGACGATAATCAGGTTCAAAATAGCAATCGGCGCCAGATTCTCAATGAAGGCCATAAAAGTCAGTTCCTTTACGGCGCTGCCAATCATGATGTTTGGCGGGTCACCGATTAAGGTCGCAGTACCACCGATATTAGATGAAATAATCTGCGTCAACAGGAACGGATTCGCCTTCAAATGCAGTTTCTGTGTGATACTGAACGTTACCGGCACCATCAGGAGCACCGTGGTCACATTGTCGAGGAAAGCGGAGAACACCGCCGTAATAAGTGCCAGATAAATTAGTATGCGCTTAGGCTCTGCCTTGGCCACCTTGGCCGCCTTGATGGCCACGTAGTCAAACAGGCCCGTGTGGCTCGTGACACCTACCAGCACCATCATGCCCACCAGCAGCCCCAGCGTATTAAAATCAATGTGGTGCAGGGCTGTTTCCTGGGACAAAATCCCCAGCAGAATCATGGAGGTGGCACCCAGCATGGCCGCCACGGTGCGGTGAATCTTTTCCGACACAATCACCATGTACATAAATACAAAAATAATTCCAGCTATAACTTCCATTTTTGCCTCCTTTTTTGCTAAAAGATATAAAAAAGCACAGACCGAGCCCTGCGTTGACCAGACTCCACCTGTGCTTTTCCTATGCAATTTAACTATACAACAGGATAACATAAGTTATTATCCCTTGGCAAGAGCTTTCTCTATCCTCAGCGGACTACAACATCATTCTTGCCGCGAACCTGTTTGGCAGCATAGAGGGCCTCGTCCACCCGTTTAAAGAGCGTGCCCGGCGTATCTTCCCGGTCAGCGGACACCACACCGATACTGGCGGTAATATTCGTACCATCGGGCAGAATCGTCGCCTGTTCTATCGAACGGCATATCCGCTGGGCGATTTCTGCTGCCACATAACGTGTCGTCTCCGGCAGTATCACAAAGAACTCATCACCGCCCCAGCGGCCGGGAATATCCGTACCTTTGCGCGTGTTCTTTTTCAGTATGTCCGCGATAAGTTTTAACGTCGCGTCCCCTACATCATGGCCATAGGTATCGTTGATAACCTTAAAATCATCAACGTCCAGCATAATAACCGACATTTCCTGTCCGTTTCTCAGGGTTCTCTCCAACAGCGTTTTAAGATTCCCCTCTGTTTCACCGCGATTGAAAAGTCCTGTCAGCTGGTCTGTCTGGGCTTGATGTTTGAGCTGCCTGTTGGTTTCTTCCAGTTCCCTGTTGGTCATTTCAATAAAACGCACCAAGTGGGCCATAATGGACCGGTGCTTTTTGAGCTTGGGCGCCGGCGGAATGATATTGGACTGGCGTCCCTGACTGACACCTTCGCGCATGCCCACCGTCACAAGCGTCATGTTGGAAACCATAATTTCGCCCTGCTCATTACGCATAAACTCCCCATAGGCATAAAAACCGGAGGACGGTGCCAGATGACGGCTGATAGTCAGTTCCTTGACCGTATCGCTGCCCAGTAACATCCAGCGTGCCACGCAGCTGACCATAAAAATGCCTTCCGACTGAAAACTGGCCATCTTATCCTGAATCTCCATGGCGTTGTCGAGGATTTCCCCCGGGTCACCATAAGCCAGGCGCAGCTGCTCGCCTTCCTTGAGGTCAGCCCCGAACATCATGCTGCCATCTCCGAGGCAGCGCCGTGCATGACGGGCCAGCACCGTATTATGCCGCTCAAAATAAAACGGAAATACCAGCGACTCTTCCAAAAAGCTCTCAGTGTTGTGAATGCCCAGATAGCGCTCGAAAAACTCCAACGGCGGACGCCCATCCAAGGACCGCAGGCAGTAGTCACCGTCCATGCTGGTAACCGTCATCGTGCGTCCCAAGGGTTTCCAGCCAAAGCTGGATACAGCCTTTACATGCAGACTGCTGCCGCTGAATACCACGGCCACCACTCCATGGTGCACACTCTGCCCATGGGTAAACACCATGCCGTTCTGCCCCAGACTGCCATCATCGGCCAGACCGCCGAAGAAAACAATTTTCCTGCACGATTCTGAGAGTTTGCTCAGAAAGGGATTTATATCCAGATGGAAACCGGCAGAAATCAGCTCTACAGCTGCCACATCTTTATCAGCCTGCAGCACGGCCAGCAAATCCGCCCCGGCTTTTTGACTGTCACTCTCACGGAAATCATAGGCCAGTACCCGGACCTGGGACTTCTCGTACAGGGTAAAATTCACCACTACGCCCTTGTCCATAAGATTTCCGTTGACAATTTCACCGCTGGACACAGCGCCGACTAGCTGCGCTTCCGGGAACACCGCCTGTACGGCTTTCCGTATATCGTCCAGCATTTCCTTTTTCGACGCATCCATAAAAACGGAAACCAGAACACTGGCGGTATGCAGGCTCCGGCTTTCTTCCCGGACCTGCTCTATGCAGTTATGCAGTTCCTTAACTGTATTTATCGAAAATGGTATTTGCTTCATAGCTTACAACCTTACTGTTTGTTTCTTTCTTATCTCCCCAGCAAATCACGGACTACCTCACCGGCAATGATAAGGCCTGCTACCGAGGGCACAAAGGAAATACTGCCGGGGGCAATGCGTCCGCTCCCTTTGGTTTCGGCCTGACCGTCAGCCGGCAGCTGCACCTGCAGCGGTTCCTCCCGGGAGTACACCACCTTGAGCTTTTTTATGCCATGCTCTTTTAACTTTTTCCGCATGACTCTGGCCAACGGGTCAACACTGGTCTTATAAATATCTGTCACTTCAAACAGCGCCGGGTTTAGCTTGTTGCCGGCCCCCATGCTGGCCATCAGCGGCAGTCCGCGCCGGTCACACTCCACCGCCAGACTGATTTTGCCGGCCACCGTGTCGATAGCGTCCACCACATAGTCATAATCCGCGGCAAAAAAAGCGTCGGCGTTTTCCGGCAGGTAAAAATCATTTATCACACTCACCTGCGCCTCAGGATTGATATCCAAAATGCGCTGGCGCATGACCTCCGTTTTCATCTGCCCCACGGTTGAGGAAAGCGAGTGCAGCTGCCGGTTGATATTGGTGAGGCTGATACTGTCATTGTCGATGAGTACCAACTGCCCCACACCGGCCCGGGCCAGCCCTTCAGCCACATAGGAGCCTACACCCCCAATGCCAAAGACGGCCACCTTGCTGGCCGCCAGTTTTGCCACGCCCGCCTGCCCAATGAGCAGTTCCGTACGAGAAAATCTATGTATACTTGCCAAGCGTTATCCACTGCTCCTTATTTGTGTTCGTCCTTATCCGGCGTCAGTTTAAAGGCCGGAATGGCAAAGCCATGCCCTTCAGATGGCTTGCGGGACGTCTTACTCATAAAGGAAGGCGCATCAAGCTCTAACTGAAAGTTTTCCTCTTTAAGAGTTTCCTGCTTGATAGTGCTTTCCGGAACCTTTATCGTCGGCGCCTTCATCACCACGCTGTCCGCAAAATCGGTAGCGATAATGGTAGCCTGAATGGCCCCATCCATTTTATCATCTTCCACGGTGCCCAAAATTACATTGACTTCCGGGTCCGTATTCTTCACGATATAGCGCGTAGCCTCGTCCACATCAAACAGGCTCAAAGTGCTGTCACCGGTCAGATTCAGAATAACCCCCCGGGCGCCCTTGAGATTCTTGTCAATCAGCGGACTGGACACAGCAATCTTCACCGCGTCTACAGCACTGCGCTTGCTGGTGCCAATGCCCAGCAATGCCTCACTGCTTTCACTCTGGCGGAAAATCGTCGTGACATCAGCAAAATCGACGTTGATGACGCCCGTGGTAAGAATCAGCTCCGCCACGCAGTTAATGGCCTGCCGCAGAATGTTGTCCGCACATTCAAAAGCCTTGACCAGCGACATGCTCCGGTTTTCCGGCAGTTTGGACAAATTGTCATTTTCCACCGCAATAAAAGCGTCCATATTCGCCTGCATTTTGACAATGCCGTCCTGCGCTATCTTCTGCTTGCGGTTGCCTTCAAAGGCAAAAGGTACCGTTACCACGCCCATGGACAAAACGCCCATTTCCTTGGCCAGACGCGCCACGATAGGAGCTGCCCCCGTACCGGTGCCGCCGCCCATACCGGCCGTGATAAAGACCATATCAGCGCCGTTCATAGCGGCCTGAAGTTTTGCTGTGTCAGCCTTAGCCGCCTGCTCACCGAGTTCCACGCGTCCGCCGGTGCCCCGTCCACGGGTAAGGTTTTCCCCGATTTGAATACAGTTTACGCCTTCGGCCTTGACCCGTTCCAGCTGTTTGGCATCGGTGTTTATCGCATACAGCTCGATATCCAGCGCATTGTGCTGTCCCATACGCATAAGTACGCTGTTACCGCCACCGCCGACACCAAATACCTTTATTTTTATTTTAGGTTTTACAATAAGTGATTCATCTGCTGTCATGGAGCCTACCCCTCTTGCCTGTCGTCTATTTCTATTCTAAAAACATACATCCATATCTTATTTAATATTCGTTATGGCTGCAGAATACTCCTGCCCATAGTGAAAATTTTATCATAATGCACCCTGCAGCGCAAATCATCACCATGAAAAAAGGCAGGGCTCTGTGCCCTGCCTCCCTCCCCAGCGATTCATCCACAAATCAGCTGAAAAGCACTACCGCCAAACCTGCCAGAACTAGTTTTAAACTGTCAAGCTTCACGTTCCACACTCCCTATCCAATTCACCGTCATGAACCATCTACAATAAGGATTATTTCCAAGTTGATTATACTATTGTATACAAAAAAATACAATAGTATAGCGTCATGTATACATGGCAGGTTCGCCTTAGTTTTATAAATTGCAGTTTTTAAGTCCATGCCTTCTTTTTTTATTGTTACAGCTCAGTCGGGTGGAGGTGGTAATACTTTTCGCTGCTGCACTAAATGGCCCACCAGCAAACGTATTTACTTTTTTAGCAGCCTTGCGCCGGGCAGGCCAGCGGCGCGATTACTCATCATAAAGTCCAGTTACTATAGTTTGTGGGCCAGTCCTCACTGCGTTCGGACAGTCGTTCCACTGCGAAAAGCATCACCACCTCCGCCCTAAGCAACGTCCGTGTAAAATGGCTTTTTCGCAGTGATAAGCAGCAAGCACATCGATGTACTTGTAACAGGAGCAACGAGATTGTGGCAATTGTAAATGCCGTTGCCAGTGGCGAACGGGGGAGTGATTTTTCTGCGGGGAGCGACTGCCGGAGCGCAGCGAAGGCCGGCACACTGCAAGACATATCTAAGCACAACGTTGAAAGGAGCGCCGTTGGCCTGCCCGGCGCAGGTAACTGGACAGCTCTCTTTTCCGAGGTGTGTCGTTTAGCGGAGGCAGAAAAATTACTCCCCCGTGAACCCCATGCACGTATGAAAGGGCTGCCTTTTAGTACGCACCTTCAACCTGCAAAAAAATACAGCCCTGTCATCGCAAGGCTGTATTTTTCCGCAAATGCTATTTTGTTTTCGTACAAGCACTTATTTCTTATGCTTAAACGCCTGCATGCCGGCGTAAACCGCACTGTCCCCGAGTTCCTCCTCTATGCGCAGGAGCTGGTTGTACTTGGCCACACGTTCCGAGCGGGACGGGGCACCGGTTTTAATCTGGTCCGTGTTGAGTGCCACGGCCAGGTCGGCAATGGTCGTATCCTCCGTTTCACCGCTGCGATGGGAAACAATCGCCGTATAACCAGCCTGATGGGCCATCTTGATGGCCTCCAAAGTTTCGGACAGGGTACCAATCTGATTCAGTTTAATCAGAATGGAGTTGCCGCTGCCGCCCTCAATGCCTTTTTTCAGACGCTTGGTATTGGTAACAAACAGGTCATCGCCCACAAGCTGAACTTTGCTGCCAAGCTCTTTCGTCATCTGCTGCCAGCCTTCCCAGTCCTCTTCGTCCAGGCCGTCCTCGATGGAATAGATGGGGTATTTTTCCACCAGGGATTTCCAGTGGGCAATGAGTTCGGCCGAAGTGAATTCCTTGCCGGACTTCGGCTGCTTGTAATGGCCCTTGCCTTTCTCGCTTTTCCACTCGGAGCTGGCGGCGTCCATTGCCAGCACAAAATCCTTGCCCGGCTCATATCCGGCATTGCGGATAGCCTGCAGAATGTGTTCGATAGTGTCCTCGTCAGACGACAGGTCAGGTGCAAAACCGCCTTCATCACCCACGGACGTAGCCTTGCCTTCTTTTTTCAGCAAAGCCTGCAGGGCATGGAATACCTCTGTGGACCATCTGAGGCCTTCGCGGAAAGTCGGCGCGCCAGCCGGCATAATCATAAATTCCTGCGTGTCCACGGAATTGGTGGCATGCGCACCGCCGTTTAAGATATTCATCATCGGTACGGGCAGGTGATTGCCGGCCAGGCCGCCCAGGAAACGGTACAGGGGAATATCCTGCGCCTGCGCTGCTGCTTTGGCGGCAGCCAGGGACACAGCCAATATAGCATTAGCTCCGAGCACCGACTTATCTTCCGTGCCGTCCAAAGCCAGCATTACACCGTCCACAGCGTAAATATCTGACGCGTCCATACCGGCAATAGCCGGCGCGATTTTTTCATTGATATTGGCCACGGCCTTGGACACACCTTTGCCGCCGAACTTGCTCTTATCGCCGTCCCGCAGTTCCAGCGCCTCAAATTCACCAGTAGACGCACCGCTCGGCGCAGCCGCCCGGCCGATGGAACCATCAGCCAGCGTCACCTCAGCCTCCACTGTGGGGTTGCCCCGGGAATCAATGATTTCCCGGCCTATAACCTGCATAATCTGTAAATAATCTTTCATAATCTGCCTCCTCTCAAGTATATTTTTATTATAACGGCTGTTAAATGATATTGCAAGTCATTATCATTTAAATAAATTTTCCTTTGCAAACAGCCTCTTGCAGGCTAAAATAAGAATGTTGATAAAATCACAAAGGAGTCTTGTTTATGACCATTAAGCATACCGGCAAAAAAGCCGCCGCCCTCAGCCTCACCTGTTTATGGCTGCTGCTCGGCGGCTGCGGCCCCCAGGCCAGTCAGGAAGAAAAACCTGCCCCGCAGGAGGAGGCTGCACCGGCAGCCGCGGAAAAGGCGGCAGCCTACGTCACCGCCGCTGATGATTTCAGCAATCTGTCCCTGGATAATCCGGCCATACCTGTTTATGACAGCTACACCCTGGCCCAGCGCCGGGCTAAGGGCCTGCCCACCGTTTTGCCCGCTATCAAGCCCTATAAGGCACAAAAAACTGTCTACCTCACCTTCGATGACGGCCCCGATGACAAGAACACCGACGCCGTACTGGATATCCTCAAACAGGAAAACGTCAAAGCCACGTTTTATGTTCTGGGCAGAAACGTCAAAGCTTATCCGGAAACCGCCAAACGCATTTTTGCTGAAGGCCATGCTCTGGGCAACCACAGCTATGACCACGACTATAAACGCCTCTACGCCTCCGCCGACAACTATCTGGCCGAAATGGAACAGGCTGACGACGCCATTTATGAACTGCTGGGCGTGCGGCCTTTGATTACCCGTGCTCCGAGCGGCCGTATGGGCAACTTCACCGCCGCCTATGAAAACATCATCGCCGCCAACGCCTATGTGGAACATGACTGGAACGTCAGTTCCGCCGACGCCGCCCCCAACCATCCCGTAGCACAGGACTTCATCGACAATATTCAGGGACAGGCCGTAATGGACAGTGCCATCATTCTCATGCACAGCTCTTCCGGCCATGAAGAAACCGTCAAAGCCCTGCCGGAAATCATCCGCATTTTACGGGAAAAAGGCTACACCTTCGGCGTAATAACCCCCATGACGCCGCAGCCCTGGTAAATTAAAATATACTGCTGTTTACAATAAAAAGAACCGCCTGCGAATACCTTCGCGAGCGGTTCTTTTCTTTTGCCACTATATAACATAATGTTCATCATCATCCCAGTCGTCGGGCATACCTTTGCAGAGCAGCACCGGGCAGCCGGCGTGCTGGGTGACAAAACTTGACACACTGCCCATCAGCAGGCTGCGGAAGGTGCCAAAACCATGTGTCCCCATGACAATCATATCGCTTTCTTCTTCCTCGGCAATGCGCAGAATCGTTTCCCCTGGGTCCCCCACTTCCACCCGAGTATGGGCGCGGATTTCGCTGGGAATAACATGCATTAGTTCCGCCAAAAACTGATAGGCGGCGATTTTCAGCTCTGCCGGCACATAACCGCTGAGGCTCACCTGCTCGAAGGCCGCTACATTTTTATTGTAGTCCACCACCATCAGCAAGGTCAGCTCCGCGTCCGTCACTGCCGCCAGATGGATAGCCTCGCTGACAGCCTTAAACGCCTGCCCGGAACCATCTGTCGGCAGGAGAATCCGGCTGCATTTAATCTCCTGCTTGGGCCGGCTCTTAATTTCCGCAATCAGGGTTTCGGTATCCTTTACTATGTTTTCACTGCTCATACTGCTCCCCCTATTCTGCCAGTTCCTTGGCCAGTTTGGCCATTTGCTGCTGCTGACGCTGTTCATCAGCCTGCTTGGCTAAAAGTTCCTTGCGCGACGCATTAAACCGCAGGCAGAACAAAATACCCACAATGCCCATATAGACGAGAAACGCACCAAAAGTCTGGGCAATGTCCGTAAGCCCGGCACCACGCGCGATAATATCACGCTCAAAGTGGAATTCCCAGGTCAGCGGAAATACATGACTGAACTTTACCACCCAGTCGGCGAAAAAAGTCGTTGGGCCGGCACCGCCGCCCAGGATAAAGCCGCCGGGGATAAAGAGAATCATGCGGCTTGAGGCAATACCAGGATTAGCTGCCGTCCAGCCAAACATCAGCGACAATGTACCCACAGTGAAAATATAAAACAACTGAATAAAAATAAACGTAAAGAGGTTTCCCGAAAAAGTCAAGTCCCCCCAGACTCTAAGGACGGCCAGCCCCAGCACCCAGGACACCATCAGACAGCAGGCATAAGGCACCAGCCTTGCCAGTAAATCCCAGGGCGTACCTTCCAGCAGGACTTTATCCAGCTGATGTGTCAGGCGCAGGCGCGGTATCATACCGATGGTAGCAAACGTGAAAAACATGGAACCAAAGAAGAACAAAAAGCCCAGCGTTTCGCCGTTATCCTTTGATTCCTGCGGATTAAACAGATTGCGTGTCGCCAGGCTCACATTGCCGTACAAGCTGTCATTGCTGCTGCCCACATCGCCGTTAGCCATGGCATTATCAAGACCTACGATTTCATTAAGCGCCTCTTTGATATTACTGGTATTGGCGGAATTCGTATTGTCATAGAACACACCGATATTGGCCGCCACCTTCGTATAACGGTCCTTTTCCAGCCCTCGCGGAAAATACACCACCGCGACAGCCCGGTCCTGATAAAACAGGTCTTTGGGGTCCTGCGCGTTGTTCAGCACCGCCGTCACCTTCATGTACTGCGACGCGTCTATACGATTTATCAGGTCGCGCGTATAAGCCGAGTTATCCAAATCGATAACAACGACTTTAGCGTCCTTGGCAATGTTGCCAGTGAGGAGCACCGATACAAACAACGTGATAACCATGGCCACCATGATACAGACTTTTTCATAGGGCATGCCCTGGCCGGAAAACAGGAATTTAATTTCATCTCTTAGCGAATTCACTATCTTTCACCCCAATAGTCATGCCCGGGATAATACCATCCTGGGGGTCAACATAAATACGCACCTGGAAGGCTGACAGGTCAGACTGTCCTTTTTCCCGTGACTGTTTCAGGTCAGCAAAACCCGGGGCCTGCGTCAGGAGTCTTACCGTGCCGGTGACTTTCTTTTCCCCGGCTACCGTTATGCCGGTAATCTCCATGCCTTCGGACAAGCCGGCGGCCTGCTTTTCGCTGACATAAATATCATAGTAGCTGCGCTTGCTTTCTAGCAGCACCACAGGCGTGGACGGGGAAATCATCTCCCCTTCTTTGGCCAGTACCTTAAGGATTTTGCCGTCTTCCGGCGCCCGCAGCGTCAGTCTTTCCTTGGCCACTTCCAATTCCTTTAACTGCACTTCGAGGGCCGCTTTCTGCTGGCGCAGGGCCTCCACATCATTGCCCATATTGGCAGCAGCCTGCCGTTCCTGGGCAATGGTGTCCGTAGAGCTGCCATTGGTGGCGGCTGTCAGACGGCGCAGCATTTGCTGTTGCTGTTCCACATTGGCCCGGGCCACATTGAGGGCCATTTCCGCGTCATCAAGCTGTGCCTGTGCGATAGCCCCGGCCTCTACCAATGCCGCCTTACGCCTGTAATCAATCTGGGCGTTTTTTAAGGTTACATTGGCTGACTGTACAGCGGCCTGCTGCTGGTCAATTTGACGGTAGTTTTGGCTTTCATTCGTATCTGCCTTCATGAAGTTAATCCCCTGCGTGCCGCTGGTGGAGGCAATCTGCGCCTCCATCTGCGCAATCTGCGTTTTTAACTTCGCAATGGCCAGGTCCGTGTCCGTAGAATCAAGTTCCATAATCACGTCACCCTTTTTGACGAAATCACCTTCCTTGACAGCCTCTTTAATCAGCCGGCCGCTGACAGAATCAAAAGACATCTTCACCTGCTCAGCCGTGAGGATACCTTCCTTTTTCTCCGTTGCCAGCACAATGGCGTCATTGCCCTTGTACATCAGGATAAGTCCGCCGATAATCAACAGGGCGATAAATACAATCCCTGTACGCTTGGCCTTATTCATGGTATTCATTCTCATATCTCCCTTTATAAATGATTAGTTTGCTAACTATATAGATAAACGCACCCCAGCTGCCGCTCTGCCAAAGTCCAGCCAAAAGCTGAAACTGCGGGCAACCGGCACACTAGGCACTTAATTTTTTCAGCAGGGTGATTAACTGTTTCTGCTCTGCTTCCGTCAGCTTTTCCATCAGTTTACTGACTCGCAGGTAATGCGGCGGCAAAATCTCTGCCATAAAATCTGCCCCCTGCCTGGTCAGGCGTACCACCTTGCCCCGGCCATCACTTTCTGCCGGTTTTACCGACACCAGGCCGTCCCGTTCCATTCGTTGCAGCGTCGTGCTGATGGTGGCCCTGGTCACGCCGACTTTTTCTGCCAGCACTGACGGGGCTATCCCTTCCTTGCTGTGCTGGTGCAATACCACCAGCGTACAAAACTTGCCGTCAGACAGATGGTATTCCCGTTGCAATACGTCCAGAATGGATTCCTGAATTTCTTCACTGGCGTCCTTAATGCTGAGCATGGCTATCACCGCCGCCGGATTTATCTCCGGCACCAGTTCGCGGTGCCGCTCCAGCTCGGCAAAGGTCGGTATCATTTCCCGTTTCATAAGTGCTCCTCACAAAGTAATTAGTTATCTAACTATTTACTAATTATAAATCTTTTCAGAGCAATGTCAATCACGCAATTAAAAATTATTTTTTCTGAATTTATATATTATTGTTACAATCTGTGTTATAATAATAGAAGTAATCTTTGCAGGGAAGCAACACACCCCTGGTGGTTAGAAAGGGATGATCAGCATGATAAAATCCAATACCAAGCGCCCCGTACTGCGCAACTGCCCTATTTGTGAAAGACTCTTTGCCGATACAGGGTTCGGCGCCTGTCAGAATTGCTACGACAAAATGCGCGACTATGAAACCCAGATAAACGAATACGTCAAAGCCCATCCCCACTGCACGGTTAAGGATATCGCCAAGAATACCAATATACCGCTGAAGTTTGCTACAAATATGATAAACAAAGGCCAGTTCGTTGCTGGGGGTAAAATCAGCTACCCCTGCAGCCGGTGTGGCAAAGCCATCACCTCCGGCCTGTATTGCAGCAGCTGTATGGATTTGGTGCATAAAGCCACCGCCAACGCCAAACGCCTCGAAATCGAACGCCGGCAAAAGGAAGAACAGGAACGCATCAAAAAGAAATTCGAAAAAGAACGTACCTCCGCCCTCAACATCCTCAAAATATTACGTGGGAAATAATCACCAAACGCTCCGAGCCAAGCGGAGCGTTTTTCTCTAGCCTCGCCCGGCATGAATCGGTCACGCCAGATAATTGACAACAACCAGCAAACAACGTTATAACGAGGCAAGAAAATGTCCCCCACCTCAGCAGGTGGGGGCACGAATACCAAAACAGACGGCGAGCATATCTCCCGCCTCGTTGAAACGCCAAGAGGAAGTTTTGCCTATGGCAAAACTGGAACAACGGCGTTATAATTCTGTTGAAGATATGGCCGATATGCCATATCATGTGTTTGATAATTTTATGAATAGGAGTATGCTTTTTGCGCAAAGTTACCAGTATATTGGAGCTTGTTCTGTAAGCGGCAGGCTTGCAGGACTGACTGGAAGTCTCCCGCCCTTCAGCAGTGCTAAACAATTGCTACGGGAGGCAGAAAATGAACAAGAACAATTATATAATTCGCAGAGAAATACCAGCCGATTATGCTATCGTGGAAAATTTGGTACGCGAGAGCTTTTGGAATGTTTACCGTCCTGGCTGTGTGGAACATTATGTGCTGAAACATTTGCGGCAGACAAGTGATTTTGTTGCCGAACTTGATTTCGTAATGGAAAAGGACGGGCAGATAATCGGGCAGAATGTCTTTGTACGGGCCGAGATTGCCTGTGATGACGGCACGATTTTCCCCATTATGACCATGGGGCCTATCTGCATTGCTCCGGCGTGGAAACGACAGGGCTATGGCAAGATTTTGCTGGATTATTCCTTGGAACAGGCGGCAGCGTCTGGCTGTCAGGCAGTCTGTTTCGAGGGAAATATTGATTTTTACGGCAAAAGCGGCTTTGTAACTGCGTCCTCTAAAGGGATTCGCTATCATGGTTTACCCGCAGGCGCGGATAGTTCCTTCTTCCTGTGCAAGGAACTTGTCCCCGGCTGTCTTAATTCTGTCACTGGGGAATACACTACACCCTCCTGCTACTTCGTGACAGAAGAAAATCCTGAGGATTTTGCCCGGTACGAGGCAGGTTTCACCCCAAAGGAAAAACTGGTGCTGCCGGGACAAATTTTTAAAGATTAAACAGCAAATACAAAAGATAAAAACAGAGCAGTTACACCAAAAAGGCTCCGAGGAAAACCTCGGAGCCCTTGATTTCATTGGTGCGTCAGGAGGGATTCGAACCCCCGACCCACGGCTTAGAAGGCCGTTGCTCTATCCAACTGAGCTACTGACGCGGAGCTGATGGTCGGGATGACAGGATTCGAACCTGCGACATCCTGCTCCCAAAGCAGGCGCGCTACCAAACTGCGCTACATCCCGAAAATTACTTATCTAGTATAGCGAAAAATGGCGCCGCTGTCAAATATTTTTTCTATTTTCCAAGTGAAAGGAGGCTGATTTCAGCCTCCTTTGTTATGTTACTATGTTATTTTACCGCAGGAATACGACGTTGGTGTTATCGAGGAAATGAGTAGCGCCGTTTTCGATGAGGACGCGGTTGGCGTCAGCTACGGACAGGATAGGCGTACCATTGTGGTTTTCCAGGCCTACGGCGCGGACAATCAGCGGATTGCTGCCGGCACGGCTGGCATTGCTCATATCTTTTGCATAGGAGGCCATACCGTTCTGGATAACTTTGTCGTAATCGAGGTTCTTGTAGCCATAAATGGGTTTGCCTTTGACGTTTTTGATTACCGGGCTCATAACGGGTTTGAGGCCCAATCCGCGGCAGTCAACGATAAGGCCGGTGAAACTGCCAATGGCTTTGCCATCCGGGGCAGAGGCTGCCGAAGAGGTGCTCTGCGTGGTGGTCCAGAGGCCATCGTCACGATGTTCTATTCTAGCCGGGGCAACGTTGGGTTCCTGCACGGGGAAGGATTCAATTACAGCCGGACGGTCGATAACGGCGCTGGCCAAAGCGGATACACCGAACATCGGCACTTCCATGGTCACTTCGTAGCCGCCGTCACCGGTCTGCCCTTCCGAAACGATACGGGCACCGCGAATGGTGGCATTTACCTTGGTTTTAATGATATCGCTCTGTACAGCGGCCATGTCCACGGTGGTTTCAGCGTCCACATTTACGCCACCCACGTACTCAGCCAGCTGACGGTAAGCGTCGGCAATAGCAGCGCGGCGGGCCATCATACGGGCCTGTGCCATTGTCCGGGCACCAGCCGGGGCTACACCGCCGCCGGTAGCGCGGATTACGTTGCTGTTCCAGTCTACATTCTCTGCTGCCAGTACAGTAGCCATGGAAGCCACGAGCATTGCAGCTACCAGACCGCAAAGGCCTAAGAGTCTTGCTAATTTTTTCATGTTTAATCCCTCATTTCTTCCCTCATAAAAGATTACCTTATTATGAATTTAGCACATATTTACACAGATTACAACTTATTTTCATCTGCTTTATATTGTTAATATCGCATGGCTTGATTAGAAACCAATGTAAATGGTATTAAAATTTGATTATATTTTCCGCCGCTGCCGAAAGCCCTTATCCTCCGCGACAAAACGCCCCATAGCGGCAATTCTGGCACTCATGCAGCTGCGGCAGTGTTCGGGCGTATCGTTGACGCAGGCTTTACCGGGATAGAGGGCGTAATTGCGCCGGGCCTCACCACTGGTGACATTGGGCATTACCACATTGGCACCGGAGCGCAGCATGATATCCCGTCCGCCCGGTTTCAGCGTGTCCATGGCTGTCGTAGCCGGAATGTTGCTGTCGGGGAGCAGCAGGCGCAAAATGGCGACAAAGCGTCTGGTCAGGTGCCAGTCCCCCGGGGCAGCGTCCCCCAGCGGCGTATGGGGATTGGGTACGAGTGGGCCAATTCCGAGCATATCGGCGTCTATCTGCTGGTAAAAGAGGATATCACGGGCCAGCATGTCAATGGTCTGCCCCGGCAGGCCGACCAGCGTCCCGGTCCCCACTTCATAGCCCAGTGTTTTTAAATCCTGCAGGCAGCGCAGGCGGCGCTCATGGCTCATACCGGGGTCGTGACGGGCGTAAAGCTCCGCGTCCGTGGTTTCTATGCGCAGCAGGAATCTGTCAGCCCCGGCCTCGCGCAGGGCCTTGTACTCAGCATAGCTGCGCTCACCGATGGAGAGCGTCACGGCCAGGTCCAGCTCTTTAATAGACAGCAAAATAGCCCGCAGTCTGGGGAGAGTAAAGTACTCATCTTCCCCCGACTGCAGGACTACTGTTTTATAGCCATACGCCTGGGCCTGACGGGCCAGCGCGACGATTTCCGCCGCGCTCAGGCGATACCGCTTTATGTTTTTGTTGTCGCGGCGCAGGCCGCAATAAGCGCAGTTTTGCCGGCAGTAATTGGAAAATTCAATGAGGCCGCGCAGGTGAACGCCATCACCGACGTAAGCATGGCGCACTTCGTCTGCCGCGCGTGCCAGTTCCTCTTCGCAGGCAGGCTCGGCCAGCAGGCAGCAGATTTCTTCGTGGGTGAGTTTATGACTGCTTTTCCCCTTCTCGATTATCTCCTGCCATTCTGCCATCACTATACCGCCTTATTTATCCTGCTTTTTCTTGTCCTTATCGTCTTTCTTGTCTTTCTTGTCCTTGCTGTTGTCTTTCTTATCTTTATCCGCAGCCTTGGTATCAGCCTGGGCGTCGGCATTTTTGAGCTTTTCGAGGTCCTTTTTGACGCTGTCATTCAGCTGCGCGTGCTTTACCTTTTCCGTACGGGCAGCGATTTCGTCCACATGTTTATAGGCATAGTTGATAATCGTCCGGTAGAATACGCCTTCCACGCCTTTCTCCGACAAATCGGCCAGCTTGATAGTCCGCGGAGTGGTCACGGTTTCGAGCACGCCCCAGTCCGAGTCCAAATCCATGTGCTGGGTGACTGTCACCGTACCGGCTGCCAGGTCAATGCGCAGGTATTCAGCTGTCCCCACCAGGTCGTTGTAGCCCTCGGTGGACTGCATTTTCCAACGGCGCTTGGAAATGACATCCTGAATCTGTACCTGGTCATAGGTGCGCAGGGACGGCACGAGAATGATATTGGCGTCCAGAATTCCCTTGTCCGTCTGGCCGAAGTACATGTGCTGCTTATTGAAGAAATAATTTTGACGGGAGGTGGACTGCACCCACTCGTAAATATCCGACGAAATCACTTCATCGGCCTGAGCCTGCGGCGTGGCCGTAAAAATCAGCGCGGCTGCCAGCAAGCCTGCTCCCCATCGCATTTTCATAGTTAATCCCCCTGAATTTCAAAATACCCTACTATGTTACACCATTAAGCTGAAAAAATACTGAACGCGGCCAACCGCCGCTCAGTCCTCATTTTCCTTGTAGAGTTCATCCAGCTCGTAAGGCGTTTCCTGATATACATAATAGTTAAGCCAGTTGGCAAAAAGGAGATGGGCCACGCTGCGCCATCTGACAATGGGCTTTTGCGTGGGGTCATCATCAGGATAGTAGTTCTGGGGGATAGCCGGATTGAGGCCGGCCTTGAAGTCCCGGTCGTATTCCTGTTTCAAGGTTGTGGGGTCATACTCCGCATGCCCCGTGATGAAGAACTGCCGTTTTTCCAGATTGGCGATGATATAGGGGCCGGCTTTCCCTTCGGCCTCAGCCAAAATGGTGAGCTCGGGCACCTTTAAAATGTCCTCCTTGTGTTCCTCCGTATGCCGGGAATGCGGCACGTAGAACACGTCATCAAAACCGCGCAGCAGGCGTTCATGCTCCACACAGAGGTGATGGGGATAGACGCCGAAAATCTTTTCGCCTACCTGATACTTGGGAATGCCATAGTGGTAATAGAGCCCGGCCTGTGCCCCCCAGCAGATATGGAAGGTGGAATAAACGTGCTTTTTGCTCCACTCCATGATTTCCGCCACTTCATCCCAGTACGCCACTTCCTCGAATTCCATGTTTTCCACGGGCGCGCCGGTGATAATCATACCGTCGTATTTCTTATGGCGCACCTCGTCAAAAGTGCCGTAAAACTGAGCCAGATAGTCCATCGGGGTATGGCTCGGCGTGTAGCTTTCCGTATAAATAAAATCCACTTCCACCTGAATAGGGGTGTTACCCAAAAGCCGCAGCAGCTGGGTTTCCGTGATGTATTTTATGGGCATTAAATTAAGGATAAGTATTTTCAGAGGGCGGATATCCTGGCTGTAGGCGCGGTCGGCGTCCATGACAAAGATATTTTCCCCTTCGAGAATATGCGCTGCCGGCAGGGCATTGGGTATCTTTATGGGCATCTAATTCCTGCCACTAAAAACATAGACAAAAGTGTTTATGTCTTAGAAAATTCCTTGTTCATTGTGCTCGCTCTCGCCGTCCCAAAAGACAAGCTACTAGCGTTTGTATAGCACTCCAAAGGCGTTGACATCACACTCCTTGCTACGCAAGGAGGCAAGTCTGTTCCCGACTAGCCATCGGTACATATATCGGAATTTTTATAGTTAAGCTACCCGATATTCTTTGGCGTCCCGCAAATTCAGCGAAGCATTGAAATCTCTATCCTCCGTATAGCCACATTCGGGGCAAACATATACACGGTCTTTGAGTTTTAGACCTTTGTGGATATATCCACAAACATGGCAGGTTTTGGAACTTGGATAGAATCTATCAACCATACGAAATTCTATACCAATGATTTCTGCTTTACGCTTCAGCTTGGTCAGCAAGCGATTAAATCTCTGTGCCGCTACGTCTTTTGCCAGATGCTTGTTCTTCATCATACCTTTGACATTCAAGTCCTCCACTGTAATAAAGCGTGGTTTTTGCTTCACAATTTCGTGGATGGTCTTGTTTTCGTAATCCTCTCGGATTTTGTCAATGCGATGGTGAAGTTTCTGTACCTTCAGCTTTTGCTTCTCTATGTTTGCAGAGGCAGTAGCAGTCTTACCACCTTTCTTTCTTCTAAATTCATATTTACGGCTAAGGCACCTCTGCTCTCTCCGAAGCCGTTTCTCCAGTCTTTTGACTTTTGAACTCTTATTGATATTCTTGAAGACTTTGCCATTACTGACGATAGCAAGGTCTTTCACGCCTAAATCTATACCTACACCGTTCGTCACAGTATGATATGATGCCTCCAAATCCTTGTTATACTTGGATTTTTCGTCAACGTCCACAACGACGGACACATAAAAGCGGCCAGCTACATAGGAAACTGTGCCATTTGTTACTTTAGTTCCTGTAGGCAGATAGCCAAATTCCTTTAGTCGAACCTGTTTCAATGTTGGTATCATCAGCTTGTGCCGCCATATTGTCCAATCGCCCTTATTATTCTTAGGAAAATATAGTTTTACATCCTGATTCGCTTTCTTTTTGAAGTTTGGGAATCCCGACACACCGTCAAAGAATCGTCTAAACGCCTGTTCAGCATTAACCAAGGCTTTCTTACGAGCCTTTGAACCACACTGGTCAATCCAAGGCAAGTCTTTCTTCAGATTACGATTAACATGCTTGTCAAAATCATTGGCGGTAACAAAATGTTTTTGCTTCTCGTCAAGCTGACCACGCTGAAACATTTTATAAAGACGGCAGTTGTAGGCGATGTACTGGTTGTACAGGAATCTAGCCACACCGATAGAACGGATGATTTTGATTTTCTGCTCTTTAGTAGGGGCTATCTCCGTTTTGAACGCCTTTAGCAATCGTATCATCCCCTTCAATCTGTTTCATGTGTTTTCGTAGACCATACAATTTGCAAGAAAATACATTCGGTTAATCGGGATTTTGTTTGCTACAAGTGTTTTCTCCCTGTCCCAACGTTGAAGCGTCTTTACCGAGACATTGAGCAGTTCTGCAAACTCTTTAGGCTTGTAATTAGTGATGTTTGAGGAATTCCTCCTCATTCCAAGCTGTAACGATGTACCCAGGCGTAGTTATTTTCTACGTAATGTCTCAGTTCGACAATGTATTTGTACTCCGGGCTGTTCGGGGTTACCATGCGGTACTGGCCGTCAATGGCCGCCTCCAGGGATTTCCAGCCCTCGGCCGGCGTCCAGTACTTACCGGCAATGGCCTTTTCCGTGGCCTGCGGCAGGTTTACGGCCATTTTCAGGAATTTAATCTCCCTGACCTGACCGCTGTGGTCCTTGGTTTCCTGCCACTGCCAGAATACCAGATTTTCCCCGTGCATGCGCATGGTGGAAGTATCTGCCTTGATATGGGTGCGGACACCGTCAGTGGTGGTCACATCAAACACGGTCAGCCATCTGTTCTTGGCCGTCACGCGTTCCTTTTCCACATTCTGATGGAAAGCCTGGTCTACCGCAGCAGCGTAGAAGTCCTCATCAAACTGCTGGGAGTTAATTTCCTTTTCCACTGCTTTGGGGTCAGCTTTGGACCAGATAATTTCCCCGTTCTTATTGTAAAAATGCTCTGCCGCATACTGTATGGTACGGTACTGGGGCTTTATCACGAGCTGAGCCGTACTGTAAGCCAGCTGATTCGGGTCAGGGAACTTGCTGCTCAGGCCATAGGCCTCCAGCGTTTCCTGGGCGCCGCCGTAGCTGTAGGTCGTCTTGGTCCAGACCTTTATCTCCGTGGGCACTTTGCCGCGGTCAGTTACCACACTGGCAGTTATTACCACCGAGGCAGGGTCAAAGTATTTGCTGTACTTATCGTCCGAACCCAGCCAGTACCAGGACGGCTCTGCCTGGACAGCCTTGGCCGTCTGCTGGGCCTTGGCCGTTGTCTGGCGCTCATGATGGACTGCCGTCTGACTGGCAGATTCATGGCTGTGACGGTCAAAATCAATATGGGCCGCCTGCACAGATACCGGTGCCAGCCACAGGGAAGTGGCCAAAGCAGCGCCCATCATTTTATACAAACGTTTATCCATAGTGTTCACCTCGTGTAATATAAGCATTTTTTCCTCAAACTCCTCTCCCATTGTACATTATTTTGGCTTATTCGGCAACGCTACCATGGGCAAAATTCCCAGCAAGGCGGCAATGGCCAGGCCGTAATTGGTCATGGGTACCTGCTGTTCACGGCAGGCCCGGACACGGCTCAGGACATACTGGCGGTTAAACATGCAGGCACCGCAGTGAATAACCATATCATAACCGCTTACTGACGGGGGAAAATCCTTGCCCGAGGTCACGGTGATACTGATACCGTCCCCCAGTTTTTGCCGCAGCAGCCGCGGCAGTTTCACACGGCCGATATCCTCATGCAGTGGCTTATGCGTACAGGCCTCGGCAATGAGAATCCGGGCACTCCCCGGCAGCGCGGCCAGCCGCTCGGCGCCTTCCATAAAGCAGTCAATATCGCCCTTATAGGCGGCAAAGAGTACGGAAAAGGACGTGAGCCGACTGGACGCCGGCTTATGGGCGTAAACTTCCTTAAACGCCTGCGAGTCCGTGATGATAAGTTCCGGCGGCGTTTTGAGCCTGCCGAGGGTATCTGCCAGCCTGTCCGTGGTACAGCACATGGCCTGACAGCCCTTGTCGAGCAGTTCGCGCAAGGTCTGTACCTGCGGCAGTATCAGCCGTCCCTTGGGGGCCTGAATGTCCTGCGGCATGACCAGCAGCACGGTATCCCCGGCCTGGCACAAATCCCCGGTAATGCTAATCTCCCCATAATCCTCCGGCAAAGCGCGCAGGAGTTCTTCCTGCAGGGCCGCTAGGCCCCGGCCGGTACGGGCACTGACGATAAGCGGCCTTAGACCTGTCGCCTCTGTCACGGCCGCCTGCAGGGCCTGTCCCTCGTCGGGGAGCATATCCTGCCGGCTGATGACGGGAATGATTTTGGCCTTGTTCTGCCGCAGCTGCTTAAGCCACGCCGTTTCCGCTGTCAAATCTGCTGACGAAAAGAGCAGCAGGGCAATCTCCGTTTCCCGGGCCGCCTGTTCTGTCCGTTCCACGCGCAGCTGTCCCAAATCACCTTCATCGTCAAAACCGGCCGTGTCAATAAACACTACCGGCCCCAGACCTTTTATTTCCATCGCCTTATAAACGGGGTCTGTGGTCGTGCCGGGCACCGCCGACACGGTGGCCACGGACTGGCCGGTCAGGGCATTGATAAGACTTGATTTACCGCTGTTGCGGCGGCCAAACAGGCCAATATGGAGGCGCGTGCCTCTGGGAGTATCAAGCATGATTACACCTCGCTATTAACTACAATCATATATAACAGAACGTACTTGCCACTGCAGCGTCATAATGTCTAAACAAGAGGCTCGCAGTAAGTGGGGCAGGCAGTGGCTGACTGAAACGTCAGGGCCGGGGCGTCAGGAAAATCTTTTTTGCCATACCTCTGCCCCAGCCGTAAAAGCATACTGTCTGAGCGCAGCGAGTTTAGGCTTTTACGGCTGTTTAATTAAAGGCAAAAAAGATTTTCAGCCCCCGCCCGAGTGTAAGGCAGCCACTGCCTGCCCCACGCCCTTGTCACCTTCTCTCTAAAGTATAGCACAACCAAGCGAAATATGTTACACTGTCTAAGATGAATAAATAATAACCAATAAAAGGAGCCTATATATGAGCGATTACGCCAACTTTCAAATTGGGGAGCAATTCCCCCTGCCCATCAAAAACCAACAGGACGGCGGCCTGTTCCAGATTGACGCCAACGGCTGCATGTTTATCCTGCAGCTCTCTCGTACGGATATCATCGCCATCGAGGCCTTCCGCACCGGCAAAATGCAGCTGGCCCTCTACGAAGAGAACGGCCTGCTCTTTTTCCTCTACCAAATCGACGGTATCTTCAAGGAAGGCTGGGGCGACGCCCCGTTTACCCTGGCCGGCATTAAGCCCGAACTCATGCCCACGGCCAAGAGTATGGCCGACCACACCCTGCACCTCTATCTCGTAGACACCAGACTCCAGCTCCTGCTGGCCCAGCGCAGCGTCCCTATCCCCGACGACTTTATGGCCGTCCTGCAAAAACACGTTGACCTGCAAAAGGCCGCTGCTATGGACGAGAGCGCCTTCCGTCTGGCTGTCCAGACCATCTGGGCGCAAAAAAGCCCCGCGCAAATGCGCGAGGCCGCCAGTGCTGTTCTGGATATCGAGCTTGACATCAAGCCGCCCCAGCCCAGACCTTCCTTTAAACACTAATTACACAAAAATATGGGGCACCCCCACTCAATGGGGAGTGCCCTTTTTCCATATTTCCATCATGCGACTCCTTCAGTCACACCAGTCATTTCGCGGTTATCGAGCCATTCAGCTACTACCTGACGTTCCATGGACTTGCGGTCCATCTGAACAAGGTCGACCGTTTCCTGTTCACCTGCATAAGCCTGGAAATTCTGCAGCCCCATAAGCTTTGCGGCCTTGGTGAACTGTTTGACGCGAACAGGGATAAAAACTTCTTCCATCCATTGCGAACAAATTTGTACTTTCATGACATATCTCTCCTTGTATCAAAACTCATGATTGCTTTCAGCAATATGATGGTTAATGCCATCCTCAGCATCTACGCTTTCCAGCAACCACTGCAAGTACAATCCTCTGTCTTTGCGTTTCTCTACAAGTTATATCGAGATTTTCTGAAAATACTTAAGCCTACACCACGATGAAAATATGGAAAAATTTTAAGGACTTGTTATCCTTGTACGACAAAAGCTGCATCTCCTGATGCACTTTTATTGTACCGCTTATACGACATTATGTCAATAGTTTTTAAAGATTTTTTATTATCTGATAATTCAAGTGTATGAAACAGGCCCTCACCTATATGGCAGGGCCTGTTTTGCCAGTCATAATTTATTCCAGCGGCACAACTTCACGGTTGCGGCCGGTGAATCGTATCGTCGTTTTGTAACCATAGGAACGGGCATAGGTCACGGCCTCATCATGGTACGCGCCGCAGTCCTCCGGCTTGTGCGCGTCGGAAGTGACGACAATCGGCAGCCCCTCCTTGGAGGCCACGGACATAAATTTATAGTACGGCGTGATTTCGGCAATGGGATAACGGTAGTACGTCCCCGTGTTGATATCCACCACCATATTGGCCTTTTTCAGCGCGGCCACCGCCCGCAGCAGGTACGGCGTAGCGTCGAACTCGGGAATATAATGGAACAGGCGGATATTATACGGGTGCCCCAGCACATCATAGTGGCCGGCAGCCGCCATCTTTTCGATTTCCTGCGTGTACCACTCATAGACGTCATTGAGGTCCTGCGTGTCCCACTGCGCCATAATCTCCGACGAATCATACGCCCAGCCGTTGAGGAAATGCACCGAACCGATAACGTAGTCAAACGGGTATTCCTTAAGGATTTTCCCCACCGCGTCCTGGTCGGAGAAGTTGCACACCTCAATCCCCGTCTTGACGTTATGCTTTTTCTTCAGCTTGGCCATAAAAGCAAAGTACTCGTCAATGGTGTACTTAAACTTGTTGGTCTTCAGCCACTGCTGCTGAAACTTGCCGATATAGGAATCGTCCAGAATCAAATCCTTGTAATAAAGTTCCTTGAACTCCGGGAAAGTGTGAGAGTGCTCGGAAATGCCGATTTCGTCCATTCCCAGCCGCTGTGCCTGCTGGAAAAAGCCCTCCACCCAGTTTTCGTCATAGGAGCCCTTTTCAAAGTGCATGTGATAATCTGCTCGCATAATTCACCTCTCAGCCGCATAAACCATCATCAATCAATTTCTGAATACCCTGCAGCACGCCATGTTCGCGGTTGCTGGCCGTCTGGAAACGCGCCAGCTCCTTGATTTTCGGGTGCGCGTTTTCCATGGCAAAGCTGTAATAAACAGAACTCATCATTTCCACATCGTTCAGAAAATCGCCAAAAGCCGCACATTCCATGGGGGTGATGTGCAATTTCTTCTGCACCTGCTGAATGGCAATCCCCTTGTTGATATCGTAATTCATCACATCAACCCAGTAAGCACTGGAAGTGGCGACCTGGAAAGGCCCCTCATACTTTTGCAGATACGGATAAATGCGCGTATCAGCATTGCCGGACTCATCAAAGAAGGAACACTTTATCAGCTCATCATCGATGTCAGCAAAACTGTCCACGACTTCCGCATGGGTATAATACTTTCTCAGCTCGTCCTGAAAAGCCGTGGTTTCCTCATCAGCCAGAATATAAGCCCCCTGCTTGCCACAGAACACCTCATATATACCGGGGTTTTGCCGGGTTTCCTGCAAGGCTTTCATACCCAGCTTTCTGTTCAGCGTACTGGAAAAAAGCTCCTTGTCGTGATAGCGTACCATCGTACCATTTTCCGCCAAAAATATAAACTCATCCTCATAGCCCGCAAAGGTATCGAGCAGTGAGTAATACTGCCGCCCGGAGCAGGGTGCAAACATCACGCCCCGTCTTTTCAACTCCTGTGCCATATCCGCAAAGCCTGCCGGCAGCTGGCCGTTTTCATCCAGCAGCGTACCGTCCATATCAGACATAATGAGCTTTATCATAACGCGCCCCCCAGAGAATCTATTTAGCCACAACATGGTATTTTGTATACATTCATATCTCAATTATACCATAGCAAAAACAAAAAACCACCCTCATCGCTAAGATGTGGTGGTTTTTCATAATTTTACCGGCTCAGTCATTCCAGTGCTCCTCGTCGAGGCCCTCAGACGCCATCGATATTTCTTTGGCGACGTAGGCCACGCCATCAATTACAGTGTTTACGGCATCTTCAACGCCATCGGCTACAGTGTTTGCCACACTTTTTATGCCATCCCAAACATCGTCAAAGATATTACCGCCAGCCACCATGTCCAAATCCATCTGATTGAGTTCTCTCTTCTCCAACATTTTCAACCTCTCCTTTCTAAACTTTTAGTTGACTATGTTTACCTTTGTCTATACTTACGATTGATAAAGTCAAGTATTACAAAAATTTCCCCATAAAAAAACGTCCCATGAGTGCAAAAACATAGGACGCCGTTGTATTTAAATTTTTCATATTGATAAGCGTTTCGAGAATTTCATCACCGGCGGTGATAATCTTGAATCTCATATAAATACTGCGTTGACTGAGTTATCTTATTGAAAAGTACGCCTTGATTCTATATCTCCCTCAATGCTATACTACTTATGATAATCATTAAGGGAGATATTCACATGTCACAAACACATGAACTTACTACACTAAACATTAAACTATATCGTATAATTTCCCAAGACATCATATGTGACAAAGTGATTATAACAGAAGAGCGCATTCAACATATAAAGGACCGTCATCCCGACGATTACGAGCGCTTTATGCAATATATTCCTGAAATCTTTACAAATCCCCTTCCCTCCCTTATACTAAAGACAAGGATAGGAAAGATTTTTGAGGTGAAAAGTGCGTCTTCATACGCCGCGTACTTACGTAACGGGCAAAAGAGATGCTGGCAGTGACGCTCCAGCCAAAAATCTTTCTGAAAGCAGAAAACCACCACATCACTGTTGATGTGGTGGTTTTTTCATAAGTTCCCTATTACAGCAAAAGCATAATGAGCTTTTTATGTACTTTTTCCTATTATTATGCATTTCTAGCTTTTCAGCTACTGGTTGAACCACTAGCAGCCAACCAGTAGAGAAAGCCCCTAGGACGGCCATCCTAGGGGCTTTCGAGTTACCCTTTGTTCTTATCGTGCATTCATTATACCATCGTGCTTACAAGAATAAAAGAAATTTAATCACCGATCTTACCGTTTCATATTGATAAGCGTTTCGAGCATTTCATCACCGACGGTGATAATCTTGGAGTTGGAATGGCTCTCCCAAATGTGCTATAATTCTATCGTTGCTCCAACCTCCTATTGGTACTCCGCGACGGAAGGGAGGGTTGTTTTAATGGAGACTCTTCACAGCATTGTGATTGCCATCATGGGCAATGTAGCTGCCTACTACATTGTCAAGTGGTTAGATTGGTTAATCACGTTAATCAGGGGTAATTAGCCCCAGTCTGGTGTAGCTGCAAATACACAAGAAAAGCACGTTGGAGGTTCCTAGTCTCCCAACGTGCTTTTCGTTTGTTGCCTAATGGACAAGCGACTCTTCACAGCGTTTGCCTATGGTTAAAGTATAACATAGCCCTTAACGATTAGCAAGGAAATTATCAACCTTACCGTTTCATATTGATAAGTGTTTCGAGCATTTCATCACTGACGGTGATAATCTTGGAGTTGGACTGGAAACCACGCTGAGTGATAATCATATCAGAGAATTCGTTGGCAATGTCCATATTGGACATTGTGCCTTAAAGTCTTTATTTATTAACACAATCACGTTATAATATATATGCCGCCTCAAAAAGGAGGTGAGTTACCCTTTGTTCAAAAGAATCGTGGAGTTGATACTGGCTCCGCTGATAGTGGGAATTCTAGTTGAACTTTTCAGTTACTGGCTTAACCACTAACAGCAAATCAGTAGAGAAAGCCCCTAGGACGGCCATCCTAGGGGCTTTCGAGTTACCCTTTGTTCTTATCGTGTCTTTATTATAACACCCAATTATCCTAAAATGCAAGAACAAAATCTGCACAAACAGCTCCCCATGACCACAAAGCCATGAGGAACTTTTATATTTACCGCTTCATGTTAATAAGCGTTTCCAGCATTTCATCACCAGCGGTGATAATCTTGGAGTTGGATTGTATTAATAGATAAAGCCCCCAGCACGGCAATGCTGGGGGCTTTCGAGTGTCATTTGTTCTTATCGTGTTTTCATTATACCATCGTGCTTACAGGAATACAAGAAATTTAATCATCTATCTTACCGTTTCATATTGATAAGTGTTTCGAGCATTTCATCACCGACGGTAATAATCTTGGAGTTGGACTGGAAACCGCGCTGGGTGATAATCATATCGGAGAATTCGTTGGCAATGTCGACGTTGGACATTTCGAGGGCAGACGCCGTAATGGTTACGCCCAAGTCAGTAGCAGTTTTTACGTTAGCGTCTCCAGAGTTGTTGGAGGCCTGATATAAACTGCTGCCAGTCTTGGTCAAACCAGAGGCATTAGTAAACTGAGCGACAGCGACCTGTGCCTCTGCTTGTTTAACACCATTGGTGTAAACACCGGTTATTGTGCCCGTACTGTCAATAGAAATACTCTTCAACGTGCCGGCAGCATTACCATCAGCAGTAGCATTGATGGTGCTATTACCTGCGTATTGGGTAAGGGACGACAAATTCAAAGCTACAGTAGTAGGTGTTTCTTCACCATTTTTAGGTTTCAATGTAAGATTTCCACTGCCGGATACAAATTTTCCATCTTCATCAAATTTCAAATCTGTCGCGTCTAAATCCACGGTAGTAGTCTTGCCATCAGAATCCGTTATCGTTGTACTTTTTGCCCCACCTTTCAAAGACAGTGCCCATACATTCGCATCTTTTTTCGTATACAAAACCGGTATACTATAGGCTCTGCCCTGACTGCCATAAGCTGTTATAGTAGTTGTCACAGAAGGATAAAAAGTATTCCCTTTTGTATAATTTCCCTCTAACAGCCCTGGAAGTGACTTACCGTCTGTTGTATTCATTGTCACGGAAGTGACCTCTTCTTTACGAGTAACAGATTCAACATTTCCATCCGAGGCTTTTCCTTTATACGTATATTGCGTACTACTACTATCAACATTTACTGGCGAATCTGTTCCATCTAAGGTGACAGTATTTCCATTTTCACAAGTTATATTAGCACCAGAATTTGCCTCTATTTTTTCTATGGGTAAATCAAAATTTACTGTCATACCATCCTGATATGTAAAATTTGCCGGAGGCGGAACCGTTATTTTTACACCAGTAGGGCCAGCAGTACCATCCGGATAAATAATATCAACAGTCAATTCTGTTTGTGCAGTATCCGTACCAGATGTTGTTACACCAGCACTATTGATAATTTTTACAGTTAGTGGAAAAGTATCCCCATACTTAAACGTACCATTCTTTATATTTGCCGCAGGTATTGAAATGGTTGTACCATCATCTATACTAGATAACGCATTACCAATACCTAAAGTAAGTCCAACTTGACCAGCCCCATTTGCCTTTACTGAACTTACTGTTGAAGTAAATAAAGTTTTTCCTAGCAATGAATCTGTTGTTGTAAAATCATAATCTGCCGTATCGTCCAGTGTATACACTTTACCAGTAGTAGTTCCCAACGTAATAGTTGGTCCATCGACACCTGACGGAGCATAACTTGAAACTGTTTCTGTACTTCCATCAGCACGAGTTACAAGTATACTGCTGATTTCATAACCTTCCATAGCTGCATTAAGGTTATTCTCATAGGTAGCGATTTTAGTTGCCGCAGCCTCCATTGACTTGCCAGCTTTTACCTGAATATTCCCCACGGCTCCAGTTGTGCTAAGCACACCATCTTTTGCAGTCCATCCCTGTACAAACATGCCATTTCCAGGCAAAACATAGTTACCATCAGCGTCGAACTCAAATGCACCGTCACGGGTATAGTAGACATCACTACCCTGCTTAACTATAAATAACCCATTACCTGACAGACACAAGTCGGTGTTTTTCCCTGTAGATTGTATAGAGCCGTCGGTAAACAACAGGTCGATACTCGCAACGCCCACACCTAAACCAATCTGTTTTGGATTAGTACCACCAATGGTGTCCCCCGGCGCACTTGCCCCGGATACTGTCTGGTTCAAGGTATCGGCAAAGGTAACACGGCTGGATTTAAAGCCGGTGGTATTTACGTTGGCGATGTTGTTGCCGATTACGTCCATTCTGGTCTGGTGACCTTTTAAACCTGCAACTCCTGAAAAAAGTGAACGCATCATAATAAATCACTCTTCCTTTCCCAATTGGCTGTGCCGGGTGTTTGCCGGCACGCCGCCTTACAAAATGGCAGCGCTATCGATGTTGGTGAAAATGTTTTCTTTGGCACTGGCCTCGTCTACAGCGGTGATGACGGTGCGATTTTTGACGCTGACCACCAGTGCTGTCTCCCGGAGGAGTATCAGCGCGTCCTTGGCGCCTTTGGCGGCCATGCGGTCGATGGTGGCTGTGAGTTTGTCGCGGTCACTGTCCGTCAGTTCCACGCCACGCAGCTGCATACGCTTTTGCGCGTGCGCGGAAAATTTCACCTCTGCCGCCCGTAAATCCCGGGCGAATTGATTTTCATTTCCCTCAGGTCGTCCATGCCCCCTGCCGTTTTCTGCCATTCCCTGGTCGGCGGTAATTGGTACCTTGGTGATTGCCTTCATGTATTTAAACCGTCCCTTCCGGCCTCCCTGCAATTTCCCTGTCCCTATTTTGTAACATATTTTATAACATATCTAAGTTACACTATTTATATCGTATCCTTATGCAAAAAACTTAAATAATTTGTTATATTTTTTGTTTTCATATGTACAAAAACATAACCTGCAAATATAATATATTTTTAAACATTTGTATGTCATATTA
Source organism: Selenomonas sp. AE3005 (assembly GCF_000686945.1). Taxonomy (GTDB): domain Bacteria; phylum Bacillota; class Negativicutes; order Selenomonadales; family Selenomonadaceae; genus Selenomonas_A. Next base: position 99,123 of record NZ_JMME01000013.1, read on the forward strand.
TTTGATATACAATTATTAGCAGGGGTGGTAATAATGAGCAACAAACTTCTCATCACAAAGAAACTGCGTGGCGATGATGGCTATCGCGTCTTTTCGGTCAGGCTGAAAACGGATACCCTCGAGCGTATAAACGAGCTCGCGGACAGTACAGGGCGTACCAGCAATGAATTGATTGGCCTGCTGCTGGATTTTGCGCTGGAACACAGTGAGGTTGTCGGAGAATCATAATATGGTGCAAAAAGAACCGTCAGACTAACATGACGGTTCTTTTTCACTTGCCTTGGCTGCAGGCAGTCTATTTTTTGTACAAAAAAAGACCGCCATAATGGCGGTCACAGGGGATTGCAAGATTATTTTTTCTTCTGGCCGTAGTAAGCGTTCGGGCCGTGTTTGCGCAGGAAGTGTTTGTCGAGCAGCACCTGCGGCATGGGGTCGCGATCCTGCGTGAGCATCTGCGTATGGAAGGCCATCATGGCGACTTCTTCAAGCACTACGGCATTGTGCACAGCGTTGAAACAGTCCGTGCCCCAGGTGAACGGGCCATGGTTCTTGACGAGCACTGCCGGCACGTAGTCCGGGTTAATGCCGTATTTCTTGAACCGTTCCACCGCTACCACGCCGGTGTTGTACTCATACGCACCTTTGATTTCTTCCTCCGTCATATCGCGCGTGCAGGGGATTTCCCCGTAGAAATAATCGCCCTGCGTCGTGCCGTAAGCGCGCACGCCCTGCCCGGCCTGGGCAAAAATCGTTGCCCAACGGGAATGGGTATGCACCACGCCGCCGATATTGGGGAATTCCTTGTAGAAAATCCGGTGCGTTTCCGTGTCGGAGGAAGGATTGAGGTCACCCTCCACCTTGTTGCCGTCAAGGTCAACTACCACCATATCCGACGGTTTCATCACATCATATTCCACCCCGGACGGTTTGATGACAAACAACCCCTTCTCACGGTCAATGCCGGAAACATTGCCCCAGGTAAAGGTAATGAGGTTGTGCTTAGGCAGCAGCATATTGGCCTCGTAAACTTTCTCTTTCAGTTCTTCTAACATACGCTTTCCTCCAACACATTAAGCTATGTGCTCGCACATAATTTCTACAGTTTTGTATTCTTCCCAATTGCTTATATTCCTATAATACATCAGATATTTGAAGTTTTCAATAGGATTTAAAAAGTTTTGTGCTCGTACACAAAGTCTTTTTATTTAGTCAGCTCATACATCGCAATTTCGTTGATTTCGCGGTTGGCGCCGATAAGGATTTCTTTGCCGTCATGCACATAGTGCAGGACATTGGCCGCGCCGCAGCCTTCGTCGAGTTTGTCAGCCACATATTTGCCGTCTTTGTAGGTGAAGGCCAGCAAATATCTTTCGCCCTTGCGGTGGCCGATGATGAAGGTGTTTTCCCCGTTGACCTGGCCGCCGAAGATGGCATGCAGGAATTCGAGCTTTTCGGGGTGGGTGTAGGCAATTTCAAACTTGCCGTTCTTCTGCTCGTAAATATTGATGGTGTCGCCATGGAACGGAGCCAGGGCTGCAATGCCAGCGAGCTGGCCGCTATAAAAAACAGCGGCGTAGATGTGGTGGAATTGCATATTTAAGGACGTTTTACGTCGATTTACTTCTATATAATAAAAAGCCGCCCTCGACCAAAAGGGCGGCTTTTACTGTCCCAAATGCGGACACGTGCGTTACCGGCGACCAAACCGATAACGCGGTAAGCAATGAATCACTTGCTCAACCTCATCTAAGGATAGTATAGCATATCATCTGCAAAAATGCTATACTATTTTTGCTACGCGCCTCCGTAGCGGAAAGGAGGTGTATGCATTGTCTCATTTGCTCCGCGACTTTATACTAGCTGTTTTGGCTGGTATAGTCGCAAATCTCATCTATTCTTGGTTGGTTTTATAATGCGTAGCAGCCAACCATACCTCGGGTAAGACCATACCGCGAGGGAGAAAAGCCGTCCTATACAAAAGGACGGCTTTTCGTTTGCCTTTTAGGACAGCATATTAAATGCTGCGCCGCGGCTGTGGTTGTTGAGCGTGCCCAACATCTGCTGGCTGAAATTCTGCAGCCCCTGCTTAACCGCGAACAGTGCCATCTGGCTCTGCACATTAGCGCTGGCATTATTCACCGATTCTGCGGCAATATCCGCGTCATCATTTACTGCCAGTGAATTCTGGAGGTTTTCCTCCATCGTGGTGTAATTGGCAGACTGATACTCCATTCCCTGCTGGGCGGCACCGATATCGGTGGCCTGGTCAAGGGCCTTGTTGAGCGCCGCGTCCACCGTATCGATGGCATTGGCCAGGCCTTCCGGCGAATTGTTGGCCTCCTGCAGATTGATATTGCTCTTGCCCTGAGCGTCCGTCAGCCCCAGGCCTTTGGCGCTCATATCACCCAAAGCAATATTTTCATAACCGTCAATCCCGGCCACCGTCACCGTCTGGCTGCCATCGAGCAATTTCTGCCCGTTGTATTCAGCCTGAGCGTTGGTGTCAATCTGGGAAAGCGTCTGATTCACAGTTTCCTGCAAAGCGGCGATATCCGTCTGGCCGTTGGTGCCATTAGCTGCGTTGATAAGCGTCTCTTTCAGGGACGACAACGAGCTGATGGTGTTGCTCACCGCACCGCCGGCCACATTCAGCATGGAGTTAGCTGTCTGCGTATTGGCATTGGACTGGCTTACACCGCCGATATTGTACTGCATTTTCCGGGCAATAGCATAATCGGAGGCGCCATACGCCGCACTGGGGCGCTTAGAGCCGGTGGCAATCCGCTGAATACTCTGCGACTGCAGCGATTGCGCACGATTCAGCTGGTTGAGCGAGCTGTTGATACCGCTAAGACTCATAAACATCTCTCCTTTCCTCATTATTTGTTGGAAAATCCCATTTCCTTACTGCGAATAGTTCTCGTTAAAACTACAAACACTACTATATGTATATTATACCCCCGCCAACCACGCCGCGCAATAAAAATCGCTATGAAAAAAAATTGCTTTTCCCGCTACACACTTTGCCCCTTTCGCGGATATAAAGAACAAAGAAAAGAAAGACAAACAAAAGAAAAAGGAAAGGGGCTAATCAAAATGACTACCATCAAAGACAACTTCAAAAAAGCAGGGAATTTAATCGGCAGTGCTGCCAACCGCATGTCCGACAACGAACTCGACCAGGTAGCCGGCGGCTACACCTACGGCAAAATCACCATCAAGAAGGTTAACGGTATGTATGTTTATACATTACACAACCGCAACCTTAACGTAACAGAAACCTATGTGGGCAAGACCAAAACTGATGCTTTGCGACAGCTGGTTAAACATAATTACGATAACAAAGAATGGTTCATCGTTTTTACCGACCAGAATAAGGATATAAAAAACATCTTCGATGTAAAACAATTAGCTGAGGACTTCGGCATTATCCCCAAGAAATCCAAACCAGCTGCTTAAAAAAACAAAACCGGGCATAACTTCCCCCACGGAATGTTATGCCCGGTTTTTGCGTGGCCAGACCTCGCCCCTGCCGCCAAGTTCGGCGTATTTTTTTAGGAACTTTTCCCTTAACGCAGGGAAAACTCAATTTTCTTCCCCAACGACGCTGCTGCTCTTATCAAAAAATCCAGTGACGGATTATATGTGCCGCTTTCAAATCGGCTGATATTGGACCTCTTTGTCCCCATACGCTCTGCCATTTCCGCCTGCGTAATCTTTTGTTCCTGTCTGGCATTGATAAGCTGCGCAATCAACGCATATCGCGGCTGCAAACGCTCGTACTCCTGCTTGAACTCTTCATCTTTCATCAACACGGCGCGCACATCTGCGGCACTGACTCCAGCCTTACTCATTCTGCGTTCTCCTTTCATAGTCATGCTTATAACGCAATGCCCTATCCAATTCACTGACAGGTGTTTTCATCGTCTTCTTTTTGAATCCATTTAGCAATACAAACGTATCGCCTTGAAAAGAAAAGTAAAACACCCTTGTAATATTAGAGGCAAATTTCACACGCAATTCCCATATTCCTTTATATTTATCGCCCTTTAGCGGCGCAACATAAGGCTCACGCAAACCTGTTCCCGTATTCTCCAACAAATCAATCGTCTGTTGTACTTTCGCCCTCATTTTAGCATCCAACGAAAGCATGAATTCCAATACAGGAATCTCACCATTTTCTTTCTGATAAAACTCAACCGACCACGACATTATTATCTCCCTCGTTAAGCCCATGTTATCATATAAGATAACTCTTGACAAGATTAAATATGACATTTTATGCAGCAAAAAACTCCGCGGAAGTTTTCACTTCGCGGAGCTGGCCGCTATTTTCTCTTTCACTTTTGCCGGCACGAACTGCCAGAACTCACTCTGCGCTGCCGGCATTTCGGCCTCCCGCTCCGCGGCCATAGCCTCGTCGATTTTCGCATACGCCTCTTTCATGGCTTTCTCCTTCGCCAATCCTCTGGCCTGCCGGATTTTGCCATGCTTATCCTGCACATACTCCGCATGCGGTATCTGCGGACTATAGCTGAACTCAATCGCCCGTTTCAGCCACGCGGCCGGATAACGGACTTCCTGATTAAACATTTCATACCACAGCACCGCCAGCTCCCGGTCCACCATATAAAGCCCGTACCTTTTTACCAGCGCCTTGATAGTATCCGGCGTGATATGACACCGTCCCCCGTGAAAAATGCAGTTTTCCAGCGTTACATTTCCATCGCCCATACGTTATCCTCCCCTTCGCTCCAAGTCTCGGCAGCGTCCGCCGGCCTATCCCAGACACTCACCTTATCCGGCAGCTGCCAAAAACCGCGCCGCCCGGCCCGAAAGCCTAAATCCCGCAGTTTTTCATAACAAATACTGTAACTCAGCGTCCGGTCATACGCCTTGCCATTGAGACGCCGCCGCACGATAAGCCCCTGCTTTTCCAGACTCGCCGCCGCCCGTTTGACACTAGCCACTGACACGCCCAGCTGCCGTCCCCACTCGCTCTCCGTATTGTATACCCAGAACCGCCCGTCCGCAAAATTATGTGTATGTTCCAGCCAGTAATCAATCTGCGATAGCAGCATAGCCTCCAGCCGGCCGATTTTCTCTGCCATATCCAGCCGCAGCAGCACCACGCGGTTATTATCGCCGCTAATCATCACCATTCCTCCGCCAGTTTTTCCAGGCGTCCCAGTGTCACCTGCATACTGCGCAAAGTCTGCTGACAATAATAGTACTCATGATAAAGCCACCCCCGGCCTTCCTGCAGCCGCGTCCGGGCAAATTCATAGGACACCTTCACCGGCAGCGTCCGGCCGGACAAAAACCGCAGCAGCGTCCGGCCCTCTGCGTCACTTGTCACGTCCACGAGCCGCATTACATTCGCATAGAGCCGCGTCGTATGATGAGAATTCACCGCCCGGCGATAGCGCAGCGGCAAAAACAGCAGCCGCGGACTGATATTGTAAAAATCCACACGTTTACGCACATTGCCATTTGCCAGACCGCGCAGACGCGCCAGCTGCCGCAAATCCTTGCCGTACCGGGCCGCCAGTTTCTTCAGAAAACCCTCTGCCCGAACATTGTTGAGCACCATGTCCGCACCGGAACCGGGAGAAATCACACAGCCATAGCCACCATTGTCCATGTCCCGTTCCCGAATTGCCTCGATGTTTGCACACCGCAGGCACGCGTTAAACGTTTGCTCCAATTCTTTTGACATTGCCATGATAAACGCCTCTTTTGTGAATTTTTTTGCAAGGGAAGATTGTTGTTCATGTCCCTCTTACACGCACAATGATACGCTTGTTTCTTCGCCATGTCAAGCAATTTGTGAATTATTTTTTATCATTTTCTATTTTTTATTTTTATTTCATCTAAGGGAAAAATTTCATGACCAGGCGCCGGACAAAGGCCCCCAGGTTTACAAATTTGCAGCCGGTCAAAATTACTCAACGGCAAAAACGCGATATGGACAAATGTCCACAAAATTCTTCTGTCCTCTTCATAAACACACTTCCTCGAACAGTTAACATTTGTTAACTCTGTTTAACTTTGTTAATTTTCCTTAACATTCCCTTTTGCATATTTATACATTAAGCCCCTGCGGCACCTTATCTTATGGTTATATATGGTAGTCTATGGTATTGGTGAGTACAAAATGACCACTTCCAACGGCGCAGAATGAACACCTGGAAGTGGTCAAAAAAAGATTTACAGCTATAGGCGATTTTGGCCGGGGCAAAGTTATGTATAAGAGTGTCAGGGCCATGACAACAGCAAACAACTTACCAACAGAAAGGATGATTAACATGGCAGCAACACGCATGAACCCCGTCACCAAACTCAACCTCAAAGTCGTAACCGCCACCAACAGCGCCGGTCACGAAGTCATCGCCACGCGCAGCTACAACGTGAACCCGGAGCTGACTGACGATGATGTCCTCGCCCTGGGCCAAAAGCTCGGCGACCTGCAGGACTTCCCCGTCCACGCCATCGACCGCCAGGACAGCGCTGACCTAGCTGAATAACTACCATCTGTGCGAAAGGAGCAATCACCATGAAATCCACGTTAAAAATGATTATGTCCCTCGAAAACGGCAAAAGCACGACGCTCTCCCTGGCAGCACCGCGTCAGAACCTCACCGCCGCCGATGTCACGGCCTTCCTCACCGAGGTCATTGCCAAGCAGGCCATTGTCGTCAACGGCTCGCCCGTGACGGCCATCAAGAAAATCTACATCGAAGATGTGGACGAGAAAGTCCTGGCCTAAGCTATGGCGGAAACACTTCTGACCGCGGTTTCCGCCGTGGGTTTCCCCATTGTGGTGACGTTCTACCTGCTGACGACCTTCCAAAAATCAATGGACCGGCTCACCTGCCAGCTTGGGGAACTAACCCACGAACTGCAGCGGCTGAAACAGGCATAAACTAAAGAGCAACCCCCGGGGCAATCGTCCTGGGGGTTTTATATTGTCCGCCCCTGCCGCGAATGTATACTTTTACCACCGGCAGGATTTTCCTATGTTTACAACGAATGCAGGTAAACAGTTCGGAAACTGTTACAATTGATTTATGAGGTGAGTTTTCCATGTCCAGGCAAAAAGCGCAAATAAAGACACCTATTCACCCAGGGAGGGCATTTCTCATAATGAGAATAGCTCTCTTTGGTATTTTACCCCCCGTAAAAAAATTGCCCTGCAGCTTGCCGTCAAAAGCCTTTGCGGCGGCATCGCCGCCACTTCCAGCGGCAATACATTGAACCTTGCGGCGAAGGGCGTTACCGCCATCGGCACCGGCAGCCTCCGCGCCGAAAGCGGTTCCTATGTTGACGCCAAGAGCTGGGCCCTCAACGTCGGTTTTGCCAAGGAAATCAACAACCGGCAGGGCAAGCTCCTCTTTGGCCCGTTGGTCGAATACGGCCGCGGCTCCTATGACAGCTACCTCGACAACGGCACCCACGGCGAAGGCAATTCCAGTTACTGGGGGCTCGGCCTGATGGCCCGGCAGACGAACCATGACGGCCTTTACTACGAGGGCAGCCTCCGCGGCGGCAAGGTCAAAGCCGACTACAGCGGCAACGTCAACACTTTAAATGTAAACTACGACAGCAGCAGCAACTATATCGCCGCCCACCTGGGACTCGGCAAGGTAAGCAAAATTTCCGCCGACGACCAACTTGACTGCTACGTCAAATACTTCTACTCCCGGCAGTCCGGCGATAACGTCACCATGCACGCCGCCGGCGTCCCCGACGAAGTCTACAACTTTGACAGCGTCAGCAGCCACCGCCTGCGCCTTGGCACACGCCTGACACATAAGCTCAATAAGCAGAGCAGCCTTTACGGCGGCGTGGCTTACCAGTACGAATTTGACGGCGACGCCCGGGCCACCTACAACGGCAACAGCACGCCCTCCCCCAGTGTCAAAGGCGGCAGCGGCATGTTTGAACTCGGCTGGCAGGTAAAACCTGACGCCTCCCCCCTCACCCTCGACCTCGGCCTCACCGCCTGGGCCGGCAAACAACGCGGCCTCACCGGCCAGCTCGGCATGAATTGGAAATTCTAAAAACAATAAACCCCCGGAACGGCAATTCCGGGGGTTTTCTAATCCTTTGAAGTCGAAACTCATAACCAACTGTTTCGTACTTTTATTATAGCACCCCTCAATAAAGAATACAAGCATACGAACACACAAAAAAGCACCGCTTTCGCGGTGCTTATATTTCATATGGCAGGGGTAGCTGGACTCGAACCAACGCATGCGGGATTCAGAGACCCGTGCCTTACCAACTTGGCGATACCCCTGTGTTCTCGCGCTTTCGCGCTATCAACAATAAATATTATAGCGGAGAGTATTATATGTGTCAAGACTTTTTTTATGTTTTTTCCGCAATTCTTAGCGCGGTGCATTTCCTTCCAATATATGTTATAATAGCGGTATTTGATTCTAGTAATTATAGGGAGCGTCATACCTATGGAAAGTATAGAAAAACCGCGTATCGGTCATATCAATTTCCTCAATGTCCTGCCGCTGACCTACAGCTATGCCCACGGCTTTGCTGACGGCCTGCAGCTGACGGAGGCGGTGCCGGCGGAGCTCAATCAGAAGATTCGGGCTCACCAGCTTGACATCAGCGCCGTGTCCTCCATCGTCTACGCCCGCAATGCGGCAGAGCTGTTAATCCTGCCGGATATCTGCATTCGTTCTGACGCCGACGTGGAAAGCATTGTCCTCGTGTCGCGCAAACCGGCCGCCGAACTTGACGGCAGCAAAATCATTCTGACCGCCAAGTCGGAAACGTCCCACTGCCTGCTGAAAATCGTCCTGCACCGGGGCTACGGCGTAAAACCGGCCTATGAAATCCGCCCCATCGGCCTTGACGATTACCTGCCGGCCGGGGCTGACGCCGCGCTTTTAATTGGGGACGACGCCCTGCACCTCTACCACAACCGGCAGCCGGGGCTTTACTACTACGACCTCGGCCGCGAGTGGCATAAGCTGACCGGTCATTCCATGGTCTATGCTGTCTGGGCCGTGCAAAAGGACTTTGCCGCCGACTGCCCCCATCAGCTGGAACTGGCCCATCAGCGTATTATTGACGGCCTGCATGACGGCCTTAGGCACAAGGACGCGGCCATCAAAGCCGTTTTTGCGGCCAAGGATTTTTCCTATGAAATCCTCGACCATTACTTAGGCGGCATTATCCACTGGGATTTGACCGCCGAGCATATAAAATCCCTGCAGCTGTTCTATCAGCTGGCCTTTGCCGAGGGACTTATCCCGGCAGTACCGGAAATAAATACAGCCCTCAGCTGAGGGCTGTAATTTTAACCTTTTTCGGATTCTTCCTTATAAACGTCCTTCAGGAGCGTTTCCTTGCGGAGGCTCTGACACTCACAGGTATGATGGTCAGCGTCCACATTGCGGATAGTTTCCAGGAGAATCTCGCCAATCATCGGCGCGTCATCGTAGAAAATATCACGCATGGTGTCGTGCGACCAGACACGTTCGAGCCCTTCGCCGTAGTTGACCACATAGTAAAGGCCGGCATAGCAGGCGCCGATTTCCCGGGCCAGATAAACCTCGGGGGCAATGCTTTGGCCGACAATATCGGCATGACCTTTGAGCATGGCGATTTCTGCCGGGCTTTCAAAATGACGGCCATCGGTGACAGCGTAAATACCGCGGTCAAATACGCGCCCCTTAAAACGGCTGCGCACGGATTTTATGAGGTTCTGCCGCAGTTCGGGGCACAGGGCGTCGCGCATGATGAGCAGATAGCGTCCGTCCAGCATGACGTCCTTGCGGTTGGACATGTCAAGATAATCGTCCGGCACCATGAAATCGCGCGGGTCGAGCAGGTGATTGACCGTGCCCACGCCCCCTTCAGACAGGATACGTTTGACGCCGGCCTCGCGGAACACCCAGAACACCTGCCGGCTGGCGTCAGCTCTGGTCACACCGCTGCGCCAGCCATGCATACGGCAGCACAGGACTTTCTTTTCCCCCACGGAAAACAGGCGCATAGCCGGGCTTTGCCCATACGGGGTAGCAAAATAAAGGTTATCTTCTAATATTTTTACATCTTTGTCGGGCAGGTTGGCCGGAAAATCGCTGGACAGCGTGCCGGAACCGCCCACCACAGCATAAGAAACCTGAGGTATTTGGTGATTCATCGAATCCTCTCCTTTTTTATGAATACATAAATCATTATAACGCCGTTGTTCCAGTTTTGCCACCGGCAAAACTTCCGCTTGGCGTTTCAACTCGCTTACGAGTTATAACACCATAATGATATTGTTCAAATTTTTACCGGGGAACCTGCGGTTCCCGAGGAGGGAATACATTGCTTTGTACGAAAGAATACGCTGATATCGAGGCCAAAGTTATGAACGGCGAACGCCTCACCCGTGAGGACGGGCTGCGGCTTTTTGCCTGCCACGATATCGCCTGGCTCGGCGCTCTGGCCGATTACGTCCGCCGCGAAAAATGCGGGGACATCGTTTACTATAATGTAAACTGTCACGTAAACCTCACCAATATCTGCACCTCGCACTGTAAGTTCTGTGCCTTTGGCCGGGACAAGGACAGCAAGGGCGCTTATGCCATGACCAAGGACAAGGCCATCGCGCTCGTCCGCGACGCCATGCGTGACCCCCATCTGGCCGGACTGCACGTCGTCAGCGGCCTGCACCCGGATTGGAGCTTTGAGAACTACGAGGAAATCTTAAAAGCCCTCCATGAAACTTTCCCCTCATTATATCTGAAAGGCTTTACCGGCGTGGAAATCGTCCACTTTGCCAAGATTTCCGGCCTGTCCATCAAAGATGTGCTGCTGCGGCTGCAAGCGGCCGGCCTGCAGGCCATCGCCGGGGGCGGTGCGGAAATCCTCTCCGACCGTATACGCCAGCAGCTCTGCCCCAAGAAAGCCACGGCCGCAGAATGGCTCGAAGTCGCGCGGACGGCGCACAGCCTCGGCATAAAGTCCAACGCCTCAATGCTCTACGGCCATATCGAAACCGTGGAGGAACGTGTCGACCACCTGCTGACCTTGCGCGAACTGCAGGACGAAACCGGCGGTTTCCAGACCTTTATCTGTTTCCCCTTCCTGCCCAAGAACACGGAGCTCGGGGAAAACATCACCCAGACCAGTATGTGGGACGACCTGCGCACCATGGCCATCTCCCGGCTCATGCTCGACAATTTCCGCAATATCAAGGCCTACTGGGTTATGCTCACCGTACCTGTCGCACAGCTGGCCTTAGGCTTTGGCGCGAACGATATCGACGGCACCATTCATAAGGAAACTATTCTCCACGACGCCGGTGCCACCAGTCCGACGGCCCTGCCCGAGGACACCATCGTCCATATCATTCGCGAGGCCGGCCGCATTCCGGCCGCCAGTGACTGCAATTTCAACATTATCCGGAACAAGGACTGAGGTATAGCATGAATGAATCCATACTCGCAGCCGCCCGGCAAAAAGCGGCTGCCGGCCAGCGCCTCTCACTGGAGGAAGGCCTGGCCCTCTATGAGGAAAATGACCTGATGTCCCTGGCCAAGTGGGCCCGGGCTGCCAAGGAACGCCACAGCGGCCGGCAGGTGTTCTACACCGTCAACCGCCATATCAACCTCACGAATATCTGCGCCTCCGGCTGCCCCCTCTGCGCCTTTCAGGTGCCCGAGGAGGACGCCGCCCGCCGCGGCTTTTTACTGAGTCCTTCAGATTTGGACCGCGAAATCGCCGCCGCCCGTAATATCAAAGGCCTCGCGGAAATCCATATCGTCAGCGCCCTGCACCCGAGCCAGCCCTTTGCCTACTATCTGGACGCCGTGAAAAAAATCCGCGCCGCCTTCCCCGACGTGGAGATAAACGCCTTTACCCCCGTGGAAATCGTCCACTTTGCCAAAATCAGCGGCCAGTCCGTACAGCAGGTGCTCGAAGTCCTGCAGGCGGCCGGCCTGTCCTCCCTGCCCGGCGGCGGTGCCGAAATCCTCGTGGACCGGGTACGGCAGATTATCTGTCCGCAAAAAGCGGACACGGCGCAGTGGCTCGACACCATGGAACGCGCCCATAAACTCGGCATTGCCACCAACGCCTCCATGATGTACGGCCATGTGGAAACCGTCCGCGAACGGTTCGAACACCTGCTGAAACTGCGCGAACTGCAGGATAAAACCCACGGATTCCGCGCCTTTATGCTGTTCCCGTTCCACCCTGCAAACACGCAGCTCGCGCAGGAACACACAATCACCCCGGCCGGCTCCTGGGAGAACCTCAAAATGCTCGCCCTTTCCCGGCTCATGCTCGATAACTTCGACCATTTCAAAGCCTTCTGGGTAATGCTGAGCCTGCCTATCGCCCAGCTCGCCCTGGGCTTTGGCGCGGACGACCTCGACGGCACCATCGGCGAGGAAAAAATCATTCATGCCGCCGGCGCTAAGACCGGTGCCGGTATCACACGCGAAAAACTCGGCGCCATCATTCGCGAAACAGGCTACGAGCCGGTGGAACGCGACGCCAGTTATCAGCCGGCAAGACAGGGAGGTGAAGGATAATGCGCATGGAAAAACAGGAGGCCGTGGAGCTTTTAACCCACGGCAATCCGCTCGAACTCGGCGCCCGCGCCGACGCTATCCGCCGCGAACGGTTTGGCAATACGGTGACTTTCATCGTTGACCGCAATATCAACTACACCAACATCTGCCAGAATGAATGCCGGTTCTGTGCCTTCTTCCGCCGCAAGGAGCATAAGGACGCCTACCTTTTGGACTATGACACCATTCTCGCCAAGGTGCGCGAAACTGTCGAGGCCGGCGGCACGCAGGTCATGATTCAGGGCGGCCTGCACCCCGACTTAGGCCTGCCCTTTTACGAGGAAATGCTGCGGAAAATAAAATCTAACTTTGATATCACTATCCATTCCTTCACGGCCACGGAAATCCAGCACTTTGCCCGGCAGGCAGGACTGTCCGTCCTCGAAACCCTCAAACGCCTGCAGGCGGCCGGCCTTGACAGCCTGCCCGGCGGCGGTGCCGAAATCCTCTCCGACCGCGTGCGCCAAATCGTCAGCCCCAAGAAAATCATGACTGACGACTGGCTGGCCGTCATGGAGGCCGCCCACTCCATCGGCATGAAAAGCACGGCCACCATGGTTATCGGCCTCGGCGAAACCATGGAAGAGCGCATTGAACACATGGAAAAAATCCGCCGCCTGCAGGATAAGACCGGCGGTTTCCGCGCCTTTATCACCTGGACATTCCAGCCCGGCAACACCGATATCGGCGGCGAAAAAGTCAGCGCCTGGGACTACATGAAAACCCTGGCCATGAGCCGCATTTACATGGATAACATCGACCATATCCAAGGCTCCTGGCTCACCCAGGGCGAACGTATCGGCCAGCTGACCTTAGGCTTTGGCGGTGACGATTTAGGCAGCATTATGCTCGAAGAAAATGTCGTCCGCGCTGCCGGGACACGCTACGACATGTCTATCCGCAAAATGGTAAACCTCATTCAAGGCGCCGGCCGCGACGCCGCCCAACGGGATACGACATATCGGATTATAAAGCGGTATGATAATTAAATATCATGTATTATATTTATAGCACAAAATCCCCTGTGAAAGAGGATTTTGTGCTATAATATTACTTGCCTCTGTGAAAGGAGGTGAAATCTTTGAGGGACAAGTTCATAGTTCATGTACTGATACCGCTATTGGTCGGAATTCTAGTTGAATTATTCAGCTACTATTTGAATCATTAAGCTGGTAAATGACGTACAAAAATCCCCTGCGAGTACCAGTCGCAGGGGATTTTCTAGTCTTTGAGTTCAATGTTCATAGTTCACTCTAACTGCTTTCATTATAGCACAGCCATATCGGAAATACAATACATCACACCAAAGAGTGCTGCTCAAGTATACCATCATCAGTTTTCCTGATACTAATAGCCCCCACCGGGCAGTCACCAGCCGTCTGCCAGGCGTCCTCCTGCACGTAGGCAGGAATTTTTCCCACACTTTCCGCCAGCCCGTCCTTCCCCAGACAAAAGGCCTCCGGACAGGTACTCACGCACATACCGCAGCCCACGCAAATTGCTTTGTCTACCTCTGCCTGCATCAAAGCCCCTCCTTGCGATAGCGCATATACAAATAGCCCTGTAAAAGCAAAAAGTCAGCATACGCCCAACCGAGCCATATTTCCCATTTATTCTCCTGCGGCAGTGGTTCCCCCCAGCTTATACAAGTAAACCCCAGCATTAAAAGCAAAAAAAGGTCTATAAACAGCCATGAGTGTTTGTCGAACTTTTTTACTCCCCGGTCATGTCCCAGCATTGCCGCCATAAAGCCATCGATTGTATCCTTGCCTGTGCGCAGCGCCCATTTATCGTGAAGATTCCAGCACTCCGACAACAAGGAAAGACAAAATGGCAGCACTACCAGTACAATGGCCAGCCCGCCTTGCAGCCAAAAACTATCCGGCAGCAGGGGCAGCATATCCATTACCCATAGCAAACCAACAAGCCCCACACCGAAAAATACAACCTGCAAAACTATCAGGGAAATCTTATACAGGTGCATAACCACGGCCAGTGAATCAGGCCAGCGGATTTGTTCATGGCCCAAACCACAGTTCCGGTAACGAATCCAAACAGCCGTCCAGCCGATGACAAACAGGATTTTCTGTAACTGCGGATTGCCTTCGCCATACCCGAAATATATTGTTACCACCGCCAGGGCAGCCAGGCCCGCAATATCCCTCTTTACCTTTGCCGACAATTTTTACCTCCGTCCTTAAATCCGCACCTCAAAGCGCTGCTCATCCTCCTGCTTTACCGGACGTTTTTTCACCACGGGCTTAGGCTTGGCTTTGGGCAGGTCAGCGCTGGCCGCACCGGCCACCACCTGTTCGCGGTATTGCCGGGCCGCCGTCGTGGGCACCGCCGTTTTCACCGGGATACGTCCGGCTTTTTCCAGCCGCTGCCGGGCCTCGTCACGAGCCTGACGCGCCTCGGCCCGGGCCCTATTCTTCTCGTCCGCCGCCATTTTCTTTAACACCTCGTCCGGTGTCAGGCCGCGCAGTTCGTCAAAAGTTTCCACCTTCACAGGCTTTGCCGCCCCGTCCAAATCGTCCCAGGACAAGCCGCGCCGGCCTTTACGGCGGCTCATAATCTTCTTGATGCCGAACCACGACACCACAGCCATCAGCAGAATCACTGCGCCCCAGAAAACACCGCTATGGGCAGCAAAATCAGCCGGCAGGCTGCTATCCTGCGCCTGCGTTTCGGTCTTTGTCTGCGCCTGCGCAGCCTTATCGACATTTTCCTGTCCGGCCGGCGGCAGCTGTTCTGCCGGCACTATCACCGTCTGCCCGGCCTGCGAGGCACCGCCGCTGGCGTCCACCGCCTGACTTTTGGCCGGACGCTCCGGCTTTTCCGGCTTTTCCGGTCTGGTCGTCGTGGTTTTAGCCAAAGCGCCGTCACCCTGCGCCACGGCCTGCCGTGCCTGCGCCTCCTGCCGTTCGTCATTATTCTGCTTGATGTTCTGGGGCACATTCGAGTCCCGTACCGTGCCCCCCTCCTGCAGCGTCACTCCCGGTACGCTCGGCGGCGTGGGCGGTGTCGGTGCCACAGGTTTCTGTACCGCCATACTTGCCCCTCCCTTTCCGCAAAATAATCTCCCCTGCTGCCAAAACTTTCACCATCAGCAGAAATTCTCGTTGTCAGCCAAAACTCTCGCCGTCAGCAGGAACTTTCGCCCAGCACCGGGTGCCTCGTCTGTCTTAATGACCGCACCCGGATAAGCCGCAAAGCCTCCTCCATGTCCACGTCCCGGCGCTGTCCGGCATTTTCATAAACACACACGGGATTATCCACCCCGATTTCACTGCCCGGCATATACACATACTCCCGGGTATTGTTATCCCCAAAAATAACCCCGGCCTGCAACTCCGCAATCGTCAGCAACTGTCCTACGCTCCTTTTAATTTCACGTTGTCTATATTATAACCCCGTTGTCCCGGTTTTACCACAGGCAAAACTCCCCCGGCCAGCCTGATAATCAATTTAATCAGTTATTGCATATAATGAACAGAATGATTATAATATTGATTAGAAAGAGGTGATGTACATGTTCCCCAAAGAAAATGAACATACCGAATACAAACGCGAACTCACTGACAACATAAAGAAAGAAGTCCTTGCCTTTGCCAATACCAATGGCGGTTCTATCTATATCGGCATTGCAGACGATGGCACAGTCGTTGGTGTCAGCGACTCAGACCAGACCATGCTGCGCCTGGCCAGTATGCTGCGTGATTCTATTCACCCGGACATTATGATGTTCACAGATATGCGTGTTGAACAGATTGAACAGCATGACGTTATTCACCTGACCATCGCCAGCGGCACCAACAAGCCCTATTACCTTATCAGTAAAGGCCTTAAATCCTCCGGCGTGTATGTACGTCAGGGCAGTGCCTCCGTCCCGGCCTCACCGGAACAGATTCGCCAGCTGATAAAAACCGCTGACGGTGACGTAATGGAAGATAATATTTCGCTCATTCAGGAACTCACCTTCCAAAAAACTACCGCCATTTTCGCGGCCAAAGGCTTGCAATTAGCCGGCGAACAAAAATTTTCCCTCGGCCTGCAGCGTCATGATGGTGTGTATACCAATCTGGGGCTGCTGCTTTCCGACCAATGCCCTTTTACCATCAAAACCGCCGTCTTTAGTGGCACCAATCAGAAAAATTTTCAGGACCGCCGCGAATTTTCCGGCCCCCTGTTCAGCCAGTTGGAGGACTGCTATGCTTACCTGCAGCTCAACAATCCGACCACGGCCGAATTTTCCGGGCTATATCGCAATGACTTCAAAGCCTACCCTGATGACGCCCTGCGTGAGGCACTTTTAAACTGTATTATTCATCGTGATTATGCCTTCAGCAGCAGTATCCTGATTAGTATTTATGACAACCGCATGGAATTCACCTCTATCGGCGGTCTTATGCCCGGTCTGGAAAAAGCCGACATCATGCTGGGTATCAGCCTCTGCCGCAATCCCAAACTGGCTAATATCTTTTACCGGCTCGAGCTCATCGAGGCCTACGGCACAGGCCTGCCCAAAATAAAAAACGCCTACTCTCTGAACGCTGACCAGCCGGAATTTCTCACGGCACCCCACGTGTTTAAAGTCATTCTCCCCAGGCTGGAAAAAGGGCCGCTCTATGTAAAAGACACTCCCATATCCCCGGAAGAACAAACCTTAAAATTTATCCAAGCGCAAAAAACTGTCACGCGCAAAGACGTCGAGGAACTGCTCTGTACCAGCACCTCCACCGCCACCCGTGTACTGCTGACCTTGATAAACCAGGGCCATATCCACCGCACCGGGCGTGGCAAGCAGACAAAATACATATTTAACGGCTGACAGGCCTTTCAGCACAGCGGCCAAACGACATTGCACGCAGCTGGCGGCCAGTCGTAAGTGCAGATTCTGCCTTTGCACAGCAGAATCATATTTCCCCACAATAAAAGCAGCTAGAAAAGTCAGCTGCTGCCATAGCAGGTTTTGACTTTTTTAGCTGCAATATCGGCAAAAATATGCAGTTTATAACGCCGTTGTTCCAGTTTTGCCGCAGGCAAAACTTCCTCTTGGCGTTTCAACGAGGCGGGAGATATATGCTCACCGCCTGTTAGTAAATTAGGAACTCGCCACCTATAGAGGTGGGAGACATCTTCTTACGAGTTATTAAATATCCATTGACGTGATATTCTCCGCTTTCATGAAGGCGGAGATTTTTTTTACGCCGTCCATAACTTCGGCATAGTTTTCCGGCGTCAGGGACTGGGGGCCGTCGGAGAGGGCCTTGGCCGGGTTGGGGTGAACTTCCATCATCAGGCCGTCCGCACCGGCAGCGATGGCGGCAAAAGCCATGGGCTTAACCATGCGCCATTTGCCCGTTCCATGGCTCGGGTCCACAATAATCGGCAGGTGGGACAGATGTTTGACCGCGGCCACAGCGCTCAAATCGAGCGTATTGCGCGTGTAGGTTTCATAAGTGCGGATACCGCGCTCACACAGCACCACATTGGGATTGCCGGCATTCATAATGTACTCGGCCGCATTGAGCCATTCATCAATGGTTGCTGCCAGACCGCGCTTTAACAGTACCGGCTTGCCGCATTTGCCGACTTCTTTGAGCAGGCCAAAGTTCTGCATATTACGGGCACCAATCTGGAGCATATCCGCATACTCCACCACCCGGTCAATGGCCTCAACCGTCGTGACCTCCGTAACCACGCGCAGGCCTGTACGCTCACGGGCCTCGGCCAGGAATTTAAGACCTTCCACTTCGAGCCCCTGGAAAGCATACGGGGACGTACGCGGTTTGTACGCACCGCCGCGCAGGAACTGAGCACCGGCCTTTTTCACGATATCAGCAGCCTCAAACAGCTGTTCCTTGGATTCCACGGCACAGGGCCCGGCCATGACCACCGGCGTGCCGTCACCGATTTTTATACCAGCCACGTCGATAACGCTGTTTGCCGGGTGGAACTCACGGCTGGCCAGCTTGTAGCTCTTGGAAATCTCCACGCTCTTTTCCACACCGGGCAGGGCGTCAATCGGCATGGACGCCAGTTTGGTCTTATCGCCGATAACGCCGACGATTTTCTGCTGGCTGCCCTCCATCACCTTGGCCTGCAGGCCGGCACTTTCGATAGCACTAATGACACCGTTAATATCTTCCGCCGTTGCGTCCAGATTCATAATAATAACCATAAGTATATATCCCCCTATATAAATTCTGTTTATCTAACCGTCAACACCGGGAACGTCCCGAGATTTCTGAGCCAGATACTTTTTTCCTGCACGGCCTGCAGCGACTCCGCCAGCTGTGGCGAATCCACGTACTCCAGGTCAAAGAAGAAAATATACGCGCCGAGTTCTGTCCTGGCCGGCCGTGACTCAATCCGCGTCATGTTAATACCGCGCTGGGCAAATTCTTTCAAGACGTCATAGAGCGCACCGGCCTTGGCACCATCTATCTGGCAAATGACCAACACTTTTTCCTGCGGTAAATATCGCATATTCCCCCGTCCCACATGGAAAAAGCGCGTGCAGTTGGCGGCGCTGTCCTGTATCTCCGCCGCTACCGGCACCAGCCCCAAAAGCTCCCCGGCCCTGGCCGTCGCAATGGCCGCACTGCCTGAATCCACCGGAGCCTCGGCCACGATTTCCGCCGCCCGGGCCGTACTGGACACCTTGATTAGTTCCGCCTGGGGATAATGACGCTGCAAAAAATTCCGGCACTGGGAAATGGGCTGGGCATGGGAGTAAATCCGCTTAATCTCCCCCTGCCGCCGCGCCAGCAGCTGATTATGAACCGGCCAGATAAGCTCGCGCCAGACTGTCAGGCCATCACATCTGGCCAGCGTGTCCAAAGTGATGTTGATAGCCCCCTCCAGGGAATTTTCCACCGGCACCAGCGCCGAATCCACCTCCCCGGCCTCCACGGCCTGCAGGCAGTCATATATGTCACTGTAAAGCACCAGCCGGTAGTCCTCACCGCTCTGCCGCGTAAGATACACCGCCGCCGCCTCACTATGCGTCCCCGCCGGGCCCAAAACCCCCATTGTCTTTGCCATGCGCTCCACCTGTCCTTCTCAAATTGTTATCATCATAGCATAATTGATAACAATTAACAAGTATTTTTATGTAAAAGTTACATATTGTTTTTTTGACGCGTACATCAATACTATATTTTACTATTCCATCAAGATAAGAGGCACTTGCCAAATGCATTTTGACGGTCAGTGCCTGCTCTATTTTATTTGTTACAGCTCAGTCGGGTGGAGGTGGTAATACTTTTCGCTGTTGCACTGAATGGCCCACCAGCAAAAATATGTACTTTTCTAGTAACATGCGCCGGCAAGCAGTCGGCGCGATTGTTCAGCTCAGTTTCCAGGAACTGCTGTTGGTGGGCCAGTCCTCACTGCCTTCGGACGGTCATTCCACTGCGAAAAGCATCACCACATCCGCCCTAAGCAACGTCCGTGTGAAAGGATTCTTTCGCAGTGACAGGGAACAAGTACATCGATGTTCTTGTTACGGGAGAACGGGTTCGTGGCAATTGTACAGGCCGTTTGTGGGGGCGAACGGGGGAGTGATTTTTATGCGGGGAGCGACTGCCGGAGCGCAGCGTAGGCCGGCACACTGTAGTACATATCTAAGCAGCTACGCTGCAAGGAGCGCCGTTGGCCTGCCCGGCGCAGGTAACTGGACAGCACTGATTTCCGAGGTGTGTCGTTCAGCGGAGGCAGAAAAATTACTCCCCCGTGAACCCAGTGTACGTATGAACGGAATACTTTTTAGAACTCATTGCCAGACCGACTGCAATTTCCACACAAAAATCCGTTGACTAAGCAACGGATTTTCTATCAATATATTTATTCTTCCAAATCAGCCCGCAGTTTCAACAAATCAGGACACAAATCCCCAATAGAGCTCGACAAATCCTCCTGCGGTTCCAAAATATCCAGCACCGGCTGCATTGTCTGCCGGAACTTAGCATCGTCCTGCATCAGCACGAGAATAGCACTCGTATTGATAGCGTCCGCCAGGGCCGTGTGCTGCGTACCCTCAAATTTATGGTCCATAGCCCCCAAGGCATGTTTCAGGGCCAGACTGTTATGAAGTCCCAGCCGGTCATCGAACTCCTGCTGCAAATCCACCCAGCGGCTGTCCAGCCATTCCACATCGAACTCCGGCAGCTTGAAACGGCATTCCTTTTTCAGCTGCTTGATATCAGACATGCTCCAGGAATATATCTTTGTTTCTTCCTCACCAATCCAGTCCACAAACTTTTGAAAGGCCGCGGCATAATGCTCCTGCCCGTCCACCATGCTCTGGGTTATGCTGGTCAGGTTCGTTATGTGTTTCTTAATCTTGCCGTACTCCGGCTCCACATAGCACTGGAACTCCGCCTCCTGCTGAAAACTCTCGTCCAGCCGTACGGCACCAAACTCAATGACTTCCTCGTTCAGACGCCGCCGCACATCGCGAAACTCCCTGTCCACCGGATTCATTTCCAAATCTATTACCACGTACTTCATCGGCCTATCCCTGCGCTTTCTACATAATCATATATAATATTATTCTACTGAAAAGCTGTTTTTCCTTCAAGCGCGCAAAGGAATAAGACAAGTTCCGCCGCCTTTTCCACAGCCGCGAGGGGATAACAGGCAACGTCCGGCACCTGCAGCGGCTCACTGGCAAAAAGTGCGGCCGTGGCTGCGTCAACAGACGGCTCGCCCAGACCGCGCCACAAGGAGATTTTAGGACTAACCCCCCGGCTGCGGCTTTCGATAAAGACCATATCCACATTTTCCAAACGCGCTGCAATTTCCACGAGGCCGGGCCGCACAGCCGTCCGCTGCTCGATAAAATACCCGTCCGGTGAAACGAGTGCTACGCCCTGCGCCCCGGCCGCCTTAAAACGATAACTGTCCTTGCCTGCCTCATCGAGTTCATAACCGTGACTGTCACTTTTCACCACCCCGGCGCGCACGCCCTTCGCCTGCAGCAGGGGAATCAGACGCTCGATAAAAGTGGTCTTGCCCGTCCCCGACACCGGCGCCGTCACCGTCACCACGGGCACCGGCCGCCCCGCATTGGCCCAGCGCCCCTGCAGCAGCCGCCAATCCGCCGCCGTATTGAGATTGAAAAAAGCCGCCGCAGCCGGCAGCGTCACCCACCGGCAGGGCACCTGCGCCAGCACAGCGCCCACCTTGTACAGTCCGCTGTTTAACGCCGCCTCCACCTGCGGCAGAATAGCGCGCCTGTATAATCCGGCCAAAGGCTGCCGCCGTCCTCCCACCACAGGAATGACCGCCAGTTCCGCACCTGCCTGCTCCCAAAGGGGCGCGGTGGCCGCAAAATCCCACAGGGGCATATCCGCAGCCACCACCAAAGCATACTCTGCCGTCATGGCCCTGAGCCCCGAACGCAGCCCTGCCAGCGGCCCCCTGCCGCCAACTTCGTCCGGCAGAAACCTTACCCCATACTTTACCGCCAAAGCCGCACAAGCCTCCACGTCCCGGCCGCCGCACAGGAAAACCTCCCGAAAATCCCGCGCCGCCGCCTTTTGCAGCAGCCTTTCCAACAAGCTGGTTCCGTCATATTCCAAAAACAGCTTATCCTGCCCCAGCCGCGAACTCTGCCCCCCGGCCATTATCAGCAAGGCACTATCCGCAAAATCCATGCCCCCACCTCCTTCCGATATTATACCCTACACCTCCAAAACTTGTATACCTTACCCCGGCAACACACTGACAACTTGCAAATTGCAGTTTGACGGTCAATGCGTGCTTATTTTTATTTGTTACAGCTCAGTCGGGTGGAGGTGGTAATACTTTTCGCTGTTGCACTAAATGACCCACCAGCAAAAATATTGTTTTTCTAGCTACATGCGCCGGCAAGCAGTCGGCGCGATTGTTCAACTCAGTTTCCAGATACTGTTGTTTGTGGGCCAGTCCTCACTACGTTCGGACAGTCGTTCCACTGCGAAAAGCATCACCACCTCCGCCCTAAGCATTGTCCGTGTAAAAGGATTCTTTCGCAGTGACAGGAAACAAGAACATCGATGTTCTTGTAACGGGAGCAACGATTTCGTGGTAATTGTACAGGACGTTGCTGGGGGTGAACGGGGGAGTGATTTTTCTGCGGGGAGCGACTGCCGGAGCGCAGCGAAGGCCGGCACACTGTAGTCCATCGCCAAGCAAATACGCTGAAAGGAGCGCCGTTGGCCTGTCCGGCGCAGGTTACTGAACAGTTATATTTAGCGAGGTGTGTCGTTTAGCGGAGGCAGAAAAATTACTCCCCCGTGACCCCCGGGCAAGCATGAGCAAAATTCCTTTAACTATTTATTTGCTTATAACGAGTACAAGATGTCCCCCACTTCTATAAGTGGGGGCGGCAAACTACTAACAGGCGGCGAGTTAATATCTCCCGCCTCGTGCGACGCAAAGCTAGTCCCTGTGGGAAAACACCAAGAGGAAGATTTGTCTTCGACAAATCTGGAACAACGGTGTTATAATGTAGCATTTATACACGAAAATCCGTTGCTATAATCAACGGATTTTCGTAACGCTTATATAACTATTTTGCTAGCATCTTTAGACACTGTTTATTATTTTATTTCTGCCACAATACCTCTTTTATATTTTAAATCTGTTGACCATTGAACTTACTATCAAAAAGAGGCTTTTTATGTCACCAGGCTCATACTGTAACAACATCGCCGGCTGGAATCTGCCCTCACTCATTTAAGAGGATTTTGGCCGTTTCCTCGTCCGTAATCAGCACGTTTATCAGCCGGCCGCGGAGCGCCCCCATAATGGCCGGCACTTTTTCCCGGGAGGCGGCCAGGCCAATGCTGTACTCCAGCTGGCGCAGTTTTTCCAGCCCGACAGCGATAATCCTGTCGGAAAACGGTGTCGTCACCTCATGCCCGTTGATATCGTAAAACACCGAGCAGATTTCGCCCACTGCCCCGGTCTGGGCCAGCGACTCGATAGCCTCGCGGCCGAAACTGCCGGCCCAGACGAGGTTGGAAGATTTTACCGGCGCGCCAATGCCGACGATACCGATATTTAGCCTGTCCCAATAGGCCGAAATCTTTTCGTAATTCACGTCCTGCACAATGGCCTGCCGGATAGCCGCGGTTTTGGCAATGGCCGGTGCGTAGATATAATGGCTGCGGCCGCTGAAAGCCCGGGCCATCTGGTAACATATCGTATTGACATGAAACTCGCTTTCGATTGATTCCGGGCCGCCGTCGAGTGGCACGAAGTCAATATCCAGAGGCGAATTTTTTTCCTGTTCCGCAAACTTGGCCAGCTCGCTGATGGTTGTCCCCCAGGCCATGCCCACCACCTTGCCGTCACCTAAGATACGGCGAATCAGCCGCAGCCCGGCCCGGGCCATTTGCTCCTTGATGAACTGCATGTCGTAGCTTTTGGGCACCACACAGGCCTCCTTCAGGCCAAACCGCCGCTCCAAAGCCGCCTCCAGCTCGTCAAAGGAATCACTTTCCACTGTGATTTTGACAATTTTATCCCGTAATGCCTTTTTTAAATATTTGCTGACCGTTGTCCGGTCAATCCCCATGCGTTCCGCAATTTCACTTTGTTTGAGATTTTCCACGTAGTACATATTGGCCACCTTGACCAGTATGCGTCGTTCAACAGGCTGCATAAAAATGCCCTCCCTAGTATTTTATGCTTAGGCGCGGAAAACTGGCACACAGAGGGTTATGTGCCAGTTTTACTTATATTTTTCTATTAACCGCGGGTTTTACCACCGGCAACATTATAGGTTACACCATGAATGTAGCTGGCCCGGTCACTGGCGAGGAAGGCCACCGTATCGGCAACTTCCGTGAGTTTGCCGCTGCGTCCGAGCGGAGTGGTCTTGGTGCTCTTGTAACCCTTGCGCAGGTCATCTACGGTAATGCCGCGCGTATAAGCCAGTGCCTCTTCATAAGCGAGGGTTCTGAGGCCCGTAGCCTCCATAATGCCGGGAGCAATGCCCACCACGCGGACATTGTACTTGCCCAGTTCCTTGGCCCAGGAACGCGTGAAGGAGTTCACGGCATTCTTGGTCGCAGCATAAATGCTCTGGCCTTCGGAACCTTCGAGGCCGCTTTCAGAGGACATGTTGATGATTACGCCATGGCCGTTCTTCACGAACTCATGCCCCAGAGCCTGTGCCATCAGGTACACGCCCTTGATATTGACGCCCGTAACCTTGTCGTAAACATTTTCATTGAGCTCATACTTGCCATGCGGATCTTTGGGGTCCACCAGCAGGCAGGGAATGTTAATGCCGGCATTGTTGACCAGAATATCGAGTTTGCCAAATTTCTCCTTGGCCTGTTTTACCATGTCTGTGATGTTTTCCGGGCTGGTGACATTGGTAACCACATAGAGCATTTCACCGCTGCCCTCGTGGATATCGAATTCCGGTGCCTGCGGATTCATATCGCAGACCACCACATTGGCACCATTGTCCAGGAACGCCTGGGCTACAGCCTTGCCAATGCCGGACGCACCGCCCGTTACAACTGCTGTTTTACCTTCTAAGTTAAGCCATGAAGCCATACTAACATCTCCTAAATTACGGTCTTACAATGGAAATTTCATCACCGGGTACTACGTCCACGATGGGCTTATCCTCCAGATAGAGGCTGCCTTCGAGGCCTTCCCCTTCTTCGTTGGCATTAAAGCGCAGGGTGATATGCCCCAGGTCGCGGAGATTCTTCTGCACTTCGCTGCCGACATAGACGATTTTGTACTCAGCACTGCCCAGCTTAAAGATGTCCCCGGTCTGCACCGTATCCTCCAGCTTGTTGCCGCGATGGAGAATGCAGTATTCGCGCAGTTCTTCCGGTGCGTTCTCATTGAACATAATCAGCATTTTGGCATCTTTAAAGGAATGAACATTTACGCCTAATTCCTGTACCGTCGTGCTATAATACTTTTTCATTGTAAGACCCCCTGAATTTTTCTTACTTTAAAACAAAACTTGTTTAACAGAACTTCTTAACCTTCGTACAGGCCAAAGCTGGCGAGCCATGCCAGGATTACAGCAATCGGGCCCGTGATGAAACGGGAATACAGTACGGAAGGTACACCAACTTCTACCGTTTCTGCCTCAGCCTCTGCCAGGCCCAGACCTACAGGAATGAAGTCGCAGGCGCACTGCGCGTTGATAGCAAAGAGGGCGGGCAGTGCCAGTGCCGGCGGAATCTGGCCATTGCCGATTTCCACACCGATGAGCACGCCGATAACCTGAGCAATAACAGCGCCCGGGCCAAGGAACGGAGAGAGGAACGGGAAGGAACAGATAAGGGACAGGATTACCAGACCTACCGGGGAGCTGGCCAGCGGTGCCAAGAGGTTGGCAATCACGTCGCCGATACCCGTGGTCAGGATAACACCAATCAGCATGGATACGAAAGCCATGAACGGCAGAATGGTCTTAATCATCGTGTTGATGGAATCACGGCCGGCCTGATAGAATACGGATACGATACCGCCCATGAACTGACCGATTTTGGCCATCAGGCTGCCTTCAGCCTGCTGCTGGGAAATCTTTTTGCTCGTGTCATACTTGGGTTTCTTCACCGGTTCTGCACTCGGTGCCGGAGCAGCCGTGCCATCGCTGAAAGCGATATTGTCCACCTTGACTGCCGATACGTAGATATCAGCCTTGATATGCTGTGCCAAGGGGCCGGAAGGGCCGGTCGGATTCAGGTTGATGGTGAAGATACGTTTCTGCGGATAGATACCACAGCGCAGCGTACCGCCACAGTCGATAACTACAGCCAGCGTTTCCTCATCAGGTACGCGGGTTTTGAAGCCGTCCACAACCTCGCAGCCCGTCATTTCTCCTAAGCGGATAGATACAGGCGAAATCACGCCGCCGGTGATGTTGACAATCTTATTTCTCGTTTCTGTCGGCGTAAGGGTAAGCGGGCCGCCAAAGCCGCCGGAACCTGCCGAAACAACTACGCTTTTATATTCTGCCATTTTATTTTCCCCCTATATCATCAGGACTTAATTGCGACAACCTGCTTGGAAAGTTTTACACCCTGCTGTTTCTGTACATAAGCCGTGGTAAAGTCAGTTACCCAGCCGCGCAGGAAGTTAATCACGATACCGATAAGGAAATAACGCAGAGCCAGGTCAACCGTCGGCAGTCCCAGCGCCGATACACCGTTGGCAATACCCAGGAACACGAAGAGTTCGCCGGGATTAACATGAGGGAACAAACCGTTCAGCGTATGACAGGAGGCCGAACCTGCTGCATAATAGGAAGGCTTGTAATACTCCGGCATGAATTTGCCCAGGGACAAGGTCATGGGGTTACAGAAGAAGAACGTACCCACTACCGGGAGTAAGATATAACGACTAAAAATATTGCCGGCACAGAGATGTGCAAACTTTTCAATGCGCTCATTACCTACCAACAGAACGATGGAGTTCATCGCTACCAGCAAGCAGATAAGCGTCGGAATAATTCCCGTTACCCAGCCGGTGAGCACCTCGCCACCTTTATTGAACATGCCGATAAAGC
Source organism: Selenomonas sp. AE3005 (assembly GCF_000686945.1). Taxonomy (GTDB): domain Bacteria; phylum Bacillota; class Negativicutes; order Selenomonadales; family Selenomonadaceae; genus Selenomonas_A. The sequence goes on from NZ_JMME01000013.1 coordinate 126,261, forward strand.
CTTGTGCGAAAAAAATCAATGTGTCCATTTTTTGCCTTCTTTCCTCTTAATTAAAGTTTCCGGTCATTCAGCCAGAGCCGCCGTTTCTTCTGCGGCCTGCTCCTGCTGCAGCTCTTGATAATTCTCGTAATCCTGACGGGCGTTAAGCACCGCCGCTGTCACCTGCTTTCCTAAGCCCTCACAATCAACCTCAGTTATTGCAGGAAGAAACTTGCCCTTCAGGGCCGGCAACTCCTTAAACCCGGCGAACACCGTGCGGCCGGCCATCGATTCGGCATGCACAATTTCTGCCCGTTCATTGATACAGATAAGCGCTACCGCTCCGGCCCGAAAGCCGCCCTTGGCCTTGCCACAAGCCACCCGGCCATAGCTCCTCAGCTCCTTCACATGTTTGTTGAAACGGCCAAACTGCCACAGCCCCAGCAGCAGCTGCAACACCCACATTCCTGCCGCCAGTAAAATCATCCAGCCCATAGTCAAATTTCCCCTTTCCACAGCAAAAATCTTAACGCGCGCCGTTTATCGATAACCTTCACATTTGTGATATGTCATCAACTTTATAAGCTGTTTACAGGTATGATATTAGCCTATTCAGTACCGTATTTCAATAGTTTTTTATCATTTTTCCATAAAAAACCGTGTTTTTCTCGTGTTTCACCCTATTACTTTCACTTATGTGACGAAAATATATAATATGTGAAAGTGAAAATAAGAACAATTTCCCCAGCTAATGCTATTTTTTTTTAAGAACACTACACTTTTTCGCTTTTCGCCGATATAAAGAACAGAAAGTAAAAAACATGACAAAATAACAAGGGGGAAATAACAATGAAAGCACGTATTATGATTTTAGTAACGGTACTGATGATGGGACTCTCCAGCCTGGCACTGGCTCATTGCACCGGCGGCAGCATTCAGGGAATCCGCAACACCTCGGATAGCATTAAAGTTATTATTTACACCAGTGAAGGTTACTCCATTGCCTCCGTGCAGGCCTATAGCCCTGACTACCCGCTGCGTCAAGGCGATATCATCGAAACCAACTGCGGATATCTCACCGCCATCGGTGAAGTATCCATTCACGACGAGGCCTCGGGTTACAGCAGAACTGTCCTCTCCATTGAAGGCTACCATCTCTCCGCTGCCGATGCCCGGACCTGGCTGAACAATGGCGGTCACTTCTAAACAGTACATACCTAAAAAATAAATATATAAAAAGACAACCGCAGGGGAATGTAGTGACCCCAAAAAGTTAGACCTAACCGTAGTAGCATTTGTTGCTGCTACGGTTTTTATTATGCTGCTGCATGCCGCAACCGATATTCCACTGGGCTTAGCCAGCCCAATCGTGCCTTGATCCTATGGTTGTTGTAGTAAGTGATGTATTTCTGTACGGCTTCCCTCAATTCTTCAAAGCTGTGGTATGTATGACCATAATATATTTCCTGCTTCATTATGCCAAAGAAATTTTCCATTACACTATTGTCCAGGCAAGTTCCTTTTCTCGACATGCTTTGATAAATCTTCTCTTCCTTTAAGCGGGTGACATAG
>NZ_JMME01000014.1 GCF_000686945.1 Selenomonas sp. AE3005
AGAATATCTGGTGACGATAGCTGAGTGGTTCCACCTGTTCCCATACCGAACACAGTAGTTAAGCACTCATACGCCGAAAGTACTTGTCTGGAGACGGACTGGGAGGATAGGGCGTTGCCAGTTAGACGAAAGCACCCTGTGGGGTGCTTTTTTTGTGTCTTTCTAGGGGTGATAACGGTTTACACAGGTCAGTATCTTTGTTATACTTAGTAGGTTGAATTTTACCCTTGTGTTAGAGGAGATAGATAAAGCTATGCGGCAGAAACGCACTAAGCGCAGTTTCAAACGAGTAAAATGGATGTTGGGGATTGTCCTTACATTCCTGGTGGTATGGGCTGGTGTTATGGCAGCTAATCAGTATAGAGGCAGTATAAGTGCGAGCCTTATGGGCGGTGAAAGTCCGGTAGAAAAGAAGGACGATATAGCACGCGTCCTGATTTTAGGTGTTGACCGTCGGGAAGGCGATACGGGCCGCAGTGATACCATGATGGTAGCGGCTTTGGATAAGGACAAGAAAAGCGCAGCGCTGCTGTCGGTGCCCCGTGATACCCGGGTGGATATTGAGGGGAATGGCTTTGAAAAAATAAATCATGCCTACGCCTATGGCGGTCATAAGCTCAGTCAGAAGTCTGTGGAAAAGCTGCTCGGCAATCCTATCGACCATTATATAATCATCGACACCAAGGCGTTTTCGCGTATTATTGACGCCCTGGACGGTATCGATATAAATGTGGAAAAGCGCATGTACTATGAAGATCCTTGGGATGATAACGGTGGTCTGGTCATTGACCTTTATCCTGGGCAGCAGCATTTAAACGGTGATAAGGCCATTCAGTATGTACGTTATCGTGATGGTGAAGGTGATATCGGCCGCATTGGCCGCCAACAGAAATTTATGAAGGCGGTGCTGGAAAAAGTTGTCTCGCCCAGTGTTCTGCCGCGTTTGCCCAAGCTGGTGGAAGAAATCCGCTCGGCGGTGCAGACAGATATGAGTCTCGGGGAATTATTGGATTTTGCCGGGATGATGAAGGATGTGCATGACAAGGGCCTGACGGCACAGATGGTGCCGGGACAGCCTGCTTATATAAAGGACGTCAGCTATTGGATTCCCGATATTACGGATTTGCGCTCGCTGATGGCTGAGCAGCTAGGTTTGACGCTGACCGCTGAAGAACAGGAACAGGCGCAGGCAGCAGAAGATACCTATATGAAGAACCTGCCGGCTGGGATTAAACTGTTGAGTGATAAGAAAACTTCCGGCAATATTCGGGGAACTGAAGAAAAGGCAGCGCCGGAGAGCAAGGAGCCGATGAAACCGCAGGAGATTTCCGTTATGGTGATTAACGATAGCGGTATCAACGGGGCGGCGGCTGAAGTGGCCAGCATTTTGCAGCGCAAGGGCTTTATCATTTCCGGCGTGGAAACGGGCAAAACAAGTACGCGTACTCAGACGACCATAACGACTTCCACGCGTAATACGGATGTGTTTTATGGCATGCCCTTTGCCTGTGTGATTATGGACGGTGGCAGTTCTAATCAGGCTGTAGTCCATATCGGACGGGATTATAAGAAATAAGTTTTTTATCAGACGGAGCCATGCTCCGTCTGCTTGTCTATATTTGAGGTGAACTGCAATTTGGGTATTTTAAAGGTGATGAACCTGGCCAAGTCCTTTGGCATTGATGAATTGTTCAAAGATGTCAATTTTGAAGTACGGGGCAGCGATAAAGTAGGGCTGGTAGGCGCTAATGGTGCCGGCAAGACCACGCTTATGCGCATTATTTTGGGCGAAGAAGAGGCTGACAGTGGTACGGTACAGCTGGATGCGGCGGAGTCCATCGGTTATGTGGAACAGCAGGCCGATTTTGGTGAAGGCACACTTTACGATGAGTTTTTACGTGCCTTTGCTGATATAATTGAACTCGCGCAGCGAAAGCGGCAGCTGGAAAAGGAAATCGCCCAGTCCGCTGACGAGGCCCTGCTGGATACGTATGGCAAAGTCGTGGAACGGTTTGAGCAGTTAAACGGTTATGAATTTGAAAGCCGTATCAAGCGTGTAGCTTATGGTCTGGGCTTTAGTGATGATGACCTGCAGAAAGATGTGCAGCATTTTTCCGGCGGTCAGAAAACCCGTATCTGCCTGGCCAAGGCACTATTACGTGAGCCGGATTTCCTCTTTTTGGACGAGCCGACCAACCATTTGGACATTGCCATGATTGAATGGCTGGAAGGTTTTCTGCGCACCTATCGGGGCGGCGTGCTGATTATTTCCCATGACCGTTATTTCCTGGATAAAGTGGCGACGCGGATTGTAGAGCTCGATAATCATACAGCTGTGACCTATGAGGGCAATTATACCTATTTTATGCGTGTCAAGACGGCACGGCGTGAGGCGTTGAAGTCGGCATACGAGAAACAGCAGGAACAAATCAAAAAGACGGAGGAATATATCCGTAAGTACAAGGCCGGTATTAAATCCAAACAGGCCCGCGGCCGTCAGAGCCAGCTGAACCGCTTGGAGAGGATTGTCCTGCCGCCGGAGGCTGCGGCTTTTAATTACTTTGCGTTCCATAAGCCGCCTGAGTGTGCTCAGCGTGTGGCAGAGCTCGAGGAAGTGGGCTTTTCCTATGGTGCAGAGCCAGTGTTTAAGGACGTGTCCCTGCTTATTCGCAATGGCGATGGTGTGGCCTTGGTGGGCCCCAATGGTGCGGGCAAGACCACCCTGCTGAAGATTTTAGTAGGGGAACTGGAGGCTGGCCAGGGACGGATAAAAATCGGCAGGCGTGTGAAGATCGGCTATTTTTCCCAGCAGCATGAAGGCCTGCACATGGATATGACGGTGCTGGACGAAATCATGTACGCCTATGGTGTAGATGAGGAACAGGCACGCCGTTACTTAGGGGCGTTTCTCTTTCATGGTGATGAGGTGCTGCGGAAAATTGGGGACTTGTCAGGTGGCGAGCAGTCCCGTGTGGCGTTTTTAAAACTCATGCTGACCGGAGCTAACTTCCTGGTTTTGGACGAACCGACCAACCATTTGGATATTCCGGCCCGGGAGGCTGTCGAGGAGGCCTTGATGGCATATCCCGGCACTTTCCTGACGGTTTCCCATGACCGTTATTTCCTGGCCAAGGTAGCCAACTGCACTCTGGAATTAGAAAATGGCGGCCTGACGGAGTATAATGGTGGTTATGAATACTATTTGCTGAAAAAAACTGCGCAGCTGGAGGCGGAGGCCGAAGAACGGCAGACCGCGGAGGCAGCGGCGAAATTAAAGGCGCAGCGTGAAAAAGAAAAACGTGCCAAAGAGGCAAAGAAGGCCGGCCGTCAGATAGAGCATACTGCGGAGGAACAGGCTCGGCAGGCGGCGAAGGAACGGGCTGAGGCCGGTAAAATCCAAAGCATGAGCGATAGCAAGCGGCAGGAGCTGATTCAGCGTGCTGAGGCGGAAATCGCGATGGCGGAGGCCGAACTCAAAGGACTGGAATATCAGATGAACCAGCCGGAGATTCAGGCTGATCCGGTAGAAAGCCAGCGAATTGCGGAGGCATACGCCGCCAAAGAGCAGGAAATTGAGGAACGATATGCCAAATGGGAACGACTGGCAGCGAGTGAATAAGCAGGTAAGGTATTATAGGGCCGCAGAAAGGAGCAGGCAGTGGCAACAGGTTTGGAGACAATGACCTTGAATTTCGGGGGCGGGGCACAAAGTGAAGAGTTGTCAGGACTGGTGGACAGCATTATTTTTGCCAGCCCGGACGGTAAATTTGCTGTCTTTCGCCTGCAGCCTGCCGGACAGAACAGCCGGATAAGCGTTACCTTGAATGCGGAACCGCCGTTGGTGGGGCAGCAGGTACATTTGACTGGTCAATGGGTGACACATCCCCGGTTTGGCCAGCAGTTTAAGGCGCAGAGCATTCATTTGGAGGCTCCTACCAGTGTGGAGGGGATTGAACGTTTCCTGGCGTCGGGCGTTATCGATGGCGTGGGCCCGGCAATGGCCAGCCGTCTGGTGGCGAAGTTTGGTGCTGATACTTTGACGGTCATTGAGACGAAACCGCACCTGTTGGAACAGGTGGAGGGCATTGGAAAAAAGACGGCGCAAAAGATTGTGGAATCATATACGGCGCAGTCTGAGCTCCGTGAAATCATGCTCTGGCTGGAAAGTCATGGTGTGTCCGGGGCCCTGGCGGCGAAGATTTTTAAGAAGTACAGCTCGTTTGCGCTGGACGTTTTGGAAAATCACCCCTATAAGCTGGCACAGGAGGTGGAAGGCATAGGCTTTGCGACAGCTGACGCCATTGCCGCCAGCCTGGGCATGGCCGGGGACGATGAAAACCGCATTGCCGCCGGGATTGACTATGCCCTGCAGCAGATATCCCTCAACGGTCACTGCTGCATTCCCGAAGAGCCGCTGATTCAGCGGACAGCAAAACTTTTGCGTGTGGATGGTCTCAGCGTAGCGGAGGTCCTGCAGAAACAACTTAAAAAACAACGGTTGTCGGTGGAGTCGCTGGGGGGCGAGACCTTAATATATTCCCCATATCTTTATCGGGCAGAGCAGAAGGTGGCCCGCAAGCTCCTGTATTTGCAGCGTTATGCTGATGAGCTGAATGTGGCCAGCCCCGAACAGATGGTAGCTGACTGGGAAGAAATGACGGGCCTGGACCTGGCCAGGGCACAGAAGGAGGCTATGGCCGCGGTGCTGACGCACGGCATTTTTGTGCTGACCGGCGGCCCTGGTACCGGTAAAACCACCGTGGTACGCGGCATTATCGATATGCTGGAAATGGCCGGCTGCGAGATACTCTTAGGCGCACCGACCGGCCGGGCAGCTAAGCGGCTGGCAGAGGCTACCGGACGCAAAACCATGACAGTACACCGCATGCTGGAGGCACAGGGCGGCCGGCAGGAAGATGGTTCCTCCATGTTTGCCAAAGATGCTGATGAACAGCTGGAGGCGGACGCCATTATTCTCGACGAGGTTTCCATGATGGATATTGTGTTGATGCAGCATTTTTTGGCGGCAGTGCCCGATGGCTGTCATGTGATACTGGTTGGTGATGTAGACCAGCTGCCGGCTGTCGGTCCCGGAGCGGTGCTCAAAGATATACTGCGCTCGGAAGTGATTCCCAGCGTGCGGCTGACAGAGGTTTTCCGGCAGGACGAGGCCAGCAGTATCGTTTTAAATGCGCATGCTATCAATGCCGGGCGTCTGCCGGTTTGTCAAAATGCCGGCGATTTCCAATTCTGGGAGATAAATGACGCCAATGTTACGGCACAGAGCATTGTCAAGCTGTGTACGGAAGTATTGCCGGCGCAGGGCTGGAATCCGCTGACAGATGTGCAGGTGCTTTCGCCGATGCACCGGCAGGAGTGCGGCGTGGAAAATCTCAACAAGCTCCTGCAGGCAGCGCTTAATCCCCCGGCCCCGCATAAGGCGGAATATACCAGCAGCGTGCGTACCTTCCGCCTTTACGATAAAGTCATGCAGACGAAGAATAATTACACCAAGATGGTGTTTAATGGTGATATCGGCTTTATCACAGAGGTGGAGGCCGACCATTTGACAGTCAAATTCAGTGATGACTTGGAAGTTGATTATGAGAAAAATGAGCTGACAGAGTTGCAGCTGGCTTATGCCATGAGTGTCCATAAGAGTCAGGGCAGTGAATATCCTGTAATTATCCTGCCGTTGACGGCGGGGCATTACATCATGCTGCAGCGGAATCTGTTGTATACGGCAGTGACCAGAGCCAGCAAGCAGGTGATTCTGTTGGGGACGAAGGCGGCGCTCAACACAGCGGTGGAAAATGACCGTACCCGTAAGCGCTATACCCTGCTGGCCGAACGTTTGGCCGGGGCCTTGACGGAGTAAGTGCTGCTTATAGATTGGAGGGCAAAAAATGCGGAGAATCCTGACCTTTTTAAAACTGTTTCGCTATGATTTGCTGGTGATGCTTGTAGCCATAAAGCACCGGGATACACCGAGGAATGTCAAGGGCCTGCTGCTGGCGGCAATCCTTTACCTGCTGAGTCCGATAGATTTGATTCCTGACGCCATTCCCCTGGCCGGCGTGATTGACGATGTGGTGATTGTGCCGGCGGCGGTTATGGGACTTACCAAAATGCTGCCCCGGCATGTGCGGTATTATGCCGAGGAACAGGCCGGGCGAATGCTCCGCTATATGCCCGTTATCCTGGTGATGGCGTCATTGTTTGTGCTGTGCTGGCTGGGACTGCTTATCTATGGCCTGTACAGACTGATTTTCTAGTGTTATGAGGTGTATTTAAAGTGCGTTTATACATTGCCGAGAAACCCAGCATGGGCCGGGAAATCGCCAAGTGTTTAAAGGGGCCGGTGCGCCGTGGTGATGGCTATCTGGAAACCGGCGAAGGCGTGGTGACCTGGCTGTTTGGCCATATTCTGCGGCAGGCGGAGCCCGATGAGTACGACCCGAAGTACAAACGCTGGCGGGCAGAGGATCTGCCTATTATCCCTCGGGAATGGAAACTTTTCGTAGATAAATCCTGTGAAAAACAGTTTGCCATCGTCAAGGGGCTCATTGACAGGTGTGATGAAATCGTCCATGGGGGAGACCCGGACCGGGAGGGACAGCTGCTCGTCGATGAGGTACTGGACTATCTCGGCAATAAAAAGCCGGTGAAACGGATTTTGTTGAACGCTTTGGACGAGGCCAGTATCAAAAAGGCCAATGCCAATCTGCGTGATAATGCGGACTTTTTCAATCTCAAACAGTCGGCACTGGCCAGAGCCCGGGCCGACTGGCTTATCGGTATGAATCTTTCCCGGGCGTATACGTTGGCGGCGCGCCGGGCTGGTCATGACAAGCTGGTGCTGCCCATTGGCCGGGTAAAGACGCCGACACTGTCGCTGGTCGTGCGGCGTGAACGCGAGATTGAGAACTTTAAGCCAGTGGATTACTACACCATTAAGGCAGAATTTGCCCATGCTAATGGGCATTTTACGGCGCAGTGGAAACCACAGGATACCATGGCCGGGCTGGACAGCGAAAACCGCCTGATTGACAAGTCAGTGGCGGAGGCCAAATTGGCCGAGTTCCAGCAGGAGCCGCGCGAGGGCGTAATCTCTGCCTATCAAAAGGCGAAAAAGCAGGAACCGCAGCCGCTGCCGTTTTCCTTGTCGTCTTTGCAGGTGCTGGCCGGCAAGATGTTTGGCTATGCGCCACAGGTAGTACTCGATACGGCACAAAAACTCTACGAGAAAAAGCTCACGACTTATCCGCGTTCTGACTGTGAGTACCTGCCAACCAATCAGTTTGGGGACGCAGTGAAGATTATCACGAATCTGGCACAGGCCGGTGATGAAAAAATCGCGGGCTGGACGGCTAAGGTGGATACGAAAATAAAAAGCCGGGCCTGGAACGACAAAAAGATTTCGGCGCATCATGCCATCATTCCAACAACGGTCAAGGCTAATATGCAGACCATGACCACGGAGGAGCGCAATCTGTACTTTTTGATTGCCAGGGGGTATATGGCGCAGTTTTATCCCGTACACCTTTATGACCAGACTAAGGTGGAAGTCACTTACAAGGAAGAACTTTTCACTGCCAGTGGCCGTACAGAACGTGATTTAGGCTGGAAGGTCATGTATCAGACAGCTAAGAAAAAAGCTGCTGATGAGGACAGCGAAAGCGAAAACGATAGTGAGGACAGCGACGGTACTTTGCCCGTGATGAAGAAAAAGGATAATGTTGCCTACGAAAAGGGCGATATTACCCAGCGGGCCACTAAACCGCCAGTGCGGTTTACAGAGTCCACGCTGCTGGCCGGCATGAAGGAAATTCACAAGTATGTGAAAAATCCCGAGGCTAAAAAGCAGCTTAAAGATGTCTATGGTATTGGCACTGAGGCGACAAGGGCGACGATTATCGAGGATTTGGTCAAGCGTAAGTTTATGCAGAAACAGGGCAAGAAAAAATATCTTGTACCTACGCCGGCGGCCTATCTGTTAGTGGACGCTTTGCCTGATGAAATGACCTATCCTGATTCCACGGCGATTTGGGAGGATAAGCTGCACTCCATGTCGGAGGGCGATGGTACCTTAGAGGAATTTCTGACCGGTCAGATAGAGTTTACCAAAAAACTCTGCGGCAAGGCCGGCAATGCCCAAATGGAAGTCACAGGCGAAAATGTCTGTCCGCGCTGTCATAGCGGTGTACTGACACAGCGCAAGGGCAAGAACGGCCTGTTCTGGGGCTGTTCCAACTATCCCAAATGCCGCATGACCTGCAATGATAAGGACGGCAAGCCGGACTTGGACGATGCTAAGGCACGTATGGCCAGAAGTGCGCGCAGCACTGCGCCGGCGGCGGTGTCAGCCAGCCAGTTGGCCAGACAGAGCGGTGGGAGCGTGCGTACTGCGCCCCGAGTGGCTACGGTGGCTTATGCCCAGACGGGGACTGGCCCCAGTGCCCAGGATATGGCAGATTTAAATTCCCTGTTTGCTGCGGCCGATTATGAGGCGCAGATGGCGGCAGATATGGCCAGCTATGAGGCCAGCCGTCCGGCGCCACGCCAGTGGCAGAACTGGGGTGATAAGCCCAAGTATTCGGCCAATCCGCTCGAAAAGGCCGCCAAGGAAAAGACAGCGGCTGATGATAAATATCTGTGCCCCAAGTGCCGGGAAGGCCATTTAAGACTGATTCGCGGCAAAAACGGGGCGTTCTGGGGCTGCAGCAATTATCCGCGGTGTACTGCGACATTTGATGATAATAAGGGCATGCCATTGTTGGATTCGTAGAATTTTATACAATAAGACGCCCGCTGGCTGGCAATATCTTTCCTGCGCTGAGACGCAAGCGTCAAACGCTCAGGAAAGGCATTACCAGCCAGCGGGCTTATTGCGTACATTGCATTGTGGGGGCAATGATTACCCCGGCTATGCTTATGATAAAGTCAAGAAAGTAATTTTTCAGAAGAAGATTTCACATTCAAACAGTCTGTTCCAGGGATGGGTGATGTGAAGTTTTGCTAAGGAAAGGCCTGCTGGCAGGTTGATATTCTGCTGGGCAAAATCTTGCAGCAGTTCAGTACCTTTGGCAGCGGCAAAATTGCGTGCGCCGTCCAGATTGCCTGTCTGGTGGTTGAAACCGGGCTGGCTCCATACGGCACTGGCAAGGCTTTGGCGGACGTTGGCCTGATAGCCCCAGTCCTCTAAGTATCTGGCCAGCATGAGTTCGTCCCGGGATTGTTTATCCATCCATTTTGTGAGCAGGCCGGTGCCCAGCAGAAAGCCGGTGGTATTAGTGGCGGTGTTCCAGCCACCGTAGGCCTGCAGTTTGAACTGCAAATCGGCTTTGTGCAGTTCGTTCATCAGGGCGTTGTCGGCACCGTTGCCATAGGCAATGTCGGCTACGGCTACAGGATATCCCTTGTCAACAAAGTCCTTGACCATCTTTACAAACGGCATGGTTCCTTTGCGGGGCTTGATGGTGTTTTTGGGGGAATTGGCTTCCAGCGTTTGACCATCGGCGTTGGTGCTGACGGCAAAAACGAGTTCTGCGCGTTGGGGAGCGGGCACCGACATACCGCCGGCGGCGATAATGGTATTGGCTACATCATCACCGATTTTTTCTACGCAATAGCTGGGAATGGTGTCTGCACCTTTGCCCACGTTGTAGGCCGTGTAGACAAAGGGGATATCCCGTTTGTCGTCAAGAATTGCGCGGCAGAGCATGACCATGCCCAGTTCGTCAGCGCCGGAGGTTATTTGAAATTTTGTTTTGCCGATGTTCTTTCCGTACTCGCGCAGCTGGCGGAATTCGTAATGGGTTTGGGAGTAAAAGGCGCCGTCATCGCCGCCGAGGAACAGGAAGGATAAAGCATTTTGTCCCGTAAGGTCGATAAGGGACTTGTTGGCGCTGAAATTAAGGTTGTGGCGGTGAGCCCAGTCCTCCATGACCGCCGGGGCAATTTCTTTTTCCAGCCTTTGCATTTCACGCTGTTCCTGTTTGGAGGCCTGCCCCATATCTGCCTTATCCCGCAGCTTGCTGTAATCGTAGATTTTTACGGCGTTCTGCTGGTAGATTTCCGGCTCCATACCTGCACCAGAGTGAGTAGCGGTCAGCAGGGTACGCAGGATAGTGCCAAAGCCGTAGACGGGGAGACGGGGAAAATCCTGATGGAGTTTTTGAAAGCGGTTTACCCTGTCAGCAATTTGTTCCTGCGTGAGTTCATGACTGCGAGAGCCCACGAGACTGCCGTAGAGCAGGGCATCGGTAGAAACTACAGCGGCTTTTGCACCGGGTGCGTTGGCACGCAGCCAGTCCCAAAGACCGTCCGGGTTGCCGTGTTGTTCACGGGTACCTAAGAGATTTTCCGGGGGGACGACCACATCATAGCCGAGTTTTTTGGCGACATCGACAGTTTCCTTGTCCGTGATGGGACGATTGTCGAGGGGCACAAAGAGAATTTTTTTGCCTTGACCGACATTGGCGGCAAACGCAAAGCTGCTGGTCAGCAGGGCCAGGCTCATGGTTATGACTAAAAGTAAAAATATTTTTCTCAAAATAAAATACACCTCCGTGACTATGGGATACGATATCAATATCATAAAAAATTCGTTGTTGTAAGGTGATTTTCCTGCTTTTAGGCAGAATATAAGGCTGGGGCATATTTAGTGGGGAAGTTTTATGCGTTGTTTGGCCTTTTATGGTATAATGCTTTCATGTGATAGTCTGTTTGAGCGCAGGCCTATTGTGTCCTCGCTCTGGCAGGCTTTAATGCGCGTTAAGAAAGGCAAGAAATATGAGCAATTTTATAGAACTGGGCGTCAGCGAAAACCTAGCTGATGTATTAAAGAAACAGGGAATTGAAAATCCCATGCCGGTGCAGGCGGCGGTTATTCCCAAAATTTTGGGCGGCGGCAATCTGGTGGCGCAGGCGCCAACGGGCACGGGCAAGACGCTGGCGTATCTGCTGCCGGTCTTGCAGGGCCTTGATGCTGCCTCCCGTGATGTCCAGGCTGTGATTTTAGCGCCGACTTATGAGCTGGCCATGCAGATTGCCGGGATTGCCCGGGAACTTGCGCAGGGGGCTGGCCTGGGCATTAAGGTGCAGGGGCTTATCGGTGGTGCCAACATAGCCCGGCAGATGGACAAATTAAAAGACAAGCCGCAGTTAATCGTGGGCTCGGCCGGACGTATTTTGGAGCTGGCCCAAAAGAATAAATTAAAGCTCCATAACGTAAAAATGCTGGTGCTTGATGAATTTGACCGTTTGTTTGATGACCAGAACATCGATAATACCGCTGCGGTGGTACGGATTTTGCCGGCTGAGCGGCAGGTAGTGCTGGTGTCGGCAACGGCACCGAAAAAGGCTTTGGAACGAGCCGACTTTTTGCAGCACCCGGAAGTCATTAAAGTGGAAGAGGACAGCGCTGCTCAAGGCCGGCGTGAGAATCTTTACCGCATGACGCCCTTCCGCAACAAGGTAGAAACCGTGCGGCACTTAGCCCGGCGGCTGGAAGTAAAAAGAGGTCTGGTCTTTATCAACAAGGTATTTGACGCCGAAAGAATTCTGGCGCAGCTGCGCTATGAAGGCTTTATGGTGGGCACCTTGCTGGGGCATAATAACAAACAGGCCCGGCAGAAGGCGGTGGCTGATTTTAAGGCCGGACGCATAAAATTATTGCTGTCCACGGATTTAGCCGCCAGAGGGCTGGATATTCCGGACGTTGATTATGTGTTCAATCTTGACCTGCCGGAAAATGCGCAGGTCTACCTGCACAGAGCCGGCCGTACGGCCAGAGCCGGGGCCAAGGGGACTGTTATCACACTGGCTGATAACAAGGAGGCCTATAAGCTCGCGCAGCTCGAGAAGAAACTCGGTATAGAATTTAAGCCCTTAAAGGGCGGCGATAAACCAGCCGGTGGCCGGAAAAAGAACAAAGCAGCTCAGGGGAGCAAGGGGAAAGTGACAAAGACGCGGCAGGGGAAAGCTAAACCTGTGGGTAAATAAACCCGGCGGATTTTGTGCATATTTATGGAGGGAGTAGAATTTGGACATTGTACCGATACTATTGCAGCTGGTACTCGTGGCATTTTTGATATTTATGAACGGTTTTTTTGTGGCGGCGGAGTTTGCCTGTGTGAAAATCCGTTCTTCCAGACTGGAAACGCTGATTGCCGAAGGCAGCCGCCGGGCGGTGTATGCAAAAAGGCTCACAGACCATCTTGACGCCTCTTTGTCGGTGACGCAGCTGGGGATTACGCTGGCGTCCCTGGGGCTTGGCTGGGTTGGTGAGCCTGTGGTGGCGCAGCTTATCCTGCCGCTCACGCAGCTGGCAGGCCTGGACGATATGGTGGGGCATACGCTGTCGTTGGTCATCGCCTTTTCCATCATCACTGCCGGGCACATTGTCCTGGGCGAACTGACGCCTAAGACCATGGCCATTCAAAACGTGGAAAAAATCATGCTGGCGGTTGCCCTGCCTATGCTGATTTTTCATAAAGTCATGTATCCGTTTGTCTGGCTGTTAAATCACGTGGCCAACTGGGTAACAGCCCGTATGGGCTTTAAGGCCGCCAGCGAAAGTGAGTCAGCCCACACGGAAGAGGAAATCCGCCTGCTTATGGAGGAGAGCCACCGGCAGGGGCTGATTGATGATACAGAGGCGGATTTCGTGGACAATGTTTTTGATTTTACCGAGCTGAATGTCCGGGAAATTATGACACCGCGGACGGATATGGTGGTCATATATCTGGAGGACAGCTGGCAGGAAAACATGGACGTGATTCTGTCTGAACAAATGACCAGATATCCGATATGCAAGGAGGATAAGGACCATATTATCGGGTTTCTGCATGTCAAGGACCTGATGAAGGTCATGGCCAGCGGCAAGAAACCACATTTGCGAAAATTAGCCAGAAAGGCGCTGGTGGTGCCGGAGAGCATGGACGTCAATGTATTGTTGAAAACTATGCAGGGCAGTCACAGTCAGATGGCTATTGTGGTTGATGAGTATGGTGGTACTGCCGGCATGGTGACCATCGAGGATATTATGGAAGAAATCGTGGGCGATATACAGGACGAATTCGACGAAGAACGTCCGACTGCGGAATCCCGTGGCAATAATGTATATTCTGTTGACGCTAAAATGCTGCTGGAGGAACTGGCCGATATTCTGGAAATCCCCTTGGAGGACGAGGAAGTGGACAGTGTCGGCGGCTGGCTCTATGACCAAATCGGGACGGAACCGCGTATCGGTCAGATGGCGGCAGCACTGGGCAACCTGTTCTACGTCGAAGAGGTTGATGGTGCCCGGATAACCAGAGTGCTGATTAAACTGGCACAGGAATTAAAGGAAGAACACGAGGAAATCGTGTAGCTTGCACAAAGAAAATTGCTAAGGTATAATGAATCGGTGTGTTAACAAATTTGGTATGTTTATTGCCGTGACGAGTTAAAGATAGAAAGTAGGAGGATAAGTTGCAGAATAAACAAGTACGAATGAGCTTGGCTATATTGGCAGGTTTTTTCATAATAATGTATGTGGCTAATGCCTGGATGCCCATGTACAGGGATGATTACTGGCACAGTGTTATCTGGCGTACCGGTGAACATTTGCAGTCCATGGGAGATGTTATGTATTCCCTGGAACGCTATTACATAACCCATGGTGGGCGGCTGGTGAGTTTCTTCTTCCAGTTTTTCTTTATGTGGGTAGGCAAATTTTGGTATAACTGGGCCAATGCTTTTGTGTTCTGTGCGATGCTGGCCGTTATGCTGATGCATTGCCGCCGTGACTGGCAGTTTTTGCGTGAGCCCAAGGCGCTGCTCTTAATGGGGCTGTTTTCCTGGCTGGGAATTTCGCATTTTGGGGAAGTAATCTTATGGTGCTGCGGTTCTGCTGTTTATATGTGGACCGGATTGCTGGCGGCTATTTTTCTGCTGCCTTACAATGTTTTTCTGGCAGGCAATATGAAAGGCACGCAGTGGTGGCTCATGCCGGTCATGTTTATTTTGGGCATGATTGGTGCCTGCTCGGTGGAAAATCTGACTGTTACCACGTCCCTGCTGGCCGTGTTATGTACGTACCTGGCTAAACGCCGCGGCCTGCTTAAGGGCTGGATGATTACAGGGGCTGTCGGTTCCATTATCGGCACAGTGGCCTGCCTGTTTTCACCGGGTAATCAGCAGCGTATTATTGATGATGAGGACCGCTCCTGGTTGTTCCATTTCCTTAATCAGATTCCGGGCAACCTGGAAATGATTATGTATATGATTCCCATCATTTTGACGCTCGTTCTGGCTTGCCGCATTTTGTTTATGGAGGCGGCACGCAAGCGCGGTCTGGAAGTTCCGGAAACCAGCCAGAGCCCCAGCAAACATTTTGTTTTACTGGGCTTTATGCTTTTGAGTTTAGTATCATACTCCACCAACGGTTTTATGTCAAATATCATCGAGGCAGCCATTGTCAAGGTACTGCTGGTTCCCATCGGTTTGGGCGACCCGTTGACGCTGGAGCACTTCAACAATCTTATGGAGAGCTTGGAAGAGGTTCTGCTGTATGTGCTGGCAGTGGCCTGGGTATATCTGGTGACGATTGAACGCACTGGCCTGTTTAAGGACAGAATCCGTTCCTTGAAACAGCAGATTACCTGGAAACAGCTGGCAGCTGACTTCCCGGAACTGCGTTATGGTGCGTTCCTTCTTGGCCTGGCTTTCTTTAACAATTTTGTCGTGGTAGGCGCACCGTCCTTCCCTGGGCGTGCATTATACAGCTCTTCGGTTATTTTCATCATCGGTGCGGTGGTTATCCTGCGGATACCGGCAGTGGC
This sequence comes from Selenomonas sp. AE3005, assembly GCF_000686945.1. GTDB lineage: Bacteria > Bacillota > Negativicutes > Selenomonadales > Selenomonadaceae > Selenomonas_A. The sequence goes on from NZ_JMME01000014.1 coordinate 14,829, forward strand.
AAAAGTATTGCTGGAAGGCGATGCGGCTAAGATTTTGCGCCGCGGCGGACTGTGTATTGTGGGCTTTATCATGATTGCTACATTGGCGGTAATGCATAGTATTTGGCAGGAGGACGCTATCCGTGTAGGGCATATTGCTTATGAGGCCAATCGCGGCAATCTTGTAGTAACGCTGCCGCCAAGTGCGATTCCGGAAAGACGCCGGGTATTGCGTCATATTGCTTATGATGATTACGATAATGGGTTGACGCGCATACATGTATGCACTTATTTCGGTATAAATGATGTTATTTTGGACCCCAGCGTGCGGCTGGAAGATATAAAACATTAAATATGCAGGGGAATATACCCTGAGAGAAAAATCTGTTGACGAAAAGCGTCAACAGATTTTTTTATTGCAGTTTGACGGTCAATACCTGCTTTATTTTATTTGTTTCAGCTCAGTCGGGTGGAGGTGGTAATACTTTTCGCTGTTGCACTGAATGACCCACCAGCAAAAGTTTGGTCTTTTCCAGCTGCATGCGCCGGCAAGCAGTCGGCGCGATGGTTCAGCTCAATGTCCAGGGACTGTTGTTTGTGGGCCAGTCCTCACTGCGTTCGGACAGTCGTTCCACTGCGAAAAGCATCACCACCTCCGCCCTAAGCGACGTCCGTGTAAAATGATTCTTTCTCAGTGACAGGTAACAAGCACATCGATGTTCTTGTTACGGGAGAACGGGTTCGTGGCAATTGTACAGGCCGTTTGTGGGGGCGAACGGGGGAGTGATTTTTATGCGGGGAGCGACTGCCTAAGCGCAGCGAAGGCCGGCACACTGTTGGGCTTAGCTAAGCAACTACGCTGAAAGGAGCGCCGTTGGCCTGCCCGGCGCAGGTAACTGGACAGCAGTATTTTACGAGGTGTGTCGTTTAGCGGAGGCAGAAAAATTACTCCCCCGTGAACCCCGTGCACGTATTATCGGGATAATTTTTAGCACGAACTGACCGTCAAAATGTAATTTCTCTGTGTGAATAGAATTTAGTATTTCATAAATATTTTTGCTTGTACTTGCTGCCTAGTGCCGCTTTATAAGTATAAATGAAAATGTTCGTTGTAATATTGTATACAAATAGTGTATAATAATTAGTGGATTATTATATCAACTGTAAACAATTTGGGGAGGGCTGGCTTTGATGATGAATGGTGCTCAGGCAGTACTGGAAAGCCTGAAAAGGGAAGGCGTCGAAATGGTGTTTGGCTATCCGGGGGGCGCGGTGCTGACACTTTATGATGCTGTATATAAGATGAAATTTCCGCATATTTTAACGCGGCATGAACAAGGCGCTATCCATGCGGCTGATGGTTATGCCCGGGCTACTGGCAAGGTGGGCGTGGTATTTGCCACCTCCGGGCCGGGGGCGACGAACCTCATTACGGGGATAGCTACGGCCTGCACGGACTCAGTGCCGCTGGTTTGCATTACCGGTCAGGTCGCCAATCCCTATATCGGCAAGGACTCTTTTCAGGAGGCTGATATCTTCGGTATTACGACACCGATAACGAAACATAATTATCTCGTGAAAGATGTTAATGACCTGCCGCGGATAATCAAAGAGGCATTCTTTATCGCCAGCACTGGCCGCAAAGGACCGGTGGTCATTGATGTGGCGAAAGATGTCTTTGATGCGAAGATTGATTACAAGTATCCGGAAACTGTGAACCTGCGCGGTTATTCCGGTGTTTATGATGGCAACGAGGACGAGATTGCGGCTGCCGTGGCAGCGGTGCAGAAGGCTGAGCGTCCCTTGATTTTTGCCGGAGGTGGAGTGATCAGCTCCGATACGTCTGCAGAGGTACAGAAACTGGCGCAAACGCTGGGCGTGCCTGTAACTTCCACGCTGCTGGGGCTGGGCGCTGTACCTGCCGACACCGAAGGCTTTTTGGGCTTTGCCGGCATGCATGGCAGCTACGCCGCCAATATGGCGATTCAAAAATGCGACCTGCTGCTGTGTATCGGTATGCGATTCAGTGACCGGGTGACAGGACGGGTAGACGGCTTTGCGCCTAAGGCTAAAATCCTGCATTTTGAGCTGGACCGGGCAGAAATCAACAAGAATGTGACGGCTGATTTAAAAGTACTGGGTGACCTGCGCTGGACGCTGCCGCGCTTTAATCAGCAGCTGCAGGCTGCTGGTGGACAGCTGGCGGAGAAATTCCAGGGGTGGAAAGCGGAAGTCATGCAAATGCATGCGGAACATCCTTTCAGCTATGTGGAGCAGGGAGAGGCTATAAAACCGGGGGCTCTGCTGCGGAAAGTCAGCGAGCTGTCCGACAAGGATACCATTGCGGTTACCGATGTAGGCCAGCACCAGATGTGGGCGGCGCAGTTCTTCGATGTGTATAAGCCGCGCCATTTCCTGACCTCCGGCGGTCAGGGGACAATGGGCTACGGCCTGCCGGCGGCTATGGGCGCCAAGGTGGGCTGCCCGGACAGCAAGGTTGTTTTAATCACGGGTGATGGCAGTATCATGATGAACTGTCAGGAATTTGCCACTATTGCCGACAATGATATCGATGTGAAGGTCGTTATCGTCCACAACTGCATTTTGGGCATGGTGGGCCAGTGGCAGCGCCTGTTCTACAACCATCATTACTCGCAGTCCGAACTGAAGGGCAAGACGGATTTTGTCAAACTGGCGGAGGCCATGGGCTTAAAGGGCTATCGTCTGACGAAAAAAGAGGAACTGGAAACGGTACTGCCCAAGATTATGGCCGAAAAAGGACCAGCCCTTATCGATGTACTGATTCCCGAGGAAGAAGATGTTCTCCCGATGGTTCCGGGCGGCAAGCGGCTTGACCAAATGGTGCTGGGAGGTAGCAAATGATGAAGAAATATTTACTGGCTGTTCTCGTAGACAATAAACCCGGTGTCCTCACGCATGTATCAGGGCTTATCAGCCGCCGGGCCTTTAATATCGAAAGCATTTCCGCCGGCTATACGGAGGAGGCCGATGTCACCCGTATCAATATCGTGGTATCAGTGGAGTCCAAGAACGAACTGGACCAGGTCATGACGCAGCTGAGCAAACTCATCGATGTGATTAAGATTGTAAATCTCACGGAAGTGGACTCCATCGCCCGGGAACTGGTGATGATAAAAGTCCGGGCCACCCGGGAAAACAGGGCGGAGCTCATTGATATTGTCAATATCTTCCGGGCCAATATCGTAGACGTCAGTCAGGAAAATGTGGTCATTGAACTTACGGGCCAGCAGAGCAAGATTGACGGCATTATCGAAGTTCTTTCGGAATACGAGATTATCGAAATCGCCCGCACCGGGGCTATTGCCCTGTCCCGTGGGCCCATACCGGCAAAACACATGTGACTGTCATTTAGATAATAAAAAATCCCTGTCTGGCAAAGATAACCAGACAGGGATTTTGTTATTTCTTCACAACTTCAGGTTTGGCATTTTCATCAATGCAGGCCTTGGTAATGATGACTTTACGCGGTTCATTTGACTTGGGAATGTCGAACATGACATCGAGCATGATATCCTCGATTATGCCTTTGAGGGAACGGGCTCCGGTCTTGCGTTCGATGGCTTTGCGAGCCACAGCGCGCAGGGCGTCCTCCTGGAATTCGAGTTCCACATTGTCCATGGCCAGCAGTTTTTGATACTGCTTGACCGGGGCGTTTTTCGGCTCGGTGAGAATGCGCAGGAGCGCGTCCTCGTCCAAGGTTTCGAGGGTGCAGATTACCGGCAGACGGCCGATGATTTCCGGGATAATGCCATACTGCATGAGGTCCTCCGGACGTACCTTGTGTATGAGTTCATCAAACTTGGGCTTGTCGTCCTTGCCCTGAACCTCGGCACCGAAACCGATGGAGCTGGCCTTGTTGAGGCGCTTGGCAATTACTTCGTCAATGCCGACGAAAGCACCGCCGACGATGAACAGAATGTTTTTCGTGTCGACTTTGATGGTCGGGGCCTCCGGGTGCTTGCGCTGGCCGCGGGAGGTGAATTCCACCACACTGCCTTCCAGCATTTTGAGCAGGGCCTGCTGTACGCCTTCATGGCCGGGGTCAGCGGTGATGGAGTTGTTGGCGCCGGATTTACGGGCGATTTTGTCAAATTCGTCCAGATAGATAATGCCGTGTTCGGCTTTTTCCACGTCCTTGTCCGCGGCGTAGTAAAGGTTGCGCACAGCCACTTCCACGTCAGCGCCGACAAAGCCGGCCTCTGTGAGGCTGGAGGCGTCAGTTACGGCAAAGGGAATGTCGAGCAGTTTGGACAGGTGGGACAGCAGGGCCGTCTTGCCACAGCCGGACGGGCCGAGCATGATGACGTTGGACTTTTCAATTTCCGTACCGTCATCATTCTGATAGCCGTATTTCATGCGTTTGTAGTGATTGTAGACCGCCACGGAGAGAATTTTTTTGGCGCGGTCCTGATTGATGATGTACTCATCAAGGTACTGTTTGATGATATGCGGCTTATTCTTGGCAAGAATATCATCGAGCTGACCGGCAAAGACCTGTTTTTCGTCCTGTTGCTGGGCGGCAGCGTGTTCATCAAGAAAATGATTGATTTCGCGGATACAGTTGCTGCAAATTGCAAACCCCGTGCTGGGGTCATAGATGGGCATATCGTACTGATTGCGGACTTCAATGGTGCGTTTGCAGAAACTGCACTGGTGTTTTACTGATTGAGTTGCCATAAATAATCCTTTCTGTATATAGCAAGCATATTATTTCGTATTCTGATATTAGTATTATCGTATAGGGACGAAAAATTTTCAAGCAAATTTTATTTCCTTTCTTGCATAGTGAAAAGCAGCGTGCTATAATATTCGGGTACTGGACGTACTGACGTCTGGTTCCAAGTCAAAATTTGACTGGCTTTGCCCCACAAGGTAAGCTAGGTCTAAACCAAGCTCGCGCATAGCTTGCTTGTATCAATTCCCAGTTTCGTTGGGGTGAAAGCGAGGTGTAAATAATGAAACAGGGTATTCATCCGGAATACTTCGAAGCAAAGGTAACCTGCGGTTGCGGCAACACGTTCACCACTGGTTCCACGCAGCAGGAACTGCGCGTCGATGTTTGCTCCAAGTGCCATCCGTTCTTCACGGGTCGTCAGCGTGACGTTCAGGCAGGCGGTCGTATCGAAAAGTTCAACAAGCGTTACGCCAAGAAGTAAGACACGTTATGGTAAAGCAGAGCATTTTGCTCTGCTTTATTTACTATATTGGAGAAAATGGAACGTTCTAAATATTGATTATGTGGTGTTTTCCTGTGAAAGTTAGGAGGAAAGACCTTGAGTGATAGATTAAATAAATTGATGGTAGGCGGTCAGGCTGTTATTGAGGGCGTGATGATGCGCGGCCCCAAGCTCACGGCCACGGCTGTGCGTGACCCGCAGGGAAAAATTCAGGTGGAAACGAAACCGGTAAATTCCATTAGCGACCGTTATCCAATTTTGAAAAAGCCTTTTTTACGGGGGACGGTGGCCCTGATAGAGTCGCTGGTCATCGGCATGAAGTCCTTGTCTTACTCAGCCAAGATGGCCGGGGAGGAGGACGAGCAGCTGACAGACAGGGAAATGGCCGGCACGATTGTCTTTGCCCTGGTTTTGGCCAGTATTCTCTTTATAGCCATTCCCACAGGAGCGGCCAAGTTGTTCCATGTCATTACGGCTGACCCGATGTTTTTGAATCTGATGGAAGGCTGCCTGCGGCTGGTGATTTTCCTGCTGTATATCTGGGGCATTTCCCGAATGAAGGACATTCGGCGGGTGTTCCAGTATCATGGGGCTGAGCATAAGACGATTTTCTGCTATGAGGCAGGTCTGCCGCTGACGGTGGAGAATGTACAGAAATTTCCGCGGCTCCACCCCCGGTGCGGCACTAACTTTTTGCTGATTGTCATGCTGGTGTCCATCTTCGTTTTTGCCTTTTTGGGCTGGCCTTCTTTGGGTGAACGCATTGCCAGCCGCATTTTGCTGCTGCCGGTGGTGGCCGGTATTTCCTATGAGATAATCCGTCTGGCCGGGCGCAGTGACAACAGCATAATTCAGACGGCTATCAAGCCCGGGCTCTGGCTGCAGTATCTTACGACACGTCCCCCTGAGGATGACATGGTGGAAGTAGCCATTGAGTCGTTGAAGGCGGTACTGCCGGCGGAAGAAATCCTGCCGGGCAGCGGTGAATACAGAAATGAAGAGCCGGCTGCGGCTGAGACAGAAACAGAGGCTCAGGCAGCGGCTATGGTTACGGAATAATTTTTGAGGTGAAATAAGTGCTGGAAAAACTCCAAGCAGTTGAGGATAAATTTTTGGAATTGGAGTCGCTGATTAGTGACCCCGATGTAATTGCCGATATGAACCGCTGGCAAAAATACAGCAAGGAACATGCCAGTCTGACACCCATTGTGGAAAAGTTCCGGGAATACAAAGAGGTAGTCAAGGGCATTGACGAGGCCAAGGCCATGTTTGCCGAGGCCCTGGACGATGATATGCGCAAGTTTGTGGAAGACGAACTGGCGGAATTGAAGGTCCGCAAGGAAGAACTGGACGGCCAGCTGCCGATTCTGCTCCTGCCCAAAGACCCCAATGATGATAAGAATGTCATTGTGGAAATCCGCGGTGGTGTCGGCGGTGAGGAGGCAGCGCTGTTTGCCGGTGACCTGTTCCGCATGTATGGCCGTTATGTGGAGCGGCAGGGTTGGAAGATGGAAATCATCGACGCCAGTCCCACGGAACTGGGCGGCTACAAGGAAATTTCCTTCATGGTGACGGGCTTTGGCGCTTACAGCAAGCTCAAATACGAAAGCGGCACGCACCGCGTGCAGCGCGTACCGGCGACTGAATCCGGCGGCCGTATTCATACCTCAGCAGTGACGGTAGCCGTGCTGCCAGAGGCTGAGGACGTTGATGTGGATATCAATCCCAACGACCTGCATATTGACCTTTATTGTGCCTCCGGTGCCGGCGGCCAGCACGTTAACCGTACGGAAAGTGCTATCCGCATAACCCATATTCCTACAGGAATTGTGGTGCAGTGTCAGGACGAGCGCTCTCAGCTCAAAAATAAGGATAAAGCCATGAAGGTACTGCGGGCCAGACTTTTGGATAAAGCCCAGCAGGAACAGATGGACAGCATTTCTGCTGACCGTAAAAATCAGGTGGGAAGCGGCGACCGCAGCGAGCGTATCCGCACGTATAACTTTCCGCAGGGCCGGGTGACGGATCATCGTATTGGCCTGACTTTACACCGTATTGACGCGGTACTCAGCGGCGACCTGGACGAAATCTTAAATGCCCTCATCACCGCAGACCAGGCGGAAAGACTCAAACAGGTGAAGTAATGGCAAGTGAAATCTGGACAATCGGTAAAATCCTCAAATGGACAGAGGAATATTTTACGCAAAAAGGGATTGAATCCCCCCGTCTTGACGCGGAAGTGCTGTTGGGGCATGTGCTGAATAAGCAGCGGATTTACCTGTATGTGCATTTTGATGAACCGCTCCAGCCGGAAGAACTGGCAGCGTTTCGCGGTATGATAAAACAGCGTATTAACCATGTGCCTGTTGCCTATATTCTGGGCGAAAAAGAATTTATGGGTCTGACCTTTAAGGTCACGGCAGATACATTAGTACCCCGTCCCGATACGGAGATTTTAGTGCAGGCCGCCGTGGATAACCTGCGAAAACTGGGCGCAACTGCGCCAAAGATTGCCGATATTGGTACGGGCACCGGGGCGGTGGGGCTTAGTGTCCTGCATTTTGTCAAGGACGCGCAGCTCGCTACAGTGGATATTTCGCCGGCGGCCCGGGCGGTGGCCGAGGAAAATGCGGCGGCGTTGAATCTGGCAGACAGAGCACAGTTCTTCACCGGTGATTTACTGGCGCCATTGCAGGGCAACAGCTATACGGCAATTCTCTCCAATCCTCCGTATATTCCTGATGCCGACATTGCCGGGCTGGCGGCCGATGTGCAGTTAAGTGAACCGCATACGGCACTGGCTGGTGGTGCAGACGGACTTGATTTTTACCGCCGTCTTTGTGCAGACGCACCGGCCATGCTCCTACCGGGGGGCTTTATGGCTTTTGAGGTCGGCATAAAGCAGGCGCAGGACGTGGCTGGACTGGCACAGGCCAATCCGCTCATTGACCGGACGGAAATCTTAAAGGACTATGCAGGCATTGACCGGGTGGTTGTGGCCTGGACAAAAGAGGCATAAATAATAAATGGAAACCAAGCTGATTAAGATAGACAATGTAAAGGGGCAAAGGGACGCTTTGCACGCAGCGGGGGAACTTATCCGCAGTGGTGAGGTCGTGGCGTTCCCCACGGAAACCGTATACGGGCTCGGGGCCAACGGCCTTGACGCTGACGCCTGCGCCAAAATCTATCAGGCCAAGGGGCGTCCGTCGGATAATCCTTTGATTCTTCATGTGGCCAATCGTTCGATGATAGACCAGGTGGCAGCGGCTATTCCCGACAAGGCGGAAAAACTGCTGGCGGCGTTCTGCCCCGGCCCCATTACTTTGATTCTGCCACGGCGCAGTCTGGTGCCGGACAGAATTACCGGCGGTCTTTCCACGGTGGGCGTGCGTATGCCGGAGCATGATGTGGCGCGTGCTTTAATCGCGGCCGCCGGCGTGCCCATTGCGGCACCATCGGCCAATATCTCCGGACGCCCCAGCCCCACAACGGCAGAGGCTGTGCTTACGGATATGGACGGGAAAATACCCTTGATTCTCGATGGCGGCAGCTGTGATTTTGGCGTGGAATCCACCATTGTTGATGCTGTCGGGGACAAGGCTGTTATCCTGCGTCCCGGCGCGATTACAAAGGAAATGCTCGAAGAAGTGCTTGGGGCAGGCAATGTCATTATTGACCCGGCCCTGGTGGGGAAAGATTCCGTGCCACGCGCCCCGGGCATGAAATACACGCATTACGCGCCCAAGGCGCCGCTGACACTTATTGAAGGCATGCCGACCAGAATGGTACGGGCTTTCAGGCAGGAAATCAGCCGCCTGCAGGCTGCAGGGCATACTGTGGGGGTTATGGCCAGCCATGAGGTACTCCAGGAACTGGCCGATATTGTGCCCCGGGAGCTGATGGCTGACTACGGTCATCAGGGCAAGCTCCCCGCTATTGCTGCTAATATTTATGAGGCTCTGCGCTCCTTTGACGATAAAGAGGCTGACGTATTGCTGGGCGAAGGCACGACGGCGGCTGGCCTGGGCCTGGCGATTATGAACCGCCTGCATAAGGCCAGTGGCTTTAGGTCGATACAGGCATAAACAAATTAGAAGATAATAAACAAGCAGCCCCTGCGAAGTGAAAAACTTGCAGGGGCTTTTCCTGTGCAGGGAGGAAAAAAGCACAGGCAGGTGGAAAATAGCAAATGATAGTGCCGTATACTGACAGGGCAGTAAATATATAGAGCGGGGGAGGCAACAACTATGAAACGCAGGGAATTTTTACGGGCGGCAGCGGCTTTTATCGGCTGCCTGTCTTTGGGCTATGTGCCGACGGTTGCAGCCGGTGGGCGAAAAGACTATTACCATATCGTACTCATCAGTGACCTGCACCTGCCTGTGCGGACTAAGTCTTTTCCTGCTGCGGCTGACCAAAAGAATGTCTGGGAGAAAAAACAAAAACTACTCCAAACCATAAATGCCTGGACAGATGTTGACGAGGTGGCACTGCTCGGTGACCTGGCGGCGCGTTATGGCAAAGAGGCGGAGTTTAAAGTGGTGGACGAGTATGTCAGCGCCCTGCGTTATCCATACTATGCTGTAGCCGGCAACCATGACTATGCCTATAAAGATGAACCTGTTAACAAGAAAAAGCAGAAATTAGCGCAGGGGACACTGAGCGAGAAAAAGGCCAAGCTCGCAGCCTTTCAAAAACGTTATCACCTGCCGGCGGCTTATTATGCCCGTGATGTGGGGAACTGCCGCCTGCTCTATTTATCCCCGGACGGTTGCGGCAGCAACGTGGAGCTGTCAGCGGAACAGCTTGCCTGGCTGCAACAGGAGATTGCCACCCATAAAAACGGGCCCGTGCTCTTTTTCTGTCATGGGCCGTTAAAAGGAACTTTGCGCACCTATAATAAGAAGATAAATACCGTGTCAGCCACAGCTAAGCCGGATACGAAACTGGCAGAAATCATGGCAGCGGTGCCGCCGGGCAGTCTATGGATATCAGGCCACACCCATACACCGCCAACAAATGACAGCTATGCCGATATCAGTGTGAACCGTGTGAATAGGAATCTGGTGAATATCCATAATCCGACAATAGATGCCAAAAAACTTTATACGAACTCGCTTTATATCTACAAAGACAAAATTGTCATTCGTACCTACGACCACAATAATGGTATATGGCTGCAGGAGCTCGAACGCACATTCCCGTTTGTCGATGTATAAGCGGCAATTAAAATTTAATGCTGATAAATAACGTTCCAAGATTATCTGTGAAAAGCGACGAAAAAACTTGCGAAATGCTATGAAATTGTGTTACTATGATCTGGAAACTGTAATTAAAGGGAGGCTTTTATAAATGCTTACCGTTTTGATGATAATTGATGCCTTGGTGGCCATCGGCCTCATTGCATCGGTACTGGGACAGGAAGCAAAATCTGCCGGCATGGGCGGCATGGGCGGCGGTGCTGATACCGTATTTTCCGGCAAGGCACGCGGTATGGATGCCCTGCTTGCGCGTGTGACTGTGGTACTGGCTATCCTGTTTGCGATTATCACCATGGTCATCGCTAAAATGACCAGCTAATAAAAAGCGACACATCCCTGTTCTGCGTTTCAGAGCAGGGATATTTTCGTTGCTGTCTGTCAGAGGACGCAGCGGCGTGGAGGTGGAAAAATGATATTACCGGGAGCAGAACCGTTTCTTATGCCAGGGGGCAAAAAAGGTGTTCTGCTGATTCATGGTTTTACGGGGCTGCCGGCAGAATTGCTGCTGCTGGGAGAGCGTTTAAATAAGGCAGGTTTTACGGTGCTGGGCGTGCGGCTGGCCGGTCACGGCACCACGGTGGAGGACATGAGCCACATGACCTGGGAGGACTGGATGGATTCCGTCCGGGACGGCTATGCGCTGCTGTCCGGCTGTTGTGAGGAAATTTCCGTCATTGGTCACTCCATGGGCGGACTCTTTGCCCTGCTGCTGGCGACGGAAGAAGTTGTTTCCCATGTGGTGACGCTGGCGGCACCCATCTTTATTCCAGAAGAACGGGGCCTGGCGGCGCTGCCGCCGCGTGAGGCCTGCTATGGCGGCTATGTGCCCAAGGCCCGCCGCCGCCTGAAGGACGTACCGCCGGCGGCAAACCGCACTTATCGGAAAATGCCGCTGATATCCATTCATGAGCTGGTAGAGGTTATCGAAAAAACCAAAGGAGCCATTGAAGAAGTCACGGCGCCGCTGCTCATTATGCACAGTCGTGACGACCATACGGCGGCGCCGGTCAGCGCCGATTACATTCTGGCTCATGTGCAGAGTCAGGCACGCATTGTCTGGCTGGAAAAATCGGGGCATCTGCTGCCCCTGGCCAGCGAACGAGAGAGAGTTTTTGAAGAGGCTGTGGCCTTCCTGCAGAAATAAGCAAGGTTCATTTCCTTGATGTAAGAAATGGACGAAAAGAAACAGCGGTCAGAAATCCCGTCCGGGGATTTACGCCCGTGACGTCCGTCCTGGGACGCCGGGGGCATTGGCGTGCTTAAACATTCTGTAGTTCTGTAGGAGAATCGTAAATATCTGTAAGGAGAACGCATGGATTTGAAAGAAAGAATCATCGCCTATATGCGGGAAAGTGCATATAAACCGCTGACTGAGGAAGATTTAGGCGAAGCTATGGGCTTGACGGATGAGGAACTGGTTGATTTTCCCGTAGCCCTGGAAGAACTGGAAAAAGAAGGGGCCATTATCAAGAATCGGAGCGATTTGTACGGTGTGCCCAGCCGTATGCATCTGGTGGTGGGCCGGATAGCGATGACAGCCAAAGGCTTTGGCTTTATCATTCCCGATGTACGGGAAACTGAGGATGAAACGGATGTTTTTGTTCCGGCCGGTGCTATCGGTACGGCTATGCATGGTGACCGCGTGGTGGCCCGCGTGACGCCGGCGCAGGAAGAAGGCCGTTCCCGGGAAGGCGAGATAATCCGTATTTTGGAACGCGCCAACGAAAAAATTGTTGGCACGTTTGAACGCAGCAAGACTTTTGGCTTTGTGACGCCTGATAATACCAAGCTCACGCAGGATATTTTTGTGGCCAAAAAGTTTTTTAAAGGCGCTAAGACCGGCAGCAAGGTCGTAGTAAAAATCACGAAATGGCCCAACGGACGCCGCAGCGCTGAGGGTGAAGTCATTGAAGTTTTGGGCAAGGTCGGTGACCCCGGCGTAGATGTGCTGTCCGTAATGCGTCAGTATGAGCTCTCAGAAACTTTCCCCGAAGATGTACAGGCTGAGGCTGACGCGGTGGAGCAGGAACCATCTCCGGCTGAATATCAGGGCCGGGCTGACCGCCGTGACCTGCAGATTGTCACGGTGGACGGCGAGGACTCCAAGGACCTGGACGATGGTGTCTATGCGCGGAAAAATCCGGACGGTTCGTATTTTTTGGGCGTTTATATCGCCGATGTCAGTCATTATGTGAAGGAACACGCGCCGCTCGACCGGGAGGCCTACGCTCGTGGCACCAGTGTATATCTGGTGGACAGGGTTATTCCCATGCTGCCCAAGGAACTTTCCAACGGTATTTGCAGCCTGAATGCCGGCGTTGACCGCCTGTCTATGGCCTGTGAAATGCAGATTAGCGCGGAAGGCGAGATTACGAGTTATGAGATTTTGCCGACGGTGATTCACGTCTACCGCCGCCTGACTTACAATATTGTCAACAAGGTACTGGTGGATAAGGCCGAGCCGTTCCTGTCGGACAATGGCGATATTCTGCCCATGCTGGAAACACTGGCGGAATTGCGGGGAGCTTTGAAGGCTAAGCGTCATCGCCGCGGTTCCATCGACTTTGACCTGCCGGAGGTAAAGGTAAAGCTCGATGAAAATGGTCACCCTGTGGCACTCATCAAGCGTGAAGGCAGTCTGGCAGAGTCCATTATTGAAGAATGCATGCTCGCGGCCAATGAAACGGTGGCCAAGCACATGGATACCAAGAACCTGCCCTTTATGTACCGCGTACATGAGCAGCCCTCAGAGGAAAAAATCGAGCGCCTCAATAATCTGTTGGCGGCTTTCGGTCTGTTTGTAAAGCAGGATGAACAGGGGCATATTAAACCTATCGATGTCCAGCAGGTACTGGAGAAGGTGGAAGGCCGTCCCGAGGAACGGATTATCAGCACGGTATCCCTGCGCTCCATGCAGCAGGCCCGATACAGTGAGCAGAGTCTGGGACATTTTGGTCTGGCGGCCAGATATTACACCCATTTCACGTCACCGATTCGCCGCTATCCTGACTTAATCGTACACCGCCTGCTCCGGGAAACCTTTGCTACCGGCAGCCTGCCCCTTGACCGGCAGGCCAAACTCAAAATTGTACTGCCGGAAATCGCTGACCACACTTCCAACAGGGAGCGCCTGGCGACTGAGGCGGAACGGGAAACCACCGATATGAAGAAAATTGAGTATATGGCGCAATTTGTCGGGGAAGAATTTACGGGCGTTATCAGCGGCGTGACGGCTTTTGGTATCTTTGTGGAGCTCGATAACGGCGTAGAAGGTCTGGTGCATGTGTCCACCATGACCAACGACTATTACGAATACGTGGAAGAACAATATGCAATGATTGGTGAGCGCACCCGCACCCAGTACCGTCTGGGGGATGAAGTGGAAGTTATCCTGGCGCGCGCCAATGTGGAGGAACGGAATTTGGATTTTGTGTTGAAAGACAACGGCCAGTATGTGCCGGAGCGCCCTGCTAAGCCGGGCAATAACAGCAAACAGGGCAAAGGGGATAAAAAGGCCAAGGCTCCCCGCCCGAAAAAGCAGGTCAAGCCACTGCTCGAGGACGAACTCATTGCTGAGCCCATGCTGACGGAGGAAGAAACCAGACAGAAGGAGCAGAAAACAGCTCGCAGACGTCATGGCAATAAAAAGCGCGGTGCGTCCGGGGAAAAGCTGCCCCAGACGGAAAAGCGCGAGAACGAAGGCCGTAAGCCCAGGGCAGAACGCAAGCGCCGGCCGGGCAAGGCGGAGAGCGCTGACAAGGAAAGCCGTATGGGGGCAGGTTCCTTCCGCGGCGAAAACCGCCGCAACCGGGAAGAACGCCGCAGTGACAAAGAGGCCGGGTATCATCGTGTTTATGTGACGGGGCTTAACAGTGCCGTTTGGCCTGACCCTCCCGGATACCACGAAAAGAAAGAACGGGAAATGGCAGCGGCAGCTGCCAAGGCCGAGAAGGAAAAGTCCAAGAAATCCCGGGGTTCCCGCCGTCCGCGGCCGCACCGCAAAACAGAAGGCGGTACGGGAAACAGTAAATAATCTCGAGGTGAGATAAATGGGCAAGAAAAACATAGGGATGAAAATTGCCTGTGAAAACCGCAAGGCCCGTCATGATTATTTCATTCATGAAACCTATGAAACCGGGCTGGCCTTGCAGGGCACGGAAGTAAAATCCCTGCGTGCCGGCAAAGCCAATCTCAAGGACAGCTATGCCGTCATCAAGAACGGGGAAATATTTGTGGAAAATATGCATGTTTCCCCTTATGAACAGGGCAATATCTTTAATCATGACCCCCTGCGTCCCCGCAAGCTGCTGATGCATAAGAGCGAGATAGTCAAGCTGTTTGCCAAGACAAGGGAAAAAGGTTTCACCTTAGTGCCGCTGAAGATTTATTTCAAAAACGGCAAGGCTAAACTGGAACTGGCACTGGCCTCTGGTAAGCACAACTACGACAAGCGGCAGGATTTACATGAAAAAGCTGCCAAACGGGAAGTAGAGCGCGCCTTGAAGGACAGACAGCGTTATTGATGTAACATTGTAATATTGTAAAGTACCTGCCTTTGCGTTATAATAGGCAGGTACTTTTTTATTTAGAAGGGGACTAATTTTATGAACGATAACGGTAAATTAAAACGGGGACTGAAGAACCGCCATTTGCAGATGATTGCTTTGGGGGGCGCTATCGGCACGGGCCTGTTCTATGGTTCGGCCTCGACAATTGCCCTGGCAGGGCCGGCGGTCATGCTGGCGTACTTAATCGGCGGTATCATGATTTTCTTCATCATGCGTATGCTGGGAGAAATGGCGGTTGATGAGCCGGTGTCCGGTTCTTTCAGCCATTATGCCACGAAATATTGGGGAAAGTTCCCCGGCTTTATGTCCGGCTGGAATTACTGGTTTAACTATGTGCTGGTATCTATGGCTGAGCTTACGGCGGTGGGGATTTACATGCAGTTTTGGTTTCCGGACTTGCCACAGTGGATTGCGGCGCTTATCTGTCTGGTGGCCATTACGGCTTTGAATCTGATAAACGTCAGACTTTATGGGGAAACGGAATTTTGGATGGCGCTTATTAAAATCACAGCCATTGTGCTGATGATTGTGCTGGGGCTTTATCTTCTGCTGGGAAATCCGCAGCCCTTCCCGGATAATCTCAGCAATCTTTGGTCAAATGGCGGCTTCCTGCCCAACGGTCTTTGGGGACTGGCCCTGTCTATTGCCGTGGTAATGTTCTCCTTCGGCGGCATTGAGCTTATCGGTATCACTGCCGGCGAGGCGGAAAATCCCGCTAAGACCATTCCGCAGGCCATCAATCAGGTTATCTGGCGTATTCTGATTTTCTATGTGGGCACCATGGCGGTACTCATGGCGCTGTGGCCTTGGAATGAGGTGGGCATGGAGTCGAGTCCCTTCGTGCAGATTTTTATGAGTGTGGGGATTCCGGCAGCGGCTCATATCTTAAACTTTGTTGTGCTGACGGCAGCGGTGTCTGTTTATAACTCCGCTATTTACAGCAACAGCCGTATGCTGTACGGCCTGGCCATGAAAAATGAGGCACCGCAGTTTCTGGGACAGCTTTCCCGGCGTGGCGTACCGGTGCGGGGAATTATGGTGTCGTCGGGGATTACGCTTATCTGTGTGGCCCTGAACTACTTCTTCCCGGGACAGATATTTATGCTGCTCATGTCGATTGCCACGATTGCAGCTACCATCAGCTGGCTGACCATTGTCATCACACATTTGAAATTCCGCCAGCATTGTCAGGCTGCCGGCAAGGATACGAAGTTTAAGGCCATCTGGTATCCTGTCATCAACTATGTGTGCATTGTCTTCCTGCTGGGTATTTGGATACTTATGACGCAGATTGAAGGCATGGCCCTGGCCGTGTATATCCTGCCGGTGTGGCTGCTGGTGCTCTGGCTGGGATTCCGTTATCAGAACAAATAACAATCATATATGAAACAAAAGCCCGAATGCTTGCATGATTATTCATGCAAGCATTCGGGCTTGTTGCCTTTGTATAGCTACCGTATAATAGACAATGTAAACAGGGGGTGATGACAATCGAAGGAACAGAACGACGGCAGCGGCTGTTAAAAACGTTGGGGACAGCATTCCCGGCTGCACCGCTGACCATCAAAAAAATTGCCGAACTGTTACATGTATCTGTGCGCACAGTACATTATGATTTGGATTTACTTACAGAGGAACTGGCAGGCAGCAATATGCGTATCTGCCGCAAGGCGCATAAAGGTGTTTGGCTGGAACAGGCCGCACCGGACAAGAGCCAGCCGGTTGCCGTGGAAAACCCCGTGTTTATGAGTCCCAAGGAACGGCGGTATCATATCATACTGGCCATGCTGGGGCCGGGCTGGCATGCCATCGATGAAATGGCAGCGGTATTGCAGATTAGCCGTAATACCCTGCTGGCCGATTTAAAACCCATTCAGGAAATTCTGGAGCGCCGGGGGCTGACTTATGAGTCCAAACGCGGTGCCGGGGTAAGAGTGGGCGGCAGCGAGCAGGATATACGGGATATGTATATTCATATCTTTGCCCGGGCCGAATACGATTTCCGCGCCGGGGTGACAGCCGGTGAGATACTGCCGGAGCAGCAGCCTTTCTACGATTACACGCAGGCATTGCCTTTGCAGGAAATGGCGGCTGATTTAATCGGCCTGCTGAATAAATACGGCATTTTAGGCAATGACATGTCAACCAACCGTATGATTTGCGCTTTGGCAGTGCAGCTGCGCCGCCTGCAGCAGGGCTATCGCCTGCGGCAGCAGCGGCAGGTGGAGTTCCTGGGCAATGAAGGCGAGGGCCTAAAGGCTTTGGCGAAGGAGATTGCCGCCTGTATGACCGCTTACCATCAGGACGCGGCCAAGGCCGGCGAAGTCCAGTACATTACCAAGGAATTGCTGCACAGCCGTATCTATTTGTTTTCCGTCAAAGGTGAAAAACAGCAGCGGCAGGAGGTCAATGTCAGCGCGCTGGAACTGGCTCGCAAGCTGGTGGAATACGCGCAGGTCTGGCTCGGTGATATTTATCAAAATGATGATGAACTCATTTATAATCTGGCCATGCACCTGCAGCCGGCTATTGAACGGGCCCGGTTTGGCATTGTACTGACCAATCCCCTGCTGGGGCAGATAAAAGAGCAGTATCAGTCCTTGTATATGATTGCTCACAAGGCGGCGGATAAACTTACCCGGAATATGGGGATAGCCTTTACCGAGGATGAGATTGGCTATCTGACCATTCACCTGGGAGCAGCCGTAGAACGCAAACGCCTGCTGCAAAACAAAAAACTGGAAGTGCTGCTGGTGTGTGGCAATGGTGTAGGCACGGCCAATCTGCTGGCGATGACGCTCAAAAACCATCTGCCTTACATTCATATCAGCAAAATAGTTTCCCTCTATAAGCTCGAAGAGTCAGCTTTGGCCGGTATAGATATGGTAATCAGTACGGTGCCGCTGGAGCTGGAACATGTGGCTGTCCTGCGAGTGTCACCCATCGCCACGGTCGAGGAGATAAAGGTCATTGAAAGTCAGATAGCCTACTTTTATAACAAGAAATTCAGCGATAGCGGCCAGATAACCGAAAGCAAGGCTTTGGGCCTGCCTGACCTGCTGTCGCCGGAGATGATTGAACTGGAAAGTGAGGCGCGTGACTGGTCAGAGGCCGTGCGCAGTGCCGGACAGATACTCGTAAAATCCGGAGCAGTCAGTGACGGTTATGTGGAACGCATGGTTGATTGTGTCCGGGAAATGGGGCCGTACATTGTGGTTTGTCCCGGCGTGGCCATGCCCCATGCCCGTTATTGATGCCGGTACTCGGCAACCTGGGCTTTGCCAATACCACGTTCAGTGACGCTGACTTCTGTGTGGTAGGCACGATTCTGGGCAATGTGATTAACTTCCTGAAATAAATAGACAGGCGGTTCGTAAATACGCCAAAAGGCCAGTGCAGTATCTCGTAAGAGAAATTGCACTGGCCTTTTTTGGCGTTGTAATTATATGATTCTTAGAAGAACAATATCAGCGTAACGGCGATATTGACGATGGTCGCAATGGCGACGGGGATAAAGGTGCGTTTGGCCAGGTCCATGGGGGAGAGGGCGGCGGCACCGGCGACGACAATCATGACGGCAGCTATTGGCGACATGGAGCGCGCCAGGTTGGAAACGAAGTTCATCGGCAGAACCAGCAGTACCGGAGCTATGCCGGAAAGGGCGGCCACTTTCGGGGCGAGCGGCACGAAGGCGAAGAAGGTGGCATTGCCGCTGCCGGTGATGAGGGTGGCGGCGATGATGATGGCGACAAAGACAAACATCATACCGATACCGCCGAGGCCGGCATTTTGTGCGCCCTGAATCAGGGTGTCGATAGCGCCAAGGGAGATAAGGCCCTTGGAGAAGGTTTCGGCGGCGACAACCAGGGTGACAACCGTAGCCATTTGCAGGCCCATGCCGTTCCAGAAAGCGGCAATGTCCTTGCAGGCTTTGAGGCCATTGCGATGGCGGAGAAATTCAATCAGCATGGTGATGAAGATGGACAGCAGCGTAGCCAGATTGATGTCCATCTTGATACCCGTGCCCTCATTGAGGCCGAAGAACAGCACCAGCAGCAACGGCAGAGTTGGCAGCAGGGCGTAGAAACCGGGGACGTCAGGCGTTTCCTGCGCCTTGGCCTGTTCAGCGGTTACGGCTGCGGAAACGTCCTTGCCGGCCATGGCGTCAGGATTTTTGGCGTCGAGGTGGCGCTGGACGAAGAAGTGAGCCAGTGCCAGCGCACCGACAGTGCACAGGCCGACGGGGACCTGATACTGCATAAAGTAAGGTACGATTTCCATGCCGATGAGTTCGGCGGCAAAAATGCTGTCGGCACCGGCCGGCCCCCAGCCGGGAGCAGAAGTGGTGGCGATAACCGCACAGGCCGCGATACGGCTGACACCGAGGCGGACGAGGACGGGGTACATGGTCACCATGAGCAGCAGGCCAAAGCCTGAGGCGGAGCTGATGAACATAGCCAGGAAATTGCCCAGAATGGACGTCAGAGCCAATACTACATAAGGATGGCCGAGTTTCTGCAGGGGCTTGATGGCCAGTCTGACCAGGGCGGTGCTGGCACCGATGCAGTCCATGTACTTGGAAAAACCGCCAATCAGCATGATAATCATGCCGAGCTTGGCAGCGCGGCTGCTAAAGGCCAGACTGATGGACTGAATGATATCGAGCCACGGCGAACCGGTCGTCTGCTTGGCCGGCAGAATTTCACCCAGCCCGCAGGCAATGGTCAGTATCATCATCACGATACCGGCCGTAAACAGAATTGGCTGTGCCGGATATTTTTTCAGCACAAAACGGGCTACCCACGCCACCACGATGATGGCAATGATAAGACCTAACATAAGTAAAACCTCCAAATAAATTTGACCAGTCAAAAAACTGACAGCTTTACAGTCAGGCGTCAGCTTTTGTGTACTGGACAAGTAATTATGTATTATCTATATTTATTGTAAGATTATATTAGATAATACATAGTTATAATACAATAATACACAGAAAATGACAAGTTGACCAGTCAAGGCAGGTTCATTTTTGCTGACATTTATCCTGTATTTTGGATTGTTTATTATCTTTGTGAGTTTTACAATAACTATAGACTAAGAAATAATAGACAATGCGAATGGAGGAGAGGGCAATGAGTGTTGCCATTACGGCGGATAAGGTGGTTAAGCGTTATGGGGACCTGACGATAATACCCCAGCTGACGCAGAATATTAAAAACGGAGAGTTCTTCACCCTTCTGGGGCCATCGGGCTGCGGCAAGACGACGCTCCTGCGCATGATTGCCGGTTTTAACAGCATTGAAGGCGGTCAGATTCGCTTTAATGACCAGGTTATTAACGATATCCCGGCGCATAAGCGCAACATCGGCATGGTGTTCCAGAGCTATGCGATTTTCCCCCATCTGACGGTGCGTGAAAATGTGGAATACGGCTTGAAACTCCGCAATATGCCGAAGGACGAGATGAAGGCGAAAGTCGATAAGATTCTCGATGTGGTGCAGATTACGGAGTATCAGGACAGACTCCCCGAAAGATTATCCGGCGGCCAGCAGCAGCGTGTGGCCCTGGCCCGCGCCATTGTCATTCATCCGAGCGTATTGCTGATGGATGAACCGCTGTCCAATCTCGACGCCAAACTGCGTGTGGAAATGCGTTCGGCTATCCGGGAGGTACAGAAACAGGTAGGCATTACGACGGTGTATGTTACCCATGACCAGGAGGAGGCGCTGGCCATCTCCGACCGCATTGCGGTCATGAAAAAAGGTGTGATTCAGCAGACGGCATCGCCGCATACTATTTACACCCGTCCGTATAATGTGTTTGTTGCCACGTTTATCGGCCACTCCAATCTCTTTAAAGGCCGTATCGAAGAAAGTGGCGGCAGCAAGGCCGTGGTCTTTGCCGACGGTTTCGTGCTGCCCATGCAGACGCTCAGTGAGGAAGGTAAAATCGGTGATGATGTGACCATTGCCGTGCGTCCGGAGGAATTTTCCATCTGTGGTGAAGGCCAGGGCGTGAAATGCACCATCAAGACCAAGGTGTTCCTGGGCAAGTATGTCACTTACGGGCTGGAGTTCCCGGAGGATATGCTGGTGCCCGACCAGCCGGCTATCGAGTTCAGTCAGGATTTGGGACATGCGGAAAAGGTTCTGGAAATTGGCGATACGGTTTATCTGAAACCCAATGCCGCCAAGATAAACGTGTTCCGGGCAGATGGAAGCAAGAGCCTGATGGAAGGTGTGGTGGAAAATGAATAAGAAATTCCAATGGGACTTTTGGGCGTGGATAACCCTGCTCTCCATTGTGGTTTTCGGCCTGTTCCTGATGTATCCGCTGTTTTCCTTGTTCCTCAGCGCGTTCCAGGACGCGATGACCGGGGAATTCACCATGGAGAACTTCACCCACTTCTTTGACCGTAAATACTATTATCAGTCGATGATTAACAGTTTCAGTGTCACTACCTGTGTGACGGTGCTGGCTGTAATTATCGGTACGGCTCTGGCCTACTTTATGACGCTCTTTAAAGTCCGCGGAAAAAGCGTAGTGGAGATTTGTATTATCATCTCCCTGCTTTCGCCGCCGTTTATCGGTGCGTATTCCTGGATTTTGATTGGCGGCCGCAGTGGTATTCTGACACAGTGGCTGGCCGGCATGGGGATTGATTTCCCTTCCATTTACGGCTTTGCCGGGATTCTTCTGGTGCTGACTTTGAAACTATATCCGTTTATTTATCTTTATGTGGCCGGGGCGATGAAAAATATCGATTCGGCGCTGATTGAGGCGGCGGAAAGTCTGGGCTGCAGTGGGATAAAGAAGGTTGTCACCATCATGCTGCCGCTGATTACGCCGACCATTTTGGCCGGGGCGCTCATGGTGTTCATGAATGCCATGGCCGACTTCGGTACACCAATGCTGATTGGTGAAGGTTTCAACGTCATGCCGGTCATGATTTACTCGGAATTCATCAATGAAGTAGGCGACCAGGCCAATTTTGCCGCCGCTATGGCCGCGATTATGGTGCTGATTACTTCGACCATCTTCATGCTGCAGAAGTATGTTGTCAATAAAAAATCCTTTACCATGAGTTCCCTGCGGCCACTGCCAGTGGGACAGATGACGGGGATTAAAAATGTCATCATGCATGTCTGCATTTACCTGCTGGTGGCCCTGTCAATGATTCCCCAGCTGGTGGTTATTTACACGTCGTTCCTCAAAACCAATGGTTCTATTTTCGTCGACGGTTATTCGCTGGACAGCTACCGCACGATTTTTGAATCCTTGGGGACGGCCATTACCAACACTTATGTTTACAGTACCGCTGCAATGGCCATGATTGTGTTCCTGGGCATGACGGTAGCTTACCTGACCACCAGGAAAAAGAGCTGGCTGACGGATATTATTGATACGCTGACCATGTTCCCGTATATCATTCCCGGTTCGGTACTTGGTATTACGCTCCTGCTGGCGTTCAATGAGGACCCCATGCTGCTGTCCGGTACGGCGATTATCATCATCATTTCGCTGGTTATCCGCCGTCTGCCGTACACCCTGCGGTCAAGTTCCGCGATACTTTACCAGCTGAGCCCGAGCCTCGAGGAGGCGTCGATAAGCCTCGGAGCGTCGCCGGTCAAGACCTTCTTCAAGGTCACGGCGGTGATGATGCTGCCCGGGGTAATGAGTGGTGCTATTATCTCGTGGATTACGGCTATCAATGAGCTGAGTTCTTCGGTAATCCTCTTTACAGGGGCGACGAAAACCATGTCCGTTGCTATTTATACGGAGGTTATCCGCGCCAGTTATGGTACAGCGGCAGCGCTGTCCACTATACTTACGTTAACGACCATCACGGCTATGGTTATCTTCTTCAAGGTTTCCGGCCGCCGGGATGTTACGTTATAGATGGTATGACGTCATATTTTATCAAAGGGAGGTTTCGTTATGAAGCTGAAAAAAATTATTGCTGGACTTTTAGGTGCGGCAATGCTCACCACGTGTTTTGCCGGTTGCGGCGGTGGTGGGGACACCAAGCAGGCAGGCAAATCTGCAGGCAGTGATGAAAACAAAGTCGTCATTTACTGCCCACATCCGCTGGCTTTTATCAATCCGTTGGTGGAGGAGTTTGAAAAACAAAGCGGCGTCAAAGTGGAAGTTGTGGCTGCCGGTACTGGTGAGCTTTTGAAACGTGTGGAATCGGAAAAAGCAAATCCTTTGGCCGATATCTTCTGGGGCGGTTCGCTGGGGACCATGAAACCGAAGGCAGCCCTCTTTGAGGAATATCGTTCCGTTAATGAGGACCATGTGCAGAAGGACTTCAAGAATGTCGAAGGTTCTATCACGCGTTTCACGGATATTCCCAGTGTTATCATGATTAACACCAATCTGATTGGTGATGTGAAGGTTGAAGGTTATGAGGACCTGCTGAATCCGGCACTCAAAGGGCGTATCGCTTTTGCTGACCCGTCAAAATCTTCTTCTTCCTATGAACACCTTATCAATATGCTCTATGCAATGGGTAAAGGTGACCCGGACAAAGGCTGGGATTATGTGACGAAACTGGCCAAGAATCTCGATGGCAAGCTGCTGTCTGGTTCCTCCGCTGTATATAAAGGCGTAGCTGATGGTGAATATGCCGTGGGCCTGACTTTTGAAGAAGGCGGCGCTAAATACGTTGCCGATGGTGCGCCGGTTAAGCTGGTTTACATGAAGGAAGGCGTAATTTCCAAGCCAGACGGCATTTATATCATCAAGAATGCCAAGCACATGGAAAATGCCAAGAAGTTCATTGACTTCATCACCAGTAAGGAAGCACAGACGCTCATTACGCAGAAACTCCATCGCCGCAGTGTCCGCGATGACGTAGCAGCACCGGTAGGCCTGCTGCCCAAGACGGAGATTAACTCCATTTTGGATAACGAAGAAGTTGTGAATAAGAACAAGAAAGCATGGCTGGATAAGTTCAAAGATATCTTCACCAGCGTGCAGTAAGAAAGCGGGGCACAGCCGGACGGGAAAACTGTCCACGACTTCGCTTTGACCGCTGGCTAAAACAAATTTTTTCCATCAGGCAGTCTTTCCGTGACAGTTCGTCAGGGGTTGTGCCGGATGACTTGCCAACGCTCCGCTTAGACCTTGAACTAAAATTATTTTTGCCCTTTTATTATCGGGAAAAAGCCTAAACTCGCTAACGCTCAAACAACGGCTTTTTCCCGATAGTTTTATGTGTGGCAAAAATAATTTCTTGACGTTCAAGGTCAAACGCTGCGCTTATGGCAAGTCATCCGGCACAACCCAAAAGCGAAGATAGGTGGCGGTATTGGCTGAAAAGTATCTTGGGGGAGGGGCGTGGGGCAGCTGATTGGAGCGTTGGGCTTGCTGCGTTAAGAAATGTTTTTTTGTCTTCCGCTGTCAGTAGATGGAAAAATCTATTGTTTGAGCGATAGCGAGTTTTGATTTTTCCATCTACATGAGGACAAAAAGCATTTTAGCAGCAAGGACAAGCGGAAAGTAGCTGCCCCACGCCCCTCCCCCGGCATGTATTATCTTGAAAATGCCAGTGTTTTTTCGCTATAATAGTAGTAGCTTTGCAAAGAAAGGAGCCTCCCTCATGCACCGTTATTTTGAGTCCCGTCTGCAGCGGGCGCTGGCCTGGTATGCGTTGGTGCCTGTGCTGATAATGGCTTTGCTGGGGGCACTGCTCATGCTGGCCAGCTGGCGTTATGCCGTCACGGGCGTAAACCATGAAAGCCGGGAACTGGCGGCTGATGTGCTGACAGGTATCAGCAATGATTTTGCCAAACGGGCTGCGGTGGAGGCAGAGTTTTTGGGCAATGTACCGGACTTTGCGGTCTGGGAACATGATATGGGTATGCGAGCGGCGGCCTTTGGGCGGCTCCATCATGATACCAGCCAGCGGGGCGTAGATTTTTTCCTTGTGGATACGGCCGGGAAGGTTGTCCTGGGCAGCCGGGATACATTGCCGTCTGACTTACTGCCTGTTGACCATAGCTGGGGCTTGTGGTCGCGGCTGTACGCCCAGCCGCAGACTGTGCAGCAGGAGTTTTTGCCTGGTGAGTACGGGCAGGCATTGCTATGTGGGCAGGCGGTCTGTGTTAAGGGGCAGGTGGCAGGATTCCTCATTTATGTTTTGCCGCCGGCTTACTTGCAGCAGCTGGCTGGTGACGGACGCACGGGGATTATTCTGGCCGACAGCCTTGATAATGCCAGACTGGTGAAAGCCGCTGGTGATGTTGTGGATTACCGCAAAGTCCGCCACCCCTTTGCTTACGGGCAGAATGGCCTGGTTTCCGCGGGGCAGCGGGTATACTATATTACCGGACAGACACTGGCTTTCGGTGGGGAGACGTATTACCTGCAAGCCGTTACGGACGTGTCCGACTTGCTGATACGCTATGCGATTGGCGCCGGGGCTATCCTTTTGGCCGTGCTGCTCATGGTGCCGCTGATTTTGCGCAGTATTGCCCGGGAAAGCAAGCTGACGGCACAGGCCGTGGACAACCTCACCGTCATTGCCGAACTGCGGGAACTGGAGTCGCAGTTTAATCCGCATTTTCTGTTTAATACTCTGGAAAATATAAAATTCATGGTGCGCCTTGACCCGAGTGCGGCTACGGAAATGATTATGGCCCTGTCGGCGCTGCTGCGTTACAGTATAGCCAGTGGCGGCCGGCAGGTCGAACTGCAGGAAGATATTAAATATCTGGAAAGCTATATGAAGATTCAGCAGTACCGTTTTGGCAACAGGCTGGAATTTGTGGCTGACATTGACACGCTGGCACGTTTGGCCTTAATACCCAAGCTGCTGTTTCAGCCGCTTTTGGAAAATGCCATTAAATACGGGGAAGATGCCGAGGGGCAGCTGCGGATTGTTTTCCGGATAAAGGTCAGGGATAACCGGCTGCTGGTATTGGTAAAGGATGCCGGTCAAGGCATGGACGCGGCACAGCTGGCGGAATTGCAGAAACTGCTGGCTGGCAGTGAAAACAACACGGGGCACCGGGGCTTATTCAATGTCCAGCGGCGCCTGCAGCTGATTTACGGTACGGAATACGGACTGACCATTGATTGTCCGCCGGACGGCGGCACGGAGATTCGCCTGTGTCTGCCTTTGGCCAGGAAGGAGCAGGAACATGCTTAATTTGGTTATCGTTGAAGATGAAGAAATAATCCGCCGCGGTCTGGTCTGTACCATTGACTGGCTGAAACTGGGGGCTAAGGTCGTAGGCGAGGCCGCCAACGGCAAAGAGGCCCTGCAAGTCATTGCTGCTACCCGGCCGGACGTGGTGCTGACGGATATAAAAATGCCGGTGATGGATGGCATTGCCATGACGGAGGCACTAAAAACTGCAGAAAATCCTGCCAAAATCGTCTATCTGACCAGCTATGCAGATTTTTCTTATGCGCAGCAGGCACTGAAACTCGGTGTCAGCGATTATCTCTTAAAACCGGTCAATGAGGCTGACCTGGCCAAGACACTGGCTAAAATCAGCGCTGGCAGGGAGAATGCCGGACAGGAGGAACTGTCATGGAATGAAGGCCTGCGTGCGGCTTATCATACGGGCAATCCCTATGTGCAGCAGGTGCTCAAACGCATTGAGGGCGGTTATCAGGGACGGCTCAGCGGTGAGGCTATTGCGGCGGAACTGGGCGTTTCGGCAAGCTATCTGTCGCGCAAGCTCAAAGAGGAAACGGGCCAGACTTTCGGCGGCCTGTTGGTGCAGTACCGCCTGCAGCAGGCCGTGGAAATGCTGCAGGCCGGTACCTGGCGCGTCTATGAAGTGGCGGAAAAGACAGGCTTTGGCGATTACAAAAACTTTACGCAGGCTTTTAAGAAATATCTGCATACAACCCCAAAGGCTTTTATGCAGGAAATAACCGAGGGCATACGGCTGTAATTGTTAGCATAGATGGGAGTGTCATTATGGGAAAATATACAGGAAAAATGATTATTTCGGATTTAGATGGGACGCTTATTCCCCGGGGCGGTGTAATTTCCCAGGAGAACAGACAGGCCATAGAGGCGTTTGTGGCAGAGGGCGGACGTTTTGCCATAGCCACGGGCCGTACCCCGGAGGCGTCAGCAGGCTATGTGAAAGACCTGCCCATCAATGCGCCCTCGGTGTTTTTTAACGGCGCCATGTTGTATGACTGGGAAAATAAGCAGGTGCTGAAAACCATGCCACTGACCGCCGGTGATGAGCAGCAGCGGTGGCCGGCCTTTGCCCGGCGGTGCCTGCAGGAGTTCCCAGAGGCCTGCCTGGAGGTCTATACGGCGGATAACTGCCATATCATTACGCCGGCGGCCAATGATGACCCCCGGCTGCCACATGAATATTACCGCTATGCCCATACGGAACTGGCGGAACTGACTGATACCGGCAAAACGCCCTGGCTTAAATTCTTTGCCTGTGACCAGCATGCACATTTGGAAAAATATGTGGTATTAGCGGCAGAAATGGGCGTAGCTGCCCTGGGCAACGGGTTTTACTCCGAGGATAATTACTATGAGTTTGTGGCCCGGGGCGTGTCCAAAGGGGCCATGGTGGCCGCTATCCGCCAGCAGCTGCCCGGCATAAAGATTATTGCCTGCGGTGACTACCTCAATGACAATGAAATGCTGGTCGCCGCGGATGTGGGTGTAGCTGCGGCCGGTGCCCATGCCGATACGAAAAAAATTGCCGACCATGTCGGCTGTGCGGTAGAGGACCATCTGCTGGCCTGGACCATTAACAATATTATTTAAGACAAAAATCCCTGTATACTATCGACATGTATACAGGGATTTGTTATACTTGGTATTGTTTATGAGTACGAGATAAGGAGATTTGCATGATAAAGTTGATTTTGTCCGATATGGATGGCACTTTGCTGGATGAAAACGGCCAGCTGCCGGAGGAATTTGACGCAGTAATGGAAGAACTGCATGAACGTGGTGTGCAGTTTGCACCGGCCAGCGGACGGCAGTATTTTTCGTTGTTGAAAAGTTTTAAGAAGTATGAGGACAGATTTATCTTTGTCAGCGATAATGGCACCATCGTGCGCCAGCATGGGCAGGAACTGTTTTCTGACGTTATCGAGCATAAGCTGGCGGCGGAAATCTTTAACAGTATGAATGACCATGATGGTATTTATAATGTCCTCTGCGGCAAGGAGACAGTGTACCTGCTGCGTGATAAACAGCCAGAGGCACAGATGGATGAACTGAAAAAATATTTCCGGCTGGTGGAAGTGGTGGACAGCTTTGAGGATATCCCCGAGGAGCCCATCAAGATATCTTTCTTTACGCCTGATGGGGACGCGGCAGAAAAAATCTATCCGCTGTTTGCGCCGTACTATGATTCCATGCAGGTGGTGCTGGCCAGTGCCTACTGGGTGGACGTGACCAATAAGGGCGCGACCAAGGGCTCAGCTGTCAAGGCTTTGCAGAAACGGCTGGGACTGAAACCGGAAGAATGCGCGGTGTTTGGCGACTATATGAACGACATAGAAATGATGGGCGCGGCCTATTACAGCTATGCTATGGAAAATGCTTTTCCGCCGGTAAAAGAGGCGGCACGGTTTGTGGCACCCAGCAATGCCGAGCATGGCGTGATAAAGACCATTCGCGGCTTTATGGAGCAGGGGTTGTGCTAATAGATTAAAGTTTTCTATTGCAAGTTAATAAGGTATATTCAAAAGCCGGAAGGTGAGGCCTTTCTGCAACGGTTGACGGCGCAGCCGTCCAAGCGGCAGATAGGTATCACCTTCCGGCTTTGTTTAGGTGCTGGTGTCAGCTTAAGGTCCGGATATTTACAAATACATCATAAATAGCTACGCCGGGAGCGCCGGTGCTGAGGCTGCCCAAATCGGTGGGGCGGCCGGGGTTCAGGACATTTAAGCCGCCATGCCGGCTGGTACCCTGGGCGCTGAGAAGGATGTCTGAGGCCAGGTCAGGACAGAACTTTATGGTCACGGTCAGGCTGCCATATTCGTTTTCCATAATCGCCGGATGATTGTTGGTCAGGCCGCGCTCCCGGGCCGGCTGCGGGTGAATATAAACCACAGGATATATAGGGGCGCTTTCCAGCTTGGTATGATTCTGGCCGTTGATATAACTCTGCACATGCGGAGTTATAAGATGAAAAGGAAAGGCGATGGAGGGCAGGAGCGGTCGCAGGTCCGCTGGCAGCTCGCAGCAGTGGAATTTACCATCGGTATGGGCAAAGCTGTGGTCCTGCCAGGGAATCTCAGCATGGGGGAACAGGGCAGGCTTTTGATATAAATCATGCCAGCTGTGCAGGCCCATCTGTTGGCAGAGTTCCGGCGGCAGTTCTTCGTCCAGCAGTTCAGATTCATTTTTATGGACGGGGAAATTGCTGGTGCCGGGGGCCAGGTCATTCAGCCGCACTGCGAGGCGGCGGGCAATTTCCAGGTCACTGAGGGCGTCACCACGTGGGGGGATAGCCGGTTCGTTGATACCCAGAAAATGGCGGAAATAACCGCCGAATACATCAAGTGACTCAAATTCAGTTGTTACGGGCAGGAATATATCGGACATTTGCGCTGTTTTGGTCATGAACTTATCGGCTGTAACCACGAGTTCCAAATCCTGCCAGGCAGCCCGTAAATCGCGCAGGGCCATATCCTGCCGCAACGGGTCACGGCAGGCAACCCAGAGGAATTTTACCGGCGGGTCTGACAGCTGCTGCAGTTCATGGGCAAAGTTGTTAATGTTGATAAAACGGGTATCCGGGCGCTTGGCGATGATAGGCTGGGGAAAATCCCACATGCCGGTATCGGCAAAGTTGACACCGCCGCCGGGAAGGCCAATGTTGCAGGTGAGCATGGACAGGGCGTCAATCAGCCGGATGGTGAGGCCGCCGTGAATATGGCGCTGGAGGCCAAAGCCACACCAAATGTGCATGGGCTGGCTGTCGGCGATAAGACCGGCTAAAAATTCCACAGTGGCGAGTGGCTGGTCAACGGCGGCCAATAATTCCGCCTGTCTGGCTTTACGTATAGACGTCAGCAGGGGCTGAGCGCCAAGGACGTGCTGTTCATCGACATGGAGTGCCTGCCGCTTATCAAGTATTTGCAGCAGTAAAATGGCCAGGGCTGTATCACTACCGGGGCGCAGCTGGATGTAGTAGTCGGCCTTGTGGGCTGTTTCCGTGTATACCGGGTCGATGACGACGACTTTGGCCCCCTGCTGTTTGGCGTTATAAATGGCAGTCATGGTATGTATGGAGGTCCAGGCAGGATTAACACCCCACAGGATGATGAGCCTGGCGTGCCGGAGCTGCTCTATGGGCATGGTCTTGTTGCCGCCAAAGTCCAGCCGCTGGGCGTCAATTCCCGAGGAAAAGCAGGGGGTGCCGCAGACCTGTGTGGTGGGCCCCAGGGAATTGAACAGTCCCTCCGGGGCATAGTGGAGCAGGCCGAAATTACCGGAATACTTGTTTAGACAAAGGGGCAGCGTGGAGCCGTAGCGTTCTTTGAGGCTGATTATTTTCTGGGCGATGAGGTCAAAGGCCTCAGTCCAGGAAATCCTATGCCAGCGTCCGGAACCGCGTTTTTTTTGCCGCATGGGATAGAGAATGCGTTTGGGGTGGTAGACCTGGGCGAGGATTTGTTCTCCCTTGGCGCAGAGATGACTGGAGGCGCCAGGCACGCTGTTGTCGCCGGTGATTTTTTCGATTCTGCCACCTGTGGTGTAGGCCAGCATGGGGCAGCTGTCATAGCAGTTACGGGGGCAGATATGACGGGTCACCTGGTAATTATCTTGGTGAAACATACTGCTAACTCCTTTGTCAGTGAATTTCCTGCTGGCCGGTGTACTCCGGCAGCAGCTGCAGGGCATGGGCAGGGCAGCTGTTGACGCAAAGGCCGCAGCCGCTGCATTTTTGCGCGGTGAAAATAAGTTGGCCGCTGTTAAACTGCAGAGCCTTTTCCGGACACATGTTAATACAGAGACCGCAGTGGCTGCAGGTGCTGTTGATTTTTAGTCCGGGGAACAGGCTGCAGGGGGCAGCGTGCTGTTTTTCCAGCCAGACCACAGGGTCGAAGGCGTACTGGTATTGCTTTTGGGCCTGTGCCATTTTCTGGGCCTCGTTGGAGGCGGCCTTAAACAGCGACCGGAAAAAAGAGCGCCGTCCTACCGCTGCCGGCGGCGTGGCAGGTGCCGGCTTGACCTTTACCAGTTTTAGCAGGGGCCGGCCGGCTGCTTGCAGGGCGTCATTACAGGCGTCGATTTCTGCTGCCAGCCACCGGGCTACGGCAGGTTTGCATTCCTGGCAGCGGGAGGTGTCGATGGCCAGCGGCTGCAAACCTGCCAGCGCCCAAAGTATACGGCGGTTTAAAAAGCCCAGACAGGGAAAGCCCTGATGGCTGGCTTTTTGACACATCAGAACAGGTGGCGTGAGGCTGCGAACACTGTTGAGACCGCTGTCATAGTCCGTATCGCTCAGGATAGCGCCCACGGGACAATGGGCGGTGCAAAGTCCGCAGTTGTCGCATTTGGCAGCGTCGATTTGCCGCTGGCTGACTGCCTGCTGCGGACAGTGCTCTGCACATTGCTGGCAGTCCGTGCCGGGGTAGCTGCAGAGGCAGCGGATTAAATCAATTGTGCGTTGGGCCACATATTTAGCCCCCTTTCTGGTATTTTTGTGGTATCATACTATATATAGTATAGCATAATTCTAAGGGAGGGAAGGGCAGTGAAACTGCGTCAATTAGGTTTTTCGGTTGATTTATCACGCTGTGTAGGCTGCCGGGCCTGCGAACTAGCCTGCCAGCATAAGCACCCGGACACCCTGCATGGGTACCGGCGTGTACGCCTGCTGTCGGAAAAAAGCCGGGAACAGGGATTTTTGACCATGGCCTGTAATCATTGCGTTTCCCCGGAATGTATGCGGGTTTGTCCTGTAGGCTGTTATGAAAAACACCGTGACGGGATAGTACTGCATAACAGTGTTAAATGTATCGGCTGCGGCCGGTGTGTGGGTGCCTGCCCGTTTCATGCGCCAGTTATCCTGCCGCGGACGGGGAAAGTTGATAAATGTGATTTCTGCCGGGAACGGCTGCAGGCAGGAAAAATGCCCTTGTGTGTCGAAGCATGTCCTGTCGAGGCTTTGGGCGTGTGTCAGATTGACTGCGACGCGGAAATTCGCCGCGATAATATGGTCGAGCAGTACACACAGCCGGCATTGAAGTTTATTAAGGGGAAAGAGCCAATATGTTTTTGGCGAGGGGAAGAAAATAAAAATGAGGAAAGAAAGTAAAGCTGCGGCTTTATGGCAGGAGCATACTCCTGAGGGGAAGATAACTCTGGCCCGGCAGCTTACAGATATAGAGTTTTTGTTATTAGATGACCGGGGAGATCTGCGCTGCCAGACGGCTGCTTTTCCGCCAGCGCAGCTCTCTTTGCTGCGCAACCGCCGGCAGGCGTTTATCCGTCATGACATGGCGGTTTTTGCGCAACTGACGATACGGGAACTGGAGCAGGATGACCGGGTGCTGGGCTGGCTGATAGCTGACTGTCCGGCAGAGCAGCTGAAAGCCGATGGCCTGGCTGTGCTGGAAGAACTTTCCCGGCACATGACTTTTTTGCTATGGCATGAGCTGGAGATACGGGAAACCCAGCGGCAGCACAGGGACCCGTTTTTGTATGATGTGTTGTATAACAACTTTAGCTCGGCAGAAGAAGTTATCCGCATGGGGCGTCTTTGGAAGATGAATTTTGATAAGCCGCACCATGTGGTCGTGGTCGAATTTGACAAGCCACTGCCTGGAGATAAAAATGACCAGCTGCTGGCTGAGCTGGACAATGAGTGGATGCGCGTGCTGTCGGCACGGTTTGTGCAGCCGATTTTGATGCTGCTGCGTATGCAGCTGGTGGTGCTCTTTGAGGAAAACCGTACGCCGCCGCGCAGCCAGAGTGAACTGGCACAAATTATGGCGGACGCTGTGGCCAAAGTCAAACAGGACTTTCCGAACATACCGCCATTTTCCGTGGGCATTGGCCGGCTGCATTACAGCGTGACGGAAATCTGCCGCAGCTTTCAGGAGGCACGGCAGGCGCTGAGCCTGGGGCGTTTCCGGCAGCCGGAAAACGGTATCACCTGTTATGAGAATCTCGGTGTTTTGAAACTGCTGTCCCATATCCGCATTGAGGAATTGGACGATTATGTGCAGGAAACCTTAGGGACGCTGATTAAATACGATGGTGATAATCATACGGATTATATGCACACTTTGGAGATATACTTTCAGGAGAATGAATCCCTGCCACAGGCAGCGGAACGCCTGTTTATCCATGCCAACACCCTGCGCAACCGCCTGCGGAAGATTGAAACGGTCATGGGCGTCAATCTGGCACATTCTGAAGTACGGGGCAGGTATTATGTGGCCTGCCTGGCTTTGCGGATTGTGCGTCATTCCATATAACTTGCGTATATGTCAGGTGATTGTATTTTTTTATAACTGCGAGGGGCAATTATTGGATAAATTTACAGTTGTGGGGCCGTTATTATGACATATAATAAGCATGTAGTGTTCAACAGGTATTACTGCTAGTTCCCCAATCCCCTTTCAGTAATACCAAGCGGGCTTCCCTATGTTCGCGTAAATAGATAAAGACACCAAACAGGTATAATCCCCAAAATCCTGTTTGGTGTCATTTTTTTTACTGTTTGACCAAAAGTGAGTTTAGCAGTTTTTCCATACAACTGAGGGTGCTTTCCAATTCCTGGACACGCGCCTGCAGTTCCACAATGGTTTCTGACTGTTCCGTATCGTGGACTGCCTGGGATGATGAAACGGCCGCGGCAGAGTTGTCCTGCCGACCGATAAGCTCGGAACTTATCGGCATATCATGGTCGTACAGTACATACTGGCCTTTGCCGCGGCGCTTGGCCTCGTACAAGGCTTGGTCAGCATGATTGAATAACTCCCGGTAGCTTTGACCATGCTGTGGAAACTGTGCAGCTCCCACACTGATGGAAAAAGCATGAGTTTTGCTGCCGGCATTAAACACTCGCGACAGACTGCGGCACAAGCGGGCACAGTGCCTGGCTGTAACTTCCGGGCTGGCCATTCCTGGCAGCATGACGATGAATTCATCGCCGCCGATACGTCCCCTGATATCGGTTTGCCGGAAATTACTATTGATGGCCCGGCCCATTTCCCTAAGGACCGCGTCACCAAAGAGGTGGCCGAAGGTGTCATTGATGGACTTAAAATCGTCGGCATCGACAATGAGCAGGGTGACAGAGTCTTTTTCCGGACTCAGCTGGCGCAGGGCCGTACAGATTTGCTTTTGGGCTGTTCCTTTACAGAGCAGGCCCGTGAGTTCATCGATACTGGCCCGGCGGTTTATCCGCTCCTGCCATAGCCGTTCGGCCTGTATATTGCGAATGTTGCCAAAGGCAACTACCGGGATATGCTTATCATTATAATATGTAATTAGGCGTATTTCTGACCATAACCACTGTGGCTTTTTGCGGCCGCGTAGACGCAGCCGGGCAGACAGCTGATGACGCTGGTCTGCGGAGTGATTATGAAAAATACTGTGAAAATAGGATTCAAGCATGTTGGCATCGTCGGGATGGACTATACCGTCGAGGGCAAGTCGTGTCGAGGCACGGGTAAAACGGGCAGGCAGGTCATAGCGGTGCCTGCAGGTATTCTTGCGGAGCTTGAATGTATCAGCTGTCAAATCCCATTGGAAAAAGATTACGTTGTCTTGTGTTTCTAGTGCTTCGTATACGGTAGGAGTGAATTCTTTGGGAATGATAGCGGAGACGTTTGCCATAGGCTACTCCTTTATCAGATAAAACTTTCCGTAAACTATATACAATTATAACAATTAGAAGGCGTTGGTGCAAGCATTCGTAGGGACTTAAGTACCTATTTTGTGTTGATGGCATAAATTTGTTTGGTTGTAGTTGCTATTTTTAATACACTGTTATATTATCTAGGAAGAGTATCGATAGGAGTGATACAGTGAAACGCAGTGAACGAATTTATACCTATATAAAAGAACAGTCGGCACAGCTGCCGGCGGATAAACTGACAGGTCAGATTGGCCTGGACGCGCAGGAAATAGCAGATAAGCTGGATATTTTGCGCAATAACGTATCCAAGGAACTAAATGAACTGCACCGGCAGGATAAAATCGTCAAGTTTACCGGCCGTCCTGTCCGTTATTTTGACAGGGAAACGCTGGCTGCTCTGCTGAATGTGGATTTGGACCAGGGACCGTATCAGTTCAGGGATATAGAAGAATGCCGGCGCCTGTTCGGGGCTGGCGGTCAGGACGAAAATCCCTTTGCCCGGCTCATCGGTGCGGATAAGAGTCTTAAACGGCAGGTGGAACAGGGGAAGGCAGCTATCCTCTATCCGCCTGATGGCCTGCATACCCTGATTGTGGGACAGACCGGTGTCGGCAAGACCTTGTTTGCCCATATGATGTTTGCTTATGGCAAGGCCATGAAAAAATTTGGGGAAGAGGCTCCGTTTATCACCTTTAACTGCGCTGATTACTATAACAATCCGCAGCTCCTCATCTCCCATGTGTTCGGCCATATCAAGGGCGCTTTTACCGGGGCGGATACGGCTAAGGCCGGCCTGGTGGAGGCGGCTGACGGCGGTGTGCTGTTCCTGGACGAAATCCACCGTCTGCCCCCGGAAGGGCAGGAAATGATTTTCTACTTTATGGATACGGGTACGTTCAACCGTCTGGGTGAAACAACGCGCAGCCGCCGGGCCAAGGTGCTGATTATCGGCGCTACTACGGAGGACCCTAATTCTGCGCTGACCAAAACCTTTGTGCGCCGTATTCCCAATATCATCACGATTAAGCCGCTGGCCGAACGCACCCTGGAAGAAAAGCTGGATATCCTGAAACTGTTGTTTATGGAAGAGGCGCAGCGCGTCAAAAAGCCTATCCGTATCAGTGTGGAGGCGGTAAAAGCCCTGATTGGCAGCATCGGTACCGGCAATGTCGGCCAGCTGAAATCCAATATCAAGCTGCTGTGTGCGCAGGCTTTTTTGAATGGTATCGACAATCCGAGCTTTATCGAGGCTGATTTCCGCATGCTGCCGGCCAGTGTCAGGGATGGGCTGCTTACCCTGTCGGCCAACCGGCAGGCTCTGGCCGAACTGACGCAGTACGTCAGTGAACCGCTCCTTGTATCACCGCCGGGCGGTAAATTCAAGCTGGCAGACGAAGGCAGCAAGGAAGGCTTTAACCTTTACCAGGTGGTGGAAAATAAGGTGGCCCTGCTCAAAGGTGAGGGTATCAGCGATGAACTCATCAAGCAGATTGTGGCTACAGATGTGAATGTTTACGTTAAAGACCTATATAATAAGAAACATTCCGTCAACATGACCACCCGGGAACGGCTGTTAAAGATAGTGGACGAAACGCTGGTGGATTTCTCGGAGCAGGTTTCCCTGTATGTGCAAAAGCGCATGAACCGCAGTTACCGCGACAGATTCCTTTATGCGTTCAGCCTGCATTTATCCGCGTTCCTGAAACGTGTCAAGTCCAAGGAAACCATTCCCTACACGGAGATTGAAGGGGCGCTGCCGCAGGATTCCGAGTACATGCGCGTGGCAGAGGAAATCGGCGGCCTGATTGAGGAACACTATAATATCGGCGTACCGCAGGCGGAAATCGAATACATCGCCCTGCTGATTGAGTCGGCCAATGATGATGAACTCGAAGAAAAAATCATCATTTTGGTGGCCACGCATGGCAAGAATACAGCCAGCTCCATGGTGGACGTGGCCAAGCGCCTGTTCAGCTCCACTAATACGGATATCATTGCCATTGATATGCCGCTGGAGGTCAATCCCCAGGAGATTTTGGACCAGACGACGGCCATGCTGCGCGGTATGGAATGCCAAAAGGGCGTGCTGATACTGGCGGATATGGGCTCGCTCTGTAATATCGGGGCCTCGCTGTCGGAACAGCTCAAAATTCCGGTACGGACGCTGGACATGGTATCGACGCCGTTGATACTCGAGGCCATGCGCAAAGTGGATATCGCCGGTATGGATTTGGATAGTATCTATGAATCCCTGCGCAGTTTCAAAGGGTATGAGGCTGTTGATACACATGAAGAACCGCTTAATACACAGGACGCCATTGTGACCATTTGCTCGTCAGGCCACGGGGCAGCCATGAAGATAAAAGCGCTGGTCGAAGATGTACTGCGTCATGCCGGCAGGTTTATGGAAGTCATTCCCGTGGGAGTGATGCACCTGGAGGAACGCCTGACGGAGATTGCCGCTGAGTATCATATCGTAGCGGCGGTGGGCATGAAGAAACCGGCAATGAATGTACCGTTTATTCCGCTGGAACAGCTGATTGACGGGGAAGGGGAGCGTATCCTCATGGAATTGGTGGCTGGCAGTGACATACATATTATGTCGCCGGTGGCTGATGGCAAGGGAAAAAACACTATGGTCGTACAGCGCCTGTGCGAAGAATCCCTGCAAAGATTCCTGACCTTCCTGAATCCGGCCAAAGTCATGAGTGTATTACTGGATTTTGACAGGCAGCTGGAAAAGGAACTGCATTTAAACCTGTCCAATCCGCTGCGCGTGCGCCTGCTGGTACATTGCGGCTGTGCTTTGGAACGCGTTGTAACCCGCAGCCCGCTGGTCTATAAGGATGACAAGTCAGCGGTGGACGAAAAGAAACTCATAGCCTTGAAGAAGGCTGCACAAATCTTTGACGAAACGCTGAAATTGCGGTTTGACGAAGATGAATATTATTTTATGGCGAATATGCTGTGATACAGATAATGCACTATGACAATGACATTTGTCATAGTGTATTTTTTTTGGCGTGATGACGGTCATTTTTATAAAAAGAGTATCGAAGAGTGTATTAAAGTGTATCAAAATATCATTTATAGTATCATAAGTCAAATATTTTTATGAAAAAAACGTGGAAAACCTAGGGAAAACAAACGAAAGAATAAAATTTCGCTTTTGATACACAAAGTTGGCACGCTGTTTGCATTATATAGGGGCGTAAGGCAAAAAAGCCAAAAGCATTCAAATTAAACCATAAATGGTAATTTTGAGAAAATATTTAGGAGGTAATGCAAATGTTTGGTATTATTGTTGGTACTCACGGAATCTTTGCTGAAGAACTTGTTCGTTCCTGCGAAATGATCTGTGGTGAGCAGAAAAATGTTGCTGCTGTTACGCTGGTTCCTGGTGAAGGCCCGGATGATGTGGTGGCTAAGTATGAAGAGGCTATCAAAGGTCTTGACTGCGAAGATGGTGTGCTGTTCTTAAATGACCTGTTCGGTGGCAGCCCCTACAACGCCGCTTGCCGTCTGGTTATCAGCAATGAAAAATATGGCATTGTTACCGGCGTAAGCCTGCCGATGCTCATCGAGATGTGCAGCGCGCAGCTGGCTGATGATGGTTCGGATATCAAGGCTCTGATGGAACGTGCAGTGGAAGCTGGCCGCAGCGGCTTGCAGACCTTCCATGCCAGCCAGATTGCTGATGATGACGAGGAGGAACTGTAATGAATATTGTACTTGCAAGAATTGATGACCGTCTGATTCATGGTCAGGTAGCTACTGTTTGGTCCAAGGTTACGGGCTGCACCCGCATTATCGTCTGCGATGATGATGTGGCTAAGGATACCATCCGCGCAACGCTTTTAAAGCAGGTTGCTCCGGCTGGCATCAAATCCCATGTTGTTGACCTCGAAAAGGCAGTACGCGTTTACAACAACCCGAAGTATGAAAACGAAAAATGCCTGCTCCTGTTCACGAACCCGACCAGTGTGCTCTACATGGTTGAACATGGTGTGGATATCAAGAGTGTCAACATCGGCGGCATGAGCTTTAAGGAAGGCAAACATCAGATTACCGGTGCTGTTTCCGTTGATGACCAGGATATCGAATCCTTCAAGAAACTCAACGAAAAAGGCATTGAACTGGAAATCCGCAAGGTAGATACGGATAAGAAAGTTATGCTGATGGATGTTCTCAAATAATTGGCCGTATTTTTGTGGCGGCAGGCTGGGGTGTATGCCGGCCTGCTGTCACAGGATTTAAATAATGGAGGGAATATATAATGGGCACTATGCAAATTTTGCTGATCTTTATTTTCGCAACGATTGCGGGTATGGGTTCCTGCCTCGATGAAATGCAGACTCACCGTCCCCTGATCGCTTGTACTGTTACCGGACTTATCTTAGGCGATATGACAACTGGTATTATCATTGGTGGTACTCTGGAAATGATGGCTCTGGGCTGGATGAACATCGGTGCAGCTATCGCACCGGACGCTGCTCTGGCATCCGTAATTTCCACGATTCTCGTTGTTGCCAGCCATCAGGATGTGGCAACTGGTATCGCTATCGCCATGCCGCTGGCAGCTGCTGGTCAGGTTCTGGCTATCATTTGTAAGACTGTTTCTGTGGTATTCCAGCACAAAGCTGATGACTATGCTGAAGAAGGCAACCTCTTCGGTATTGACCTCTGTAACTATGGCGCACTGCTGCTGCAGGGCCTCCGCGTTGGTATCCCCGCTCTGCTCGTTGCTATGACGGTTGGTACGGGTGCTGTTGAGGACATGCTCAATGCTATTCCTCCCGTTATCTCCGGTGGTTTGCAGGTAGCTGGTGGTTTCATCGTAGTAGTTGGTTATGCAATGGTTATCAACATGATGGGTGCACAGTACCTCATGCCGTTCTTCTTCCTCGGTTTCGTTGTCGCTGCTTTCACGAACTTCAACCTGGTTGCTCTGGGCGTTATCGGCCTCGTTTGCGCTGTGGTTTATGTACAGCTCAATCCTAAGTACCAGGAAGTTGCTGCTGCTCCGGCTGCTGCTGCCAGCTCCAGCGATCTTGATGACGAACTCGACTAATTGTTGGTTATGAGGAGGATTATATAATGGAAAAGAAGATTACTTCTAGCGACTTTTTCTGGACTTTCGTCCGTTCTAATTTCCTGCAGGCATCCTGGAACATGGAACGTATGCAGGGCCTCGGCTACTGCTTTGGTATGGTGCCTATTCTGCGCCGTCTGTATGAAGGTGAAGAACTCAAGCAGGCTATCAAACGTCACCTGGAATTCTATAACACTCAGCCGTTCGTAACTGCACCGATTATCGGTATTACGGCTGCTCTTGAGGAAAAGAAAGCCAACGGTGCTGACATTCCTGATGGTGTTATCAACGGTATCAAAGTTGGTATGATGGGCCCTCTGGCCGGTGTCGGTGACCCGATTTTCTGGGGTACGCTCCGCCCGATTACCGCTGCTCTCGGTGCCTCCTTCGCTCTGACCGGCAGCATCATCGGTCCTATCCTGTTCTTCGTACTCTTCAACCTCATCCGTCTCGGCGTTCGTTGGTACGGTATTAAGTACGGCTACGCTAAAGGTACTGATGTTGTACAGGACGTGGCAGGCAACAAGCTGCAGAAGATTACTGAAGGTGCTTCCATCCTCGGCCTGTTCGTTATGGGTGCTCTCGTAAACAAATGGACTTCCGTTAACATTCCGGTAGTTGTATCTGAGATTACCAATGCTAAGGGTGAACATGTGGTAACTACGGTTCAGGGTATCCTCGACCAGCTCATGCCGGGTCTCGTTCCCCTGCTCATGACCTTCGCCTGCATGGCTCTCCTGCGCCGCAAGGTTAACGCCATCTGGATTATCTTTGGTCTCTTTGCTCTCGGTATCGTTTGCTATGCCCTGGGCATCATGAAGGTGTAAGATATTTCTTTAATGAAGCCTTCCCCCATTGGGGGAAGGCTTTAATATTTTCCTTTTTTATATTTACCGAACAAATTGCGCGTAAATACTTTACATTTCCAGGTTACTTGCGTAAAATAATAGGTAGATATGCTATGAATTGATAGTGTTATTTATGGATTTCTATATAGGAGAGATGTTTGCATGATTAAAAAAGCAATTGCCGTAATGACCTCTGGCGGCGACAGCCCTGGAATGAATGCGGCTGCTCGTGCAGTGGTTCGCACTGCCCTGCATGAGGGTGTTAAAGTCTATGGTATCTACGATGGCTATGCCGGCATGATTGACGACAATATCGAAGAGCTCACCAGCCGCAGCGTGTCTGATATGATTCAGCGCGGAGGTACCTTCCTGGGCACGGCCCGCAGCATGGAGTTTAAAACTCCTGAAGGCCGTAAGAAAGGTTTCGACAATCTGATTAAGCGTGGCATTGAAGGTCTGGTTATCATCGGCGGTGACGGCTCCCTGACGGGTGGTTCCCTTCTCTCCAAAGAAACTGGTATGCCCATTGTCGGCCTGCCTGGTACCATTGATAACGATGTTTGGGGCATGGACTACACCATTGGCTGTGATACGGCAGCCAACACTATCGTCGATGCCATCAATAAGCTCCGTGATACGGCGTCTGCACATCGCCGCATTATGCTGGTAGAGGTTATGGGACGTAATTCCGGCTGGCTGGCTATGATGGCCGGTATTGCTGGTGGTGCTGAGTATGTACTGGTACCGGAAGTTAAATATGACCTTGATGAAATGTGCCATGAACTGAAGGCTATGTACGATGCCGGCAAACGCTACAGCATTATCGTGGTAGCTGAAGGTGCTGGTTCCGCTGTGGGCCTGGGCAAAGTCGTTGAGGACAAGACAGGCATTGATACCCGTGTGTCCGTACTGGGCCACATTCAGCGCGGTGGTTCCCCGACGATTGAGGACCGTATCAAGGCCTCCATGTTGGGTGAAAAGGCAGCCCTGGCCATCATTTCCGGCGCTACTAACGTAGTATTCGGCTTCAATGAAGGCAAGGTTGTGGGCGTAAATCTCTTTGACGCTGTAAACAATAAGAAAACCCTTAACCCGGAACTCGTGCGTCTGGCCCGCGTTCTGGCATAACTCGACAATAGTCTTAAATAAAGCTCTATCGGTAATCCGGTGGAGCTTTTTGCAAAATGAGGTGAGCGATAGACATGCAGACAAGGAGATTCCCGGAATACCTGTTGGCTGGTTTGGTGTTTATCAGCTCCCTTTTTTTGTCGCTGCTGTTTATTCACCCGGCCAAAGGCATGGCGGCTGAACTGGCCGGCAGATGGTACTGGCAGAGCGATGTTGCGGCAGCGGCGCAAGGGGAGTGGCAGCTGCTGGATTTTCCGCAGACACCGCCGGTGGCGGATGGTGTGAATACCGTATGGTTAAAGACCAGCCTGCCGGATATATTGCCCCATGATGCCTCGCTGCTCATGCAGACCAAGGACCAGGCTTTTGAAGTCTGGGTGGATGAGGTGTGTGTTTATAAGTATGGGGATTTTAAGCCGAGCTTTCTGTCATACGGGCAGCGCTGGCATATTGTGTCGCTGCCGCAGGATGCCGGGGGCAAGGTTTTACGAATACATGCTTATTCCACCACAGCCCACAGCCTGGGTTATTTTGGTAAAATCTGGCTGGACAGCGATGTCGACCAGGTCCTGCGCATATTCCGCCAGGACGTGCCCTATGTAATGAACATTCCCCTGGCCGGGTTCATGATTATAATGATGATTATTTATGCCAGCAGTCCGGCGGCGCCGCGGCGCTTGTATAAATCCTTCATCGCCTTTATGTCAGTGTTCTTCACATGGATGGTCTGTGCCACCAATTCCAAGCAGTATGTGCTGGATGCTCCGCAGTTCTGGCGGTTTTTGATGATACTGTCAGAGTATCTGCTGCCGCTGTTGGCTAATCTGGTTATCTTTCAGGTGGTGGACCGCCGTTACAAGATTATACTGCGTTACACGGTCTTTATCTATGCCCTCCTGCTGCTGGCTGCAGTGGTAACGGAAGTCTTGGGCTTTAACGGTATGAGCCGCGGCCTGGCTGTTTTTTACCTGTTGCTGCCTGTTATGGAGATTACAGCGTTTTATGCTATTATACGTTCGACCTGGCGCGGTAATCTATACGCCCGGGCGGTTATGGTACCGTTGATTTTTATGGCCGGGGCCGGGACGATTGACGGTATGTCCATGTATCGTCACTGGTATATCATGGACGGGTATCTGCTGCCTTATACCACCTTATCCCTGTGTGTGTTCTTCGTTTATATCGTCAGCAATCAGATAATGCGTGAGCGCATGCTGATGAGGCGGACGGTGGGCTTGCAGCATGAGGTGGACCAGGCAATTGAGAAGGCCACGGTGGATAATCTTACCCAATGTTATAACCGCACCAAGCTGGAGGAAGTCCTCACGCAGGAAATAGTGCATCATCAAAGTCAGGAAGAGCCTTTCTCGATGATTATGCTGGATATTGATTTCTTTAAAAAGGTCAATGATACTTATGGCCACGAAGTGGGCGATAAGGTGCTGGCCAGCTTTGCGGAAACTGTTCGGCAAAATGTTAAGCGCAATGATTTATTTGTCCGCTGGGGCGGGGAGGAATTTATCCTTTTATGTCGTAATTGTAATGGTGAAGAATGTATGCAGATTGCTGAACGCCTGCGTATGAAGGTGGCGGAAAGCCGGCCGCATGACCAGTTGAAAATCACCTGCAGTCTGGGGGTGGCCTCCTGGCATGGCGCGGAAGATTCAGCGATGAAATTGTTAAAACGGGTGGACGATGCCCTGTATATGGCAAAACGCACAGGGCGCAATCGTGTGTGCCGGGAGCCTAAAACCAATATGCACTGGTTTGAGAACATTTATTCTGATGATGTTGGTAATGAAGACAAGGATTAAGGTTCTGGCTGTGCAGCTGTTTATTGTGTAATATAGCCAAGGGATGGCGGGACAGGTGTAGGAGGCGTGAACAAATGAAACGGATAGTACTATTTGTTCTAAGTCTTTTTCTCCTGTCTTTTTTTGTACCCGTTTTGCCGCCAGTCTGTCAGGCGGCGGTGCTCGATGGTGAATGGCAGTACCGGCTGCGTCCGGACGCTGGCGAATGGGTGAATTACATTGAGAATACACCGGTACCTGTGCAGGGCGATGTGCATGAGGTCTGGCTGCGTATCCCGATAAAGGCGGAAACGCCTCAGGCCGATACGCTGCTGTTTACGACCAAAGGTCAGGCGGTACAGATTTTCCTGGGGGACAGGGAGATTTACCGTGATGGCGAATTTGCGCCGCAACAGCCCTGGGGGCATGGCCGCAAGTGGCATTTGGTCACTTTGCCGGCCTTTGCACAGGATACTT
The DNA here is from genome assembly GCF_000686945.1 of Selenomonas sp. AE3005. GTDB lineage: Bacteria > Bacillota > Negativicutes > Selenomonadales > Selenomonadaceae > Selenomonas_A. Next base: position 59,026 of record NZ_JMME01000014.1, read on the forward strand.
ATCTGACTATGCATATATACGCTGACAGTCCGCGTCAGCTGGGAATTTTTGGACGTTTAACTCTGGACAGCCTGGACGACCAGGCCCGGCGGATTTTTCTGACGGACCTGTTGTATATCATTACCCTGCCAGTAGCGGTACTGCTGGGGCTGATATTCCTTATGTATGTAATGAACAGCCAGCGGCACAAACGGCTTAATAGACATGTCCTGACCCTGCTGGTTCTGATGGCTGTGTGGACGGTCAGCCTGACAAATGTCAAACAGATGGTCTGGAATTATCCGGTGTTTTGGGACTTTGTGTCCGGTTATGTCTGTTATCTGCTGCCCATGGTGGCCAATGCTGTGGTCTTGGAGATGGTATCCCGTGCTTACCGCAAGATAATCTTGCGGACCATTCAGGTTTATGGCTGTATAGCTATACTGGCACTGGTAACGGAGGCCTTTGGTTACGAGGGCTTTATCGGCTGCCGGCAGCTGCTGTATGCGGCCCTGCTGCTGCTGCAGACAATCGTGGGCTGGGTGATGTGGCAGGCGGCGCAGAAGGGTAATGTCTACTTGAAATACATCATGATTCCCATGGTGGTTATGGGTGTTTTGGGCATTGCCGACGGTATTTTATTCTACCGGCATTTTTGGAATTGGCATGTCTACTTACTGCCCCTGAGCATTTATACCTTCGTTGTCTTTATTGTCTGTATGGTAAGGGATCAGGTTATGTACGAGCGGAGCCTGGCAGCACAGGCTGATGGCCTGCAGGAGGAAATAGCTGTGGCCCTGCAACGGGCAGAGCGGGACGAACTGACTGGCTGCCGCAACCGCGGTGCCTTTGAAGGTTTCATTCAGCATGAGATTGCCGCTGGCCGGCCTTTTGCCCTGATTATGCTGGATATTGATTTCTTTAAGAAGATAAATGATACTTATGGGCATGACTGTGGCGACGCAGTGCTGGTAAAATTCTGCCGGACAATTGAGACTGTCCTGCCACAGGAATGTGAGTTCTTCCGCTGGGGCGGCGAGGAATTTGTTGTTTATTGCCCTGACGGCTGCAAGGAAGAGGCGGCCGCACTGGCTGGTAAAATCTGCCACCGTGTGGCGGCTGCGGAACTACTGGCCGGAAAAACGATAACCGTCAGTGCCGGGGTGGCGCAGTGGCATGGACATGCAGATACCCAGGCCGGGATTTTCCGGCGCATGGATGATGCCTTGTACAGTGCTAAATGCGGCGGCCGCAATCAGGTGGTTACGGAATCGTGAGGAAACAGAGGGGTAAGGGATATGTTGCAAACTGGCAAGGAAGTGGCGGAAATAGCCGGCCTCTTTTACTCGGACATACCGGTGGTTTTGGCCCTGCCCGTAGGTGTGGCCATCATTATCATCATGTTCATATATTATTATTTCAATCCGCAGGGCTGGAAAAAGTTGTACGCCTATATTGTCTTATTTATGGCGGTGTTTACCGTCTGGCTGCTGATGTCCTCCAATGTGCTGGAAATGCTATGGGGCTGGCAGGACATAAATTACTATGGCCTGCGTCTGATGGCCTATTTTCTGCCCATTACAGCGAATCTGGTCATCTATGAACTGCTTAAGGGGCGGAGTTATGCGCACATGGGCTGGGTTCTGGCTGCTTACAGTCTGCTCGGAACGCTGGCCATAGGCGGTCAGCTCAGGGGCTATGAAACCTTGGACGGCTGTATGAGCTACTATTATCCGTTGCTCGGCATCGGTGAACCTCTGGCTATTTACTGGTGTATAAAGGCGGCCAGGGAAGGTGATATTCTTTGTAAGGCCGTTGCCCCGTCGGCTATAGCGTTTACATTGCTGGGGCTTTTTGATGGCTTTTCGGATTATTTTGCGATGCATGGCTGGCGCGTTTTTATGACGCCATTGGCGGTATATGCGTTCCTGCATTTTGTCATAATCATTTTGCGTGAACAGATTCGTTACGAGCAAAAACTGCAGGAACGTATTATCGGACTGGAGTATGAGGCCATACAGGCGCAGGCTAAGCTGGAGATTGACCCGCTTACGGGCAGTTACAGCCGTAAAAAATTAAAAAGCCTGCTCCTGCAGGTTATGAAGAATTGCCGGCAGCAGAATGAAGATTTTGCCATGTTGTTGCTCGATATTGATTTCTTCAAGAAGATAAATGACAGCTACGGTCATGAGGCAGGGGACGCGGTGCTGCGGGCTTTTGCCATGGCGGTCAGGCAGCAGCTGCGCAAGAATCAGTACTGTGTGCGCTGGGGCGGCGAAGAATTTATTGTCCTGTCGCCAAATTGTGGGGGAGATAGTATCAGGCAGCTGGCGGAAAATATTCGTCAGCATGTCGAGGCGACCATGCTGGCTGGCCACAAAATAACCTGCAGCATTGGCATAGCTTTTTGGCAAGGCGAAAAAGACACGGCCGACCAGCTGTTCAAGCGGGTAGACCGTGCCTTGTATAAAGCCAAGAATCAGGGACGCAATTGCGTGTGTATGGCGGAATAGTATAAGATTGTTGAACCCGGGCTTACAGCAGTGAGCCTGGGTATTTTAATGTGGCAAAATAGTCATCAATTGTCTGAGCGCGGCGGATGAGTTCAATGGAGCCGTCCTCCCGGAGCAGGAGCTCAGCACACCAGAGCTTGCCGTTGTAGTTAAAGCCCATGGCGCTGCCGTGAGCGCCGGTGTCGTGAATGATGACAATATCGCCCACATTGATTTCCGGCAGTTTTCTGTCGATGGCAAATTTATCGTTGTTCTCGCAGAGAGAGCCGGTGACATCGTACACATGGTCAAGCGGGGCGTTTTCCTTGCCGGCAACCGTAATGTGGTGGTAAGAACCATAGAGGGCCGGGCGCATCAGATTGGCCATGCAGGAATCAAGACCGATATAGTCCTTGTAGGTGTGCTTTTCGTGGAGTACTGTGGACACCAGCCAGCCGGCAGGGCCGGTCATGGCGCGGCCGCTTTCTGTCATAATGGCCGTCTTGTCGAGGCCGTGGGGTACCATCATTTCCTGATAGAGATGGTGAATGCCTTCACCGATTTCCTGCAGGTTCAGCGGTTCTTCCTCCGGCAGATAGGGAATGCCAAAGCCGCCGCCAAGGTTGACGAATTCCACGGTGATATCCAGTTTTTCCTTGAGTTCCACGGCCAGTTCAAACATCAGACGTGCCGTGAGCAGGAAGGCCTCGGTGCGGCGTTCATTGGAGGCCACCATGGTGTGCAGGCCAAAGCGTTTCACGCCCTTTTCCTTGGCGCGGCGGTAACCTTCGAGCATCTGGTCGTGCGTGAGGCCGTATTTGGCCTCGGTGGGTTTGCCGATGATATCATTGCCCTCTACGGCGTCGCCGGGATTGTAACGGAAACATAATACCTGTGGCAGGCCGGCGTGTTTTTCCAGGTAATCAAGATGGGTGATGTCATCAAGGTTGATGATAGCGCCCAGTTCCACAGCTTTTTGAAATTCATCAGCCGGGGTATCGTTGGAGGTCAGCAGGATTTCTTCGCCTTTGAGGCCGGCAGCCTCAGAGATGAGCAGCTCTGCCAGGCTGCTGCAATCTGTACCGGCACCTTCCTCATGCAGAATCTGCACAATCCGGGGATTGGGCAGGGCTTTGACGGCAAACTGCTCATAAAAAGCCGGTGCCCAGGCAAAGGCAGCCTTTAAGGCGCGGATATTCTGACGGATAGCTTTTTCTTCATATATATGAAAGGGTGTGGGATACTTTTTGATTATTTCTTGTAGTTTGTCAATGGACAAAGGGAAATATTTTTTACTCATTGCTTTCCTCCCGTGTGTAAAGAGAATGATTATTAGGTGTAAATTTGTAAATAATTATAACAGGAGGGCATACTATTGTCAATTGATATATGCATGATGTTATAATGAGGGAGAACTTCTTTAAATTGCAGTTTGACGGTTAATGCCTGCTTTATTTTATTTGTTACAGCTCAGTGGGGTGGAGGTGGTAATACTTTTCGCTGTTTCACTAAATGTCCCACCAGCAAACGACTGGGCTTTTTAGCGACTTTGCGCCGGGCAGGCCAGCGGCGCGATTATTCATCATAGTATCCAGGGACTGTTGTTTGTGGGCCAGTCCTCACTACGTTCGGACGGTCGTTCCACTGCGAAAAGCATCACCACCTCCACCCTAAGCGTCGTCCGTTTAAAAGGATTCTTTCGCAATGACATGGAACAAGAACATCGATGTTCTTGTAACGGGAGCAACGGATTCGTGGCAATTGTACAGGCCTTGCCGGGGGCGAACGGGGTAGTGATTTTTATGCGGGGAGCGACTGCCTGAGCGCAGCGAAGGCCGGCACACTGTAGTACGCAGCTAAGCAACTACGCTGAAAGGAGCGCCGTTGGCCTGCCCGGCGCAGGTAACTGGACAGCGCTATTTAACGAGGTGTGTCGTTTAGCGGAGGCAGAAAAATTACTACCCCGTGAACCCCATGCACGCATGAACGGGTTACTTTTAAGAACGTATTGACCTAAAAACTGCAATTCATCGCAGCCTCCTAAGCATAGGTGATAAGGAAATAACTTAAGTCGGTGGTTTGCAGCTTATGGCTTGACTTATGGAGTTTTCCTAGTAAACTTACAAGTATATTTTCCGTTGATAAGGTGTGCTAATTATGAATGAACGTAAAAAAGGCCTGGCTATGGTTTGCCTGGGGGCGGCTATGTGGGGCGGCAGTGGTGTGGCCGGACAGTATTTGCTGCAGGACTGCGGCTTTTCGACGGCCTGGCTGGTGGTGTCACGTATGCTGCTGGCCGGGGTAATCCTGCTGCTTATAGATGTTTGGCAATATAAGGAAAGCGTTCTGCGTATCTGGCAGGATAAAAAAGATGCGTGGGACCTGCTGTTGTTTGCTATTATGGGGCTTTTGGCGGTGCAGTATACATATTTTGCCTGTATAAAATATGGCAATGCGGCGGCTGCTACGGTGCTGCAGTATTTGATGCCGATAATCATCGTGGGGTACACGGCTGCTGTCAGCCGTAAACTGCCGCAATATCGCGAACTTATCTGCGTGGCCATGGCTATCGGCGGCACGTTTTTACTGGTCACCCATGGCAGCCTGCATGAGTTGTCTATCCCCTGCAATGCCTTGCTGTGGGGACTGGCCTCGGCCGTGGCGGCAGCCTATTATACAATGAAACCGAAAAGACTGATACGCAAATGGCGGCCAACGCTGATTATCGGCTGGGGCATGCTGGTGGGCGGTTTGTTTTTGCTGCCGGTTTGTCCGCCGTGGCAGTTTACCGGGGAGTGGACTCTGTTGTCGGGGCTGATTTATGCTTATATCATTATCTTTGGTACGGTGGCAGCCTTTGGCTTTTATCTGGGCAGCATCAAATATATTCAGCCGGCTGAGGCCTCAATTCTCGGCTCGGTGGAACCTTTAGCAGCGATTCTGCTGTCGATAATCTTCCTCAGTGTCAGTTTTGGGCTTATGGAACTGCTGGGAACGGCGCTGATTATCGGTACGGTATTCTTATTGGCAAAAAATAAATAATATGTGCTGTTGACAGTCAACAGGTCGTGGAGCTTATTCCTGCGTTAATGCGCGAGGCGCTTAAAACGCTTATGGATAAGTTCACACGGCCTGTTATTTTATTGTGTTTATTTTTTTTGATGTAAGTGTTGACATTACAACGAAAGTCTGTTAATCTATCATTGTAAACGAAATGGTTACAACGAACAGCCTAAATGTGCTGGGCGTTAAGGTAAAAGTGTTTTATTATTTGGAGGAGAGCAAAATGGCAAATTTCAACAAAGTTAGTGTGGCAAATGAGGCAAGAACGGAACTGCATGACAAACTGCAGCTGACCGGGGCTGAGGTCAGTGTCAATAATCTGCCGGCAGGGGCCAGCGTTCCCTTTGTGCATTATCACAAGAAGAATGAGGAAATCTATTTCATCACGGCTGGCCAGGGCAAGGCTGTGATTGATGGTGAAACTGTGGAACTGAGCGCTGGTGACTGGCTGCGGATTTCGCCGGCAGCACGCCGTCAGTTCTTTGCCGCTGCGCAGGAAGGTATCAGCTATATCTGCATACAGGTAAGGGCAAATTCGCTGGAGGAATACACGGCTGACGATGCCGGCATCGAACAGTAAAACTTAATTGACAAGTCAGGCTCATTGTAATACCATGTATCACAATGAGCCTGATTTGTTGGTTGTCCCTGTTGAAGGAGCGTGTTTATGCAGTTTTCATTTCGTATGCCGGTGGCGGTGCAGATTTTGCTATGTCTGGCCAAGTTTGACGGCGTGTTCAAGCTGACCTCGAATTTTTTGGCCTCCAGTGTCAATGTCAATCCGGTGATTATCCGTAAGACGTTGGGGCAGCTGAAAGCTGCAGGTCTGGTGGAGGTGGCTGCCGGCGTGGGCGGCGCCAAACTATTGCGAACGCCGGGGGAAATAACCTTGCGCGAAGTCTTTCAGGCTGTGGAAGAAGATGAGGATTTATTTCACATTCAGGACAATCCCAATCCGCAGTGCCCCGTAGGCCGCAATATTCAGCAGGTGCTGGGAAAGCGCCTGGCTTTGGTGAAAGACAATATGCTGGCGGATTTTGCGCAGATGACGCTGGCTGATTTACTGGCGGACATAGACAGTGCCGAACAGGAACATAATAAATAAGGACAAGAAAAAAGACCTGAGTATCCGCTGACGGAACTCAGGTCTTTGGCGTTGGTGAATTATGCCTCAGCACCTACAGCCTCGTTGAGGTTGCTGATGAGAGCGTCGATATCAATGCCATGAGCCATAGCACCCTGTTCGATGTTTTCGAAATGTGCGGCAGCACAGCCCAGGCAGCCCATGCCGGCGTTGACAAATACATCAACCGTATCCGGGTACTTCTGTACAACTTCGAGAATGCTCATGTCCTTAGTGATAGCCATAGTATAAAATCCTCCTGTATAGACACACGTAAAAACAAATTTATTGTGGGAATTTCCCATCACAGGAATTATAGCATAGTTATCTGGTTGGTTACAAGAAACAAATGTTACGGAAAAGAAAATTGTGGTTTTTTTTGCGGATTTGGAGTAAAATGGCAGTTGATTATGAATTGCGGAGGCAGAGTATACATGGAGTTGCGGCGAAAACGAATTTGGCGGTTTGTCCTGTTGGCACTTTTGTGCGTAACGCTGGTGGGAGGCTTGTGCCTTTGGCAGCAGCCTAAACCATTGCAGGCCACTATGGTATCGGACAGTGAAAATGGGGCCAAGGTGCTGGTACTGAACTATCATAAGATAGACCATACCTTTATTTCCCTGTCGGTAAGGCCGGAGGATTTTGATGCGCAGATGAAATATTTGCGCGACAACGGCTACCATACCATTACCCCGGATGAACTCTATGAGAGTCTGGCCGGCAATGGGGAGCTGCCGGAAAATCCGGTGCTCATTACCTTTGATGACGGTTATGAGGATAATTACACGAATGCCTATCCCATTCTCAAAAAATATGGCTTTAAGGCGACTATCTTTGTGGTGACCGGCTTTTTGGACAAGCACAAGAAGGGCTACCTCAGCTGGGATGAGGCCCGGGAAATGAATAAGAACGGTATCAATATCGAATCCCACACGGTGAATCACCGTTCCATGACTGACCTGTCAGATGATGAGCTGCGTATGGAGCTGGTGGAGTCCAAGAAAAAAGCAGAGGCGGAACTCGGACATGAAGTCGGTTATATTGCTTACCCCACCGGTACCTACAACCTGCATATTGCCCAGATGGTGAAGGAGGCAGGCTACAAGGCGGCCTTTACCATTAAGTATGGCAATGTGGATAAGGCCAGCAACATTTACGCTTTGGAGCGCGTTCCCATTTTCCACACGGAAGAAACCAACAAGGAGTTTGTAGAACGGATACGTTTTCAGCCGGTTTTTGAGAGCCTGGGCTGGATGAAAAACTGAAAAAAGGCTATGGGCCAATAGGCCGGGCTATCTTTACTGAGCTTAGACGCTGGGCGTCTGAACGCAGTAAAGACAGCCCGTTTTTTTATGGGCAAAGTCATTTTTTTCTACATATCTATAAGGAAGTCTTGCTATTGACCGGGTTTTGCTATAAAATAAGAATTATGAAAGTGGGGAAAAGTGGTAGAAAGTGGTAAAAAGTGACGCAAAGGTGGTGAGGCAGGATGTTTATGGGGGAATATACCCATTCGATTGACGCCAAGGGGCGTATCATTCTGCCGGCCGATTTCCGTCAGGAATTGGGCGTTTCCTTTGTTATCACGAAGGGCCTGGATAAGTGTCTCTTTCTGTACGGTCAGCAGGCCTGGGAAGAGCTCGCGGCCAAACTCAGGGCTTTGCCGTTGGTGAAACCGGAGGCCCGTGCCATCGTCCGCTTTTTCTTCTCCGGGGCCAGAACCCTGGAGTGCGACAAGCAGGGACGCTTTTTGATACCGGCGAACCTGCGCAATCATGCAGAAATTGTGCTGAAGGAAGATGTTATCCTCACAGGTGTGGACAACCGCATTGAAGTGTGGAGCAAGGACAACTGGAATAGTTACAGCAGTGAAGTGGAACCTGATGTGACGTCCATTGCTGCATCTTTGGCAGAATTAGGGATTTAACTTATTGAGGGGATTGTAGGAAACATGGAGTTTCATCATATCAGCGTTATGCTGGAGGAAACCGTTAAGGGCCTCGTAACAAATAAAGATGGCATCTATGTAGACTGCACCCTGGGCGGCGCGGGACATTCCAGCCGGATAGCCTCCCTGCTGACAGAAAAAGGCAGGCTTATCGGCATAGACCAGGACCCGGCGGCCATTGCGGCGGCTGAGGAACGGTTAAAGGATTTTCCGTGCAAGGTGGATATAGTCCACAGTAATTTTTCCCGCTTGGGAGAGATTCTTGAGGAACAGGGGGCCACGTCCGTGGATGGTGTGGTATTTGACTTAGGAGTTTCTTCCCATCAAATCGATACGGCAGAACGGGGGTTTTCCTATATACAGGACGCACCCCTGGATATGCGCATGAATCCTGAGGCTGACTTTAGCGCCTATGATGTGGTCAATGGCTATGAAGAGACGGAACTGAACCGCATTTTTAAGGAATACGGCGAGGAACGTTGGAGCAAGCGTATTGCCCAGTTTATCGTTCAGGCTCGGGAAAAGGCACCGATTGAGACCACCGGACAGCTGGTGGATATCATCTGTAAGGCTGTACCCAAGGCAGTGCGTCAGGCTGCCGGGGGACACCCTGCCAAACGGGTTTTTCAAGCTATCCGCATAGAGGTAAATGATGAATTGGGGATTTTAGCCAATACCTTTAGAACGGCTGTAGCGCATCTGAAACCGGGCGGCCGGATTGCGATAATCACTTTCCATTCGTTGGAGGACCGCATTGCCAAGACGGTCTTGAAGGAAATGTCCCGGGGCTGCATTTGCCCGCCGGAATTGCCGGTGTGCATGTGCAATCATAAGCCGGAGATTAAGATTATCGGCAAGCCGATTCAGGCCAGTGTGGCGGAATTGGAACATAATTCCCGTTCTAAAAGTGCTAAACTGCGTATCGGGGAAAAGCTGGCAAATAGTGAGGGGGGGAACTGACAATGCTGGCAAGACAGGAAAGTTATTACGAGGAAGAATACCAGGAGCAGCCGCGTCATATATATGATGAGGTTGAGATTAAGGAGCTGAGAAAATCAGCCAAGGAACCGCTTTATAAGACGGTTTTGGATACCACGACCAGGTCACATTGCCAGTTGTTATTTCTTACCATGGCAGTACTCGGTTTGCTGGTCACGGTAGGCAGCGGCGTAAGCGCCAGCCGTGGTTATGAACTGATTGCCGTACAGCAGCAGGTGGAGCAGAAGGAACAGGAAAATGAACGCCTGCGCATTGAAATTGCCAAACTGAAATCTCCGGAACGCATTAAAGCTATTGCGCAGGACCAGTTGGGCATGAGCATACCTAAACATACATATTTCAGCACTGATAAATAATATTATGCAAGTATAAAAATTACAGGATTTTTCGGAGAAAAATCCTGTAATTTTTTGCCCGGAGAGGTTAAGCTGGCAGGCGGCGAAACGCTAATATGTGTATTTTTCCTATGGCAAAATACACATATTAGCGTTATAATAAAAAACGGTTTGCACTACCAGGCAAGGGAGGACATTATATGAAGACATTAGCCCAGTTGGCAGAGCTCGTTGCAGGTTCTGTAATTACAGGGGATAAGAACATAGAGATTACCGGCATTGAGCATGATTCACGCAAGGCCGAAAATGGCACACTGTTTGTGTGTATAGCGGGCTTTCATGTGGACGGCCATAAGTTTATACCGCAGGCTGTGGAGAAGGGCGCCAAAGCCATTCTTACCACCCGGCCGGCAGGAGAAGTGGCAGTGCCGGAGGGCGTGGCTGTATTGCAGGTGCCGGAATTAAAGACGGCCCTGGATATAATCGTGCCGTTTTTCCATGATTATCCTGCCCGGAATATGCGGATAATCGGTATTACGGGTACTAACGGCAAAACCACGACCAGTTACCTTATCCGTGCCATTCTGCGCGAGGCCGGCTACAAGGTGGGGCTTATCGGTACCATTCAGATAATGATGGAGGAAGAAGTATTCCCCATTCATAATACGACTCCCGATGTGGTGGAACTGCAGCACACGCTGGCCATCATGCGGGCAAAAGGTATGGATTATGTAGTTATGGAAGTTTCCTCCCATGCGCTTGACCAGAACCGCGTGGCCGGTATCGAATTTGATACGGCGGTGTTCTCCAACCTTACGCAGGACCATCTGGACTATCATAAGACCTTGGATAACTACAAGCTGGCCAAGGCCAAGCTCTTTGACCTGCTGGGGCAAAAGGGCGTTAAGGAAAACAAGACGGCTGTGGTCAATGCTGATGACGAGGCCGGCAAGACCATGCTCGCACATGCTGCGTGCCGTCATCTGACCTATGGTATTGACAATAAAGCTGCTTTGCAGGCCTCCAAGGTGGAGGTACTGGCCAGTGGCGCCAACTTCACCCTGACGGAAGAATTCCTCGGGGAAATGGCTTTGCAGCTGCATATTACGGGTATCTTCAATGTGTATAACGTCATGGCTGCCGTAGGTGCGGCTATTGCGGAAAAGATTGACCCGGCTGTGATTAAGAAAGCGCTGACGAATTTTACCAGCGTACCCGGCCGTTTTGAACTCGTGAAAGCCGGCCAGGACTTCTCAATTATTGTAGACTATGCACATACGCCGGACGGGGTGGAAAATGTACTGCGCACGGCACGGCGTATTGCCAGAAAGAAGATTATCGCGGTCTTTGGCTGCGGTGGTGACCGCGACCGCACGAAACGCCCGATTATGGGCAGACTGGCGGCGGAACTTGCCGATGTGGTTATCGCTACTTCCGACAATCCGCGCAGCGAGGACCCGGCATTTATCCTCAGTGAGGTGGAGGCCGGTGTAAAGGAAACCATTGGCAATAAACAGCATGAGTGCATTATCGACCGCCGGGAGGCAATCTTCCGCGCCGTAGAACTGGCGGAGACGGACGATATTGTGATTATCCTGGGCAAGGGGCACGAGGATTATCAGATTCTGAAGGACAAGACCATTCACTTTGATGATAAGGAAGTGGCCCGCGAGGCCGTGGCAGCAAAGAAGGAGCAGAACTGATGTTTACGCTTAAGGAAATAGTGGCGGCAACTGACGCCAAAATATATAAAGAAGAAAAACAGAAATTTGCTGCTGTCGTGACGGACACGCGCAAAATCAGTGAAGGTGTGCTCTTTGTGGCGCTGCGGGGCGAACGTTTCAATGGCGAGGATTTTGCTGCCGAGGCGCTGGCTAAGGGTGCGGCCGGTGTCGTGGTCAGTGAGGACTGTGACAGCAAACAGCTGGAAAAATGTCAGGGTACAGTGCTGCAGGTAAAGGATACGCTCCTGGCCTATCAGCTGATTGCCAAGGCCTGGCGTGACAAGTTCCCCAAAATTCCTGTGGTGGCCATCACGGGTTCTAACGGCAAAACTACGACCAAGGACCTGACGGCGGCTGTCCTGTCAGCCAAGGGAGCGGTGCTGAAAACACAGGCCAACTTCAACAATGAAATCGGCCTGCCACTGACTTTGCTGGGCTTAAAGCCGGAGCATAGCGCGGCTGTGGTGGAAATCGGCATGCGTGGTTTTCATCAGATTGAGGCGTTGGCACCAATTGCGTCGCCGCAGATTGGCATTGTGACCAATGTGGGTGAAACCCACATGGAACTGCTGGGCTCGCTGGAAAACATTGCCAAGGCCAAACAGGAACTCGTGGAGGCCATTCCGGCCGGCGGTACGGTTATCTTAAATGCCGACAATGAATATGTGGCCGGTATGCGTGCGGCTGTAAACGAAGGCGTAAAGGTCATCACGTTCGGCCTGGAAAAGGACGCTGATGTCAAAGGTGAGGCCATTCATACTGAGGGCAATGTGACCAAATTTATGGTGACCTATGCCCATGAACGTCATGAATACGAAGTGAATATGGTGGGCCGTCACAATGTCTACAACACCTTGGCGGCGATTGCGGCCGGTTTTGCCATGGGGCTGACACCGGCAGAAGTCCGGGAGGGACTGGGCAATCTGGAGGCCACGAAAATGCGCTTTGAACTGCAGCAGGTCAAGGAGTGGAACGTGGTCAATGACGCCTATAACGCCAGCCCTATGTCCATGACGGCGGCCATCAACACCCTGAGTGAACTGGCCAAGGGACGCAAAATCGCTGTTCTCGGTGATATGCTCGAGCTGGGCAGTGTGTCGGAGGAGGCACACCTGCATGTGGGCGAAGAAGTGGCTGAACATGGTTTTACGGCACTTGTTACCCGGGGCGAGATGGGCGAATTCATCGCCCAGGGTGCGGAAAACAAGGGCATGACAGCCGTTTACCGCTGCGCCAGCCATGAAATAGCGGCAGAAAAACTTCATGAATTGCTGCAGCCGGGCGATACCCTGCTCTTTAAGGGCTCCCGGGGCATGGCTATGGAAAAGATTATTGATTTATTATGATAGAGTGAGGCATTACATTGGATAGCTTTATATTGGCGGCAGCCATTGCCGCAGGTTTCGTTTTGCTTACCGGGCCGTTTTTTATCCCGGAACTGCATAAGTTGAAGTTTGGCCAGAGCATTCGTGAGGAAGGGCCGGCCAGCCATCAGGCTAAAAGCGGTACCCCGACCATGGGCGGTATCATGATAATCCTGGGGATTACCATTGCCACTCTCGTAGCTGCGCCGTTTTCCACGGAAATACTGCTGGCACTCTTCATCATGCTGGGACATTTTGTGCTGGGCTTTCTCGATGACTATATAAAGGTAGTCAAGAAACGTAATCTGGGCTTAAAGGCTAAGCAGAAAATGCTGGGGCAGATTATCATCGCTGTAGTAACCATGGTTATCGGTACGCGAATGCTGGGCATTGACACGACCGTCTGGGTGCCGGTGCTGGACAGCCATATCAATATCGGGGCCGGTTATTATGCGCTGCTGCTCTTCGTTATGGTAGGCACGAGCAATGCGGTGAACCTCACTGACGGCCTTGACGGGCTGGCGTCCGGTACGGTAGCTATTGCCGCCAGTTCCTATGCTGTTGTCTGCCTGCTCTTGGGACATAATGACCTGGCTATTTTTGCCACCGCTGTGGCTGCGGCCTGTGTGGGCTTTTTACGTTTTAATGCCCATCCGGCCAAGGTGTTCATGGGCGATACTGGTTCTCTGGCCCTGGGCGGTGCGATGGCGGCTCTGGGGATTCTCACCCATACGGAAATATTGCTGGCGCTTATCGGCATCGTGTTTGTCTGCGAGGCCCTGTCGGTAATCATTCAGGTGGCCTCGTTCAAATCCACGGGTAAACGGGTATTCCGTATGAGCCCCATTCATCATCACTTTGAACTGGGGGGCTGGTCTGAGTGGAAGGTGGTTTTCGTCTTTTGGACGGTGGGGCTGCTCGCCAGTGTTGCTGCATTGAAACTGTTATAACGCTATAACATTTAGGGGGAATCATAATGGATTTAACGGGCAAAAAGGTACTCATTATCGGCGCCGGGGTAAGTGGTTTTGCCGCGGCGAAAATCACGCGCCGTCTGGGGGCGCAGGTAACCCTCAGTGACGCCAAGGATGAGGCCGATTTGGACTATGATTTTGAGGAACTGCGGGATATGGGCATAAAGCTCGTGTTCGGCCCTCAGTCAGAGGAACTGCTGGACGGGGTTAGCCTGGTGGTGGTTTCACCGGCCGTACCTGCCCGTATCCCCTTGATTCAGGAGGCGTATAAACGCCATATCCGGGTTGCCAGTGAAGTGGAGCTGGGCTATCAACTGAAAAAAGCGCCCATCTGTGCTGTAACCGGTACCAATGGCAAGACCACGACGGTAACCCTGCTCGGACTCCTGCTCGAAACTCATTTTAACAAAGTGGGTGTCGGTGGCAATATCGGTGTGCCGTTGTCGGAAGTGGCACTGACTATTCCGGCTGATGGCTGCATTGCTGCAGAGATTTCCAGCTATCAGATGGAAGTAACGGAGGAATTTCGTCCGCATGTGGCAACAGTCCTCAATGTTACTCCCGACCATATCGTGCGTCATGGCTCCATGGAAGAGTATCAGCGCATGAAGGAGCGCATGTTTGCGCAGCAGAAAAGCAAGGATTTCCTCGTGCTCAACTATGATGATGAACGGGTTAGGGATATGGCCAAACGTGCCAGCGCTCATGTGGTTTATTTCAGCCGGCAGGTGCATTTGCTCGAGGGGGCATATCTGGAAGATGATATGCTGACCATTGCCTGGGACGGTCAGGCTTATCCGTTATGCACCATCGGCGAACTGGGGATTAAGGGCCCCCACAATGTGGAAAATGCGTTGGCAGCTGCCATGACGGCTTATCTGGCCGGTTGTGGCGCCCAGGAAATGATTCCTGTACTCAAGTCTTTCCGCGGCGTGGAACATCGCATTGAATATGTCCGTACTTTGGACGGCGTGGAATATTATAATGACTCCAAGGCTACTAACACGGACTCGGCCATTAAGGCTTTGGAAACCTTTGACGATGGTATCGTCCTTCTGGCTGGCGGCCATGATAAAATGACTGACCTGACGGATTTCATGCAGCGTGTCAAGGAACGTGTTACCGCTTTGGTGCTTGTGGGGGCGGCGGCTGACCGCTTTGAGCAGGAGGCCCTGAAGAACGGCTATCCGGCAGAACGCATTCATCGGGCTGGTTTCTCGATGGCCAAGGCGGTGGAACTTGCCCGTTCGTTAGCCAAGGCACCGCAGGTGGTACTCCTGTCGCCGGCCTGCGCCAGCTTTGACATGTACAATGGCATGGCAGAACGCGGCCGTGAGTTTAAACAGCTGGTTAATGATTTGCATTAAGGGGATTTTAGCATGAAGATAATCGTTTCTGGTGGCGGCACTGGCGGGCACATATACCCGGCCCTGACCATCATGCGCACCATTGAGGAAAAATACCCGGACACCAGTTTTCTCTATGTGGGAACTCATAAGGGTTTGGAGGCGGATATCATCCCCAAGGAAAATATCCCCTTCGCTACGGTTGATATTCAGGGCTTTAAGCGCAGCCTGTCACCGGCTAATTTTGTCCGGGCCGGGCTGGCGGCTGTCGGCGTAGCCAAGGCCATGAATGTCGTGCGCAAGTTCAAGCCTGACGCGGTAATCGGTACCGGCGGCTATGTGTGCGGCCCGGTGCTGATGGCGGCCAGCATGCTGGGGATTCCCACGCTTATTCAGGAGCAGAATGTGGTACCCGGCATTACCAATAAGATTCTGGCTAAGTTTGTGACACGTATTGCCGCAGGCACGCCGGAGGCCGTAAAGCATTTTCCGGCCGGCCGGGTGGTTTGCACAGGCAACCCCATACGCAAGGAAGTGCTTACGGCGACACGGGAAGATGGCGCCAGGGCTTTCGGTTTTGACCCGGCCAAAAAGACAGTGCTGGTTTCCGGTGGCAGCCGGGGGGCACGCACCATCAACAACGCCATGGTCGATGTGTTGGCAGAGGCAGCCAGGCAGCAGGATGTACAGTACCTGCATGTCACCGGCAAACTCGATTACGAGGATATCATCAGCCGCCTGACGGAAAAAGGCGTAAATCTGGACGCAACACCTAACATTAAGGTGGAGCCCTATCTTTACAACATGCCCGACGCCATGGCGATGGCAGATTTGGTGGTGTACCGGGCTGGGGCTACAGGGCTGGCTGAACTGACGGCCAGAGGCCTGCCGTCCATTCTCGTACCGTATCCGTATGCGGCGGAGAATCATCAGGAACACAACGCCAGAGCATTGGAAAATGCCGGAGCGGCCAAGGTAATCCTCAACCGCGACTTGAAGAGTGAGAATCTGCAAAGCACGCTGCAGGAACTGCTGGCAGATGAGGATAAACTGGCCGCGATGGCGGCGGCCAGCAAACAGCTGGGCAGACCGCAGGCGGCAGATGATATTGCAGCCATGGTTATTGAAATGACACAGGGGAGAAAGACTAAATGAAACGGCTGAAAGAGCTTAAAGATATAGAAAAAATCCATTTTGTCGGTATTGGCGGCGCCGGAATGAGTCCGCTGGCCAAGATTATGGTGGAACTGGGCTACGAAGTAACCGGTTCGGACCGCGCTGATTCGGAAGTGATTCAGAACCTCCAAAAACTGGGGGCCAAAATCACGCTGGACGGTCAGAAGGGCGAAAATGTCAAAGGAGCTGACGCTATCGTGGTGTCTACGGCAATTCCCTTTGACAACCCGGAAGTGCTGGCTGCGCGTGACCTCGGCATTCGCAAGCTGCACCGCTCTGATATCAATGCGGCACTTGTAAATGAGTACAAGGGCATTGCTGTTGCCGGTGCTCATGGCAAAACCACTACGACCTCCATGCTGGGCGTAGCCCTGACTAAGGCCGGCGTATCCCCAACGGTAGTTGTAGGCGGTGAAATGCCGGACCTCGGTACGAATGCCATTTTAGGTGAAAGTGAATATCTGACTTCTGAGGCTGATGAAAGTGATGGTTCCTTCCTGAAACTTCATCCGCATATCGCGGTAGTTACCAATGTGGAAGATGACCATATGGACCATTACGGCACGATGGAAAACATCATCAAGGCCTTTACCCAGTTCATTCAGAATGTGGACAAGGAAAGCGGCTGGGCCGTTCTGTGCTTTGATAATGAGAATCTGCGCAATATCGCCAAGACAGTGGACCGCAAGTTCTACACCTATGCTATTGACCATGAGGCCGATTATACAGCAAAAAATATCAAGAGCAATGGCAAGGGCATTGCTTTTGACGTCATGCATGGTGAAGAAATGCTCGGCCATGTGTCGCTGAACATTCCCGGCCGCCATAACGTGTTGAACGCACTGGCCTGCATTGTGACCGGCCTGACCATCGGCGTGGAGTTTGAAAAGCTGGCAGCCGGCCTGGCCGAGTTCCACGGAGCCAAGCGCCGTTTCCAGACCAAGGGCAGAGCCCGTGGCGTCTGGGTAGTGGATGACTATGCTCATCATCCGACGGAAATCGCCGCAACGCTGAAGGCGGCCAAAGAACTTAAGCCGCAGCGTCTGGTCTGCGTGTTCCAGCCCCATCGCTATTCCCGTACGCAGCTGTTACATGCGGAATTTGGCAAGGCTTTTGTTTCGGCAGACCTGCTCATTTTGACTGATATTTATGCTGCCGGTGAGGCACCGATTGAGGGCATTAACGGCGAAACTATCCTTAACGAGGTTCGCAAGCAGTCCGAGCAGGATGTAATCTACATTCCGTCCCGGGAAAAACTGGCGGCTTATTTGGAAAGAGAATCCCATGAAGGCGATTTAATCATCACCATGGGAGCCGGCGACATATACAAAACCGGCGAAGAATTGGTAGAACTGTTGAACAAATAATGGGAGTTTGAGATATATCATGAATCAGGATAAAATCGTTGTCGTAATGGGCGGTACGTCCACGGAGGCCGAAGTTTCCCGGCGCACGGGCGCTGCTATTTTGGCCGCTTTGCAGGAAAAGGGCTGTAATGCCGAAGGCATGGAGCTGAATCCCAAGACCTTTGCTATGGATATCCAAAAAGCCGGCGCTAAGATGGTCTTTAATGCTTTGCATGGCAAGTTCGGTGAGGACGGTCTGCTGCAGGGAACTCTCGATATGCTGGGAATCCCCTATACCGGTTCCGGTGTACTGGCTGCGGCTGTCACGATGGATAAAGCAGCGTCCAAGCGCGTTTTCATCAGTGAGGGCATTTCCACGCCGAAGTGCCACACTTACAACAGCTTTGAACAGAAACGCGATCTGGCTGGAGAAATTATGGCGGAATTTGGCCTGCCGGTAGTGGTCAAGGCTGCGTCCCAGGGGTCGAGCATCGGCGTGTATATTGTGGAAAAAGCCGAAGAACTGGCACCGGCCATCAAAGAGGCGTTCTCTTATAATGATGAAATTCTCGTCGAAGAATTTATCAAAGGCCGCGAAATGACTGTGGCAGTTTGGGGCGATGAAGATAAGAAGGAGGCATTCCCGATTATCGAAATCACGACGACGTCCGGCCGTTATGACTATAACAGCAAGTATACCAAAGGGGCGTCTGCGCATATCATTCCGGCACCGGTCAGTGAAGAAAAGACGCGCGAAATGCAGGAACTGGCTATAAAGACCTATACGGCCTGCGGCTGCAAAGGTGTGGCCCGTGTGGATATGATGTTCAGTGAGGACGAAACGCCGTATGTCATCGAAGTTAATTCCGTACCGGGCATGACGGAAACCTCCCTGGTACCTGATGCCGGCCGGGCTATGGGCGTTGAATTTCCTGACCTGTGCCTGCGCATTCTTGCCATGGCAGGTTTTGAGGTAAATGCCTGAGCCATCTGCAAGGAAAACTGACGGGGAAAGGAGGAGGTTAAATGGACGAAGATAAGTTGGGGACGTTAGAAATGCGCCCCCTCAGACGCCGGCGCAGCCCGCGGCGCCTGTTGAAAGGTCTGGCTTTTTTGTTGATTTGCGGCGGTTTGGTGGCCTTTATCGTCTATTCGCCTCTTTTTACGCTGCAGAGAGTGAGACTGCAGGGAAATACCTATATCACGGAAACGGATATTCTCACCAGCGGCCGCCTGCATAAGGGGCAGCCTCTTTTCCAGCTGGAAACAAGCGAAGTCACGCAAAATCTGCTTCGTGATTTGCGGATTGAGTCTGCTGTCGTGCGCCGCCGCCTGCCGGATACACTGGAAGTGGAGATAACGGAACGCACGCCGGTGGCAACTGTGGCCTGCGACTATGGTTATCTGGACCTGGACCGTCAGGGCAAGGTTATCGGCAGTTACAAATCCTTGCGCAAAATGCCCATTCCGATGATAACCGGGGTGAAGATGCATGATATGTACATCGGTGATGACAACAAGGATACGCGTGTGGCCAAAGTGCTGGTATTGTTAGCCTCATTGAATCAGGAGGCGATTAACAGCCTGTCGGAAATAAGCGTGGCTAATCCTGAGGCGGTGACTGCCTACACCAATCAGTCCGTACAGATTCGCCTGGGGAATTTTGAGCGCTGGGAGGAAAAAGCCGAGCAGACCAAAGAGTTCCTGCATAATTTGCCCAACAGCCGTCATCAGATTGAATTTGTGGACTTTAGCTACACGGCCCCATTTATCCGTCTGAAAGATAAACTGGTGGACCCTGAGGCTAAAGTCAACGCAAAAGCACAGTAAAATTGCTAGTGCTGCGATAACAGAAAAGCCCGCGGAGCTGATAATACTTTCCTGAGAAATGAGGGGAGGAATTTCAGGCCGGCGGGCTTTTTCTTTATCTGCGGATAGTAACATAAATAAGAAAAAAGATGGCAGAAAACACTGATTTGGTTTTTTTTGTAATTTTTTTGTGAAAGTTATAGCATTATGCGCGGATAAATGGTAAAATTAAGGAGTATATTTGTGTAAGTTAGAAATCCCTGTGGACGGAATACCGTTCTGAGGGGATATAAAATATGTACGTCATGGGGGTTAACGCTGTGTTTGAATTGGATGATAATGGCCTCGACCAATTGGCTAAAATTAAAGTAATCGGTGTTGGCGGCGGCGGCAGCAATGCTGTGAACCGCATGATAAATTTCGGACTGCAGGGAGTCGAATTTATCGCAGTTAATACAGATGCTCAGGCATTGTTAAAATCTTTGGCACCCAAACGCATGCAGATTGGCGAGAAATTAACTCGTGGACTTGGTGCTGGTGCGCGTCCGGAAATCGGCCAGAAGGCGGCCGAGGAAAGCCGCGACGATATTCTTGAGGCGCTGCGCGGTGCAGATATGGTTTTTGTTACAGCTGGCATGGGGGGCGGTACTGGTACGGGCGCTGCGCCGGTTGTAGCTGAGTGCGCCCGGGAAATTGGCGCGCTGACTGTAGGCGTTGTGACGCGTCCTTTCGGTTTTGAAGGAATGAAACGCAAACGCAATGCTGAATCCGGTATTGAAAACCTCAAACAGCATGTTGATACGATTATTACTATTCCTAATGACCGCCTGATGCAGGTCGTTGATAAGAAAACGCCGATTACGCAGGCATTCCAGATTGCTGATGATGTTCTGCGTCAGGGTGTTAAGGGTATTTCCGACCTTATCGCTATGCCTGGTCTGGTAAATCTGGACTTTGCTGACGTGCAGAGCGTTATGAGCAATGCCGGTTCTGCCCTGATGGGTATCGGTGAGGCCTCCGGCGAAAATGCCGCTGTGGAGGCTGCTAAAGCTGCTATCGCATCGCCGTTGTTGGAAACCAGCATCGATGGTGCCCGCGGTATTCTGCTCAACGTTACGGGTGCCGAGGAAAGCCTCAGCATGTACGAGATTCAGGAGGCATCGGAGGCAATTCACGATGCGGCTGATAGTCAGGCTAACATCATCTGGGGTGCCTCTATCGACAACACCATGGGTGATACTGTACGCGTAACCGTTATCGCTACGGGCTTTGACGCACCGGAGACCATCGGCGTACAGCCGCAGGGCAAACCTTCGGCCGCTCAGCCGGTTGTTCCGAATCTGACGGGCGCACCTTTGAACACCAACAGCAAGCCTGGTGAGGCTGAGGAAGTTGCTCCGGCAGCAGATTTTATCGACATTCCTGTGTGGATGCAAAGAAAATAAAAAAATAATTGACAAGCTGATGGGATATGAGTATAATATATTTTGTCGCTGACGCTTGTCAGGACATGGGTAGGTGGCCGAGTGGTTAAAGGCAACAGACTGTAAATCTGTCATCTTCGGATTACGATGGTTCGAATCCATCCCTGCCCACCATATATGGCGGCATAGCTCAGTTGGCTAGAGCATGCGGTTCATACCCGCAGTGTCAGGAGTTCAAATCTCTTTGCCGCCACCATTTGCAAACGTAAGCGCACCTTTATGGGTGCGTTTTTAATTGCTTATTCTGGGGATACACAGGGACAACCTTCCTAGATTTTTTCAGAAAAGAAGATTATAATATATAACGTTTGTTATGGATAAAGTGGGATTGATTGTATGAGGCGCAGAGATTTTTTAAAAAATATGATACTTTTGGGGACAGGGACTGTACTGCTGCCACAGGTATGGGGCATGAAGGCCGCTGAGGCTGCCTGGAAAACGGAAGGCAGCAGAAATCTGGACCCGTTGCTGGGAATTCCTGTAAAGGAAACAGACCTGGAATTTTCATATTTGGAGAATCGCAGTACTACTGATGCAATCATTATCCATCATGTGGGCAATACAAACCGCGACGTGTCGGCGGCAGAAATCCACCGCTGGCACAGAAATAACGGCTGGTCAGGCATTGGCTATCATTTTGTCATACGTAAGGACGGGACCATTGAACGCGGGCGGCCTATGGATATGCTCGGCGCGCATTGCTATGAGCATAACTGGCATACTGTCGGTGTAAATCTTGTAGGGGCCTTTGATGACAATGAACCGGAGCCGGAACAACTGGCAGCGGCCGCCAAGCTGCTGGCTGCTCTTTGCCGGTATTATGGTTTAAAGCCTGACGAGGATACCATTAAAGGCCATCGTGATTTTAACAACACAGCCTGCCCAGGGCAGCTGCTTTATGATGAGCTGCCGCATCTGATAGAGATGGCCAGCAAGCAGTACTGATAAGGAGAAGGCTATGCATTATCGGTGGTTTATCGACAAGGACAAGCAGACGGACGAGTTCGGCGTGCCTGTCAGCCGGGCGGAATATGATGAGGCACTTCATCCACAGAAGAAGCTATATCAGCGTGGAGAGCTTTTGGCTATCGTCGTGGTGATGTTTATTATGCTTTATGAGTGGACAACAGATGATAATCCGCTGTTGGCCATGTGCATTTCCTTTCTGACTTTTGAGATGCGTCCTTTGGCCAGAGAGTTTTTGGGACGAAATGGCGAGGCTGCCAGCAATGCGCTGTCC
Organism: Selenomonas sp. AE3005; assembly: GCF_000686945.1. GTDB lineage: Bacteria > Bacillota > Negativicutes > Selenomonadales > Selenomonadaceae > Selenomonas_A. The sequence continues at coordinate 81,428 of NZ_JMME01000014.1, forward strand.
GGTTTTAGTGTTGCATTGTTTGTCGGTGCCGTGGTTTGGTCATTTATGTAGAATTATTTTTTGTAACTTAAATTTTCAGTTATTTACAAAAAATAAATTTAAATACATATTTTATATTTTTTTCGCAGACAGAGCAGGAAAATGTAAATTTGTGGCGAAACTTAAACAAAAGAGAGTGATTGCTGGTGGAGTGCAGTCACAAATGAATGAAATGCTTATTTAAATTTGCCTGATATATAAATAAAAAAGGCATAAATCTGTATACTAACAGAGTAAAATCTGTTAAAATATATACATAAAAGTAAACTAAAGTCGAATAAGGGGAGATTTTTGTTTACTATGATATCCAAGGGGGATTTTTTATGAGAAAGACAGAATGCTTAGCTATGATTCTGGCTGGTGGTCAGGGCAGCCGCCTCGGCGCGCTTACAAAGAAAATTGCAAAACCAGCTGTACCGTTTGGGGGAAAGTACAGAATTATCGACTTCCCTCTGAGCAACTGCGCTAATTCCGGTATCGACAAGGTGGGTGTACTCACCCAGTACCGTCCGCTGGAATTACACAATTATCTGGCCTCGGGCAGCGCCTGGGACCTGGACCAGAAGGACGGCGGTATTTTCATTCTGCCTCCGTATGCCCGTGAAAAAGGTGCAGACTGGTATCAGGGCACGGCAGATGCTATCTATCAGAATTTGAATTTCATTGATTTAGCTGACCCGGAATATGTACTCATTCTGTCTGGTGACCACATTTACACTATGGATTATTCGTGGATGCTGGAAGCACATAAAATGAATAAAGCTGAAGCGACCATTGGTGTTATTGAAGTGCCCTGGGAAGAGGCTCCCCGCTTTGGTATCATGAACACGGACAAGACGGGACGTATTGAAGAGTTTGAGGAGAAACCGGCAAAACCGAAGAGCAACCTGGCATCCATGGGTATCTATGTATTCAACAAGAACTTCCTCAAGAAGTACTTGGAAGAAGATGCCAAGGACGAAACCAGCAGCCATGACTTCGGTAAGAATATCATCCCGAAGATGCTGCAGGATAAGGCACGTCTGTATTCCTATGCTTTTGAAGGCTACTGGAAGGATGTAGGAACCATTGAAAGCCTCTGGCAGGCTAATATGGACCTGCTGCAGGATGAGCCTCCTTTCGACCTCAAGGGTGAAAAGAGAATTTATTCTTCAACGCAGTCCATGCCGCCGCATTACATTGGGCCGGATGCCAAAGTGAAAAATTCCATGATCAGCGAAGGTTCCATGGTTCTCGGCGAAGTGGAAAATTCGGTTATCTTCCCTGGTGTACGCATTGGCAAGGGCGTAAAGGTGACGAATTCCGTTATCATGCCCTCCACAATTATCCGCGATGGTGCGGTAGTGGATTATGCGATTTTGGCGCAGAACTGCGAAGTAGCAGCTGGTGCCAAGGTAGTCGGTGAGCTCGGAGCTATCACAGTGGTAGCCGAAGGCGAAACTGTTGTCGCTGAAGACAGCGGCAAGCAGGCTGGCTGAGACTTTTCCCTATCGTTATAGCCTAGATACAGCAAGGAGTGGAAGAAATTGAAAGATGTAATGGGGATTATAAATCTTCAAGAAGATAATAAATTGATTCGTGAGCTTACGGAAAAAAGAGCTGTGGAGTCCCTGCCGTTTGCAGGACGCTATCGGCTGATTGACTTTACGTTGTCGAGTATGGTGAACTCCGGTATCTTTAACGTTGGTGTTATGCTGCCGGATAAACCGCGTTCGGTTCTCGACCATCTCCGTTCCGGTAAGGATTGGGATTTGGCTCGTCGTCACGATGGCTTATTCTACCTGCCGTCCCCCAGTGAGGAAGACAGTATCCGTAAAGGCGATTTAAAGAATTTTTATCATAATCTGGATTTCTTCGAACACAGCAGCCAGAAATATGTTTTACTGACCAGCGGCAGCTTTGTTTACAATGTAGACTTCAGCCAGCTCCTGCGTTTCCATCAGAACACCTCGGCGGATATCACGATGGTGTACTACACGGCAAGCAGCGAGCAGGCAGGCAACAATGTGGTTCTGGAAACTGCAGAAAATGGCCTGGTAACTGATTTGGCGGAAAAACCGGCTATTTATGATGGCTCCAAGGTGGCAATGAGCGTTTACCTCATTGAAAAGCGTATCTTTGTTGAACTGGTACGTTTCACTTATGAGCATGGCGGACAGGATTTGCTGATGGATGGTATTATCCGTCGGGCCAGCGAGTATAATATTTACGCTTGCGAGCATGATGGTTATGTAGCCCATGTAGATTCTACGTCTGCATATTACAAGTCGAATATGGATATCTTGCAGCCTGAGGTATGGGAAGAACTCTTTATGGGTGAAAATTCCATTTACACAAAAGGCAAGGACGAGGTTCCTGTTCAATATAAGGAGACGGCTAAGATTAAAAATTCGCTGGTGGCCAATGGCTGCGTAATTCGCGGCGAAGTGGAAAACAGCATTTTGTTCAGAGGTGTCACCGTAGGCAAGGGCGTAAAAATCAAGAACTCCATTATCATGCAGAAGTGTGATATACAGGATGATTCTTTGGTAGAAAATGTCATCTGCGACAAAAATGTAGTTATTTCAAAGGAAAAATGGCTTAAAGGTGCCAACAACTATCCGTTGATTATAACTAAAAATGTCGTAATCTGATATGGGAAGGGCCGTTGTAACAAGGCTGCATGCCTATAACGGGCATGAGCTTAGTTGCAACGGCCTTTATTTATGCTGTACGGCAATTGTCGTGCCAGCCAAAAGGGAGTGGTTTTTTTGGCAAAGGAAAAGAAAAAGGTAAATGATGCGGAATTCAAAAAACTCAAGGATAATTTAAAGACCAGATTTGTGAATGCTGCTCATATCATGTGGGGGCGTGACTTGGACGACCTGTCGGAAAATGAAATATACCAGACGGTAGCGGCAGTAGCCAAGCAGGTCATTTCCGAGAATTGGATTAAGACCAACAAGGCCTATATGGAACGTGAAGAAAAGCAGATTTACTACTTTTCCATTGAGTTCCTGATGGGGCGTCTGTTAAAATCCAATCTGATTAACCTTGGTATCGAGGAGGCTATGAAAGAAGTACTTAGCGACTTCAAGCTGAATCTTGATAAGGTTTATGAGGAAGAACCGGACGCTGGCCTGGGCAACGGTGGTTTGGGCCGCCTGGCAGCCTGCTTTATTGATTCCATGGCTGCTCATCATCTGCCGGGGCATGGCTGCTCTATCCGTTATCAGTACGGTTTGTTTGAGCAGAAAATCATCAATGGCAACCAGGTAGAAATTCCTGATAACTGGCTGAAAAATGGTTTCGCCTGGGAATACCGCAAACCTGATAAGGCCATTGATGTTAAATTCTACGGCAATGCCTATATGAAGAAAATGCCGGATGGCAGCCTCAAACTGGTACATGAGAACCCCATGATAGTCATGGCCGTTCCTTATGATGTACCTATCGTTGGTTATCATAACAACACGGTAAACAACCTGCGCCTGTGGAATGCTGAAGTAAATCGTGATTTCTCCGATTACGGTTATCTCACGCAGGAACAGATTCGTCAGAAGAACGAGTACCGTTCCTTTGTCGAAAGTATCACGCGCTATCTTTATCCTGATGACAGTACCTGGGAAGGCCGCAAGATGCGCCTGATTCAGGAATACTTCATGACTTCGGCCGGTGTACAGAGTATCGTACGCCATTATGTCAAGACGGGTATGAAGATTGAAAAACTCAGCCAGAAGATTGCTATTCATATCAATGATACCCACCCGGCAGTGGCAGTGGCTGAGCTCATGCGTATTCTTATTGATGAATATGGTCTGGAATGGAGCGAAGCCTGGTCCATTACCAAGGATACCATCGCTTACACGAATCATACGATTATGCCGGAGGCTTTGGAAACCTGGTCCGCAGATATGTTCAAGGAACTGCTGCCCCGTGTTTACATGATTATCGAAGAAATCAACCGCCGTCATGTAGAGAACGTACGTAAGCGTTATCCGAAAAATGAGGATAAGGTACGGGCAATGTCCATCATTCAGGATGGCCTTGTGCATATGGCCCGTCTGGCGATTGTGGGCTGCCACAGCGTCAATGGCGTAGCACAGATTCACTCCGATATTCTGAAGGCCTCCACGTTGCATGACTTCTATGAGTATAACAACCGGATGTTCAACAACAAGACCAACGGCATCACGCACCGCCGCTGGCTGATGGGGGCTAACCCGGAACTGGCCGGCCTCATCGACAGCACGCTGGGCAGCCGCCGCTGGCACAGATATCCGGAACAGCTGGATATGCTCAATGATTATGTAAATGACAGACCGTTCCTTACTGACCTGGGCAAAATCAAGCACCTGCGCAAGGAGGCTCTGGCCCAGTACATTCTGGAACACAATCTCATAAAAGTGAACCCGGATACGATTTTTGATATTCAGGTAAAGCGTATTCATTCTTACAAGCGTCAGCTGATGAATATTCTCCATATCATGTATCAGTATCACAGTCTGAAAAACGATAAGGGCTATGATATGATTCCTACCACCTATATCTTCGGTGGCAAGGCGGCTCCGGGCTACTATATAGCTAAAGAAACCATTCGCCTGATTAACGCTGTGGCTGATAAGGTCAACAATGATAAGTCCATCAAGGACAAGATTAAAGTTGTCTTTATCGAAAACTTCGGCGTATCCATCGGTGAAATTGTCTATCCGGCTGCGGATGTCAGTGAACAGATTTCCACGGCATCTAAGGAAGCATCCGGCACGGGTAACATGAAGTTCATGATGAACGGGGCTATCACCTTGGGAACCATGGACGGTGCCAATGTTGAAATCCGTGAAGCTGTGGGCGGTGACGACCATTGCGTAATCTTCGGCCTCCGGGCAGAAGAAGTGCTGAGCTACTACATGACGGGTACATATTCTGCCTGGGATGAGTACAACAGCAATGACATGGTACGTTTGGTGGTAAATCAGCTTATCGATGGCACCTATGGCGATTTCCGGTCCCTCTATGATTATCTCATTCACGGTAATGATGAATTCTTCATCATGAAGGATTTGAGCTCTTACGCAGGAGCGCACGAGGAGATTATGCGCCGCTATAAGGACAAGCTTGGCTGGCTGAGGTCTTCGGCCATGAACATTGCCAACTCTGGCCGGTTCTCCTCTGACCGTACAATAGACGAATATGCCAACGAAATCTGGCACGTTAAGCCTGTCAGAATTTCCTAAGGAACTGTAATTGGAGTTCCAGCCAAGGGGGATTACTTTTGAAAACTTCGGATTTAACAGAGTTTGACCGTTATTTATTTCATCAGGGAACAAATTTTCATGCCTACGAGATGTTAGGCGCCCATTTTATGGAGCAGAAGGGTAAAAAAGGCATTCGCTTTGCTGTCTGGGCTCCGCATGCGAAATCTGTCAGCCTGGTTGGTGATTTTAACAACTGGGACACCAGGGTAAATACCATGCATAAAATCGGCGACGGTGAGATTTGGGTGACTTTCATCGAAGGCATGGGCGAAGGTGAGCTTTACAAGTATGCCATTGAACCGCAGTGGGGCGGCCCTCATATCATGAAGGCTGACCCATACGGGTTCTATGCGGAGAAAAAGCCGGAAACGGCCTCCCGGACCTTTGACATGAACCATTACAAATGGGGCGATGATGCCTGGAAGGTACAAAAGAGCAGGGAATCCTCTTATGAGCGGCCCATGCTCACCTATGAGGTACACTTAGGCTCCTGGCGCCGCAATCCGGACGGTGAGTATCTCACTTATCGCGAGGCTGCTGACCAGCTTATCAGTTACGTTAAGGAAATGAACTACACGCATATTGAGTTCATGCCCTTATGCGAACATCCCTTTGATGGTTCCTGGGGATATCAGGCTACAGGCTATTATGCGGTGACCAGCCGCTACGGCACGCCGGATGATTTCCGCTACCTTGTAGATACCGCGCACCAGAATGGTATAGGTATTATCATGGACTGGGTGCCGGGACATTTCTGCAAGGACGAACAGGGACTGCGTCATTTTGATGGTCAGAATCTTTATGAATCCGATAATGAGCAGCGCGCGGAAAACTGGGAATGGGGCACAACCAATTTCGACTACGGCCGTACGGAAGTGCAGAGTTTCCTGATTTCCAACGCGATGTTCTGGTTCGAGGAGTTCCATATCGATGGCCTGCGCATTGACGCAGTAGCCAATATGCTCTATCTGAACTATGGACGCAAAGACGGCGAATGGATGCCAAACAAGTATGGCGATACAGGCAATTTGGAAGCTATGGACTTCCTGCGGAAACTCAATGAGGCTATTTTCAAGTTCCATCCCCAGGCACTGATGATAGCTGAGGAATCCACGGCCTGGCCCCTTATATCCAAACCCGTCTACATGGGCGGCATGGGCTTTAACTACAAGTGGAACATGGGCTGGATGAATGATATGCTCAAGTATGTCAGCCTCGACCCCATTTACCGCAAGTGGAACCATGATAAGGTGACATTCTCCTTTATGTATGCCTTCTCGGAGAATTTTGTCCTGCCCCTGTCCCATGACGAAGTAGTTCATGGCAAGTGTTCTCTTATCAGCAAAATGCCCGGTGACTACTGGCAGAAATTTGCCGGCCTGCGCGGTTTCTTCGGTTACTGGATGGCACATCCCGGCAAGAAACTGCTCTTTATGGGCGGTGAGTTTGGCCAGTTCATTGAATGGAATTTTGATGACAGCTTAGATTGGCATTTAATCAAGGAATATGAAATGCATAGAAAAATGCGGGCATATTCCCAGGCACTTAATAAATTCTATGTGGACACCCGTGCTTTTTGGCAGGTCGATTTTGACTGGAATGGCTTTCAGTGGATTGACCCCAATGATAACAATAACAGCATTGTTTCCTTTATCCGCAAGGCAGAGGACCGCAATGATTTCGTTGTTGTCATCAGTAACTTTACGCCGGAGGTACACCATGATTATCGCATTGGCGTACCGGCCAAGGGCAGCTATGTCGAGGTCTTTAACTCCGACGAGGAATGCTTTGGCGGCAGCGGCGTAAAGAATACCGGTGAAATCATGAGTCAGGATATCCCCTGGCAAAACCGGGAACAGTCCATTACTCTGACGATTCCGCCGCTGGCGACGATTTACCTGCGTCTAAAACGTCAGGATGGCTCAGGCGTGTCTTTTCCTGAGGCTGCTGCAGATGTAGAGGCCAAGGGCTTTGAAACAGAGGCGGAAAAGACCTCGGCAGCTGTAGCAGCCAAAACGAAAAAGACGCCGGCGAAAAAGACGGCCGCTGCTAAAACAGCTAAGACAACGAAAGCGGCAGCAACTAAAAAGACAACCAAGACAACAAAAACAACAAAAACAACAAAAACGACAGCCAAAACGACGACTACCAAGACAGCAAAAACTGCTGCCAAGGCCGGCACCAAGACAACTAAGGCCGCGGCTGCAGGAACAGAGCCTAAGGTGGAAAAAAAGACAAGAGCTAAAACCACCAAGGCAGCGCCCAGAGCAAAAACTGTGGCGAAGAAAACTACGCGTAAGGCGGCAACGCCAGCCGTTGCCGAAGACGCTGCTGTTAATGCGTAAATTTAGGGCGTTTTTAAAGGTTAGGGAGGAAATCCGAAATGAAAGTTCTTTATGTAGCATCGGAAGCAGTACCTTTTGTCAAGACGGGAGGCCTGGCAGACGTAGCCGGTTCACTCCCCAAAGCACTTCTTAAGGAAGATGTTGATATTCGTGTAATCATGCCGAAATACGGTGCGATTGCCAAGGAATATATTGACAGCATGGAACACGTTTATGACGGTGAACTCGAAGTTGCCTGGCGCAGCAAGTATGTTGGCCTGGATAAAATTGTTCTGGACAATGTGACCTATTATTTTGTGGATAATCAGGAGTATTATAACCGTGAAGGTTTCTATGGTTATGATGATGACGCCGAGCGTTTCTCCTTCTTCAGCCGGGCTGTACTGAACCTCCTGCCCGCGATGGATTTCTGGCCGGATGTCATTCATACCAATGACTGGCATGCAGGTCTGGTCAATGTGTTCCTGAAACTGGAGCATATGGACGATGAACGCTACCAGAACATCAAGACGCTGTACACTATTCACAACCTCAAATATCAAGGAGTGTTCCCGAAGGATATCATGCCGGATGTACTGGGGCTCGATTGGAAGTATTTCAACAATGGCGACCTGGAGTTCTATGATGCCGTAAACTTCATGAAGGGCGGCATTATCTACGCGGATTACGTTTCTACGGTCAGCAAGACCTATGCCAAGGAAATTCAGTATGAATACTTTGGCGAGCACCTCGATGGCCTGCTGCGCAGCCGCAAGGATACGCTTTTCGGTATCGTCAACGGTATAGACTATGATGTTTATAACCCCATGACGGATAAGCACCTTTTTGAAACTTATGACGTGGACAGTCAGGACAGGAAGATGGATAATAAGTCCGCGCTGCAGAAGATGCTCGGACTGCCGGAAGGCCGCCGTACCCCGATGGTAGCCTTGGTTTCCCGTCTGGTGGCAGCTAAAGGGCTTGACCTTATCGTGCGTATGATGGACGAAATCCTCATGCATGAAGATATCCAGTTTGTGGTACTGGGTACTGGTGACAAGGAATATGAGGACTGGTTCAAAGGACTGGCTTGGCGTTATCCGCATAAGGTTTCGGCTAATATCAAGTTCTCCAATGAACTGGCACAGCGCATTTATGCCGGTGCTGATATTTTCCTCATGCCTTCCAATTACGAACCCTGTGGTATCGGTCAGATTGTGGCCATGCGCTATGGTACGATTCCTGTCGTTCGCGAAACGGGCGGCTTGAAGGATACCGTACAGCAGTTTGATAAGTACACGCAGACCGGCAACGGCTTTGTATTCAGCGACTACAATGCCCATGAAATGATGTATGCCTTGAAGAAGGCACTCAGTTCTTACGAGAACTACGCTGAGTGGAATCAGATTGTCCATAATGCGATGGCTACGGACTTCAGCTGGACAAATTCCGCTAAGGAATACAAGAAACTCTATGAGCAGCTGACAAGTAAATAAGCATATATGTATGGTCAGGGCGGCAATTATTTGCCGCCCTTAACCGCAAGCAAGGGTAAGGAGGGGTTTAATTGCTTACACGTAATGAAGTTGAGCATAACTCCCACAACGTGTATTATCGCAGCCCAATTGGGGCTGCCGAGGCAGGGAGCAAAGTGAGAATCGGGCTGCAAATCAAGACAGAGCAGCAGATAAATCAGGTCTTACTCCGACTGTGGCAGGACCAAAAAGGGGAAAAACTTTTACCGCTGACCAGTAAAGACCCACAGGAGGCAGAAGTCCGCTATTATTCGCTGGATTTGGAGATGCCGGAGAAGGGCTGTCTCCTATGGTATTATTTCATTATTTCCTGCAGCGATGGTACCTGCTATTATGGCAATAACATGGAACACTGGGGCGGACAGGGTGCTGTATATCCCAATGTGCCGCCATCATACCAGATTACCGTTTACAATAAGGGCGCCAAGACTCCAGACTGGTTCAAGCATGCTGTGATGTATCAGATTTTTCCCGACCGGTTCTACCGTCAGGGCGATAAGCTCATTGCCAAAGAAGGGGCGGTTTATCACGCCAGCTGGACGGATGATCCCTGTTATTACAAAGACCCGGATACCAAGGAAATCGTGTCCTATGATTTTTACGGCGGTAATATAGCCGGGATTATGGCCAAGCTGGATTACCTGAAAGAAATGGGTATCAGTGTTATTTACTTTAACCCGGTGTTTGAGTCAGAAAGCAATCATCACTACGATACTGGTGATTACCATAAGATAGACCCCATTTTAGGTACAAATGAAGAATTTCATGACCTGGTGGAACTGGCAAAGAAGAAAGGTATACGCATTATTCTGGACGGCGTGTTCAGCCATACCGGCAGCAACAGCCGCTACTTTAACCGCAAGGGCCAGTATGAAGGTGTAGGTGCTTTTCAGTCAGAAAAATCCCCTTATTATGAATGGTATAACTTCCGTAATTTCCCCTATGAGTACGAGTGCTGGTGGAATTTTGACACCTTGCCCAATGTGACGGAAACAACCCCGTCCTATATGGACTTTATTTTCCGTTCGCCGGACAGTGTATTGCACCACTGGCTCGATGAGGGGATTGCCGGCTGGCGTCTGGACGTTATCGATGAACTGCCGGAACCTTTTTCGCAAGGTTTCTATGCAGAATTGAAAAAGACGAACAAGGACGCGGTGATGATTGGCGAGGTCTGGGAAGATGCCTCCAACAAAATTGCCTATGGGACGCAAAGAAAGTATCTTTGTGGTCAGGAAATGGATTCGGCCATGAACTATCCCTTCCGCAAGATTTTGCTGGATTATCTGCTGGGCTATGTTAATGCGCATAATACCATGCTGCAGCTCGAAAGCCTCCGCGAAAATTATCCGCCGGAAAACTTCTACGCCATGATGAATCTTATCGGCAGCCATGATGTGCAGCGCGCAATTACCATTTTGGGCGAAACGCCTTATTACGATGGCATGCCGGCCATTGAACAGTGCCGCGCCAAACTGTCACCGGAAATGTATAAAGTGGGCAAGTCCCGTCTGAAGATGGCTGCTCTGTTCCAGATGACTTATCCTGGTGTGCCCTGTATATATTATGGTGATGAAATCGGCATGGAAGGGTTCAAGGACCCGACTAACCGCCGGCCTTACAAATGGACGGGCGGCGATGTGGAACTGCGCGATTATTACCGCAGCATCATCAAGGCACGCAATGAACATGATGCCCTGCAGACCGGTGAACTGCTGCCGCTGACGGCGGAGGGCGACGTACTGGCCTTTGCCCGCGTGGTGCGCAGCGGTCATGATGTATTTGGTGCAGACGCCGATAACGGCGCCTATATTGTCATTTTTAACCGCAGCCGCACGGAAAAACAGACGGTTACACTGGATATCAGCGACTTTGCCGATGGACAGTTCATTGATATGGTAGGCGATGCTGACCATAAGCCGGAACGGCTGACGTCTGTCCGAGGCAAACTCACGGTCAAGATGCCGCCTCTTACCGGACGTTTGCTTGAATATGAACCGCTGCCCCAGAAATACGAGCGCGGGGCAGGTGTTTTACTGCACCCGACCTGCCTGCCGTCGAAATATGGCATTGGTGACCTGGGCAAAGAGGCTTACAGATTTGTGGACTTCCTCGTGCAGGCTGGACAGAAGGTTTGGCAGATTCTGCCGCTCGGGCCTGTGGGCTTTGGCTACTCGCCCTATCAGTCGCCGTCGGCATTCGCCGGGAATCCTTTGCTCATTGATATAGAAGAATTGCTGGAAAATAAATGGCTGACGCCGTCTGATGTGCGCGTGCCCTTTACCAGCAAATCATCCTTTATCGACTTTGACCGGGTTATTGCCTTCAAGCAGAAATGTTTCAAGAAAGCCTGGACGGAGTTCCAAAAGAGCAAGGACGTGGAGATAAAAGGACAGTTCCAGGCCTTTTGTGAACAGGAGGCATATTGGCTGGATGATTACGCCCTCTTTGATGCCGCCAAGAAAGAATTTAAGAACAAGGCCTGGTTTGAGTGGCCCGAACCTATCCGCAGCCGTGAGGCCAAAGCCCTTAAGAAACTGGCTGAGCGCCTGGAAGAAAACATCGGCTATGCCAAATTTGTGCAGTTTATTTTCCATAAACAGTGGCATAAACTGCATGACTACGCTAAGGAAAAGGGCATAAAGATTATGGGTGATATGCCTATCTTTATCTCTCATGACAGCGCTGATACCTGGGCAAATCAAAAACTGTTTGATTTGAACGAGGACGGCACGGCCAAGACTGTTGCCGGTGTACCGCCTGATTACTTTAGTGCTACCGGCCAGCTTTGGGGCAATCCCCAGTATGACTGGAAGGCCATGGAAAAAGAAAACTACAGCTGGTGGAAGAAACGTTTCCAGAATCTTTCCCGGCTGGTAGACATTGTGCGCATTGACCACTTCCGGGGCTTTGAGTCCTATTGGGAAGTGGACGGCAAGGCAGAAACCGCCATCAACGGTCATTGGCGCAAGGGGCCGGGCAAGGCCTTCTTCGATATCATCAAGAAGGAAATCGGCGATATGGAAATTGTGGCTGAGGACCTGGGCATTATCACCGATGAGGTGGAGACCCTGCGCGAGGCCTGCGGTTTCCCCGGCATGAAGGTACTGCACTTCACCCTGCACTTCAATGAGCAGGGACGGCTGGGCTTTGTCGCACCGGAAAACAGTATCGTCTATACCGGCACGCACGATAACAACACTACCGTGGGCTGGTATAACAATGATATTGATGAGGCAACACGGGCGGCCGTGGCAGCCCTGCTGAATAAGCCGATTGACCGGCCACGGGATGTGGCCAAAGGCCTGCTGAGTTTTGCCCTGGCCTCTGAGGCCCGGCTGGCGATAGTGCCCATGCAGGATCTGCTGGGCATGGACGAACGGGGACGCATGAATACCCCGGGGACCGTGGGACTTAACTGGAAATGGTGCTTAAAGCCGGATTACCAGTTTGAGGTAGATGCTGCAGAACTGAAAAACTTGTGCAAGAAGTACAAACGCTGCTAAGGGCACACTGTCTTTAGGTTTATAGCGATACCAGGACGCCCGTGGGGCTGGTAATACTTTTTACGCTGCTGAGACATAATGTCAGACGCTGCCGCAAAGCATTACCAGCCCCACGGGCTTTTTTCACTTTTAATTACGATATCCTTGTGTTATAATCTTAAAAAAGCATTGTAGAGATAAAGAAACAGGAGGACGATATTTTGAGCAAGCCTGCAAATGAAATGATTTTGGTGTTGGATTTCGGCGGTCAGTACAATCAGCTGATTGCCCGTCGCGTGCGTGAAAATCACGTTTATTGTGAGGTTCACCCGCATACCATGACGCTGGACGCTATCCGGGAAATGGCACCCAAGGGCATTATTCTCACCGGCGGCCCCAACAGCGTGTATAAGGAAGATTCTGCTACCTGCAGTGAGGAACTCTTTAAGCTGGGGATTCCTGTTCTGGGCATTTGCTACGGCTCCCAGCTGATGGCGCATAAACTGGGCGGCAAGGTGGATACGGCTCCGACCAGTGAATACGGCAAGACGGAAGTTACCATCAAGGACGCTGCGTCCAAACTGTTTGCCGGCGTGGACGCCAAGACCATTTGCTGGATGAGTCATACGGATTACATCGCTGCTGCCCCGGCAGATTTTCAGGTGACAGCCTGCACGCCGGTATGTCCCGTAGCGGCCATGGAAAATGCAGCGGAAAATCTCTACGCCGTGCAGTTCCATCCGGAAGTGCTGCATACGGTGCAGGGCAAACTCATGCTCAAAAATTTCGTTTACAATGTCTGCGCCTGCAGCGGTGACTGGAAGATGGATTCCTTTGTCGAAAAGACCATTGCCGAACTCAAGGCCAAAATCGGCACGGGCAAGGCGCTTTGTGCCCTGTCCGGCGGGGTGGATTCCTCTGTGGCGGCTGTACTAATGTCCAAGGCTATCGGCAAGCAGCTCACTTGTGTGTTTGTAGACCACGGCCTGCTGCGCAAGGACGAGGGTGACCAGGTAGAGGCTGTCTTTGGCCCCAATGGTCCTTATGATGTGAACTTTATCCGCGTTAATGCTAAGGACAGATTCTACGAAAAATTAAAGGGTGTAACGGAACCCGAGGCCAAGCGCAAGATTATCGGGGAAGAATTTATCCGCGTCTTTGAGGAAGAGGCCAAGAAAATCGGCGCGGTAGATTTCCTGGTACAGGGCACGATTTATCCTGACGTAATTGAAAGCGGCCTGGGCAAATCCGCTGTGATTAAATCCCATCACAACGTGGGCGGCCTGCCGGATTTCGTAGACTTCAAGGAAATCGTGGAACCGCTGCGCCTGCTCTTTAAGGACGAAGTGCGCACCGCTGGCCGTGAATTGGGAATTCCTGAGTATCTGGTCAGCCGTCAGCCGTTCCCTGGCCCGGGACTCGGTATCCGCATTATCGGTGAAGTGACGGAAGAAAAGGTCAAAATCGTGCAGGAAGCTGACGCCATCTACCGTGAGGAAGTGGCCAAGGCTGGCGCTGACAAGAACCTGGGCCAGTATTTCGCTGCCCTGACCAACATGCGCTCCGTAGGCGTTATGGGCGATGGCCGTACCTACGATTATGCTATTGCCCTGCGTGCTGTAATGACCTCCGACTTTATGACGGCAGAAAGCGCACAGCTCCCCTGGGAGGTACTGCAGACGGTAACTACCCGTATCGTCAATGAAGTCAAAGGCGTAAATCGCGTGCTCTACGATTGCACTGGCAAACCGCCAGCAACTATTGAGTTTGAATAAACATTGGGGTTCAGGAGTACATTCTCCTGAACCTTTTTATTACAAACACATTATATTTTGATTAAAATCACCGCAAACTATTAACTTTTTATGCTATTTATGCGATAGTAGTGTTGTAGAGGTCACTGACAGTTGTGAAAGGAGGTGTGAATATGGATATAAATATTGCGGCGGCCAGCAATCTGAATTACTGGCAACAGGAGCAGAAAGCACGCAGTGACTACGACCTGCAAGCGGCAAACGGCACGTTTGGGCAGATTTTGGCTAAAGCCAAGCAGGCGGTTGTTTCTGAGACTGGGGATAGTGCAGGAACTGTGACGCTCACCAAAACACTGGCTGATGGCTCCCTGGTATTGCTCAAAATGCAGGGCAACCGGGTGATTTCTGAGGCCAGGCTGGATGGCAGTACTGTCCTGCAACAGCAGCTCGCTGGTATGGCCGCAGCGCAAATGTCCATTTAAAAGAAATTAAGGGAAAAGAAAGGCTCAGCGCTTGGAGGCGTTGAGAAGGGATTGGGAGATAATGGAATGTCGTAAAGAAAAAGCAAGGTTTTGGCATTAAGCTGAAACCTTGCTTTTTTATTTTTATATATTTAGTGAAGTAAGAGAAAGAGTAACGGGAAGATGATGAGCAAGTAAGCGGTGGTGGTAATGACAAATGAGGAAACCGCCAAATCTACATTGAGCTTATATATTTTTGACGCCAGCACAGCATTGATAGCCGTGGGACAGAAGGTCAGGATAAGCAACGTTCCCCGCAGTACCGGGTCCGTAACGATCAGATAAGCCAGCCCGATAAAAATGACAGGCGTAATGACAAAACGCAGGAAGGTCAAGGTGCGCACGTCGCGAGCGTAGCGGCGTATCTGACGGAAGTCAATGAGAAAGCCCACCGGCAGCATGGCAATCCAGGCGGCGATATGGACGAGATACTGAAACAGCTGACCGAGAATTTCCGGCCGCGTTATACCGTTGGCATTGAGGATAAGGCCGCCGGTCATACCCAACAGGCTCAGCTGATTGATGGAGAAGAACATATCCCGAAAGTTATGGCTGCCGCTGGATTTGCGGATAGCGGAAGTATGTTTCATGTAATAGTACTGAGCCAACGGAAAGACAACCACACAGAGCAGAAAGTTCTGCATGGTGCCGATGATTTGCGAGTAGGCAAAACCCTGTTCGTTATAAAGGATAAAAGCACAGACACCGCCGAGGGTTCCTAGATTGGCCAGCATGGCACTGGCGATAAAAGCACCTCTGTCCAGCAGGTTTTCAATGTGCCGGGCAAAGAGTCCATAGCCGATAGCACCGGGCAGCAATACCAGCAGCATGCCTAAAAATGGCACGAGCAGCAGGCTCCAGGATAAGGGCAGCACCCAAAAACTCAGCAGGGACAGGGTGGTATAGACACAAATAACATTAAAGCGGATAACCTTATTGATGACACTATCAGATACTAAATGACGCTGATGGAGCAGATAGCCCACCGCCAAAGGCATAATCAAATCTGTAAGCACATAGAGAATCCGCAGGGAAGCACCGTCCAAGATATCACTCCTTAAAACACCAATGAATAATGTTATCCTAGCATTTTTTTTTCGGAGTGTAAATGAAAAAAAGGACAAAATACCATTGCTTATAGAGGAAGTTAAATGATATAATAGCCCAAGATATACGAAAGGAGATTGTAATGGAACAGTTTTCAACCTTATTTTTAGAGTTTATTGCCTCTTGGGGCTATGTGGCTGTGGCTATTCTCATGGCTGCGGAAAATGCGTGTATTCCTATTCCTAGTGAGCTCATTCTCGGTTTTGCCGGTTACTTGATTTTTGCTGACCAGATGACTTTCACCGGTGCCCTGGTTGCCGGTATGGTCGGTGGTATGGCAGGTTCCATCTTCGCTTATGTGGTGGGCCATCGTGGCGGCCGTTCCTTCGTGGATAAATACGGTCATTATTTCTTTGTGAAGAAGTCCCATGTGGACATCGCCCAGAATTGGTTTGATAAATATGGCCTGAAGGCTGTGTTCTTCAGCCGTATGCTGCCGGTTGTGCGTACCTTCATTTCCCTGCCGGCTGGTTTTGCCCATGTCGACATGAAGAAGTTCCTCACGCTGACGTTCTTAGGTTCACTCCCGTGGACGGCTATGATTCTGGCCGCTGGGATGATGCTGGGCAAGAGCTGGGAAATCATGCTGAAAATCGGCCATCAGGCCAGCCTGATTTTCGTCGGCGTCTGCGCTGTGATTATCGTCGTGATGTACCTGCGTTACCGCAAACGCAAACAGGCACAGGCCAAAATGGAAATAGAATAAAGTGCTGTGAGCAAGCTGCTTGACAGTCAAAACGTCCGCTGACAAAAGTCAGCGGGCTTTTTTAGTAAAAAAATATATTTACAGCCAGCAATATTTCACTTACCACTAAACACTCTTATGACTTTTAGGGTATAAAGAGTAAGAAGAGATAAAATTTTTCCTAAGGAGGTTTTAGCATGGATAAGCGAATGGAACAGAAAAAGCTGGATAACGAAATGCTGGACACAGTTTCCGGTGGCACGCGGAAAGAGTCCAGTGAAATCGTGGCCTTGATGATGAAGCACTTTCCCGGCATATATAAAGAATGTTCTACGCTCTTTGGCGGGATTGGCAGCGATTGCGAAAAGATGCTCGCCAAGCTTGGCATAACGGCAGAAACCGGTGCTTTTGATGACAACTTGTATCGGGAAAAGACAACCGGACGGTATATCCGTCATGATGAGCTGAAGTATTGGATATCACATGGATGTAAGGATGATGCCAAACCATGGCGGAATCCGGATATAGAAGTTTAATCCTCTGCTGTATGGAATAGGGGGTAATAATATGGACAAGCTGATAAAGCAAATGACAGACGCTGAGCTGGAACAGGTTTCCGGCGGCAATGATGATGAGACCCGCGAGATATTGACCTGGATGTGGATTTGCGGCACCCATAAGAAAGAGCCAATGGATATCTCGGATGTAAACTGCTGGCCGCATGTGCCACAGGCTTTTGTCGAAAAGGCTATCATGGCAGCAACCGGCAGTAAAAGTGCCACAGCCCGCTGCTATTATACCGGCATACGGAATCAGAACGGATCGCCTGGTACCCATAATACATACTCTTATATCGATAGCAACGGCAAAACAGTAAATCTGTCCCATAAGGATGTCATGAAGATGGTTAAGCAGTATTATCCGGCTACGTAGCTATGTGGGAAGGAAGGCAGCGATCATGAAAAAGACAGAGGAACAAAAGCTCAATATAGAAGAACTGGAAATGGTGAGCGGCGGAAGAAACAATCAATTGGGTGACATAGAATTCATAAAAGCGCTTTTGAACAGAGGTTTCAAGAATGATATATATGATGGGTCAAGGACCATGCATAGGGTGTTTGCAGCAGCCGGAATAACGGTAAAAGGGGATAATTTAATCGATGAATCTGAATATATCTATAAAGGTAAGAAAATTAAACGCTGCGATGCCTTGATTTTGGTAGCACGGTATGTGGGCAAACCAAATTTCAATATTAAGCCATATCTCTAAGGGCTGGGGAAGAATTATGATTTGTTTAAACTAAAAAGGCGCTGTGATGAATCACAGTGCCTTTTGTTGTACGTTTCAAATAGGATAAACATTCCTCATTACCCCATAGGCCAGCAGGCATATAAGCACCATTAGGAGCAGGGCTTTATGTGCTTGGCGTTGTTTTGCTGTCTGCATTAGCAGGCCGGTTTGGTCCTGGATTATCAGCCAGATAATGACCGGGGCGAGTACGAATAGTGCCCGGTTGGCGGCGAAGGCGCTTGGTATATCGCCTGCGCTAAGGCTGAGAATCATAGTGGTAATGCCGCAGCCGGGGCAATAATAGCCGGTCAGATAATGGAAGGGGCACGGCAGGGAAAGTCCTGTGAACTTAACCCACAGAAAATAAGCAATGCCCAGCAGCAGACAGCATACAGGCATTTTCATTTTGTTAAGCAACTGCACCGGTGTCGTTTTCATCGAAATCGATGATATCGTTGATACTGCTCTGGATAAGGGCATAGGAAACAAGAGCCAGCATGAAGAATGTCAGTATCAGATACAAGAGGCCGGCATTGTTGTCCACACGCATACCGCGTTGTTCTTTGGCCTCGGCAAGGCTTTCGCCCATTTTGTACATCCAGTAAAAAGAGTAGATGCCGCAGGTTATCAGGCTGTAGAGAATCACCATGCCGCCGGAGGCCGTGGTCTGTCGTCCGGTTACTTCGTGGACATCATTGGTTATGGTGTACATCCAGTAAATAGCATAGATACCGCAGGTAACAAGGGATAAGACGATAGCTAATCCCACACTTCTTTTTTGCATAAAAATTCCTCCCCAGATAATATAGGATAATAACATGATATAAGTTCGCGGCAAGAGGGGGATTTTCCTTCACAAGAGCATTATTTATACAAAAAAGGCTGTTGCTAAGCAACAGCCTGTATTTTTTAATGGCAGGGGTAGCTGGACTCGAACCAACGCATGCGGGATTCAGAGACCCGTGCCTTACCAACTTGGCGATACCCCTGTGTGACTAACCGTCAACGAAAATATATTATACGGGGAGTTTTAACTCTTGTCAATAGCTTTTTAAAAATTATTTAAAACTGGCAGCGCGTTCCCAACGTGCGTAGCTTTGCCGGCGCTTTTGTGCGGCTTGCAGGCCACGGAAACTTTGCCATTGCTCATAGAGCAGGAAAGCGGACAGCAGGAAGGCTGACAGGTCAGCTGCCGGTACGGCCAGCCAGACGCCGCTGAACCCGATGATTTTAGGCAGCAGCAGTAAAAAGATTACAATGCCTAACAGGTTGCGGGCAAACGAGGCCAGCGCAGAGGTTTTGCCGTCGGCAATGGCGGTGAAAAAGCCGGAGGTAAAGAGATTAAAGCCGGAGAGCAAAAAGCTGAACGCAAAGAGTAAAAAGCCGTTGACCGTAATGGCATACACAGCACCGCCGTCCGGCAGGAAAAGGCTGATAAGCGGTTCGGCCAAAAGCCGGGAGCCGATAAAGGCTGTAAGGGAGAAAACGGCAATGCCGAACAGGGCCAGCCGCAGCAGGCGCAGAAGTTCACGGTAGTTCTTCGCACCAAACTGGTAGGAAAAGATGGGGGCAATGCCGTTGCTGAAACCTACCAATACGGAGGTCAGGAGCATTTCTGCATAAAGGATAACGGAAATCGCGGCCACGCCATCTTCGCCGGCCCAGGCAAAAGTAATTACATTAAAAAGGAATGTTGTCAGGCCGACAGACAGTTCCGTTACCAGTTCGGAGGAACCATTGTACATGGCCTGTGCAAGGGCGCGCCATTCGAGGACCGGCTTTACTAAGTGCAGCAGACGGCTACGGCAGGTAAAATAGTGCAGGCCGATAAGGGCGGCCGCGGTGGCGCCTAAGCCAGTACCCAGGGCGGCACCCGTAATGCCCAAGCCCCACTTGGCCATAAACAGGTAATCGAGGCAGGCATTCAGGAGGCCGGAAACTACGGATACCATAAAGCCTTGAATGGGACGGCCGTCAGCGATGAAACTGGCATTAAATATCATCATCAAGGCAGCTGCCGGAAAGAACGGGAGCAGGGTGACGATGTAGCGTATGCAGTCATCATAGAGTGCCGGACTGGCGCCGAGCAGTGAAAGCAGCGAATCTTTAAACAGCCAAAGGACAATGGCCAGCAAGGTGCTTAATATCACGCTGCTGATGGTGATAAGACTGAATCGTCTGCTGGCAAGCTCGCGATTACCCTCGCCCAGAGTTTTGGCAACCAGTGCCGAACCGCCGGCGGCGAGCATAATGGCCAGCCCCAATACGAGATTGAACGCCGGGTAGACGATATTGGAGGCTGCAAGTGCGTCACTGCCAACGAAACGGCCGATAAATATGCCATCGGTGACGGTGTAGAGTGAAATCACAATCATCATTCCGATGGAGGGGGCCGCAAACATCAGCAGTGACCACATACTGTGGTGATAAGCCAGGGGATTATGAGTTTTTTTTGTCATAAAAATGTTCCTTTCTGATAATGAATTATTCTTGAATCCTAAAATTTTCTCGTGTATATTAAGCATAAAGGATACAGTAACTGTAATGTCAAGGGGGAGTTTTGATGGCACGGCACATGACTTTCCATGTCGGAGAATTTGCCAAAATGACCGGGGTGAATAAGCGCACACTGCATTATTATGACGCCGAGGGGATATTTTGTCCGGATTCCGTGGAGCCCAATGGCTATCGGAGCTATTCGTCCCGTCAGTTCTATCCCTTCTATATGGTAAGAATGTTTCGGGATATGGGGCTGGACCTGGCGGAAATTAAAGAATACATGCAGGGACGTACACCGGAAAAACTGGCTGCTCTCCTGGCCGGGCAGGAGGCATGGCTGAAACAGGAAATCAAAAAACTGCGGCGTATGGAGCAGATTGTGGCCAATCAGCGGCATGTGCTGGCGCAGGCTAAAAATGTCCGGCTGGATAAAGTCGAGGTGTTGGAACTGCCGGAGCAGCGGCTGGTATTGTCAGCCAATCTGCGGCATTTATTTGAGCAGGAAAACTGGGAGAAGGTGGAGGCTGAATTTGCCACGCATATGCGTGAGGTCATTGATGGTGAAATGCTGATCGGCTACACCTTTGGTGCTATGGTGGCACGCCGGGACTTTATGGAGCCAGGCCGGGAACAAACGGTGAGCTTTTTCTATGTTCCTACGGACAAAAACTGGCGTGGCCTGCCCAAGGAACACCGCTGCCTGCGGCCGGCTGGCCGGTATGTGGTTACATATTTTTCCGGTGATTATATGAACACGACGCCGTCTTATGTAAGGCTGCGCAGCTTTATGGCCGAGCAGGGGCTGAGCCCCGGAGAATTTTCTTATGAGGAAAGTCTGATTGAAGATATGAGTACGGCTGATTCACAGGAGTTCATCACGCGTGTAGCCATTCCGATACAGCAGGCTTAGTTTTACAGAGGCAGGCAAGGCCGGGCTGATAGAGGATTTTTGATTTATTTTTTTTTCAATAAATGATATACTTTAAGTAATTGTAATTGATTGGCAGGGGGCGGTTTTATGTCCAAAGGCAGGTTTTTATCCATACTTTTAGTGTTGGTTATTTTAGCTTGTGGGACGCTGGCGTACGGCTATCAGGCCGAACGGACTCCGGAGTATGCACTGCAGGAGATTATGACCGGCGTAGTAAAACGTGACCAGCCCCGAGTGGAAAAGTATGTGGATATGGATCGGCTTTTGGCCAGTACCTACGATGAAAGCACGGCCATTCTGGTAAGAGATATTGAAAAATTGCATAGACTTTATCCGCAGGACTGGTTTTTTCGTCATGACAGCGCTTTCATGCAAAAATACATAGCCGACAGGCGCGATAATGACTTGAAGTTTATCAAGGAAAGCTTTACTTACTTCTGGGACGAGAAAAAACTGCCTGTGGGCAAAACTCAGGGTGAGGCTAAGTGGATAGCCGGCGAGGCCGAAATTTTCCAGCGTGATTACAGTGCCAGACTGGGCGAGGTAGTAAAAGACGGGAATAAGGCTGTGGCCATCGTTTACATTAAGGGCAGTGATACCACTTATGGCCGTCTGGTGCCGGAACTGACCTTGAAGGCGGCGCTGGAGCAGCAATCTGATGGTCACTGGCAGGTGGTAGGCCTCTCTAATGTGGAAGAGGTGTTTTATCCCGTGGTTAAGGGAATAGAAGATTATTGGACTTTGCAGGGCTGGCAGTAATTTTAAGTGTTTTTTAAAAAAAGCCTGTTATAGTGGAGCTGAAGGAGGAAGTGACATGGGGGACTTTACGTTTACAGTGAGCAAGACCTGTCCGATTTGCGGTGAAGCCACGCGGGTAGTGAAAACCAAGTCGAAACTGAGCGTAGTGAAAACAGATGAAGATTTCTGCGTCCACTACAAGGACTTCAATCCTTATCTGTATAAGATTTGGTTCTGCGAGCACTGCGGCTATGCTGCTGATGAAAAGACCTTCCTGGGCTCCATGCCTGTGACGCATAAACGCAAAATCAAGGAGTTTCTTGACCAGAAGAAACTTGGCCTCGAGTTTGTGGAAGAGCGTGGCGTTCCTGATGCGGTAGCGGCCTTTAAACTGGCTATTTTCTACGCAGAAATGCTGGAACAGCCACTGGCCAAAAGAGCCGGCATGTACCTCGAACTGGCGTGGATATACCGCTATTCTGAGGAACAGGAAAAAGAGCAGGAAATGATGGAAAAGGCTGCGGAGTTCTATGACAGGTCCCTAATGACAGAACGCTATCCGATAGGCGGCATGACAGATGATACGGCCCTTTACCTGGTGGGGGCCATTTATACGCGCCTGCAGAATTACGAAAAGGCAACCCAGTATCTTTCCCGTCTGATAGGTGACCAAGGCCTGCGTGAACGGGATATACAGCTTTATAAACGTACCAGGGATTTGTGGCAGACAATCCGGGAGTTAAAACCGGAGTGAGGAGGTAAAATAATTGGTTATTGATTTACCGGCAAATTGGCAGGAACAACTGCGTAATATAGACTGGGCCGCAGTCAAGGAAAAGGTCGCTGACTATGGCCCGGCCTTGACGGTGGTAAAGGAAACATGGAATCGAGAAACCCTGGCCGAAATCAGCCAGGGTAATCTCTTTGTCACCGATGAAATGATGAATGAGGCTATTGCTAAAAATATCAAGGCTGATGGCCCTGCTAAATCTGTGGTGTTAAAATCACATGAAAATGGACGGCTGGATATCTGTGTGGATACGGCCAAAATCGGTAAAGTGGAATTGTCAGGGCAGGTCAAGGAATTTGTTCATGAAGGTGATAAATCCTATATGGTATATCGCGTCCGCGAGCGTAATATCCCCAATCACGGCCTGATGTCCTGGATTTTTTCGCGGGTGTCCTTAGGCATGGCTCAGCGTATGGTGGGCAAGGTGGATATTTCCGAGGACCTGCCGATAAAAATCAAAGGCAATACGGTGACTGTTGATTATAGTAAGGCCTTGGCCGAATCAGATTTTGGCAAGACAGAGTTCCGTGGTCACCGCATGCTGGATATGATTGAGATTCAGGGAGCTACAGTGAAGGAAGGCGGCATTATGTTTAAAACAAAACTTAATGTGCCGGACGATGTGAAAGAGGCTTTAAAGGCTTTAGTTGTAAAACAGGAAGGAAAAGGAAAGGCGTGATTTTTTGAACAAGCGGATAGTGGTGCTTGTTACAGTTTTAGTGACGATTTTTGCAGCCATGCCCCAGACCTGGGCACGGCCGAAAGAGGCGCAGCCGCCGAAAATTATCTTTATCCCACATGATAACAGGCCGATTTCTGACAAGCAGACTAAGGAAGTAGTGGAAAAGCTGGGGTATAATGTAGTGGTACCGCCGGACGAAATACTGGGCAACCGGGAGGACTGGGGGCATCCTGATAAGCTGTGGTCATGGCTCAAGGAAAACTCCCTAGACGCACAGGCAGCAGTAATATCCTCGGATTCGATGATTTACGGCAGTCTGGTGGGTTCGCGCAAACATAACTACAGCAAGGCTGAGGTTATCGAACGGGTGAACCGTTTTTCGCAGTTCCATAAGACAAATCCGAAACTGCCGTTGTATGTGTTCAGCTCGATAATGAGAACGCCGCGAAGCGCGGAGGCCTCCGGCTATGAAGAACCGCCTTATTACCGCAAGTATGGTTCAGATATTTTCCGTTACACCGTATTGCAGGACAAACAGGAAGTCGAAGGCCTGAGCCGGCGGGAAACCAAGGAAAAGGCCTTTTTGGAAGAACTTATCCCGAAAAATAATTTACAGGATTGGCTGGGACGGCGTGAAAAGAATTATGCCGTCAATGAAGCACTTATAAATTTAACCAGACAGAGTGTCTTTGATTATCTGGCTTTAGGCCGTGATGATAATGCGCCTTACTCGCGCACGCACTTAGAGAGCCGTCATTTAGCCAAAGCCGGCAAAGATTTGGGCAAAAATGAGTTCCAGGCCATGGCCGGCATTGATGAAATTGCCATTCTGCTGCTGGCCAGGGCGGTTAATACCATGCGTCATGAGGTGCCGTATGTGTACACCCGTTACAACTGGGGACGCGGCGGCAATACCGTGCCGGCGTATTCCGATGAAAAAATCAGTGAATCCATAAATTCGGCTATTATTGCGGCCGGTGGAACGCCGATAACGACACCGCAGCGGGCGGATTTTGTACTGATGGTTAATACCAATCCGAACGGCAAGACGTATGAGGCCGGTTCCCGGGCTAACGATGGGAGCGAGAGGGAAGGCTCAAAATATTTTGCCGACCTGGTCAGTGAACATCTGAGCGCCGGTTATCCGGTCGGAATTGCCGATATTGCTTATGCCAATGGTGCTGACAATGCCCTTATGGATGAGCTGAAAAAACGGGGACTGTTGTTCAAAATAAGAGCGTATTCCGGCTGGAATACGCCGACTAACAGCACGGGGTTTGCCGTCGGTGAAGGCGTATTGGTACGTCACATGAAAGACGCGGACGTAGATGAACTGCTCCTGACACGCTATCTGGACGACTGGGCTTATCAGGCTAATGTCCGCAACACCATAGCCCGTCAGCTGACCTGGCTGCGCGGTGATGGCGTATACGGCCGTCTGGGCGATAAGCGGCAGGCGGTAGCAGAGCGTACGACCAGAATGATGACCAGATTTGTCGGTGAAAACTTCCCACCGTTCAAAAGTCTGGAAGAAATAAATGTCGCTTTACCGTGGAACAGAATGTTCGAGGCCGATGTGCAGCGCAATCCGCGCCGGGAGATAAAATTTTTTAGTAAAAGTGAATAAATGAGTAAGAAAGGGACTTTTCACAAAGGTGAAGGTCCCTTTTGTAATGCGTGAAAAACAATGGAAATAGGAAGAATTTATATGTCTATCAATGTGACTAATGATAAAAAGTAATAAATTGTGTGAAAAATACAAATTTCCTATTGCAATTATAAATAAACGTGCTATTATGATAGTCATGAAAGCAAAGTGCTTTTTTTCACAAGCTTAAGTTAAAAAATTCACGAATGGTAATGTGTTTTGATTGGGAGGGCTTTTCATGGCAGACAAGAAACCACGAATTGTAATTGTAGGAGCTGGTTTTGGCGGTGTGAAGTTGGCAAAGTTGTTTAGCAAAGATGATGTGGAAGTCACTTTGGTAGACCGGCATAATTTCCATTTGTTCCAGCCGTTGTTGTACCAGGTATCTACAGCTGTTTTGTCTACAGATGAAATTGCTTATCCGATTCGTACGTTCTTCCGCAAGGCACGCAATGTGGAGTTCTTCATGGCTAAAGCTCAGGGCGTGGACCAGGCTCGTCAGGTGCTGCTGACTAATCATGGGGAAATTCCCTACGATTATCTGATTCTCGCCGCTGGTGCAACGACGAACTTCTTCGGCATGCAGGAAGTCGAAGAACATTCCTTTGGCATGAAAACCTTGCAGGAGGCCGTCCATATCCGCAACCACGTTTTACACATGTTTGAACGTGCCAATAAATCCCAGGACGAAGCAGAACGCCGCAAGATGTTGAGCTTTGTTATCGTGGGCGGCGGCCCGACCGGTATCGAGGAGGCCGGAGCTATTTCGGAACTGGTAGGGATTCAGAAAAAGGAATTCCATAATCTCAATTTTGATGAAGTATCCATAAAGCTCATTGAGGCAACGCCGAATGTCCTGCCGATGATGCCGCAGAATCTCCGTGAGCATACGGTAGATGTACTCAGAAAAAAAGGCGTAGACGTTATGCTCAATACGCAGGTAGTGGGTTATGACGGTCAGGTTATTAAATTGAAGGATGGCGGCGAAATCCCGACACGGACGCTTATTTGGGCCGCCGGTGTTAAGGCTGTACCGTTTATCGCTGAATGCGGCGGTGAAGTGGACAGAGCCGGTCGCATTATTGTCAATGAAAAACTGCAGGTGAATGGCAGTGAAAATGTCTTTGCCATCGGTGACTGTGCGAACTTCTGCCATGGTACGGAACGCCCGCTGCCGACGGTGGCACCGGTAGCTACGCAGGAGGCAAAGGTGGCGCATGACAATATCATGCGGCTCATCAAGGGGGACAAGAACCTCGAAACTTTCCACTATAAGGACCTGGGAGCTATGGCAACGATTGGCCGTGGCCAGGCTGTAGTGGCCAAGACCAGCATGAACCCGGAAATGACGGGCTTTATCGCTTGGTGCGCCTGGATGTTTGTTCACCTTATTCGTCTGGCAGGCACGCATACCAATATTACTGTAGCCATTAAATGGACCTGGAATTTGCTGTCAGGTACGCGTCTGGGACGTATTATCACCAATATAAAACTCTAAATGTAAAATACCATAAAGGGGAGCTGATAGTGCTCCCCTTTATTTTTTAAAATAAATTTAAAAATAGTATTGACAGGCACGCCGGAGTCGTGTAATATAATACAAGTCGCTGACAGACACGGCAGACAAAAACCCGACAAACCCTGAAAGGGAAAGAAGTTGTGAACGGCCGCAAAGCTTTGAAAATTTTCTAAAAAAGATGTTGACAAGCTAAGCTGAATGCGATAAGATAAGTGAGTCGCTTGAAACGACAGGCGATAAACAGATTGTTCTTTGAAAACTAAACAATGCAAATAATCATGCAACATGATTAAAGCCAGATGTTTGAGAAACTTTTAGTTTCTTATTAAAACATCGATTGGTATGAACAACATAGCAATCGGCAATTTCTTTAATAGATAATTGAGAGCTTGAT
>NZ_JMME01000015.1 GCF_000686945.1 Selenomonas sp. AE3005
AGTGGTTCCACCTGTTCCCATACCGAACACAGTAGTTAAGCACTCGTACGCCGAAAGTACTTGTCTGGAGACGGACTGGGAGGATAGGGCGTTGCTGGTTATGCTTCCCCGATAGTTCAGCCGGTAGAACGGTGGACTGTTAATCCATATGTCGCAGGTTCGAATCCTGCTCGGGGAGCCAATTTTATGAAATACCTCTGGGGTGATTGGGGTATAGCCAAGTCGGTTAAGGCACGGGACTTTGACTCCCGCATCCGCTGGTTCGAGTCCAGCTACCCCAGCCATATCATGGTTCACTAGCTCAGTTGGCAGAGCACCTGACTTTTAATCAGGGTGTCCCGGGTTCGAATCCCGGGTGAGCCACCATTTATTTCCTTAAAACATCGCTTGATGTTATTGGCGCGTTGGTCAAGTGGTTAAGACACCGCCCTTTCACGGCGGCTTCATGGGTTCGAATCCCATACGCGTCACCATTATTATGACTCACTAGCTCAACTGGCAGAGCAACTGACTCTTAATCAGTAGGTTCACGGTTCGATTCCGTGGTGGGTCACCATTATATGGGCGATTAGCTCAGCTGGGAGAGCGCCTGCCTTACAAGCAGGATGTCAGCAGTTCGATCCTGTTATCGCCCACCATTTATGGCCCGGTAGTTTAGTTGGTTAGAATGCCGCCCTGTCACGGCGGAGGTCAGGGGTTCAAGTCCCCTTCGGGTCGCCACTTGTTATTAACGCCTACGGGCGTTAAATATATATGTGCCTTTGTAGCTCAGTTGGTAGAGCAGGGGACTGAAAATCCCCGTGTCAGTGGTTCGATTCCGCTCGAAGGCACCATTTTTTTTAGGCTGGTGTAGCTCAATTGGTAGAGCAGCTGACTTGTAATCAGCAGGTTGGGGGTTCAATTCCTCTCGCCAGCTCCACTTTTGTAATATTGCGGGTGTAGCTCAATGGTAGAGCCCCAGCCTTCCAAGCTGGTCACGTGGGTTCGATTCCCATCACCCGCTCCAGTATTGATACTGCCGGGGTGGCGGAACTGGCAGACGCAACGGACTTAAAATCCGTCGGTTGGAAACAACCGTACCGGTTCGATTCCGGTCCTCGGCACCACCAATTTAATATAGGTAATCAGCCTAATGGCTTTTTATAATGCGGACGTGGCGGAATCGGCAGACGCGCTAGTTTCAGGTACTAGTGGTGGTGACATCGTGGAGGTTCAAGTCCTCTCGTCCGCACCATTTTTATGTTTAAAACCTTTTAGGTGATATATTCGCGGTCGTGGCGGAATTGGCAGACGCGCTACTTTGAGGGGGTAGTGTTCACAAGACGTATGGGTTCAAGTCCCATCGACCGCACCATTTTTATTTTTGAACATACAACTTGTTCTATGATATAATCTCATAGGACAAGTTTTTTTTATATAATTTTTTCTTTTTATCATTTTGCAGGAGTGATGAATCTACATGAAAGAAACGAAAATTGAAAACATCTACGAGCTTGATGGCCGGGTCCCTTTACGGGCAGCTATACCATTTGGCTTGCAGCATGTGCTGGCCATGTTTGTGGCCAACCTGACGCCGATTGTTATTATAGCAGGGGCAGCGGGCTTTGACCGGCAGATGACGGCCATGCTGGTACAGAATGCCATGTTTGTGGCGGGAATTGCGACGTTGGTACAGCTTTATCCACTGTGGAGAGTGGGAGCAAGGCTGCCAATTGTCATGGGCGTGAGTTTTACCTTTGTTACCGCGGTCTGTTTTGTAGCGGCGAATTTTGGCTATGGTGCGGTAGTTGGCGCTGTGCTGGTCGGCGGTATTTTTGAGGGCACTTTGGGCCTGTTGGCGAAGTACTGGCGGCGGTTTATTTCGCCCATCGTTTCTTCGATTGTGGTTACGACCATTGGTTTTTCCCTGTTGGGAATAGGTATTCGTTCTTTTGGCGGCGGCTATAACGATAGTTATGGTGCCCCGGACAACCTTCTTTTGGGAACGGTGACATTGGTGGCTTGCCTGTTGTTTTCTTCCTTTGCCAAAGGTTATTATAAGCAGCTGGCTGTTTTGGTTGGGCTGGTTGTTGGCTATGTGTTGGCCCTGGCTATGGGCAAAATTGATTTGTCCGCTGTTTTTAGCGGTGGTTTAATTTCCCTGCCGGCTCTTTTGCCGGTGGCACCGGAATTCCATCTGGGGGCGATTATATCCATTGGTATTATCTTTTTGGTATCAGCAGCCGAGACTATTGGCGATACGACGGCTATGGCAATTGTTGGTCTGAAACGTGAGGTCAAGGAACGGGAGATTTCCGGTTCGCTGGCCTGTGATGGTTTTTGCAGTTCGACTGCTGCATTGTTCGGCTGTTCTCCGATTACGTCCTTCAGTCAGAATGTCGGTCTTATCGCCATGACGAAGGTCGTTAACCGTTTTGCCATTATGACGGGGGCAGCGGCGATGATTATTGCGGGGATGTTCCCGCCGATTGGTGCTTTTTTCGCTTCCCTGCCGGACCCGGTTTTAGGGGGCTGTACGATTATGATGTTCGGTTCGATTATGGTCAGTGGTATTCAAATGATGGGCCGTTTGCAGATGACCCAGCGCAATGCAACGATTGCGGCGCTGTCCTTTTCCATCGGCATTGGTACGACTACGGCTACAGAAAATGCCATCTGGCATATTTTCCCACAGGTGGTGCAGGACGTGTTCAGCGGCAACTGCGTGGCAGTGGTGTATGTGGTAGCAATTCTGCTCGATACGTTCCTGCCGGCCAATATGGAGGCAAAGACGCTTACTGAGGCAGAATAGGCTGAAGAGGCTGAAGAAAACGAAGAACCAGCCATCAATAACATCAAAAAAGGAGTACGTACCATGAAATTACTGAAAGATCGTATTTTAAAAGAAGGTTACTGCCTGTCGGGTAATATTTTGAAGGTGGATTCCTTTATCAATCATCAGATTGACCCGGAGTTTACCATGGAGATGGGCAGGGAATTTGTCCGCCGCTTTGCGGATGTGGAGATTGACAAGGTACTGACCATTGAGTCTTCAGGGATTGCTATCGGTATGGCTGTGGCCTACGAGCTTAAAAAACGTCTGGTCTTTGCCCGCAAGAATCCGTCCCTGCTCATGCAGGAGGACATGTATACCTGCCCGATTACTTCATATACTAAGAAAGAATCCAAACTGGTGTATGTGCTGAAAAAGTTCCTGCAGGCTGGGGAAAATGTTCTTATCATTGACGACTTTATGGCTGATGGTAATGCCGCACTGGGGCTGGCCAATATTGTTGAACAGGCTGGCGGTAATGTCGTGGGCATCGGCATCGCCATTGAAAAGTCTTTCCAGATGGGCGCTAATCGTGTACGTGAGGCCGGCTATCGTGTCGAATCCCTGGCGAAAATCGCGTCTTTGGCCAATCAGCAGATAATTTTTGCGGAAGATTAAATTTTTTCCAGGAAAGTTATTGACAGAAGGCTAAAAGTACTCTATAATATTTTTTGTTGATTCGGTGATTTCATCGGATACAATTTAATAAGCGGACGTGGCGGAATCGGCAGACGCGCTAGTTTCAGGTACTAGTGGTGGTGACATCGTGGAGGTTCAAGTCCTCTCGTCCGCACCATATTCGCGGTCGTGGCGGAATTGGCAGACGCGCTACTTTGAGGGGGTAGTGTTCACAAGACGTATGGGTTCAAGTCCCATCGACCGCACCATTTGCATGGTAAGCTCAGACAGGTTTAACCGAAAGGTATTGTCTGAGCTTTTGTTGTATATATGCGTAGTTATCAGGAGGCGGCTATGATGGTTAGGCTAGTGTTAATACTGATAATGACAGTTTTTATGTGTTGTCCGGTTCATAATGTGCGGGCTATGGTTATTGAGTCCAATGAGCTCGTGTGGACTTCGGCGATGATTGCTAATGCCGTATACGGCGGTGATTTAAATCTGCTGACCAGACAGTGGCTGACCGGCCGGGGCTGGCAGGTGCTGTCAGAACATGTGGATAATTCTGCTGCGGAGGGCAGGTTATATTTATTTAATGTTCAACCGACAGCTGCAGATAATGTGTATTTCCTGGCATTTCCGGGAACGGAAACCATGAAGGACGCCCGGCTGGATTTACGGATTACCCGGGTGCCGTTTGCCGGCAGTACGCCAGCCGAGTTCGCCAGGGCTGCCGCTGATCTCGAAAATAAATCCGGGGCTAATCCCCTGGTTCATCAGGGATTTAATGATTATGTACAGACGGCCCTGTTTTCCCAAGTTATGCCGGATACGGGCATGACTTTTGGCGAATATATCGCTGCGGAGTTAAAAAAAGATCCGTCACGCAAGCTATACATTACCGGACATAGCTTAGGGGGGGCAGCGGCTACGCTGGCGGCAGCCAGACTTTCGGACTTAGGGGTAGCGCCGGAGCAGCTGGAGGTTATTACTTTTGGAGCGCCGGCTGTGGGCAATGAATCCTTTGCCCGGCACTATGAGCATAATTTTCAGCTGACCAGGGTGACTATGGCCGGTGACCCCGTTAACAAGGTGCTGCAGTCGCTGACTGGTGGTTTTGTGCAGTTTGGTCAGCGTGTGGAATGGCGCAGCAAGTTGTCCGAGCGATTCCCCCATGGTATGGCTGTATATTTGGACGAGGCCTATCGTCATTATGTGGACGCAGGACGGGAAGATGATAAATCTATCCTGGCCGGGGCTCCGCGTGTGGAACTGTCTGTACCTGTTTATGTACCGCAGCCGGAGTTCAAACTGTCCGGTGATATAAAACGTGACCGGAAATATATGGAACAGGTTGTGGGGGATTTATTGTCGATAACCTGTTCGCCGCAGGTTAAGGGAACGCAGGACAAGGAGTTTGGCAAAGTGCTGGCTAAGGCCAGGGCGGCTGGCTGTTCCCATGTTTTACTCGAAAAGTTTACCGGCAAACGGATTCGTGATGAGCAATACAATTTTCGTATGACTTTGGAGGAAGAAATTTACGATGTGGACGGCAATCTGCTGCACATGCAGTCACAAAGCACAACGACGCGTGATTTGACGCCCCTGGAGGCGGTGGGCTATCTGTATGTAAAAGGTGCAGAAGACCGGCAGCGGATTTTGGCAGGAGATAAAAAAACGAACACAGAACAAAATAAAGATTCTGAAAAATGATTGACAGGAAAACGTCATTTCGCTATAATAAAAATAAGCAAAGGAAAGAAGTTCAGCCTTTCCTACGCTGCCGACATGCAATTTCATGTAAGGAGGAGATTCCGATGGGACAGGGTGAATAGATCCCATGGGGGACATGAATTTGCAGACAGCAACTAGAGAAAGTAACCATCAGCAGGTGACGAGAAAGCCGCTGGTGGTTATTTTCATGATATTATGTGTATTATATTATGTCACAGGAGGAAAAAATGGAGAAGGCAAAGGTCTATTTTACAAGTTTTCGTACGCAGGTCGGTACCAGCTGGCTGGAAAAACTCAGACGGCTCTGTATCGCTGCCGGCATAAAAAATATTGACATGGAAGGCAAATTCGTGGCCATAAAAATGCATTTTGGCGAAATGGGAAATTTAGCTTTTCTGCGTCCCCAGTATGCTAAGGTCGTAGCCGATTTGGTTAAAGAACAGGGCGGCCTGCCTTTTTTGACGGACTGCAACACCTTGTATCCTGGCAGCCGCAAACATGCGCTGGAACATATGGATATTGCCAATATGCACGGCTTTAATCCGCTGACCACGGGCTGTCAGATTATCATCGGTGACGGTCTCAAGGGGACTGACGATGTGGAAGTGCCGGTGAAAAATGGCGAGTATGTGAAGAAGGCTAAAATTGGCCGGGCCATTATGGACGCTGATATTGTCATCAGTCTGGCACATTTCAAGGGGCATGAAATGACAGGCTTTGGCGGTTCGATTAAAAACCTGGGGATGGGCTGCGGCAGCCGGGCCGGCAAGATGGAGCAGCATTCTTCCGGCAAGTGCGTGGTGAATCAGGAGCTTTGCCGCAACTGTCATAAGTGCGCCAAGGAATGCGGCTCCGACGCTATCAGCTTTGACACGGGCAAGGCTTATATCAATCCGGAAAAGTGCAAGGGCTGCGGCCGTTGTATCGGTGCGTGTGGTTTTTCGGCTATCCGTAATGAGCAGTGGGATGCCGGGGACCTGCTGGACAAAAAAATGGCAGAGTATACGCAGGCTGTTGTGCAGGACAGACCGTGTTTCCATATCAATCTGGCGATGGATATTTCGCCGAACTGTGACTGTCATGGGGAAAATGACGCCCCCATTCTGCCGAATATCGGTATGTTTGCGTCCTTTGACCCGGTGGCTGTTGACCAGGCCAGTGCTGATGCCTGCCAGAAGGCCACGCCGGTGCGTGACAGCCAGCTGGGCGACCATTTAGCACAGGCAGATTGGCACCATCACCATGATGTGTTCATGGATAATAATCCCAACGTGCATTGGAAAGAAACGCTGGAACATGCGGAAAAAATCGGCATGGGTACCAGAGAATATGAACTGGTGACGCTGAAATGAAACAGAATGAACTTCAGCGGTTACAGAAAATCGTCGAAGTCCTGCGTTCTGAGCAAGGCTGTCCTTGGGACAGGGAGCAGACGCATGAAAGCCTGAAACCGGCTTGTATTGAGGAGGCTGCCGAGGTTTTGGCCGGGATTGATATCCTGCAGGCCACCGGTAAAGCCGAAAATCTCAAAGAAGAATTGGGCGACCTGCTGCTGCAGGTCGTCTTTCATGCCCGGCTGGCAGAAGAGGCAGGACTTTTTAATCTGGCTGATGTGGCCAAGGCGGCCAGCGACAAGATGGAGCGTCGTCATCCGCATGTGTTTGCCGGAGCGCCGGTGGAGTCTGTGG
This sequence comes from Selenomonas sp. AE3005, assembly GCF_000686945.1. Classification (GTDB taxonomy): domain Bacteria; phylum Bacillota; class Negativicutes; order Selenomonadales; family Selenomonadaceae; genus Selenomonas_A. The sequence goes on from NZ_JMME01000015.1 coordinate 6,853, forward strand.
ATTGGGAGGCCATAAAGAAGGCTGAGAAGAGTGGCCGGGAATGGGAAGAGGCGTATTTGCCCGGGGCTTTTCAGCAGGCCGAGGATTTGATTGCGCAGGCGCGGCGGCGCAAGGGCATATAGTTACATAGTGGTTTGTATATTACATCTAAAAATTTGTATACAATTTTGCCACTGTAAAAATCTGAAAATATATGCTATACTGATAATAGATGCCTGCGCTGTGGGGGGCAGGGTATCTTTGAAAAGGATTTCGTTTGTATCACAGGAGGAGAGTAAGATGTCAAACACGATTAGTAACAATTTTGCCGCCTCGTTTTATCAAAATATGGGGCAGATGGGGAAGAAAGGTGCCGGTAAGCAGGAGAAGGCGCAGGACCCGTTTGCCCAATATGCCGCGGACGCTAAGGTGGATATTTCGGCGGACGGGCTGGCTTTGGCCGGCCAGCAGAAGGCCGGAGGGCCGCAGCTGTCGCCCAAGGCTCAGGATTTACTGGCTAAACTTCAGGATAAGTATGGTGACTATGATTTCTTTGTGGCGGAAAATCAGGACGACATGAAGAATTACATGGACAAGGGCAGCAAGCAGATTTCTGTAGTCTTTACCAAAGAAGAACTGGAGAAAATGGCTGGTGATGAGGAATACGCAGATAAGGTCATGGGGCAGGTGGAGTCCGCGATTGGCATGACCAAACGGCTGGAAGAAAGCGGTCAGCTGGGAGAGGGCGTGCATTTCAAGCAGATAGCCATTTCCTTTGACGATGAGGGCAATATGAAACTCTTTGCCCAGTTGGAAAAAATGACGGCTGAACAGCAGGAACGGTTGGAAGAGGCCAAGGATAAGAAGGCTGAGGAAAAAGAAAAAGCCGCCAAAGAGGCGGAGAAAAACAAGGAAGAGGAAAAGAAACAAAAACAGGCTGAAGCAGCCCAGGGTAAGATTGTGGAGATTGAGGCCAGCTCCGAAGAAGATTTGCTGAAACAGATTTTAGGTATTGAATGGTAAGGTAAATGCAGAAAAGGAAAAGCCCACTGTGGGGATAATTTTCCGTTGCTGAGACGAAAGCGTCTCAACTACGGAAAGTCATCTCCAGCAGTGGGCTTTTTGTTACATCGACAACTCTACCGAGAAGGCACCCTGCGCGTATTGGGCAAGTTCCCGGTGTTCGCTATTGACATCCACGACAAAAGCGGGCTGGGAAGCACGGCCGAAGGTCTCTAATTCCTGGGCACCCTGTACAGCGTCCAAATTAGCCATTAGAGTGTGTAACGGCGGCAGGCTTTTGGCAGCTGCCTGGTTGGAACTCTTGACGGCAGAAATGGCACCTAACAGCTGGCCTTCCTGACTGGTCAAGAGCTCAGTTCGTCGATGTGGCAGAACTGAAATCGCATTAACATCCATGTAAATTCCTCCTTGGAAAAACAGTTGTAACCTTGTAATATATAATAGCAAAAAAAACTTGACTAGTCAATTTCTGTTTTGTTTAAAATTTGGCGAGCCAGCAGGCCGATAAGCAGGCCGGTAAGCAGGCCGCAGGGGCCTAAAATCGGCAGGTAGCGGAACAATGACAGGGTATCAGCGGCAAGTGCAGCGACGGCCAGCTGGCCAATGTGATGGGCAAAGCCGCCGGCCGCGCTGATACCGGGGACGCTGAAGGCCCGGCTTTTTTTGAGCAGGGACATAAGGAAAAGACTAGCCAGGGCGCCGGCCAGACTGTAGAAAAAAACTGTGGGGCCGCCGCCAAAGAAGGAGGCCAGTGCGGTGCGCAGCAGAATGAGCAGGAATACCGCCTTGACACCGGGCAGGCGGTAGAGGGCATAGACGGTGACGATATTGGCCAGCCCAAGTTTGGCCCCGGGAGCCAGAAAGGGAACGGGCAGCAGGCCTTCCACCAAAAACATTATCAGGGAACAGGCTGTCAGCAGGGCGATATGCAGGCAGGTACGCAGGTTCATCATCTTATCATCCTATTCACGCTTACTGGGCGGTTTTTATTTCAATAATCAGTTTATGTGGCAGACAGGCGATGATTTCTCCGGGTTTAGAGATGGAACCTGTTTTGACACAGATTTTATCCGGGCAGTCAGCGGTGATAACGGCAATAGTGTCTTGTTCAATGCGGATAAGGTAGTGGTGCTGTGCACCGGCCTGGGTAATGGTAAGCGGCCGTTCCTGTACGCCCTGTTGACCGGTCAGGGGGATTTTTTCCAAAATCTGACCGTCAAGGCGTATTTCGGCGTAACAGGCACTGGGCGGCAGCCCCCAGGGGAATAAGGGGAGCAGGGATAACAGCAGCAGCAGTATCAGCAGCACAATATCCGCTTTTTTCAGCATTTTACTCATGCTTATAATTATAACGCCGTTGTTTCGGTTTTGCCATAGGCAAAACATCCTCTTAGCGTTTCCCTAAAGGACTAGCTTCGCTTCGCAACGAGGCGAAGAGATATGCTCGCTGCCGGTTTTGATATTCGTGCTATTACCTGCTGAAGAGGGGGACATTTTCCTGCCTCGTTATAGACTTTCCTATAGCGTTTTGCTATACTTACAGAAGTTAAAAAATAAAGGAGTGCGGTGATAATGCCAAATCGTCCGGTCTGGGCCGAAGTCAATCTGCAGGCGTTACGTCATAATTATAGAGAAATCAAAAAACAGCTGGCAGCAGGGGTGAAACTCTGTGCGGTGGTCAAGGCGAATGCCTATGGTCATGGTGCTGTGGCGGCGGCTAGAACAGCTATTGAGGAAGGGGCAGAATATCTGGCCGTGGCAACCCTGTCTGAAGGTATCGAGCTGCGGCAGGCAGGTTTTACTACGCCGATTTTGGTGCTCGGCCTGGTTATGCCGGAAGATGCCAAGGACGTTGTGGATTATGATTTGACACAGGTGGTTTGCGAATTGTCCCTGGCTAAGGCACTGTCTCAGGAGGCGCAGCGCCAGCAGAAAAAAGCCCGCATCCATCTGAAAGTGGACACGGGCATGGGGCGTATCGGTGTGCGTCCGGAGGAAATCGGCGAACTGGCCGCAAAGATTGCCGGGTTGCCAGGGCTGGTAATCGAGGGCATGTTCTCCCATTTTGCCACAGCTGACAGCAAGGATAAGACGTATACAAAGCAGCAGCTGGCGGCGTTCCAGGAGGCGATTGCGGCAGTAGAAGGCCGCGGGATAAAGCTCTCCATAAAGCATATTGCAGAATCGGCAGCGATTTTGGAAATCCCCGAGGCACATTTTGATATGGTGCGGGCAGGGGTTATCCAGTACGGCCTGTGGCCGTCTGAGGAAGTTACCCATCCTATCGATTTGCGGCCAGTGATGAGTCTTAAGGCCAAAGTGGTCTGGGTCAAGAGCCTGCAGCCGGGCGAAAGTATTGGCTATGGACGGCAGTTCACCGCGAAACGTGAAAGCCGCATTGCCACCTTGCCGATTGGCTATGCCGATGGTTATATCCGTGCCTATGGTAAAGAGGGCTTTGTGGAGATTCATGGACAGAAAGCACCAATTGCCGGCCGGGTGTGCATGGACCAGGTGATGGTGGATGTGACGGATATTCCCAATGTACAGATTGGGGACGAGGTTACGTTATTTGGCAGCGACAGCCTGACCATTGATGAGGTGGCGCGCTGGGGCAATACCATTAACTATGAAGTGCCATGTTTGTTGGGGGCACGGCTGCCAAGAGTTTATCGGTAAAGTTGTTTATTCGAGGTACGCCGGCAGCTGGCATGTTTGCCACGCGCTGCTCGGCGGCTCACTAAAAAATCTCCTTTGCTTCTAATTAAGCATGAACAAAAGTCAAAACTCGCTACGCTCAAACAGTAGACTTTTATTCATGATATTAAGGTAAGCAAAGGAGATTTTTTTACGTTCGCGCGCCTGACGCATCGCTTAGGCAAGCATGCCAGCTGCCGGCTAGTTGATAATTTTTAACTTGGGCGGCGAACCGGAACTAGCTATATAATGCGGAGGCTGGGCCGGGCAGGGATTGCCCCAGCGGAGCGTTGGGCGGCAGGCGTTAAGAACAGATTTTTTGCCCACATAAATATTAGCAGGCAACGGCTGTTGTTTGAACGTAGTGAGTTTAAGCCGTTGCCTGCTAAATAAAGGCAAAAAATCTGTTTAGCCTGCCGCACTAGCGCAGCAGGGGTAATTCCTGCCCGGCCCTGCCGGACTGACAATAAAAGCAGGAATTATTGTACTTGCCGTTTCCAGTACTCAAGGTCTGGTTCATTCAGCGGCAGGTCAATGGTCTGTCCATTATCGTAGTAGAAACGGAACCGTACGGTTTCCGCTTTTTTTATGGCCGGCAGGCTTGACCGGGGCAGCTCGACGAAGAGTTTATTTTCATTCTGCCAGGCATGGTCTTTGCTGTCGTGTGGTGGCGGCGTTTGTTTTGTGGCGGCTTTCATTTCCCAGGCCGCGCCGTCCGTGTATAAAATAGCCTCTTTTTTCAGTTTGGCATTATCATAACGCCAGTCCCACAGGGTGAGGACTGCGCCTTCCAGTTTTCCGTCACCGGTATGGGAGGATTGGAAATCAATGCGGCAATAGGCTGATAGGCTGTCAGCTGTGCGGTGGTCGATATGCCATGTATAGGAAAGACCAAAAATGCCCACCAGCATGAGCAGTAAGCCAATGCCAATAAAAATTTTTTTCAGCATATAAAGGGTCCTCTCTTGTGCTATTATGTAAATTTATATAGATAGTATAACATATTAGAGTTTTCCCTTGCAATTTTAGAGGGATGTGAGAAAATAGTAGTGTTAGGCTTATGATAAAAATACCACAAGGGGGCATTTTTATGCAGATAAAACTACTGGCTACGGATTTGGACGGTACCTTATTATCGTCAGGCAAGCCCGTGTCGGAAAAAAATATTGCCGCAGCTCAGGCAGCTGCTAAGGCAGGTACGATTGTGACGATTGCTACGGGGCGTATGTATCGGGCGGCTTTGCCGGTCGCTGAGGCTCTGGGGCTGGACGTACCTATTATCACCTACAATGGTGCCCTGATAAAATCCACTTCGGGCAAGATTTACTATCAAAAATTTATGGACGAAGAAATCTGCCGCCAGGTGACGGATTTTTGTGCTCAGCGTGGCTGGTATTTGCAAACTTATAGTGGTGAAGAACTCTACTACTCGGATTACAATGAGTTTTCCCGGCGCTATGAACACAGCCAGAAGGTTAGCGGGGAAAGTATCGGCTATGAAAAACTGCGTGAGCATGTCAGCGACATGTATAAAATGCTGATAATCACCGATTCTCCGGACGTAACGCAGGACTGGATGGCTGAGCTTAAGGCGGAGTTTGGTGAAAGCATAACGCTTACCCAGTCAGCCCCTGATTTTATCGAGATTATCAGCCCGGGGGTGTCTAAGGCCTCAGCTTTGGCAAAACTGGCGGATATCATGGGCTTTGACATGCAGGAAACCATGGCTATCGGTGATGCCAACAATGATTTACCGTTATTAAAGGCAGCCGGTTTCAGTGTGGCTATGGGCAATGCTGCTGACAATATCAAGGCTGTCACCGATGCGGTGACGGGCAACTGTGTCGATGATGGCTGGGCACAGGCGGTTTACAAGTATATTCTCAATAAGTAAAGGCTGGTGAATATATTATGGAAGAAACTACGGAAATGGAATTGGAACAGACCAAAGAAGATAAATTTCGTCTCGTTATCGTCACCGGCATGTCCGGCGGCGGCAAAACACAGGCTTGCCGTTATATGGAGGATTTAGGTTACTTTGTGGTGGATAATCTGCCGCCGGTATTCATTCCCAAATTTGTGGAACTGTGCAAGCATGCCGGTGACCATGTCGGCAAAGTGGTGCTCGTGGTTGATACACGCAGCCGGGAATTCTTTGATACCTTTATCCATGTGCTGGACGATATGGACAAGGACGATGTGCCCTATGAAATGTTGTTCATGGACGCCTCTGACCCGGTGATTATCCGCCGCTACAAGGAAACGCGCCGCCGTCACCCGATGGCCCCGTCTTCCCGGATTTCTGACGGTATTGCCAAGGAACGCGAACGTCTTTCCCCGGCCAGGGCTAAGGCTACTTATATTATTGACACCTCGGAGCTCAAAAAGGTAGAACTGCGTGACAAGATTCACCGTATTTTTGGCAACAGTGACGGGGAGCAGATGAGCATCAATGTGTTGTCCTTCGGTTTTAAATTCGGTATGCCGCTGGACGCTGACATGGTGCTGGACGTGCGGTTCCTGCCCAATCCTTTCTATATTGAATCCATGCGCCATAAGAGCGGCGCGGTGCCGGAAGTGGCAGAATACATTGCCCAGTGGCCGGTGACGCAGGAATTTATCGGCCATTTGGACGGCATGATGGATTTTCTGGTGCCCCAATATGTGAAGGAAGGCAAGAGCCAGCTGGTTATTGCCGTGGGCTGTACAGGCGGCATGCACCGCAGCGTCTTTATCGCCAAGCATATTTTTGACAGGCTGAATCAAAAAGGCCTGCCGGTAAAACTCGAACACCGTGACCTGATGAAAAATGATGTTTGGGAACACGTGCGTGAGGAGTGCTAAGTAATGCATTTGTTAAAATGGCTGTACCCGGGCATGAAATTCAAACGCTGGCTGGCGCTGTTTTCTGCCGGGGTCATGCTGGTAAGCATGGGGCTTGCCCTGGTTTTTAACTATAAATATCTGGATATGATAGAAGAGGCCATCTTTCGGGCCGTGTATATGTGGAAGGGCACTTATGATTATGCCATAACCACAATTATCGGCATATTGGTGGTCGCTTTGGGGGTAGTGCTGATGCTGGCCGCGACGCGGTACACTATCCGCTCGGTCATCATGGTGCTCCTGCCAGACCAGTCAGAGCGTCTGGTGGATATTATCTACGAGAAGCGCCGGCTGGGCAAAGGCCCCAATGTCACGGTTGTGGGCGGCGGCCATGGCCTGTCAGTGCTGCTGCGTGGTATTAAGGCCGCCACCAGTAATGTCACGGCCGTTGTGACGGTGGCTGATGATGGCGGCTCTTCCGGGCGGCTGCGTGAGGAATTTGGCATTATTCCGCCGGGCGATTTGCGCAACTGTCTGGTAGCGCTGGCCGACACAGAACCCCTGATGGAAAAACTTTTCCAGTACAGGTTCAAGGGAAAGACAGAACTGGCCGGTCATAGCTTTGGCAATCTCTTTATTGCGGCCATGAATGAAGTCACCGGTGATATGGAGCAGGCCCTGCGTGAATCCTCCAAGGTCTTGGCGGTCAAGGGTCAGGTCCTGCCGGCCTCCAAGGACCATGTGCGGCTGGACGCTGTCATGGAGGACGGCACTGTAGTACAGGGGGAATCCCATATTCCCGAGGTGCACAAACAGATTCACCGGGTGCGGCTCTTCCCCGAGGAAGTGCAGCCGGTACAGTCGGCTTTGGACGCTTTGGCCAATGCCGACGCCATCATTTTGGGCCCAGGCAGCCTGTATACCAGTATCATGCCCAATCTGCTGGTGGATAAGGTGGCTGAGACAATCAGAAAGAGTAAGGCCATCAAGATTTACATCTGCAATGTCATGACGCAGCCCGGTGAAACGGACGGCTATACGGCCTCCATGCATGCCAAGGCCATAATTGACCACGGCGGCAAGGGGATTATTGACTACATGCTGGTCAATGACGCGCCGATTTCGGCGGACATGCAGGACTTCTATGCTGCCAAGGGCGCGTACCCGGTGGAGGTCGACGAAGAGGCCATCAACGCTTTGGGCGTCGGTTTTGTCAAGGCTGATATCATCAATGAAAATGAAGTCATTCGTCATGACCCCGACAAACTTAGCCGGGCGGTGATGAATATGGTTTATCATCTGCAGCCCAGCGCTTTAAAGAAGTATGAATTCAAATGAATGTAAGGGAGGGATATCATGCCGTCCTTTGCTACTGAAGTAAAAAATGAACTGGCCAGATGTTATTATGAAGATGAATGCTGCCGGGACGCAGAACTGGCGGCCCTCCTGCGCATGGGGGCCACCTTGTCCCTGGGGGCCGGCCATACCTTTGGCCTGAACTTTACCTCGAAAAATGCGGCTGTAGCCAGAAAGGTGCTGCAGCTGCTAAAAAGCGCCAAGGAAGGTATACGTACGGAAATCACCGTGCGGCGTTCCCGGCAGCTTAATAAAAACAACAGTTATACCGTACGGGTGATTCCCTCCCCGCGAGTCAATGAACTCTTTGAGCGCCTGGGTTTTTTGCATGAGGACAGCCTCAATATGGAAAATGACCGGGGCATACTCAAAAAACAGTGCTGCCGGATAGCTTACCTGCGCGGTGCGTTTCAGGGGGGCGGCAGTGTCAACCGGCCTGAGGCCAGCTACCACTTGGAACTGGTAACAGTCAGCTTTGAGCTGGGGCGCCTGCTCCATGACCTGCTAAAGCGTATGGGCTTTCCGGCAGGATTTGTGGACAGGAAGGACGCCTATATCGTCTACCTGAAGGAAGGCGATGCGGTGGTGGATTTCCTGGGCATGCTCGAGGCCGAGAAAGCTGTGGAAAGTTTTGAAGTGGCCCGTAATGTCAAAGAAGTACGGGAACAGGTCAACCGTCTGGTAAATTGCGAAACGGCTAATCTGCAAAAGGCGGTGGACGCCGCCGGGAGGCAGCTGGCTGATATCCGCACGCTGGAGGCGCAGGGCAGGCTGGCAGGCCTGCCACCCAAGGTCAAGGCGGCAGCCCAGGCCCGCCTTGACAATCCGGACGCGTCCCTGGCGGAACTGGCGGAAATACTGGGAATCAGCAAGTCGGGGCTTAATCACCGTATGCGCAAGCTCCGCGAACTGGCTGGTTCAAACTAATGGAAGTAGGGATTATAGATTGCACTATGTAAAATATGTATTGGGGGCACTGTGTTTTGCCCTGATGGTCTTTTTGTCCTGGCTGGCGCTGACACCGGCACCGCAGGGCGTGCTCGTACTGGAATATCATCATATCAGTGATGAAACGGACAGCGAGGGCCAGCCGTATTCAGTGCCGCCGGCTGAGTTTGCCGCGCAGCTTGACTATCTGCAGCAGCAGGGATATACGACAATTTCCATGCAGGATTTCATGCGGGCGAAGAAGGGCAAGCAGGAACTGCCGGCCAAGCCCGTGATTCTGACCTTTGATGATGGTTATGAGGACAATTATACGGTTCTGTTGCCCATGCTTGAGGAACGCGGTATGAAGGGGACTGTGTATATGGTCACCAACAGTATCGGCCGCAAGGGATATCTGAGCTGGAATCAGCTGCGTGATATGCAGAACCGGGGCATTGAACTGGGCAGCCACACGGCTAACCATCAGCCGCTTACTACCCTGGATAGGGAAAAGCAGGCGGAGGAAATGAAGCTGTCCAAGCTGCTGATGGAATGGAACGGCCTCAAGACCATCTTTACCTTTTCCTATCCCAACGGCGCTTATGATGAGGGCATGCCCCAGATGTTGGCGGAAAATGAATACCTGACGGCAGTGACCGGCGACGGCGGCCTCAATACTTTTAAAACCAACCCCTATCTGCTGCAGCGCACGAATATTCCCTATCCGCGTTTCGGCCTGACGGAATTCAAGCTGCGCCTCTTTAAGTCGGAGGCTATGACCAAACTGGGGATAAGACAGCATATTGTCAACGAGTAATATAGTAAACAAGAGTAACACATATAAAGGATGAATTGGTTTCCATGAAAATTAAACGTAAACTTGCTGCTGCGGTACTGGCTGGTCTCATTTGCCTGCCGGCTGCAGCTGGGGCGCAGACTGCCAATGGCAGCAGCGTTGTCACCTCTGCCCAGGCAAAAACAGGGCAGGCCGGTCAGGAGGGATACAAAACGGATTTAATGCGGCGAATAAGGAATATCATACAGGGCCAGGAGAAAACGGCTGATGACGCGGACGAGCTGGCGAAAATACAAGCTGCCGGGCTGAATCAGAGTTTATCCCGTTGGGCGATGGATAGCCGCGACGAGGGCGGTACCCTGATTTTTTCCGACAGTCCCGAATACGTGTCGGAAAACGGTATTCTCTATCGTGATTCGGTCAAAGGCGACGCCCGGGTGCTCTTTTATCATCTGAATAACACCAATGAACCCAAGAAAATCGCTGTAGTGCTGAAAAATGAGTACAATGGCACCAACAAGGTTCTGGTAACCCGTGGGGGCAGCGGTCAGCCCAGCAGTGCGTATCTGGAGGTGGGCAAGGCCACCCAGCTGGAGTATTTCAGTCAGGAACGTCATGACCAGATACTGCTGCCGCCGGCGATGTCCCGGCTGCTGCAGGAGGATATGAATGAAACCATTTTACAGCCCGGCCAGCTGACCTACGGCGTGTTTGATTTTCATGCCGAACACAGTGTGCTGGTGACGGTGCTGATGCTGGACGCCTACGGCGACCCGGTGACGGCGGCGGAAAGCCTGCCGGTGCTGCCGAAGGACGAGATGCGCTTGCGCGGTACGTTTAAGGGAATGAACCGGGTGCTCACAGCCCGTAAATCCTACGACCCGGCCAAAGACGGCGGCGTTTATTTCATGCTGGCTGATGATAAGCAGGATAAATACCGCTACGGTGTGGACGCTACCGATGGCAGTCAGGTGGTCAATTATGGCAACTATGGTATAAATTACCGGCTGGAACTGCCGGTGATTGCCGGTCAGGTGAAGTATTATCTGAGCCCCTTGGGCGGTGTTTATGCCGGTGCTATCCGCAGCTATCAGAATAAAAAAGCCTTCACGCTGTACCCCACACCCAACGGCCGGACTTATTTCGGTGACAATACGGCCCCGGAGTCCTATGAGGAACAGGTAAAACGTGAGTCTGGCAGCTGGCATATCGCCCGCAACACCGAGCTGGCCAATTTGGGCGAAACCAGCCAGCGCGGCGAAATGGTGTTTGAATTTTCACCGCCGGGGGCCTCTAATCTGCCGGTGGCTATCGTAATGGTGCCCGATAATAAATAAAAAGCGATTTACAGGAGGAATTTATAAATGACAGCCAAGAAACCTTTTTATATCACAACCCCGATTTACTATCCCAGTGCCAAACTGCATATCGGCCATGCTTACTGCACGACCATTGCTGACGCTATTGCCCGTTTCCATCGTCTGGCCGGTGATGAAGTATTCTTTTTGACCGGTTCTGACGAACACGGCCAGAAGATTCAGCAGAAAGCCGAAGAGGCCGGCATTAAACCTATCGAATACACGGACAAAATCGTGGCCGGTTTCCAGAATCTCTGGAAGAAACTCGATATCAGCAATGATGATTTTATCCGCACCACGGAAAAACGTCATGAAAAAGTAGTGCAGGAAATTTTCCGCCGCATTTACGAGAAGGGCGACATTTACAAAGGTTCCTATAAGGGCCTCTACTGCACGCCTTGTGAAAGCTACTGGACGGAACATCAGCTCGATGAAAACGGCTGCTGCCCGGACTGCGGCCGTCCTGTACAGGAAGTGGCCGAAGAGGCTTACTTCTTCAAGATGAGCAACTATCAGGATAAGATTCTCTCCTATATCGAAGAACATCCTGATTTCATTCAGCCGGTTTCCCGCCGCAATGAAATGATTAACTTCATCAAGCAGGGCCTCGAAGATTTGTGCATTTCCCGTACTTCCTTCGACTGGGGTATTCCTGTACCCATTGATGAAAAGCATGTCATTTACGTATGGTTTGACGCCCTGACCAACTACCTGACGCCGATTGGCTTTTTGGACGACCAGGAAAAATTCCAGAAGTTCTGGCCGGCTAATCTGCACCTCGTGGGTAAGGAAATCGTCCGTTTCCACACTATTATCTGGCCCTGCATTCTCATGGCGCTTGACCTGCCGCTGCCGAAAAAGGTTTACGGCCATGGCTGGCTGATTGTGGACGGCGACAAGATGAGCAAGTCCAAGGGCAATGTGGTTGACCCCATCGGCCTTATTGATGAATTTGGTGCCGACGCTATCCGCTATTTCCTGCTCCGTGAAATCAATCTCGGTCAGGACGGCAACTTCTCCCGTGACGCCCTCATTCAGCGTATTAACAGCGACCTGGCCAACGACCTGGGCAACCTGCTGCACCGTACCCTCAACATGGTGGGCAAGTTCCAGGACGGTGTGCTGCTCGCACCGCAGGGCGAAAGCGAAATCGACAAGAGCCTCAAGGCCGATGCTGCGGAAACAGTTGCTTTCTTTGCAGAAAACATGGATAAAATGGAACTGTCCCTGTCCATTAAGAAGGTTTGGGCCTTCATCAGCCGCGCCAATAAATACATTGATGAAACGGCTCCCTGGGCTTTGGCCAAGGACGAAACGAAGAAACAGGAACTGGCCAATGTCATGTACAATCTGGCCGAATCCCTGCGTCATATAAGCGTGCTTATCAGCCCGTTCATGCCGGTCACGGCAGAACGCATTTGGCAGCAGCTGAACCTGCCGGGCAAGTTTGCCGATGTGCAGCTTGACGATATCAAGGCTTGGGGCGGCATTGCCGGCGGTCACAAGGTTGGCACGCCGGAACAGCTCTTCCCCCGTATCGAAGTGGAAAAGGATGAGGCTCCGGCCAAGGAAAAGCCGGCTAAGCAGCCAAAGGAAAATAAGGAAAAGAAAGCCAAAGAACAGCCGGCAGAAAATGGCGAAATCTCCATTGATGATTTTGCCAAGGTGCAGCTGCGCGTGGTGAAGGTATTGGCGGCTGAACCGGTACCCAAAACGGAAAAACTTCTGAAACTCAAGGTGGATTTAGGCGATGAACAGCGTGAAATCGTATCAGGCATTGCCAAGCATTATGACCCGGCTGACCTTATCGGCAAAAATGTGGTCATGGTCATCAATCTGAAACCGGCCAAGATTCGCGGCATTGTGTCCCATGGTATGGTGCTGGCTGCGTCCCAGGGCGACGACCTGAAGGTGTTGTCCGTGGATATGCCTGTAGGCTCGGTGGTGCGCTAAAATGGCTGACTACGAGCTGATAGATACCCACACCCATCTCAATGATGGCAAGTTTGCCGGTAAGGAAAATGAGGTTATCGAGCGGGCCAGACAGGCTGGTGTCACCAGGATTATCAATATGGGTGACACCCTGGCCTCATCGCAGAAGGCCGTGGAGCTCGCAGCAGCGCATGCGGGCGTGTATGCCGGCGTAGGTATACACCCCGAAGAAATCTACGAGCTGGGCGCTGCTGATGACGACCAGCTGGCGGCCTGGACAGAGCAGCCCCGGGTAGTGGCTATCGGTGAAATCGGTCTGGACTACTACTGGGAAAAAGACGCAGACAAGCGCGCCCTGCAACGGCGCATGTTTATCCATCAGCTGGATTTAGCCCGGCAGCTGCATTTGCCTGTCTGCATACATGACCGTGAGGCGCATGGTGATACCATGGCTATCCTGAAAAAGGAAGGGCGCGGCCTGCGCGGTGTCATGCACTGCTTTTCCGGCAGCTGGGAAATGGCGCAGGAGCTTTATAAAATGGACTGGTATATCGGCGTTGACGGACCGCTGACTTATAAGAACGCGGCCAAACTGCCGGAGATAGTGGAAAAATTTCCTTTAGAGCGCATTTTAGTGGAAACTGATGCCCCATATTTGGCACCGGTACCCATGCGCGGCAAACAAAATGAACCGGCTTTTGTCCGTTATGTGGCGGAGAAAGTCGCCGAAATCAAGGGGATTTCTGTAGAAACGGTGGCTAAACAGACCTCATGCAACGGGGTAGAATTATACGGCCTCTAATCACAGAAAATGACGCTTTTTAGGCGGAAGTGGTGAACACTGTGCAAAAAACAGGGTTCACCGCTTTTTTATTCCCATTTTTCAGCTTGTTTTCAGCATGATGTGGGAGAATATATACGTTGAATTTGACAAGGGGTTAAAGCTCATGGTATACTACCACAAGTTCTTCACCAAGATTTAAAGGGGGCTTTTAATGAGTTTAACGAAGCTATTTATTTTCAACCATAAAGAACGTAAAGTCATGCTGTGCGTGATGCTCACAGCGATGATGCTTATATCAACGGGTTTTACCACAACCTCGTTACCGGAAGACTGGCATCAGGTATCCATCATCGTAGATGGAAAAACGATTAAGACGAATACTAATCATACAAACCCCGCTTTTGTTTTGGGTTTGGCTGGCGTGAAACTTAGAGCCAACGACGAGTACCATCTGGAAAAAGATGGCAAGAACACGAAAATCACGGTATATCGTGCGGTTCCGATTACCGTATCGTACAACGGACAGCAGAAAGCTGTTATGACAAGCAAGCAGACCGTAGGTGACGCCCTTATCGAGTTGGGCTATAATCTGGAGGACGTGGAAACGCCTCTGGGACTGGATGCGAAAATTCAGGAAAACCTAGATATAGTAGTAACTGACAGTGCAAAAAAACTCGCGGCACTGCAGCGTATGCGTGAAGAGCAAATGAGACCCAAGGTTGAGACGGAGCAGGGTGTGTTAAACTACAGCGCCGTTTATACCATGGAAGCAACGGCTTACCTGCCCACTGATGGCAGTGCTACAGGCACTACTGCCACGGGAATTCCTGCCCAGCGTGGCGTGGTTGCCGTTGACCCCAATGTCATTCCCTTAGGCTCCAAGGTATATATCCCGGGCTATGGGGTGGCTATTGCAGCTGACACCGGCGGAGCAATCCGCGGTCAGAAAGTAGACCTGTGTATGGAAACTTACGGCGAATGCATGAACTTCGGCCGTCGGGACATCGAGGTTTACGTGCTGTCATAAGACAACAAAAAAGCACGTGCTGAGCAGATTATCTGCCAGGCACGTGCTTTTTTAGTTCATTATGGTAATTCGGGTTCAACGCCATGTTTGCGGCATTCATTAAAGAAGAAAATTGCGTTGGTGTCTTTGGGATTTTCTGACCAGAATTTGATGAGCTTGCTGGCCATGGCGTATTTTTCCTGCATAAAGGGCATGAGGTTTTCAGCGGTTACGGGGCCGCCGACGGTCATAAATACGTCAATATTATGTCCGAGGGTGTCTAACATTTCCTCGCTGCACTCGTCCTTAGCCAGTGACTCAGCAAAGCGAATACCCTGTTCTAAGTCTTCGGCGTAGCCGCGCTGGAGGAGCCAGACGGCAATCTGCTTTTCCATGGGAGTCCCTCCTTTTGTTAGCTGTGTTTTAATTCTATTCGCTAAAGCGGCGGGGAATTCCTGCTGCCGGCCGGTATATTTTTACAAGAAAGGCCCGGGTAATCATGATGATTATCCGGGCCTCTTAGGCGAGAGCTTATTCAGCTGCTGCAACTACTTCTTTGCCATCATAGTAGCCACATTCAGGGCATACATGATGGGGCATCTTCGGTTCGTGGCACTGCGGGCAGGCTACAAAACCGGGAGCCTCCAGTTTCCAATTAGCACGACGCTGGTCACGGCGGGCCTTGGACATTTTTCTCTTTGGTACTGCCATTGTTGGTTCACCTCCGGAACAATCCGACTTACTGTTTAGTGAAATCCATACACGTTGGGTTGATGCTGAATGGATTCATTACACAATCTTATATGTGCATTGACACATGTTAATATAATAGCGTTTTTTCGCCGTTAATGCAAGTTTTTTTTATTTTGCCGATAAAAGAAGTTTGAGGGCGAGCTGTTTTTCCGGGGACAGCTCTGCAATCAGCTTAAGGAGCTGGGGGTCAATAGCGGAGGGACTGGGGGGAGCTGCTGGCTGGGCAGGTGCCTGGGCAGCCAGATTGTTCAGGTCTTCAATGCGGATATGCAGGGCACCGCATATTTTTTGCACGTTGTCCATGGCAGCACCGCCGATGGAGCCGTTCAGAATGGACAGCAATGTAGTATACGGCATATTGATAAGCCGGGCAAAATTCTTCATTGTATAGCCCTGGGATTTTATCAGGGCTCTGATATAATCTTCTCTATTCATGAGGACGGTCTCCTTGTTTCATATTTATTATAACGCCGTTGTTCCAGTTTTGCCATAGGCAAAACTGGAACAACGGCGTTTCCCTAAAGGACTAGCTTCGCTTCGCAACGAGGAGGGAAATATGCTCGCCGCCTGTTTTGGTATTCGTGCCCCCACCTGCTGAGGTGGGGGACATTTTCTTGCCTCGTTATAGTATTATACAGGGAGGGAGAAAAAAAGGAAAGTACGTGGTATAACAGTGAAGAATATATTATAATAATAAAGGATAGAGACTACAATAAAGTTAAATCATAGTTCGTATTGACTAACAGGGAACTATGTTGTAAGATACTCATGAAAAACGAAATATCGTTAAATTTTAATCGTAACATAATTGGTGATTATAGATAAGTGTATTGTTCCGGAGAGGATGGAGTGTAATGGAAAAAGCGACGGTCGTCATTATTGGCGGCGGAGCCACAGGCGTAGGTATTCTGCGCGACCTTTCCATGCGCGGTGTCGACACGCTGCTCGTAGAAAAAGGCGACCTGGTAAATGGTGCCAGCTCCCGGTATCATGGGCTGCTGCATAGTGGCGGCCGGTATGCGGTAAAGGACGGGGAGGCTGCCAGGGAGTGTATTATCGAAAATCAGATTCTGCGCAAAATTGGCAAGTCCTGCGTGGAGACGACCGGCGGCATGTTTGTGCGCCTTGATATTGATGACCCGGCTTATGAAGAGGCCTGGGTAAAAGGCTGTGCGGCGAGTGGAATCGAGGCTGTGCCGATTACCCGGGAAGAGGCTTTCCGGCTTGAACCGCTGCTTACGCGGAAGGTGCAGTCGGCTTATCTGGTGCCGGACGCGGCGATAGATGGTTTCCGTATGTCCTGGCAGAATGTCGAGTCTGCCAAGCGCTATGGCGGCCGGTGCCTGACATATTGGGAAGTTCTCAGTATCGAACAGGCCAACGGGGCGGTTAATGGTGTAAAAATACGAAATACCGTAACGGGTGCTGAGGAAAATATCGAATGTGAAATCGTGATTAACGCTGCCGGCGGCTGGGCTGGCAAGGTCGCAGCTCTGGCCGGACTGCAGGTAGGCGTACAGCCGGATAAGGGGACGCTGCTCGCGTTTAACCAGCGCATTACGAATCATGTTGTAAACCGCCTGCACAAATCCTCGGATGGTGATATCTTCGTACCGCATGGTTCCATTACGATATTAGGTACCTCGTCGATGAGTATTCCTGACCCCGAAGATACCAGCACTTCCCGGGCGGAAGTGGAAAATCTGCTCGCCATTGGGGAAAAGACCTTTGAGCATTTGCGTGATTACCGCCTGCTCCGGGCGTTTGCCGGCTCACGGCCGCTGTATATACCACCCGGGGGCGAGTCCGGTCGTGGGGCGTCGCGCGGCTTTGCCATTGTGGACCATGAAGAGGAAGGCCTTAAGGGCATGTTCACGATTGTGGGCGGTAAGTTTACCACCTACAGGCTTATGGCGGAAAAGATGGCGGACCAGGTTTGTGCCAAGCTCGGCAATACAGAAAAATGCCGTACCGCCGAGGAACCGCTGGTACCGGAAGTCAGCGAAGAAACTAAAAAAGCAGCCCGCCAATACTTCCCGGCCTATGGTACAAATCTGGCAGCTGCCCGCCTGGGCCCGGAGCGCTTTGCCCGGGTGGTAAAGCGTCTGCAAGACGAGCCGGAAAAGCGTGAGCTGGTTTGTGAATGTGAAAATGTAACTCTGGCTGAATTTGAGGAAATTGCGCAGGAAGATACCTGCTACTATATAAATGATATTCGTCGGCGTACGCGTGTGGGGATGGGCACCTGTCAGGGGAATTTCTGTGCCCTGCGCAGCGCGGGCCTGTTTGCCAAGTACGGCAAACACGAGGGCGCAGCTGAGACGCTGACGCGCATGAAGGAATTTTTACAGGGGCGCTGGAAGGGCGTTCGCCCTGTACTGCTGGGGCGTACCCTGCGGGAAACGGAAATGACGCGCGCCCTGTATGAACTGTCCTTTCATGTGAATGGAGGCAAAAAGGAATGAAACATGCGGATACAATCGTGATTGGCAGCGGCCTGGCCGGCCTGATGGCCGCTTTGGTCAGCGCCAATCAGCGCCAGCAGGTAATGCTGCTCACCGCCGGGGCCGGTTCGCTTACCCTGAACAGCGGTGTCATTGACATATTGGGTTATGACGAAAATCACAATTATGTAGAGTGCCCCCGGGAGGCTATGGCCAGCCTGCCGCAGGAACACCCCTATCAGAAAATCGGCGTGGCCAATGTGGAAAAAGCCGTGGAGTTTTTCCTGGATTTTACCCGTGATTACGGTTTTCCGTACCATGGTTCGCTGGACCATCAGTTGCTGGTGCCCACGGCTGTGGGCACGTTGAAACCCACCTGCCTGGCACCACGCTGTCTGGACGGTACCAGCCTGCATGGCGAGGAACAGATTGTCATTGTCGGGATAAAAGGGCTGAAAGATTTTTATGGCAATATCCTGCAGGAGAACCTGCGCCGCTCGCTGGACGGCAGGACGGAGTTCCCGGTAGTAGAGGTGGAAACGCCCCTGCAGGGCGGACGTGATATAACGACACTTGACGTAGCACGCTGGCTTGATACAGAGGACGGCAGAAACTCGCTTGTCCGGCAGTTAAAGCCCTATGTTAAGTCAGACAGCACGGTATTTATCGTGCCGCAGATTCTGGGCACCAGAGGGCAGGAATGTGCCGCTGCCCTCCACGAACTGCTGGGGGCAGAATTGCTGGAAACCACCTGCCTGCCGCCGTCGGTCAACGGCCTGCGCCTGCAGAAAATGTTGAAACAGGCATTGAAGGACCTGAATGTGGAAATTGTGGAGAATACCAAAGTCCTCCGGGCGGTCAGCGATGGCCAAAGGGTAAAAGGTGTTGTGGCCAAGGCGTCCATTCGGGAAAAGACATATTATGCGGATAAATTCATTCTGGCTACCGGTGGCCTGTACAGCGGCGGCATTACGGTAAGGGAATTTGACAAGCCGCAGGAAACTGTTTTTGACCTGCCGGTATATAGCGAGGCCGAGGAAGAAAACTGGAGCAATGAGGAACTGTTTGGCGACAAGGCGCAAGGCTTTGCCAAGACCGGTGTGCGGACGGACAGCTCCCTGCGCCCGGTAGATGCGGATAACCGGCTCGTTTACGAAAATGTGTATGTGGCAGGCAGAAATCTGGGCGGTTATGATTTTTGCTTTGAACATTCCGGCAACGGTGTGGCACTGGCCTCGGCCTATAAAGCCGCAATGTTGTGAGGAAGGGAGATAGGCGATGAGCGAAGTTACAAAGAAAATCGAGGAAATGGAGGCGGCGCTGTTCACTGCTGACCATTGCCTGTCCTGTACGTCCTGTATGTCGAGCTGCCCCGTGATGGAGGCGGAGAAAAAATATCTGGGCCCGAAAATGGTCGGCCCTGCCCATAGACGTATGCAGTTTTCACAGGACGATATAGAAGAATGTCTGGATTTTTGTTCGAACTGCAAGAGCTGTGAGCGTGCCTGCCCGTCCGGGGTAGCCGTATCCACGCTGAATATGCTCCAACGGGCCAAGTACTACGAAACTCATGCGCATTCGCATTGCGATGATATGCTGGCGCATGGGGAGCGTATGGCCAAACGGGTGCGTATGCTGCCCGGCGGGCCGGCAATTGCCAATCTGGGTATGCGTATCGGCAAGGCCATGGGCGTATTTGGGGCACTGGGTATGGCCGGTGAACGCAGCATACCGCCGTATGCTCCCAAGAGTTTTTTGCAGCTGTTTAAAGATATCCGACAGCCCCGGAGCGAAAAAAAGGTTGTGTTCTTTCCGGGCTGTTTTATCAATGACAATGACCCGCAGGTGGGCGTAGCTTTTGTCAAGGTGATGAATGCCAACGGCTATGAGGTGCTGGTGGACGAAGAATTCAACTGCTGTGGTTCGCCGCTGGTGTTTATGGGTTATCTGGCAGAGGCGCATGAACATGCAGACAACAATGTGGCGCATATTATGAAATGGCAGGCACAGGGTATTCCGGTGGTGGCCTGCTGTGCCAGCTGCTCCCTGATGCTGAAACAGGAGTATCACGAGCTGTTTGACGACAGTAAAATGCAGGCTGCCGGCCGCAATGTTTATGATGCCTTTGAATTTTTAGAGATTCTGGCGGAAAAGGACGAACTCAATACAGATTTCCAGCCGGTGGAGGAAAAACTGCTCTATCACGTTCCCTGCCATCTGAAAAGTCAGGGCCTGGGCGTACCGGCAGCCAGAATTCTGGCACATGTACCCGGGATTGCCGTGGAACAGGCGGACGCCGGCTGCTGCGGCATGAGCGGCAATTATGGCTTTAAGGGCGACAAGTACGCAATTTCCATGAAGATTGGGGAAAAGCTGTTTAACCGTATTAAGGACGCGGATAGTGACGAGGTTATCTGTGACTGCGGCACCTGCCGGCTGCAGATTCAGCATGGCACGCAGGCGAAAACCTGCCATCCCGTGCAGATATTAGCCAAGGCGTATGGCCTGTAAGAGAGAGAGGTTCATAATGGCAAAAAACTATGTACTGGCTTTAGACGCAGGAACGACTAGCAACCGGGCGATTGTTTTTGACAAACATTCCAGCATTGTCGGTGTTTCACAGAAGGAATTTACGCAGTATTTCCCCAAGCCGGGCTGGGTGGAGCATGACGCAGATGAAATCTGGAGCAGTATGCTCATGGTCATGAAGGAGGCACTGGAGCAGTGCGGCCTGGTGGCCAGTGATATCGCGGCTATTGGTATCACCAACCAGCGCGAAACGGCGGTGGTCTGGGACAAAAACACGGGGCGTCCGGTGTACAATGCCATCGTCTGGCAGTCGCGCCAGACGGCGTCTATTGCTGAGGACATGAAGAAACAGGGGCTGGTTGATGAGGTTAAAGACAAGACCGGCCTGATGATTGACGCCTATTTTTCGGCAACGAAAATCAAATGGATTCTCGATAATGTCGAAGGGGCCCGGGAAAAAGCGGCCCAGGGCGACCTGCTGTTTGGTACCGTGGATACCTGGCTGATATGGAAACTCACGGGCGGCAAGGCGCATGTGACGGACTATTCCAATGCCAGCCGTACCATGCTCTACAATATCAATGAACTTAAATGGGACGACGCGCTGCTCGGGTATCTTGATATTCCGAAGTCTATGCTGCCGGAAGTTAAACCGTCCTCCTGTATCTATGGGGAGACAGTTCCGTCCATACTGGGGGCGTCGATTCCTGTGGCCGGGGCTGCCGGCGACCAGCAGGCGGCACTCTTTGGGCAGAACTGCTTTGCGCCGGGCATGGCCAAGAATACCTATGGTACAGGCTGTTTTATGCTAATGAACACGGGGACGGAAATTCACAAATCTAAGAACGGCCTTGTGACGACTATCGCCTGGGGGCTTGATGGCCAGGTGGAATACGCGCTGGAAGGTTCAATCTTTGTGGCCGGTTCTGCGATTCAGTGGCTGCGTGACGGTGTCCGGATGGTTGATTCGGCGCCGGACTGCGAGTGGCTGGCCAAGAAAGTCGAGGACAACGGCGGCGTTTATGTAGTGCCGGCGTTTGTCGGGCTGGGAGCACCGTACTGGGATATGAACGCCCGGGGCGCTATCCTCGGTATTACCCGGGGGACGACCAAGGCGCATATCGTGCGGGCAACGCTGGAGTCCCTGGCTTATCAGACGCGTGATGTGCTCGAGGCAATGGAGGCAGATTCCGGCGAGAAACTCTCGGCGCTTAAAGTCGATGGCGGTGCGGTGTCCAATAACCTGCTCATGCAGTTTCAGGCGGATATTTTAGACGTGCCCGTTGACCGGCCGCAGATTACGGAAACCACAGCCCTGGGCGCGGCCTATCTGGCCGGCCTGGCTGTGGGCGTCTGGACGAGTAAGGAAGAACTCCGGAACAGCTGGAAACTTGATTACCGTTTTGAGCCGCACATGGCAAAGACGGAGGCCGACCGCCTCTACAAAGGCTGGCGTAAGGCTGTTAAACATTCCATGCACTGGCTGGACGACGAGGAATAACTGCCTGCCGCCGGCTGTATAAGCATTGGGCAGAAAGAAGGAATATAATGGTAACAGGTTCGGAAAACTTGCTGGGCGAGTTTATGGGCACGCTTGTCCTGATTGTTTTTGGCTGTGGTGTTTGCGCCAATATGTCACTGACTAAATCCAAGGGACAGGGCGGCGGCTGGATTTGTATAGCCGCCGGCTGGGGCTTTGCCGTTACCCTGGGCGTGTTTACGGCAACAACGCTGGGGGCGCCGCAGGGCGATTTAAATCCGGCTGTAACTCTGGCGAAAATGCTGGCCGGCATATATAGTTTTTCCCAGTTTATAACTACAGCGCTGGTGCAGCTGCTGGGGGCTATGGCCGGCGCGGCTGTCGTATGGCTGGCTTATCTGCCACACTGGCAGGCAACGAAAGACCCGGCCGTAAAACTCGGCGTGTTTGCTACAGCTCCGGCTATCCGCAATACCTGGGCCAATTTCCTCTGTGAGGCTATCGCCACGTTTTTCCTGATGTTCATCATCTGGATGATATTTTCCCAGCCTGTCGGCAATCTCGTTCCGGGCTATGGGCCGTACATTGTCGGTGTCCTTATCTGGGCCCTGGGACTATCCCTGGGCGGCCCTACCGGCTACGCTATAAACCCGGCCCGCGACCTGGGGCCGCGCCTGGCGCATGCCATTCTGCCGATTGCCGGCAAGGGCAGCTCTGACTGGGGCTATGCATTAATTCCGGTTGCTGCGCCGCTCTGCGGTGCGCTGGCAGCCTATCTTGTGGCTGCGTGCTGCGGCGTGCTTTAAGATCGCCGCGTTTTATAACGCCGTTGTTCCAGTTTTGCCATAGGCAAAACTTCCTCTTGGCGTTTCCCTAAAGGACTAGCTTCGCTTCGCAACGAGGCGGGAGATATGCTCGCCGCCTGTTTTGGTATTCGTGCCCCCACCTGCTGAGGTGGGAGACATTTTCTTGCCTCGTTATACGAAAAATTTCACATTTAGAAGTTATGAGCATATCAATTTTTGGTATGCTTTTTCTTCTGGTTGTGCTAAAATGTACAATAGTATGTAAGAAAGGCGGTATTGCTGATGAAAATTACTATTGGCAGCGACCATGGTGCTGTACAGCTCAAGGAAGAAGTGAAGATGGTACTCAAGGAATACGGGGACATCGAAGTAACTGATGTCGGCACCTTTGGGACTGAATCGGTTGATTATCCTGACATTGCGGAAAAGGTTTGCGGTGATGTAGTGGCAGGCAAGGCTGACAGAGGCATCGTACTCTGTGGCACTGGCATTGGCATTTCCATTGCCAGCAACAAGATTAAGGGTATCCGCTGTGCGCTGTGCAATGATGTGTATTCGGCCAAGATGTGCCGTCAGCACAACAATGCCAACGTACTGGCTATGGGCGGCCGGGTTACGGGCTTTGGCCCTGCCGGGGAAATCGTCCGGGCATTCGTGGAAACGAATTTTGAAGGCGGCCGTCATGAGCGCCGGGTAAATAAAATCATGGCACTGGAAAAATAAAAATAGCAAGGCAAAGTTAGGTAGTGAGTAAGTAGGTTTATTTTCTGAATTGAGTCCTGTGAGGCTCGAAGGAGGCATCTGCATGAATCTTATGGAAGTACTGAAACAGTCTGACCCCGAAGTAGCAAAAGAGCTGGATAACGAGCTGAATCGCCAGCGCGGCAAACTGGAACTTATCGCCTCGGAAAACATTGTCAGCCCGGCGGTTTTGGCTGCACAGGGGAGTGTGCTGACCAACAAGTACGCCGAAGGTTATCCTGGCAAACGCTATTATGGCGGCTGCGAGTTTGTAGATGTCGTGGAACAGCTGGCCATTGACCGGGCCAAGAAATTGTTTGGCGCAGAATACGCCAACGTCCAGCCTCATTCCGGCGCACAGGCCAATATGGCGGTGTTCTTTGCCCTGCTCTCGCCTGGTGACACGGTGATGGGCATGAACCTCAACGATGGCGGCCACTTGACGCATGGTTCCCCGGTCAATATGTCCGGCAAGTATTTTAACATCGTGCCTTACGGTGTGGATAAGGAAACGGAAACCATTGACTATGACGCTCTGGCTAAGCAGGCGCAGGAATGCAAACCGAAACTCATTGTGGCCGGGGCCTCGGCTTATGCCCGTACGTTGGATTTCCCGCGGCTGGCGGAAATTGCGCATGGCGTCGGGGCATACCTGATGGTGGATATTGCCCATATTGCCGGGCTGGTAGCCGCCGGTGAGCACCCGAGCCCCATTCCTTATGCGGATGTGGTGACCACTACTACACATAAGACCTTGCGCGGCCCGCGCGGCGGCCTGATTCTGTGCCGTGATGCCGAATTTGGCAAGCAGTTCAACAAGGCGGTATTCCCGGGGATTCAGGGCGGCCCCCTGATGCACGTTATTGCGGCCAAGGCCGTGGCTTTGGGTGAGGCTTTGCAGCCGGAATTCAAGGAATACGCCCGTCAGGTGGTAAAAAATGCGGCAGTTCTCGCGAAAACTTTGCAGGAGGAGGGGTTCCGCATTGTGTCCGGCGGTACGGACAATCACCTGATGCTGGTGGATTTGACCAATAAGGGTATCACCGGCAAAATTGCCCAGACGGTGCTGGATGAGGTAAATATTACCGCCAACCGCAACACGATTCCCTTTGAGCCGCTGTCACCTTTCGTGACCAGCGGTCTGCGCCTGGGTACGCCGGCCCTCACTACGCGCGGCTTTAAAGAGGCTGACTTGCAGGAAGTCGGCAAAATCATCGCGCTTGTTCTCAGCGATGTGGAAAATGAGGAAAAGAAAGCAGAGGCACGCCAGCGTGTAGCTGCTTTGTGCAAAAAGTATCCGCTTTATGCAGAGATGTAAAGGAGAAAGAAAATGTCTGATAAGCTTAATGTAAATTTGATTGACCATCCCTTAATTCAGCATAAACTCACGATGATGCGCCAGAAGGACACGGGCACGAAGGATTTCCGTGAGCTGTTGGAAGAAATTGCCATGCTCATGACCTATGAAATCACGCGTGATTTCCCGTTGAAGGAGATTGAAATTGAAACGCCTGTAGCTAAGTGCAAGGCTAATGTGCTGTCCGGCAAAAAAGTGGGCGTAATTCCCATTCTGCGTGCCGGCCTGGGCATGCTGAACGGCGTAGTCAACATGATTCCGGCTGCCCGTGTAGGTCATGTGGGCATGTACCGTGACCCCAAGACGCTGAAACCGGTGGAATACTACTGCAAGCTGCCAGGTGACGTGGCCGAACGTACGCTGATTGTGGTTGACCCCATGCTGGCAACCGGCGGCAGTGCAGCAGCAGCTCTCTCCCTGCTGAAAGAAAAGGGCGCGACCAGCCTGACGCTCATGTGTCTGGTGGCTGCACCGGAGGGGATTAAGGCCATTAACGAGGCTCATCCGGATGTGCCTGTTTATGTGGCCGCTATTGATGAAAAGCTCAACGAAAAGGGCTATATTGTGCCGGGCCTCGGTGACGCAGGCGATAGAATTTTCGGCACACTGTAATAAAAAGGTGGAAAGTAATTTTGAGTAATTTAGAAGTAGGTATTGTGGGCCTGCCCAACGTGGGCAAGAGCACCCTCTTTAATGCCATCACTAAGGCCGGAGCAGAGGCGGCCAATTTCCCGTTCTGCACCATTGAACCTAATGTGGGCGTGGTAGCTGTTCCTGATGAACGCTTGAATGTCCTGCATGAGATGTATGATTCCAAGAAAACCACGCCGGCGTCTGTCCGTTTTGTGGACATTGCCGGCCTGGTTAAGGGCGCTGCCAATGGCGAAGGCCTGGGCAACAAGTTCCTGGAACACATTCGTCAGGTGGACGCAGTGGCACATGTGGTGCGCTGCTTTGAAGATGCCAATATCACCCATGTGGAAGGCGGCGTTGACCCTCTCCGTGATATCGACATCATTCAGACGGAATTGTGCCTGGCTGACCTCGAAGTGGTGGAAAAGCGCATTATGCGCCTGGCCAAAATCGCCAAATCCGGCAATAAGGAGGCCAAGGTAGAGGATGAAATCCTCCGCAGAATTAAAGAGAGCCTCGATAATGGCAAGCCGGCCCGGCAGGTGGAACTTTCCGCTGATGACCTGGAAATGATTAAGGACATCAACCTGCTGACCTTAAAGCCTACCCTCTATGTGGCTAATGTAGCTGAAGATGAGGTGGCTACGGCTTTTGAGGAAAATGCCTATGTGCAGAAGGTTAAGGAATTTGCCAAGGCCGAAAATGCTGAGGTAGTGGCTATTTCTGCCCGTGTGGAGGCGGAAATTGCTGAACTTGACCCGGAAGAGGCCAAGGCGTTCCTGGAGGACCTGGGCGAAACGGAAAGCGGTCTGGACCGTTTGATAAAAGCCGCTTTTGACCTGTTGGGACTGCAGACTTTCCTGACCGCCGGCCCTGACGAATGCCGTGCCTGGACTATCACCAAGGGCACCACGGCTCCGAAGGCCGCTGGCAAGATTCACACGGACTTTGAGCGTGGCTTTATCCGCGCGGAAATCGTCAATTATGACGACCTCGTGGCTAACGGCAGTGTGGCCGCTGCCCGGGAAAAAGGCCAGGTGCGTGTGGAAGGCAAGGATTACGTCATGCAGGACGGTGACGTGGTTAATTTCCGCTTTAATGTATAAGCAAATACAAAATGGGTTGTTGAAGGAATTTTAACAACTAAAAAAGACCGTTGAACCAACGGTCTTTTTATATAAGCTGCAGTTTGTAAATGAGTTCTTAAAAGTATTCCGTTCATACGTGCATGGGGTTCACGGGGGAGTAATTTTTCTGCCTCCGCTAAACGACACACCTCGGAAAATATCATTGTCCAGTTACCTGCGCCGGGCAGGCCAACGGCGCTCCTTTCAGCGTAGTTGTTTAGCTGCGCCACACAGTGTGCCGGCCTTCGCTGCGCTCAGGCTGTCGCTCCCCGCATAAAAATCACTCCCCCGTTCGCCCCCGGCAGCAATCTATAAAATTGCCACGAATTCGTTGCTCCCGTTACAAGAACATCGATGTACTTGCGGCTTATCGCCGAGAAAGAACCAATTTGCACATACGTGGCTTAGGGCGGAGGTGGTGATGCTTTTCGCAGTGGAACGACTGTCCGAACGCAGTGAGGACTGGCCCACAAACAACAGTCCCTGGATACTGAGATGAACAATCGCGCCGACTGCTTGCCGGCGCATGCAGCTAAAAAGTTCATATTTTTGCTGGTGGGTCATTCAGTGCAACAGCGAAAAGTATTACCACCTCCACCCCACTGCGCTGTATCAAAAAAATTAGCACGAATTGACTTGTCAAAAGGCAATTTATCTAGATGTTAAAATTATATAGTTGCGGCCGGCGGTCGTGGAATACATTAAGGGCTTTCTTTATGCCGGCCTGGGCGGTTAAATCCAGGGGGGAGCACAGGATGGTTTCTTCGCTGGCGGCCTCTGTGAGAATTTCGCCCCACGGGTCGATGATAGCGGAGTGGCCGGCCAGTTGCTGCTGGCTGCCGTCAAGGCCGGCGGCGTTGCAGGCGGCGATAAAGATTTGGTTTTCAATGGCGCGGGCTTGCAGCAGTATCTGCCAGTGACGGAGGCGTTTTAACGGCCAGGCGGCTGGGATAAACAGCACTTGTATACCCGACAAGGCCAGACTGCGGCATAGTTCGGGAAAGCGCAGGTCATAGCAGACGGCTACGCCGCATTTGGTGCCGGCGAGATTAAAGGTTACGAGCTTATTGCCGGGCGTAAAGGCCCGGTGTTCGTCACTAGGGGTAAAGAGGTGCGTCTTGTCGTAGCTGGCTGCCAGCTGCCCGTCGCGCTGAAAAACATAGCAGGTATTAAATATCTTCCCCTGGTGGGAACGGGCGACGGTGCCGCCGACGATGTTTACCTGATAATTCAGGGCAAGCCGGCTGAGAAGTGACTGCACCTGTTCCCCTTCCACATCGGCGTAATCCGTAATGGGCTGGGGATAAAAGCCTTGCAGCCATAATTCCGGCAGCAGCAGTACATCGGGACGATTTTCCATAGCCTGGGCTGCCAGGCGGTGGAGGGTGGCGATATTCTGCTCCGGCTCTCCCAAAACAACCTGCATTTGCAAAATCGCGGCTTTCATAAGTCAACCTCCCGTAGAAAGGAACAGCGTATGGACAAAATAACGTATGAACTGGGCGACATCGTACGCCTGAAAAAACAGCACCCCTGTGGCAGCCACGAATGGGAAATCCTGCGGACGGGCATGGACTTCCGGCTGAAATGTCAGGGCTGCGGTCATCTCATTCTCATTCCCCGGACGAAATTTGAAAAAATGGTGCGGGGCAAGGTAGAAAAGTAAACCGCCCCGAAGGGCGGTTTAATCAGCCAAAGAACTGGTAGTATAAAGAAATGAGGAACATGGCTACGGCCAGACCCATGGCGCCGAGGCTGGCGCTGTTGAGGTAAGCCCGGACATTATCGGACACCTTGGCATGACGATACAGGTAAGTCAAGGTCAGGGACAGCGTCAGCAGCAGGTACATGGCCCGGTTGGTATTGTCAAAATGCTCCCAGCCAAACATGGCAATCACGAAGGTAAAACAAATCATAATCAGCAGGAAGTAGTCGCGGCCAATCTTGGGCTGTGATTCCTGTTTTACTGCCTTCGGATGCAGTTTGTTTTGCAATTTCTTGTATTGTTTGGACATATAAAGAACTCCTATCTGAAAAAATAATAAAAAACCATCTCTAGTATATCATAGAGATGGTTTTTTGAATATAAGTTTTAGTTTTGCCAGCCTCAATTATATTTTGCAAATGTCACAAAAATGACTTGTCAAATTTTTGACTATGTGTTACACTTTATGTGTAAGTTGATTTCACAAAGGAGCTGGGAGTCTATGAAGTTTGCAGAGAAAATCCGGCAGCTGCGCTGGCAAAAGGGCCTCAGCCAGGAGGCCGTGGCCAAGGCCATTGGCGTTACCAGACGCACCTATATTTCCTATGAAAATGATGGCCGTTATCCCAAGTACAGAGAGCGTTACGCTCAGCTGGCAGAAGTTTTCGGGGTGGATATCAATTATCTGTACACGGAAAATGAGGATTTTGTCAGTCAGGCGGGGCGAAAGTACGGAGCCAAGGGCATGAAACAGGCGACGGCCCTGGTCAGTGAATTATCGGGATTATTTGCCGGTGGGGAGCTGACCGAGGAAGACAGGGATGCGGTTATGCAGTCGTTACAGGAGGCTTACTGGCTCGCAAAAAAGGAAAATAGGAAGTATAGGCGCAGTGATTAGGGGTGAGTGAATGAATGCAGAGTGGTGCCACAGCCGTGCCAAGGAGCTGGTACGGCTGGCCGGTTCCCGTGATATGCAGAGGATTGCCCGGGAACTGAATATCAAGGTTTTGTATAATGATAATTTTACCAATCTTTTAGGTATGTATTTTTGCAAGTGGCGCAACCGGTTTATTTTTCTTAATTCCAATCTTGATGATATATGGCTGAATATGGTTTTGGCGCATGAAATCGGTCATGACCAGCTGCACCGCGACCTGGCCAAGGAATCCCAGCTGCATGAGTTCGAGTTGTTTCGGCTGAACAGCCGGGTGGAATATGAGGCTAATGCCTTTGCGGCCCATCTGTTGATGGACAGCGATGAAGTATATGCGGAGATAAAAGAAGGCTGTGATGAGTTTTCGCTGGCCAGAAAAATGAATTGTAATATCAACCTGGCCCTGGTAAAGCTGCAGGAAATGGCCAAGCTGGGCTATGATATCCGTCCCAGTGGTGCCAGTGACAGCCAGTTCTTTCGCCGGATTCATGTATGATGATTTATTTATAGGGAGGCAGGAAATATGTTAAATGCTATCATAAATTTTGAGGTTATCTTAAATATTGCACTTATTCTTTTGGTAGTTTGCCTGTCGTGTTATATTGCTGTGCAGGGACAGCGCCTGCGCCGTTATGAGCAGAGAACGGAGAAAATGCACCTGCGCTTAAGATGGGCGGAGAGAAAGCAGGCTTTGGAAAAGCAAAGGCTGGCCGCTTAGTTTTGTGAGTTTGGGCTTGTGAAATATCATATAGGGTAAGAGGAAAAGTCCGTTGACAAAAGTGTCAATGGGCTTTTTTTAATCTTGGGGCAGGGCAGGAAAATAAAAATTTGCTGACGAATAAGAAAGGTTAAGCAGGCTAAAAATGGGACGAAGGAAGGATAGGAACGATGAAGAAGAAAATATTACTGATTCGCAAGGGCAAGTCCTTCATGCTGAATACGATTGAAAAAAATCTTACTGACGCCGGTTATGAAGTGGTGGCAGTTGACCCCGATATGGAGGCTATTGAGCATCACAAAGGGGAAACGGAACTATTTGTCATGTACTTAGGGGATTACGTGGACGAGGCTGTGGGCGCCTTGGTGTATCTAAAGGATATTTGTACCGAGGAGGATAAGCTGCTGGTGCTGGTGGGGACGGCCACGGAAATTGAAACGGTGCATAAGTCTATCCCAGCGGCGCTCGTAGCAGCGGCATTTGAACGGCCGTTTGATATGAAAAAACTGGCAGCGCAGGTGGAATGGCTGTTGTCAGCTAATGATGACCTGGCCAGACGGAAAAATATCCTGCTCGTTGATGATGACGGGACCTTCCTGAAAATGGTCAAGGACTGGCTGTCGACGAAGTACCGTGTCACCATTGTGACTTCTGGCGCGCAGGCTTTGATGTATATTGCTGACAACCGGCCGGATTTGATTCTGCTCGATTATGAAATGCCGGTCACCTCCGGGCCGCAGGTGCTGGAAATGATCAGGAGTGAAACCAAGGTGGACTCCATTCCGGTTATTTTCCTCACGGGCAAGGGCGACCGGGAAAGCGTGCTGAAGGTATTGGCACTGAAACCGGACGGGTATCTGTTAAAATCCATGGAGCGCCCCAAACTCATTGCGGCCATTGACGATTTCTTTGAAAAGCAGAAATACCAGAAACTCCACGATAATAATATCCAGTAACGTCGTGCTGCCTTTCATGGGAGGAAATGACCATGCTGCAAAAGAATTATGAACGGTGTCTGCCTGTTGAACGGCAGCAGGAAATCCTGACGGAAATAATTCCGGTTTTGGCCGAGATAAAGGAGCGGGCCGTTAACCTTAAAGTCAGTTGTTTATACCTGCATATTGTGTTCAGCGGTATAAAAATGGAAATCGGCAGGCAGTTGTATGAAGAAGTCAGGGAGTATCTGCCGCAGGCGGTTATTACCGGGATGGCGGAAACGCTTTTTGTGCATAAACTGGAACAGGTTAAAGTGCAAATAAATGCCATGTTCTGGGAAGAGGCACAGGTGGAATTGGTGGAGTATAATGGCCGTCCGGATAATTACGTGACAGCAGGGCAGAACTTTGGCCGGCGGATAAGCGCTATGCCGGATGTGAAGGCGGCTTTTGTGTACTGCGTCGGCGAGGGCACTCAGTTTACTAAATTTCTCAGGGAGCTGGCCGCGGAAAACCCTCATTGTGTAATCAGTGGGGCGATTGTCAGCATACTGGAAGACCTGACTTCGGCGCCTGATGATGTGCAAAGTCTTTTCTGCCTGTCGAAGGACATGGAGATGGACTATTATTATGTCGTGGGGCGGGAGTTTTTGCACAGTGGCATCACGGTGGCGGTTTTCCGCGGTCAAAATCTGCATGTGCGCGGTGATTATGTACTGGGCTGGAAACCGGTGGGCAAGGAACTCGAAGTCACGGAAATGGTGGGCGATACTTGTGTGGCCAAGCTGGATGGTATGCCGGCTACGGATATATACAAACACTATCTGCAGGTAACGCCTGATGAGAATTTTATTTTCAACATTTGCGCCTTTCCTTTGGCGGTAAAGCGTAATGGCTGTATTATCGCCCGGGTGCCGCCTGTTTTTGATGAGGAAGGACGTATTTATTTCAGCGGTGACGTATACCAAGGTGAAAAAATGCAGCTGACCTATGCTGTGCCGGCCAATATGCTGCAGGAAACAGATATGGCCAGTGAAAAAATGTGCCCGTTTGCGCCCGATGGGGTGGTTCTTACCTTGTGCGGCAATCGTTCGTTTTTCCTAAAGGAAGAGGCTGTGAAGGAGCTTAACTATTACCGCCGGTTTGCTCCGCAGCTGATTGCCAATTACGGCACCTCGGAAATCTATTGCTATGAAGGCCAGGGCGGTGTTTTAAACAGCGCTCTTGTCAGCGTGGGATTCAGGGAGGGCGAAGTAAAAGCCTTGCCGGATTGCTATGGGGAGATGCTGACGGAAGAAAAGCATTATGTCATTCCGCTGGCAGCCCGTATGGCGGCGTTCCTGGACGCTGTAACGCAGGAACTGGCGGCCTCCAATAAAGAACTGCTGGCCATGGCTCACGCCGCCAAGGCGGCCAGCCGGGCCAAGAGTCAGTTCCTTTCCAGTATGAGCCACGAAATCCGCACGCCGATAAATGCGGTGCTGGGCATGGACGAAATGATTCTGCGCGAAACGCAGGAAAAAAACACGCGCGAATACGCCCAGAACATTCGTACAGCAGGTACGGCCCTGCTGAGTCTGGTCAATGACATTTTGGATTTTTCCAAGATAGAGGCTGGCAAGATGGCGATTATTCCTGTGGAGTATGCGGTCAGCTCCCTTTTAAATGACTTGGTGAATATGATTCGCCAGCGGGCCGAACAGAAGGGACTGCAGTTTCTGGTGGAAATCCCTGATGATATGCCCAGTATTTTAAAAGGCGATGAAATCCGCCTGCGGCAGATAGCGGTAAATATCCTGACCAATGCGGTCAAATATACGGACGAAGGGCGTGTAACCCTGCGGCTCTCCTATGAAAAACTAAGTGATAACCGCATTGCCCTGACCACGAGTGTTAAGGATACGGGTATTGGCATTAAGCAGGAAGATATAGACAAGCTGTTTCATGCCTTTGAACGCATTGAGGAAGAGCGGAACCGCACCATTGAGGGCACAGGCCTCGGCATGAACATAACCCAAAAGCTGCTGGCGATGATGGGCAGTGAGCTGAAGGTGAACAGCGTTTACGGGGGAGGCTCGGAGTTTTCTTATACTGTGGAGCAGGAGGTTCTGAACTGGTCGCCCATGGGCAATTATGAGGAGGCCTACCAACGCATGATGGCGGCCCAGACGGCTTACAAGGAGAGTTTTGTGGCACCGGAGGCCAGGATTCTCGTGGTGGATGATACGGCTATGAATCTTACGGTGGTCAAAGGCCTGCTGAAACAGACGCAGATGCAGGTAGATACGGCCATGAGCGGTTATGAATGTCTGAAAATGGCCGGGGAAACGGCCTATGATGTCATTTTCCTTGACCATCGCATGCCGGGACTGGACGGTATAGAGACCTTGCAGCGGCTGCAGGCCATGAGCAAACAGGCCGGGGCCTTAAATGCTGCTACGCCGGTGGTGGCACTAACGGCCAACGCGGTCAGCGGAGCGCGGGAAGAATATATGGCGGCCGGGTTTGATGATTATCTGACGAAACCTATTGACAGTCATCAATTGGAGAAACTGCTGCGCGATATGCTGCCATCGGCCAAGGTGCGGGCGGCCGGACAGCTGGCCGTGGCCGCAGAGGATAAACTGCCTGACTGGCTGGAATATGTGGTGGGGCTTGACCCGTACAAGGGCGTTGAGCATTGCGGCTCGGTGACGGCTTATATGGACGCGCTGAAAGTCTTTGCCCAGACCATTATGAGCAATGCGGAGGAAATTCAGCGCTACTACGATACCGGGGACTGGCAGAATTACACCACCAAGGTGCATGCGCTTAAAAGTACCGCCCGGATTATCGGCGCGTCAGAGCTGTCAGAAAAGGCCGCCCGTCTGGAGGACGCAGGCAATAATTGTTACTGTGACGAGATAGAAACAGGCACGGCACCGCTGCTCGAACTTTACCGCAGCTTTGCCTCCAGTCTGTCCGTGCTTATGCCTGCAGAAAAAGAGGCGGCAGAAAAAGCACCTATCAGTCCGGCAGAACTCAGTGAGGCCTGGGAAACTATGCGCGATATTGTGCAGAGTTTTGACGATGACAGTCTGGCATACATGCTGGGCGAATTGTCCGGCTACCAGCTGCCGGAGGCCGAGGCGGAAAAGCTGGCGCAGATAAAAAAAGCCGCCGCAGTTCCCGAATGGGATAAGCTGCAACAGCTTTTAAGTATTGCCAGAACATGACAAAAAATGTATGATAATAAGCGGAGACTGACGAATTAGTTGGCGTTCCTCCTGCGGGAGGTGAGCTACATGACCCTGTACGAGAAGTTGTCTTTATTTTTAGCAACGATGTCATTCATTGTAGCTGTCTTGATGTACCTAAAGTAATTTAGGTAACGAAAAAAGCCGCTGACCTTTTGCCAAGTCGCGACCTTCTTCAATGTTCAAATAACTATGGGGAGTGCCGACGAGTGCGAATTCGCCAGTCTCCGTTTGTCTATATTATAAGTTTTTTTGCTGCGGATTGCAATAATTTAACGAAAATCAGAGCTGAATTTTCTCACGCAGTTCTATTTGATTTTGGCAGTCTGTTTTTTTCAGGAGGTTGCCGATATGGTATTTTACAGTCCGCTCGGTGACAAACAGGGCGGCGGCGATTTCGGAAATAGACTTTTCCTGCAGGACTTCCATTAAAACATCGGCTTCCCTGTCTGTAAGGCCATAAGTTCTCCGCATGATGTCCTGAGGGGAGGCTGTATTAGGCGCTGTCAGGGGGATGGAAGCATTGGCCGCCAGCGTCAGTTCACTGTCCGTCAGATTATTGATGGGATTTATATCGTTTTTCATGAGATTCCCGGCTGTAAGAGGCCGGGATTTTTGTGTCCGGGCATAGATTATGAGTACCTGATAGAAAAGAACGGCGCAGAGCAGCAGCAAAGCCGTATGTACTGCCAAAATCACAGCGATACCGGCGGATTCAAGGTACAGTGTCCCCCATAGTGCCGCAAGGCCGCTCAGCGGCATTTCAATCCCTCTGCCCATCGTGGCCCAAAGCGCAGGGCGTTTGGTGTAAGGCGCGATAAAGAAGAACAGACGGATAACCAGTACAATCAACGCCCCGGTGAAGAAAGCATCGGTGTAGGCCAGCAGGGACAGGAGGAACTGGGGACTGCTGGCGCGGACTAGCATTGGCGCGCTCTTGGCAACAATGGCAATAATGGGCAGATAAAAAGGAAACATATCGGCAAGATAGCCTGCCAGCAAAAAGCCGCCTGCAGTAAACAGCCGTGATATACCGAAGTAAGAGGTTTCGTATTCGGCAAAGCGTGGGATAAAAATGCTGTCGTCAAGACCCACCAGCACCCCAAGGGCAGCTGCAATCAGCACAGCCAGCGGCAGGTTCTTTTTCACCTCCGCGGCTTGGCTGACGAAGGTCATCTGAGGCAGAGTGTTATGAGGGATTTTTTTCAGCAGGAAAAAAGTCAGCAGGACAGCGCCCAGCATGACGGCTGACTGGCTGGCATCCGGCAGGAGCAGGGCAAAGTACAGGCTGAAATTGGACAAAGCCAGTGAGTAGCCAATGAAGCGTCCCTGCCTGACGATAGGTATCTGATATGCGGCTTTGTGGGCAATACAGGCAAACAAATAGCCAAAAGAGAGGGCAAACAACAGTATTGCAGACCATGAAAACCAAGCTCCCTTTGCCAAAGAAAGCAGACTGATGCCTGTGGCGCTGCCCAGCAGGGAAACTTGTAAGGCGCGCCTGCCTGCGGCAAGGGAGAATTTTTCATGGGCAAAGCCATACAGCACCATGCCGCCGCCACACAACAGCATAAAGGCAGTATTATAAAGGATAATGTCTGCGGCAGGCACTTGTCTGAGCAGCATCATATAGAACAGCACATTGTAAAAAAATGCGCTGGCGTTGTAGAGACCCCCATAAGTTAGACCAGTCAATCTAACTTATGGGGGTCATTTTATGGCAAAATATAGTGCTGAATTCAAATTGAAAGTAGTTCAAGAATATTTGAAAGGGGATATTGGATACGTTGCCTTAGCCCAAAAATACAAGATACCTGCCAAAAAACGCATTCAAGAGTGGGTCGGAAAATATCGGGCAATGGGGAAAGAGGGGCTTCAACGGTCAAGAAAAAATGAAACATATTCTTTCCAATTCAAGTTAAATGCTGTAAAGTTATATTTAAGTACAGAAATTTCTTACCAAGAATTAGCACTTCAACTTAAATTGAAATCTGAAGGGCCTTTAGTAAACTGGGTTCGACGCTATCGTGCTGTTGGTATAGAAGGTCTCAAAACGCAACGGAAAGGCAGGCGGCCAAAGGTGCCAGATAAAACCAGTATTACACCGGACTGCAATATGAATCAAGATGAGAAGCTTAAGCAGCTAGAAGAAGAAAATCTCAAGCTCCGTATTGAGGTGGCCTTTTTAAAAGGACTGAGGAGATTGCGCCTGGAGCAAGAGGCGCAGAAGCGAAAGCAAGGATCGCCCACAGTCTCCGAGGATCCTTCAAATTAAAAGACATCCTTGCAGTTATTAAACTTCCTAAAGCCACCTATATGTATTGGCAGAAGCGATTTGACCGACAAAATCTGGATGCCGATTTAGAAGCAAAGATTAAAGCTATTCGGCAGTGTGACAAGGACTTCGGTTATCGTCGAATCTGGGGGAAGCTCCGCGAAGAGGGACTTTTAGTCAATCGCAAGAAGGTTCAGCGCCTTGTCCAGAAATTAGGGCTGCAGGTAAAATCATTCTCCCACAAGAACCGCAAATACAATTCCTACAAAGGAACTGTTGGGCGCATTGCACCCAATCGGTTACGCCGTCGCTTCGATACCTGTATTCCACATCAGAAAATCACCACAGATACCACTGAATTTAAGTATTATGAAATTGACACCAACGGGAACATTATTACTCGCAAGGCATATCTGGACCCGTTCCTTGACCTTTATAATCGTGAAATCCTTAGCTTTAGTATCACAAAACGGCCATCGTCACAAGGCATTATGTCTGCTTTGGAGAAAGCAATTGCCATTACCAGCGACTGCCCTTATCGTCGGACGTTCCATTCCGATCAAGGATGGGCTTACCAAATGGGCAGCTATGTTGGCCGATTGAAGGAAGAGCGAATCTTTCAAAGTATGTCTCGCAAAGGCACCTGTCTAGATAATAGCGTGATGGAAAATTTCTTTGGCCTGTTAAAACAGGAAATCTATTATGGACATACCTATCACAGTTTTGACGAACTGGAACAAGCTATCCGCCATTACATCACATACTACAATAACCACAGAATCAAAGCCAAGCTGGGATGGCTCAGTCCTGTAGATTACCGTTTACGTCATGCCGCAGCATAAAAAAACGGTAGCAGCATATAATTGCTACTACCGTTAAGGTCTAACTTTATGGGGTCACTACACGTATAGACCGTAAAGCATAATCAACCTCCTGTTCGCATACTCAATTATAACGCAGTTGTTCCAGTTTTGCCATAGGCAAAACTTCCTCTTGGCGTTTCCCTAAAGGACTAGCTTCGCTTCGCAACGAGGCGAGAGATATGCTCGCCGCCTGTTTTGGTATTCGTGCCCCCACCTGCTGAGGTGGGGGACATTTTCTTGCCTCGTTATAACAACACCAAAAAGATTTTACAATAGAGGGGGATATAGCAGGTACAGGAAAAACTGTACCTGAGTACAGTAGGATTTGTACCGTTTTTTGCTTAAAATTATAAGCAAGCGGTCGATAGTGTAGACAGGCCGTTAGTTAAGGGAGGTTTTCTGAATATGAAGAAATTGGACAAGAAGAAGTATGGGCTCATTGCGGCCGCTATGGGCTTCATGTGGATGGGAACGGCGTTGGCTGCTCCGGCTATTCCCGACAATCCGGGTACGGTGCGTGAGAATCTGGAACGGCAGCAGGCAGCGGCAGATGTGGAAACTGCCGTTCCCAATGACGTACAGGCTGACAGCACGGCCAGCTTTGCCTTAACCAAGCTGACGGTTACAACTGATGAAGCCATGAAATATAAGGCTGAGGATTTGGCGAAGATAACAGCCCGTTATGAAGGCACAACGGTGACGCTGGCAGACCTCAATAAGGCCGCCGCCGAAGTTACCGGCTATTTCCGTTCTCATGGCTATCCGGCGGCAACAGCATATCTGCCGGAGCAGAAAAGCGCAGAGGGTAATATCACCATCGCTGTAGCGCCGGGAAGATACGGTAATATCTCCATTGATAACCAAAGCAAGGTCAAGACTGCCGTGCTAGAGCGTCTGGTCAAGGGGCTGAAAAGCGGCGACATGGTGGAAGGAAAATCGCTGGAATCCGCGCTCTACAATATCATCGATCTGGGCGGCGTGAAAGCCGGCGGTCTGCTGCAGCCGGGGGCAAATAAGGGCGAGAGCGATTTGGTTATCAAGGTGGAAAATGGCAAAGCCGAAACGTATATGCTCTATGTCAACAACTATGGCAGTCATCCTGCCGGACGCTATCGCTACGGTTTTACCGCCGACTGGTATGAATTGAGCGGTATGGGCGATCATCTGGGCTTGAATGGGATGGTGTCCAATGCCAGCCAGAAGAACTTTGGCATACGCTATGATACCGTTGTCGGGCGCAGCGGCACCCGGCTGGGCGTGGGCATTTCCCATGGCAACTACGAACTGGGGGCTGACTTTGCGGCCTTTGGTTTTAAAGGAACGGCGACTACCTATAGCCTGTACGGTCTGACACCGCTGTTCCATACCAGCAAAGAGGCGCTTTACCTTAATTACGGGTATGATTATCGTGATATTGAGGATAAGGTAGACAGGGCAGGTGTCAAATGGAAAAAACATAGCCATGCTGTGCATGTAGGGCTAAATGGCTTCAAGAAACAAGCGGAAACCACCTTCAGCTATGGCGTTACAGGCTATGGCGGTACGTTGAAAGGCGATTCCGTAACGGGGCGTGACGGCAGCTTCAGCAAGCTGACGGCGGATGCCACGATGGTACACAAATTTGCGCCTCAATGGGATGTGCTGGTAAGAGGATCGGCGCAGGTTTCCGGCAGTGACCTTGATTCCAGCGAGGAAATGTATCTGGGCGGCATGAATGGCGTCAGAGCCTATCCTCAGGGCGAAGGTTCGGGGGATAAAGGCTTTCTCGGTACGGTCGAGGTTCGCTATCATATTCCCCGCGTTCAGGGGCTGACCCTGTCCACATACCTTGATGGCGGCCGCGTCTATTCGGAGGATCATCCGAATACGCGCAATACGACCCTCAAGGGCTGGGGCATCGGTGTTGCATGGGTACGTCCCAACGATTTCTATGCCAGATTTGACTATGCGCGCCGCATTGGTTTGGGCGACAATACCAGCGAATATGCGCAGGCCAAGAACAGGCTGTGGTTCATGCTGGGGAAAATCTGGTAAGCTGATTTTTCGTCAGGTTGCTGTGCAGAAGGGCAGCGAAGGGAATTTTTCGCTGCCGCTGCGCAGTTTTAATACCGTTGTTTAGGATAGGCAAGATGAAAGGAAGCGATATCAATGAAAAAGTCGGAATTTAAGAAAAATTTAGGCAGGAAGATTGCATTGGCCTTAGGTGTCGGTATGTTTTCCCTGCTGCCCCTGGTGCAGGCATTGCCGGCAGGCGGTCATAGTGACAGTGCCACCATCAAAGTCAGCGGCAGCACGATGGACATCAGCGGCGCGGCCAACAATGTCATAAACTGGCAGGCCTTCAGCATCGCCAAGGGCGAAACTGTCAATTTTGATGCCGGTAATTATCTCAATCTGGTCAAAGGGCCGGATGTGTCCAATATCTATGGCACACTTACAGGCGGCGGCAATATCTTCCTTGTCAATCCCAATGGTATCGTGTTCGGCAGCGGAGCCGTTATCAATGTCGGCTCGCTGACGGCCTCCACAGCGCCGATTGAAAGCGTAAATAAGGATGCCTTCCTCAATGGCAATACAAATCCGTCAATTTTGGGAAGCAGTGTTACTGAGGGGAGCGATATTTCTGTAGCGCTGGTTAATGTATCGTCTGCTAATTCACTAATTCTCAATGCAGAGGAGGTCGTGTTGCAGGATACGACTGTACTTGATAAGGTCGCAAATGTTATTGGTGCCGACACGGTGATAATTGGCGGTGTGGCAGATAATTATACTTCTAGTAAGATAGTAAAAGGCACGGCAAAAATAATAGATGGTGTTGTGACAGTGACGCCAATAGTAAAAGGGGCGACCTTGGTTACAGATTTGAGCCAGATTACGAACATGAACGGGAAGTATCTGCTGGCAGGTGATGTTGACTTGAGTTCTGCCTCCTTCACAACCTTGGGGGCTGCAGGTGAAGAACTGGGCAGTATGGCAACGCCCTTTACTGGGTATTTTAATGGCTTGGGCTATACCGTAAACAAGTTAAGCGGCAGCAACGGCCTTTTTGCACAGATTGGCAATTTCGATTTTAATACCAGTGAATATTCCGGCGGTACGGTTAAGAATCTGCGATTGGAAAATGTGGATATAACCGGTTCGGGCTATAATGGTACAGGGGCACTGGCCGGTAGTTTCGTGGATGGTGTAGTCTCTAATATCTATGTCAGCGGTAACATTACGGCAGCCGAATCATTTACCGGTGGTATTGTGGGAACTATGGGGAATTTCAGTGCCGGTTTTAGTGCCAAACTGACTAATGTAGAAAATACGGCAACGGTAACTGGCGGAACGACCGGCGGCGATATCGGTGGTGTGGTTGGAATGCTTTACGGCGGCACAATCACGAATGCAAAAAACAGCGGTGCTGTAGATGGCGCTTATGGTATTGGCGGCATCGTGGGGCAGACCGGCAGTGAAGCTAAAAATATAAAATATGCCTATAACACCGGTGCAATTAAGGCAGTAGGAACTACTGGTGAATATCCGATGCCAGGTACGGCCGGCGGTATTGTCGGCGCCATGGAAGGTGATGGACTGACGATAAATAACGCATATAATAGTGGTACTGTAACTGGCGATACTGTTGGCGGTATTGTTGGCAGTTTTGAAAGCATAGCTTCTAGTTGGGATGATGAAACTCAAAGCTGGTCCGAAACAACTGTTACGTATAATCCTACTGTCACCAATTCCTACTACGCCAATGTAACCAACCCCTCTGGCAACACCTATGGAACATCCGTATCTGCTGCTGATTTGCAGGCTAAGGTCAATGCCATCTGGGGCGGAGCTGCAGCGACTGACAGCGAAAAGCCCGGCAGCGAACCGACAACCGATACACCCACTACCCCCAGCACCGAACCGACTACTCCGGCTACGCCTACTACCCCCAGCACCGAACCGACTACTCCGGCTACGCCTACTACCCCGACTGCAGATAGTCAGAGCGGTTCTTCTTCCCGTATGGATGTTATCCGCGATATCCTTACTGAGCTGATGGGCAGCAATATGTCGAGCGAGCAGCGCAGGAGCATGGAGCGAGATACGGAAAACAATATCGTAGCGGCTACCAGCAATCCCGGCAGAGGTGACAGACCTATGGCCGCTATGCCGACAGCTGATACAGGAGCAGCTGCTCCGGCTGGCGATAGCAGCATCGTGGAAAATACCGATAAGTCAGCTCCTACGGGTGGTGAGGTCAATAGCAATAACGACGAAGATGAAAATTGATACCCATTGTAATATTTAGATAATTGTGGTAAAATACGCAAGGCAGTGCAGTTTTGGCTCACTGCCTTGTATTATTTATGTCCTAAGGAGTGAAATCTATGAAGAATTGGTTTGCCAAGCTGCAAAATATTGGCAAAGCCCTGATGCTGCCTATCGCGGTACTTCCGGCGGCAGCATTGCTGTTGCGCTTAGGTGCGCCTGATGTGCTGAATATACCTTTTATCACCAAGGCCGGTGGAGCGGTCTTTGATAATCTGGCACTTATCTTTTCCATTGGTATCGGTGTAGGACTGGCCAAGGATAACAATGGCGCGGCCGGTCTGGCCGGTGCTATCGGTTATCTTATTCTGACGTCGGCCTTAAAGACCATTGATGAAACCCTCAATATGAGTGTGCTGGCCGGTATCGTCAGCGGTATTGAGGCCGGTATCCTGTACAACCGCTATCATACGGTAAAACTGCCGGAATATCTGGGCTTTTTCGGCGGCCGCCGCTTTGTTCTCATTGTGACGGCAGCGGTATCCATTGTCCTGGCCGCTGTGTTCGGTGTGGTATGGGGGCCCTGTCAGGCCTTTATCCACGGTGTGGGTGAATGGATTATCGGCGCTGGCGCTGTAGGTACGTTTGTCTACGGTGTGCTGAACCGCCTGCTGATTCCCGTGGGGCTGCACCACATTTTGAACAGCTTTATCTGGTTCGTGTTCGGTGAATATACCAACCCGGTTACGGGCGCGGTAGCTACGGGTGACCTGAATCGTTTCTTTGCCGGCGACCCGGCTGCCGGTATGTTTATGGCCGGTTTCTTCCCCATGATGATGTTTGGTATGCCGGCCGTGGCTTTGGCCATGTACCATGCGGCTAAGCCGGAAAACAGAGCCAAAATCGGCGGTATGCTGGCCTCGGTGGCCTTTACGGCTTTTCTGACGGGGATTACGGAACCTATCGAGTTTATGTTCATGTTCCTGGCCCCGGCCCTCTATGTGGTGCATGCGGTGCTGACCGGTCTGTCCCTGGCTGTTACTTATTCGCTGGGCGTGCTGGACGGCTTTGGTTTCTCCGCCGGCTTTATCGACTATGTTATTGACTGGGGATTGGCTACCAAGCCGGAGATGATTCTGGTCATCGGTGTGGGTGTATTTATCCTGTATTACGGTATTTTCAGCTGGGCTATCCGCCAGTTTGATATTCCGACCATCGGCCGCTATGATGAGGAAAACGTCCTGACGTCAGAACCGGTGGAACTGAGCGAGTTATCCGAGCAGGTACTGGCAGCTTTGGGCGGCCGTGATAATCTGGAGGAAATTTCTTCCTGTGCCACCAGATTGCGCTGCACGGTTAAAGACCTGTCCAAAATGGATAATGAAAAACTCAAAAAGACTAACGGCGTCCGCGGTGTATTTGCCACGGGCAATGCGGTTCAGGTGGTTATCGGCACTAATGCCGAACACGTGGCCAATGAAATCTTAAGTGTATAATTTCGTTTAGGCTTTAGGGCAGCTGACATTTGTCGGCTGTCTTTTTTTATGCAGGAAAAAGCAGCTGATTATTGCGCAGGGGGCAGGATTTTTCAGCGGAATGGAGAAATATTTTTGTACGACAAGATGTGAAAAGGGGTGGGTTTATGTTTTTTATGAAGTCGGTTCGTGGCAAGCTGACAGCGCTGTTTGCTGCTGTCAGCGTGGTGGCTACCCTGGCTGTGGGCGGCTACTTCCTTTACAGCACAATTTCTGATAATGATAAACTGGTGGCAGACTACCGCCAGCAGCTGGCAGAGCATTATGACAGGGAATTGCGCCTGCAGACAGAGGGGATAGTATCCTCGCTGAATGGTATTTATGCCCGTCAGCAGTCCGGTGAACTTACGGAGGCTCAGGCCAAAAGCATGGCCCTGGATGTCCTGCGCTCAGTACGCTATGACGATGGCAAGGGGTATTTCTTTGCTGATGAAAAAGATACGGGTATCTGTGTAGCACATGCCGGCAACAGGGCAGCCGAGGGCAAGATGCGCCGCGGGGAAAAAGACCCCAATGGCGT
Organism: Selenomonas sp. AE3005; assembly: GCF_000686945.1. Classification (GTDB taxonomy): domain Bacteria; phylum Bacillota; class Negativicutes; order Selenomonadales; family Selenomonadaceae; genus Selenomonas_A. The sequence goes on from NZ_JMME01000015.1 coordinate 50,376, forward strand.
TCCCTACATGGAAAACATGTGGAAGGAAGGCCAGAAGGACGGCGGCGGTTTTGTAGATTTTTCCTATCCGAAACCGGGTGAAAGCCAGTCCCTGCCCAAGCGCAATTACGTGCTGGAATTCAAGCCTTACGGCTGGATTGTGGGCACCGGCTCCTGGATTGATTACATTGATGCCGAGGCGGCAAAATATACGGAGGCCAATAAAGAGGCACTCTATCATAAAATCCTGATTTCGTCGCTTATTATTTTAGTTGTGTCGCTGATTATGGCCCTGCTGGGGGCAAAGATTGCCCAGAGCTTTGGTGACCCTATCAGCTTTGTGACGGGACGATTGCAGAAGTTTGCCAGCGGCGATTACCGGGCCGAGCCGGTAAAGCCGGAATATACGGCACGTGAAGATGAAATCGGCCAGATGGTGGAAATCCTGAAGGTTTTGGGCGGCAATATGCGCAAGCTCATGGGCTCCATTAAGGAGTCGGCTGACCAGGTGGCCAGTGACGCAGCCCAGCTCAATGAAATGACTACCCAGTCGGCAGCGGCCAGCCAGCAGGTGGCGGAATCCATCACCGATGTGGCCGGGGCTACCAATAAGCAGCTGTCGGCCATCGATGAGGCCTCCCAGTCTATGGATGTCCTGCTGGAGCGTATCGGCGGCATGGCTCATAATGCACGCCGGGCCGCTGTGGAAACAAAGCAGGCTGCGGAAAAGGCCCAGAACGGCAACCAGGTGGTTACCCGTACGGTCAAGGATATGGCCCGCCTCAGTGAAGTGGTGGGTGAATCCGCCCGTGTGGTCAACAGCCTGGGCGAGCGTTCCGATGAAATCGGCCGTATAACCGATACTATTTCCGGGATTGCGGAGCAGACCAATCTTTTGGCCCTTAATGCCGCTATCGAGGCTGCCCGTGCCGGTGACGCCGGCCGCGGCTTTGCCGTAGTGGCTGATGAAATCCGCAAGCTGGCCGCGCAGTCCGAAGAGGCCGCCAGTCAGATTGCCGGCCTGATTGGGCAGATTCAGAGTGAAACCCAGCAGGCGGTCAGCAGTATGAACGAGGGCACGGAAAATCTGGCCACGGCCAAAGACAGCGTCGAGGAAACCGGCCGGGAATTCTCCGCTATCGTCACGTTGGTGGAAAAGATTTCCGACCGTTCGCAGCAGATTGCCGGTGCGTCCAAGGAGGCAACGGACAGCGCTGACAGCTGTCAGACCGCGATTAAGGACATTGAGGAAATGAGCCGCAGTGTTGTGTCCAACTCCGAAACTGTGTCGGCAGCTACGGAGCAGCAGTCGGCCTCGGTGCATGAAATGAACACCAACAGTGAGCAGCTGGCGAAGATGGCCGGGACGCTGCAGGCAGAAGTTCAGAAGTTTAAGGTGTAAGCATGTTGCCTGGTCAGCCGCGTTTTGACAGCACGGCTGACCAGGTGATGTATTAAATAATATTTTAGGAGGTTGAATTTATGAGCAAATATGCAGGAACCCAGACGGAGAAAAATTTGGAGGCTGCCTTTGCCGGGGAAAGCCAGGCGCGCAACAAATACACGTACTATGCGTCCAAGGCCAAGAAAGAGGGCTATGAGCAGATTGCGGCCCTGTTCCTGAAAACTGCGGACAATGAAAAGGAACATGCCAAAATGTGGTTCAAAGAGCTGCATGATGGCGGTGTACCTGATACGGTAACGAACCTCAACGATGCCGCTGACGGGGAAAATTACGAATGGACGGATATGTACGCAGGCTTTGCCAAAACAGCCGAAGAGGAAGGCTTTAAGGATTTGGCTGCCAAATTCCGTATGGTGGGTGAAATTGAAAAACACCATGAGGAACGCTATCGGGCTCTGCTGAAAAATGTGGAGACGAAAGAAGTGTTCCAGAAGAGCGAAGTCAAGGTTTGGGAGTGCCGTAACTGCGGCCACATCGTTGTAGGCACGAAGGCACCAGAGCTTTGCCCGGTCTGCGCTCATCCGCAGAGCTACTTCGAGATTCACGCGGAAAACTACTAAGCAGTAGGAAGATAGAGATTGGGTGCTGGTTTGTACCTTGGCTTGGCAGTGATACTTTGCCAAAGCGTAGCGTTTGACTGTAAACGTTAAGAAACAAATTTTGACCATACTAAAAAATAGCTCTAAAAGCCATTTGTCTGAGCACAGCGAGTTTATGGCTTTTAGAGCTATTAAATTTAAAGGTCAAAATTTGTTTTAGTTTACGGTCTAAGCGGAGACTGGCAAAGTATCACTGCCAAGCCGGTTGTATTTATCATGGCAAAGTATCACTGCCCGGCCATGTTAAATAGAAATGGCAAATTATCGCTGCCACGTAAAGGCAGGCAGTACTTATAAGGTGTATCAGCGCTGTAAAATTTCCAATATGGCTGCGCCGATGTCGCTGGTTTTGGCCGTGCCGCCGAGGTCAGGCGTCAGCGTCTGTTTCTCGCACAACAGGGTTTCAATGGCCGCGATAACTTTCTGTCCCCAGTCTTCATGACCGAAGAAGTCGAGCATTTGGCTGACGCTCCAGATGGCTGCCAGCGGATTGGCCAGGCCCTGGCCGGCGATATCCGGGGCACTGCCATGAATGGGTTCGAACATGCTGGGGAATTTGCGTTCCGGGTTGAGGTTGGCACCGGCCGCCAGTCCCATGCCGCCGGCAATGGCGGCGCCGAGGTCGGTGATGATATCACCGAAGAGGTTGCTCGTCACGACGATTTGGAAACGCTTAGGGTCTTTAACAAAGAACATGCTGGCCGCGTCTACCATCAGACTGCTGGTTTTTACTTCTGGGTAATCTTTCCCCACTTCGGCAAAGATTTCATTCCAGAATACCATGGAGTAGCCCAGGGCGTTAGCCTTGCTGATATTGGTTAGAGTTTTGCCTTCCTTTTTGGCCAGCTCGTAGGCATAGCGGATGACGCGCTCACAGCCCTTGCGGGAGAAAACGCCCGTCTGCAGGGCGACTTCCTGTTCTGTGCCGGGGTAGAGCCGGGCGCCGACATTGGCGTATTCGCCCTCACTGTTTTCGCGGACCACCACCATATCGATATCCTTTTCCGATACGTCTTTCAAGGGACAGGGCGCACCCTGCAGAAGTTTTACCGGACGCAGATTGATATACTGGTCAAAACCCCGGCGGATTTTCAGCAGCAGGCCCTGCAGGGAAACATCGTCGGGGACGCCGGGATAGCCGACAGCGCCCAGGTAGATGGCGTCAAAATCCTTGAGGATATCCAGGCCGTTTTCCGGCATCATGCAGCCGTTCTTTAAATAATACTCACAACCCCAGGGAAAATCTGTAAACTCCACGCTGAAACTGCCATCGAGTCTGGCAATGCCCTCGAGCACTTTTTTCCCTTCCGCGATAACGTCCGGGCCGATGCCGTCACCGGCGATAACGGCGATTTTATAATTTTGCATAACAAAGCTCCTTTCTGTCAAACACACATTTACTTTATTCGTTAAATTGCCGGAAAAACCTTGTTGGGGAAAGAATTTTATCGGCAGAGCAGGGGCGGAGCTATTTACTGGCAGGAAAAAACTGATATCAGTAGAATAAAGTGTAAAGGATATGATAAAATATGAGTTATCCACAGAGTTTTGCGTAAATCTGTGGATATGTGGAGAATTTTGTGGATAAATGCATGGCTAATGTGCATGTTTCTGAGGTCAGTATGGATAACCAAAAAAAGGTATTAAAGTTAATCGATTATATTCGCCAGATTTGCGCCCTGCGACAGAACATCGTCCGGGGAATAAAAAATGAGGTCTGGTCCCTGTTCGTGGATGAACTGCCGGTGGACCCCAAGCGGATTTGTACGTATGCGCCAGGGGAACGGGAAGATGGTGTTTTGCTGGAAGTAGAAAAACCGGAATTTACGCCGTGTCCCGAACTGCCCTTTGATTTACTGGGCTGGATTCGCACCCCTGATTATAAGGATTTTGATGTGGTGGACATCGAGGTCCGGGAGGAACGGTTGCGCCATGACAGCCGGCTGGGCGACGTTATGGAGCGCTTTGTGGATTCGGGCGTGCGGCTGGCGGCACTGGAAAAATGGAAACGCCAGCGCACGTTGTGGCGTTCCGGGGAAATGGTAAAAAGCCGCACGCAAAAGCTGTTTATGGAACTGTATGAAATCTACGACCGGTGCCGTAAGGACCCGGAGGGGCTGGAACTGGTTATTGGCAATGCCATGTTTCTCAGCGGCCTTGATGCGGCGATAAATCATCCGCTGCTGCTGAAAAGAGTGCAGCTGCATTATGACAGACAGGGTAAAATGCAGGTCATGGAGGCCGGCTATCCTACAGAAATTTATATGGATATGTTTCAGGATATGCCGGGGATTGAGCCGGAAGGGCTGCGTGAATTTGCGGCGCTGGTGGAAGAACGGGACGTTCATCCCTGGACGGAGAAGATGGAGGCTTTCCTGACGGAGGCGGCCGGTGTGCTGACACCCAACTGCCGTTATGCGGAAAACCGGTTTGATATCCTGCCTACAGACTGGTACCTGACCTATTCCCGGCAGGTGCTGTTTTTGCGGCGCCGCAGTGCCGGCATGGAACGGGGCATATCCCAGCTGCTGGATTACATCGACAAAAACGGTGACGTGCCGGAGGCTCTGACCAGAATTGTGGACCCCACGGCAGCGCCGGAACAGGCAGAACCCTTTTCGCTTAACCTGGCGGATATCCGGGGCGAGGCCACGGATATTTTGCTGACCAAGGAGGCCAATGCCGAACAACTGGCCATTGCCCGTAAGATAGAAACGTCGCCGGCTGTAGTGGTACAGGGGCCGCCGGGCACAGGCAAAACACATACGATTGCCAACCTGCTGGGGCATTTCCTGGCCCAGGGCCAGCATGTACTGGTGACCAGTGCTGCAAGCAAGGCACTGTCAGTACTTAAGGAAAAACTGCCTGCCGGCATACAGGATTTGAGCGTGTCGCTTATTGGGGACGCAACGGCTGATATGCAGCGTTCGGTACAGGGGATTTGTGAACGCTTGTCACAGGATAATCCTGAGGAACTGGCAAAAGACGCACAGCGTCTCCGGGAAAAGCGGCAGGCCATATTAGCGGAACTTGAACGGCTGCGCGGCAGTCTGGAACAGGTTCAGCGCCTGGAGGCAAGGCGCGATTATTTTGAACTCGGCGGCAAGGTTTGGTCGCTGTCCCGAATGGCGGCCTTTATGCATGACCATCAGGACCTCGTCGGAGTTGTGCCCGGGGAAATAGAGGCTGTGCCGCTGCCGCTTACGGAGAGCGAGCTGGAACGGCTCTACAGTTTCAATGCTGTCTTTGACGCTGTCAGCCTTAAAGAAGTGGGCGAAAACCTGCCGGCGAGAAGTGAACTGCTGCCCCCCAGTGAGGCGGCGGATATTCTCACCCGGGCGGCCAAGGACCAGGCGGAAATGCAGGGGCTGCTGGCCGGTTTGCGTGAGGCGGCGGTTGATGATAATGGCCGGCTGGTGAAAAAAGGCCAGCTGGTGGCACCGGGAGAACTTTCCCGGGAACGGCTGACCGCGGCGCAAAAACTCTATACGACTGTGGATTTTGCTACACTGGAGGAAAAGTGGGCGCAGGAGGCTATTCTGGCCGGCAAACTCGGCGGCGCCCACATGGAGGTCTGGCAGATGCTCGACCGGGCCATTGCCCGTGTGGGCCAGTTAAAGGGACAGACTATGACGCGGCTGTTTGGCCACGAGTTTGCCTACAATGGTCAAAGAGCGCTTAATCAGGAATTTATTCAGGCCCTGGCGGATATGGCCGATGCTTTTGCGGCGCAGGGGCGTCTTTCCTGGTGGACGAAATTGCGCCATCAGCAGTGGAGCAGGATAGCGCAGGAATTTAATATTGACGGTCACGGGCTGGAAAGCGGCCAGGATTGTCAGCTGGCCCTGCAGTATGTAGCACTGGCTCAGGCCCGGCAGGAGGCGGCCCGTAAATGGGAGCAGCTGCTGGTGCCGTTTGGCATGCTGAGCTACGCGGAACTGGCAAAAAGCGGCGATGATATCGATGATTTGCTGGCGGCCCGTTTCCGGCAGGTCATGGGCTTTTTGCACTGGCAAAAGGATTTTTGGGGAGAACTTATGCTCATTCTCCGGCAGGCCGGTGTGGATGTGGAGCTTATCTACAAGCCCAATCCTTTTGCGACACCGCACGAGGAACTTACAGAGCAGCTGCGCTGGCTCCGTGAGGATTATCCTGCCTGGCAAAAGCTCTTGTTCATGCAGGAGGGGCGTCAGGATGAGGCGGATAAACTTTATACCACTAAGCGTTCCTTAAGTGCCAGTGACGGTGCTTTGAGCTACGAATTTATGACGGCGTTGAACAATAGCGACGCTGAGGCCTATGCGGCCGCCTACGACAAGCTGCTGCGTTATGAAGAACTGCTGCCGGCCTATTACGAACGGCTGGACCTTCTGGCACGGCTGACGGCTGCTGCCCCGGCATGGGCGCAGGCTATTGCGGATAAGATTGGTGAGCCCGGCGGCGATAAGGCACCGGCGAATGTGGAACAGGCCTGGCTGTACGCGCAGTTTAAGCGCGAATTGGGCAGCCTGCCGCAGCTCGACGTACAGAAGATTTCTGCGGAAATTGGCAATCTTACGCAGGACCTGCATCAGGTTACGGCCCGGCTGGCGGAAAAAATGGCCTGGCAAAAGCTGTTGGAGAAGGTATCCGGTACTGACCTGCAGGCCAGTCTGGTCGGCTGGAGCAAGGCCGTCGTCAAAATCGGCCGCGGCAAGGGGCGGTATGCGTCCAGACATATTAAAGAGGCCCGGGCGTGCATGCTCGAGGCCCAGGGAGCAGTGCCGGCCTGGATTATGCCCTTGGCGCGTGTCTGGCAGAATCTCAATCCGGCCAGTCCTAAATTTGATGTTATCATTATTGATGAGGCTAGTCAGGCGGATATCACCGCCCTGCCCCTGCTGTATTTTGGCAGGAAAGTCATTATCGTCGGTGATGATAAGCAGGTGAGTCCGGCGGCTGTCGGCGTGACGGCGGCAGATATCACGCATTTGCAAAGTGTTACTATTGAGGGGGTTATCAAACATGCCTCCCTGTATACGATGGATACGTCCCTGTATGATATCGCTCAGATGAACTTTACCGCGCGTATGCTCACCGAGCATTTCCGCTGTGTGCCGGAGATTATCGGTTATTCCAACAAGCTGGCTTATGATGGCCGTATCCGGCCGCTGCGTGAGTCGGGCAGCGGCCCGTTAGAACCGCTGGTGGCTGTAGAGGTGGCCGGGGGCGTACGCGAGCCCGGAAAGAAACGCAATCTGGTGGAGGCCGAGGCCATCGTGGCACAGCTGGCAGCCTGCCTGAAGGAACCGGCCTATGCCGGCAAGAGCTTTGGGGCGATTTCCCTGTTGGGCGATGAACAGGCTAAACTGATTCGGGACCTGGCAGCAGAAAAAATCGGTATCAGCGAGCTGGAGGCCTGTGGATTCCTCTGCGGCAATCCCGGCAACTTCCAGGGGGATGAACGTGATGTTATCTTCCTGTCGCTGGTGGACAGTTCGGTGGAATCTGAAACTGCGGAAAGCCAGCAGCTGCGTCTGGTGGGTGAAGGTCATGGCGGTGATACGGCCAAACGTTATAACGTCGCAGTAAGCCGCGCCCGTGACCAGCTTTGGGTGTTCCATTCCATGAAACTGGCGGAATTGAAACCCGGAGACTTGCGCCGGGATTTAATCGAGTACGTGCAAAGTCCGCAGCTGCCGGCAGCTGCAGCTGACAAGGAACCAGGTTCTTTGGAAATCGCCGTGGCGGCAGCTTTGCAGGGCCGTGGTTACTGCCTGCGCCGTCAGGTGTTGGTAGGTTCGCTGGAACTGCCGCTGGTGGTGGAAGGCGACGGACACCGGGCACTGTTGGTAATGCAGGGCGAGCACTGGGTGGACAGCATTCAGGCTGCGGCTGAGGAGCGCTGCAACCAGGCAATTCTGGAACGTCTGGGCTGGCAGTTTATCCGTGTGCGCGGCAGTGAATGGTATCTGGACCCCGAGGCAGCACTGGAAAAAATCATTGGGAATCTGGAGTCCCTGGGTATTGCACCGCAGGCTGATGAGGCTATCGCTGCAGACAGTCAGGCAGCCCGGACAGAACTGCTCACTTATGTGCGCGGGGCCGCGGAAAAAATCCGTGCCAAGTGGCATGCCCCGGCTGGGGAAGAGGCTATTTGAGGGCTCGGGAAAAATTTTTTAAAAAAATATAAAAAAGTTGTTGACAAGCAATGTGGTTATGGATATAATAGTTTTTGTCAGTCAGCGAGAGGCACACAAGCCTGCAGCTGGTAAGACAAATGCGGAAATAGCTCAGTTGGTAGAGCATCACCTTGCCAAGGTGGGGGTCGCGAGTTCGAGTCTCGTTTTCCGCTCCATATTGTTTGCAAGTTTTTGAAAGAATTTGGGCCTATAGCTCAGTTGGTTAGAGCAACCGGCTCATAACCGGTCGGTCCTTGGTTCGAGTCCAAGTGGGCCCACCACTTTTCTAAAAACTTCATATAAATCATGACTCAGTAGCTCAGTTGGATTAGAGTATTTGACTACGAATCAAAGGGTCGGGGGTTCGAGTCCCTCCTGGGTCACCATTTTTGTGGGTAGGTGCCCGAGTGGTTAAAGGGAACGGACTGTAAATCCGTCGCCGTAGGCTACGATGGTTCGAATCCATCCCTGCCCACCACTGAAATGACAGCGTCGCGTATGCGGCGCTTTTTTGTTTTGCGGACTCTGAAGAAGTTGTCGCAAATGCGCCTTATTTGACGGAAATTATTTAAATTTGCTAAAATAGCTGTAGTTTGAAAATGGATAAAGCTAGTGAGGTGGGGTTATTGCGCAAACATGTATTTCTTGTAGTGTTGTTCACCCTGATTTTTACTTGCTCGGCGCTGGCTGCAGAGGCATCTATTCTGGTTAAGAATGGTTCCCGGGGAGAAGATGTGCGCCACGTACAGGAGCTGTTGCTGAAACAGGGATTCCTTAAAGGTGATGCTGATGGTGTCTGCGGTCCGCTGACTGTGGCTGCTATCAAAAAATTTCAAAAAGCCAAGGGCTTGACGGAGGATGGTATATGCGGCGATGGCACGTATTACTATTTATCCGGCGGTAAGACATATAAGGGCAATAAAGAAAAAGGGAGCAGGCATAAAAACAAGCAGCAGGCTGAGGATATGACAATTCCCAGTGGCCGGGCGTTGTATGTTTCTGCATCCGGCTACAGCGCCCATGACCCGGGGAACAGTAAGCATACTGCCACCGGGACGCTGGTGCGCAAGGGGGTTATAGCTGTAGACCCCAAGCTGATTCCTTTGGGGACGAAGGTATTTATTCCCGGCTATGGTGAGGCTCTGGCCGAAGATATCGGCGGTTCTATCAAGGGGCATCGCATTGACGTGGCCTTTGATACACATGAAGAGGCTCTGGCTTTTGGCCGGCGTGATATTGAGATAATTATAGTAGAGTGAGCTGATAGGCTGTTTCCTTGGGAACGGCCTATCTCTGTATTTGAGGGAGTGTAAAAAGTGGCTGAGTCTTTAGACAGAAATAGTGAAGAATTACTGGGCTTTATCAACGAGGCAGCCTCACCGTATCACACGGTAGAGGCTGTGGTAAAGCGGCTGGACAAGGCCGGGTTCAGCAGGCTGGCCCTGGCGGAACCGTGGCAGATGGCAAACGGCGGCCGCTACTATGTGCCGGTGTATGGTTCTACGGTCATGGCCTTTACGGTTGGCCGGCAGGCCGGCGGACTGCGGCTGGCGGCTGCCCATACTGATTTTCCCTGTTTTCGCTTGAAACCACAGTCCGGCATGGTTAAGGAAGGCTACGGCGTTCTCAATGTGGAAAAATACGGCGGCATGCTGCTGCGGACCTGGCTGGACAGGCCACTGTCCCTGGCCGGCAAGGTAGTGTTGCGTGGGGCGGCGCCCTTTGAGCCGCAGGTGCAGCTGGTGGATTTTGCCCGGCCCCTGCTCACCATTCCCAGTCTGGCTATTCATATGGACAGAGATGTAAATGATGAGGGCAAGCTCAATGCGCAGACGGATATGCTGCCCCTGGCAACGCTGGGGGGCGAGGAACTGACGGCGGAGTTCTTCTTGACGTGGCTGGCGGCAGAACTTGGGGTAAAGGCGGAAGATATCCTGTCCTATGAGTTATCGGCTTATCCCTGGGAACAAGGCTGCCTGTGCGGCCTGCAGTCAGAATTTATTTCTGCGCCGCGCCTCGATAACCTCACGTCAGTGGCCGCTGTGCTGGCGGGAATTATGGCTGTAGAGCCCGATAAATGTAATGGCCTGCGCCTGGCGGCTTTCTTTGACAATGAAGAGGTGGGGAGCCAGACCAAGCAGGGGGCCGGCTCGGCGGTGCTGATGCAGGTGCTCGAGCGCATTTATATGGCTTTGGGCAGGACGCGCAGCGAACTGCTGGCAGACATTGCCGGAGGTTTTATGCTTTCGGTAGATGTGGCGCATGGCCTGCACCCGAATCATCCGGATAAATATGACCCCTCCAATAAACCGCTGCTGGGCGGCGGAGTTGTGCTGAAACAGGCTGCCAGTCAGGCTTATGCCGGCGACGCAGAGGCGGTGGCGGTAGTGCGTGGCCTCTGTGAACAGGACGATATCGCCTGGCAGGGCTTTGTTAACCGCAGTGATATGCGCGGCGGTTCAACGCTGGGCTCCATTGCCTCAGCACTGGTGCCCATGCGGACCATGGATATCGGCGTGCCTATTTTGGCCATGCATTCGGCCCGGGAAATCATGGCGGCCAGGGACCAGGGTGACCTGGTAAAATTGCTGACAATTTTTTACAGCTGCAGCTGACAACCCGGAACAACGGCGTTATAAAGCGCGGACAGCTGCGGGTTTTGTCTGACTTACAGGGATAAAAAATAAAATGCAAATAAGCGCTGCCAGGCGCGAAAATATTCTTGCTTTTTGCGGTGTTTTCACCGATAATAAGAATAGGATATCTCTCTTTTTTAGGTATGTTCACGCGTAAAGGAGGAAGATGAACATGGATGTCAACATGATTTCTTCTTTGTCGCAAACTTCGGCAGCGGTGAAGGCTAGTTATTCGAAGAGCACCACCACTACCACCAATGAAGCGACGAAGGAAACGACGACCACGACGAGCGAGGCTTATTCCCTGGATATTTCCGCGGAGGCACAAAAGGCTTCGACGGCGCTGGGCAAGCTCACAACTGAGCAGGTTGATACATTGAAGGATGGTATCAACAAGAGTTATCAGCTGATGATTAAAACCCTCACTGAGCAGAATGCTAAATTACAGGCATATCTCGATGATGGTATCGGACAGTTGAATTTTGACGGTATTCTCTTTGGTACGGACAAATTTGCCCTGCCGCCGGTGGGGACTACGCCGGAAGAGGCAGCTGAGGCTGTGGGTGAAGGCGGTGCTTATTCGGTAGACAGCGTGGCTACCCGTATTATGGACATGGCAACGGCTATCGCCGGTGGTGACCCGGACAAGCTCCGGCAGATGCAGTCTGCGGTGGAAGAAGGTTTCAAACAGGCCGGTCTGGTTTGGAAAGACGCTATGGGCCAGGATGAAATGCCGCAGATTACCAAAGATACCCAAAACGAGATTACCAATCGGTTCAACAAACTTTATGAGCAGATGGGGATTAAGGCTTCCACAATGGAAGAGTAAAGCGTTTAGAGCGGCCGCTACGAGGAAATAGCGGCCGCTTTTTTATGTATATAAAAGTGACGAGGTGTTTATATGGGCAAAAGAATAAGAATTTTAGCTATGGGCGGTACGATTGCCGGTTCGGCGGCAGACAGCGCGGCGACCACCGGTTATCAGGCCGGGGCAGTGGGCGTGGCGGAATTGCTGGCGGCGGTACCCCAGGTCAGGGCGGTGGCTGAGGTCAGCGGTGAACAGCTGGCCACCATTGATAGCAAGGACATCACGGCGGCGGTACAGCTGCAAATGGTGCGCCGGGTTCGGGAGCTGCTGCTGGCCGCTGATGTAGACGGGATTGTTATCACTCATGGTACTGATACCCTGGAAGAAAGCGCCTATCTGCTGGACCTCGTGCATTTTGCTGACAAACCTGTGGTGATTACGGGGGCGATGCGTCCGTCAACGGCCCTCAGTGCCGATGGGCCGCTTAATCTTTTGGACGCTGTGCGCGTGGCGGCGGACGATAAGGCGCGTGACAGGGGCGTATTGGTGGTACTGAATAATGCAATCCACAGTGCGCAGGCGGTGACGAAACTGGCGACGATGGCGGTGGAAACCTTCCAGTCGCCTAATGGCGGTGCCATTGGTGCGGTTAATGACGGCGAAGTGGTATTCTATCATAATTCGCAGCTGCATCACCTGCCGCAGGCTTTAAGTATCAGCGAAAAATTGACAAGTCAGCAGGAACTGCCCTATGTACCAATTTTGTACGGCCACAGTGATGATGATGGCCGTCTGGTAAAAGTGACCGTTGACCAGGGGGGCAAGGGGATTGTCTATGCCGGAATGGGCAACGGCAGTATTCCGGCTCAGGCTGAGGCGGAACTGGCGGCTGCCGTAAAGCAGGGTGTGCTGGTAATACGTGCAAGCAGCAGCGCTTTGGGTATGGTGGCCAAAGCGGAAGAATCCTATGAGCAGGCCGGCTTTGTGGCCAGCGGCTGTTTAAATCCGCGCAAGGCAAGACTGTTGCTGCAGGTGGCTCTGTCGGTGGGGGCGTCAGCTGCAGCTGTGAAAAATTGGCTGAAAATTTAAGCGGAATTAAAAGGAAAAAATTTTCCTGATGGCGAATAGTAAAAACAAATAGTGGTTGTTTGTAACTGGTAAATCCCTTGCGTATCCTCGTAAGGGATTTTTGCCATAAGGAGGATGGGCGATGATACAGTACAATTACACGTTAAATTGGAGTGCGGAGGACCAGGGAATATGGGATAAGCTGGACAAGGTAATGCGGGCGCTGTCGATGCGTCCGGCCAGCAAACAGGCCAATGCGATTTTTATCCAATTGTCCTTCCACAACATGGATTTTGACGTGGCCGGGAAAATCCGGGAAAAAGTGAGGGAGTTTTTGCCCCGGGCGGTAGTTGTGGGCATGACGGAGACGCTGTTTTCCCAGGACGCCAGCTATGTGCGCATAAACTGCGCTTTTTTTCAAAACGCCAAAGTCCGGCTGCTGGAATTTGCTGGCATACCGGAAGATTTTGGCCGGCTGGGGCTGGAAATGGGGCAGAAGGTAGCGGCCATGCAGGACGCCCGGGCGGCGATGGTCCTGGGCGTTATGGCGCCCAAGCTCAACAAGTTTATCAATAGCTTTGTGGTCGGCAACGAAAATGTGGTGGTCTTTGGGGCTCTGGCCGGCATGTACGAAGAGGGCATTGATGATAAGAGCCTCAGCACCAGTTTGTTTTCCCTGGATAGTGGCAACAAAATGGTCAATCAGTATATCGTTGGCAGCGACTGTATGGAACATGGCCTGGTGGTGGCCGTATTCAGCGGTGAGAATCTGAGCGTCAGAGCTGATTACACGCTGGGCTGGAAACCGCTGGGCAAGGAAATGGTGATTACGGAAACTGCGGGGCAGACCGGTATCGGTAAGCTGGACGATATGCCGGCGGTGGATATATACCGTCATTATTTGAAGGTTATCCCTGATGAAAATTTCCTGCAGAACATCGCAGAATTCCCGCTGGTCATTGACCGTGACGGATGTCCGATTGCCCGGGTACCGCCGGGGTTTGATGAGGACGGACGGCTGTTCTTTACCGGCGACGTACGTGTGGGCGAAAGGGTGCGCCTTTCCTATGCTGTGCTGGAAGAATTCCTGCATGAGACAGAACTGGCCAGCGAGAAGATGAGCCAGTTTGCGCCGGAGGCCCTGTATCTCAATGTTTGTGGTACCAGGAGCCTGTTCCTGCAGGAACAGGCGCAGATGGAACATATATATTACCAGCGCAGTGCCAACCAGTTAAATGCCTGCAGCGGCACCGGCGAAATCTACTGTTATCAGGGCCATGGCGGCATACTGAACTGCGCACTGGTAGCGGTGGGATTCAGGGAAGGCCGCAGCAAGTCAGCTCTGACGATTTTTGATGAACCGGAAAATGTGGAAGAAAATGCACCAGTGCGGCTGTCGGCCAGAGTTGCGGCTTTTCTGGAGGCCGTTACGCGGGAACTGGAGGACAGCAACCGGGAATTGAGCGAAATGGCCCGGGAATCGGAAAAGGCCAGCATAGACAAATACAAGTTCCTGGCAAGTGCCAGCCGCGATATCGCCGCTCCCTTGCAGACAGCAATCGAAATGGAACGCCGGGTATTGCAGGAAAGTACAGAACCGCATATTCAGGCTTATGCCAAGGAGGCTCGCAAGGCTGGCAAAAAAGTCTACAGCGTCATTCAGCGTATCTTTGACTTTTTGGAGATGGAGGCCGGGAACTTTAAGCTCAATGAGGGTGAGTACCGCATGGACCATCTGCTGGAATCCCTGCGGGCGGATATTTCTGAAGAGGCTGAGGCGAAGGGGATAGCCCTTAATCTTGTTTTGGAAGGCGATATTCCCAGTGTGCTTTATGGTGATGAACTGCGCATGCGCCAGCTGCTGCAGAATCTTTTGGGCAATGCCGTAAAATATACCCCTAAGGGCAGTGCGACTTTGGAGATAAAAGCCAAAAAAATCGGCGCCGTGGAGGTGGAGCTGACTGTCAGCGTCAAGGATACGGGCATTGGCATGACAGAGGAACAACTGGCAGAACTTCAGGATATCCTGGCCTTAAATGTCGATAAGAAGGCCAGCAGCCTTGATGATACAGGCCTGGGCATCAGCGTGACACAGCGTCTCCTGAAAATGATGAACAGCGGTCTGATGATTAAGAGCAAGGCAGGAGAGGGAACAGAAGTATCCTTTGTCTTGCGGCAGCGTGTTCTCAGCTGGATTCCCCTGCGTCAGGGAGAAAATACTGCGCAGCCCGAAACACAGGTTGCAAAAGAAGAAATCAGCCAGGAAGAACTGGCGGAAACCTGGGAGGCTTTGCGGGAAATTGCTGACGCCCAGGAAGGTGAGAGCCTGGCTTATATGCTGGAAACGCTGGACGGATATCAGCTGCCGGAACGCGAGGCCGGGCTGCTGCTGGAATTACAGACAGCGGCGCAGGAAGGTAACTGGACGCTTATCCAGAAACTTGTTCAATAAAAGAAAAATTATCTTTTTGACCTATTGACTTTTTGACTATTTGAGCTATAATAAAATTGTAATCAGGAAAGGAAAAGAACGAAACCTGATTACAGAAAGTTTACAAATAGTCAAGAGAGGCACAGCAAGCTCCCTTGGCCGGTATAGATTTTAGAAAGGGGTTGCTGATTATGTTTGGTTTGGTTCCGTTTGGTACGCGCAAGGATTTGGCGGCTAATAATAGTCCGCGCAGTATTTGGGATGTGTTCGATGAACCATTCTTCAGCGATGATTTCTTCCCCACTATGTCCGGGATGACTTCGGCCGGCGGTATGCGCGTAGATGTGAAGGATAACGGTGACAGCTTTGAACTCACAGCTGATTTGCCGGGCATGAAAAAAGAGGATGTAAATCTGACTTATCAGAATGGTTATCTCACCATTGCGGCACAGCAGCAGGCTGAAAACAACCAGCAGGATGATAAGGGCAATTACATCCGCCGCGAACGCCGTATGGGTTCGGTGAGCCGGTCTTTCTATATCGATAATATCGATGAAAGCCGTATCGATGCAGAATTCAAAGATGGCGTGCTGACGGTGAAAATGCCTAAGGCTGCTGAAGTTCAGCATAATACCACCATCAATATCCGGTAACATGCGAGACAGTCAGGATTCTAAGCCCCCACGCCGGGCAGCGGCGTGGGGGCTTATTTTGGTATTATTAAGAATAAATAATTATTATATAAGTAAATATTAAGGCTAATTTTTAATTATTTCTTGCCTTTTGCTGTCAATTTGCCTATAATAGACATTGCGACTAAATGGGATAAAGTTGGAAAATTGATTTATCGTAGTATAAATAGTGATAATTCCAGCATAAAATCTCATAAATGTTTTCTTCTTTTGAGGCAAAAAAATCTATTTTTATGGGATAAATATCCAGTATAAAAAAGGATTTTTAACCTTTATGTTGAATTGTTAAAGATGGGCAATAGCCTAATATTCAGCTAAAGGCAATTTTGCCGAAGGAGGAATATGAAAGAAGTTTTGTCGGTGTTCATGAAAAGGCTCATTATGGGGCTGGGGGTAATCACGCTGGCGATAGGCAGCATGCTGGCCGCTAACGGCACAGTGGAGCTTATTGGGGCGCTTATCATCGGTTTTGTTACGGGCCTGGTATTTTTGGGAAACATGTCTATGCGGCTGTGGAAAGCCGCGTCGCTTTCTGCTGGCAATGCGAAAAGACAGATGCTCTGGGGCTTGGTTTTGCGCTTGATGGTATTATTTATTGTCCTGTTTGCAGCCGTCCAGATTTCCACGCAGGTGTTCAGTATGGTGGCGCTGGGGTTTGTCCTCTGTTATGCCTGGGCGATGGTTCTCATGATACGCATGAACAACGCGAAATAGTAACTCAGGAATTCCTGGGAGGAGGTTGAGGTATATGCATGAAATCGGTGTTCGCGAAGTAGTGCAGTTTGCCGGCTTTACCTTCAATTGGGAAACTCTGGTCATGACCTGGATTACGATGGCGATAGTGCTGCTTATCGCAGTGCTGGCAACCCGCAATCTGCAGATGGTGCCGACTGGCTGGCAGAATGTGGTGGAGGCAATCGTGGTCTGGCTGCATGAACAGATTGACGCGACCATGGGCAAAAACGGACGCTTTTTGGCGCCCTTTGTCGTGTCGCTCTTTATGTTCCTGCTGGTTTCCAACTGGCTGGGGCTTATCCCAAAGATGGCATCACCGACAAATGACTTGAACACCACTTTAGGCCTTGCACTCTTGGTCATCGTGATGGTGCACGGACTGGGGCTTTACATGAAAGGCGGTCATTACATCGCGCATTTCTTCCAGCCCACGCCGGTCTTTGTCATCATCAACGCCATAGAGGAAGTCGCCAAGCCCATTACGCTGGCCTTCCGTCTATTCGGCAACATTCTGGCAGGTGAAATTCTTATCATCATCCTGCTGCAGCTCATGCCAATCTGGATGCCGATCCCGTCAGTTATCTGGCTGGCTTTCAGTATCTTTATCGGCGGAGTTCAGGCTTTCATCTTCACTATGCTGTCCATGGCATATCTGGCCAATGCAGTGAAGAGCGAAGAAGAAGGCTAAGACATACTGGGAATTTTTGTTAAAGGTTATTAAGGAGGATTTTTTCATGGAAAACGCAATTATGGTAGCCGCTGCTCTCGTTGGCGCAGGTATTACGATGGGTCTTGCCGCAATCGGCGCTGGTATCGGTGATGGTCTTGTAACGAGCCGTTTCATCGAAGGTATCACCCGCCAGCCGGAAGCCAAGAGCACGCTCTTCACCAACACCCTTATCTCCGTTGGTTTGATCGAGTCCATGGCTATCATCGCAACCGTTGTTGCCCTCATCATGCTCTATGCAAACCCGCTCATCAAATAATTTTCTTTGATGAATTGCTTAATAAAGGGGGCATAGGAATTGATCGAGTTAAATGGGACGTTTCTTGCGCAGATTGTAAACTTCCTGATTTTGGTTGTTTTGCTCCGCGCATTTGCGTATAAACCCGTAGTCAACATGCTCAAAGCCCGTCAGGATAAGATTCAGGAAAGCCTTGATAAAGCCGATGCCGATGCGGCAGAAGCAGACAAGCTGCTGGCGCAGTACAAGGCGAAACTGGCTGCCGCTACCGCTAAAGCTGAAGAAATTCAGAAGAATGCCGAAAAGCGTGCCGCCGAGTTCCGCGAGGCAGAGGAGCAGAAGGTTAAAGCCGATATTGAGCAGATGAAGAAATCTGCTCAGGCCGATATTGAGCGTGACCGCGCCAAAGCAGTGGAAAAGCTGCGCACCGAAATGGTGGCACTGTCCATGGCTGCTGCCGGCAAAATCATTGCTAAGAATATGGATTCGGCTGAAAATGAGGCGCTTATCGCGGAATTTGTGGATAAGCTGGACAAAGATAAGATTGGTGATTTGCCATGCTAAACTTACAGCTTGCACATAAATATTCCCGGGCGATTTTTGAACTGGCACAGGAAGAAGGCAAACTGGAGGCCTACGGCAAGGAACTTCTGCAGGTAAAGAAAGACCTGGAAGATGTGCCGGCTGCTGTTGCTTTCTTTGCTAATCCGCAGGTGGAGCGCAAAGCGAAAAAGGAACTGGTTAAGAAAATGTATGAAGGGGAACTTTCCCAGAGCATTTACCACTTCCTGCTCCTGCTGGTGGACAAACGCCGCTTTGCCCTGCTGTCCGTTATTGCGGAACAGTACCGGGAAATGGCTAATGCCGCACGCGGCATTGTCATTGCCGATGTAACCACGGCTCAGCCGGCAACAGAGGCACAGCAGCAAAAAATCGCCGCTAAACTTGAAGCAGTTACGGGGAAAAAGGTGGAACTCCGCCTCCACGAGAACAAAGCCCTGTTGGGCGGTGTCGTGGTCAAAATTGGCGACCGCCGTATCGACGGCAGTGTGGCCGGACGCCTCCAGGCGCTGCAAAAAGAATTACTGACGAGCAAGTGAGAAACTGGGGTGACAGCTAAGTTATGAAAATGAATCCGGAAGAAATAACGGCCATCATCAAAGACCAAATCAAGAACTACGAAGTAGACTTGAATGTTGATGAAGTTGGCACGGTTATCGAAATCGGTGACGGTATCGCCCATATCCATGGCCTCGAAAAAGCTATGGCCGGTGAGCTGTTGGATTTTGGTAATGATATATATGGTTTGGTCCTGAACCTTGAACAGGACAACGTAGGTGCCGTTATTCTGGGTGGCGAAACCCAGATTAAGGAAGGTGCGCAGGTTAAGCGTACGGGCAAAATCATGCAGGTGCCGGTTGGCGAAGCTATGATTGGCCGTGTCGTTGATGCCATCGGCCGTCCGATTGACGGCAAGGGCGAAATCAAGGCTGACGCCTTCCGCCCGGTTGAGTACCGCGCTCCTGGTATTGCCGACCGTAAACCCGTTAAGGAGCCGCTGCAGACTGGTCTGAAGGCTATCGACGCCCTCGTTCCTATCGGCCGTGGCCAGCGCGAACTTATCATCGGTGACCGTGGTATCGGTAAAACGGCTATCGCTGTTGATACCATTCTCAACCAGCATGACCAGGATTGTATCTGTGTTTATGTAGCTATCGGTCAGAAAGCCTCCACCGTTGCCCGTGTGGTAAAAACGCTGGAAGAGGCCGGTGCTATGAAATACACCATCGTGGTAGCTGCTACGGCTGCTGACAGTGCACCGCTGCAGTATCTGGCACCGTATGCCGGTGTTGCCATGGCTGAGCACTTCATGTACCAGGGCAAAGCCTGCCTCTGCGTATACGATGACCTCACCAAGCATGCAGCTGCATACCGTGCTATGTCCCTGCTGCTCCGCAGACCGCCCGGACGTGAAGCATATCCCGGTGATGTATTCTACTTACATTCCCGTCTGCTCGAACGTGCCGCAAAACTGAACGACGAACTGGGCGGCGGTTCCATCACTGCCCTGCCGATTATCGAAACGCAGGCCGGCGACGTTTCCGCTTACATTCCGACCAACGTTATCTCCATCACCGATGGTCAGATTATGCTGGAATCCGATGCCTTCTACTCTGGTATCCGCCCGGCTATCAACGTAGGTCTGTCCGTATCCCGTGTAGGCGGCTCGGCTCAGATTAAGGCTATGAAACAGGTTGCTGGTACCATGCGTCTTGACCTGGCTCAGTACCGCGAACTGGCAGCTTTTGCCCAGTTTGCCTCTGACCTCGATAAGGCCACTAAGGCACAGCTCGACCGCGGTGCTCGCATGGTTGAAACGCTGAAACAGGCACAGTACAGCCCGCTCCTCGTACAGGAACAGGTTATGGTGATTTTCACCGCTGTCCGCGGTTTCCTGGCTGATATTCCGGTAGAGCGTGTGGTTGAATTCCACAATGACTTCCTGAAGTTCATGCGTGCCCAGCACCCGGATATTGGCGCGAAGATTGCCGAACAGAAGAAACTTGACGATGCAATCGAGGCTGACCTCAAGAAGGCCATCGAGGAATTCAAGGAAACTGTAACATACAAAATGGCATAAGGTTAGCGAGGTGATTCTTTTTGGCTAGTTTACAGGACATCCGCCATCGCATTAAGAGCGTAAAGAGTACCAAGCAGATAACCAGTGCCATGAACATGGTCGCAACGTCACGTCTGCGCCATGCTAAAGAGGCAGCCCTGGCCAACAAGCCTTATGCAGAAAAAGTTGTGCAGGTGGTACAGCAGATTGCTGCTACCGCAGGGAATGATTTTTCCCACCCCCTGCTCGCAAAGCATGAGGACGGCAAAAAGCTCATTTTGCTTGTCACCAGTGACAAGGGCCTGGCCGGTGCTTATTCCGCCAATGCCTGCAAGGCGGCGGAAGCGCTGGTCGAGGATAAGAAAAATACCCCCATGGTCATTGTCGGCCGCAAGGGTACCAGCCACTTCAAAAATCGTGGTTACGATGTAGTAAAGAGCGTTATCGGCGTCAGTGAACGCCCCAGCTTTGACCTGGCCAAGAAATTGGCTGATGATTTGGTGGAACGCTTTAAGACCGGAGAAATCCGGGAAGTGCAGATGGTTTATACGAAGTTTATCTCGGCCATCAACTGTGAGCCGCAGGTGCTGAAACTTTTGCCGTTTGAGGCAGAGGAAAGCACGGAAGGCCCTGTTGCCGAGTACATCTATGAACCGGATGCAGCTACGGTACTCGGGAGTCTGCTCCCGCAGTATCTCTACACCACCATTTATGCAGCGCTCCTGCAGTCTGCGGCCAGCGAGTTAAGCTCCCGTATGAACGCCATGAGCAATGCAACGGACAACGCAGAAGAGCTTATCAGCAAACTGGACCTCTACTACAACAAGGTACGTCAGGCAGGTATCACCAACGAAATCACCGAGATTGTTGGCGGTGCCGAAGCTCTGAAATAAGGGCATCGTAAGGAGGTTTACCATTGGCAAAAGGTAAAGTCGTACAGGTTATCGGACCTGTCGTAGATATTGAATTTCCGGCAGGGGAACTTCCGGAAATCTTAAATGCAATCACAATTAAGGGCAAAGCCGGTGAAGTGGACATTGACCTCGTAGTTGAGGTTATGCAGCACCTCGGCGACAGCGTAACGCGCTGTATCGCTATGAGCTCCACCGACGGTCTGACCCGTGGCATGGAGGCCGAAGATACCGGCGCTCCGATTAGTGTTCCCGTAGGTGAAGGCACTCTGGGCCGCATTTTCAACGTGCTGGGCCAGACTGTTGATAAGGACCCGGCTCCGGTGCAGGCTGCTGAATACTGGCCTATCCATCGTCCGGCTCCGGAATTTGAAGACCAGGAAACCAGTGCACAGGTACTGGAAACGGGCATCAAGGTCGTTGACCTTATCGCACCGTATGCCCGCGGCGGTAAAATCGGCCTGTTCGGCGGTGCCGGCGTAGGTAAGACAGTGCTTATCATGGAGCTTATCCATAACATCGCTACCGAGCACGGCGGTTACTCTGTATTCGCCGGTGTAGGTGAACGTACCCGTGAAGGTAATGACCTTTGGGGCGAAATGAAGGAATCCGGGGTTATCGGCAAGACCGCACTTGTTTACGGTCAGATGAACGAACCTCCCGGAGCTCGTATGCGTGTAGGTCTGACGGGCCTCACCATGGCAGAATACTTCCGTGATGTTCAGCATCAGGACGTGCTGCTCTTCATTGATAACATCTTCCGTTTCATTCAGGCAGGCTCGGAAGTATCCGCACTGCTCGGCCGTATGCCGTCTGCCGTAGGTTATCAGCCGACTCTGACCACCGATATCGGTGCGCTGCAGGAACGTATTACGTCCACCAAGGAAGGTTCCATCACCTCCGTACAGGCTGTATACGTGCCTGCCGATGACTTGACTGACCCGGCACCGGCTGGTACATTTACCCACCTCGACGCTACGACGGTACTTTCCCGTCAGATTGCCGAATTGGGTATTTACCCTGCCGTTGACCCGCTCGATTCCACCAGCCGTATCCTCAATGCCGAAGTTCTCGGCGAGGAACACTATCAGGTGGCCCGCGGCGTGCAGGCCGTACTCCAGAAGTACAAGGAACTGCAGGATATCATCGCTATTCTGGGTATGGAAGAACTGTCCGACGAGGATAAGCTCACCGTATCCCGTGCGCGTAAGATTCAGCGTTTCCTGTCCCAGCCGTTCTTCGTAGCAGAAGTATTCACCGGTTCTCCGGGTAAATACGTGCCGCTCAAAGAAACGGTACGCGGTTTCAAGGAAATCCTCGAAGGTAAATATGATGACCTGCCGGAAGCTGCCTTCTATATGGTCGGCAACATTGACGAGGCTGTGGAGAAAGCAAAGACCTTGGAAAAGGAGGGATAATCTATGGCTACGATCCAGCTAGAGATTGTCTCCCCGGATAAAGTGGTTTATGCCGAGGACATCAGCATGCTTATCGTCCGTTCCACGGGCGGTGAGCTCGGTATCCTCCCCAAGCATGCGCCGTTGGTAACAGGGCTGCTGCCCCATGCCATGCGCGTGCGGCTCAATGGTTCCGACAGGGACGAACAGCTTATCGCTGTAGCCGGCGGCTTTATGGAAGTCACCCCGGAAAAAATCACGGTGCTGGCTACGGCAGCTGAACAGCCGATTGATATTGATATCAACCGTGCCCAGCGCGCCATGGACCGCGCCAAAGAGCGTATCGCTGCTTTCCATCAGGGAGGCGACGAGGCCAGAAATATCGATATCGAACGTGCCCAGCTGGCCCTGCGGCGTGCCCTCGCTCGTCTCAGAGCTACAGGGACCGAGATCGATGAACTGAAATAAGCAATAAATAACGGCTTGCAGAGAAATCTGCAAGCCGTTATTTTTATGAATTCTTATATACGCGCATTTTCGTCCCAAACAGGCACCGGGTCACCAAAGGTTTCAGAGTTGAATTCTTCCTCCTGCGTGGTGAAATTGGCGAAGGCCTTTTGTACTTTGCCGAAACCCAGATAGAGCAGGGGCAGGTTGCAGCAGACCATGACGATATTGGCAAAGTCACTGAGATTCCAAAGGGCGCTAAGGTCAAAGCCGGCTATGTTGGTGACCATGCCAAAGGCCAGCACCGTCAGATTTACCAGACGGACAGCGGCAATGAACAGTTTGTTATGGGAAATCTGCCGGGCGCAGATTTCGGAAAATGACAGGAAACCCAGCAGGCAGGTAAAAGCGAAAATGCCAAAGCAGATACTGATGACCAGTGTAGCCATGCCATAACCGGCACCACTGCCCAACAGTTGGGCGCAGGAGGCCAGGAACTTTTCCAGACGTCCCAGTTCCATCCAGGAGGCGCCGCCGGCTCCAAGCCAGGCTTGGCCCATGATGAGGACAAAGCCTGTCAGGGTGCAGATGACCATAGTATCCAGGAATACGCCTATGGCCTGAATAATACCCTGCTCACAAGGGTGTTTGGCATGGGAAACGGCAGCCGGCATGGACAGGGTGCCCTGTCCGGCCTCATTGCTCATGAGCCCGCGTTTGATACCCTGTGAGAGGGCAATGCCTAAAGCACCGCCGAAGATTGGTTCGGGCTGGAAGGCCTCGGTTACGACCACATAGAAGAACCAGGGCAGGCGGTCAAGGTTCAGAGCCACCATCAGTAAAACAGCTGCTACATAGACTACAGCCATAATGGGGACCAGCACATCGGTGATTTTTGTAATACGGCGCAGGCCGCCAAAGATAGAAAAGGTGGTCACACTCATCAGCAGCAGGAAGAAAATCCAGACAAGCGTGCTGTCAGCGGCCAGTTCCGTGCCGGTTATATTCTGCGTGATGGCTGTCATGGCCGATATGGTATTAAAGCCCTGTGCCGGAATGCAGAGCAGGGCATAGACGATATACAGCAGACTTAAAGCACCGCCTACAAATGCAGCACCGCCTAAAAGTTTTCTTCCGTAGCAGGGCAGACCGCCGACGTATTCATCACCCTGCTTATCTTTGTAAATCTGCGAGAGTGTTGATTCCACAAAGGCCGTAGCCATGCCGAAGAAAGCGGAGAACCACATCCAGAACAAGGCGCCGGGCCCACCGGTGGAAACGGCACCGGTTACACCTAAAATATTTCCAGGGCCTACGCGCATAGCTGTGGAAAGCAAAAACGAGGCCAATGGGCTGATGCCCTGTTCGGTCTTTTGACTGTTTATAAGTGTATTCAGGCCATAACGGAAATACTTGACCTGCACAAAGCTCAGCTGCAAGGTGAAATAAATGCCGGTTCCTACCAGAAGAATAATGACCAGCGGCAGCTCCCCGATAATGGGGAGCCGGGCATACCAATCGAAATTAGTGGGGAACCCCCATACCAAATCGGCAAGATTTTGAAAGACAGCACATATGCTGCTGATTAGTTCATACATGAATAAAGACCTCCTGTGATACGCTTTGATAAGCAGCCGGATGACTGAGTGGCTGTCTTAATTGTAGCATACCAAATATAATAAGGATATTGGTGTTAGTGCTGCGTACTTTGTAGTCTGTGCGCATAGCAGGTTATTTTGACATCTTGACGGCATTTCATGGTACTGGATATTAAGGAAGGATATAAGGCTGAGGGAACGCTGATTCTTTAGAAAAATATTATACAAAATTATCTATAATATATGATATAATCAATGATATATGGTAATTCTATCCGAAAGGGACGATGCGTAATGGAGCGTAGCAGCATTCTGGCTTTTGTAAACACTGTAGTTTGCGCATACTATGAATTCGGAACGATTGCGGATATTCGTCCTATGCTGACAGACGATGTTATTGCCTTTGGGATCAATTCCCAAAGCTATACACAGGGGACAGAGGCCGTGCTGGCGTTTCTGGAGGAACGACGGCAGCATCTGCCGGCAATATCCATAAACAAGGTGAGCTGTGGGGAAATCGAAAAAGATCAGGGCGTGACGGTGCGCGTACTGGTGAATTTTTCCACGGGTATGCGCCGGCATAATATGCACCGTGTGCTGGTGATGCTGCGCGATGTGGGCGGTAATGACTATCGTATTTGCGGTATCAATATCCAAAAAGGTTTTGCCAGCTTTTACTATAACCTGCGTTATGACAGGCTTACGAATCTCTACAATAAAAAAGAGTTCTGCCGGCGCGTGGCGGATACGATAGCTGCGCACCCGGAGATAGAATTTGAAATCATGCGTTTTAACATCGCCCGGTTCAAGGTCATAAATGACCTGTTCGGAGAGGAAACCGGCGATAAGCTGTTGAAGTACGTGGCCCAGTTCCTGACCAGTATACAGCTGGAGCCCTGCGTTTACGGGCGTTTGTATGCCGACAATTTCCTGCTGTGTTATCCCACGGCTGGCAATGTCCGTGAGCACCTTATCCATTCCCTGCAAATGCTGGCTGTGTCGTTTGCCTTGGATTATCGCATTGATTTTTATTTTGGTGTTTATACGGTTAAGGAACGTGACCTGGCTGTAACCACGATGCTGGACCGGGCGGCTATGGGCCTGTTCAAGGCCGCGCATAATGGCCTGGTGATCTGTGGTGAATACGAAGATGATATGCGTGAAAACATGGTCAGTGAGCAGGTAATTGTCAATAATATGAGCGGCTCCCTGGAACGTGAGGAGTTCATTGTTTACCTGCAGCCGAAATACGATTTATTGACGGAGCGTGTCGTGGGGGCGGAGGCGCTGGTGCGCTGGATTCATCCCCAGCTGGGCTTTGTATCGCCGGCTAAGTTTGTCCCTATTTTTGAACAGAACGGTTTTATTTACCAGCTGGACAAATATGTCTGGGAAAAGACCTGCAAGCTCCTGCGTGAGGATATTGACGCCGGGCGGCCGGTGTTGCCGGTGTCAATTAACGTGTCACGGGTGGATTTTTACAGCCCCAATATCGTGCAGGTGCTGGAGGAGCTTATAAAAAAATACAGAATTGACCCGCGCCTGCTGGAATTGGAACTTACGGAAAGTGCCTATGTGGAAAATCCGCAGCAGATTATCGAAATAACTAAGTCGCTGCAGGAAAAAGGCTTTGTCATTTTGATGGATGATTTTGGCAGTGGTTATTCATCATTGAATATGCTCAAGGACTTGCCGGTGGACGTGCTGAAAATTGACCTGAAGTTTCTTACGGATTCCGAGGGCGTCGAGGAAGGCCGTGCCGATGATATTTTAAGCTCCGTGGTCAAGATGGCTAAACGTCTGAAACTTACGGTCATTGCCGAGGGCGTGGAAACGCAAAAGCAGGTTGATTTCCTGCGGACTATTGGCTGCCAGTATGCGCAGGGCTACTTTTTCTCGGAGCCGGTGCCCCAGGAGGATTACCGGCAGCTGGTACAGCATGATTACGAGGACGATGCGTGCCGGAGCTGCTATGCGGCCAATGAGGCAGCGGTGCTGACCTTATCCAATCAGCTCCATCGTCTGATGGAGGAGCTCAGGGCAGTAGCCCCAGAAAAAATAGCCGCTATTGAAGAGCGGCTAAGGCAGGATGTGGCAGAACCACAGTAATCAGTTTTTCTGAATGACGGCGTCCTCATGATTGGCTTTGGCTTGCTGAATCATGATTTTGAGGCGTTCGATGTTTTTCTTGTGGCGTTCGATGGCAAAACCGATACGGATATGTTCTTCTTCGGTGAATTCCGGATTTTCGTAGGATTTTTTAATCCGTTCCAGCCGGGCCTCAACGTCGCGCAGCTCATTTTCCATGGGCTTGGTATGTTCAAGCGCAAAGCCGTAGACGGCGCGAATCTGTTCTTCTACATACTGGGCGTAACCGGGTTCGCCGGAGGCTGTCTCCAATCGCTTGGCGATGTGGTAGATGATGTCAAAGGGGGACTCCCCACTGTGAATCATATTGACAATTTCCATCTTGGCCTGTTGTTCCAGCCCGTGGGGCTGGGTTATCAACGGGTCAAGTTCTTTTTTGGTTTCTTCCTCAGCCATGTTTATCTCCTTTGTACAATCGCGATTAAAACTTATTTACAGTATAACAGAAAAAATTAGGAGATAAAAGTTTACGAGTTTACACAAGAAATACAAAATACCCCTTGCTATGTCTTTTGTCTTTGTGCTATAATACGTTTATCTCAAAAGACGGGGAAAACCCGGGTTCATGTTCCTGCATCATCTGAACATGGACTTTATTTATGCCTGTAAAAGTTCATCGGTGATGGACAAATGGCATGTAATTTTAGAAAGAAAGTGTGTGAGTATTATGAAGCGAATGAGCAAAGGCGAAATCCTTACTGTCGGCCTGATGATGTTTTCTATCTTCTTTGGAGCTGGCAACCTGATTTTTCCGCCTGCCTTGGGGCAGGCTGCCGGCTCAAATAGCATTATAGCCATGTTAGGCTTTTTGGTAACGGGTGTAGGGCTGCCGCTCTTAGGTATTACGGCCATAGCTATGCAGGGTGGCAAGTATGTGGAGTTTATGAACCGCAAAACCTATCCCTGGCTGGCCACGGCACTGCTGGTCATTTTATATCTGACCATCGGCCCTGTTTTCGCCGTACCGCGTACCGGTGCCGTATCCTTCGAAATCGGTATTCGTCCCTTCCTGTCAGCTGATTCCCTGACGATGGGACAGTTCATTTATTCCCTGTTCTTCTTCGGGGCTACCTACTATCTGGCCATGACGCCCAACAAGCTCATTGACCGTGTAGGCAAGCTGCTGACGCCGGCGCTGCTGGTGTTTCTGGCGATTCTCTTTGTCAAATCCTTTGTAACGCCTTTGGGCGATGTGCTGGACGCTACGGGCGCTTACATTACGGCACCGTTCTCCCAGGGATTCCAGGACGGTTATCAGACGATGGACCTGCTGGCCTCCCTGTCCATCGGTACCATTGTTGTAAATGCTATCCGCATGCGTGGTGTTGAGGATAACAAATCTGTCAGCAAGATTTGCATTATCTCCGGTTTTATCACTGTCGCCCTGATGGCGATGGTTTACGGTTCGCTGGCTTACATCGGTGCTACCAGTGCCAGTGTTCTCGGTCATGTAGAAAACGGCGGTCAGCTGCTGGCTGGTGCTGTTAATATCTTCTTTGGCCCGGCAGGCAACTTGCTCGTGGCATTCATCATTGCCCTGGCCTGCCTGACTACCTCCTGCGGCATGATTTCCGGTATGGCCTGGTACTTTAACAAGCTCACCAACAACCGTATTTCCTATGCGCGTCTGGTACAGGTCAGCACTTTGTTCAGCTTTGTGGTTTCCAATGTGGGACTGACGCAGATTATCAATCTGTCCATTCCGTTCCTGGTTGCCATCTATCCGCTGGTTATCGTTTTTGTCGTACTGTCCCTTTTCGATGGTGTAATTGCCTGGCGTTACAATGTTTACCGTCTGGCGATTGACGTGACGCTGGTCTTTGCCGTCCTGGACGGTCTGGGAGCTGCCGGCGTGAAATTCGCTGCCCTGCAGAGCCTCTTCAGCGCTTATGTGCCGTTCTATGATATCGGCATGGGCTGGTTTGTTCCGGCTCTGGCCGCTGCCGTTTTGGGCTGGGTTGTTGATTCCCTGCGCGGTGCCCATGCCCGTGATGCGGTGACTGCTGAGTGAAACACAGCTAAAACTAAATAGTATTCATTATAGTAGTGAATCTCCATACAATTGTTTTGGGAGATTCACTACTTTTTTTATTAGTCGTGTGCATTGTATACATACATACATTACAAAACGTGCTTTTTTTAGCAGTATATACTTGCGATAATGTATTTATCTATGCTATAATGCTATACGAGATATGTAGTAATTGTTTATTAAAAGAGGTCAAATGACACGAACGGAGGGGTTAGTATGAATTTTACAGGAATGAAAAAGGCTTTGGCAGCTGGTCTGGCAATGGTGGCCATGACAGTAGCCCTGGTCGGCTGTGGCAGTGATACCGCGGAAAAGAAGTTTTTGAACATCGGTACAGGTGGTACGGCAGGAACCTACTATCCTATCGGTGGTGCTATGGCGGAAATCCTCAACAAGGATATTCAGGGAATGAATGCTAGCGCCCAGAGTACCGGCGCATCTGTAGCTAATATCAATATGCTGAAAGATGGTTCTGTGGACTTGGCGATCGTTCAGAATGATATTACCTATTACGCTGCTAATGGCGTGGAAATGTTTAAGGATAAAAAAGTTGATGGTCTTAAGGGTATTGCCACCCTTTACCCGGAAACCTGCCAGGCTGTGACTTTGGACAGCTCGGGGATTAAATCCATCGCTGACCTGAAGGGCAAGAAAGTGGCCGTAGGTGCGGCTGGTTCCGGTGTTGAGGCCAATGCCCGTCAGATTATGGAGGCTTATGGCATTACCTATAATGACATTCAGGTACAGTACCTCTCCTTCGCAGAGGCTGCCAACGCTCTGAAAGATGGCAATATTGACGCTGCTTTCCTGACGGCTGGTTATCCGACGTCGGCTATTCAGGATATTGCCTCCCAGCATAAAGTTCGCCTGCTGCCGGTAGAGGCAGACAAGGCTGACGCTTTGATTGCCAAATATCCCTTCTATACCAAGACGGTGATTCCGGCTGGCACGTATGCAGGCTTTAATGAAGAAGTTCCTGCAGTATCTGTAATGGCTATGCTCGTAGCAAATGACAAAGTCGATGATAAACTCGGCTATGCTTTGACCAAAGCCCTTTTCAGCAACCTCGACCGTCTGCATGCAGCTCATGCAGCAGCCAAGGCTATTGTGAAAGAAAAGGCTATGGAAGGTATGTCCCTGCCGATGAATGCCGGTGCAGAGAAGTTCTTTAAAGAGTAAGGCTTTATAACTCGGGAAGATGTGCGGCCTTCCCTGATGGAGCGGAGGGTATCTCTTATCCATTGGGGGAGGCCTTTGTGTAAGGTGATTTCGGTGCAGAAAGAATTTATTTTATGTGGTTTAGGTGTAATCCTGGCTTTGTGGCAGATTTTGACGCTGCCGTGTCTGGTGGTGACAGCAGGAGGCCAGCGGCTGCTGATGAAAGAGGCAGTGGCTGGTATGGCGCTTTCCCTGCGGTTTATCCATTCGGTACAAAAGACGCCGGTAGAGGAGTTTTTGGTGGTCAATGAGGCATGTAATGAGCTTACCCTTACGGCTACGAAATATCAATCCTTTGGGGTGGGCCTGCCTTTTTTGCCCGGCGAAGGTGAATTTACACAGGAGGGAGATTATTTCTATCTCCGGGGCCAAAACCGACATTTTAAAGAATTGGGCTTGCGCGTGGGCAAGGGGACGGAACTGTCTCTGTCCATCGCGGACAAGTATCTGCCTGTATATGAGGATTATGCACCGGGAACACTGGTGGAATTGAAGTTAATGCCGTTGTGGAAAGGATTGGTTATCGATGAGTGAACATGATGTGAAAAAAGCTGAGGCGGTGTTGAAGGAGTTTGATAAAGAGTCAGATACCATGGAATACACGGGGATAATGAAAAAAGTGGTGGCCTTTATCGCCATAGCTTTTTCCCTGTTTCAGTTATATACGGCAACTTTTGGTGTGCTGGACGCACAGCTGCAGCGTGGTGTGCATTTAGGCTTTGGTCTGGCCCTGGTGTACTTGCTTTATCCGACGCGCAAGAGCTGGTCGCGGCATAAGCTGCACCCCTTTGACCTGCTGCTGGCTGTTTTGGGCGCAGCGGCACCAGCGTATATCATCTTTGAGTACCAGCAGCTGGTACTTCGAGCCGGACTGGTATCAGACGTTGACCTGGCCGTGGGCCTTATGGGCATATTGCTGGTCATTGAGGCGGCACGCCGCGTGGTGGGGCTGCCGATGGTCTGTGTTGTGCTGTTGTTCCTTGGTTATGCCTTTGCCGGGCCTTATATGCCGGGCGTTCTGGCACATCGCGGCCTTACGGTTTCGCAGCTGGTCGGGCATTTGTTCTACACCACAGAGGGTATTTTTGGTATTCCCTTGGGTGTATCTTCGACCTTTATTTTCCTGTTTATCCTCTTTGGTGCTTACCTGGAGTCCACGGGACTGGGGAAATTTTTTATCGACTTAGCTAATAGTATCGCTGGCTGGGCCAGCGGCGGCCCTGCCAAGGTAGCAGTCCTTTCATCGGGGCTGATGGGAACTGTTTCCGGCAGTTCGGTGGCTAATGTAGTGGGAACAGGTTCACTGACGATTCCCATGATGAAAAAACTGGGCTATCATAAGAACTTTGCCGGTGCTGTAGAGGCAGCAGCCTCCACAGGCGGCCAGCTGATGCCGCCGGTTATGGGCGCAGCCGCTTTCCTGATGGCTGAGTTTGTAGGCGTGCCTTATATTGACATTGTTAAAGCGGCCATTATCCCGGCGCTGTTGTATTTCGCCGGCGTATGGCTGGGGGTTCACTTTGAGGCCAAACGCGGCAAACTTAAAGGTGTTCCCCGCGATCAGCTGCCGAAGTTCACCAAACTCATCACGGAGCGCGGTCATCTGGCCCTGCCGCTGATAGTTATCGTATACCTGCTGGTATCCGGCTACACGCCTATGCGTGCTGCTCTGGTGGCTATTGTTTTGGCCATCGTCTGCTCGGCACTGCGCAAATCCACGCGTATGAAACCGATGGAAATTGTCCGGGGGCTCGAAAATGGTGCCAGAAACGTGCTGGGGGTATTGGTTGCCTGTGCGGCAGCCGGTATTATCATCGGTGTGGTAACGAAAACCGGCGTAGGCCTCAAACTGGCCTCCGGTCTGCTGACTTTGTCCGGCGGCCTGCTGCTGCCCACCATGTTCTTTACCATGATTACGGCTATCCTGCTGGGCATGGGTGTGCCCACCACGGCTAACTATGTTATTACCTCGACGATTGCGGCTCCGGCCTTGGTGCAGATGGGTGTGCCGGTACTGGCTGCCCACATGTTCGTGTTCTACTTCGGTATTATTGCCGACGTTACACCGCCGGTCGCACTCGCAGCTTATGCCGGGGCTGGTATCAGCGGCGGCAATGCCCTGAAAACAGGTGTCAACGCCTCCAAACTGGCTATCGCCGCCTTTATCATTCCGTATATCTTCGTCATGTCACCAGTTCTCTTGATGATGCACGGCAGTGCGGCCGAATTGCTGCTCTCCACGGTAACAGCCCTTTGCGGCATGGTAGCTCTGAGTTCCGCGCTTATCGGCTATCTGGCCGACAACTGCAAGTCCTGGGAGCGTGTTCTGCTCGTAGTGGCTGGCCTGCTGATGATTCAGCCGGGCATTGTCACCGATGGTATCGGCCTGGCAATTTTTGCCACTATCCTCATCATGCAGCTTAAACGCAGCAAACATGATGTGGCGGCAACGGTGTCTAGATAATTGTTTTTTGTCTTACGTATATGATATAGTGAGGCAGGAACGCGCCGGGGGCTTTTGTCTGTTGACAAAAGCTCCCCCGGCGCGTTATAATATCATGTGTTCGGTGTAAACCGGCAATGGAGAGGTGTCCGAGTGGTCGAAGGTGCTTGACTCGAAATCAAGTGTGGTTAATAGCCACCGTGGGTTCGAATCCCACCCTCTCTGCCATTGAGATTAAAGGGCTCGCGCGTTTTTGTGCGGGTCTTTTTTGCTGTGTTTTTTGAGGTGTCTGCGGGCAACTTGCGGGCAACAGGAAAGTATTATGTTTGGCACGGATAGCCGTTTTTCGGACATTTTTCGTTAGATGAGTCGGGACGAACAGGCAGATTTTTCTGCGCTGGTCGTCCCTTTTTTCATTTCATCTGACGTAATTGGGTTTTATCACATTCGCCGAAGTCCACGACATTATCCATGTCGCTGGCGAGCCAGTCGCTGACGGCTGCCTTTTTTTCTTCATTAATATGTGTATAAATATCCATGGTAATCTGGATAGTGCTGTGCCCCAGCTGCTCCTGAATATCCTTGAAGTCAAAGCGATGTGAGGCTTTCATGCGGCTGGCCATATCGTGGCGCAGCATGTGGAACGTGGTCTTGATGCCCAGCTTTTTGCGGACTTTGACGTATTGGGAGGAAAAGACGCAGGGGCTGATATAGGCCCCGTCCTTATCCGTGAACACCATTTCCGGGTGCTCCCAATGGCCGTTCTGCAGGCGAAGTTTCATTTGCTGAACCTTGTAAGCCGCAAGCTCCCGGCATAGGGCTGGCGGCAGATAAAGCTGGCGGCGGCTCTTTTCCGTCTTGGGTTCACTCAAAAAGACGGGATACGCATCCATGCCCGCTTCCTTCCGACCATTGACCAGTGCGTGACGAACTTTGAGCCAGCCTTCCTCCAGGTTCAAATCCTCCCAATGCAGGGCCAAAAGTTCCCCGCGCCTAAGGCCGGTCATAAACTCCACCAGCATCATCTGACGCCAGCAGTAGTAAATGGAGGGTGCCTCAATCAGCGCCTCCCGCTGCTCCTTGGTGGGCGCGATAAAGGGCCGCTTGGGTGGTTTCTTGGGCAGTTCCAAATCCTCCGCCGGATTTTCGGGGATGATTTTCAGTTTGACCGCCCGCGCAAAGGCCATTTTCATGACCGTACGAAAATACTGGGCCTCCCGGTAATGGTTGTAAAGGCGCTTGTTGATGACATTTTGCAGGTCAAAGCTGCAGAGCGCCTCCAGGTCAATCCTGCCGACATATTCCTTGGCAATATCAATCATGAGCAAATAGCCGGCCGCCGTATTCTGACGGATATGGGGCCTGGAATACGTGTCAAACCAACGGTCAAGCCAAAGGCCTACGGTCATACGACTGGCCAGGATAGCTGTCTGGCTGGCATATTTTTCCTTGAGCGCGGCCAGCGCCGCCTGCGCCTCTTTGCGGGTGCGGGCGGATTTTGACCGCCGGATTAAACGTCCCGTCCGGCCATCATAGCCCACGGTGACCTGTGCCACCCAGCGATTGCGGGCCGTATCCTTGTAAATGGTGCCTTCACCGGCACCGCGATGGGTAGACTTGCTTTGCGTTGTCATTTCCTGTCACTCCTCTTGAGTAGATACAGGAAAGATGTGGATTTACTCCCCAGATTGTGGATAAATCTGTGGATAACTTGTGAATTTCTTGTGATTAATCGGTGGATAAATGGCAGGGTTGGTACTATTACGGGTACATCTTCGGGTACAAGTGCGGGTACAACTGCGGGCACATTGTGCCCTGTGGATAGTCGCTATCCCTTGGGGTACAAGGCCTGCCAGAGTCCCTAAGACGTACCTAATTGGAAGACATAACCTATAAATAATAGTAGTGGGCAGAACGCCTGCCAAACACCGTTTGTTATAACGTGCTGTTTTTCTTGGTGCTTTTCTTGCTGCTGTTCATACTGGATAAAACTAACTCGACAGCCTGGCGCTGCTCCGGGGAGAGCGCGGCCAGCTGCTTCACAATGCGGCGGTTCACGGTGTCCCGGTTGGCTCCCATGAGGTAGTCCACGGTCACATCGAAGAAGGCCGCGATGCGCGGCAGACGGTCAACGCTGGGAAAGGAACGTCCCTGCTCCCAGTTGGCATAAGTCGTCAGCGGTACGCCGAGGATTTTGGCCATCTCACTTTGTCGTATGGAGAGCTCCTGCCGCAGGGATTTTAGCCGCCCGGGAAACAGGTTATCGCTGGCATCCTGGGCGTCAAGGTCGGCGAACCGTTCCGCCAGGTCAGGGCGTTCCGCGAGGATTGACCGGTCAGATTTTGCCGCACATGCTTTTATTTTATCGTTCACCTCTAATCCTCCTTTCACCCCTATTCTACCATAGTCTGGCACAAAATACCATAAAAATACTATTAAAATACGCTAAAATACCAATCTTTTAGTAGACAACACGAACAAACAATAGTATAATAAACTAACAGATGGGGGTTATCAGGAAACAATCAATCAAATTCTAGTATTATAACGGATTCCGTTGATTTGTGTCCTCGTGGGTAGGATAATCCCGACCAAATAAGTGGAAAGGTGTGGAAAAAATATGGAAGAAACAAGCAAGATTCTTTTATCGGTGCAGGAATTTGCCAAAATCACAGGGCTTGGGGAAAAGTCCATTCGGCGGCTGTCGCATGTGCAGGGCTTTCCGGCTATCCGCATCGGTCACCGCATCATGATTCACAAGCGGTCAGCGGAGGACTGGCTGGCTACTTGCGCCGCGCATCAGGACGCGTGCCTGCCCTCCATTGAACTCTAATGGATACGCTTGGCGGCTGGATGCAGGAAATCCGCTATTTTTACAAGCGGCAGCTATCGTTTCCGCTGTCCACCCATGCGCAGGCGCTCTGGTCGTACTTAATGTACCGGGGCAATGAGGCGTTCTGGCATTTTCCGCTGCGGCTGTCGCTCATGGAGCTGGCGGGCGGCACGAAAATGTCGGTCACGATGGTCAAGCGCGCCCGGCGGGAGCTGGAGGATTACGGCTATATCCGCCATCAGTCGTTTGGGGGCAACAAGCCCGCGGGGTATTACATCTTGTCGAATATCCATATCGGGCAGAAACTTGCGCCGCAGGTGGAACAAAGCGGGGAGGCGGTACAGACGGCGAAAGCGCAGAAAAACGGACTGCATCTGGCATAAAATTTTTTTGGATTCACCACAACGATTTTGGCTATTTCCCGTGAAGGGGTGCGGGAGGCGATTGCTTTTCCCCTTGCGGATTCCGCGCGCATTTGTGCACGACGACAAAATAAGGGAGATGTCAAATTGGCAAGCATACAAGACTCAGAAACAGCAGATTATGGACTATTCAGCGGCAGGACCGCCAATGAATGCGTGGTTTTGGAGGTCTACCGGCGGGCGCGGATACCCGTCCGGTTTGACCGGTCAAAGATGGTGGCACTGGTCAACGGCAGGCCCGTGGCTCGCGTCGCCTACGAGAAAGGAGCGCGTATTTCATGGAACGAAGTGTGAAATTACGGCTGGACGGGCCGCAGGCCCTCTATATCGGGGATTGCCTAAAGCGGGAGGAACAGGCGGCGCAACTTGCTGCGGGAAAACCGTCCCTTGCCGCCTACTGGCAGCAGCTTTTGGATGAACGCCTCACCCGCGAGGGGCTTATGCTCTGGGTGCCTTTGCATATCGCGCCCCACGGCATCGCGCTTACGGCAGAGGTTGACCTGTCCGGCGGCGATATTTTGGATATTTCGCTGGCGCTGGGCGACTACGGCTACACCCATATGGCACGGCTTTGGGCGCAGCTCTACGCCAGCCTTGCCTGGGACGTGGCGCGGGAAATCCTGCCCCGCTGCAGTATGCTCGGCAAAGACTATATCGACTTTGCCACCATCGAGGGACGCCGCCTCTTTGCGGGCGGCATGGAAAAACGCGACCACGAACACGGCATCCAAAAACGCCCGCCCTGCGGCGTGCGGGAATTTGCGGTGTTCCAAAAGTGCGGGGAGGCGTAAATATGGTATCAGCAAAAGCAGAAAAACTGCTCGCGGTAATTCAGGCAAAAGGCGGCGGCATATTGGACGAATACCTGCTGCGGGATAAAACCGGCCTGAGCCATGGCAGTATCGTGGCAGGGCGCAAGGAACTCGAGATGGCGGGCCTGCTGCAACTCACCAAACAGGGAAGGAAACTCTACTATACGCTGACGGGTCAAAACGATACACCTTTGACGGGTCAGCCGCCCCTAGCAACCAGTCCGGCCACTACGGTCAGTCCGGCCACTACGGTCAGTCCGGCCACTACGGTCAGTCCGGCCACTACGGTCAGTCCGGCCACTACGGTCAGTCCGGCCACTACGGTCAGTCCGGCCACTACGGTCAGTCCGGCGGGCGGCAGTCTCGCCCCTGCCCCACCTGCGGTGTCGCCTGCCCCCGCAGAAACGCAGGCAGTCCCCTCCCCGCCGCCCGCCTCCGACGATACCAGCACCGCTGCCCCTGCGATGGCAGAACCGCCAAACAGCGACCCTGCCGCCGCCTTTCTACCCGCCATGCCCCATATCGCCGGCACCTTCTACGACTTCGACGAATGGACTGACGCTCTGATGAACGCCCTGGGCGCCTGCATCTACATCAGCGAGAGTTTGACCG
Organism: Selenomonas sp. AE3005; assembly: GCF_000686945.1. GTDB lineage: Bacteria > Bacillota > Negativicutes > Selenomonadales > Selenomonadaceae > Selenomonas_A. The sequence goes on from NZ_JMME01000015.1 coordinate 87,408, forward strand.
GCGACGGCACCTATACCGTCTACTCCCACGAATACGAAGGCGAGGACACCTATCTGACGGAAACAACCGAAGACGGCTTTATCGTCCAGTAATGATTGGAAAGGAAGCGACTCTATGCGTGTATTCCTCAATCCCGGCCACGCCCTCGGCGGTGACCCTGACCCCGGCTGCGTAAATCCCGCCCTGACCTTGCGCGAATGTGACCTGGCCCTGACCTATGGCTCCCTCTGCGGCAAATACTTAGAGGCCGCAGGTTTAGAAGTCAAACTTCTGCAAAGCCATAACCTCTACGGCGAAGCCCCCGGCTCCCCCTGCGTCGTGGACGCGGCCAACCACTGGCCCGCCGATATCTTCCTCAGCATCCACGTCAACGCCGGCGGCGGGCGGGGCGCAGAAACCTACTGCTACGACCTGCAAGGAGCGGGCGGAAGGCTCGCCCGCTCCATCCAAAACCAGCTCGTAAAAACCCTCTCCCCCTTCGACCCAGGCTACAAAGACCGCGGCGTCAAAGCCCATCCCTCCTTCTGCGTCCTGCGCCAAACCGCCATGCCTGCCGTGCTGGTGGAAACCGGCTTTATCGACAGCGCGGACGTAAACCTCCTCACCCGCCACGGCGACGACATAGCAAGAGCCCTTGCCCGGGGCGTGACGGATTACGCAAATTTTCTTGCCAGTGCATAGGTGAGGTGGTATAATAAAGCTACAAATGAAGTAATGATGGTAGCCCACTGGGTTCACCGATAAAAGAGTCTGCAGCTTGGTAACCTGCGAGACTCTTTTATTTTGCCTGAATAGAGAAAAGGTGCTGTGATGAAATGCGAAATCATTTTATCCACGCACCAACTCTTACTTTATATGAAATGCTGTCTAATCCTTGAATGTCACACTGATGCCTTATTCAGCGATTGGACACAGATTTTTCGCTTTCTGCCGAAATTTACTCAATCTGACAAACATCTTGCTTTGCCACCTCCTTTTCGATAAACTATATTGAGAACATCTATCAGGAGGAACTTATGATTATACTCATCTTTCCCACCACGAAAATGGAGCCGCTCCCTTGATAATACTGGGGCATCGCGTAAGATATAAAGCCTCTCTTGACAAAAAAGCAATCTGCTGTTTATCCTGTCTATAGACAATGACAACTTCACAATACACTGTCAGAGGATGAGAGTATTCGCAAGTGACGATACCAAGGAACCGCATTATACTATGTTTCATTACAACTGTTTTGGGGAGGCCTATGCAATTATTATATGTTTTTATCGGTTTCTTTATTAGCTCATCTGTATTGAAGTAAACACGAAACAAGGAGCATCTTTATGACACTGCGTCATTTCCAA
>NZ_JMME01000016.1 GCF_000686945.1 Selenomonas sp. AE3005
GAAATCTCTGTACTTAGATATAACTCTACTGCATGTTGCTTGAATTGAAAAGAATAAGTTTTCCTATGTCGCGACCGTTTAAGTCCTTGTAAACCATACTTGCGATACACTGCAACCCATTTCGCGATAATTGATTTACTGGAAATGTTATGTTTTTGGGCTAATAAGCCATATCCTGATTTTTTCTGCAGGTATTCATTGACAACCCTCATCTTAAATTCAAAACTATATTTTGCCATGAGAAAGCCCCCCATAAGTTAGCCTTTCTAGGTCTAACTTATGGGGGGCAGTACAAACTCGGCAGTCTGTTTTTTATACGCGCTATACATACGTATTATTTAGTCATTTTGGCAGCTTGTTTAGCCAGATATTTCTCACGCAAAGCCAGCTTGTGCTCCATACGGCTTACCAATTCCTGTGCCGCCTGCAAATCCTGAGCGTCCGGATGAGCAGCTGCCCTTTCCCAACGTTCACGGCTCTCCGCTCCCCCATGAGGGTCATTAGGGCCGGCTGCCTGCCGTCTGGCCAGCAGCTCAGGATTTATTTTGCCCATGCAGCCAAACGTACCCAAAATTTCACACCCTGGGCCCAAATTATAGCCAGCCCGGGCAAAAGCTGTGATGGCATGCTCACTCTGGGGCTCTGCCCCATGCGTCTGGAAGAAAACCACCCGGGCATTTTCTACCTTTGCCAGATATTTAAGCGTCAACGCGTCCGGCTGTCCCAACCGCAGCCAGTAACCTATGGCCACAATGTCATAACCGGACAAATCCTGCGGCGCGTCCTGCACCCGAAAGATATCAGCACTCTCCGCCGCCTCGGCAATGGCCTCCGCCACCTTTTTCGTATTACCTGTCACCGAAGAATAAATTACAGCCCATCTACGCATACTTATCAACTCCCTATTTACTGCTCCCCTAACTATATCAGTAATTTTTGGTTTTGGCTGTGCTAAATGTTACATATTGCTCTCTTGACATTAAAATGCTAAAATTAAGGAACTCTATATAGAATGAAAGGCGTACAATTATGAACAATAAACCAAAATGGTGGCTAAGACTGCTCGTCGGCTTAGGCCTTCTCACCACCAGCACCGCAGCCATATCCGGAAGTGAGGCCTCAGCTCCCGCTCGCTATGACACCGCTATGGTACAGCTTATTGGCGAGCTGCACCAGTATGCACGTCTGCACCAGCCCCACTTCCAACTGCTGGCTAATGGCGGCTCCCCGCTATATTTACCCATTGACGGCAACACGACTGAAAATGCCGCCCAAATGCTGCAAAATGTCGACGGTCAACTGGCAGAATCTGTGTTCTTCGGCTTTAATCTGCAGGATGGACAGGAGACGCCTGCGGCAGAAAACAATTTTTTTCTGCACACCCTTGATACGGCTCGCAACGGCGGCCTGCCCGTATTCGTCCTTGACTATGTGACAAATGCGGAACAGGCAGCAATATCCTACGAAAAGAATCTGGCGAAGGGTTACATTCCTTTGGCCTCACCCTACCGGGGCCTTGACGGCATACCGCCCTTCACTCCGCCTCATCTTAACGCTAAAGATATACACTCACTGGCAGAGGTGCAAAACTATCTGGTACTACTCAATCCCGGCAAGTTTGCCTCCAGCGCAGATTATTTAAGCAGCCTGCAAAACAGTGATTACGATTTGCTGATTATTGACCTCTATCTGGAAAACCGCCTGCTGACAAAACAGGAAGTAGCCACGCTCAAACATAAAAAAAATGGCGGACGTCGTCTGGTATTTGCTTACATGAGTATAGGCGAGGCAGAAACCTACCGCAATTACTGGCAAAAGGACTGGGATAAGTCCTTGCCCGACTGGCTTGATAAGCCTAACACAGACTGGCAAAACAACTATCGGGTAAAATTCTGGCGCCCGGAATGGAAGCATATACTATATGGCAGCCCCAATGCCTACTTGGACGAAATCATGCAAGCCGGCTTTGACGGTGCCTTCCTCGATGTCATTGATGTTTACCAGTATTTCCAAAACAAGGAATAAAAATACGGCGCAGTGAAAAATGCGAATGCATTTCTTCACTGCGCCTTTATCTTGCTTAATTATAAAGATTATTTTTTTCGCAACATGCCAATTTCTATAGGTGTTTCGCCATCAATGCAGTAGTAATACCGATGATTACGAAATTCCACTACTGCCACATTACGAATTTGCTGCAGACGCTCCATGTTATCCTTAGATATGCCATAGAGCTCGCCCACTTCTGCCAGCGACTGTTGAGGAAATTCTTTACGTCTTTTTTTATCGTGAAAAAGAAACCAATTATAAAACTGCCAAATCACCATAATAACAACCACAGCAACACAAACCAATGCCATAATAATAAAGAAGTTAGTCTGGTTGTCGTTAGCATTGACATACAGCTTATTGTATAAGGTGATGACAATAAAAAACCATAAGATAATGGTGCAAGCTATAGCAATGATATCTTCGAGGACACGCACCAGTAAAGACCGTTTATGTTTGGCCTCAAATACTGGGGATTTTTTGTCCGAATCCTTTTCTTTCTCCAATTTTTACTGTCCTCCTTGCTTATCCCTTGATACCGCGGTCAGGGCTGACCCATACAGCCGTAGTGTTCATATCACGTCGGAGTCCTACAGGCGTTGCTACAACAGCGGAAAGTGCGTTGAAAATCCAGTACACCACAGGGTACCATATTACCCAAAAATAACTTTTCAACAATGATTTATCATAACGTGAATCGATGAGAATACTAACTAAGAATTGAACCAGACACATAAGGGATATGACCGATCCTTTCCAGCTGATAAGTGGATTGCCCAGGTCAGGCAGCATGGCAGAATAACCGCTGCCCACAATGTCAAACAACAGGCGAACGGTCCACAGTAATCCGCAAATGACAAAGGAATAGGCCCAAAAAACACCTAAAAAGTAATCTAAATAAACCGGCCAAATACGTCGTTCCTTGTAGTGACGCCATACATCGATATGAGTGCGGATAACTTCCACACCACCTTGTGCCCAGCGTTTACGCTGTACCCAAATGCCTTTCAATGTTTCCGGTACAAGCATCCAACAAACCATATTGGGTTCGTAACGTACATCCCAGAATTTTGTTTCCATTTTCCAGGTCATTTCGATATCATCAGTGATGGCCGTATTGCTCCACATACCAGCATTGATGATAGCCGTACGACGCCAAGCTGCCACAACACCTGATACGGTCATAACCTTACCGATAATACGCTGCGTACGTTTTATCAGACCAATAACACTGGCGTATTCAGCTGTCTGAATCTTAGCCAGCAAACTGGTACGATTGCGAACCTTGGGATTACCCGTAACTGCCCCGACTCGGGGAAAGTTATTAAAATGCCATACAGCCCATTCAATTGCATGCTCGTCCAGCATGGAATCAGCATCCAATGTAACGATTATTTCACCATGGCTCATGGCAAAAGCCAGGTTCAGACCATTGGCCTTGCCGAGATTCTTTTCCATGTGCAGTATCTTGAGGCCGGGATATTCATCCATCAGACCTTCCAATACTTGCTGTGTATTGTCCGTGCTGGCATCATTGATAACGATAACTTCAAGATTTTTATAATGGTTAGCAAAGATAGAACGCACCGAATCCGCGATATCCCGTTCTTCATTATGAGCCGGAATAAAAACTGATACCAAGGGCTTATGCGTGAGCACAGGAGGATTTTTATCCCGGCCACGTTCCCTGCGCCAATAGAAGAAAATAGCACCAATTACCCAAATAAGACTCATGATAATTGGGTAATAGAACACAAATTCCGCTAACCATAAAATGAATGTGTAAATCAAAATAAAAACTTTCCTCCTTGGAAAATCACTTATCCCAATGGACAAAGCCCAACGGATAATAACCGAGATGCTTCATGCCGGCAGCTTTTAGCGTTTGCATCTGCTTAGCAAAGATTTTGCTATCCAGCCAGCATTTATTATTCCAATCATAGGTTTGAATTTTTACCAGAGTTTTGCCCATACCTTGATTATCTTTAACCACCTGAGCAATTTTCTTCAGATACTCGTAAGGCTTTTCCTCTTTGTCCATAAAGGGATATGCCATAACTACAGTATAATCATACTTGCGCAGGCAATCTGTATAGCGTTGTCCCAGCCAGTTAGCTGCATCAGCATAAAGCAGGGTTCCGGCGTATACATCGCGCATAATAACAGCATGAGGACGCACACTTTTAAAAGCCTTAATGGCACCATCAGCAGCATTGTCAAGTGCTTCAATTTTCCATTGGGTAAAGGCTGCCTGTTCATCTTTGTCCTTGATGTTAACTGCCAGTAAATCCTTGCCAAATTTTTGGCGGTAAGCTGCCTGTGCTGGCAAGGAAAAATCCTCATCCTGATTAAGATATAAATCATCCTGCAACAAGACACCAGCTATTTGAGTGTTAGCTGCTAAATCGTAAAATAATCTATTGACATGTTCAAGGCCTTTTTGGTCAAAAGGACTTAAACGGTGATACCAGCCTTTTTCCCCACGTGATTTAACTGCATTGCTATCATCCTGGCTTATCAGACTTTGATAATTAAGAGTTGGCAGCCACGCCATTACAATTATCTGTTGCTGTTGCAACCGGTTAGCCACATAATTAAAAATATCGGCTCGCACAGGAATTTGACTATTGGCAAAATATACCTCGTCTACATTACCATCACCATCAGGGTCAGCAAACGCCTGCAGTGCTACAGTATTGATATTATTATTTAACAAATTGCTAAGCAACCCTGCAATATTCTGCTCATAATGCTGCGAATTCTTGCTATAGATATTATCTAAGTCTACCTGTGCCATGCGGATGCCGGAAGAATCCCAGGTATCATGATTGACAGTCAGTAATTGTTGCAACCGATTAACATCAAAATCACTTTCCATGATTATGCGCTTAGCATAAAGCCTAGCATCTTCCCCGACCTCATTTACACCACCATCCAACAGGAACGTAGCGTCCATGCCTGACTGTGTAGCGATATCTACAGCCTCTTTGGTATAGATGCCATAAGGCCAGACCATAGCCCTCGCCTTATGACCTAAGTTTTCCTGAAAAAGACTTTGTACTTCATTGATATCGTTGGCTATGCGCGTATGATACTCATCATCAGTTTCATAACGGCCATCGAAATAAAGATGACTGCCGACCACACCGTTACGACCGCCCTGCGGGTTGATTGCCTGCTGTTTGTGCATAGCATGAGTATGGGAAACAACAGTCACCAGACCGCTGTCTTCCATTTCCTTCAATTCCGCCCAAGAGGCTGTGTCGCGTACATCATTAGGTTTTTCCTCATGGTTGGTCCAGGAACTGACAATAGCCAGCATGCCAGGAGCATGATACTTTTTCAGAAGAGGATATACCTTAGTGTAAAAGGAACGGTAGCCATCATCGAAGGTAATCATTACACTTTTGGCTGGCAAATTAAGTTCGCCACGGCAATAACGCACATATTCATCCAAGCTGACGAAATGATAGCCTTCATTCTTAAGAAACTGCAGGTGATTTTCAAAACGCTGATGGCTGACAGCAAAGGCATCGCCAGCACGGTCAACCTCGTGATAACAAAGAATCGTCACATTGGCAAAAGCTCCATGAGCAGGCAGAATGCAGACAATACTCAGGCAGATAATTAAAAAAAGTTTTTTTAGCATCATTACCACCTCCAGTTATAGCTGGCAGAAAATTGATAACCATCATTGCGTCGATTGTTCTCTGTGCTTGTTTGATTGAAATACTTGTAGATGGTCGTTCCCAAACGCAGCTGTTGATTATGTGGGAAATCCTTGGTATATTCCAATCTTATATGCGGGGTAAATTCCATGCTGTCATCATTGTCATGGCCCCAACCGAGGACAGTTTCACATAACCAGGTGGTTTCAATCTGGGGATAATTCCATTTACGCTGCCAGCCGAGCATATAATCCTCCCGCCGTTCCGGAGAGTTATAGAACCATACTTCATGGTCATAACTAGCACGACTGTATTCTAAGAGCAGCCGGTCGCTGAAATTATGCTTTACCTGCAGCAGATGATTTAATCCCACTGTATATTCCCAGTATTTATTTTGATCATCAAGATCAGCCCATTCATATTGAGCAGCCAACGCAGTTTTCGGTGTCAGTTGATGATTAAAACTGATAGTCTGGTATTTTTCACGAATGCTGTTTTTTACAGTACCGACATGATTATGCAGACGCATGCCGCGTGTATAGCCTATCTTGGCAGCGTCACCTATATCAAAGACAACTCCCATACTATAGCCGTTTTTGGCATCGTCAACATCATAGCGAATCCACTCACCAGTGATTTCTCCCCAGCCAAATTTTTTACGCAGACCGGATGTGCTTTGCCAATACGCTGTACTATTATCGTCATCCTGCAACCAGCTGCGACGGACATCATGTGATAGATATATGTTATGCCCTATGTAATTATCATAGGTTATGCCAACAGACTGTTCTTTGTTGCGCTTATTGTCTATAGAGTTTTCATAATAAGTAGTAAGGCTGTGCAGCTGCTGGTTTTCATACGCATTTTGCACAGTCAGGGCAGCCATATCGCTGTTATCCTCAGCTAAAAGTTTCTGCAGGCCGCTGCGTGCGTCAGCCAGAAGTTCATTATTCAAGTTATTTGCCGCTTGCGCCACCCTGGCATCATGAACAATATCCTGGTCGTCACTTTGCAGCAGTTTTCGCAGGATAGAATCTGCCTCATGGTAATAACTACGGTCATCCAGTCGTTCATCACGCTGGAAATTCAGGTCTTCGTTGCTAAGGTCACGATTTACATTTACGAGATTTTGCGCATAAAGCAACTGATAAGTCTCTTTCTCAGCCGCATCCTTGCCCAGCAAACCGAATAACTTTCGAGCAATTCCCAACTGGCCTTCCAGAATAAAGGCAGATGCATCGCCGGCAATGATATTATTGTAGCGTGGAGCAATGTTGGCAATTTTACTATAGGCTTCAACCGCTTGAGATTCATGTCCCATACGAACTAACGTATATGCATAGCCCAGCTGAACAAAGGGCACATTTTCCGTTTTTTCGTGAGAAAGAATCGATTCATATATTTTTTTAGCCAGTGGATAATTTTTTTGTCGCAAGGCGACTGCCGCTACATTTTCCAAGCCATATACCGGGAAAGTCTGCCAGTCTTTTACATATTCCTGAAAAACTGCCAAAGCTTTTTTCGGTTCATTACAAGCCCGCAAAGCCTGCAGATAGTCACTTAGCATAAATTTATCTACCCCGGGTTTTATATAAGGGGTTAAGATTGCCACTGCACGGCTGGGTTCATCATTATTTATATACATGGCAGCCCGTCGGGCATCCATTTCACGCAGAAAATCCTGCTGCCCAACAGCCAAAGCTGCTGAACGTGCCTGCTTAAAATAGTTTTCAGCAGCCACATAATCGTGTCGGCGAATAGCATCCTGCCCAGCTGTATTCAACTGAGTGTAATCCTGTGGAGCAGCCTGAGCTGTTCCATACAAATTACCAGCCAGCAATAAGCCAATAAGCAGTTCGCTTTTTTGCCAAGTTTTATTCATTAGCACCTATCCTTTCTTCTTGGTTCATTAAGATTCTATTAGAACAATCCTAGAAAAAAATTATAGCGCCACTCCTAAAAAAATACAATAGGACTTTTGCCATCTTTTTAGAAAAAAATTTAAAAACTACCTATTATATAAGAGATATTAAATATTTAAACTTTCAAATCTTCGTTCATATCGCTGATGAATAGATAAAGTTTTTAATAATCATTCTGTTAATAATTCAAAAGCGGTCCACTGACAAGTTCTAGTCAGTGAACCGCTTTTGAATATAGCTGTAATACTATTATTTCATCACCACATATTTTGCTTCAATCACGAACCAACACCATACGCTCGGCTATTTTCCTCACCGGCAACACCTTGATAATAGCACAACAAATAAGCATTTCCGGCACCAGATATGTTGCATTTGCAACTAAGGAATACCACACAGGTGACATCCCTTCCGGGGCATAGCTACCAAAAAAGACAACCCCGGAAATAAAATGACAGCCAAACCGGGCCAGAAAAGCCAGGCCCGTACTCAGATAAAAATGCTGGCGGCTAAGGCCAGCCAGTCCCATAGCCATAAAAGGCAGGGGATAGTCAAACAGCACCTGTACAGGATGGAGAATAAAAGGATCTTGAATCATATTTATCATGCCATAGGCAAAACCAGCCAGCATGCCTGTCCCCATGCCAAAGCGATAGCCAATAAGCAATAACGGTACCATCGCCCCAGCCGTGACACTGCCCCCCTGTGGCATGTGAAAAATCCGCAGCTGTTCCAATACAACAGCCAGGGCCAGCAGCAGTGACGTCTGTACCAGTGTTGCTGTACTCATCTTTTCGTGACGCATACGCACCAGACCTATGACTATAACCAGCACACCCAGCAGCGCCAGACATACAGCCGGTCTTGATAATATTTCCTCCAAGAACCAACAACTCCCTTGCAGTTTAGAAAGATTTATTCCACATCAGGCTCATCTTCCAGCCATGATACGAGTCAGAAGGACTACCACTGATGTTAAAACGCTCCAGCTTAACCCGCAGTTCCGATCTGTCATCCAGCCGATAGTCGTAGCCTAAAAGCAGAGCTTTCATATGACGATTTGAATCCCATTTGTTCAAGCGCCAGTTATAACTTTGACCATGAGTTTCGCCAAAGTTCAGCATCACATAGCCGCTTTGCTTTTTATCAAACTGATGACGCCAGCCCAGTCCGCCGTAATAGCGGTGCGTGCCCCCCGTATCCGCAGCCTGATAGTTTCCAATAACATAATACTGCAATGCATTTCTGCTGTCCATATCCTTATTTCCAAATAACTGCAAAATCCAATTTTCTCCATCGTAGTTAGTGCCAGTTCCATGGAGACTATTAACGTTAGTTATACTACCGGCCGCATCAGTGAAATATCTCAACGTACTTTTATAATCGGACGATGTGGCATTTTCGTGAGTTAATTTCACTGCAAACTGATGATTGTCACCAATATGACGGTACTCCACTTCCTGGGTAAATTTATTCCCTGGGGCAATGTCTTCCAGCGATTCAGCATTTGCCGGCAGATAACCAAGACTTCTTTCAGCCTGAAGAGCCTCTCGTTCATTCTGGTTATAGCTGCGGCGGTACTTGTAATCCCCGCGAAAGGTATAGCTAAGCCGACCTGTAATGCTGTCCCGTTCAGTATATTTATGCGTTGCCTCGATACCAGGCGTAAACTGCCAGCCTTCGTTAAAGGAATTAAATCTAGCCAAGTTGTCAGCCATCATGGCATTTTGATGAACATTATCCTTGCCGGTGGGTACGTTGATATTGAGAAAATATTTTACATCATTTATTTTATGGTCATTTTTATAACTTACCCCCAGGGTCGTATCTGTCCAACCGTTGACGCTCCCATCCGGCATACCTGTATCCGATGACAACCAGCCTGTAGTCAGGGAAACATCCCACTTTTTTTCTGTAGCATAAAATTCAATCGGCTGATAGAGCTGATGACCATTATAGCCTGCACCATGCCAGGAATAATATTCAAAGCCACTGCTGATGCCTTTTCCCTCACCAAAATGCGCCAAGTCATAATCGGCTTTCGTTTTCCATTTTTCAGTTTCCACTAGATTTTGTTCAGCACTTACAACGCTGCTAGCAGCCTCTGCACTCCATTTTTCTGTCTCCGTGGCATAAGTTTCACTCTCATGCAGGTCTCTTTCCCCATCTGTCTGCTCTGTCAGCAAATCCTGTACCCGTTCTCTGGCCTCACGCTCAGCATCTTCGGCCGCCTCTTTAGCATCCTGCAAGGCATCCAGCTGATTATTAAGGTCATCGAGCAAAGACTCCGCACTATCCACTTCTGCATCTAATGCCTCCATCTGGCTGTCATATTCCTGCCACTGCGCCTCATTGTCTGATTGTTCGGGGACAATTGCCTGCGCATTGCTGACCATAGCCATAACATCATTCAAACGATTTTGAGCATAGCCTACACTCTCCCAAGCCTTTCGAATGCGTTCTTCAAGGCCGTCGTTTCCTGTGTGCTGGTATCCCAATTCACGTCCCAGCTGCTCATATTTTGCCTGCATGCTCTGTCTGCGCCCTTGAACGTCCTGCACCACTGATTCCTGCGCCCACACCTGAGGTGCAAAATCAGCTACAGCCTGCTGCGCGGCAATAGCCTCCCGGGTACGCTGCGCACTTTCCAGCTGCGCATTAGCCATCTCCTGTGCAATGCGCTGCATATTCATCTGCGCTTTTTCCAAATTTTGTTTTGCTTCGGCCAAGCCCTTTTCAGCCTCAGCCTTATCCTGTTTTGCTGTCTGCAAATCTTTTTCAGCCTGTATAAGCGCTGCTGCTGCCTCTTTAGCATTACGCCGTGCCTCATGAAAATCCCGTATCCGATTACGTTCATTACGTAATGATTCAAAAGCAGCCGGTATATCATTCATGACATTATTGATACCTGCAGCCTCACTATTCATAGCTGGTAATAAAGCCAGCGCACCAATCGAAGCTGCCTGTGCTGTCTGCCGCAGAGCCGCCTCCTCCTTCATTTTTCGTTTGCGGCGTCTGGTCATGCGCATACTTTGCATGACAAATCTTTTGTATCGTGGTTCTTCCTCTGCCTGTGCCAACCTGCGGCGGCGCTTACGGCTCATCCTCATTTTTTCTCACCTCCTGCCGTTTCCAAATTCACATATTTGTCACCATACAACCATAGCGTAAATTTTGTCAAAATTCCATTAGTAGCATTGTAAAACACAGGTTGGGAACAAAAGACCAAATAATTTATGCGTTTGGCGAAATGATTGAGCTTGATAAAGGCCCAAATAAAGGACAACGCTGCGGCCATAAAAAATGTAAACCCATAACTATATGTACCGCCAAAGTACAAGCCCCACACTCCCAAAACAAGATTTGACAGAAAAAACACTGCCGACAGGCTCAGTACGCTTTTCTGATAGTCGAAGTAAACCAGCAGTATATATACCAGCTGCAGCAGACCTGTGAAAAAAGCGCCAAACAACAATACATTATACATGTTCACCTGATTGTAAGTAATTCCTGACCAACTCAGTAAATAATTACCAATCGCCAGTGCCACCAGGGTAAACACTAACTGAAACTCAATTATGTGACGTAATTCGAACCACAACGTATGCAGCAAGTCTTTCCTGGCATCATCTATTTCCCTAAAGTTACCCTTTTGCGTAATATAAGTAAAATAATTCGCATAGCATTCATAGAAATTCGTTTCCACCGTTACCACAAACATCGTCATCAAAGGCAAAATGGACAAAAAAGCATAGAATGTAACCACATCATAAATGGGAGAATACAGATATGTTCCCCCTACCAGTACCCCCCATTCTCCCTGCCAAATGATAAGGTTTGGTAAAAACAGCCCCAACATATAAAAAGTTGCCGTAAAGAACAATCGCCAGTGCCGTTCAAAATAGGGCAGGAAAGCAAAGTTCTGCCCCATCTTGGGCCTGCCAAAATACTCAGTGATATGTAACAAAAAGAGCAAATTGATGAGCCCCATACCAATATCCATAGCTAAAAGCCCAGCTTGTTCTGCCTGCATTTCTGTTTGTGTCAAAAATACCCACACCAAAAAAATACTGGTAAGTACTCCGATTAGATAACTAATCAGCAGCCTGGAGTAACGCTTTACGGCTGACAGATAAACACTTTCTGTCCAAGCCAGCAAAAGTTCGGCAAAGAATAAATACCCCAACCATTTAGTCAAAAGAGGCAACGGCTTATCCCAAAAGAAAATTCCTGCGGCCACAGCCCCCAAAGACGTGAGAATAGCCCCCATGCCAAACAGGGATGCTGTTGCATCGGAAAATCTGCCCAAAGACAGCGAATCTGCCAGGTAGCGGGTCAGTACCATAACAAAACCAGCAGAAAAAATCTGGGAAAATACAAAAGCATAAACCACTGAGGCCACAAAAATCTGCGCTGCCTCTCCTTCTACGCCATAATAGGCAAAAAGGCTCTGCACCGCCAGCACCATACTGGTCATCAAGGCAAAGGGGCCAGCAGTAATAATGGCCGAATAGGAATATGCTTTTATATGTCCGGCCGCTGTGCGGGCCGTAAATAATTTCTTTAGTTCAAAACCTACGCCTGCCACTTTCCTTATGCCTCCTACACATACATTTGATAAATATCACGATAGCTTTCTAAAAAATGTTCATAAGTGTAAGCACGTTTTGTACGCTCATAGCCAATGTTTCCCATTTTTCGCCGCAGTTCAAAGTCTTTGCCCAGACGTATCATTTCCTTGGCCATGGACTCAAAATCCATAGGTGCCACCACAGCGCCAGCCACGCCTAAATCATCGTTGCTATCTCCATAGATAAGCTCCCGGCAACAGCCAACATCTGTGGTAACGAAAGGACGATGGGCCGCAAAGCCTTCCAGTACCGCCAAAGGCTGTCCCTCACTGATACTGGAAAGCATCATCAAATCCATCTTTGGCAGATATTCAGCTACATTCACCGAACCAGTAAACTCGACATTGGTTATCCCCAACATGGAAACAGTCTGCTGGCACAGCTCATAATACTCTTTGTCTTCACCATAGCCACCCATAATCACAAGTCTGGCATCAGTAAATTCCTCCTTAAACAGGAAGAATGCTCTTAGCAGTGTTACGATATCCTTAATAGGCACTACTCGCACCACAGCGCCAATTGTTAATGGCCCATCATGATCCTGCAGTTCTCCAATCTCAGCAAAACGCTCCATATGGACACCATTAGGCACCACACCAATCTTACCAGGGTCACAGCCCAAATCTTTCTCCAGATTAGCATTATGTTCAAACAGCGTATATACCCTGTTAGCGGTAGCGTAAGACAACTTGGCTAAATTATAAAAATACTGAATCCATACAGACTTAAAATCTCCCTTGGCCCAATCACTTTTGATAATCTCCACTTCCCGTTCCCGAGAGTAAATACCATGCTCAGTGATGATAAAGGGCTTATGATAAATCTCCGCTGCCATAGCACCGATAACACCACAATACCCGGTAGCCACACTGTGATATAAATCTGCCTCTGGCAAATCCTGCTGTAATAGATACAACAATGGCAATAGCATTGAGCGTATCGTCCAGAAAAAATCTGTAAACGGCAGATAGCTGTATTTTTCTATATATACCCGTTGAATCACATCAAAGAAGTCGCTGGACATAAAAATGTCCAAAGAACTTGCAAAACGGCGGCGTTCGCGAAAAATAGAAGCCAGCTTTTTGATATTCAGCGGCTTACCGCCAATGACCAATTCATAAATAGCCTCTCGTTCTTCTGACGTTAAGATATTTTCCTGCATTTCACCTGACTGCTGATTCAATATCTCATCCAAAAATTCTTCCTGTACCCCTTTCAAGTTGGGCGGAAATTTATACTTGAACGCGCCTCTATCCTTAGCTTCAGCACCTATAGAGTAGATAAAGAACTCGTGCTGCGGAAGTCCTTGAATGAGCATCTGACACCAGGAAGACACGCCTCCCACCACATAAGGGTAGGAACCTTCGGTTAGTAAACATATTCTCACTGTTCCGGCTCCTTCCAATTTATCACAGTGGTGCTGCTATCCGTCTCTATAAGGTAAGCATCATCACCCACCTTTTTATATGTACCACCGCTAATGTCAGCGATATCCCGGCATTGCCGTAATATAAATCGCAAAGGCTGACGATTATTCCCCGTAATGATAGTCATTTTATCCTGTTCGCGTTCCACTTTGTAATCCATATCCAGATAATCAGCAAAATAATTCATCAATTCCACATTTGTTACTGCTCGCAAAAACGGGAACCGTGTATTTATTTCCGTTAGAAAATCCTTTAACCCCTGTTCCATATCCGCCCAGCTATAAGCCAGGCTTTCCTCGTAAAAAAGTTCATCCGGATGAACAAAGTGCGAAAAATTACCGATATAATTTAATATACTGATTTGTTCATACATATTTTGGCGCTTAGGATGATATCCAGCGGAAGTTCTAGGCAGTTCGTAAGTTCCATCAGCCTGACGCTCGTAATTCTGAATATAGGCCATTGCTTCTGCCGGACCATCATAAAGAGAAGAAAAAATCTTAACTTCTGGAAAAACCTCCAAAATTGCGTCCCGTCCTTCAGGACTCAGAATATCTGACGGTGGTACATAGGTTCGCATCGCATAATCTGGATAAGATGCCTCAATATAACGCCGCAACTCCTGTAAAGACTCCACCATATCCTGTTTTGACGCCCAGGGAACATAATCCAGCTCATCTTCATTATATCCAGCAGGTGCTAACGGTTGATGGTTATACCCATGCAGCCCCAGTTCTCCCCCCATCCGCAAGAGCTCACGTCCATAAACAATAAAACTATCCCGAGCTCGTCTGCCTGCTGGCGCTGGAAATGGTGCCTTGACCACATCACCATAGCTTTCAATAATCAAGCCTGTATATTTAAGGTCATATTCCTTGGCCACCTGCTGCATATAAGGCCACCAGCGGTAACGGTAAAAACTCTCCGTGGTCATGTGCAGTTCATCATAAATACGCGGATTTATCCCTTCAGGAACTGGCGAAGGAAAATCATCAATATAGAAAACCTTCGTACCTAAAACTGGATAAATGGTCTCCTGACCACAATGAGCCAGGATGGCTGTAAGGATACCTATATTGGTCTTGTCGTCTCTTACGACACCGTTATACACCAAAAATTTTCCCTTTCCGGCTTTATGTTCCCAAAGCAACGGCATATCATCTATTCCAGTGATATGTACCATTGCATCCGAAGTCAGCTGAACCTTGCTGCAATTCGTATTGTAGGCTGACTCCTCTCCGAAATAAAAGCCCTTACCACCAAAAAGGAAATCTGTCTTCAAGTTAATGCCTTTGACATTGACATTGCCCCCTAAGTCAGCTATTCCAGCAGCAAGCAGAACATCCTGACTTGGCGCGTTTACGGCTTCTAAGGCCAGCAGCAATGCCGCTGTGCCGCCATTTTCTACATAAGCACGAACCTTATTCAGACTGACAACCCGGTTCAAATCACCAGTCACTATCAAAACGCCGCGATAATTATCCTTTATCTCAATCTCCATATCATTTAAAGGAACTGATTTTGAATATTTTTTTTGCTGCGCAATCAGTTTGGACAAGCGATGCTCGGCAAAAACACTGGCAACATCTCTAGAATCATAAATAATCAAAAAACTATCCCGAGACTCATCAAATTCGCCTTTATTGTCCAAAACATTCGGTATATTTGCTAAATTTTTTGCACTATCGAGCTTCAAAAAACCATCCATGCGGCTGAATTGAAAAAAACACCCCAATAAAATAACAAAGGCGATTATGCCTGCAATCCCGCGCTTATCCATGCATTACCGCCTCCCTGTTTATATCCTTGTCCCAGTAGCGAATAGCTGTTAGCGCTTCTTGGGAAAGGTCAATAGGACAAGCCTTTAATTCGCGGATTTTCTGCTGCATTTTTTTTGGTTTGCGCCAGCTTTGATAGAGCTTTATATACATCATGTAGCTTTCCTCCTTATGGGGAAAATGCTCTCTTAATTCCGCACAAACAAGTTCCGCCTCTGAATAATTGGCGGTAGACAACAGCTGCTCTATTTCCTCCGTATAATATTCAAGCTTGTCTGGGCACATTTTTTTTAAATAATCCAACAGGCCAATATAATCGCCCTGTTTTTTACGATAAGTCACATGGTCAATAAATTTTTTCTGTTCCAAATAGCTCTTCAGCATTTGGGCATACTCTGCCAACAAATCCACATTTTCCTGGCCTTCGCCGCTGACAATAACCGACTCCTTGGCAAATAATTCATTTTCCAATTTTTCCATCCGCGCTGTCAGCATAGCAACTGCATAGTAAGCAATTTCTCTGTCCCGGTCATGCATAGCCATTTGCAAAATGCTTTCATTATCCACCACTGCCTGTTTAATGGCATCAGTAAAATAATGTCGTTTCTTTTGCACATCATCTACCAAAAACGCATCATTCAAGGGAATAATATCTTCTCCCAAATGCGTCCCCCGGAAAAAAGCCTCTTGTTCCTTTTCAATTTCCGGCTGACGGTCTTTAGTCAAGTTCAACAAGTAACAGCTAAGACGATAACCCAGCATCAGCAACAAACCAAAAACAGGTATAGCAAATACAATAACTGTTTCCGTCACCACATGCAAGCGTGGCTTGCGCTTGATATTTCCCAGAAAGTACAGCAGTGTCAGCACAATATGCAGTAGCGAAAATGCATAAATATCCATCATTCCACCGCCTTACAAACAACGGTTGCCACACCGGCCCCCTGCAGGCGTTCCTGGACCATGGCCGTAACAGCCTCATCAGCATCCGGCAGCAAAATATATACACCATTGCTGCCTACCCCTACGAAATCTTCATTACGGATAACGTGACTGAGACGACCATCCAACCCAGCATAGTCAAGATTTGACATGTCAACCTTAAGCACAGCCACCGAAAAATCGGCCTGCAGGTTTCGTCTGTTTTCCAGTTCTTTGATGATTTTACGGAACTCTTCTGCATGCAGAATACGCGTACCGGAAACAAAGCGCTTTTCCTGTATACCTTGCTCATAACGATAAGCTCTGGCCATCGATGCTGAAATCAAGCGCGTGGTAATCGACAAGAGATTCTGCTGATACAGACTCCACTGTTCAAAGCTCAGACCAAAAATCGCAATCACGGCAATAACCTTATCCTGATGAACAATCGGCGCCGCCAAATCCGGTGTATCTTTTACCAGTTCCTTGTTGACGAAGACAGTGCGTTCCTGCAGGATGTTTTGCAGATATGGATAGTCAGCCACACGCAGGGAGCGTGGCTGACGGGACGCCAGCTTACCCATACGGATTTTCTGACGCAAATAATACCCATCAGTTCCTACCACATAAATGGCTATATTATCCACTGTAAGTATCTGCGCTGTTACTTCAGCTGCCTGATTGAAAATATTTTCCGGTTCTATACTATCAAGCCGCTTGATAATGCGGTAAAGCCGGCCAATACTGTCATCAGAATTGACAATCTGCCGGTATAACTTATCCTTAACCGCCAGATTTTCTTCATAAATACCACGCAAAAAATTATTTCTATCATCAGCCTGCCTTTTATGCCATTGCACAGATTCCTGTTCGAAACGCCGGGCATCAGCAAAATATCCGGTCAATGCTGCTGTAAACAGGTAGGCAGTGATATGCAGTATATTTTCCGGCACATAAGTAAGCGAAATAAGCTCTCCGCCCCTGGATAACGAACCCACAATAAATATCAGGATTGATATGACCATGGCAATAAATGCCTGCCGCTTACCATAAAGCAACCCCATAGTTCCAATGTAAACAAAATTGACATCCATCTGTGTCTGAGGATTTACTGTCGTTCCTTGCTGCCAATAGGCAATCCCGGCCATAAGCGCTGCCCCAATGATATTTTCACCGTAAGGAATGAATTTTTTGTACCAGGCGCGCCAACGAATACTACGAACACGATTTTGCGCCTCAACCCGGTCAGCCTCTACCTTGGCCTGAATATAATTCCATGTCTGTGCCAAGGCCGATTTTCTGTCATATTTCAGCTGCCAGCCCAACTCATGTTTGGCCATACTGCTATCCAGTACCGGCTGCACATAAGGAAATGCCTTGAACCCTTTTGTATCATCATTTATATCCGGCAAATCCGTTACATCCCTTATCCATGAGGCAAACGCCCCTGCCGTCAAGCCATTGCCCGTACCCAAATTGAGTTCTTCGTTCTGACAGCCACGAGCTATAGCCCGATAAATACCATACACAGCATCTGACGAATACAAAAAATCCCGTGGCGTTGTTTCATCATCCATACGGGGTAAAATCTCTTTTTTAATGCTGGCATATAAGGTACGCGCCACCAATCCGTCTTTAGGACTGCTATCAGGGCCATAAACCTCCGGTAACCGAATGATTGTCACGGGAATGATGGCCCATTCAGACCAAGCCCTGACGGCCTGTTCTGCCACCACAGCCATACCATCAGCAGCCCGTTCTGCCGTCTCGTCCTTAACTGCGGCTGCTGTAGATACGAAATATACTGATTCCACCCCATACTCATAAGCCAGCGCCAAAATGTCGGCAAGACGTTGCAGGGCATCAATCCGCTCAGCAGCCAGCCGCTCTGCCGGCCATACGTAAACAAGCACCGGAATATTATGGATACGCAGAGTTTCTCTTGTCTGCTCCAACGACCCCGTTGCACTAAAATACTCCCAATCTTCCTTTACGAATAGTCTCTCCAGCTGGTTATCCCAAAAGGGCCTTGCCCCTGTCAGCATAACCTTGCGTTTCAGCTTGTTGTCATGCTGTTCACCCATAGATTTTCTCTCCTTTTCCTATGCTGTCCCACGGCATAGGTCTATCACTACATGTTCTAATACTTCCTCTCCAGCTTGTCCAGTTTTTAAAAGATAATCTGCGTCTATCAGCTCCAGCATATTACGCTTTAGTACTGCTGACGGAAATTGTTGCGCCGCCCGTCCCAGTTTTTCAGCAATAAAGGGATTTAATTCCAGCGGTTTCGCCAAAGCCTTGCCTCTGATACCTTGCTGCTGTAAGACCTGTGCCTGCCAAAGTTGCCGCACATGACGGGTAAGCAACGCTAGTATCACCGTAAAATATGTGCCATCATTCAGCTGCCGCCGCAAAAGCTGCAAGGCTTTCTTGGCTTTCCGTTCACTGACAGCATCCAACAAAGCAAATACGGAAACTTCCGGCAAACCGGCAAATACCTGCGTCAGCAGGTCCTTTGTTATCCGCCGCTCCTTGGTAAAGAGTGCCAGCTTATCAAATTCTCTGTCCAAAAATTCCAGGGAAATCGTCTGCATGGTGCTGACCACACCGCTGAAATACTCCATGGCCTCCCTGTCCATATCCTTATTCAGGGATTGCAGTTTTCCCTGCAGCCAGTCATTGATATTCCAGGCACGAATGGCCTCTGCTTCCAGCACCGCACCGCATTTTTCGATGGTCTTATACAACTTGCGCCGCTTGTCCGCCTTACCATTCTGTACAAAAATGACATAGCTGAACTCCGGCATGTCTGCCAAAGTTTTTAGCAAGCGTTCCTGTTTTTTATCCTTGCCAGTTTTACCATTATCTTCTTCCTCTTTTTTCTCCTTAAACAGGCTGGTATCCTGCAAGAACAACACATTTTTACTAGCAAAAAATGGTGCTGTTTCGATAAGGCCAACCAAATCATCTGCATCAACAGTCCCTGTCAGCTTTTGCAAAGCCCCGGCCTGCTCCTGTTGATTGGCAAACAGTATGGAGAAAATCTTCTCTCTGGCCTTATCCACATAATAATGTTCTTCCCCAGCCAACAAATAGACATGCTTCAGCCCATCCTTTTGCAAACTGGTCATAAACTCGCCAAATTTCACAATCTATACCTCTACCAACATGCATTGATTCACTATTATAACACAATTGTTGCGAGTTTAGCATTAAAAATTAAAGATAAATTAAAAAACAGGCAGCAGACATTTTCCACCTGCGTACTAGAATCCCCTTCCAATGACTATACAAAAATTGACCAGTCAAATGACTGGTCAATCTGTAAACATCCTATTATCTTATACCAAACCATGCGCCAGCATAACATTGGCCACCTTGACAAAGGCCGTAATGTTGGCACCGGCCACCAAATCGTCGGGGTCAGCATATTTTTCGGCATTAGCCTTGGCATTCTTGTAAATGTTGGCCATGATATCCTGCAGCTTGCCATCTACTTCTTCAAACGTCCACTGCAAGCGTTCGGAGTTCTGTGCCATTTCCAGGGCGGATACGGATACACCGCCGGCATTGGCTGCCTTGCCCGGAGCAAAGAGAACTTTGTTCTGCTGGAAGTAAGCGATAGCGTCCAAAGTTGACGGCATGTTAGCACCTTCGCCTACGGCGATTACACCATTGGCCACGAGTGCCTTGGCGCTTTCGAGGTCGATTTCGCCCTGGGTTGCACACGGCAGAGCCACGTCACATTTTACTGTCCATACGCCCTTGCAGCCTTCATGGTATTCAGCCTGCGGATGAGTTTCCACATATTCCTTGATACGGCCGCGGCGAACCTGCTTAATTTCCTTGACAGCATCGAGGTCAATGCCGTTGGGGTCATAAACATAGCCGTTGGAATCGGAGCAGGTAACAACCTTGGCACCGAATTCCTGTGCTTTTTCGATGGCATAGGTTGCCACGTTGCCGGAACCGGATACCACTACGGTCTTATCCTTCAGGCTGATATCTTTAGCGTCAAGCATATTCTTGACGAAGTACAGCAGGCCGTAACCGGTAGCCTCCGTACGAGCAAGGCTGCCCCAGAAGTCAACCCGTTTGCCCGTGAGCACGCCGGCATCATAACTGTCGCGGATACGCTTGTACTGACCGTAGAGATAGCCGACCTCGCGGCCGCCCACGCCGATATCACCAGCCGGAACGTCCACATCCGGGCCAATATGACGGTAGAGCTCTGTCATAAAGCTCTGGCAGAAATGCATAACTTCATTGTCTGATTTGCCATGCGGGTCAAAATCCGAACCACCCTTGGCACCGCCGATGGGCAGGCCGGACAGGGCATTCTTAAATACCTGCTCAAAAGCCAGGAATTTCAAAATATCGAGATTAACGCTGGGATGGAAACGCAGACCGCCTTTGTACGGGCCGATAGCGCTGCTCATCTGTACACGGAAACCGCGGTTTACATGTACTTCACCTTTATCATCCTGCCAGGGAACACGGAAAGTAATCACGCGCTCCGGCTCAATAATACGCTCTAAAATCTTCTGTTCCTTAAATTCGGGATGTGCCTCCAACACAGGGATAACGCTTTCCAGCACCTTGGACACCGTATTCTTAAACTGCGGCTGGTCCGGGTCGCGTTTTGCAATCAGGTCTAACGTATCTTGTACATACTGTTTCATGTCTGCCAAAGTAATCGCTCCTTTGTCTTGAAAACTCATACAATTATGTCTACCGATAAATAGTATACTACATTCCTGCCAGAATGTACACAATTTTATTATATTGAAGAAAATTTATAATAAATAATGTATACATGTTCAACAACATTATTCAAATGTTGTGCAAGTACTTTCTGGGCAGATTTTTTACAAACGGACTGATATGGCGATAATGGCTGTACAGCGTCTGCGACCATGACAGGAACAGCTGCTTTCTGGCCCTGGTCATGGCCACGTAAAACAGCCTTGCCTCTTCCTCCAGCCGTCCGCTTTTCACCGCCTGCATACCAGGGAAAGTCCCTTCCTGCAGCCCCGCCAGGAATACATAATCAAACTCGGAGCCTTTGGCCTGATGAACGGTGATAATGGGTATTTGCTGACGCTTGGTCAGAATATCCAGTTCCGTATTGGATAAGGTCGTATACCGCAGGAATCTGTCTATCGCATCCAGCGGCCGAACCGCCTCATCATCAAGTTCCTTGGCCTGCCGGAATAAATCGCGCAGATGTTCTACACGCTGCGGTTCCTTTTGACGCAAGTAATACTTATCCATGCCCCAGCTGACCACAATTTCTCCCAGCAGCTGCCAGGGACGCAGGCAGCCGGCCTGCTGCCGGATAACCGTCAGCTTGTCTGCCCATTCATCAAACAGCCCCTGATTCTTTGCCATGAGCGCCTGCCGTATCTCCACCTGCGGCCGTATATCCCGCTCGACTGCGTACATGAGAATCTCCGCCGTAGCCATAATATCATCTAAAGCATTATGACTGGATTTATGCTGCACCTCGCAGTATTTCCCCAGGTATTCCAGCTTATGATTAGGCAGGTTCGGATAAAAGCGCCGGAAAATATCCAGCGTGTCATAATAGAGCGGATACTCCAAGGGCGGTAAGTCGAGCCGCGACAGCTCACTGCCTAAAATCCGCAAATCATAGGACACATTATGCCCCACGAGCACCGCTCCTTGGGCAAAAGCACAAAAATCCTGCAGGACCTGCCGTGGTTCCTCACCATTTTCCTGCAAAAAATCATCGGTAAACCCATGCACCCTGACTGAATCTCCCACCTTGCGCAAAGGTGTCAAATAGCGGACAAACTCGTCCTTTACTGCGCCCTGCTTATCCAGTCTGATGCCGGCAATCTGAATTATTTCATCTCTCGTCGTATCCACGCCGGTGGATTCCACATCAAAGACGACGATATTCTCCTCCGGCAGTGCTTTGAGCAGTTCCCCATACGGGTCACCGCTTTTTCTGGCGTCCTCGTCCACAAAATCTGTCAGCCGCAGGCCCGCGCTGCGTATTTCCTCGCTGGAAAGTTTCTTGATAGTAGCCGGCCCTATTCCCTGGGCAAAACGATTCAGTACTCTTACCAGACTGCCGGTATCATGCTTGTTGACCGCCAGTTTGAGTACCGCCAGAGCGTCCTTTATTTCCTGCCGCCGAAAGAATTTCTGCTCGTCAATCAGCATAAAGGGCAGCCGTTCCTTTTCCGTCACAAACCTGCTAAGGGCACGGAAATTCGCGGATAAATCCTTGTTATAGCGGTTGCTGCGCGTCAGAATACAAACGCGGCTGTAGTCCTGCACCGGCAGCTGCTGAATCATATAGTATATCCACTGGGCCTCCTCGCTGAAATCAGCCGCCCCCTTCAGCACAATAGGTTCCCCATAATCTTTGCTCACAGCCTGCAGGCCATCGGGATAAAGGAGATTCACCCGTTCAGGAAAGGAATTGCGCAGCCAGTCAAAGGACGCATTTAACAGCACCTGTGTGGCCCGGTAGTTTTCATGCAGCACTATGCGCTGCGGACTGTAGTCCTGCTGATACTTGCGCAAAACCAGCTCCGGATGGGAACCGCGCCACTCATAGATGGTCTGGAAATAATCACCGCACAGCAGCAGATGGCTGGCCCCGAAAATCTGTGAAATAATCCGGTATTCCAGCAAGCTGGTATCCTGTACCTCATCAATGTTGATATACAGAAACCGTCTGGCCCATTTGCCAGCCACGCTGCTCTGCCGGAAAAGTTCCTCCACCTGCACCAACAGGTCAGTAAAATCCAGCCCGTGCAGCTCATGCAGGCGCTTATCATACAGGGCTGTTTTTTCCGCCCCCCACTCCTGCCAGCCTGTATACAGACGCTCATGGAACTGATAGGAATCATCGACCGCCAGCGACTTCACACTATGCGGCTCATTTTTAAGCAGCCGCTGCAGAGTTTCGCCATAATCTTTTACCAGGTCACCGCTGTCAATAACATACTCCGCCTTCTTTTCCTTTAGCTGGTTCATCAGATTCTGCACGGCGCGCAAGGACCATTCCTCGTCCACCAGATCCTTTATCAGCGCCTGACAGTCAGTTTCATCAAAAATCGTAAAGTCCGTAAATAAATCCGAATTACGCTTGGCCTCGGTTTTAATCACCTCATAGCAAAAGCCGTGAAAGGTCTTTACCATTACACGGCTGCCATTGTCCCCTGCTATGGATACTACCCGGTCCCGCATCTCCCGGCAGGCTTTATTGGTAAAGGTCAGGCACAGTATCTCTTCCGGCAGGGCACGATTTTCTGCAATTATATGTGCAATGCGGCAGGCCAGGGTATTGGTCTTGCCCGTCCCTGCCGGAGCCAAAAGCAAAATATTTGCTGTCAGCTCCTCCACTGCCTGCCGCTGTTCTTTATTCAGTTCTATATCAGCCATTTACGCTTAACGCCGCCTCAAATACTTCCACGCAGTCTTTTTTCTGCCGGGCTGCCAGTATCTCCTCATAGCTGGCCGGGGTCATTCCCATGCGCAGGAATCTTTCATGCAGTTCTACGGTCTGGTCTGCTGCGGCCTCTGTAATGCCCAGCTTTTTCGCTGCACTTTTAAATTCTTCTGCTGTCATATAAATCATCCTCCTACATATATGAGTCTTACTTCTTGTTAAGTTCTACAGCTACAGGAAAAATTCCTGCTTACAAAGTCCAAGGGGCTGATGATGTTTTCCTGTGCCTTTGCCGCTTGTGTCTCAGCGCAGGAAAACATCATCAGCCCCTCGGGCATCTTTATCTACATCTCACTTCTGAACATTCTTTAAGAAGTCCTTAAAGCTGTTTCTCACGATTTTTTCGAAAATATCCTTGCCATCGCCGGCGTAATCATCGGAGCGGACCTCATTCCGGGAATAGATGCACTTATCCGTAGCAGCGTCATATACATCCAGACGCACCTGCTGGGTAAGCGTCCAGATGGTCTTTTCCGGCACGTATACCGGATACTGCTCAGGAACGCTTTCCTCATGTTTGCGCCCGTCACGGTCATAATACTTATAGGTCACATAACGGGTACGCCATTCCGTATGCGCCGGGATTACCCGGGAAGAATACTCATACTGCAAGTATTTTGTCCTGGCATAGACATTAACCACCTGCGGCAGATTTTTCTTCCACATGGCCTCGGCTGCTGCCGGATTCTGCTGACGTAGTTTGTCAATATCTTTGAATTCCAGCAGGGAAACCTGATTTTCCACACGCTGTAATGGCAGGACTGTTATTTTCTGCTTGTTGACCTGCTCCCAAAAAACACTTTTAAAATTTTTTTCGGCAATGTCTGAGTCCATCTTCACGGCAGACATATCGAAATCATAAACCAGCATTTTTTGTACGCCTTTAAAATTATATCCCGGATCAGCCCATTGCTCAACATGAGCCGCTGCCGTTCCCGTCAGCAAACAGAAGGCACACAGACAAAACAGAATAAGTTTTGAGCAGGAACGCTGCCAAAGAATCTTGCCTGACATAAACATTCAACCATTCCTCCTCTCAACGCTGATTTATTTTTTGACCGGCTGGTCTTTTATCATATCCTGTACAAGGACAGCCTTCTTGGCCTCCTGCGGCATCTCCAGTTTTTTCTCAGCTTTGGGTTCAAGATACATCGTGTATTCCTTCATATCGCTGTAATAAGCGACATAAGCCAGCAGTTCTTCCATATGTTCATCCCATTTGGCTGATTTGTCGTTAAGTGCAGCGCGCGCTGTTTCCCGAACCACGCCCGTCAGGTCAAGGCTCTGGGTAACTGTATGCCATTTTGTTTTATCCACCGTCCAGGTGTACCAAATGTCAGCATTGCGGGTGCCTTCATCAAGCCAGCGCAGGAATTTTCCCTGTTCTTCTTTGTCATCGGCTGTACCCTTATCAGCAGGGTTGGCTTTGCTGTATTCCTTGATGGTGTCTGCCACCTTATTGCTGTCCAGTCTTACAAACATGGTGCGCTGCGTATTGCTTTCCCTGAGCACCTTAACGTCTTTGACCAGGGCAATCTGCTTTTCCAGCTCCTGGCTGCTCGGCGTGGCGACAGCATCAGCCAGTACCGCTGCTATACTGGGGGCATTGAATTTCTCCCACTGTTTGCCTGTCTTATAATAAATCGTCATGTCCTTTTTATTCTGTTCGACATAGAAAGGAATTTTTTCCGTAAGTGTCTCACCCAGCTCATCATTCATCAGAACTTCCAGCGCACCGGACAAGCGGGCTGTATCTTTCTTGGTCTGAGCCAAAAATTCCAGTTTAGCATAACCGACTGGCACATAAAGATTGATGCTTTCACGTATCACATCTCCATTGGTGCCAACCTTAGCAGGCATGGTCACGGCCTCACGAAAAGCCGCCATATCATCCATAGCTGATACCGGCGTCAAATAGGAAAAACCACAAATTGCTGTTCCTAAAAGAACGCGTCCGCCAAGTTTTAACAATTTTTTCATACTTTTTCCTCCCCTTACAAATCTTTTCCCAATAAAAAATTAACTCTATTGGGAATATTTCTACATTAGCTGAGAATTTCCTGCTAAATCCCCTTCTCCGTATACGTTTCCACGCGCATTTTTCTGCCATCAGTACAGAATTTGACAGCTCCCTGCTTATCAGTGCGCAATATTTGTATTCCCCGGGCCTGCAGGCGCGCTAACACAGATTTTTTCGGATGGCCAAACGAGTTATCCGCACCAACACAAATAACGGCAAACTGCGGTGCTGCCGCCTGTAAAAATTCTTCAGAACTGCTGGTATCTGAGCCGTGATGACCGACCTTAAGTACCGTACTGGCTGGATTTATCCCCTCCGCCAGCAGCTGGCTTTCCTTATCCTTGGTAAGGTCGCCGGTGAACAGGAAACTGGCCTGACCATAGGACACGCGGTAGACATTGGAGGCCTCATTACCGGTCTTATTGTCCCCAGCCTGCAGTGGCGGTGCAAACAGCACTTCCACAGTCACGCCGTCAACTGTCATCTTTTCCCCCTGCCGGGCTGTATGAAACTTACGCAATAAGGGTTCATTATCCCCCCAGCCCATACTCCGGGCATAATCAGCCAATCCCTCATCTGCCGTTATGACCTGGTCAACAGGTATCTTTTTCATAATATCCCCGCAGCCAGCAGCATGGTCCTCATGCGCATGGCTTAGGAACACAGCATCAAGGTGCCGCACCCCCAAATGCAGGAGATACGGTACGTCCACCTTAGCCCCCACAGCAAAATTTCTGTCCCTTGTGCCGCCACAGTCAAACATAAACGCCCGGCCATGCGGTGTAATTACCAGTGCGGCATCGCCCTGCCCCACGTCAATAAAATGCACCTGCAATTCTCCCGGCCTTACCATCTGCCAGCTTACAATAAATACCAGTATGGACAGCATGCCTATCCCCAGCTGTTTTTTTCTGGCCTGCAAAAATTTCCGCAGGCATTCACGCTGCTCCCCGGTCAGTAAAAACAAACTCAGCACCGCATAATATAACAGGCTCCAGCCCGCATTCAGCGACGGAATCCATACCGAACTGGCCGGCAGGGCTGCTATTTTCACGGTAAGTTCTGTGACTATCCCCAGCAGCAGGCTGCCACCAGCAAAGAATATGCCACCGGCCAAAGGGAAAACAAAGGCCAGTACACCGGAAAACAAGCCGAGCACAATCAGCAGTTCCACCAACGGCAGCACCACGATATTAGCCACTAGAGATGCCAGCGACAACTGATTAAAATACCAGGCCAGTATCGGCAAAGCAGCCAGCTGGGCCGCCAAAGTAATGGATAGGCCGGCCGCTGCAAACTGCCGGCAGCCATGTTCAAGAAAATATTTTTGCCAGATCGGCGCCAGGTACAACAGTCCGGCCGTGGCCATAAATGACAACTGAAAGCTGATATGAAACAGCAGCAACGGCGAAATCAGCAGCATGGCCAGCCCCGTCAGCAATAGTATCCGCCGGGCGTCGCGTTCCCGGTCCAGGGCCAAAGCTGCAAAAGCCAGGCTGCCCATAATCGCTGAACGGATAACCGGCGGCACCGCCCCGGCCAGTAAACTGTAAATAAAGATAAGCCCTGTCACCAGTAGAGCCGTGACTGCTTTAGGCAGGCGCAGCAGGCCGCCCAAACCTGCCATCACCGCCGCCAGCAGACTGATATGCGACCCGGATACAGACAAAATATGCACCAGACCAACCAGCGTAAATGACTCTACCAAAGCTGGCGATAAGCCATCATAGCCGCCAAACAACATCGCAAAAATAGCCGCTGCCTCAGTCTTGGGCATCACTTTTTCCATCTGCTCCCGATAATGTCGGCGCACAGCTGCCAGCCTGCGGGTAAAGTTACTGCCATCAACATGTTCAACGCCTATCCCCTGCTTGCCTGCAGACAGGGTGGCTGTTATCCCCTGACTTTTTAACAGCATTTGGGTATTTAGCTGCCCAGGATTTTGATAGCCACGCGGAATACGCACCTTCCCGCTGACGCTTATCCTGTCACCTATCTGCACCTCCGGCGCATTTGCCTGACGCGCGTATACGTAAAGGCCGCCGCTGGCCTTTTGCACCTGCTGCCTGTCTATGCTGACCTGCGTTACCGCCAACAGGTAACGCTGTTTTTGCCCGCCTTGTTCGTCCTGCGTCAAACGTGGTTCTTCCTTAAGCACCCCTTCTACCTTCACCGTTTCCCCGGCAAAATAGGAAATGTCACTAACCGGCAATTCGTCGGCTGCAGCAAAACGCAGAATCCCCAACAGAAAAAATGCTGACACTGCTGCCAGCCACGTCCACTTCCGCAGACGCAGGGCACCATAAAACGACATGCCAACAGCTGTCAACAATGGCACCACTATAACACCTGCTGACAGTTCCCAGATTCTGCCGGCGATTATGCCTGTTCCCAAAGCCAGCAGTAAACTGGCCAAAAACACTTCCTGCCGTTGACCGATTTCCATAGCACCACTTCCTGACAAGTCAAATGCAAATCTTGTCCTTCAATTTGGCAAATTTCGTTTCGCCAATCCCCTTTATTTTTTTGATATCCTCAATTGACTGAAACGCCCCTTCCGTTTCCCGATACTCAATAATGCGCTTAGCCATGGCCGGGCCCACTCCCGGCAGCGAATCCAGAGCCTTTTCATCAGCAGTATTGATATTTACCAAGCCTTTATCATCCTTGGTCTGCGACCTGGCCCCCGTCCCGTCCAATTTCCGTTCCGGCACTCTTAATTGCTGGCCGTCTTTAAGCGTTTGTGCCAGATTTACCTTTTCACTGTCTGCGGTAGGCAGCAAGCCCCCACAAGCGTTAACGGCCTCCGCAGCCCTGGCCCCTTCCGGCAGCTGCACCAGCCCCGGCTTATTGACGCCGCCGGTTACATATATTGTTATTTTCCTGTCCGCTGCTGAATCCTGCGCCACCGGCAAAGATTCCACGACCTCAGATTCTGTAGCATACAAACCATAGTACGTCCCTCCCAAAGCTGCTACTACCAGTACGATAAGTATCAACATAGATTTTTTGTACATAGGCACAATACATTCACCTCACTATCATACGAATAATCTAATCTTTACTTCGCGAGCATAAAAAAAAACTCCTGCCCAAAGCAGGAGTTTTTATCATGACTCACTATTTTATTTAAATAGCATAGAAATTAACCAATTTGGCATCGATGATACCATCTATGCCCTTTACGTCCTTCAAAACGCTGGCCGGGATATCATGGTCAATGGTCAGGACCATGAGGTTTGTTCCCTCAACTTCGGTCTTGCCCACCTGCATTCCGGAAATGTTAATGCCATGGACACCCAGGAAGGTACCAATGGTACCGATAACACCGGGCTTGTTGATATGGGGGCACACGAGAATACGGGCCTGCGGATCAACGTCCACACGGAACTTGTTGATACGTACGATACGAGCCTCACTGCCAAAGAGCGTACCCTGTACCGTCAGTGTCTTGCCACCGCCAATATCAGCCTTCACCGTAATGAGGTTGGCAAAGTCTTCGGCCTCTTTCTTCTTGACTTCGGTTACCTTAATGCCACGGCCCTTGGCCAGCCCCGGTGCATTGACGTAGTTTACATCATTCTCCATGATGGGATTCAACAGGCCTTTAATCACCGCCGTGGTCAGCATGCCGGTATTAACTTCCGTAATCTCACCGTTATAAGTAACTTCCACCTTCTTGACTGGGGCCTCAGCCAGAGATGCCACCGTGCCGCCCAGACGTTCAGCCAGCGTCAGGTAAGGTGCGATAACCTTCATTACCTGCGGTGAAACCGGCGCCATATTTACAGCCGTAGCCACAGGTTCACCTTTAAGCGCTGCCAGAATACCTTCGGATACATCCAGGGATACACCTACCTGAGCCTCTACCGTAGAGGCGCCCAGGTGCGGCGTCAGCACAATCCCCGGCACACCCACGAGCGGATGGTCTTTGCCCACCGGCTCGCTGGTGAATACGTCAATAGCCGCGCCGGCTACAATGCCCTGCTTTACAGCCTCCGCCAAATCTTCTTCGACGATAATGCCGCCACGAGCGCAGTTTACAAGGCGCACGCCCTTTTTCATCTTCTTCATCTGTTCCATGGCAATCATGCCCTTGGTGTCAGGCGTCAGTGGCATGTGTACCGTAATGAAATCCGACTTGGTGATAACGTCATCGAGCGTGCCTACCGTCACACCCAAATCCTTGGCACGGTCCTCGTTGATATACGGGTCATAAGCGATGACATTCATATCAAAGGCCATGGCTCTTTTAGCCACACCGG
Organism: Selenomonas sp. AE3005; assembly: GCF_000686945.1. Lineage (GTDB taxonomy): Bacteria > Bacillota > Negativicutes > Selenomonadales > Selenomonadaceae > Selenomonas_A. The sequence continues at coordinate 30,171 of NZ_JMME01000016.1, forward strand.
AACCGATACGGCCCATACCAATAACGCCCAAAGTCTTGTTCCGCAGTTCCACGCCCACGTACTGCTTGCGATTCCACTCGCCTTTCTGCATGGTTTCGTTGGCAATGGGGATATTACGGGACATGGCCAGCATCATAGCCATGGTATGTTCGGTAGCGGCGATGGTATTACCGCCGGGAGAATTGATGACGATAATGCCCTTAGCCGTAGCTGCCGGGATATCAATATTGTCCACGCCCACACCGGCACGGCCGATAATCTTAAGTTTTTCTGCCCGGTTGATGACCTCTGCTGTTACTTTAGAGGCAGAACGCACCATCAATGCGTCATACTGGGGAATGATTTCCAGCAGTTCCTCTGCGGAAATCTTGTCCCGTACGTCAACCTCAAATTCCTTCTGTAACATTTCTATGCCCTTGGGCGAAATGCCGTCAGCAGCCAAAACTTTCATATCCATCGCTCCTTATAATCAAAATAACACTCTTACATTATAAATTATCCACTTTGTAGTAGCAAGTGTATTTTACCAAAAAACAAATTTTATTTTAAAGTTTAGCTTTATGCTATTAAATTACTATTTATGTAACAAAACCACAATACCTTCGCCACTGGTATAAATTGCAGGTTGACGGTCAAAGAGTTCTTAAAACTATTTCGTTCATACGTGCATGGGGTTCACGGGGGAGTAATTTTTCTGCCTCCGCTGAACGACACACCTCGGGAAATAATCTTGTCCAGTTACCTGCGCCGGGCAGGCCAACGGCGCTCCTTTCAACGTAGTTGCTTAGCGATTGACTACAGTGTGCCGGCCTTCGCTGCGCTCAGGCAGTCGCTCCCCGCATAAAAATCACTCCCCCGTTCGCCCCCACAAACGGCCTGTACAATTGCCACGAACTCGTTGCTCCCGTAACAAGAACATCGATGTACCTGTTACCTGTCACTGCGAAAGAATCATTTTGAACGGACGTTTCTTAGGGCGGAGGTGGTGATGCTTTTCGCAGTGGAACGACTGTCCGAACGCAGTGAGGACTGGCCCACAAACTATAGTCACTGGATACTATGATGAATAATCGCGCCGCTGGCCTGCCCGGCGCAAGCTAGCTAAAAAGTGCTGTCGTTTGCTAGTGGGACATTTAGTGAAACAGCGAAAAGTATTACCACCTCCACCCGACTGAGCTGTAACAACTAAAAGTAAGCAGGCACTGACCTTCAAACTGCAATTTGCATAAAAAAGCCCGAGGAAACAGCCTGTATCCCTCGGGCTATTTTTACAGCAAATTCCTAGGATGCATGGACTTCACATAAGCTCCCACATACTCCGGTGCCTCTTTCCCGTACTTTTCCAGCAATTTCACAATCGCCGACCCCACAATCACGCCATCGGCAATCTTTGCCATACGCTGGGACTGGTCAGGATTCGCAATTCCAAACCCAATCGCACAGGGCACATCTGTCACCTTGCGGATTTCCTCCACCATCTCCGACAGATTCGTCGTGATTTCCTTGCGCACTCCGGTTACGCCCAGGCTGCTCACCACATAGATAAAACCAGCCGCCTCTTTGGCAATCATGGCAATGCGCTCGTGAGAAGTCGGCGCAATCATCGAAATCAGGTCCACCGCATATTTTTCACTTAACGCCGCAAATTCTTCTTTTTCCTCGAAAGGCAGGTCCGGCAGAATAATCCCATCAATGCCCACTTCCTGACATTTGGCAAAAAAATCCTCACCGCCGTAGGAAAACACCACGTTGGCATAGGTCATAAACACTAAGGGAATCTTCACGTCCTGCCGCAATTCTTTGACCATCTTGAAAATCTTATTGGTATTGATGCCATTTTTTAACGCGCCCAGCGTGGAACGCTGAATTACCGGCCCTTCGGCGGTCGGGTCAGAAAAGGGAATCCCCAGTTCGATAAGGTCAGCCCCATTATCCACAGCCGCTTTTATCGCCGCCTTGCTCGTTTCCATATCGGGAAAACCACAGGTAAAAAATGGTATAAAGGCTTTGCCGTTCTTGAATGCGTTTGCAATATTACTCATGGATATCCTCCCCCCGATAACGGGCAATGGCAGCGCAATCCTTGTCGCCACGGCCTGATACAGTTACAACGATGATTTTGTCCTTGGCCAGCTGCGGTGCCAGTTTCATGGCATGGGCAATGGCATGCGAGGACTCAATGGCCGGAATAATGCCCTCCGTCCGTGAGAGGTATTCAAAAGCCTCCACCGCCTCGTCATCGGTAATGGCCACATACTCTGCCCGGCCGATATCGTGCAGATGGGCATGTTCCGGGCCGACACCTGGATAGTCAAGGCCGGCCGAAATGGAATACACCGGCGCAATCTGGCCATTTTCATCCTGACAGAAATAGGACTTCATCCCGTGGAAAATCCCCACCCGGCCCGTATTGATAGTTGCCGCCGTTTCAAAGGTATCAATGCCCCGGCCTGCAGCCTCACAGCCAATCAGGCGTACGCCCTCATCCTCAATAAAGTGATAGAAACTGCCGATGGCATTGGAACCACCGCCCACACAGGCCAGTACTGCGTCCGGCAGGCGTCCTTCCTTTTCGAGCATCTGGCTTTTAATCTCCTGGGAGATAACCGCCTGAAAATCGCGGACAATCGTCGGGAACGGGTGCGGCCCCATAACCGAACCTAAGCAGTAATGCGTATCGCTGATACGTGTCGTCCACTCGCGCATAGCCTCGGATACGGCATCTTTAAGCGTCGCCGTGCCGGAAGTAACCGCTACCACCTTGGCCCCCAGCAGGCGCATACGATAAACATTGAGCGCCTGACGCTCCGTATCCTCCTTGCCCATAAAGACCACACAGTCCATGCCCATAAGCGCTGCTGCCGTAGCCGTGGCCACACCATGCTGGCCGGCGCCGGTTTCGGCAATCAGACGTGTTTTGCCCATTTTCTTGGCCAAAAGCGCCTGCCCCAGCACATTGTTGATTTTATGCGCACCGGTATGGTTCAAATCCTCACGTTTCAGATAGATTTTGGCCCCGCCTAAATCACGCGTCATTTTCTCCGCATAATATAACCGTGACGGTCTGCCGGCGTAGTCATTTAACAGCTCCGTGAGTTCCTTTTGAAACTGCGGGTCATTTTTATAGTGATTATAAGCTGTTTCCAATTCGATTACTGCATTCATCAGGGTTTCAGGAATATACTGTCCCCCATGAATACCAAATCTTCCCTGTGGATTCGTCATTATACTTGCTCCCTTCTTCTATCGGCTTACCCTGCCTGCGGCAGTGTAGAATTCTCTTAACTTCTTCTGTTTATCTTCGGCACGCATCAGGGATTCTCCTACCAGTACGGCACTGGCTCCCATCGCAACAGCAGCTTTTACATCGTCTGCGTTTTTTATACCGCTTTCAGCCACAAACGCCACTTCCTGTGGAACCAATTCACGCAGATTGGCACTGTTGCGCATATCTACGGAAAAATCTTTCAGGTTGCGGTTATTGACACCAATGATTCTGGCCCCGGCGTTTAATGCCTGCTGCACTTCGGCGCTGTCATGCGCCTCCACCAGGGCTGACAAGCCCAGCATATCACAGATAGCGATGTATTCCTTAATCTGCCCTTCGTCGAGCAGGGAACATATCAACAGTACTGCTGACGCCCCGAGTAGTTTGGCCTCATAAATCATATATTCGTCCACGGTGAAATCCTTGCGCAGGCAGGGAATCTGCACGGCAGCAGCTATTTCCTGCAAATACTTATCACTGCCTAAAAACTCCCGCGGTTCAGTGAGCACGGAAATGGCATCAGCACCAGCCGCCTCATAGTCTTTGGCAATCTGCAGATAAGGAAAATCCGGGGCAATCAGCCCCTTGGACGGTGAGGCCTTTTTACATTCGCAGATAAAGGACAATTCCTTTTGCTGCAGGGCTTTTTCAAAGGCAAACTTACCTTGGGGCAGGGCCAGTGCGGTCTCGCGTATCTGTGCCAGCGGCTGCCCTGTCTTGGCGGCTGCCACCCGTTCCCGGGCGAAACCAGCTAATCTATCGAGTACATTCATGCCACTGCCCCCGCCTCATTGCTGACAGCAATAAACTTTTCCAGTGTTGCCATAGCCTTGCCGGAGTCGATAAGCTCGGCTGCCAGTTCAATCCCGGCTGCCAGCGTAGCCGCTTTGCCGTTGATGTAAAGTGCCGCCCCGGCGTTTAAAAGCACTGCATTGCGTTTATGCCCCTTTTCCCCCTGCAGAATACTGCGCGTAATGGCTGCATTTTCTGCCGGCGTGCCGCCCACTAAATCTTCCTTGATGCAGCGTTCCATACCGAAGTCCTCCGGTTTAATGGTGTAAGCCTTTACCCAGCCATCGCGGATTTCACAGATGGACGTGGGCGCTGACAGGGAGATTTCGTCCAGTTTGTCCTTGCCGTAAACGACCATACCGCGCTCTACCCCCAGACTGCTGAGAACATGCGCCAACGGTGCTACCAGATATTCATCGTAAACACCGAGCAGCTGCCGTGTAGGCGAGCCGGGATTGGTCAGGGGCCCCAGGATATTAAACACCGTCCTGACCCCCAGTTCCTTACGGATAGCCCCGACATATTTCATGGAAGTATGATATTTCTGCGCGAAGAAGAAACACATACCCACTTCCTGCAGGAGTTTCTTGCACATTTCCGGACTCTGCTGAATATTGACGCCCAAAGCCTCCAGACAATCGGCCGTGCCGCATTTGGACGAGGCGGCCCGGTTGCCGTGCTTGGCCACCTTAACGCCGCCGGCTGCGGCTACCAGACTGGCCGTGGTGGAGATGTTAAAACTCTGGCTATGGTCACCGCCCGTGCCGACGATATCACAGATATCAAGGCCCGTGTCCACCTTTGTGGCATGGTCACGCATGGCCGCAGCACAGCCGGCAATTTCTTCCGTGGTTTCTGCCCGTGCACTCTTGGTGGATAGTGCCGCCAAAAACGCCGCGTTCTGCGTCGGCGAAGTCTGGCCGCTCATGATTTCATTCATAACGGCATAGGCCTCGTCATAAGTCAAATCTTCTTTATCAACAATTTTTATAATAGCGTCCTCAATCATCTTCGTCTATCTCCCTTCACTCAGCCAAGAAATTTTGCAATATAGTACGCCCCTGTGGTGTCATAATCGATTCCGGGTGAAACTGCACACCATACAAGGGAAAATCTTTGTGCGCTACCGCCATGACCTCACCATCTGCGGTGCGTGCTGTTACCTCCAGCTCCGCCGGCAGTGTTGTCTGGTCAGCCACCAGTGAATGGTATCTGGCCACCAGCATACCTTCCGGGCAGCCTTTAAACAAAGGACAGTCTGCCTTAAAGGTCACCGCTGACTGCTTGCCATGCATCAATTCTTTGGCGTAGGTGATAACAGCCCCTGACGCTGCACAAATGGCCTGATGGCCCAGACATACACCTAAGGTTGGAATCTCCCGGCCCAGTTCCCGGGCAATTTCCATGAGATTACCAGCATCCTCCGGACGGCCCGGCCCCGGCGACAGGATTATATGACTCGGTGACAGCTGCCTAATCTCAGCCACACTCATTTCATCATTGCGTATCACCCGGATATCCGGCTCTATCTCCCCTACCAGTTGGTAGAGATTATAGGAAAAACTATCATAATTATCTACTAAGAGTATCATAGGTCTATCTCCTCCGCCTGCGTCAGCGCCTGCACAACGGCTTGGGCCTTGTTGATACATTCCCGGTATTCTTTTTGCGGTACGGAATCTGCCACAATCCCGGCTCCGCTGCGGATAAATACCTGCCCATTTTTCTTATAGGCCAGGCGTATGGCAATGCAGGTGTCCATATTGCCGGCAAAATCTATATAGCCGATGGCGCCGCCGTAAATGCCCCGTTTATTAGTCTGGCCGTTAAGGCTGGGCGGATTTTCCAGCTCCCCAATCAGCTGACAGGCCCGAATCTTGGGAGCGCCCGACAAAGTTCCTGCCGGCAGCACCGCACCGATAGCGTCGAGCGCGTCACAGTCTTGACGAATTCTGCCACGAACGGTGGAACCAATGTGCATGACATGGGAAAAGCGTTCAATAGAATGGAGTTTTTCGACCTCCACCGAACCAAACTCACTGATTTTGCCCAAATCATTGCGTCCGAGGTCAACCAGCATATTGTGTTCTGCCAGTTCCTTTTCATCCGCTAGTAATTCCGCCTCCAAGGCCTTATCATCTGCCTCTGTTTTCCCCCGCGGGCGCGTGCCGGCCAAAGGAAAAGTATGCAGCACACCATCTTCCAGCTTAACAAGTGTTTCCGGTGAGGCCCCGGCAACCTCTACATCCAGCCCGGAAAAGTAAAACATATACGGAGAAGGATTTATCGTGCGCAGCACCCGGTAAGTGTTCAGCAGGCTGCCGCTGAACGGAGCAGAAAACCGATTGGACAGGACAATCTGAAAGATATCGCCTTCCCTGATATGTGTCTTGGCTTTGTCCACCATCTGGCAAAATTCATCTTCGCCAAAGAGGGGCTGCACTTCTCCCAGCAAATGCCCCGCCGGCTCCCCGGCCTGCTGGCCGCTGCGCAGCAGCTTTACCAGCCGCGCCAATTCCTGCCCGGCCTTGGTGTATTCTGCCTCCACATCAGTCAGTGGCATGTTGACGATTATAATGATTTTCTGACGTACATTATCAAAGGCAATCACCTTGTCAAACAACATTAAATCTATATCCCGAAAATCATAGGGGTCTGCAGCTGTCAGCGGCCTCCGCACCTTGGGTTCACTGTACCCCACAAAATCATAGGCAAAGTAGCCCATAAGACCGCCGGTAAACGGCGGCAGCCCGGAAATTCTGGGGCTGCGGTATTTTTTGAGCAGCTGCCGGATTTCCCCGGCCGGGTTGCCCGTGTCCCTGACATTTTCCCCGTCACTATACTGGCCATTGTTGCAGGTGATTTCTCTTTGCGGTTCAAAACCCAAAAACGTAAACCTGCCCCATTTATCACTGGCCTGTGCTGACTCCAACAGGAAACAATGGTCAGATACATTTTTTAATATGCGCAGGGCTGCCAAGGGCGTGATGAAATCGGCCAGTATCTCCGTGCTCAGCGGCAATATATCATAATCACCGCTGGCAGCGTAGGCCTTTGCTGTTTCCAGCGTCGGAAAGACTTTCATAAATAACCTCCTTTGTCCTCTCTGTCAAAGGAAGTCCAACAAAAAACGTCCTTGACAGAACATTACATTCTATCAAGGACGAATATGTGTCAAAACATAATCCGCGGTGCCACCTTGGATTCATGACCACCTGGCCATGCACTTAAGGATACAATCATATCCCCGGAAACTTACGCGTTCCTCACGTTGCAGAATACTCTGGCTGACAAGTCAAACCATTTGACTGCACCCTCAACGGTCCATTTGACAATCTGTATCTTGCCTGACTCGCAGCAACGCAGGCTCTCTGGGAAGGCATAACTGTCTTTATCTCCGTCTCATCGGTTTACAATATTAACTTGGAAATTGATGTTAGCTTATCATCTATTGACACTTATGTCAAGGATTTTTTCGCTCTTTTGTAAAATTTATCCGTTTAATATTTTCAAATGTGTTTTTTAGGTAAACAATTAACGTTATTTGCCTTGCTTTTCCTCACATTTAGCGTTAAAATAATACCAGCAAAAACATCTGTAACAACGTAAATTTACAGTTTTTAGGAGGTATTCCATGGAAGCAAATCGTGTATATAACTTCAACCCCGGCCCGGCTACACTGCCTTTGTCGGTGTTAAAAGAGGCTCAGGCTGAATTCTTAAACTTCGGCGACAGCGGTATGTCCATTCTGGAAATCAGCCATCGCGCCAAGCCCTATGCAGCTGTTCATGCGCAGGCCAAAGCCGATATCAAAGAGCTGATGGGCCTCGGTGATGATTACGAAGTTATCTTTTGTCAGGGCGGTGCCAGCCAGCAGTTTGCCATGATTCCCTTGAACTTTGCCAGCAAGGAACATCCCGGCAGCTATGTCCTGTCCGGCAGCTTTGCAACCAAAGCCTATCAGGAGGCGGAACTCCTTGGCGTTGGTGAAATCGCCGCGTCCAGCAAAGACAAGGATTTCAAACACATTCCCACGCAGGATGAACTCAAGATAAATCCGCAGGCTGCTTATGTACATCTGTGCTACAACAATACCATTTACGGCACGGAATACCATTACATTCCTGAAACCAACGGCGTACCGCTCTTTGCCGATATGTCCTCCGATATGTTGTCACGTCCTTTGGACTTCAGCAAATTTGACTTCATCTACGCCGGTGTGCAGAAAAACCTGGGTCCTGCCGGTGTCGTACTCGTCGTAGCCAAGAAATCCCTCCTGGAAAAGAGCCCGGAAACACTGCCGACTATGTTCCGTTACAGTACGTTCTATAAAAAAGATTCCCTCTACAACACACCGCCGGCTTTCTGCATCTACATGGTAGGCAAGGTTGCTGCCTGGATTAAATCCGAAGGTGGTCTTGCTGAAATGGCTAAGCGCAATGAAAAGAAAGCCGCTGTGGTTTACAATGCTATCGACAGCTCCGATGGTTTCTATCGCGGCCATGCCGACAAGGACAGCCGTTCTTTTATGAACGTCACCTTCCGTCTGCCCAGCGAAGAACTCGAGGCAAAATTTGTGGCTGAGGCTCTGCAGGAAGGTCTCAGCGGTGTCAAAGGCCACCGCAGCGTAGGCGGCATGCGTGCCTCCATCTACAACGCCATGCCCTATGAAGGTGCCGAAAAACTGGCCCAGTTCATGGATAAATTCCGTAAGGCTAACGCTTAATTTACACATACCCAAAAGAACCGTTGACATTTTGTCAGCGGTTCTTTTTTTGGTAAATTGCAGTTTGACAGTCAATGAATTCTTAAAAATACCCCGTTCATGCGTGCCTGGGGTTCACGGGGGAGTAATTTTTCTGCCTCCGCTAAACGACACACCTCGTAAAATACTGCTGTCCAGTTACCTGCGCCGGGCAGGCCAACGGCGCTCCTTTCAGCGTAGTTGCTTAGCTGAGCCCAACAGTGTGCCGGCCTTCGCTGCGCTCAGGCAGTCGCTCCCCGCATAAAAATCACTCCCCCGTTCGCCCCCACAAACGGCCTGTACAATTGCCACGAACTCGTTGCTCCCGTAACAAGAACATCGATGTTCCTGTTCCCTGTCACAGCGAAAGAGTCATTTTACACGGACGCCGCTTAGGGCGGAGGTGGTGATGCTTTTCGCAGTGGAACGACTGTCCGAACGCAGTGAGGACTGGCCCACAAACAATAGTCGCTGGACATTGAGCTGAACCATCGCGCCGCTGGCCCGCCCGGCGCAAAGTCGCTAAAAAAACCAGACGTTTGCTGGTGGGACATTTAGTGAAACAGCGAAAAGTATTACCACCTTCACCCGACTGAGCTGTAACAGATAAAATAAAGCAGGCATTAACAGTCAAACTGCGATTTATATGTGCCGCGTCACCGTAAACCTCCACAGCTTAACCGGCTCGTTTGCAGCTATATTTCCTTTCTTCCGCGCAATGCTTACCTGCTGCTCCACCGTATCAACACCGGCTAAATCCGGCAGCAGCAGCCCGCGCCGCTGACCGCATTCCACGATGACACCATACTTTTTCACATCCAGTTCTTGCTCACTCTCAATAGCCTCCGGCTCTGATAATACGTCCACATCATAGACCAAATCTGGCAGTTCCTCCGCAGTCACTGGCCCAAAACGCGGGTCCGCAGTCCCGGCTGATACCGCATTATGCAAAATCTCCAGCGCTAAGTTTTCCCGTACCGGCAAAATCGTCCCAATGCAGCCCCTTAGCTGTCCGTCCTTTTTCAGCGATACAAACGCCCCGGCTTGATTACTGGTTAATTCTGCCGGTAAATCAACCGGCAAAGTCCCCCGTTTGCCTGTCCGTACATAAGTTTCCAGCGAGTACCTCGCCAAAGCTATATACGGGTCCTCATTTGCACGGAGCCTGTCCATTTCCTGCCGGTGCAGTTCAGCTGCCTGTTCGCCGATATTACGCGATTCATCATTTCCCTGCGGCTCAAAGACAGCCACACCATAGCCTACCCCAAAGGGCCCTTCCAGGGACAACAGCCGTGCCTTTACCTGCTGCCTGTCCAATGCTCCGGCCATTATCCAAAAGGAACGCAAACCGCACTCAGCTGCGCTGTCAGCCAGCTCGGCCGGAGTGGTCAACAGTTTTAAAAAGTCGCCCTGGGCAAAACACTCTCCCATACGCTTATCAAACACCGGGCCTGCCGGGTCAAAACCATACGGACCATCAGCCGTTAGTTTATGCGATAAATCACCGCTGGCCACCAGGACTACCTGCCTGTTTAAATCCCTGGCCGCCTGTTTTATCAGTACGCCCAAAGCATAGTGATGGTCACGGGACAGGCCGGACAAACCTATCCGTACAATTTTTCCTTTATAACCAGCCTGCTGTAAAAAGCGCAGGGGAATCATCGTACCATGGTCCAACTCCCCGTCCTGCCTGCCCAAAGTCCCGGCCGGCAGTTTGATGGAGTCAGCCAGGCCTGACAAGTGTTTGACAAAGATGGTATCATAGTCAGCCTGAAGTCTTACTTCACCATGCCCAAAAGCAGCAAAACTCCCCTCAGCCCGTTCCCCGGCTGATATCTGCAGATAGTCAGCATACATTTTGGCATGCGGACTGACAATTACCACCAAATCAGGATTTTTCGCAGCTGCCCAGGCAGCAGTCTCCTGATAAGCAGCAATCGTATCTGCTATCCCCTGCTCCCGGCCCTGTCCTATCTCCGGCAATATTAACGGCGGATGAGGCACCACACAAGCTCCTAATAAAGGCATATTTACACCTCCTGCAGTATAGTGATTTCCCTGTGAATTATTCTCTCCTTCATCATAATTCGTCCCTGCCGATAAAAATCCTTTTCCCTTACTGTTGTGTTTAAGTAAAACTAAGCCCGGCAAAGGGCAATGGCTTTTCTTCGCTTGACGCATCATGTGTATCAGCGAAGAAAAGTTATGCCCCCTGCCGGGCGTCTTAAGTTTATAAGTTTATTTATCTAATTCCAGCAATTTTTCCGTTGCCTGATTAAGCCAGTCACCATCAGTTGTCTCAATCTGTCCGGCATCACACTCAGCTGCCAGCTGGGGCATAATGGGAATCCTGCCCAAAACATCCAGCTTATACTGCCCGGCAATCTCCTCAATATGGCTCTGACCATATATTTCATGACGCTTGCCGCAATCCGGACACTCAAAGTAACTCATATTTTCCACCAGGCCCAGGATTGGCACCTTCATGGCCTCAGCCATCTTAACGGCCTTTTCCACAATCATGGATACCAGTTCCTGCGGACTCGTAACGATGATGATACCATCCAGCTTGATGGACTGCATTACCGTCAGCGGCACATCGCCGGTTCCCGGCGGCATATCCACAAACATGTAATCCACATCCTGCCAGATAAAATCATGCCAGAACTGTTTGACCACACCGCTGATAATTGGGCCGCGCCATACCACGGGGTCCGTAGTATTTTCCAGCAGCAGGTTCATGCTGACAATATCAATACCACCGGCCGACGTCACCGGATATGCGCCCTGCTCACTGCCATGCACCTCACCACTTACGCCAAACATCTTGGGAATGGACGGGCCGGTAATATCGGCATCCATAATGCCCACATGCTTGCCTTTACGGGACATGGCTACCGAGAGCAAGCCCGTTACCAGGGATTTGCCCACGCCGCCTTTGCCGCTGACCACGGCGATTACGTGGCGGATATCACTGAGTTCATGCGGCGCCTCATGCATATCCTGCTTGCGTGTATCAGCCCCACACGTGGAACCGCAGGAACTGCAGTCATGATTACATTCTTCAGCCATTGCTAAAACCTCCTAAAATAAAAAGGAGAGAACTATCCTGTTGGATTGTTCCCTCCTTAAATTTATGCTTTATGCAGTTATGCCTCTACAGTTTCGTCAGCGGCAGTTTCCGTTTCCTCTACCGGTTTCGGGTCCTTATCCACAATCTTAAGGTTGCGGTAACGGCTCATACCAGTACCAGCCGGAATCAGCTTACCGATGATAACATTTTCCTTAAGGCCGATAAGCGGGTCAACCTTGCCCTTGATGGCGGCATCCGTGAGTACACGGGTGGTTTCCTGGAAGGATGCAGCCGACATGAAGGAATCGGTAGCCAGAGAGGCCTTGGTAATACCCAGGAGAATCGGTTTTGCCACAGCGGGTTCGCCGTCTTCCTCGATAGCCTTGGTATTGGCAGCCTCGAACTGGTTGATATCGATGTATTCGCCCGGCAGAAAATCCGTGCTGCCAGATTCTTCAATCTTGACCTTATGGAGCATCTGACGGACCATAACTTCGATATGCTTATCGTTGATTTCTACACCCTGAGACTTATACACTTTCTGTACTTCGTATACCAGATAGCGCTGGGTAGCCTGCAGACCGCAGACACGCAGAATGTCATGAGGATTGATAGAACCTTCGGTGAGTTTGTCACCCGGTTTTAAATGCATACCCTGCTTGGCAGCCATACGGGCACCATACGGGATTGCATATTCGCGGGGTTCGCCTTCTTCCGGAACGATGGTAACTTTGCGCATACCCTTGCCGGAATCTTCGACCTCAGCACGGCCTTCAATCTCAGCGATGATGGCGTGATGTTTCGGCTTACGTGCCTCGAACAATTCTTCGACACGCGGCAGACCCTGGGTGATATCGTCACCGGCAACACCGCCGGAGTGGAAGGTACGCATTGTAAGCTGTGTACCCGGTTCACCGATGGACTGAGCAGCGATGATACCAACTGCCTCACCGATTTCAACCTCGGCCTGATTAGCCAGGTCGCGGCCATAGCACTTAATGCAGACACCGAACTGCGACTTACAGGTAAGTACGCTGCGGATGGATACGCGGTCACGAACCTTTTCGATACGCTTAGCCATATCCTCATCAACAGTGTCGTTGATGGAGGCCAGACGTTCACCCGTAGCCGGGTCGTCGATGTTTTCAGCCAGCACACGGCCCACGATACGTTCAGCCAGGGATTCGATGATACCATCGCCTTCCTTGATGGCCTCAACTTCGATACCACGGACGTTGTTATTGCGAACACGTACTTCCTTGGCGTCGGAGGCGAGCATCTGGTCGATGAGCTCAGCCGTAAGTTTGGTACCAGCGGCTACTACTACGTTATTAGCGGAATCAACCACATCACGGGTTACTTCCTTGCCGCTCATTTCGTGAATCATGGAATCCTTCACCTTGGCACGGGCAGCTTCATCCGGCTCGCCCAAAGTGATGGCCTCGGTAATCATAGCGTTGCTGATAGCAGCCTCGGAGGCCAGGGAAGAACCACGGACCATGATTTCGCGGATTTCTTTCTCGCCGATAACGGCCAGTTTCTCTTCATCCAGAATTGTATCACGGACAAAGAGTACTTCCTTGGTTGCCGGGTCGATAACATCAGCCCCCAACAGACGGCCCATCAGGCTGTCATTGAGAATTTCCAGAGCGTCAAAGGTGGACTCGGCCAAACGGGCACGAGACTGAACCAGATTGAGCGTGGAAATATCGCAGTCCTCTTCACGCACGATAACATCCTGGGCCACGTCAACCAGACGACGGGTGAGGTAACCGGAGTCAGCGGTACGCAGTGCCGTATCGGCCAGACCTTTACGGGCACCATGCGAGGAAATAAAGTAATCGGATACGGACAGACCTTCACGGAAGTTAGCCGTGATCGGCAGGTCGATGATTTTACCGGACGGGTCAGCCATCAGACCGCGCATACCGGCCAGCTGACGCATCTGCTGTTTGTTACCACGGGCACCGGAGTCAGCCATCATGAAGATCGGGTTGAAGGCGTCCATGTTGTCCATCATGGCGTCAGCTACGTCGTCCGTAGCCTTGGACCAGAGGTCAACAACCTTGTGATAACGTTCTTCTTCCGTAATCAGACCACGGTCATAGCGGCGTTCAACCTTGTTAACAATCTGCTGCGTGTCGCTGATGATGGTCTTTTTCTTCGGCGGCACGATAACGTCGGAGATAGCAACGGTCATACCAGCTACGCAGGCGTAGTGATAACCGAGGTTCTTAACATCATCGATAACATGTGCCGTTTCCGTAGCCCCAAAGGCGTTATAGCACTTGGCAACCAGCTTGCCCAGTTCCTTCTTGTTCATCAGAACGCCCAGGCACCACTGGTCTGTTTCCTTATCCTTATAGAAATAACGGATTTCCTTGGGCAGGATTTCATTGAAAATCATGCGGCCCAAAGAGGTTTTAACGAGGCCATAACCTTCCATGCGGCACTGAATAGCAGCCTGCAGGTCAAGGTCATGCTGCTGATAAGCCAGCAGTGCCTCGGCAATACCCGTCAGCACCTTGCCTTCGCCCTTGGCACCAGGACGGATATTGGTCAGGTAGTAAGAACCCAGAACCATGTCCTGAGAAGGAACGATGATAGGCTTACCATCCTTAGGAGCAAGGATATGGTTGGCAGCCAGCATCAGAATACGGGCCTCCGTCTGAGCCTCCGAGGACAACGGCAGATGGATAGCCATCTGGTCACCATCGAAGTCAGCGTTGTATGCCGTACAAGCCAGCGGATGCAGTTTCAGAGCGCGGCCTTCGGTGAGTACCGGCTCGAAGGCCTGAATACCCAGACGATGCAGCGTCGGGGCACGGTTCAGGAGTACCGGATGCTCTTTGATAACATCTTCGAGTACGTCCCAAACCTCAGGACGGGCACGTTCCACCATACGTTTAGCGGATTTGATATTGTGAGCGGCTCCCGAAGAAACCAGCTTTTTCATAACAAAGGGTTTGAAGAGCTCCAGTGCCATTTCTTTCGGCAGACCGCACTGATGGAGTTTCAGTTCCGGACCAACGACGATAACGGAACGGCCGGAGTAGTCAACACGCTTACCGAGAAGGTTCTGACGGAAACGGCCCTGCTTACCTTTCAGCATATCGGAAAGGGATTTGAGCGGGCGGTTGCCCGGGCCCGTAACCGGACGGCCGCGGCGGCCGTTATCAATCAGAGCGTCAACAGCTTCCTGCAGCATGCGTTTCTCGTTGCGCACGATAATATCCGGCGCACCGAGGTCGAGCAGGCGTTTCAGGCGGTTGTTACGGTTGATAACACGACGATAGAGGTCGTTGAGGTCAGAGGTAGCAAAACGGCCGCCATCGAGCTGCACCATCGGGCGCAGTTCAGGAGGAATGACCGGTACTACATCCATAATCATCCAGGAAGGCTTGTTGCCGGACTTGCGGAATGCCTCCACAACTTCCAGACGGCGGATAGCACGAATCTTCTTCTGGCCGGAGGCCGTACGTACTTCCTTGCGCAGAACTTCGCTCATGCGCTCCAGGTCAAGTTCTTCCAGAAGTTCCTTGATGGCCTCGGCACCCATGCCAACACGGAAAGTGTTGCCATATTTTTCGAGGGCATCGTGGTATTCCTTTTCAGACAGCAGGCTCTTCTTGGCCAGGTCCGTATTGCCGGCATCGAGCACGATGTAGTAAGCAAAATACAGAACCTTTTCCAGCGCGCGCGGGCTGATATCTAAGATCAGGCCCATGCGGCTCGGAATGCCCTTGAAATACCAAATATGTGAAACCGGCGCAGCCAGTTCGATATGTCCCATGCGCTCACGGCGAACCTTGGCGCGCGTAACTTCAACGCCGCAGCGGTCGCAGACAATGCCCTTATAGCGGATACGCTTATACTTACCGCAATGGCATTCCCAGTCACGGGTCGGGCCAAAGATACGCTCGCAGAACAGACCATCGCGCTCAGGTTTGAGCGTACGATAGTTGATGGTCTCCGGCTTTTTGACCTCACCGTAGGACCACTCCCGGATTTTATCCGGGGAGGCCAGACCGATGCGCATCGAATCAAAATTATTTACATCCAGCAAAGAGATGACACTCCCTTCTTATTCGTCACCATTATCCCCATCGATTGCGTCCGGCTCTACGATAGAACCCAGGCTGCCGATGTCGGCAATGATGTCGTCCGGCTTTTCATCATCAGAGGGTGCTCCTTCATCATAGGAGTCTTCCTGTTTCGGTGCAGCGGCACCTTCCTGGCTGGGGTCAACCCCGGCCACATCAAAATCAAGTTTCTTAGCCGTTTCGTTGATATCTTCTTCGTCCTCATCCTGCAAGGAGATTTCCTTGGCATCTTCGTTGAGAACCTTGATATCAAGGCCGATGGACTGCAGTTCCTTAATGAGTACCTTGAAGGACTCCGGCACCCCCGGTTCAGGGATGTTTTCGCCCTTGACGATAGCCTCATAAGCCTTAACACGGCCAACCACGTCATCGGACTTAACCGTCAGGATTTCCTGCAGGGTATAAGCGGCACCGTATGCTTCCAGTGCCCAAACTTCCATTTCACCGAAACGCTGGCCGCCGAACTGGGCTTTACCACCGAGCGGCTGCTGGGTAACGAGGGAGTACGGGCCGGTAGAACGGGCATGAATCTTATCCGCAACCAGATGATGCAGCTTAAGGAAGTAAGTGCAGCCAACGGTTACGCGGTTTTCGAACGGTTCACCGGTACGGCCGTCATAGAGGACCGTCTTGGCATCGTCAGCAAGGCCGGCAGCACGGATAGTACCAAACACTGCCTCGTCACTTGCACCGTCGAATACCGGCGTTGCAATATGCAGACCTGCCACATCAGGAATCGGCATACCATTCTTGTCAAAGTCATAACCAGCTTCACGCAGACGTGCTTCCACAGTCGGATCACCATCTTTAATCTGCTGGCCCAGAACCTTAACGGCCATACCCAGGTGTGCCTCGAGAATCTGACCGATGTTCATACGGGACGGCACGCCGAGTGGGTTCAGCACGATATCAACCGGCGTACCATCCGGCAGGAACGGCATGTCTTCCTGACGCATAATGCGGGAAACGACACCCTTGTTACCATGACGGCCGGCCATCTTATCACCGACGCTGATTTTACGTTTCTGCGCAATGTAAACACGCACCAGACGGTTTACACCAGGCGGCAGTTCATCGCTGTTATCACGGCTGAAAATCTTCACGTCTACGATTTTGCCCTGTTCACCATGCGGTACACGCAGGGAAGTATCGCGGACTTCGCGGGCCTTCTCGCCGAAGATAGCACGCAGCAGACGTTCCTCAGCGGTGAGTTCCGTTTCACCTTTCGGCGTAACTTTACCAACGAGGATATCGCCAGGACGTACATCGGCACCAATGCGGATGATACCTTCTTCGTCCAGGTCCTTCAAGGCTTCTTCAGCCACATTCGGGATATCACGCGTGATTTCCTCAGGACCGAGTTTCGTATCACGGGCATCGCATTCGTATTCTTCAATATGAATGGACGTATAGAGGTCACGTTTTACGAGGTTTTCGGACAACAGTACGGCGTCCTCGTAGTTGTAACCTTCCCAAGGCATATAGGCAACAACGATGTTGTAACCAAGTGCCAGTTCGCCGTGGTCCGTAGCCGGGCCGTCAGCGATGGGCTGTTTTTCAACGACTTCATCGCCCTTGTAGACGATAGGAATCTGATTTATGCAAGTTCCCTGGTTGGAACGGATAAATTTCTGGAGTTTGTAATGGTCAAGCTCACCATTCTTCGTGCGGATATCAATGTAATCAGCAGTTACATTTTCAACCACACCGGCACGCTTAGCCAGAATCATAACGCCGGAGTCGCAGGCAGCCTTGTATTCCATACCGGTACCAACGAGCGGTGCCTGCGTACGGAGCAAAGGAACAGCCTGACGCTGCATGTTCGCACCCATGAGGGCACGGTTAGCATCGTCGTTTTCGAGGAACGGAATCATTGCCGTAGCAATGGAGAACACCTGACGCGGGCTAACGTCCATGTAGTCAACAGACTCACGGGCATGCAGGCCGGTTTCCTCATTGTAACGAGCCGTTACACGCGGATTTACGAACCATTCGTTTTCGTCCAGCGGTTCGTTGGCCTGTGCAATTACGAGCTCATCCTCTTCGTCAGCGGTGAGGTAACGCACTTCATCCGTTACACGCTGCGTTTCCTTGTCCACACGGCGGTACGGCGTTTCCATAAAGCCGAACTGGTTCACGCGGGCATAAGTTGCCAGCGAACCGATAAGACCGATGTTCGGGCCTTCAGGAGACTCTACCGGACACATACGGCCGTAATGGGAGTTATGTACGTCGCGGACTTCGAAACCGGCGCGTTCACGGGACAGACCGCCCGGGCCAAGGGCCGACAGACGGCGCTTATGCGTAAGTTCGGACAGCGGATTGTGCTGGTCCATGAACTGGGACAGCTGGGAGGAACCAAAGAATTCCTTGATAGCTGCCACTACCGGACGGATGTTGATAAGTGCCTGCGGCGTGATAACATCCACGTCCTGAATGGTCATGCGTTCGCGAACCACGCGTTCCATACGGGACAGACCAATGCGGAACTGATTCTGCAGGAGTTCACCTACAGCGCGCACACGGCGGTTGCCCAGATGGTCAATATCATCAGTATTGCCTACACCATCCATCAAGTTGAGCAGATAGTTAATAGAGGCAATAATATCGTTTTTCGTAATCGTACGCTCATGAATATCCAGCGTCGGCGAGCACAGGAGTTTCATGCGGCTGCCATCTTTTTTCAGCAGGTACAGCTGCACGATTTCGCCTTCGCCAAACAGCTGGCGCTCACGCTCGATATCAACAGCGTCGAGCATATCTTCCGTTACTACCTCGCCCTGAGGAATAACGATTTCGCCAGTTTCTTTGTCAACAATCGGCTCAGCCAGAACCTTGCCGAGGATACGGCGCTTCCAGCCCAGCTTCTTGGTGAGTTTATAACGGCCAACAGTAGCCAAATCATAACGCTTCGGGTCAAAGAACAGCGAATCGAGGAGCTGCTGTGCATTGTCCTCATTAGCCGGTTCACCCGGGCGCAGACGGCGGTAAATTTCAATTACAGCCTTACCCTGGGATTTAACGTCCTCGCCGTCACGCTCGAGCGTATTCATAATGCGGGGATCTTCACCAAAGAGGTCAATGATTTCTTCATCCGTAGCAAAGCCAAGGGCACGAATAAAGTAGGTTACCGGCATCTTACGGGTGCGGTCGATACGGACAGATACCACATCATTGGTATCCGTTTCGAGTTCAATCCATGCACCACGGTTCGGAATAACCGTTGCATTATAAAGATGCTTACCTGTCGGGTCAATTTCCTCTCCATAATATGCACCTGGAGAACGAACCAACTGGCTGACGATAACACGTTCTGCACCGTTGATGATAAACGTACCGGTATCAGTCATGAGCGGGAAATCACCCATGAATACTTCCTGTTCTTTAATTTCGCCCGTCTCACGATTGATAAGACGCACATTCACCCGAATGGGAGCTGCCAGCGTTACGTCACGCTCTTTGCACTCGTCGAGCTCATACTTGGGCTCGCCCAGCGAAAAGCTCTCAAAGGACAGTACGAGATTCCCCGAAAAGTCCTGAATCGGCGAAATGTCATTAAAGATGTCCTGCAAACCTTCATCGAGGAACCACTGGTAGCTGTTCCGCTGGATATCCAGCAGATGCGGCATTTCCATGACTTCCTTGATTTTAGCATAGCTATACCTGGTTCTTTTGCCTACCGGCACAGGATTAAATAACAAATCCTTCACCCCTTAGCCTGATTTTACTAGAATTATTTCTTGAAATGAAGGGCATTATAGCACGCCTAAAGAGGCGGAATAGATGAACAAGAAAAAAAACAAGGTCTAATCAAAATTTACACCTTGCTTCCAGTTCCTTTCCGCTTGCGCACACTAATCCCTATTCAATTTCCTGTAGTTAATAATACTAACACCTTTAGCATGATATGTCAAGGGTAAATCCTTGGCATTTTACAAAAAAATAAAGAGGAGGCATTTCCGCAGAAATGCCTCCTCTATGCTGCTTATGCAGCGAACCGAATTACTTCAGTTCAACCGTAGCACCAGCTTCTTCGAGCTTCTTCTTGAGCTCTTCAGCTTCAGCCTTAGCAACGTTTTCCTTAACGGTAGCAGGAGCGCCATCAACGAGTTCCTTAGCTTCCTTCAGGCCGAGACCCGTAGCTTCACGAACAGCCTTGATAACGTTGATCTTCTTGTCGCCAGCGGAAGCGAGGACAACGTTGAATTCGTCCTTCTCTTCAGCAGCAGCAGCAGCGCCGCCAACAGCAGCAACTGCAACCGGAGCAGCAGCGCTAACGCCGAACTTTTCTTCCATAGCCTTTACGAGCTCAGACAGCTCGAGGACAGTCATGTTTTCAATGGCTTCCATAATCTGATCTTTAGTCATTTTAATATACCTCCAAAAAAATCTTTCTTTAAATTCTTAATAAGTTATATAAGTTGAAGAGAACGCCTTAGGCGGATTCCTTCTGAGCGCGAATAGCGTCAAGCACATAAACAGCGTTGCGAATAACACCCTGCAGTACGTTGACCGTATTGCTGATAGGAGCATTCATGCTGCCCAGCATCTTGGCGATGAGTTCTTCGCGGGACGGCAGGTCTGCCAGAGCCTTAACCTCTTTAGCATCAATAACCTTGCCTTCAACCGTACCAACCTTAACAGTCAGCACTTCGTTTTCATCGAGCTTGTTCTTCTTGATGAAACCGCAGATAACTTTTGCCGGAGCAATAGCATCCTCCGTGGAGAATGCGAAAGCCGTGGTGCCCTCGAGATGAGCATCAAAACCTTCGATACCTGCTTCCTTCGCAGCCAGGCGGAGCATCGTGTTTTTAACAACATGGTACGTTACACCAGCGGCGCGAAGTTCACGACGGAGCTGCGTATCCTGAGCAACCGTAAGACCACGGTAGCTGGTCAGCACAACACCTTTAGCGTTCGTCAGCTGATCCTTCAGTTCAGCAACGATAGCCTGTTTCTTCGTCAAATTTGCCATTTTCTAGTTACACCTCCTGCCTGTTTAAGATTTATTAAAGCCTGTAAAAAAACCTCCGGCTGCGTCCGCCGGAGGTTGAATTTTCAAATTCATGGTGCTCCGGCCTCGGCAGGCGACAAAAAATCGTCGTTAGATGATAGATATCAAACCTGCTGTCTACAGCCATCGTTATACAGTTGTCGGAACATTACGTTCCGCAAGGCCGGAGCCTCGTCTGAACCGGACTCTAAGAATTAGAGCTGAACAGGGATGCCAGGGCCCATCGTTGCGCTAACCGTAATGGAGCGCATGTACTGGCCTTTAGCAGCCGCCGGTTTTACACGGTTCAGTGTATCAATCAGGGCCTGGAAGTTCTGCTGGAGCTTCTCAGCGTCGAAAGATGCCTTGCCGATCGGGCAATGTACATTACCAGCCTTATCGGTACGGTATTCGACTTTACCTGCTTTAATCTCGGATACAGCCTTCGTGAGGTCCATGGTAACCGTACCCAGTTTCGGGTTCGGCATGAGGCCGCGGGGGCCGAGAACCTTACCAAGACGACCGACAGTGCCCATCATGTCCGGAGTAGCTACTGCGACATCGAAGTCGAGCCAGCCGCCCTGGATCTTCTGGACGATTTCATCGGAACCAACGAAGTCAGCACCTGCTGCCTCTGCTTCCTTAACCTTTTCGCCCTTTGCGAAAACGAGTACGCGCTTGGATTTACCAGTGCCGTGCGGCAGTACCATAGCGCCACGTACCTGCTGATCAGCATACTTCGGATCTACGCCGAGACGTACGTGCAGTTCGATAGTTTCATCAAACTTCTTCGTAGCCGTCTTTTTAACGAGTTCCATAGCCTCAGCAGCCGTGTAGAACTTGCCAGCTTCAACGAGCTTGCAAGCGTCCTGATATTTCTTACCAGCTTTAGCCATTGTAAGTTTTCTCCTCTCGTGGTAATAACGGTTATTGCCTCCCACAGGGATGAAATGTGAACTAATTAGTCAACGATTTCGATACCCATGCTGCGAGCCGTGCCCTCGATCATGCGAGTAGCAGCCTCGATATCAGCAGCGTTGAGGTCTTGCATTTTAGTTTCAGCAATCTTCATTGCTTCAGCGCGGGGCAGTTTTGCCACCTTGTTCTTGTTCGGTTCACCGGAAGCCTTGTCGAGCTTAGCAGCCTTCTTCAGAAGAACAGCAGCCGGCGGAGTCTTCGTGATGAACGTGAAGGATCTATCCTCAAAAACCGTAATCTCAACAGGGATGATGAGACCTGCCTGAGCCTTGGTTCTCTCGTTGAATTCCTTACAGAACCCCATGATGTTGACACCAGCCTGACCAAGTGCCGGACCTACCGGAGGAGCCGGATTAGCCTTACCTGCAACAACCTGAAGTTTTACAACTTTAGAAACTTTCTTTGCCATTTAATTTCACCTCCCAAAAAGGATTTACGTGGCTTCAATCAAATAGTTTCGACCTGATCAAAGCCAAGGTCAATCGGGGTTTCCTCTACGAGAACCTTTACACGACCCTTTTCAGCGTCGATTTCCGTAATAGTACCCGTATAATTTTCAAATACTCCCGAATTGATACGAACCACATCCCCGATAGCTACATTGAGTTCGGGTTTAAGCTCTTCTTCGCCCATGGATTTCAAGATACGTTTCGCTTCAGCATCGGTAAGCGGTATCGGGTGTTTTTCAGAACCAACGAACCCGGTAACACCGGTGGTGTTGCGCACAACGTACCAGGAGTGTTCATCGACAATCATGTCAACCAGCACATAACCTGGGAAGACTTTTCGCGGAACGACCTTTTTCTTGCCGTCCTTGATTTCGACCTCATCCTCAACGGGCACAACGACATTGAAAATCATGTCGCGCATATTGGCCGTATGAATCAGGCGTTCAAGGTTTGCTTTAACCTTGTTTTCATAACCTGAATAGGTATGAATTACATACCATGCTCTGCCAGGGTTATCCTGTCGCAGGTCCATCTCTTCGTTTGCCATGCTACCCTCACTCAAGCTTACCTTAAAATGATGTGGAACAATCTTGCAAAGATGGTATCACAGAACCAGATCAGAACGCAGACAATCGCTACAGCAATGCCTACGACAACAGTATAGTTGACAAGTTCCTTCTTGGTCGCCCATGATACTTTTTTCAATTCGGCGATTACTTCGTCTATGAACTTCTTCACAGTTACTTCACATCTCCGTTCAACCCGCAAAAGCGATTACTTCGTCTCTTTGTGCGTCGTATGTTTCTTGCAGAACTTGCAATACTTATTGAACTCCAGACGATCCGGGTTGTTCTTCTTATTCTTGTTGGTGCGGTAGTTGCGGCTATGGCACTCCGTGCACTCCAACGTGATATTGTTGCGCATCTCTTGTTTACACCCCTTACGCTCAGATACTATGACTCTTTCACAATGTCACTAATACAATTTAGCACACTTGGAAAAGCCTGTCAACAAAAAAACCTTGACAAGTCAAAATTTAATTATCGCCATCTTACATAAAATAAAACCCCTGAATCAGGGGTTCATTTAACTAATTGGTGGCGGCACAGAGATTCGAACTCCGGACACTGCGGGTATGAACCGCATGCTCTAGCCAACTGAGCTATGCCGCCATATATGGAGCTGATAACCAGGATTGAACTGGTGACCTTATCCTTACCAAGGATACGCTCTACCGACTGAGCTATATCAGCAACATTAACATTTGGTTGCGGGAATAGGACTTGAACCTATGACCTTCGGGTTATGAGCCCGACGAGCTACCGACTGCTCCATCCCGCGATTACTCTATCATATCTTATCAGCACTGTCAAATATAAAATATATTTGGTTGCGGGGACAGGACTTGAACCTGTGACCTTCGGGTTATGAGCCCGACGAGCTACCGACTGCTCCACCCCGCGATTAACCTGGTTCCTGCTGCTTTGCGCTCTCGCGCTCCGCCGCGTCATCGGCTGACAATAAAAGATTATATAGCATCGATATTTATATGTCAACACCTTTTTTATATTTTTTTCATTTTTAATTCCCTTGCTTTAGTTTTCCCCCTCTCATCTGGCTCCAGCCTTCATTATTTGTTTTATATAGGACTTAAAAATGCTATAACGAGGCAAGAAAATGTCCCCCACCTCAGCAGGTGGGGGCACGAATACCAAAACAGACGGCGAGCATATCTCCCGCCTCGTTGCGAAGCGAAGCTAGTCCTTTAGGGAAACGCCAAGAGGAAGTTTTGCCTATGGCAAAACTGGAACAACGGCGTTATAATAGCTTTTGAGAAACGACATTTCATTTATATGTCAATATTCAGCAGAGAAAGGATTTAAGAAACTATGAAAATTGCAGTTACCTATGACAACGGCCAGATTTTCCAGCACTTCGGCCATACCTCCCAGTTTAAAGTTTATACTGTTGAAAACAACACCGTCACCGAATCCCATATTTTAGACAGCAACGGTGCCGGTCATGGCGCTCTGGCTACCCTCCTGCAGACCGAAAAGATTGATACCCTTATCTGTGGCGGTATCGGTGCCGGTGCACAAAACGCTTTGGCTGCAGCCGGCATTACCCTTTATGGTGGTGCACAGGGCGATACGGATGCCGCTGTAAATGATTTACTGGCCGGCCGCCTCGCCTACAATCCTGACGTTCACTGCAGCCACCATGACCATGAACACGGAGAAGGTCACAGCTGCGGCAGTCACGGCTGCCACCACTAATACAGGGAGGATACAGCCATGAAAGCCGATTGTGCCAACTGCCCAAGCCACGCCTGTTATACCAAGGGCGTGAACTGCACAGGCATTGACAAGGAAACAATTCTGGCCGCCTATGATGAGCAGGAACGTCAAATAATGAAGGCTGCCGCTTATGTGGAAGGCACTTTCTACAGCAATATTACCCGGCTGCAGGAAACTGCAGAATTTGCCAAGGCCATGGGTTATAAAAAACTCGGCATGGCTTTCTGCATTGGCCTGAATGCGGAGGCGAAATACATCGCCCGCTATTACAGGCAGCAAGGCTTTGAATTTTACAGTGTCTGCTGTAAAAATTGCAGTTTCAATAAAAAAGAACTGGACTTAAAACAGGTCAAGCCCGAACTTGCACATGAGGCCATGTGCAATCCGAAAATGCAGGCTGAAATTCTTGCCGGAAAAGGTACAGAGTTATTTATCTCCTGTGGTCTGTGTGTTGGACACGATACGCTGTTCAATTCTGCCTGCCCCGGCCCGGTCACCACACTCGTGGTCAAGGACAGGCTGCTGGCTCACAATCCTCTGGGCGCCATCTATTCCCGGTATTGGAAACGCAACCTGGGCATTATGGATGACGATGAAGTTTAAAACAACAAAAATGACGGTAGAGGTACTCATGCCTCTACCGTCATTTTTATTTTTACGCCTCAGCAGTTACATCTTTATCTGCCGGGAATAAATAGCTGTATCTTTCCTTGAATTCTGCCGGCGTCATGCGATATGCATTAGCCAGGCCCGGGTCATCAAGGTCACCCTTTTCGAGGCGCATCATGAGGCCTCTGGCAATCTGATAATGTACGGAATCGATGTTGACCTTGCGCACCATCGTCTTGCCGGTAGCCGGGTCCTTGATATCCTCAAAGCGCATGGGCACTGCCTTGTTATCCTGAATGGAAATCAGGGCGCCGCTGTCGCCGGACATCAGGAACTGTACGGCCGAATATCCCAGCTGGCGTGCATAGTCAATATCATAAGCGATAGGAGCCGTGCAACGGAGTTCATAGCCGATTTCCTTATCGATGATGCTGACTTTGATATCCAGCTTTTTAACTTCAGCCAGAACAGCCTGTTTGAGGATTTCACCAAAGTCCAGTTCACTGTAACGAATATGGCCATGTTCATCGGTGACCACCGTACCCAGTTTCTTGAAATCTTCCGGCGCAATCTTTTCAATTACACCTTCAGCAATTACAGCCACACCGTAATTCTTACCCGTAAGGTAACGTTTTACAATTGCGCCTGTGATGATATCTACCACCTGCTGCAGGGGAATCTTATCCTCCGGGAATTCCTCCGGAATAATGGTGAGAGCTGCGCCTGCACTTCTGCCCATGCCCAGAGCCAAATGGCCGGCCGTACGGCCCATAGCAATGGTGAAGTACCAGCGGTTGTTGGTAGTACGGGCATCTTCCATCAGGTTTTCTACTTCCTGCGTACCGAAAGCACGCGCCGTTTCAAAACCAAACGTCGGAATCCCCTCCGGCAATGGCAGGTCATTATCAATCGTTTTCGGCACATGCACTACGTTGATAGTGCGTCCCATCTTGCGGGCATAATCGGAAACAGCAGCCGAGCTGTAAGCCGTATCATCACCGCCGATGGTTACGAGGTGCGTTACACCCAGTTCCGTTAAAGTTTCCACAACCGTGCGCAAATCAGATTCTTTTTTCGTCGGATTGAACCGGGACATCTTCAGAATGCAGCCGCCGGTCAGATGGATACGGCTGATATTCTTCGGTTCCAAACGAACATAATTTTTTTCACCGCGGGCCAGTCGGGAAAAACCATCGTACATACCCAGTACGTCCCAGCCCTGACGGGTTGCTTCATTGACGACACCGGAGATAACGCTGTTAATGCCGGGAGCCGGTCCCCCACCGCAAACCACGGCAATTACATTTTTGATACCAATCATAAGAAAATCCCCCTTTTTTTAGACTACAGTAATAAGATTTCGCCTAAAATGGGGGATTTCCTGCTTTATTGTGAAATTTTAATGTTTTCCCATATGCGAACGTTTCGTTGCATTGGATTTATTTCGCACTTTGGCCCGGCGGCTGCGGTCGTTGCGCCCTTTATGCGCAGCGCCCTTGCGGTTGGCATACTTGGATAAAGGTTTAGCCTTGGCTTTTTTCTCCTGCCGCTCTTTTTTTATCTCATCCATGATTTTGGCCTGCTTTTCCAGACGCTTATGATGACGCTCAGAATTTTCCTTGCGGATACGGCTCTTAATGCCGCTCTCTATCCGGCGCAGCAGGTCATACTGCCGGGCATTGACAAAGGTTATGGCCTTGCCGTTTTCGCCAGCTCGGCCTGTACGGCCGATACGATGAATATAACTTTCCGTGTCGTGGGGGATATCGTAGTTAAACACATGGGTAACACCTTCGATATCGAGCCCCCTGGCTGCAATATCCGTAGCACAGAGAATCTGCAGCTCAGCCTTGCGGAAACGTTTCAGAACCAGGGCACGCTGTACCTGTGACAGGTCACCATGGAGTTCATCCACCAGATAACCTCTGGCCGCAAGGGCCATCGTCACCATGTGGGCACGTTGTTTGGTATGACAGAATACCATGGCCAGATACGGATTATCGCTGTTAATGCACTCACAGAGGCGGTCAATTTTGTTTTCCTCCGTGGTATCAATAATAATCTGTTCAATGGCGTCCAGCGTTATGTGCTCGCTCTTAATCTGAATATTTTCCGGTGCCTGCATGTACTGAGCAGCCAAAGCCTTAACCCGCGGCGGCATCGTGGCCGAAAACAGCATAAACTGCCGGTCATTGGCCGCAGCCTTGAGCAGCACCTCTACGTCCTCGATAAAGCCCAGTTTCATCATTTCATCAGCTTCATCCAGAACCACTTTGTTGACATTATTTAAGCTTATGGTCTGACGGCGCAGATGGTCCAGCAGCCGCCCCGGTGTCCCGATGATGAGCTGCGGATGACGGCGCAGTTTCTGTTTCTGCCGTTCAATATCCTGACCGCCGTAAATAACCAGCGAGGAAATGCCGGCAGCCTCACCCACGACCGCCGCAACCTTGGCCACCTGAATGGCCAGTTCCCGGGTTGGCGTTACGATAAGTGCCTGCGCAACTTCCGCCTGCGGTTTGATTTTTTCCAGGATGGGCAACAGGAAAGCCAGCGTCTTGCCGGTTCCGGTCTGGGCCTGCACAATGAGATCCCGGCCGGCCCGTGCCAGGGGAATAGCTTTTTCCTGAACCGGTGTAGCCTCGCGAATTCCCTGTTTCGCCAGCACCTCACAAATATTCTGGGAAATCCCCAGTTCTGCGAATCTTGTCATTATGACGAGAGTACCTCCGTCCCTGTTTCCGTAATCAAAATGGTCTTTTCCCACTGCGCGGACAGTTTTTTATCCTTAGTGCGCACCGTCCAGTTGTCCTTGGCGTCTACTACGACCTGCTTTTTACCCTGATTTATCATGGGTTCTACAGTGAGAACCATGCCGGGCACGAGCAGCATACCCGTACCGGGTTCGCCTTCATGCAGTACAAACGGTTCTAAATGGAAATCCTTGCCGACTCCATGACCGCCTAAATCCGTAACTACGCTGTAGCCGTTGGCATGCGCATAATCACCGCAGGCAGCGCTGATATCGCCCAGAAAATGCCAGGGTTTGGCTGCCGCAATCCCCCGTTCCATGCATTCCTTGGTAACACGGACCAGACGTTCTGCCTCCGGGGATACTTCCCCTACCATAAACATTCTGGAGGCGTCAGCATAGTAACCATTAAGCGTGGTCGTTATATCGACATTGACGATATCCCCTTCTTTAAGAATGGTCTTCGGCGAGGGAATACCGTGGCAGACAACCTCATTTATGGAAATGCAGCAGCTCTTGGGAAAGCCTTCATAATTGAGGCAGGACGGATACGCGCCATGCGACTCAATATATTCCTGCACAGCCTTATCTATAGTCGCCGTGTCCACGCCCGGCTTAATAAGCGAGGCTGCCACATCCAGTGCACCATCGTTGATTACGCCGGCAGCCCGAATCATGGCGATATCTTCCTTGTTGTTGATAATTTTACGGGGCGGACGTACCTGCCCTTTAAAAACATCAAACTTGATTTCCTTGATGCGTTCATCAAATTCAGCATGGCACTTCTTGTACTTCTTGCCGCTGCCACACCAACAAAGTTCATTTCTCTGCATAAAATGCACAATCTCCTTTAAACTCTTCGCTATCATAAAGTTGCCAATCTATCCTACTAATAAAATACACAATACATTATTATAACCCCATTATCAGATTTTGACCATAGCCAAAATCTGCAAACTATTTTTTTGTGAACAACTTCCTGTATTAACTTTTAGGACCAATTTGACCTGTCAACTCATAATATGTTATACTAATCAAGGTTTTGTGTATACAAGTTAAAGGAGGTTTTTTGCTTGCGTTTGGCAAAACATGGCTGCCTGCTGGCGGCAGCAGCTATTTTTTTCAGTTCAGTTTCCTTTGCCGAGGCAGCCAGCTTTCATCTCGGTGATACAGGCTCTGAAGTCGTAGAGATTCAGCAAGCCCTGGCTAGCCGCGGTTATGATGTTACCGTGGATGGTGATTACGGCCCTGCTACCAAGGCAGCTGTAGCTGAATTCCAAAATGACAATCATCTGAATGTTGACGGCGTTGTCGGCAGCGCATCTTATCAGGCCCTGCTCCACCGCGCCATGCCTGTAGGTGCCCATAAATCTTATTTGGCCGGTCAAAGCGGCATTGTAAATCTGGCCCAGCAGTTCCTGGGTGTGCCCTATGTTTGGGGAGGTTCCTCGCCCAACGGTTTTGACTGCTCCGGTTTCGTGCAGTATGTATATGCCCAGCAGGGTATCAGCCTGCCGCGCACAGCCGATATTCAGGCCACAGCCGGTTACCCGGTAGATAAAGAGGACCTGCAGCCCGGCGACCTGGTATTTTTCGCCGGTGACTACGTGAACATTTCCCACGTGGGCATTTATGTAGGTGACGGCAAAATGATTCATGCCTCTTCCAGTTACGGTATTGCCTATGATTCCTTATCCCGTGACTACCGCGTGGCCCACTACGCTGGTGCCTGCCGCGTAATCAACTAAGTTAAATAATTTATCGCAGTTAATGCAGAGCCCCCATAAGTTGGATTTATTGTAGCTTATGGGAGCTTTTTTTATTGCAGTTTGACGGTTAGTGCGTGCTTACTTTTATTTGTTACAGCTCAGTCGGGTGGAAGTGGTAATACTTTTCGCCCTGAGCAACATCCGTGTAAAATGAATATTTCGCAGTGACAGGTAACAGGTACATCGATGTTCTTGTAACGGGAGCAACGAGTTCTTGGCAATTGAAATGTCCGTTGCCGGGGCGAACGGGGGAGTGATTTTTATGCGGGGAGCGACCGCCTGAGCGCAGCGAAGGCCGGCACACTGTAGTACACAGCTAAGCAAACACGCTGAAAGGAGCGCCGTTGGCCTGCCCGGCGCAGGTAACTGGACAATTATATTTTCCGAGGTGTGTCGTTTAGCGGAGGCAGAAAAATTACTCCCCCGTGAACCCCATGCACGCATGAACTGGATACTTTTAAGAACTCGTTGCCTGTCAAACAGCAATTCAACAAAAAAGTCCGCTGACAATTTCGTCAGCGGACTTTTTCTGCTGTCAGGAAGATATCCCCCTAAACAGAGCTTTATAGTTCACTTAAGCATTTTCTTCCTGCTTAGTTTCTTTTTTCTTTACGGCCGTGCGGATGGACAGCTCGCGGAGCTGCTTATCATCAACTTCAGACGGAGCGTTGGACATTACGTCACGGGCACTCTGCGTCTTCGGGAAGGCGATGACGTCACGGATGGACGCACGCTTAGCCATAATCATAACCAGACGGTCAAGGCCGAAAGCGAGGCCGCCATGAGGAGGCGTACCATACTGGAAGGCATCCATCATGAAACCGAACTTCGCATGTGCCTCTTCCTGCGTGAGGCCCAGGGATTCGAATACCTTTTCCTGCAGTTCTGCATTGTAGATACGCAGGGAGCCGCCGCCGATTTCTACACCGTTCAGTACCATGTCGTAAGCGTTAGCCTTTACGCGGCCCGGATCAGTGGCGAGGAATTCGATATCTTCGTCACGCGGAGCCGTGAACGGATGATGCATAGCTTTCCAGCGTTTTTCTTCGTCGCTCCATTCGTACATCGGGAAGTCAACAACCCAGAGGAAACGGAGTTTATCCGGGTCAATGAGATTGCGTTCCTTGCCCATTTCGAGACGGAGCTGGCCGAGAGCCGTGTCAACAACGAGGCGCTTGTCAGCCACAACGAGCAGCAGGTCGCCGGTCTTGGAGCCGGTTGCCTCAGCAATCTTGGCAAAGGTTTCATCGCTGTAGAACTTCTTGAAGGGGCTCTTAACGCCTTCTTCGCTGTACTGAATCCAGGCCAGGCCCTTGGCACCATAAATCTGTACAAACTTAACGAGTTCATCCAGACGGCGGCGCGGAATATCAGCATAGCCGTCCACCTTAATGCACTTAACCATGCCGCCGTTTTCAATAACGGCATTGAACACCTTGAAGTCAGAGCCTTTAACGTACTCGGAAATGTCCATGAGCGGCATATCAAAGCGCAGGTCCGGCTTATCAGAACCGTATTTATCCATAGCCGTATCCCAATCCATGCGTTCAAACGGCGTTTCCACCTTGGCGCCGATGGATTTTTCAAAGAGTTCCTTAACCATTTCTTCCATAATGGTCAAAATTTCTTCCTGGCTCTTGAAGGACATTTCGATATCGAGCTGGGTGAATTCCGGCTGACGGTCAGCACGCAGGTCTTCATCACGGAAACAGCGGACAATCTGGAAGTACTTTTCAAAACCGGCAACCTGCAGAATCTGCTTGAAAATCTGCGGAGACTGCGGCAGAGCATAGAACTCGCCCGGGTTTACACGGCTCGGCACGAGGAAGTCGCGTGCACCTTCCGGCGTGCTCTTGCAGAGCATCGGCGTTTCGATTTCGAGGAAACCGTTGCGGTCAAAGTAATCGCGCATAATCTTCGTCACACGGTGACGCAGAATGATGTTCTTCTGCATTTCCGGACGGCGCAGGTCGAGATAGCGATACTTCAGGCGCAGCATTTCATCTACGTCAATACCATCCTGAATGTAGAACGGCGGCGTCTTAGCCTTGTTCAGAATACGCAGTTCGGTGCAAACCACTTCGATTTCACCGGTTTCGATGTTGCTGTTTACCGTTTCTTCGCTACGGGCGCGTACGGTACCGCGAACGGCGATACAGAACTCGTTGCGCAGGGATTCTGCCTTGTGGAACGTGCCGCCTTCCATGCTGGCTTCATCAAAGACAACCTGCACGAAACCGGAACGGTCACGCATATCCACGAAAATCAATCCACCATGGTCACGACGGCGTGCTACCCAGCCGCACAGCACTACATCAGTGCCTACATTTTCCTTGCGAAGCTCGCCACAATGATGGTCGCGCTTCATGCCTTGCAATGTTTCCATTAACCTTTCACCTCAGAAATTAGCTTATCAACAATATTATCAAAAGAAACTTTCTCCTGCTCGCTCTTAGCCATATCCTTGAGCTGTACGCAAGCTTCTTTGACTTCATCTTCACCGATGATTAAGGCAAAACGGGCGTTGGCCTTGTTTGCCTGTTTCATCTGGGCCTTCATGCTCCGGCCTGCATAGTCCATACCGGCTTTGAGTCCGGCCTGACGCAGCTGCGTCAGCAGCTTAAAGGCTGCGCCCTGGGCCTCTTCGCCCAAAGCCACCACAAAAGCGTCAGTCTGCGTGTCCATTTCCGGCAGGAGATTCTGTTTCTCCAAGGCCAGAAGTACACGTTCCAAGCCCGTGGCAAAACCTACGGCCGGTGTCGGATTGCCGCCGATTTCCTCAATGAGTCCATCATAGCGGCCGCCGCCTGCTACGGCACTTTGCGCACCGAGGGGCGGATATTTAATCTCGAACGCCGTCTTGGTGTAATAATCCAAGCCGCGCACGAGACGGGCATCAAGTTCAAATTCCACGCCAGCTTCTGACAGGAAATGCTGTACCTTATGGAAGTGTTCCTGACATTCCTCACAAAGGCAGTCCGTAATCTTCGGGGCGTCAGCCATATAAGGCTTGTCGGCATCGGCCTTGCAGTCGAGGATACGCAGCGGACTGCGCTCAAAGCGGTCTTTGCAGTCATCGCACAAATCTTCGAGCTTATCACGGAAGAAATCCTGCAATACCTTGCGGTATACCGGACGGCATTTCGGACAGCCCACGGAATTCAAGGACAGCTTGAGGTCTTTGAGTCCCAGACCGCCCAGGAGGTCCATAGCCAGCATTATGATTTCGGCGTCTACTGCCGGATTGGACTCGCCCAGAGCCTCAACACCGAACTGATGGAATTCGCGCATACGGCCGGCCTGCGGACGGTCATAACGGAACATGGAGCCGATGTAGAAGAGCTTGGTCAGACTGCTGTCGCCATAGAGCTTGTTCTGCAAATAGGCACGCACAGCCGACGCCGTGTTCTCCGGACGCAGGGTAATGCTGCGGTCACCGCGGTCGGTGAAGGTATACATTTCCTTGTCCACCACATCCGTTCCCTCGCCGATACCGCGATGGAACAGTTCCGTATGCTCAAACATCGGCGTGCGGATTTCCTTGTAGCCATAACGGGCACACAGGTCACGGATTTTTTCTTCCACATAGGTCCATTGTCCGACGGTATCGGGCAATATGTCCTTTGTCCCTCTTGGGGCATTGGTTAACATTCGTCTTACTCCCCCTAATTTGCGCAGGCCTCATCAAGCAGAGCCCGCCGTTTTTCGATGTAAATATCAATATCACGCAGGTAAGTCACTAAATCCTTGGCATTGAAGGAGGACTTCATGCGCTTATTCTTAAAGTCAACCACCTTGCTGGTGGCGGCCCCGCCAATGCCTATAATGGTCTGATGTTCTTCCATTATCTGGATATTATACATACCCTCGGCACCTTTATGGGCGCAGCCGATATTTTCCAAATCACCGGCCATATAGCCTTGACGATATAGATAATAAGGCTCATAACCGTATTTACTCATATAACCCATAGCAACTTCCGCCATTTGACGGGTAACTTCTGCCCCGGGCAAATCCACATGACGCTCTTCCATAATGAGCTTGAGGCGTGAACCGCGTTTCAAGGCCAAAGCATGCAGGGTGATATCGTCAGGATTCAGCGCCGTAACCCTGGCCAGCGTATTATCCACATCGGCTGCCGTTTCGCCGGGCAGCCCCAGAATCAAATCCATATTGATGTGTGGTATGCCGGCTTTGCGCAGGGCATGGTACATTTCCACCACAGCCTCCGGCGTATGCTGACGGCCGATAACCTTCAAGGTTCTCTCCTGCATGGTCTGCGGATTGACGCTGACACGCGTGACCTTATAGTCACGCATGGCCGCAATCTTTCCCGGCGTAATGCTGTCGGGACGTCCGGCCTCCACCGTAAACTCGGCTAAGTTATCATGGTAGAAGGCCTCACATACCCAGCCCAGCATCGTACGGAATTCTGCGTCCGGCAGGGCGGTCGGCGTACCGCCGCCCACATAGATATTCTGCACCTTTAAGCCATGCGCCATTACTGCCGCCTTGGCACCTTCGATATCTTTTTTGAGCACCGCCATAAACTCCGCCAGTTTCTTGGGCCCCGGCAGAACATTGGCCGGGAAGGAACAGTAGAGGCAGCGTGTCAGGCAGAACGGTATGCCCACATAGATACTGATGGTCTTTTCGTCTGAGGTTCTGAGAAACGGCAGCTGCCGGAAAGCCATCGGCGTGATAAGCCGCGCCTTGTCCTCACTGCAGGCAAAGTCTGTCATCAGCCGTTTAACAATATCCTCTTCCTCCATGCCGTACTCAATCCAGCGATGGACAATCTTGGTGGGACGCACCCCGTGCAGAATGCCCCACGGGGCAGGCGCATAACCGAGCTCCTCACAGAAGATATGATAAAGATTGAGTTTAATCGTGCGGTTTACCGCCGCCCGCTCCAGCTCGTCCGCCTTACCGCAGGCCCGACGAGTGTAGCTTTTTAATTCTCCATCTTCAGCAAACAGCAGTAGCGTGGTTTCCATGCAAACCTTCGCGCCCTCACGCGGCTCGCCATCTACAGGCAAACGATGGTTGACCACAGAAAGCTGCGCCAAATCAGCCTCGCCTTCCCGGCCAATCACTTCCACCTTGAACAGCGTCAGCACTTCCCGGGTGATTTTAGAGATTATTTCTTTTTTTGAGTTCAGGGTAAATGTTCTTACCTTCAATTTTTCCCTTGGCACTCCTTGCATGTACCGTAAAATTTAACCTGATGATTGAGGACCTTAAAGCCCATCTTCTGCTGAATGTCACCTTCCAGTTCATCAAGCAGGTCATCTTCAAATTCCGTCACCTTGCCGCAGCTGGTGCAGATGAGATGATGATGGTGGTGCTCAGATGGGTCCGTGGTATTGACTTCATAACGGCTGCAGCCGTCGCCAAATTCCATCTTCTGCAGAATATCCAATTCAGACAACAGCTCGAGGCTGCGATATACCGTGGCCAGACCGATTTCGGATTTTCCCTGTCTTAAGATACCATGAACATCTTCTGCTGATAGATGCTCACCGGGATGATCCAAAAACACCTGCAGTACCGTCTGACGCTGCGGCGTCATTTTGTTTTGCCGTGCCTGCAAACGTTTTTTCAAGTCTTCCATGGTGAATGTCTGTGCCATAAACCCAACCCCTTCATTCTATAATAATGCGAATAGTTCTCCTAATATGGTGTTATAATACACAAACAAATTACACTAATCAAATACACCTAGTATAGCAGAAAATCTCCTGGCTGACAAATCACATATTCGGATTGCTGCCCATTTTTCTCACAACACTGTACACGTCCTTGACACGGCGCAGTTTGGTGATAATCTGCTTGACCTGCGTGGAACTTGCTACATCGAGCCCCAAAAAGATGGTCGAAGTTTTTGTATTGCGGTTAGGATTGGCGTTGATACTGTGAATGTTGATTTTCATTTCCGTCGGTACAGCCAGAACATTGGCCAAAATACCACTTCTGTCATTGCAGACAATTTCCAGTTCCACCTTGTACTGCTTATCAAGCCCTACATCCCAGCTGACTTCAATCATACGCGTCAAATCCGTATCCATCAGCACGTTGGGGCAGTCCGTACGATGTACCGACACGCCGCGTCCCCGGGTAATATAACCGGTTATGGGGTCACCGGGAATCGGATTACAGCAGCGGGCCAGTCTGACCATCAGGCCGCTTTCTCCTTCGACCAGCACCCCGTGGCTGGATTTGCTCTTGCGGCTGCTCTGGGGCCGTTTGAGCGCGGACAACATCAAGGATACATCTTCCGGCGTATTTTCCTTAAGTTCTTCCTTATGGAATTCCACCAGACGCGTGAGAATACCATGCACCGCCAGACCGCCGTAACCGACAGCTGCCAGCAGGTCATCTTCGCTGAGGATATTGAGTTTCTTGGCCACTTCCAGCAGGCGGCCGTCTTTTAAGAGTTCCTTCGGGGCATAGCCCAGGCGCTTGGCCTCCTCGCGGATAAGTTCCATACCACGTTCGATATTTTCCTCACGACGTTCCTTTTTGAACCACGAACGGATTTTGCTGCGCGTTTCCGAGGAAGCCACGATGTTGAGCCAGTCCCGTGACGGGCCGTTATTAGCCTTGTTGGTGACAATCGACACGATATCACCGTTTTTGAGCTTATGCTCCAGCGGAACCAGCTTGCCATTGACCTTGGCGCCTACGCAGTGATGGCCCACTTCCGTATGAATACGGTAGGCAAAGTCGATGGGAATCGAGCCCTTGGGCAGGTCAATAACATCACCTTTCGGCGTAAAGACAAAGACCTCATCGGAGAAAATATCCACCTTCAGGGCCTCAAAATACTCCTTGGGGTCGCTGAGTTCCTGCTGCAGGCTCACCATCTGGCGCAGCCAGTTCATCTTCTGGTCCATAGCGCCGCCAGCCGTAGAGCCCTTGCCGGACTCCTTGTACTTCCAATGCGCCGCCACACCAAATTCCGACACCTCATGCATGTGGAAGGTGCGAATCTGGATTTCGAGCGGATAGCCCCTGGTCATTACTGTGGTATGCAGAGACTGGTAGCCATTGGATTTTGGCATGGCAATATAGTCCTTAAACCGCCCCGGAATTGGTTTCCACATAGCATGGATAACGCCCAGTATCCCATAGCAGTCACGCACGGACTCTACCAGGACACGAATGGCTGACAGGTCATAAATCTCACTGATATCCTTTTTGTCCCGGAGCATTTTCTTGTAAATGCTGTAAAAATGCTTGGCCCGGCCTTTGATTTCCGCCTGTATGCCGGCCTCACCGATTTTCTTTTCCAGCTGGTCGATGGCGGTATCGATAAACGCCTGACGTTCCTTGCGCTTTTGTTTGACATTTTCCACCAGGTCGTAATATTTTTCCGGTTCCAGATAACGGAGGCACAAATCCTCCAGTTCCCACTTGATATTGGAAATACCCAGCCGGTTGGCCAGTGGTGCATAAATTTCAATGGTTTCCTTGGCAATACGCTTTTGCTTGTCCTCGCGCATGTATTTTAAGGTTCGCATATTGTGCAGGCGGTCAGCCAGTTTCACCATGATTACGCGGATATCCTTGGCCATGGCCAAAAACAGCTTGCGGTAGTTCTCGAGCTGTACCTCTTCCTTGGACTTGTACTTAATGCGCCCTAATTTTGTGACGCCATCGACAATCATGGCCACTTCTTCACCGAACATTTCGCCTATCTGCTCGTTGGTATAGAGAGTGTCCTCCACTACGTCATGCAGCAGGGCGGCGCTGATGGTCACATCATCGATATGCAGTTCCGTCAGAATTTCCGCCACATGCAAAGGGTGGATGATATACTGCTCCCCGGAAACGCGTACCTGCCCTTTGTGGGCGTCAGCTGCCAGGTCATAAGCCCGGCGAATCATTTCTACATCAGCCCGGGGCTCATAACTTTGCACCGCTGCGATGATGGAATCTATGGTAACTGGTGCTTTGTCTTTGTCATTCATGATTATTTCCCCCTTCCCTAGCGGTGCCGCCTGTATGTCGGCGATTGTTCCAAATCCATCCGCCCATTGGCCTTGGGCAGATAGTAGCAGTTTTCCGTTAAATCCATATGCAGGAGATTAAGCTCCTGGAAAATACGCAGCCCCACACTCATGGTGTACAGGGAAAGATGTCTGCCCCGGCCGCAAAAACGCACGGTAAGTTCCTGCGGCGTATAGGGAATCTTCCCTTCCTGCTGCTGAATAACATATAAGAATTTATAAATATCTACTAAAATATCACGTTCGGGGAAATTGCGCTCCCCATCTGCCGGCGCAATGCTGTCCACCATACACTGCAGGCTGCGGCTGCCCTGCCATTCGTTGACCGCCGGGCTGTAGACCATATCCAGCGCCTCACTGTTGACAATTCCCACATAGTCGCTGCGGTTCCACAGTAACGCCGTACGCGGCTGGTCAGCCGTCCCCACCTGAAAGCGCAGGTGCTGGCCTTCCTTGCCGATGGCCTGGGCCGACGTGCCGCGGATATTGCGCACACCAAACAGCGGCTTGGGATTTTTCATGCCAAACGGTTCCAGCGCGGCCAGTTCTTCCACGAGTTCAAAGGTGATATCTTCCGGCGGCAGTTCCGCCTCCACCTTGACCTTGGGGATATAATCATCATCGCTGAGCGTCGCCGCTGCCACCTGGGCAAAAGCCTCCTTAAAGGCCGGCAGTTCCTCCAAGGCCACGGTCAGCCCAGCGGCCTGTGAATGACCGCCGAACTGCACAATATGTTCCCGGCACTGCTGCAGCGCCTCATACATATGCAGGCCCTCGATACTGCGGCAGGAGCCCTTGCATTTGCCATCGTCCTGAATGCTGAAAATAATGGCCGGCTTATAATACTTATCCACGAGCCGGGAGGCCACAATGCCAATTACGCCGGGATTCCATTTCTCCCCGGCCACAACAATCGCCGGCAGATTGTTGACATCAACACCTGCCAGTTCAGCCTCCGCTTTGGCCAGAATCTCCTGCTCAATGGTCTGGCGCTGGCTGTTGAGCATATCCATTTCCATAGCCAGACTGGCCGCCTGCTCCGCGTCCTTGGACAGGAGCAGTTCCACCCCTTTACGGGCCGAACCGATACGTCCGGCCGCATTGAGCCGCGGTGCCAGCCGAAAGCCGACATGACCGGTATTGAGCTGTTCATCCCGAATCTCAGACACATCCACCAAAGCTCTCATACCGGCTGAGGCAGAATTTCGCATATGCTGCAGCCCCTGTGCTACAATCCGGCGGTTTTCGCCCAGGAGCGGCACAATATCGGCTACTGTGCCCAGGGCCACAATCTCCAAATCCTGACAGTAATCCTGCCCCTCCAGCCGTTTCCACAGAGCCTGACACAGCTTGAAGGCCACGCCGACACCGGCCAGGTCTTTATCGGGATAAGGGCAGTCCTCACGATGAGGATTTATCACCGCCAGCGCCGGCGGCAAAACAGCGCCGGGAATATGATGGTCCGTGACGATGATATCCAGCTTATCCTGCATGGCCGCCACATCGTCCACGGACGCAATGCCACAATCCACCGAGATAAGGAGTCCGGTACCATCTGCCGCTATCTGCTGCAATGCCGGCAGATTAAAGCCATAGCCTTCCTTTTCCCGATGAGGTATATAAAAATCGACGCGAGCCCCCAGGGCTCGCAGGTTATGCACCATCAGCGTGGTGGCTGTCATGCCGTCCACGTCATAGTCCCCGTAAACCACAATCTTTTCGCCATCTGTCAGCGCAGCAGCAATGCGGTCTACAGCCTTATCCATATCCTTCAGCAAAAAAGGGTCATGAAAAGCCTGTTTTTCCGGGTGTAAAAAAGTTTCCGCCGCCTCTACTGTCTGCAGGCCGCGGTTCCATAATATCTGCGCCACAATCTCAGTAACGCCTAATTTATGGGCAAAATCTGCCGCCTCTGGTACAGCGGCGCTAAGTTTCCATTCTTTCAACATAGTTTACAACTCCCGGATAATATCTTATCCTATTTTGATTTCGGCGTAAATGATAATTTTCCTCTTTGCCATAAAAACTACGCCCGAAGGCAGATATTTCATCCGTCCTTCGGGCGTTATCACATATTCTTTTTTACTTGGCAACGGCTGCATTAGCTGCAACCTTTTTCTTGTCACCCATTTTGCGGAACGTAATCCACAGCGGGCTGGCAATGAAAATTGAAGAATAACAGCCAATACCAAAGCCTACGAGCAGGGCAAAGGCGAAGTCTTTCGTCGTTTCCCCGCCAAAGAAGTACAGGGCAAAGGTCGTGAACAGCACCGTAAACACCGTGTACAGGGAACGCGTCAGCGTCTGGAAAATGGAAGTATTCACCAGCTGAACCACATCGCCGCCGCGGCGGAAGTGCAGTTTCAGATTTTCACGGATACGGTCAAAGATAACGATGGTATCGTTGATGGAATAACCGACAACCGTGAGCAGCGCCGCGATAAAGGAAGAGTCAATC
The DNA here is from genome assembly GCF_000686945.1 of Selenomonas sp. AE3005. GTDB lineage: Bacteria > Bacillota > Negativicutes > Selenomonadales > Selenomonadaceae > Selenomonas_A. The sequence goes on from NZ_JMME01000016.1 coordinate 70,468, forward strand.
TGACGGCCCGTAAAGGAGAATACCGCCAGCACGATGAGGATATCGTGAATCAGGGCCAGTACGGCAGCCACACCAAAGCGCCATTCAAAACGATAGGCAACGTACGCGATGATAAGTGCCCAGGAAACTACCAGCGCCAGAACGGCGTTGGTGATGAGTTCGCCGCCGATGGTGGCGCCAACCTTTTCCTCACGCATAACCGTGTAATCGCCTACATCGCTTTTGAGCGCCGCCATGACTTCCTTGCGCTGTTCTTCTTCCATATCTACGGAACGAATCATAACATCAGCAGCGGAAGTTACATCTGACTGCGCACCGGACAGCTGAATGGTCGAACCTTCCAGACCGAACTTGGCCAGGCTGGAGCGCACCTCAGCGATAGCCACCGGACGCTCGAATTTCAAATCAATAATCGTACCACCGGTAAAATCAATACCAAAGTTAAAGCCACGGACACACATGCAGATAATGCCGGCCACAATGACAACGGTGGAAATAGCAAACCAAATCTTGGAACGGCCTGCAATATCAAGCTTGTTCATGCTTCAAGTCCTCCTTTTTCCACAGCATATAGCCATTGGCGCCATAAGCTCCCGGATTCTCCGAAATCTTGGCGTTAATCATCAGTTTCAGGAGATACTGGGACAGCGTAATGGCCGTGAACATGGACAGCATCGTGCCCAGGCCCAGGGTAATGGCAAAACCGCGGATAGTACCTGTTCCCAGGAAGAACAGCACGCCAGCGGCGATAATCGTCGTGATGTTGGAGTCAAAAATCGTGGTAAAAGCACGCTTAAAGCCGGCGTCCATGGACAGGCGCAAGGTCTTGCCCTGAATCTGATATTCTTCTTTGAAGTGTTCGAAAATCAGCACGTTAGCGTCAACGGCCATACCAATGGACAGGATGATACCTGCCACACCGGGCAGCGTAAGCGTAGCGTCCAGCAGGTAAAGCAGGCCCAGCAGCATGATGGTATAAGCCATCAAAGCCACGTCAGCGATAAAGCCGGACAGGCGGTAGAAGAGCAGCATGAAGAGCAGTACGGCGCCAATACCTACGGCAAAGGCAAATACGGACTTATCCTTGGAGTCCTGACCAAGGGACGGACCAACCGTACGGGTTTCAATGATGTTTACCTTAACCGGCAGAGCACCACTGCGCAGGACGATAGCCAGATTCTGTGCCTCTTCCAGCGTCTTCTGGCCGGTGATTTCAGCACGGCCGCCCAGGATAGGCTCACGGACATTCGGTGCGGTCAGCACTTCACCATCGAGCAGGATGGCAATGGTACGGCCGACATTTTTCGTCGTAAGGTCGGCAAACTTTGTCGCCCCCTCATCAGAGAATTCCAGGTTGACCACGTTCTGACCGGACTGCTGATTCGTAGCAGCCGTAGCGTTCTTCAAGTCAGTACCGGTAAGTACCGTATTGCCTTCTTCGTCTTTAAACTCCAGCATTGCAGTCTTGCCGATGGTCTTAATAGCGGCGTCCGGGTCTTTGACACCGGGCAGTTCGATGATAACCCGGCGCTCACCCTCACGCTGGATAATCGGTTCCGTAAGGCCCAGCGAGTTGACGCGCTTTTCCATGATGGTAACCACGCGGTTCATAGCGTCGTCGTTTACCTTGGCAATATCCGTATCCTCGGCTTCGAGTACGACATGCGTGCCGCCCTGCAGGTCAAGGCCCTGACGAATAGAAAATGCCAGGGGCTTAACAAAGGCAACAAAAATGCCGATAATCGCGAGAACACAGACAATCAGTTTCATGAGATTATGCTGTCTCAATGAATTCAATCCCTTCTGTGATTTATTTATTATATTTATTAACAAAATTGATGACCTTGTCACGAACCTGTTCGGCGTTGTAGTTGTCGGTCTGAATATAAAGGTCAGCATGTGCCCTGGCATCGGCCAGCCGCTTATGCTGTACTGCCAGTCTGTCCTCATTCCAGTACACCGTCCGCCGCTTGTGAATCGCCGGCATGGTGGCATCAATCATCACTAAAATATCTGGATGGCGTTTCGCCCAAAAATCATGAATCCCGGAATGTTCCTGCGCTACATTATAAGCATCATAGCCAGCAGCCTTTAACCCGGCCACCAGCGTAGTTTTCCCCGAGGCACAAACTCCCACAACCGCAATCTTCAAGACAATCACTCCTATCCAGTTTACATAGATAAAGGTAATTCCCGCGCCCAAGGACGGGCGCGCGCGGACTTTAAATCCCCGGAAGGGATTTAGTCCGCCAGTTTCTTTTGGTACTTTTCTTTGTCTAAAGAAAAGTACAGAGAATGCATTAACTTAATATGGATAAGTAACTTCCAACTGCTCAATCTTCGGGCTGGACGGCGAACCGTCCGTTATCCCCATCACCAGCACCGTCATATCATCTGAGGCCTTCTCCGCGTCGAGCTCCAAGGCATAATCCATAATGCTCTTGGCGATAAACGACACGTCCTCTGCCCCGTTCTTGCGGACAATTTCCAGTATCTTATTGAAATCGGCCGGGTGCCCGGAACGTTTCTTCCCGGCATGAGCAATGCCATCCGTATAGGATACAATCAGCATGCCCGGCGTCAAGGGCACTTCATACATCAACGGTTTCATGTGGCGGTTGACACCGATTGGTTCCACGTTTTCATCATAAACAGACTCGTATTCATCAGTTTTGATGATAACCGGGCAATTGGAATTACGGCTGATAACGGCCGTTTCCGTATCCAGGTCAGCACTGACCACCGTCAGCGTACAGGATACCTTTTTATCCTTCATGGCATAAAGATAATCATGCACGGCCCGGGCCACGGCCCCGTCACGCGCCCCATCGGAAATAAGCTGTACGGCCTTATTGACCACCCAGCTGCTGGTGTGATGAGCCGCCAGGCCATTGCCCTGACCATCAGCGATAATGGCCGAGATTCCCCCATGGGGACGCTCTACCACATCACAGGTATCGCCACAAACCTCGGTGGCATATTTCGCCGTTTTGGCAAGTCCTATTTTTACTTCCATCACTTATCACTCACTTTTAAGCATTTACTTTCCGTAAGTATCATATCCACAGACATATCATGTGGTTCCACCGGCACCGACTCCACCAGCTGGCAGTCATAAGCCAGCGCCAGTCTGTAGGCCTGCGGCGCTTTTTCTGCCATAAAGGTGTCATAAAAGCCACCGCCGAGCCCGAGTCGCTGACCGTCAGCCGTAAAAGCCGCGCCAGGTACAATGATAAGCCCGATAGCGGCCGCAGGAAACAGCTTGCGCTTATCCGGGGCCACGGTTTTTATGCCGTATCTGCCCGGCACCAAGTCTTTAAGCGAACGCAGTACCACTGCCTCCATCTGCCGGGGGCCGGTAATCAGCGGCAGTGTCACCGTCTTACCAGCCTGCAGGGCAGCAGCCATTAAGTCATAAAGCTGTACTTCATCAGGTGTAGACGCATAGACAAAAATGCTTTGTGCCTCCTGATAAACAGCTAAGGACCGCAGTGCTGCCGTCATTGCCAGCGAGGCCTTGTCTCTGTATTCTGCCGGCAAGGCCTGCCTTGCGGCTAAGACCTTAGACCGCAATACATCCTTAGCCCCGGGATTTGCGCCCCCCGCCATCAGTCCTGCTGTTCTTCGAGACTGATATTGGAGTTAATCGAGGCACGGGAAACTTCAATGACCGTGTTAGCGGCAATTTTCAGTCTCACAACTTTGTCATCAATGGCCTCAATCGTGCCGAACAGCCCGCCAATGGTCATAACCTTATGACCAACCTTCAGACTGTCCAGCATATTCATGCGGCGTTTCTGCGCGGCCTTCTGGGGACGATACAACAAAAAATAGAAAATCATAATCATCACCAGGATTGGGCCCCAGGTGCTGAGTGCTGCCATAGTTTCTGGACTCATAAACATCGCTCCTCGTTATCGCTTGTAGTTGGCCAGGAAGTCACTGCGGAACTTACTGAACTCACCATCAATAATAGACTGCCGCATACGGCGGACAAACTCTTCCAGGAAGTAGAGATTATGCAGGGACAGCAGACGCAGGCCAAAAATCTCTCCAGCCCGGACCAGATGACGGATATAGGCACGGGTATAACCATTACGGCAGGCATAACAGCCGCAGCCTTCTTCAATCACATTATGGTCATGTGTCAGGTTGGCATTCTTCATCACGAGTCTGCCAGTCCAGGTCATGGCCATGCCGTTACGGGCTACACGGGTGGGATATACGCAGTCAAACATATCAATGCCGCGCATAACGCCTTCCACCAGATGGTCCGGTGTGCCCACGCCCATCAAATAACGGGGCTTGTTTTCCGGCAGCAGGGAAGTGCTGTATTCCAGCATTTCATACATGAGTTCCGGCGGTTCACCTACGGACAGGCCGCCGACAGCGTAGCCCGGGAAGTCCATTTCTACCATCTGTTCTGCATGCCAGCGGCGCAGGTCTTTATACATACCGCCCTGCACAATGCCGAACAGCCCCTGATTCGGTGCCGTCATTACATCCTGGCAGCGCTTAGCCCAACGCAGGGTACGCTCCGTGGACTGCTTGGCATAATCATGGTCGGCCGGATATGGTACACATTCATCAAAGGCCATTACGATATCCGAACCCAAGCACATCTGCACCTGCATGGATACTTCCGGCGACAGGAACTTCTTGGAACCATCGATATGCGAACGGAAGGTTACACCTTCTTCCGTTATTTTCCGCAAATCGCCCAGGGAAAACACCTGAAAGCCGCCGCTGTCCGTGAGGATAGCACCGTCCCAATGCATAAACTTATGCAGGCCACCGGCCTCTTTCACGAGTTCCATACCGGGACGCAGGAAAAGATGATAGGTATTGGAGAGGATAATCCCTGCCCCCAAATCCTTCAGCTCATCCGGCGATACGCCTTTTACCGAGGCCTGAGTTCCCACCGGCATAAAAATTGGTGTAGGAAAACTGCCATGCGGTGTATGGATAATACCGGCTCTGGCGCCAGTTTTTTCGTCTTTTTTTACTAGTTCATACGTAATTGCTGCAGCCAAATAAAAACCTCCTAAATCTTCAGCTGACCGGCGGTTTAGATAGACCGCCAACAACTTTATATCATACCACAAAAAAGGCGGAAACACAAAATGCATTTCCGCCTTTAACAGTGATATTATGCCAGGGCAGCCCTTAAGGCCTCCTGCATTTTTTTAATGTCCGGCTCTATCCCGGTCCAGAGTTTCAACGCCTCAGCACCCTGTCCGGCCAGCATTTCCTCACCATTTACCACAGCATGGCCATGTTCCCTGGCCTCGCGTAAAAATCTGGTTTCCGCCGGGGTGTAAATGATATCATAGACAAACGCCTCGGGATTGACATTTGACCAGTCAACCGGAGGGCAGGCGTCAACATTTGGCGTCATTCCTAGCGGCGTCGTATTTACCAGCAGCGCACACTCGCGCAGTTTGGCGGTAAAATCAGCCTGTTCCCAGTGACAGACAGTTACCGTCCCATAGGCAGCAAAATCATCGGCCATTTTCTGTGCCTTGGCCGGATTGCGTACGCCCAAAACGACTTCCCGGACACCAGCCTGCAACAATCCCCAGATTACGGCCCGGGCAGCACCGCCGGCTCCTAAAAGCACCGCCGTCTCAGACTGCAGTTTGATATGCCGGCTTTCCAATGCTCCCATAAAGCCAATATAGTCCGTATTGTAGCCTGTCAGATGTCCGTTATCATTGACCACCGTATTGACAGCCCCAATGACCTGTGCCGCCTTGTCTATTTCATCGAGCAAAGACATTACCGCCCCTTTATGGGGGATCGTCACGTTAAAGCCACGATAATGCAAAGCCCGCAGGCCCTGCACGCCCGCAGCCAGGTTCTCTGGCTCGACGGGCAGCGCCGTGTAATTATAATCTATGCCAGCGGCCGCAATGGCTGCATTCTGCATAACCGGTGACAGGGAGTGCGCTATCGGCCAGCCGATAACGCCCAAGTTTTTGGTCTTTCCTGTAATCATCAGGCATGTTCCTCGCGCGTCTTGGATAAGAGTTCCATCTTCAGCTCATAATAATTGGGCGTCATATCGAGGTAATGACGGTGAGGATTTTCAAAACGCTGCTCCTCTTCCCAAATCTCATTTTCGAGCTGTTCCTTCACATAGTCGCGGATTTCATCAAGGCTGGGCAGCTTTTCCACAGATTTTCCCTGACGCACGTAAAGTTTACGCAGGTTCCGCAGCGTACAGTTTTCAAACGTGCGGTTCTTCCACGGTTTTTGCGGGTCAACATAACGGAAGGACGTGCTCACATCGACAGGCTCACCACAAACGGCCAGCATATCAGCTACGGCATTGCCATCAGCATTATAAATACGATACAAATCCTTAAGCCCCGGATTAGTGATTTTCTCCACATTTTCCGAAACTTTGATACGCGGTGCGAATTCACCATTCTCACCTACAGCAGCCAGCTTATACACAGCACCAAACACCGGTTCAGACTTAGCCGTAATCAGGCGCTCACCGATGCCGAAACTGTCAATACAAGCCCCCTGACTTAGCAGGGACGCTACCGTGAACTCATCAAGGCTGTTGGACACTACAATCTTGCAGTCCTCCAGCCCCGCAGCATCCAGCATTTTACGTACACGCTTGGAAAGGTACGCCAGGTCGCCGGAATCGATACGAATCCCCTTCAGGCGTTTGCCCATCGGCTCTAATATCTCATGAGCCACTTTGATGGCATTGGGAATCCCCGAATGAATTACATCGTAGGTATCGACCAGCAGCACCGTTGCGTCCGGATAAGTTTCTGCATACTTCTTAAAAGCCGTGTACTCATCACCATAGAACATTACCCAGCTATGGGCCATCGTCCCGGAAATGGGAATATCAAACATCTGACCGGCAGAAACCGTGGCCGTTCCCACGACCCCGCCGATATATGCAGCGCGGGCCCCGTAAGTGGCTGCGTCCATATTATGGGCACGACGGGCACCAAAATCAGATACAGCGCGGCCATTAGCGGCCTTTACAATGCGGCGGGCTTTGGTGGCAATCAGTGACTGATGATTCACCTGCGCCAAAATAGCCGTTTCCACCAGCTGCGCGTCAATAAGCGGCGCCACCACCGTGATACACGGCTCATTAGGATACATGATAGTACCTTCCGGCATCGCATAAATATCCCCGGTAAAGTGGAAATTAGCCAGATAATTGAGGAATTCCTCCGAGAACATGTGCTGCTGGCGGAAATACTCTACATCTTCCTCCGAAAACTCCATGTTCTCCACATATTCAATTACCTGCTCCAAACCGGCAAAAATAGCAAAACCGCCCTTGTCCGGATTGGCACGGTAAAAAACGTCAAAAGCAACCTGCACATCCTTATCATGATCCTGGAAATAGCCATTAGCCATGGTCATTTCGTAGAAATCCATCATCATGGTAATATTGCGTCTGTCAAACTGTGTCACAAAGACACCTCCCGAATACGGCACCGCCGTTAACTAAAAAAACAATACCTGGTTATTATATCATTTTAAACAATACTATGCAAAATAAAAAGGCCCACCAACCTTGCGTCAGTGAACCTTTAAATGCACATTCAAAACTATACAGAAGAAATTGCGATGTAATTACGAACTTTTTAGGACTGTATCGAGCCTTTTGTTAAGTCTTGAAGGAACGTAAAATTCACTTCGTGAATTTTGCATAAGCGATTCGCACAAATCAGTGCGTCGCTTTGCTCCTTCTTCTTTGGCTCTCTGCTTAAGTTAAGCCCTCGATTTATTAGTATTGGTCCGCTGCATGCCTTACGGCACTTCCACTCCCAACCTATCTACCTTGTCTTCTTCAAGGAATCTTACTGGATTACTCCATGAGATACTTCATCTCGGGACAGGCTTCACGCTTAGATGCTTTCAGCGTTTATCCCTTCCGGACGCAGCTACCCAGCTATGCTTCTGGCGAAAC
>NZ_JMME01000017.1 GCF_000686945.1 Selenomonas sp. AE3005
CGAGGCTGTCCCAAATTCTGTGTAAACTCCCTGTAGCAATGTAAAACAGGTATAGTATTTTTTTTCTTTCTATATCGAAGTATAGAAATCCTTTGTCTGCACACCAAGAGATTCTTGGTAGTGCAGGCATTTTTTATTCCGGAATTCTCCCGTCGAAATAAATGGCAAGCTGGGCATGGATAAGGCTCCAGTCTTGGCGGCGTCCTGTCCATTTCCTTGTAATATCCATCATGGCCAGATAAAGCATCTTCAGCAAGCTGTCATCTGTCGGGAATACAGATTTGGCTTTTGTCACTTTCCGTAGTTGGCGGTTAAAGCCTTCAATAGTATTAGTGGTGTAAATCAACTTTCTTAGCTCTTTGGGAAATTTAAAGTAGGTGCTCAAATTAGCCCAGTTATCCTGCCAGGATTGGGAAATCTTGGGATATTTCTTATCCCAACGCTCCGAAAATCGCTCCAATGCAGCCAGGGCAGATGGCTCATCTACCGCTGCGTAAACCTCTTTCAAATCAGCCATAAGTGCCTTGAGGTCTTTGTAGCTGACATATTTGCTGGAATTTCGCAATTGGTGGATAATGCAGTTTTGTATATCTGTCTGTGGGAAAACCGCCTCTATGGCTGCTGAGAAGCCCGTCAGGTTGTCCGTGCAGGCAATGAGGATGTCTTCTACACCACGGTTCCTGAGACTGTTCAGGATGTTGGCCCAGAATTTGGCACTTTCGTTCTCGCCTACCCACATCCCCAGTACATCTTTGTGTCCGTCCATGTCAATGCCAATGGCGATATATACGGCTTTCTTGACAATTTGCCCCTCACTGCGAACATGGTAATGAATGGCATCCATAAACACTACGGCATAAAGGCTTTCCAGTGGACGTTGCTGCCACTCTCTGGCAATCGGCAGTATTTTGTCTGTGATGCGGCTAATGGTGGTGTCTGACACCTCGATACCATATATGTCTCGAACGTGGGATTCAATATCACTGGTAGTCATGCCTTTGGCATACATGGAGAAGATCTTCTCCTCAATATCCTGACTTATGCTGGTCTGGTTCTTTTTGATGAGTTGCGGGTCGAACTCTCCCTTGCGGTCTCTAGGGACAGAGACTTCAACTTCACCAAAGCTGGTGCGAAGGTTCTTTTTGCTATGCCCATTGCGGCTATTGTCGGTATCTTTGTTCTTATAGTCGTACTTACCATAGCCCAGAGATTCATCCATCTCGGTTTCAAGGCCGTTTTCCATAAATTCGGCAATGGTTTCCCTGAACAAGTTCTGGATGTCCTCCATACTGCCAATGTTGCTTGCCTGCAACAACTCCCGAATCTTTGCTCTGCGAGCTTGTTCTTCTGGACTGCGTGTTTTTCTGCTCATGATAAAACCTCCCCAAATGATGCTCCTATTTTACATCACTGGGGAGGTTTACACAAAATCCGGGATAGACTCCTCAATGCCGCGCTTCACTCCCATCAAGTGAAGCGTTTATCTTTTTCAACACCCTTGATTCTCCTAAATGGGCAATCTTATCTTCCCCAAACCTTGCCTTAATTTTGTCAATCGCTGTGTAAAGACGTTCCTTCTTTTGTTTGTTTTCCATCTCAAACAGAGAAATCTCGCTAGGCGCATCAAAACCACTACAACTTACCCCCAGCAGACGTATACCGCTGCCGTAAGGAAGGGAAAATGCCCGAAAGAGGGCTTTTGCCTCCTTAAAGATGTCCTCATCATAGCAAATCGCATCTGAAAGAGTTTTCTGGCGTGTATAGGTGGAAAAATCTCCCAGCCTTATTTTTATCTGCACAGTATGGGCATTCTTGCCACTACGGCGCAACCTCCAGCCGACTTGGGCGGACAAGTAAAGAAGATGTTGTTCCACCTCCTGCCGGGATTGCAAATTTTCCTCAAAGGTGGTTTCTTTGCCAATAGATTGTGCATCCCGTACTGGCTCCACAGGACGGTCATCCTTGCCATTTGCCAGTTCCACAAGATGCCGTGCCAGCCTTTCCCCTACCTGCTTTTGCAGTACATCCTTTCCGGCCCTGGCAATATCTCCTATGTACCTGTACCCAAATGCAGCCAGCCTTTCTTCTGTTTTCTTGCCAACGCCCCAGATTCTCGCTATGGGCAATGGCCAAAGAATGCGTTGAATATCCTCCTGCCTGATTATAACCAGCCCATCAGGTTTTTCCAAATCTGATGCCAGCTTTGCCAGGAACTTGTTGGGCGCAATCCCCACTGAGGCTATCAGTCCCGTTTCTTTCAGGACGGCCTGCTTTAACTTCATGCCATAGTTTCTTGGATTCCCCTTAATAAACCGCTCCATCCCCGTGATATCCAAAAAGCCTTCATCAATAGAAAGCGGCTCTACCAAGGGAGAAAATCGGCTCATAATCTCAAAAATTTGTGCCGATACTGCCTTGTATTGCGGATAATTGCCAGTCAGAAATATTCCCTGCGGACACTTCCGCTTTGCCAAAGCCATGGGCATGGCCGAATGTACCCCGTATTTTCTGGCCTCATATGATGCTGTTGACACCACGCCCCTAGAGGACAGCCCACCAACTATGACGGGTTTCCCACGCAGTTCCGGATTGTCCCTTTGCTCCACCGCTGCAAAAAAGCAGTCCATATCAATATGGAGGATAAGGCGTTCAGCCATTGTCATCCCTCACAATCTTCATCAGAGGAGTCTCATCTGCGGCGATAGTGCTCTTGTCAATACCTGCGCCACCATAAAAGTTCAGCACCTTCAACCTAACTCTCCTGTGCATTCTATCGCTTTTTTACGCCTTTGGCTCCCAGAACCTCTTCCAGCAGCGTCAGTGTTTCCGGGGCGTTATCCAGCCAGTATTGCTCCCCGAGCTTTTGCCAGCGCCCCTGATAGATAAACACAGGATTATGGCCGGGATGCTTTGTTATAATGTCCTTGACTTTCCCCAGCAGTTCCTCATTATCGCCTGCCGGTATCATCAGATAATACTCCGGCGCATAATCAAGCACCGACCAGATTTTATCAGCCAGCAGCTTTACACCATCGTCCTGCACATCCACCTTGCCCTGCATGACGACTGCCATATCCGGCACCAGCAGATTGATATGCTGATAGAACGTCCGTGGGAAAACCGTAACCTCAATCCTGTCGGTGTAATCCTCCAGCGTGACGAAGCACATAGTTTCCCCTTTTTTGGTTGTAATTCGCTTGCATTCAGTAATAAGACCACCGATACGTACCAGCTGCTTATCCTTTACACCGCCGGACAGCAAAACCTCCAGCCGGGGTAAATTTCCCAGTGTTGCCTGGAACTGGTCCAGCGGATGTCCGGTAATATAGAACCCTGTTGTTTCCTTTTCCCAGCTCAGACGGTCCTTCATGTCGGCCTCTGGTATATCCGGCAGTTTTATCTCCGTCGCATCTGCAATGGCAGTCATATCAAACAGTCCCAGCTGACCATTGGCACTATCACGCCGCCGCCGCTGCGCCTCACCTACCACTTTGTCAAGCACCTTCAGCAGCTGGCTGCGCTTGTTCCCCAGTGAGTCAAAAGCACCACATTTTATGAGGCTTTCCGTAACACGTTTGTTAACTGTCCCCATATCCAAAGAGGTACAAAAATCCATCAGCGACGTAAAGGCGCCCTTGTCCTTGCGTGCAGCCATGATTTCCTCAATGGCTGCATCACCGACATTACGTACCGCCGCCAGTCCGAAACGAATAGCCCCTTTGTCTACACTGAAATTCGTCAAGCTGGCGTTGATATCGGGCGGCAGGATTTTAATGCCCATACGGCGCGCCAGTTCAATATACGCTGGTACTTTTGTAGAGTTATCCATAATACTGGTCAGCATTGCTGCCATATATTCTGCCGGATAATGAGCTTTCAGGTAAGCTGTCTGCCAAGCCACCAACGCATACGCCGCACTATGGGACTTATTAAAACCGTAATCGGCAAAATGCGTCAACAAGTCAAAAATTGTATTGGCCAGCTCCGCCTCGATATTGTTGGCCGCACAGCCTTTCAGGAAGTTTTCCTTCTGCGCCATCAGGATTTCATGCTTTTTCTTACCCATGGCACGACGCAACAGGTCAGCTTGTCCCAGCGAGAACCCGGCCAGCACCTGCACAATCTGCATAACCTGCTCTTGATAGAGCACCACACCAAACGTTTCTTTAAGGATAGGTTCCAGCAGCGGGTGCATATAGGTAACTTCCTTGCGTCCATGACGGCCGGCGATGAAGTCCTCCACCATGCCGCTGCCCAAGGGGCCTGGACGGTACAAAGCCACTGTCGGAATGAGGTCAGCAAAGTTCCGCGGTGCAAGGTCCTTCACCAAGGCCGTCATGCCCGAAGATTCCATCTGGAACACAGCCCCCGTGCGGCCCTCACAGAGCATTTTGGCCGTGAGTTCATCTTCCAGGGGAATCTTATTGATATCCACCACTTCGCCCCGTGTACGTTTGATATTATCGAGCGTATCACTGATAACTGTGAGCGTACGCAGCCCCAAAAAGTCCATTTTGAGCAGGCCAAGTTCCTCCACATGGTCCTTGTCAAATTCCGTAACCAGCGTACCTTCCGATACCGATACAGGCAGATATTCCGTCAGCGCCTTTTTCGCAATAACGACGCCAGCGGCATGGGTAGATGAGTGACGCGGCAGCCCCTCAACCTTGCGGGCCAGGTCAATAAGCCGCTTTACCTCCGGCGAACCATCGTAGAGGTCACGGAAGTCCTTGGAACTTTTCAACGCCTTATCAAGCGTCATTTTAAGTTCATTGGGAATCAGCTTTGATATGCCATCTACCTGCGCATAAGGCATATTAAGCGCCCGTCCCACATCGCGCACTGCACCCTTGGCCGCCATGGTACCAAAGGTAACAATCTGCGCTACATGGTCATAACCATAACGTTCCTTAACGTAATCGATGACTTCTTCCCGGCGTATATAGCAGAAGTCGATATCAATATCCGGCATGGTGACACGTTCCGGATTCAAAAAACGCTCAAAGAGCAAATCATACTGCAAGGGGTCAAGATTGGTAATGCCGAGCAGATAGGCCACGATACTGCCGGCAGCCGAACCACGCCCTGGCCCTACGGAAATCCCCTGCTCCCGGGAATGATTGATAAAATCCCAGACAATCAGGAAATAACTGTCATAGCCCATACGATGAATAATGGACAGCTCATAGTCCAGACGTTCCCTTATCTCCGCCGTAATTTCCGGATAACGGTCAGGCAGTGCCTGTTCACACAAAGCGCGCAAATAAGCCTCATCATCTTTATAGGCCTCAGGTATCGGATAGTAAGGCAGCTGAATATGACCAAACTCAAAATCAACCTGACAGCGCTCGGCTATCTTTACGGTATTGCTGATAGCCTCCGGCGTATCCGTAAAAAGTGCCGCCATTTCCGCCGGGGACTTTAGATAATAATCATCGCTGTTAAACCGCATACGCTGGGGATCATCCACCGTCTTGCCCATTTGAATACAGAGCAGAATATCATGGAACTCGCTGTCCTCACGGCGTACATAGTGGCTATCGTTGGTGGCAACAAGGCCAATGCCGTACTTCTGTGCCAGCTCAATCAAGCCCTCATTGGCTGTTCGTTCTTCCGGCAGGCCGTGATTCTGGATTTCGAGAAAGTAATTCTCCTTGCCGAAAATATCTATGTATTCCTGTACAAGCCGGTCAGCCTTTTCCTTATTGTTTTGAATCAAAGCCTGTGGCACATCACCAGCAATACAGGCCGACAAGCAGATAATACCCTCATGATATTTACGCAGAATTTCCTTATCAACACGCGGCTTATAATACATACCCTCAATATTAGCCAGAGACACCAGCTGCACAAGATTTTTATAGCCTGTCTGATTTTCTGCCAGCAAAATCAAATGATAATACTTGACATGGTTGACTTCCTGCCGTTCCTGACGCGGGCCGGGAGCCAGGTAAACCTCACAGCCAATAATGGGTTTTATCCCCTGTTTCTGACACTCTTTATAGAAGTCAATCGTACCGTACATTACACCATGGTCAGTAATAGCCAGGTGTTTCATGCCCAGTTCTTTGGCCCGCCCCACCAAATCCTTGATACGGGCAGCGCCATCCAGCAGACTGAATTCCGTATGCACATGAAGATGGGCAAAATCTATATTACTTGCTGATTCCATAAAAAAGTTCCTTCCTAACGCCAAACGATTATCCTTTAGTATAACATAAAACCTTGCTCCCATGCAGGCACTGATGTTAAAATAATGACAAAGAAGAACGCGAGGTGTTTTGCAGTGACTATACATGGCGCAGTGATTATCGAGCAAGGGGTTACCTTTGCGATTATATCCGTTAAGCAATCTGTTACAATGTATACTGCCAGAATGGTGCAGACGCGCCATGAGCTGGCTCAGTTCTTCCCCAATATGCCCATAATCCTCATGAGTCAGGATAACAACGGCACCCCTCACTATTACGGCCGTAAGGATATTGTGGAATTTCTGAAAACCATACGCTTAGACCAGATACCGTGGAAAGAATATCATATATATTAACGGTACTATTTAGCCCAAACAATTACACCTCATGAAGCCTTATTTTATGCGGTTTTTTGATGGTTGACAAAAGGTCAAAAAATCGCTTTTTGAACATTTTGTGGTCAAAACGTGGTCACGAAACAAGTATATAACAATAAAAGCCTATGCCTGCAAAAACACAGACATAGGCTTTTATTGACATTATTCATTTATTTGATAACCTCCCTATCAATGTGATAAAATAGGCCTATAAAAACCTACTTGCCTGGTTTTTCTGACCGTAGCAGTCCTACCTGCTGCGGTCTTTTATTTTGTTCTTTTTCGGACGGCCGTGTTCCATCGTCTCTCGTCCTACCGCCAGTATCATCTGACGCTCCTCATTAAATACTTTTCGCCCCAAGTGATTACATGCGTCCGGCGGCAATTCGCAGGTTAAGCATCCGCGACCGGGTTTACATCCGGGAATCATCTACTCTCAACCTCCGATTTCTTTATCCAGTAACTGATGGTTACCTTGTCACCGGGATGAACCTGTTCCTTGCTGTCAACCAGCCACGGATTCAGCTCCTTAATCCCTTCTTTGAACTCAAGAATATAGCGCCGCCCGCCAGTATTTTTCTGCAGGTACTCCTCGGAAATACTCCAAAGCGTATCTCCAGGCTGTACCGTGTAGACGGTTTCCACTCTTACCTGGTCGCCGTCGTAAAAGCCAGCGCAAATTACTGCGGCCCCGATAATGGCGGTACTCGCAAGAAACTTTTTCAAGGCTGACTCAATGCCACGTTTGTGAGCCCGCGCCTCTTCGACTTGTTCCCAAAAATCCTTCATAGTGTAACTTCCTCCCTGTTTAATGCCTCCAAAATCTCCGGCTTGCTAAGCCCGGTCAGCTTGGCAAATGCTTTCAGGTAACAGCACCCGCGTCGGGGAGTTATGAACCCCTGCTTTTCGGTGTAGGCGTTGACCTTGGCCACAATACTGCCCGCCCGGGCTCGCTTATAGCCGGTGACCGTCATTACATCTGTTATGCTAAGCAGAACTGTGCTTTTGAACATGCTGACCACCTCCTTATTTCATAATTTATGAACGAGTCGTTCACTCGCCATCGCCTTTTTGACATACAACATATAGTTGTTATTTGACATCTCCACCAATATGTAGTATCATTATCTAGGAACAATAAGAAAGGAGATGAAATACATGGCAGATAATTCTAAAAAAGTTACTTCTGCACGCGCCGCAAGTGCCGCCTCTAAGGTCTTGCGTGACGGTCGTACCAGCAAAGCATCCAAAACTGCTGCTGCCAGTGCCTTAAGCCAGCGCCCGTCAAGCCACAAACGGAAGTAAAGCAAATTTTTATCCCTAAGTCAGAGTGTTGCAGCACCCTGACTTTTTACTTGAAAAAAATCTGTAGTAACTCCTCATCTGCCAACGGAATGACTTCACGCATTACACATAAGTCATCTACCGTAAAGCGAACCGCCCCACGCATTTTTCGTTGCAACGTATCCCGATGAATCCCCATAGCCTTGGCCAGTTTCTCATTCGTCCAGCCATGGTATTTCATCGTCCGCTTCAACAGGTCAATGTCCATCGCCTTTCCTCTCTCACTTCGTTTCAATGGATACAAGTTCATATTGGCTTATCAGTAACAGTGAATCGTCCATCGAGAAGTTAAAGGTTGCTACTCCATGCCCTGCGGAGATAATGTGCATAGCGACTAAGTTTTCTTCGTTGGATAAGTCAAAACACACTCTAAAGTCACCATTTCCAACGTTCATCCCGTGGTGAGCAATGGTCACCGCTTTGCCAATGAAATCATTTACTGCCTCAGTAGTCTCCCTGATGAACGCTTCCGCCTGCTTCTCAAAACCGGACTTTATCTCACCATCATCGGTAACACAGGACAGATACTCACAAAAATCAATTTCCAAAGTCTTCGTCATAAGAATTCCTCCCTCACTTCATCGCTTCCAACACACTCTCGTGCCAGTTAATCACATTCCGTCAACTTGCAATTGACCGCAGCCGGGTCAGGCGTGCCCTTGCCGTTCACTATCCCCAGCGCCTTGGCTATGCCGGTTGGTGTCAGCAAGCCGGGCGTTGCCTCTGCCGGGAGTAAAGTTTGCAGGGGCTCGGTATCAATGCCGTAAGCCTCGCCGACCATCTTCAAGGCCGCCGTTGCCATACCCTTTTTGACGCCGAACACCTCTGCTATTGCGTCCGCCGTACCGCCGATATCCTTAACCGCAGTTTTGATAAGGCGCGTCCGATAATGCGGATTGGGAGCAAGCTTGGGCACTGTGAGCTGTTTTTCCATCTCGTTGAAGGCTTCAATGTACTTGACCTTCCATTCGAGCGCCTTCTTGCCATTGAAGCCCATAACCAGCAAAGAAAATCCGTCTCGGTTCATAAGATACATAGGGAACTTCTGCCCCCGGTATTCGTGCTCCGTCTCGTAGAAAAATTTAGTGGCTGATTTTTGAGCTACTAAAATTTCGCTTATAGAACGAAGCACATTTTTGTGCTCTTTCCCAAACACTTCCGCTACCCGACGGCTGTCCGTTACAATCTGATTGTTGCTGACTTCGACTAATGAATTACTCATGCAGTTGCCTCCTTTACTGCCCCAACGCTGTTTACCGGTTCTCCCGCGAACAAATATCCGTAATCCATATCCGGGAAGAATTTGTCGTGGATGATGAGCGCTTCTTGAATTGAGATATTGCCCTTACCTCTCAGCTTGGCATCCAGCCATGCCGGATTACGACCAACCGCCGCAGCTACCTGAGCGTAGCTAAGACCGTAACGGGCCATCTCTGCCTTTAGATTTGGAAACATTTTTGATTACCTACTTACGAATTTCGGACCGATTTCCCGTTGTAATACGAGCTTCGTTATCCATGGCTATAATATAATACGAGTTCCGTATAATATCAACCCCTATTCTCGAATAAATACGAAAATACCCACTTGATATTTACGGGAAACCGTAGAAATGTTATAATGTAGCCATGAAAGAAGGCGATAATAATGACACCTAGTGAAAAAATAAAAATATGTTTAGACATGAAAAACCTTAAACGAAAAGACCTAGCTGAGGCGTCTGGTATGTCCCCATCTTCGGTTTCAGACTTTCTAAATGGTAAGACCACCAAATTGGATATAACAAAAGCCCAGAGCATTGCAAACACTCTGGGCTGTACTCTCAATTATTTAGTTGGCGATGACACGATGCACATGGAATTAGGTGCGGCACTCAAGTCCGAGCGCGTGGAACGCGGGGAAACCACTGACGTTGTTTCCCTTAACACCAAAATCCCCGAGGCTCTAATTCTGAAATACGAATCCGGGGATGAAGAGGTCAGTGAGTTCCTGCTTGGCAAACTGTGCGAGCACTATGACCTGTCAATAGTGGAATTCCTGCAGAAGTATGACCTTTATGACGAATACATCCCGCCTCAGTTCAACGGAGACGCTGAAGAATACGAGACATTTCGGCGGGCTGAACGTGAGGACGCGCTCAAATCATCTGCCGGATACCCGGAGCTTAAGGACATAATCAATAAGGGGATGTATGTGGTTAATGGCTATCCTGCACGACGCACTTACAGGAATCACCTTCAGTCAACCATTGAAATGATTTATCACTTTTTGGATAGGAGCGTTTCTTTTCCGCCCCGCGACGAAGCCGATGCAAAGGAAGCCTTTGAGGAATTGGTCACGATTTACAAGAGATATGGCACGAGCAAGGATATCGAAGTATTAAATCAAATGATTGAAGGATTCCCCTCCAGTATGAGCTATGAAGAAAAATTCGAAGCAGTTATGGAGCCTTACCACAAAGCAATTATCGATAACGAGCATTTTGAATAACCAACACCATCCACGATACCTGCCGCATCTCCTACCAAGCCGCCGGCATAAAATCGAATTGCCTCAGCCGCATCGAGCGCTACTACCTCCACGACATCGACTACCGCTTGATGGAGCAGTTCCATATAGAATTAAATGGGAATAACAAAAATCCGCCCGGATGGACGGCTAGAGAAAGAAGCGGATATTATTGGCTACCATTCAGGATCATATACGGTTATCAACAAATACGTACCCAATTTTCGAAATGGCGGAAACTATTCAGCGCATCTACAATCCGCTGGCACTAAAGGCATTTCAGAACGCCATTCAGATACCCTGCGCTTCACTGGCTATGCAAACTGCTGCGATTACAGCTCAGCTTACGCAGGCGCAGGCTATAACAGCCGAGGCATTTCGCCCCGATATTGAGGCTGTTGCAATGTGCCAACAACCATATATGTCCATGATTGCAGCAATGACTGAATACAAAAGAACGCTGGCACATATTTCCAGAATCCCCGAGCTGATGAAGATTCAAAATACAATTCTCCAATTAGAACATTTCATCCCAGCCGTTATAATGCCTCCTGCACTATCAAATGTATCAACACTGCTCCCTGCTTTAGAATATCTTCACACTGAACAGCCGGATTCTTATCAACAGATTGATACCATTTTGTCTGTTGAATTGAATGAAAAAACTTCTATTGAGCAATACATTCAAAACCTGTTGTTGAAGATTAAAGATACAGCTATTGTTAAAATATCTGATTTGCCCCAATATCTGTTTGGGTTAGCACAATCTTTAGATTTAGTCTCACCTTTCGTTGATGAGCCCGCGAGAACCAGTATCGACCAGTTAAATTCACTTCTTATTGTACTGGCGTATGTAATTCTTCAAAACATCCCAAAAAGCAAGTAATATCATCAAATAAGCTGCAGTTTTCCAAGGATTTACCGACATTCTTATAATTGTAGCTGCAGCCATAGCTACTATGACAATATGGATTATAAGCTTGTACATTATTCTCCCTCACTTTCTGCAATATCATCACCTATATTATACCATTTTATTGCAAAAAGTGACCATAAATATAAACCACCCCGATGGGTGGCTGTAAAGAAAGGATATGTAAAATCAATGCAATTATCTCTTTTTTCTAATGAAGACCTCCCTCGCAACTACTGGTTTGTTCGAACAGCAGGCGAGAAATATTATCGCGAGTTCAAAGATAAGGCCTATATTGCGATAAACTGGAATGATTTTACTAATCTCGATGACATAATAGCTCTTACACGAAGACAACTAAAAAATAAAGTAAAAGAACACTATGAAAAGGAAAAACGTCCTGGTGTCGCTGCAGCGCAAATGCAAACCTTCGTTGGCACAATGAAGAAGAATGATATTGTCCTCATTCCCAACAGTAGGTCTCGAGAGATTTCTTTTGGTATTATTACGTCTGACGCTTACATTCACCCCACTGATAAAATTCAAGAAGGTGAATGTCCTTTTCGAAAACGCCGTAATATTAAATGGATAAAGAAGGTTGCCCGTGTAGACCTTGATCCTTATTTATACAGCCTAATCAATACGCACCATTCAATTTCGAGTGCAAATAAATGCAGCAATTTTATAAACAGAACATTGTTTGATTTCTATGGTAATGATGAAGAGACTCATCTCATATTTAACGTTACTACTCATGAGCCTATCAAGAACTCTGAACTACGCGTTTTAATGAACAGCATCTATGGCGTAGCTGAGATATTCAATAATGCGCACCCAGAATTATCCGTAGACATGGATGATGTTATCTTTAAAGCTAGTGTTAATTCGCCAGGTCCTATCGAATGGGTAGGAAAAAAGAAGAATATGGTTTTTGTTCTTGCACTTCTTCACTTTTTCGTTGGCGGAACGCTTGACGTCGGTCCAGTTCATTGGGAAACCAAAGGGGTTATTGGCTACGCGATGGATGCTTACAAGGAATATAATGATAACCATCTAAAGGAAATGGAGCTAACTAAAAAGGTCCTTGAAGAAAAACTGCCAGTTCCTAAACAAGGTATCCAGGAACTACAGGCTTCCAACAAAGACCTCTAACCACCATCATTTATACGGCGACGAAATGGTGAAGAAATTTATCAGAATGACAAGTGATACTGTTATCCCGATAAGATTTCTATAGACAGGCTTTAACAAGCCCTTACAAAAACGTTTCAGCGGAATATCAACAAGTACCCACAACAGATAAAAGACTAACAAAAATGTGATGGCGCATGACAAATAGTGCATTACTAACATGATAACCATCCCCCTTTATCACCATTATAGCGAGCTGTATATAGAAAATCTAGTAGCTTGCAATAAAAAAGGAAGGATTCCCATGTTCAAGAAAATAGCTTTGGCCACGCTGGCCGCTGTCTGTGTATCAATAGCTACCCCTGCCTTGGCATCTGACTACCTCGGCAACCCGAAGTCGATGAAGTTCCACTACTCCAACTGCTCCACGATAAAGCATCCGGAAAGGTTCGTGGAGTTCAGCACCCGTGATGATGCCATTGCCGCGGGGTATGTACCGTGCAAGCGGTGCAATCCGTAAAACAAAGGACGTGATTATATGTCAGGTGGAAGACTACTGACGCTCGATGAACAAATAGAACATCTAAAAGCAAAAGGGATAACTTTCCAATCCTATACGGAAGATGCGGCAAAGCACTTCCTGTCAGAGCATAACTATCTCACAAAAGTTTCTGCATACAGAAAAAACTATACCCAACACCCGGCAGGGCCAAACCAAGGGAAATATGTTCGTTTGGATTTTGCCCACTTGGTTGACCTATCAACAATCGACATGCATCTTCGTTACTTGATTCTTGACTTGTGCCTTGACATCGAGCATTCCATAAAAACATTCTTGATTAACGATGCCCTGGCAAATCCGGATGAAGATGGTTACCATATTGTGGATAAATTTTTGCAATACCATCCAGATTTTTTGGACGAGGCAGACCGTAAGATGCAGGACAGCTACTGCCACGATTTCTATTTCAATAATAGAGACCATCTCCCCCTCTGGGTGCTTATGGAGGTAATCTCCTTTGGAGAACTCATCAGCTTATACAAGTTGTACTACTCTATATACCCAGACAGACCTGCTCCGTTTTCAGGAAAATTGTTGGACAACGTTCGTAATTTGAGAAATGCCTCTGCACATAGCAATTGCTTAATTTGCCACTTAAACCGCGAAGGCAAAATCAACAAAGTGGCCTTAACAAAGGCATCTATTGCTTTTCCTTGGATGACCACCTCTTACCGACGTCGCTACATTAGAAAGCAATTTACACAAGATTTTACTGTCTTATTAATGGCTCATAAGTCGCTAGTAACCAGTGAAGGCCTCCACACCAAGGCCAGAGAAAAGTTGCGTAACCTATTTTTCAAAAGAATGCGGCGCCATTCAAACTATTACTCACGTAACCCTTCAATTACAGAGGCCTATAATTATTGTCGGAAAATTATTTTATTGTATTTCAACTGAACAATATTGACAACAGCCACAAGATGAGATATTATATAGCTACAACGAAAACCGAACGGTTTTAGACGGCGCGTATTCTCATCCGAGGATATGTGCCTTATTTTTTTACATCTAAATACAAAAAGCCGCCCCCTGCTACCAACAGAAGACGGCTCCCGCGCTAGGCCCCCGTAGGTGTTACTGCACTCTCTGATTACAGTATACCACCAGCTGGGCCTTTTGACTACACTTTTACGAAAGGCCGGTGATAGTATGCCTGCGTATAAAGACGAAGCCCGAGGCATATGGTACTGCCGTTTCCGCTATACCGACTATACCGGAGAGAAGCACGAGACCACAAAGTGGGGCTTTAAGACCAAGAAGGCCGCACTACAGTACGAAACTGAATTCAAGGCACAATCCGGTGATACTGCCAAGCTGACCATGAATGCCCTGTGTGACGCCTATCTGAAGGATAGGAAGGTTAATCTAAAAGCCAGCACATACAGGGGAACGGAAAAAATCATCAATTCTCATATCCGCACGGCTTTCGGCCGACGTCCAGTCAATGAGATAAGCAAGCTGGATATCCGGCAGTGGCAAAATGACCTGCTGCAAAAGCAGGCGTAAAACAGCCGGCCCTATGCCCCCAGCACATTGCGGCAGATAAATATTCAGCTGAATGCGGTCTTTAACTACGCCGTGAAATATTATGACCTTGCCAAGAACCCCACCAAGGCCGTGGACACCATTGGCAAAAGGCAAAAGCGGCAGGCTTTTGGGTCCTTGGAAGAATTTTCCAAGGTCATTGCTCAGGTAGACAAGCCGGAGCTGAAACTTGCCTACTTACTGCTTTTTTACAGCGGAATGCGTATTGGGGAGCTGCTGGCGCTCTCCCCTGCTGATTTCGATTTTACAGCCGGCACCATCAATATCAGCAAAAGCGTTATGATGTCCACGGGTAAGGTAACCACGCCCAAAACGCCGTACAGTGTCCGTGTGGTGTCTATGCCGCCCGCCCTGATGAAAGAGGTGCAGGACTATATAAACCACTTTATGGAGCCGCCTGAGCGGATTTTCACATACTCACAAAAAGTATATCGTGACTATTTGAAACGCTACGCCATAAAAGCAGGTGTGCCGCCCATCCACGTTCATGACCTGCGGCATTCCCATGCCAGCTACCTCATCCATAACAATGTTCCCGTGACCACCATAAGCCGGCGTCTGGGGCACGCCAATGCCAGTGTTACCCTATCGGTATATTCCCATATGTACGAGGAATCTGCCGGTGATGTTGCGGTCATGCTCGAAAAAGCATTTATTTGCGGTCAAAACGTGGTCACAGAAGGAAAATAAGAATCAGAGTTCCTTATAAATAAAGGGCTGACGAGAAAAGTGAAAGAATATCATATCTACTAAAAATGCCCTGGGGCTGCTCCCCAAGGCATTTCTTTTATATTATATAATATTCTGCACCACGTTCAGTACGAAATTCTGGCACACATGGGCAGCCTCAGGCTGGAACTCTGCGTCACTGAATTCCGTATTCGCTATGATACGGATTCCTAAAAAGGGAACAGCATATTGCCGGCAAATCATCGCGGCGGCATGCACTTCCATTTCCTCACATGACGAACCAAAGTTTTCATGGAAATACAACAGCCGTTCCTTTTGCCGCGTCCAGCTGTTGCAGCTGGCAATACAGCCATCAACTACGCTGCCACGGGTATAAGACACGGCGGTTTTATGTGCTGCCGCCAACAGCCCCTCATCACCGGGACAATAAACCTCCTGCGGATAAAAAGCCTTCGTATGCTGGTCATAGGCATACCCGCCCATCAGCTCCATGTTCCGCCAGTCTGTTTTATCTTCCTTGGCCGTACGATAAGAACTGGCGTCAAAGGATTGTTTGCCCAGCACAATATCAAAAGCCTGCAATTCCGGGTCATGTCCGCCGGCCGTTCCCTGACTGATTACCGCAGCAGGTTTAAAATGCTCTATGCCTAAAACCGTAGCGGCTGCAGCATTTGCCGCACCGATGGAAGTTACTGCCACGACCAGCGGTACATTCTTATACATTCCTTCGACAAAACGCCACGTGCCAAACAGATATTCCCGTGGCTGCTCCAGCGAGGCTATAAGCAGCTCCGTTTCCATGTCCATGGCACCTTCTATCATAACTTTTGTTTTTTTCATCATCTTCTCCTGCTATGTACATAAAACAATATTGAATGTTTAAGCATTCGCCACAAACATTCGCTATTCCTTTAAAATCCACATCTTGACAAATCAACAGCCATCATTCACTATTACTGTTAGAGGGGAGTTGTTCATCTATATGGAAATCTTACGCTACGTAGTAAATATTATTTGCTTTATCGCCTTATTCATTACACTGGAAATCGTTTGGGCCAATGTAAAAAACCACTGGCAGGCCAAAAATTTGTTAGGCTGTGCCGAATACCTGCTGGGCGGTGTGGCTGTGCTGGTCGTTCTCATCGCCATCAGTGACGCCCTGAACAGCATGCTGCTCCAGTAAGCCAGACAGTAAAAGATTCGTTATACGCAAAAACGCAGGTTGTTAAACCTGCGTTTTTATCATAATTTCCTTTACCTGCAAAGCTTCCCCACTGTTGAAGGTATTGTGTGTATATAATCACTTCCCCAAGTGACATGGATTATTATACGATTAGCTGATGTAAAATAAAATAATCCGAAAGTATACTATTCTTTACGAACTACCACTAAGGTGGTATATTTTTTTCTCCAACATATCCCCAACTTTTTGTGCCATGTCAGACAGCGACTGCAGGATAACGTAATCCGCACCATAAATTCTTTGCGCCGGTGCTGTGACTAACGGCGTAGCCAGGACGCTGTTTATAAGCGCTGCCACTTGTATGCCCTGTTGGCGAAGTTCTTTTACGGCGTCCCTGGTATCATTCCAGGCTGGTTCTCCCCCATAATTTTTCTGGGGTCTCAGACCTTGGCCCGGAATAGCATTTTCATCGCTGGGGTCAGCGTCACTCAAAATAAACAGCAGTCTTTTGCCACCTGCAGGCTGCCATAATTCCGGCAGTGCACGCAAGGCCAGGCCGTCCCTGTTCCAGCCCTGTGTCTTGTAAGCAAAAATCCCTTGCGCCGACTTTTCCCCAAAGTCCTTTAATCGGTGCATCACCGTACAGCCATCCTGACTAAAAAAAGATACCACAGCCAATGATATCCCCACTTGTCCCAAAGCCTCCGCCAGCAGATATGCCTGACTGGCTATAATCCCCTGTCGTCCTTCCCGGGAGGCCGAACCGTCCAACAGCAGCATAACGGAAAAATCTCCCTGCAGGACAGGTTCCACGGCCGCGAATACCCGAGTATCATGCAGGATTACGCCACGCCATAACCTGTCTACAGCCAGCCTGCCGCTGCGTGCCGGCAATTTCACTGGCCGACGACACAAGAGCAAAGCATTCTGCAGACGCCTGGCTAAAGCACGCAATTCAGTAGCAAAGCACGCCTTGTGCCGGCAATAATAATCCCTGTTTTCCTGACAAACCTCGCCTGGCTCACCAGTAAACCACAGCCCCACCTGCCGATGAAATCCCTGGCAATAACGAAACGCAATTTCTGCCCGGCGTTCCTGGGAAAAAAGCGGCTTACCATAACGCTCCGTCAGTTCCTTGTCGCCCTTGATTACCTTTCTGCCGACCAAAAAGGCTTTTGACATGTCAGTCCCGTTGGCGGCCGCCTCATTCACCAACAGCCGCTGCCAATGCTCTGGTGCCTCGTTCCCCTGTGGCCAAAACTTTTTCAGCAGTTTCAGCAGCCAGGAATTGCCATAAAAATGAATTACAGTCCGTGGCTTATTATACCAATGACCGCAGAAAAACTTCCGGATAATTTCTTCCATAGCCGCAATCAGTTCTTCTGTAGACAGGCTGCCTGTAAAAACCAGTGCCTGGTAAAGCCCCTTTTCCCAAGGATTCAGTAAGCCTGCCGGCTGCGCTAAAATCTCCCGGCATCTGGCAGATTTCAAGGTATGCACCAGTTCCTGCCTGAGCATTAGCTGCTGCAGGGAAATATCAACCGACGCTGATTCTGTCAAAAATTGCCGGGCATGGCGGCAGCGTAATTCTCTCAGCACTGGCCGGCAAGGCAATTCCCGTTCATAGGCCGCATTTTCCAGCCCCAGCCAAAAGAGCTCTGTAAACAGTTCACCAAAGAGAGATTTATCCAGTTTTCCATGCAGATAGGCTGTCAGCTTTTCCCTGTCATAGTGACGGCATACCAGACCGACAATGGAATTTAAATATATATCCGGCTCCCCGTTTTGTTGGTAGGCTAAAAAATCCGGCCAAAAGTCATACTGGCCAGCAGCCGCCCATACAATATTCAATGCCCGTTTCTGCCTTTGAATGTGCAGGCTTTCGTATGTCATACTGACTCACTCCACAAACAGGTCTTTTCTCCCCCAGTCAGGAGGAACACGCAGGGCCAGCAAATCCTTCACCAATGCCCGTTCCTGAACATCAAAACACTTTCCCGTCAACCCCATAGACAAAGCCTCTTCTGCCGTGAGTCCCTGACGGACAAGCCGCACGGCGTCCAGCAGGCCGCGCAGGTCTACAGCCCGGCCTGATATTTCCCTGGCCTCATATTTTGTACGCAAGTCAAGGAACAAGGCGGCTAAGGTGTCGGCGGCCTCTGTACGCAAATCTGCAAATTCATAGGTCAAAAGTTCCCGCAGCTCCTGCGCCCCTGGCACAGGCAGGTTAAGCACCACAAACCGGGACAACAGGGCCTCATTAAGTTCGCGTGTTCCCTCGTAGCCATAATTCATCGTCCCGATAATGCGGGCCGCAGGGTGTAAGCACAGCCGGTCATATCCCGGCACTTCCAGCTGCCGTCTATGGTCAAGCAGGGAATGCAGTACCGCCAGCGCCTCATTTCTGGCCATATTTATTTCGTCCAAAATGCAGATTCCGCCGGCTGTTACACACTCATATACCGGGCCCGGTCGAAAACATACTGCGCCTTCCCGAAAGGTATCCATACCAATCAGGTACGCCGCGTCCACATCGATATGAAAGGACACATTCCAGGCCGGCCTGCCGAGCAGCCAGGCTAGATTATCCGCCAAAATATTTTTACCCACAGCCTTAGGCCCGACCAGCAGCAAGTTCGCTCCTGCCAGCAGCGCAGCTACAGCCTTGGCCAGAATATCCCGGCCAAAATACGGAAAGCGCGGCTTATTGACCTGCCGCTGTCCCTGCCATGGATATTGCTCACGAAAAGCGCCCGCCGCTGTAAGCAATTCCGGACGCAGTTCCTGTTTGGCAAAAAAAGAATCTATATCCTCAGCTGCCACCATTTAGCACCTCCCCAGCTTGCATAAGCTGCTCTTTATTTTCCCTGGCGCTTGCCACGAAAATCAGGCAGCCACATCGGAACACTATCCCTGTACGCCCTGTAATCCTGGCCAAAACGTTCCAGCAGCCTCTTTTCTTCTACCGTCTTAAAGTACACACAGTTAATAACGAAAAAGATAAGCGCATATATAAAAATACAGCAGCTGCTAAAAAGCAACGCCTCGGATAACAGGATAAACAGTATTCCTAATATCATGGGATTGCGCACTCTTTTGTACGGCCCCTGTATGACGAGCCGTTCAGGCGGTGCCCACGGCGAAAGTGTCCCTTTGCCCACATTATGAAAAAGCAATGTGGTCTTGATAAACAAGCCAAATCCCCCACAGAAAAATATAATGCCTAAAACGAGCTGCGCCCCAGCCGGCATGGACCACTGATAACCTGTATACCATAACAGCAGGGCCGGTATTATGACTGTTACATTAAAGGGCAATAGTAGAATTGCCTTTAGCCAAGCGCCTTTCATATAATACTATCCTTTCTGAAATTACGGACCAGCAACAACTTTCTTCCTTGTAATATTCTTGAAGAATCGGGATTTACCTGCTGCCTATATCACAACAGATAATCTACCTCCCTGTACCCATAACTATATCCCCCTCACATTTTTATGGCTTTGCCATCTGCTATAGACAGTAAGATATTTGCATATGAAAATTTGCCAGACTCGCATTATTTCGGATAAGCAATAATCCATGGCTGATAGCGTTCTTTTTCGGGGAGCATGGAATGGTCAAACCACATGGAGAAGAATTTTTCGGCATTTCCTACAGTATAGCCATCCTGATAATGGTCACAGGTATCGTAAGGGTCAACAAAGATGAGCATGTCATCCAAAGGCGATTCCGTCCCCATATTGTCATAGCCGATAATCACACGCCAATGACCACCCCACTCCACATTTTCCACCAAAACAGGACGACCATGTGATAGTGGTTCCATCAGAAAAATCCTAAAATCTTCAAAGCGGCTGATTTTATCTGTGTTCAAACCGCATTTTACGTTCCAGCCTATATTCTGGAAAAAGTTCACCATATTTTTCAAACTTGTACCAATGGGATAACCCTGTGTTTTCATCGCTTTTGTCAAGGACATTTCGTCATAATCCTTATTGCCATACCAGTAAAGCACGGTAAGGGCAGCTGCTGGTCCACAGGTATATTCTCTAGTCTGTTGATAGGTCGGATAATGCGCCAGTACAATGCGACGGCCAATAATGGTTTTCATTTCATAGATATCCAAATGCTTGAAGTAAGGAGAATCGGCATGATTTATCTCTGTTGGTGCCGAAGATGCGCCTTCCGTCTTGGTATTCAATCCAGCAGGATAGGGAATTACACGCACCTCATCCGTATTGGCAGCAAGCGCTGTTCCCATACTCAGCGCACCTGCCAGCAGGCAGGCGGTGATAGCTTTTGGCCAATGTTTCTTGAACATCTTTCATTCTCCTCTTTTCGTTAGTTTGTTATTGGAATTCATTCCATCTTGGGATAGGCAGAAATCTGACTCGCTCCCATCTTCCTTCATTCTGCAAACAGGCAGCATTATCCTTTGTTTACCAAACTTTTCTAAGCAGTACGGAAAATCAGTCACATGAAATAAAGTCCTGCTGATGCTATCCGGCACCAATAGGACTCTTTTTTCATACTGACGATTTCCCCGCAATGGCTCATCTCAATTAATCAAGATTTTATAAAAAATGCTTTGTTTCTTGCCCAAGCCGCAATAGACGCTATATCACTCGGAGCAGTCCTACAGCATGTAGTAGATTTTGTACAGTGGCATGAGACTTTTATTGAATTTGGTATCCCCCAGGGCATAATTCACCGACTTTTCACAGGTATAATACATGCCAATAATGGTTGTCCACGCCAATACCGCTATGACCAAAGCGGTCATCTTTCCTCCCACAGCCCCATACACATTGCTGAAGGCTACAGTGGTAAGGGTACCTGATGTTGCCTCACTGGTGTAGTAAGAACCTGTAATGATGATAGTAAAAGCTGTTATTGAACAGATAATCATGGTGTCCAGGAAAACCTCTCCCCATCCCCACAAAGATTGTCTCACAGGATGATCGGTCTTAGCCGTAGCATGGGCAATCATCCCATAACCTGTGCCCACATCATTGGAATAGATGCCTCTGGCCACACAGACCAGAAATTCCAAAAGCTTCGTTCATCGACCCGACCACGGCTTCTGTTTGCACACTGCATGTCCAAGGCCCAAACAGAAAACAGAACACCGCCAGCACCACAGCTCCCCGTTTCCAGCCGAATGCATTCTTAAGCACAAAGGATCTATCGCAAACAAATTCATCCATGGAATCCTGGTAATAAACGAATAGACAATATTATCCCAGTACCAATCAAAATGACGGTCATGGGGGTTCCCCAAACAAGTTCATCTATGGCATAAAGCCAATGTGCAATTTCTTCCATATCCTGCCTCCCTTTATTTAGCCGATCTTTGATTAGAATACATATAATTGCTCGTTCTGCATTGATACAGTTATTTATCTACCTGCTGTGCTCTCTACGGGAACGCCTTCATTATTATCTTGTTCATTTGCCCCTTGCTTTGACAGATATTGTTTTTTCATCAAAAAGTAAAAAGGAATACCTACTACAAGCCCCCCAAGACCAAAGATAATCTTATCTATATCTGCCTGCAGAAGCAGCCAAATACTAACAGCAATCGAAACTACAGGGAACAGCGGGCCAAACGGAGCTTGCAAAGAGCTTGGCGCTTCCGGGTGACGGTGGCGCAGAACCAAAACAGCCAGGCAGCTGGGAAGATATTGGGCAAAGCGTGAAACCACGCTGATAGCAGCCAAGGTAGTGAACGAGCCGGACAGCGCAATCAGTATGCCCACAACCGTAGAAAATATAATCGCCACATATGGTGTCCCCCAACGGCTATAGCGCGATAAAACCGGCGGCAGCATTTTATCATCAGCAATAGCGACAATTACCCTGGGGGTCAAAAAAGATGAAGCCATGTTGATGCCGCCGATGGATACTAACGTGCCAGCAGTTACCAATGCCAAACCAACCGGGCCAAAAATATAAGCTGCTGCCGTCGCAATCGGCGTCTTGGTCTCACTTAATCCTGCCCCCAAAACGCCAATGGAAACCGTCTGTATCAAGAAATAAAATACCGATACGACCAACATGACCATAACAATTGCGCGTGGCAGATTTTTCTTGGGATTTTCCATATCCTCTGCCGCTTCAGCAATGGCCTCAAAACCCGTGAATGCATAGATTATCAACAACGCAGCTGCACCAAAGGAGAATTCTTCAGCTGCAGCCGCCGTTCCCCATTCCAGATTATTGCCCTGAAGGCAGAACAATCCTGCCGCGATAAACAGAACCAACGGCAACAATTTCCCCACTGTTACCAGATTGTTCACGGCTTTAGACAATTTTACACCAAAAATATTCATAAGTCCTAAAGAGCCCATAAGGAGCACAATGATGAAGTTTTTCACCAAAGGGATCCCCGCCTCTGGATATATGGCGGCTAATGCCGTTGCAAAACCATTGGACATCGCCGCCCAGGCAATAATGCTGATAGCAGCCTTCATAAAGCCAACCTCGAAACCGATGAAGTTGCCAAAAGCTGCCTTGGCATAAATATAAGGGCCGCCATTACGCGTGAATAAACCGCTTAGTTCCGCAAAGCACAAAGCCAGTGAAATAGCCAGAAAAGCATCAAACAGAATAACCAGCAAAGAATAACTGCCGGACAATGCATACGCCTTGTTGGGAAGCAGGAAAATACCTGAACCGATGATAGCGTTAATCCCCAACAAAACTATACTCCAAAAGCCAAATTTCTCTCTTACCATAAAAATCCCCCTCTACAAGCAAATATTATGTCTTAGACACAAACGATTTGAACAAAGCAAGCATCTTTTCCTGCCGATGCATCATCTCCGGGTGCCATTGCACGCCTGCAGCAAACGGCCCATCCACTGATTCAATGCCCTCGACAGTCCCATCAGCCGCCCAAGCAACTGCTCTAAACATATCAGCAATTTTCTTTATGGACATATGATGAAAGGAATTGGTTTCAGTTTTAGTTCCAAATATAGAATAAAGCCATGAATCTTCTAAGAACGAAACCGTATGGGTAGCCTGCGCAGGATTACTGCCCTGCCAGTGTCTGACATAACATTTATCAGCTTCACTGCAATCCTGATATAAGCTTCCCCCTGCTTCTACATTCAGTATTTGCAGGCCACGACAAATGCCCAGTACCGGCAGCCCCAAGCGTCTTGCTGTTTTTATCAATAGCAGGTCAAAATCATCCCTTTCCTTGAGTGTTTCTCCCAACAACTTATGTGGCTCCTCTGCAAACAGCAACGGATTTACATCATAGCCACCGGTAATTATCAGGCCATCAACCACAGACAGCTGTCGTTCAACACATTCAGCATCAGACAAAACCGGCAAAACCAGTGGTACAGCTCCAGCAGCTTTTACGGCGGCCACATAATCATGGTTCACATAGGCTCGGGGATATCCTGGGAACATACCCGCTGCATCAAACATCAAATTTCCCCCAATGCCGATGATTTTTTTCACCAATCAAACCTCCCTCGTATACAGTTAAATCGTTAGTCATGCGCCTTTGCAGAATCCTAAAACAAAAGAGGCTTTGCATAGGAAATACTACTCCCACTGCAAAACCTCTGGTTGTCCAGTCAGTTCCCACATCTTGCGATGTGTCTATATTACAACTTTACACCTATTATGTCAATAGGTGTAGTAATCTATATTATTATTTGTTTAACTAGCAAGCAACACTTTATACCTAAAGTGAATCATAGTTCGGTGAAACTCCGAATTTTATAAAGCCTAGCAATCCAGCCGCCTATAAATCTCCGATGATACTAATGGGCACTGCCACGGGTTCACAAATAATATATTTTTCCCGGAATTGATAATCCATGATATTGACTTGCCAGACTATGCTATAATAATTTCAGTTATACAATAAACAAAAAATTATGCTACAGGAAACCACAGGCTATATCATTTGCAGCACAGCCCACAAAATTCTCTAGTTCATGACTAGAGCTCTAGCCGATTATGACATTCCCCCGGAACACTTGACTATGACTTTATGCAGGAATCCGCGTCTGGGCTGACGGCTGACGAATTGGCCAGCTTTACCAAAACACTTATCATACCGGAAGAAAAATCACGGTTAGGCTGTGAATTCTTTCTCGACGTACTATTTTACCAGGAGGTATTTAAGTTTGAAACAATATATAGTTGATGCATTTACAGATAAGCCATTTTCGGGAAATCCAGCTGCAGTTTGTGTCATGGATGCTTGGCCATCCGATGAATCCATGATGAAATTGGCGATGGAAAACAACCTATCCGAAACTGCGTTTATCGTTAAGGAACAACAAGGATACCACCTTCGCTGGTTTACTCCAGGAACAGAAGTGGAGCTTTGCGGCCATGCCACTCTTGCTTCTGCGTTTGTCATTCTGAATTATTATAATCCGAACAGTGATGTTGTTCGATTCAACACAATGAGCGGTCTCTTGACCGTCAAACGTAACGAAGATATGTATGAGATGGATTTTCCACGATACGACTTGCAGGAAATTCCCGTTACAGATGATATGGAAGCCGCCTTTGGCATTCGCCCGAAAAAAGCAATCCTTGGACTGGATTTGATTTGTGTCTTTGAGACAGAGGACGATGTGCGTACAATGCATCCAAATCAGAAATTGCTGAAAAACATCGATGGACGCATCCAAAATGCTACGGCGATAGGATTGGAGTTTGATTGTGTTTCGAGAAGTTTTGCTCCTAAATTATCCATAGCCGAAGACCCTGTTTGCGGCTCAGCTCATTGCCAAATTGCAGATTATTGGGCATCACAAATGCAAAAATCTGTAATAAATGCTTATCAGGCATCCAAGCGAGGCGGCACTCTTCGCTGTGAAATTATGGAAAACCATAGGATTGCCATCAGTGGCTCTGCCGTAATTGTGGCAATTTCCGATATAATTGCCAAATTATAATATCCAAGCACCTCGGCTATCATACACGCTTTCCCCAATTTTCCTAATCCCAAAATTATTACCAACGCGCCAAAAAGGCTACCGCATGATGTAGAGACCCCCATAAGTTAGACCAAGAAATCTAACTTATGGGGGTCTCTACATAGCTCCCGGCGTTTTTTTATGACATCTTCTTATCCTGTTTCCGCGCATAGATATCTGTCGCGAAATCAATCATTTCTCCCCAGCTTCTAAACCGTGTAGTCTTGGCAACGTGCTTATCCATCTGTTCCTCGGGAAGATCCTCAAAATCCTGCTGAGATGTGATATGGAATCTTCCCCCTTGCAGGAATTTCTCGAAGCTGCGGTAGTTCGTATACTTACGCATGAATGATTTATCGAATAAGTCCTCAAAATCCACCGACTGCGGAATTGCCCCCGGCAGCTGGTAGTAACCTGTCAGTTTTACCAATGCTATCACCTCAGATTTTTTCTCTAACACACTGCCTGATCACAGGCATTATTTGATATCTGCTTTTATAGACAACCATATTTTCTCCGGCACCTCGTTCACCGTCATTATCCCATGAACCAAGGTGAAGTAGTCCGGCAGTCTGTCCCTGCACCACTGGATTTCTATTCCCAACATATCCTGGGTTATGGCACTCAGGTCGAAGCCAAAGGCATCCAGCGAATATCTCATCTTATCCGGCAACCTGCATGGCTGACCTGCTTTCCGGCTGCACTCTATGCACAAATTGCAGCCACCAGACGAAAGGGATATGCTTCCAGGAAGTTCCCTCTCAAGCTTGCGTAGTTTTTCTTCCATGCGCAGCTTCACTTCAGACACAATCCTCCAGCCCTGATCTTTTATTTTGTCTGCAGTATCAGCATCTTCTATCACATGGCGTTCCAGATTGATCTTAGCCCCCACCACATTTATCCATTCAAATCGGGATAAATAGACTTCCGAATCTATATCTAACGGCGGACAGCTCCAGACGGTATCGTACCTTGGGCACTCACGACAATATGCCATGTATTTTTCCTTATCCTGATATCTCTGCCGAAAGAGCTCCATTGGCATCTTATTTTTCCGATATTCCACCGAATAGTCCATGTCATCACCCCCAGCAGATTTTATGCCTGCTTGTCCGTCATGGCATCTACCACAATCTTCCGCGCCTCAGGCGAAAGCCTTTCGGCATCTTCTATAAGCTTCTGTTTAATCACTTCACTTTCTTCTTCCGTAAGCCCCAAAAATTCATCCACGCTCATTTTGTAGAAGCTGGCGAGCCGGGCAATATCCTCTGACTTAGGCAGCACCTTTCCGGCTTCCCATTTGTCATACTTGCCTAAGGTAATACCAACTCCCTTGGCAATTTCTTTTCTTGTGATGCCCTTGCTTCTTCTGATTTCCGGAAGCCTGCGCACAAAAAAGCTGGTTAATATTTTATTGACCATAAATGCTCCTCATCGTGAGTTTTTGCAAAAATTCTACTCCTGTACTGGCAGTCCGAATTCCTGCCTTAATGCCAGATAGCGTGTTAGCTCCTTTTCCTTGACCGGCTTTGCCAAATCGTTGAATGTATGATGCATGACATCTGCATCCTTCAGCACTTCAGCCAACGGCTCATCCCTCACCATTTTGTCATCATGATGGTATATAGCAGAGCATATAATGTCAATTTCCTTGGGCTTAGCCAAGGCATTTCGCAACAGAATTTCCTTCGCCATATCTGCCCCTCTATGCGCATGGTCATCATATGTTCCATTGACATAGGC
This sequence comes from Selenomonas sp. AE3005, assembly GCF_000686945.1. Taxonomy (GTDB): domain Bacteria; phylum Bacillota; class Negativicutes; order Selenomonadales; family Selenomonadaceae; genus Selenomonas_A. Next base: position 27,145 of record NZ_JMME01000017.1, read on the forward strand.
TGCTATGTCATGCAGCATGGCGGCCATGCTGGCAAACTCCGAATCCTCGCCACGCTTTTCCGCTATCACTGTAGCGGCGAGGGAAACGCCATAAAGGTGCGCATAGGCACTTTCCAGCTTTTCCACATCCGTTATGCTTTCGCGCAGTTTACTGCCAACTACTTTTCTAAGTTCTTTTATCCTGCTCATTCCGCTCTCCTCCTCATCAACACTCTATCCCCTTACGCGCCTCGACACCTTTCGTATAGTAGTGCTTAACTTCCTTCATTTCTGTAACCAGGTCAGCCCGCTCAATCAGCCAATCTGGAGCACATCTTCCGGTAATCACCAGTTCCGTATTCTCTGGCGCCTTTTCCAGCAGTTCCTCAACATCACTTCTGCCTATCAGCCCAAAATGCAATGCCATATTGAGTTCATCCAGAATTATCAGCCCGTAATCCCCCGAAGATACTGCTCTTGTCACTTCAACAAAGCCATCTTTTATAAGTTCAACATAATCCTGCGGAGGTTTCCCCTTCGGAAAAATCACTACGCTGTCTCCCAGCTTATCCCGCAGCTCATTACTTAAAGTTCCTTCTTCCGCAACAAAAAACGGCTTACCACTGGTTCTTAAAATAAGTTCAGGCGCAAAGCCCTGAAGAATCTTCTGCTCACTATAGGCCAGGCTTTTCATAAATTGCATGATATAAACTTTCCTGCCTGCCCCTAATGCCCGGATGGCAAGTCCCATAGCCGCTGTGGTCTTTCCTTTGCCATTCCCTGTATAGACCTGAAGCATCACACATTCCTCCGGATTAGCTCTGCCGCTTTGATTTTCTTATGCCGGTACCTTTTTCTGCCCTTTGTTATTTCGCCATAATCTATGCTTTTCCTTCAATATCTTTTCCGCATCCACAAACGGCCTGCCCCAATAAGGAACGCCACAGGCAGCTATGGCAAAGATATACGGAGATTCCAGTATCGTGCTCAACCTGCAACGGCAAGCCAAAGTAATGCATAGGAAATACAAATCCCACGCATTCTGCATTGACCTGCGGCTTATCTTCCTGCATAGCTTCTACAATCGACCTTATCTCTACATCATTGACCGCTTTCTACAATTCCCGCGCCACATACAACGAGTTACCCGTTGCCGAGTAATAGTAAATTACCGTGCTGATTTTCTTCACCCCATTTTGTTGTTTGATTTTACGACGCCAGCCTTTGCCATCTTGTCGGCATTCTTGAAGCCATGCCCCTCCGCATGCTCCTGAGTATTCATATTTACCCATACACCACAGATAGAACAAATTCCACTGCTCCATCGGGACGGAGATTTTTTTCTTGATTTTTTGGGTCTTGTTTCCATACATCAACCCCCTATACATTACAAACCATTACAAGTAAAATTTTTTCCTCCGTTCATATCTGATATACTTAAAGGAATCTTGGCTTTGTAGTCGAATCACTATATAGGTTTATGATTCTTCATTTTTAGGAGGTGCTTGAATTGAAAAAACTGTTACTTAGTTGTTTCTTGTTAATGGCCTGCCTATTTGGCATCCCACAGGCGGTCTCTGCGCAGGAAACAGGATTCCTGACACCCGGTGAATCCACATTTCTCTATTTGGATACCCGCGTACTCAATGAAACCTATGATAATGAGGCCATTAAGTTCATCCTCCAGCGAGATGGCGTACTGCGACTCATGAGCCGTAACGGAACTCGTGACTATCTCTCATTCACCGCTTATGATGGTGATAATGCTGGAATCGGCTATAAAATCCGCAAAATATACACGACCTTTCCCAGCATGCAATTCTTCGAAATAATTGCTGACGTAGGTGCTCATGCCAAAAACTGTGGCTATTGGATTATCGGTAAGAAAGATGGTCAATGGGTTACTTACGTCTCCATTGATAGTCTTGCGGCCATGGGGTATACGCCCGGCGAATGGCATCAAATCAGCACAGCACTAAACAACGATGCAACTGGCCGCTTCATTCTCACCAGTAGGCATGAATATATGCCCCCTGGTGCTCAATATGGCTACCAGCGCAAATTCGCTGTTGACCTTCAGCTCCAGCTTTTCTGGGATCAAAATGCACAATGGTTTGGTATCCGCAGGCTCTGATAAGGATGTGATTATATGAGTCGAACACATATGAAAATCCCCTTCTTACTTATGGCTATCCTATTTTTAACTGCAACATATGTATTAGCTGCGGAAATTCCTGCAAACTATACGGTATGGGATAGAATGCCAGCTGAAGCTGCAGTCAACGTAAAACTAAAAGTCCAAGCTCCCGTAACTCTCTATGCAGCCCCCAGGAGCAGCAATGTAAGCGGTACAATTTCTGTCAATGAAGTCGTTGATCGCATTTCTTGCGTGGTCTATACTCACCCCAATCGTCATGCAGTCAAAGTACTGAAAGCCACCAAGGCTTATAAGTATCAAAACTCATCTAGTCCACAGTTCATCACGCTTTATCCCGGCACAATCATTCATCTGCTCCAGTATACTGGCGAAGGAACATATCTTGGCTTATGGAACGGACAGCTGCTCTGGTGGCTGGAGGGGTACAATATTTCAGGATTCACCACTGCAAACGCCAATTCCCCATGGGGCGTTTATATTGGCGAGGCAACCACTGCCGATTTAGGCATTGATTTTTGGATGTGCCTCAGAAAGTCAGATGGCACTGTTGGATGGGCTCATCCCTCAGACTATCCCAAAGGAACTTTCAATCAATACTGGAAATAATACCACAAGGGACCTAAACCTCCTGAATTTTCGAGGTAAGGTCCCTATTTCTATATCACTACAACCTGACCATATCATCTTGATAAAAATAACCGAGAATAAGGGCTTAGCCCCCCTTTCTCGATTTTCTATTTTCATTGCTATTCCGATGACTGATATACTTCTCCACTTAGTTAGCCAGGCTTCTGTTCCACAATAATGTTTTTGTTTTTTGCTCGGTCAGTGGAACGTCAGGCTCACAGTCAGCATGCATGAACCAGTAGATTTGGCCGTTTACTTCAATTTCTGTATACAGTGGAAGCTGTTCTATCAGCTTCAGCCAGCATCAAAATCCACATTGGCGCCCCGGTATTTGCTGACATCAGCGGATTTCAAATCCTTTTGATAGGGATTGTCCTCGTTGTAGTAGCGAATCTGGGTGGAGGTTTCACCGCCGGAGATATAGGTTCGGCCACATTCCGGGCAGACATCTGTCTTTAGGCGCACACTGGCCCTTACCACTTCCCCATTGCCCAATTCCGCCTTTTGGTAGGCGTTGGATACATGTTCCTGTTCGTGACTCATAACGACCGAAGCGGCACTGTTGGGGTCAATATGCCCTGCTGCCTTGAACGAAACCATCTCATTGGAGCCATCCTGATATTTGCGGTTCTTACAGGTTTCACATTCCCCGGGACTAGATTTGCGGCCATTTACATTCTGGTCTTTCTCCTCTTCCTGCGGGGAAGAAACGCTGTCTGCTTCATACCCAGCATTTTCTTTCCCATATTCTCTGTAACTGCCATAGTTGTCATATCGTTCATAAGGCGAGCTGAAACCCGCGCCAATTCTCATATCTGCCATGATTTACACATCCTTCCCTGTTCCAATATCGATTACCTCACCCACTTCTCCATCCAGAGAAACCGTCATCTGAGTTTCGACGTCAGGCATGGGCATTTCTTCCACGCTGTAATCCTTCGGCTCGGCTTCCCGTGCCCGGGCTTCCTCGTTGTCGGCGGAAATCTTTTCATCATCCTTGTCGTCCCGCTTACGGCGGTGCTGTTCCAAAGCCGCGGCACTCTTTGCCATGGCGTAGAGGTCTTTGTTAAACTCCATCAGTTCCTTTTCATCGGCAGGGGAAACTTTGCGGCCATGCATGATGCGGGATGCGGTTTGCATGGCGCGGCTCATCTTGTCGTTGGCTTCTTTCATAGCGTCACTGTTCTGGCGGGCATTGGCCGCTTCGTGGAGCAGGAAGTTATGCAGGGAAACGCCCTCCTTCATATCCTGAATCTGTTTGCTCGTGGCCAGCAGCTGCTTCTTCACATCATCGGAAAGGTCAATCCGCTGACCTTCGACCTCGATATAGCCCTGCTTCACCGCCCGGCTGACCATAGCTGCATTCCCAAAACGGATGACAAATTTATTGCTGTCACCTTGACGGGAAACGGAATAATCAATCCGCGGGGCTTCCTCCGTCTGTTCACGGACAGCCTGCTCATCTGCCCGCTGCAGTTCATAACCAGCTGCGGAAATATCCACCTTATCCTCAGCTGCTGAACGCTTAACCTGCTGTTCTGCATTGGGAGCGGGAACGGTCACGCCGTCCGTCTTGATTCGCTCATTGAGTTTCTTCGCCGTGGGCTGGCTGGTATAATAGTCCAGCTCCTGCCTGGTCAAGTTTTTCAAGATACGCATTGCCTTATCCTCCCTGATGAAAGTCCTCAATCATCCTTATTGGTATATCGGATAAAAGCCCGTGTGCCTTAATGATTTTTTTCAGTTACTTCTCCAGCGCTAAAAAGTCGTGGCCGTCTTCACCGAACAGCTTTTTTCTAAGCATGGGGATAATGGACAGCCAGCCCATCAGCATGAATACACCGATTACCGGCATCAGCATAAGTATGCGGATGGTTTCCCGAAAGGGTCTGCCCTGTTTGCATTCGTGCTGGAGCAAGCGCCATAATAAATAAAACAGCAACAGATGTTTTATCTGATACAGTGTTGCATTATCTATTCCCGGCACTCCTACACAGCCGGCCACATTCATCAGGATACTTATTCCAAAACAAGCGGCAAGATACTTTAGAAAATCTTTGTACCTTAAAAATATTTTCAGATGTTTTCGATTGGCAAAGATGGTAATAACGGCGCCAAACAACATAGGCATAAATCCGAAATAAGCTATCAGCGGCGCCATTAAGGCAACACTGCTGGCAGCACAAAGCCAAAGGCGGATAATAAAATGAAGGGCTCTGCTTTTCCAGGCTGTTTGCAGGAGTACGATATAAATTACTGTCCATAAAACAAATTTGACTACCCGCATGAGGTTCATAGCATCTGCATCTGCTAAGATGATGGCGATATAGGCACAAATATTTGCAATTATGGACAGTTTTATCAGCCAGATATATTTTTCATAGCGTTCTTCTTCTGTGGGAAATCTTTTCTCAAAACTTAATGTCATCATACTCCCTGCCTTTCACAAAATTCTCTGAGAAAGTATAGCACGCCTGCATTAGATTTCCCTTAAAATTGACTTGTCAAATGTCAAAAAAAGACCATCGCACGGTAAAAATGCGATGGTCTTTCTATTATGCAATCTTAGAGCTGCGGGCCAGCAGCAACAAGAGCCTTACCTGCTTCATTGTTCTTCGTGTATTTGTCGAAGTTCTTGATGAAACGCTGAGCAAGGTCTTTAGCCTTTTCTTCCCATTCAGCCGGGTTAGCATAAGTATCCTTCGGGTCGAGAATGTTCGTGTCAACGCCCTCAAGTTCCGTCGGTACTTCGAGGTTGAAGAACGGAATCTTCTTGGTCGGAGCTTTCTTGATAGCGCCGCTATGGATAGCATCGATGATGCCGCGGGTATCTTTGATGGAGATACGCTTGCCGGAACCATTCCAGCCCGTGTTCACGAGGTATGCCTTCGTGCCGTTAGCTTCCATCTTCTTAACGAGTTCTTCAGCATACTTGGTCGGATGCAGTTCGAGGAATGCCTGACCAAAGCAAGCGGAGAAGGTCGGCGTCGGTTCGGTGATACCGCGTTCCGTACCAGCCAGTTTAGCCGTGAAACCGGAGAGGAAGTAGTACTTCGTCTGTTCCGGAGTCAGGATGGAAACCGGCGGCAGTACGCCGAAAGCATCAGCGGACAGGAAGATAACGCTCTTGGCTGCCGGAGCTGCGCTCTTATCATTTACAAAGCCCTTAACAGTGCCTTTGATGTGGTCGATAGGATAGGATACACGGGTGTTTTCCGTGATGGTCTTATCAGCGAAATCAATCGTGCCCTTTTCATCAAGAGTTACGTTCTCGAGCAGAGCGTTACGTTTGATAGCGCCATAGATGTCTGGCTCGGATTCCATGTCAAGATTGATAACCTTAGCATAGCAGCCGCCTTCGAAGTTGAATACGCCTTCATCATCCCAGCCATGTTCATCGTCACCAATCAGCAGACGTTTCGGGTCCGTGGACAGGGTGGTTTTACCCGTGCCGGAGAGGCCGAAGAAGATAGCCGTGTTCTGGCCCTGCTTGTCCGTGTTGGCGGAGCAATGCATAGCAGCAATGCCTTTGAGCGGCAGGAAGTAGTTCATCATGGAGAACATACCCTTCTTCATTTCACCGCCGTACCAGGTGTTGATGATAACCTGTTCACGGCTCGTGAGGTTGAATACAACTGCCGTTTCGGAATGGAGGCCCAGTTCCTTGTAGTTTTCTACCTTAGCCTTGGAAGCGTTGTAAACAACGAAGTCCGGCTTGAAGTTAGCCAGTTCTTCTTCCGTCGGCTGAATGAACATATTCGTTACGAAATGAGCCTGCCAAGCAACTTCCACGATGAAACGTACAGCCATGCGCGTGTCTTTGTTGGCACCACAGAAAGCATCTACTACGTAGAGTTTCTTGTTGGAGAGTTCTTTCTTGGCGATTTCTTTCAGAGCGTTCCAGGTTTCCGGCGTAGCTCTGTGGTTATCGTTGTGATAATCCTCAGAATCCCACCAAACAGTGTCATGGGAAGTCTCATCGTCAACGATGAATTTATCTTTAGGAGAACGGCCAGTGAAGATACCGGTCTTGACGTTTACGGCGCCCAGCTCGGAAACCTGACCCTGTTCATATCCAGTTAAGCCTTCTTTAGTTTCTTCTTCAAAAAGCGTCTTATAGGACGGATTGTGGAGAATTTCAGTCGTACCAGTGATACCATACTGGCTAAGATCGATGTTTGCCATTTTACATTCAACCTCTTTCATAAAAAGATACTTTGCAGATTGAGAAGCTTTTCACTTTTTGTTTCTCACCACGCGTATTATATTAGCTTATTTTTCCATAAATGTCAACTATTTTCTGTTCAAATTTAAATAATGTTATTTATTGGAATTGTCTGTCAGTGATAAGAAAAAGAAAAAACTGCCCTACAATATTACAGGGCAGTTTGTCGTATTTTCTTACATTTTTGCTTTCAGCATATCAGCTGCCGCGAGCAGGCCGGCAATCATCGCCGCCGGACGCGGCGGACAGCCAGGGATATAAATATCGACCGGCACTACCTTGTCGGCAGCCCCGACAATAGCGTAACTTTCGCCGTAGGTATTGCCGCCGGCAGCACAGGCACCGCATGCCATGACGAGGCGTGGCTCGGGCATGGCATCATAAGACATTTTCAGCGCCTGTTCCAAATTGCGTGTCACTACACCAGTAACCATAAGCAGGTCAGCATGGCGCGGTGACGCGTCAACATGAACACCAAAGCGGTGCAGGTCATAAACCGGATTGGACATGGCTCCCATTTCAAAGTCACAGGCATTGCAGGAGCCGGCGTCCAAGTGGCGCACATGCAGGCTGCGGCCAAGTTTTTGCTTGATGGCCGCGGCCGTTACTTCAGCCGCCGTTTCCGTGAGTACGGGCATGGCATCGCTGTTTTCATGCTTAATTGCCCCCATCGCCTTAGCTACACAGGCACCGCAGAAAAGGCAGCGCCGGTAGTCAATAGTATAACCGGCCTCGTTTTCAGCCGGCTGAAAGGCACCAACCGGACATGCAGCGGCACAGGCTGCCCGCAAATTCTGCGGACAGCTGCCGGTTATCTTTCCCCGATAACGCTCACTGCCGCTGAAAGACAGTTCTTCGGTAGCGATTTTATCTTTTAACAGTCGTTCTATTACCTTAAACATGATACTCTCCTAATCAGCGGTCTATACAAGCATAGCAAAGCTCAAAGCTCTTGTTTATCAACGGGAAGTCAGGAATGATATCCCCCTGTACGGCGATAGTCACAGCCGGCCAGTTGGGATAGGAGGCGCTGCGGACAAAAATACGGTCGATTCGGCCATCAATAAGGGCTGCATAGTGGAAATCACTGCCCCGGGCCGATTCGCTGATTCCCCAGCCCTCGCCGCTGACATTTGACCAGTCAATATTGACGGTCAAATCTGACTCGTCAGCTGACTGGTCAAGTTTGGCCAGTAAAGCCTTAACCAAGGCAAAGGACTCGCGCAGTTCCCGAATGCGTACGGCCAATCTGGCAGCCACATCACCGCTCGTTTCCGTAATCAGCTGGAAGTCAAGTTCCGGATATACACCATAGGCAAAGTCCTTGCGGCTGTCATGGGCAAAGCCGGAGGCTCTGGCCCCCACCCCTACCATAGCTAAGTCCACAGCTGTGGTTTTGCGCACCGTTCCCGTCGTGCGGATACGGTTTTGGAAATTGGCCTGCTGCGCAAACATTGCGTCGAGGTCAGCCACATTCTGTGCGGCTTTCTCCAGCGCCGCCGTGACAGCGTCTGCCAAAGCCGGCGTAATATCCTTAGCTACGCCGCCGGGCACGATGACACCGCGCAGGAAACGATTGCCGGCCAGCTGTTCCTGCAGGCGCATGAGCAATTCCTTCGTGCGGCCGCCCAAACTGATAGCCGGATTGAAACCTACACCGGCCGGAATATTGCCGAGGTCACCGACATGGTTGGTTATGCGCTCCACTTCCGCCAGCAGCGTGCGGATGATTTCCGCCCGGCGCGGAACTTTTACGCCGGCAATTTTTTCCACAGCCTGGCAATAGCTCCAGGTGTTGGCCACGGAGCAGGCACCGCAAATGCGTTCCACAATTGGCAGCGCCTCTGTTACGGTTTTACCCTCCATCACCTTTTCCAGGCCGCGATGAGTGTAAAAGAGACGGGCGTCCAGCTGCAGCATGGATTCACCAGCCTGACTGAAACGGAAATGTCCCGGCTCTATGATACCGGCATGAATTGGCCCTACCGGAACTTCAAAGAGTCCCTCGCCGCGTGCCACAGCCATGTCCATACGACGCTGGCCGCGCACCTGTGCCGTCTTGTCGACTTTTTTACGCAGGGGATAATAACCTTCCGGGAAGGTATCATGAAGTACCAACGGACGCGGGTCCGGGTGTCCCTGGGGCACAATGCCAAACATATCCTGAATTTCCCGTTCATACCAGGCCGCAGCCGGGATAAGCGGCGTCAGGGATTCATAGCACAGGGATTCCCCCGGCTCAAAGATGGCCTTTACCGCCTCCAGCCTATGCTCGGCCAGGTTTTCAAAGACCACATAGATAGCATAGCCCTGTACGTCAGGATTTTCTGATTCGTCACGGCCAAACATCGCTGTCAAGGGATTTTTGCCACCGTTGGACAGGATATTTGCCGTCCCCTTCAGGGCCTTGGGTTTGACAGTCTTAAGCTGCCATATTGCCTCTGCCATTAGTGTACACCTCCCAGGACAATCTGTGCCGCTGCCGTCAGAATAGTGCCGACATACGGAATTTCATAAGCAAAAGCACTGATAAGGCCGCTGCCTGCCAGCATGATGATGAGCACCGTCATATCCAGACGGCCCAGCAGTTCGCCGGCCGATTTGCGGCTCGGTCTGCCGCCGAGCATACGCATGGCATGGTAAAGAATACCAAAGAGCATGCCAGCCAGGAAAAGCAGCGCCATAATACCCAGATACGGGTGATTATTTTCAAAGAACGACGCGATGATAAAGAACTTACTGAAGAATACACCCATGGGCGGCATACCTAAAATGCCCACAATGCCCAGCAGCCAGAACATCGCTGTCCGCGGTGCCTGCTGCATCATGCCATGAATGCGCATCATGTTTTTTGTGGCATACGTTTCCATAATCGTCCCTGCCGTATAGAACAGCATGTACTTAACGAGTGCATGGTTGAACATGTGCAGCAGGGAGGCCTCAGCAGCCAGCGGCATAAACAGGCCAAAGCCGGCAGCCAGCAGGCCGAAGTTTTCCATGGAGGAATAAGCCAGCATACGCTTTACATCGCGCTGCACCACCACAAATGGTACAGCCAGAGCAATGGTAAAGAGGCCAAAGTAGATATACATATTGCTGATAAAATCTATGCCTACAGCCGGCATTAAAACAGCCGTAGCACGCAGCAGCACGTACAGGGCACAGATACAGAGCGCCCCGGAAAGCAGGCCGCTGGTCAGGGCCGGGGCCTCGGAATGAGCGTCCGGCAGCCAGGCATGCATCGGCGCCAGGCCAATTTTCGTACCATAGCCCACAAACAGAAAGCAAAAGGCCATCTTAGCCACATCAGGGTCCAGCATCACAGCGTGTTCACTAAGGAACTCCCAGTTAAGGGGTGCTGTGTCGCCCAAGGCCTGCAGCTGGCCATAATAAACGATAATCGTACCTAAGAGTGCCAGACAGATGCCTACGGTGCAGACCATTACATACTTCCAGGCTGCCTCTAAAGATGTACGGGTAAATTTAAACGCTACAAGCAGCGCCGAAACGAGCGTAGTGGCCTCAATCGTCACCCACATCAGTCCCAGGCTGTCCACCGTCACCACCAGCATCATCGTCCAGACAAAAAGATGGGACAACGCGTAAAAACGGCCTTCCAAATGCGTAAACCGGCGCAGGTAACCATAGCGGATATTGGTGTCACGTTCCAGATAGGCCTTGCTGGTCCAGGCAAAGGCCATATACAAAAGGCCGATGATGAACAGCATCCACAGGCTGAACGCGTCTACCATAAAATAGTTCAGACGCAGGGGCTCGGCCGGAACAAAATGCGCCCCTAAGGACAATATACAGCCAAAGACGGCACAGGCCGTCAGTCTGTCAGCCCAGTGCAGTACAGACAGACTGAGCACATTGCTGGCTGCCACCATGGCAAAGATGGGTGGCAGTGCCAAAATATAATATAATTCCATTACTACTGCCTCACCCTTTCAACTTTTTCATAACCGTGGTATCCGTGGTCATAAAGGACAGGCTCATACGGTTGGTCAGAATGACGAGCACGACGACCGCGATGAGCACGTCGAGGAATACACCGAGCTCCACCACGAGCGGCAGGCCCTGCGTGATAATCAGGCCGAGCAGGTAAATCCCGTTTTCCAGCGTGATAAGACCACACATCTGCAAAATAGCGCGGCGGCGCATTACCATCAGAGCCAGCCCCGTCATAATCATCATGATGGTCGCGGCAAAAATATCCCTGGCGATTGGTGCCAGCATGAAACGCCCGGCCAGAATATAGCCCAGCACCAAAAAGGCTGCCGCGGCCAGCGTCGCATAGTTTACATTTATATTGGAAAAAATCTCCCGGTCATCGGTGATTTTATCGATTAAGCGCAGCATCGTGCCCGGAATGAAAATGACTTTAACACCAATCGTCAGCAGGCAGGGCACCAGCGCATGCCAAAGGCCATGATTGAGCCCCACCACTATGCAGGCACTGGCAATAAGTCCCGACTGAATCATAAGGCAGACAACTGAGCGGCGCAATTCCATTACCCTTGTTTGCATAACAACCACAAACAGGAGCAGAACTACTATATATTCCACTTACTTACTCCTTTCTTACTGAGCAATAAAAGCTACCGCCAGCATGACGACAGCTGCCGACAGATACACGCGTACTTTAAACAGGCGCATTTTGTTGTTCAGCGTTTCCACCAGACCGATAAGCACGGCACTCAGCAGCACCTTCACGGCTATCGGCAGCGGCAGGGGCATGTAGAGCGCCCCAAAGAGCACCAGAAAGGAAAGAATCTTTAACATGCTGCCCCAATGTATAAAGGTCAGCAGGCGTCCCGAATACTCCAGCGTCATGCACTCATGAATCATGGTCAGTTCCAGATGGGTGTCCGGGTTATCCACCGGCAGACGGCTGTTTTCCGCCAGCATGACCAGGAAAAAGGCCACGCCTGCCATTACTGCCGGCACAGTAAAGTAAAAGGCATTGTAGTCAATGACCATCTGCGATAAAGTTGTGGAACCGTAACGCGCGGCATTGACGAGAATGGCCAGCATGACCGCCGGTTCCACCAGTACGGAAATATAGATTTCGCGGGAACCGCCCATGCCGCCAAACGCCGTAGCAGAATCCATGGAACCCAAAGTCATAAAGAACCGGCCCAAAGCCAGAATATATACAAAGACAAAGGCGTCACCAAGACGCAGGCCGTTTTGTAAAAGGCCCGGCAGCATCATGGCTGCCATTATGCTGGTGGCCAGGTACACCACCGGTGCTGCCAAAAACACCCAGCTGCAATACTTGGTAACGATGACAGGTTTCTGCCACCACTTCCACAGGTCAAAGTATTCCTGAAATACACTGGCCCCCTGCCGTTTCTGCAGGATTGCTTTGGTCTTGTTGATAATCCCAACAATCAGCGGTGCCAGACACAGCAACAGTACAGCCTGACCGGCTGCTATCATTATATCCATTACCATATCACATCGCCCCCCAAAGAAGAACCACTACCATAGCCAGCATAGTGTAACCGATATACAGGCGCACACTGCCCTGCTGCAGCTTGCGCAGGATTTCTGCACTGCGAATCAGAACATGCTGCACCGGACGATAGAGCCTGTCCGTAAACTGGTCAGGAATCTGCAGATTATACTGCAGCTTGCGCCCAAAATATGCATGCTCACGCTGCAGAAATACGCGTTCCCGGCGCGGTTTCAGAATGAAATCGAAAGCCCGGCGCAAAGGCTTGGAAAAGCCTGTTGCCGTGTACTGCTGGCGGCGGGTAGGTTCCGTACCGCAGTTCCAGGTAACGTCCTGCGTGACCACGATTTTCCGGCTGATTAAAGCAGCGCACAGCAGCGCTATCAGCACACCGGCCAGCAGCAGAATCAGCCAGGGGCTGAACAGGGCTACAGACTGACCGCCGTCCCACCAGATACCCAGGAAATTACCCCCGGGCATGGCCTCGCCATCAACCAGCAGGACATTACGCATAATATTGACCAACGGTGCCGGCATTACACCGACGATGATGATGGCCACAGCCTCAATCCCCATGCCCAGCAGCATGGAAAAAGGCATTTCATGTGCTTTTAAGACAAGTCCGGAACGGCGGCGTCCCAGGAAGGCCACGCCGTAAAGCCGTACAAAGCAGCCGAGGGCCAATGCCCCCGTCAGGCCCAACAGAACGAAAGCAAAAATTACGAGCAGGCGCAGCTCTGTGGAGGCAGCCTGAAACGCCAGCGTCATCATGCTCTGCAGTGTCAGCCACTCCCCTGCCAGGCCGGCCGTAAAGGGCAGCGAGGCCAGGGACATGGAACCCACGAAGGTAAAAGCCGCCGTCCAGGGCATTTTCTCCGCCAGCGCGCCCAGCTTTTCGATATTGCGTGTGCCCGTAGCGTGCATAACCGAACCGGCACTCATAAAGAGCAGGCATTTCATCAGGCTGTGGGCCACAGAATGCACCAGCACAGCCGTGAACGCTACCATGGCCAGACGGCTGTGCCCCAGGGCCGTAAGTACCATACCGCAGCCAAAGGCCGCAAAGATAATGCCCATATTCTCCACGGAGGAATAGGCCAGAATACGTTTCATATCCTTTTCCATGGACGCGTACAGCACGCCCAGGAAAGCTGACAGCAGACCGATGACCATAACCACCAGACCGTAGCCGAGCACCTCAGCGCCGATAAACTCAAAGACAAAGCGGCCAAAACCATAAACCGCCACCTTCAGCATAACGCCGCTCATCAATGCTGACACATGACTCGGGGCTGCCGGATGAGCATTGGGCAGCCAGACATGCAGCGGCATAAGACCGGACTTCAAAGCAAAACCGGCAAAAGCGCAGCCAAAGGCCAGGTGCTGCAAAGGCAGCGTCAGTTCGCTATGTGCCAAATCCTTGAAAGCAAAACTGTCCGCCCCACCGCCTAAAATATAGAAGGCAATTAAAATGGCCGCCGTGCCGATATGCGTCATTACCATGTACTGGTAAGCAGCATGCACCACCTGTTTTTTCTCGCTCTCGTGATTCACGAGCAGGAAGGACACCAGAGCCATAACTTCCCAGGCGAGGATAAAGGTAAAGGCGTCACCGGCCAGCACCACCATTACCATGGAGCCGATAAAGAGGTTCCACAGGCCGGCCAGCTGACGGATACGGCTGCCCAGATAACCACGGCCGTAACCGATACCATAAATGCTGACGGCCGCACCGGACAGGCCGATAATCAGCAAAAAGGCCGCGCTCCAGCTGTCCAGCACCAGCGAATACCGCCCCAGCTGCCAAATTGTATCATTATAAATAGGCATTCCCCAGCCGGCCTGACCTAAAAACTGGCACGCCACCCATAGCACCATAAGACTGGCACCCGTGGCCAGCCACATGGCCGTATAGTGTGCGGCAAGTTCTAAGCGCTTGGGCCAGATAATTGCCAAAGTTCCCAAGGCATAAAGCCCCAGGGCTGTAATCAATAATTCCATACCTGCCTCCCAAAATATTTTTAAATAAATGCAGTAACTTCGCTATTATACTCCAAACACCGCCCTCTGAAAAGGGTTAAGCAAAAAAAAGACTTGTATCACCTCTTACATGGTAAGCGGCTGCCAATAGTAAAGGAGGCCGGCGGTTATCAAGCCGCGGCCTCCTTTTAATATACTGTTTAAGTTATTCCTGCTCAGCGTCTGCCTGCATGGCAGTGATACCCTGCTGAAACTCCTCCATTGTCAGCGTGAAGTAATCAAGCTCCTGCAGAATAGCATAGACTTCCTGCTGGGATTTGGCCTGGTCCAGCCGTTCCTCCAAAGACTCTTCCGTCAGCGCATGAAAGAGCATGTGTTTTATCTCTGCAATATCCATCATACCGCCGCCTTATCTGCCTGTTCATCATCAGGCTGCATACGGTCCGCATACTCCGGCTCGTCTTCAAAAATAATCGTTGGTGCCAGATAAAAGCCGTTAAACCGCGTTGCACTGACGCTGGTATAAGCGCCCATCTCCGTGACCAGAACCTTGTCCCCGATTTTAAGCTCCGGCGTCATAAAGTCACGATAAAGCACATCAATACCATCACAGCTCGGACCGCCGAACGTTGCCGGCGTCTTTTTCCCCTTGCCAAAGCAGTGCAGCGGATATGTCCAATGGTCGTACATAATACCCGAAAAGCAGCCGTAAATCCCTTCGTCCAAAATATACCAGGGCTGTGCGCCGCGCTTTTTGGTGCCGATGACAGACGTCACCAGGTTTACAGCCGTACCGCACATATAACGGCCCGGTTCCGTCCATACCGCGGTATCGGGGAACAGACGGTCAATCTGCTTGTTGATGGCCTCCATCATCGCGGCCAAATCTACATTAAGACCTTCGGCTGCGGGGACAGGGAAACCGCCGCCAATGTCCAAATCCGTCAGCTGCATGCCCATTTCTGCAGCATCATCAAAGAGCTTGCGTGCCACCAGCAGCGCCTCTTCATAGGCGGCCGTAGACAGAGACTGGCTGCCCACGTGAAAACAGATACCAATGGCATGCAGGCCGGCAGCCTGTGCCTTTTGTAACAGCCCCAGAGCCTCTTCCACCGGCGCACCAAATTTTGTATTTAAATCGACCAGGGCTTTATTATTGCGTACCGCAATCCGCACCAGTACGTCCGCACCGGGCACAGCCGCAGCCATCTTATCTATTTCTGATTCATCGTCAAAGGTAAAGCGGTGCACGCCAAAAGCCGCCGCGGCTTTAAGTCCTGCCCTGTCCTTTACCGGATTGGCATATATCATCTGTTCACCGCCGACCCCGAGCTCATGGAGGATTTCCATTTCCCCGGCAGACGCCACATCAAAGTGAGAACCCAGTGCCGCCAATTTTTGCAGCACCTGCGGTGTCGGATTGGCCTTCATTGCGTAATACACCCCTGCCCTTGGCAGATGACGGCGCATAAACTGGTAGTTCTCCTCAACTTTGTCCAGCGATGCCACCAAAAACGGTGTCGGATAACGCTCAGCCAGCGTATTCATTTCTTTCTCTGTCAATCTGAAGTTTTTCATAACACAACCCATTCCGTATTTTATTTGAGATTAGGACCTAACCTTATCCCATAGTCGTATTTTATTATAAATTTATCTATTATACAATATAAAATAGTAATAAAAACCCGATTTGCACCATTGATTGCACCTTCTGCAAGATTTTCGGAAATAAATTTCGGCCTGTCAAGTAAAAATACTTGCACCCCCTGCCTTTTTATGTTAGAATACCATTATTGTGTGTTAGGAGTGTTAGTGCTCCCACAGGTTAAGGAGGTGTAACACATGGCAAGTGTTTGCGAAATCTGCGCAAAAGGCGAACTGTCTGGCAACAATGTCAGCCATTCCCACCTGAAGACGAGACGTACTTGGAAGCCGAACATCCAGCGTGTACGCGCTGTTGTTGAAGGCGAAGTAAAACGTGTAAACGTCTGCACGCGTTGCCTGCGTTCTGGTAAGGTTCAGCGTGCCCTTTAATTTGCGCATAAATATCACCAAAAGCTGATATATCATAAAATAACCCTATCGCGGTTGGCGGTAGGGTTATTTTATTGCTTTTAGCCACGGAAATGTTGTATTATATGTATATATTTTTACGAAAGACGGACGCCTATGAACACTAAAGATAATTTCATGCTGGTAAAGAACCAGCGCGTGGCTGCCAATCAACGGCTCTCAGCCAAGGCCAAACGCCGGCTGGAAAAGGCCAAGGCCGACAATACACTCAAAGCCTATGCCTGCGACTGGAACGATTTTGCTGACTGGTGTCAGTATCACGGGGAACGCGACCTGCCTGCAGCCCCGGAAACCATTGTCAACTACATAAACGACCTGGCAGATGATGCCAAGGCCAACACCGTTTCGCGGCGCATTACGGCCATTTCCGAAAACCATATTGCCGCCGGTTACGGCAAAAACAACCCGGCCAAGGACGGCATGGTACGCGCCGCCATGGCCGCCATACGCCGCGAAAAGGGAACCTTCCAGCGTGGCAAGTCCCCCATTCTCATGGAAACCCTCTACCTGCTGGCCGATTGTTTCGACGAAGAAAGCCTGACCGGCCTGCGCGACAAAGCGCTCATTTTTCTGGGTTTTGCCGGGGCGTTCCGCCGGTCAGAACTCGTAAGTGTCCAACGCGAGGAACTTACCTTCACCACGCAGGGGCTTGTCATCTTCATTCCCAAGGCCAAAGGAGACCAGCTGGGGCATGGTTCCAACATTGCCATTCCCTATGCGCCTGACCCGGAAATCTGCGCCGTACGGGCCCTGCAAAAATATCTTGATGCCGCCCGTATTTCACATGGCCCCATCTTCCGCCCCATCACCAAGGCGCAAAGCCTGCGTGATGTGCAGTTATCCGACAAGTCCGTGGCCTTGATTGTCAAGAAATACGCCGGTCTGGCCGGACTTGACCCCCGGCAGTTTGCCGGGCACAGCCTGCGCCGCGGCTTTGCCACCAGTGCTGCCCAGCATGATATCGACGCCCTGACCATCATGCGGCAGACACGTCACAAATCCGAAAAAATGGTCCATCGCTACATCGAACAGGGCAATATCTTTAAAGACAATGCGCTCAGCCGCATGTATAAGAAATAAAAATGCTGTGCAAGCTACTAAAGCCTGCACAGCATTTTTCAGTATTGCCAGTAGTTCCTGGCCTTTTCTTTATCTTTTTTTATCTGTCTGACGAGCTGTTCCACACCATCGAATTTCACTTCGTCACGGAGTTTTGCCAAAAACTCCACGGCGATAAGCATGTCGTAGATATTGCCGCTGAACGCGTCGATATTCACTTCAATGCGGCGGTTACAGCCCTTGAAGGTGGGATTATTGCCGATATTGGCCACGCCGTTATAATGCTTTCCCTGATAGGTTACGCCCACAGCATAAACCCCATTGGGCAGCATGACGCGCTGCTCGCTGATAGCCAGGTTAGCCGTTGGAAAGCCGATAACTCTCCCCCGTTCGTCACCATGAATGACGCGTTCTATCACCGTAAAAGGATAGCCTAAAAAGTCACTGGCCGTCTGCAAATCACCCTCAGACAGCAGTTTGCGGATACGCGTGGAGCTGACCGGCCGGCCATCACGCAGAACAGCCGGGCAAATTTCGGCCGTAAAGCCGTATTCCAGCCCCGAACGCATTAGCATTCGCTGCGTGCCCTTGCCCTTGTTGCCAAAGGTATAGTTTGGGCCTGTCACCACATAATAAGGTGCCAGATTCTGCCGCAAAAGCTCCAAAAACTCCTCCGGCCGGCGGCTGGCAAATTCCTTGGTAAAAGGAATAGAGATTAGTATATCTACCCCCAGCTCCGCCAGACGCTGTTCACGCAGGCTGTTATTGCCTATCTGTGGCGGCAGGGCCTGCGGTGCCAACACCGACAAAGGGTGATTGCTGAAGGTAAAGACCACTGACCGGCCGTCAATTGTACGGGCCAGTTCCACCGCACGGCGGATAATGCTCTGATGGCCGATATGCACGCCGTCAAACATGCCCAAGGCCACCGTCAGACGGGGATATTTTTTTGTCAAATCTGTCAGTTTGTTATATACTTCCATGATTTTCCGTTCACCGCCCTATTACCTTCACCGGGAAAAGTTCTGCCTTTTCCGCATCATAGCGGCCAATACCGATAAAGTGCCCATCAGCATAAACACGCAGGGCCGGCGTCTC
This sequence comes from Selenomonas sp. AE3005, assembly GCF_000686945.1. Taxonomy (GTDB): domain Bacteria; phylum Bacillota; class Negativicutes; order Selenomonadales; family Selenomonadaceae; genus Selenomonas_A. The sequence continues at coordinate 45,805 of NZ_JMME01000017.1, forward strand.
CGCCGTAAAGTTCCGTACGGTACTGGAAAGGCCGTTGCAAAACGCCTTTTCCCGCTTAGGATTTAAATCAAAACGCTGCATACCGCTCAGGAACTCATCAGGCGGCAACAGGGCTGATGCCCCCTGCGCTGCCAGTTCTTCCAAGGTCAGCGCCTGCTCAGCCGAAAAATCTCCCACGCGCCGTCTGAGCAGAAAAGCCATGGTAGCCGGAACCGACAGCGCCGTGCCGATATCCTGACACAGGCTGCGAATATAGGTTCCCTTGCTGCAATCCACATCAATGAGCATGGTATCACCTGCGTAGCGCAGGAGCTGCAGGCGGTGAATCATGACCTCACGCTTGGGAATCTCCACCGTCTGACCGGCCCGCAGCAGGTCGCAGGCCCGGCGGCCATTGATTTTAATGGCCGAATGCGCCGGCGGCCGTTGGGTGATTTTCCCCTGAAACCTGGCTAAAGCATTCTCCAGCGTTGACAGGTCAAATTTGGGCAGGTCAGTCTGACAAGTCAAAACCTTACCCGTATCATCACCGCTGTCAGTGGCAATGCCCAGCCGCACCTCAGCGCGGTAGGTCTTGTCAGCCATCTCCATGTACTCGATAAGCCGGGTTGCCGTGCCCACAGCTACCGGCAATACACCGGCAGCCGCCGGGTCCAGGGTGCCGGCATGCCCTACCTTTTTCGTATGGAGCACGCGGCGCACATAGCCCACCACATCATGAGAGCTCATGCCGGGAGGTTTTAAGATATTCAAAAAACCGCTTAGTACCGGACCTGCCGGTGCCGCAGCCGTCACGATTCAGCCTCCAGCACCTGCATAATGGCGTTTATGAGCTCCATCCGTGCCTCGGCGCAATTTTTTTCAATGGTACAGCCAGCGGCACGCACATGACCGCCGCCGCCAAACTGCAGGGCAATCTTCGTTACATCAAGTCCCTTGGAACGCAGGCTTACACGGCAGAGATTTGGTTCCTTTTCCTTCAGAGTGAAAGCAATATCCACGCCCTCAATCACGCGCACCATGCCGATAAGCCCCTCGGGGGCGTCGTATTCCTGCATTGTCGCATAATCCAGGCAGGCACCGGCCACGCGGCCGCCGGCCAGCAGTTCAATTTTCTGCATGCCGACAGCCAGACTCTGCACCTCGGCAAAAGGCCGCTGCTCCAACGCCTCGGAAATGAGATTGGGTTCAGCGCCCCAGGCCAGCAGGTCAGCTGCCGCCAGCATAGTTTTGGGCGTAGCATTGGAGAATCTGAACCAGCCCGTATCTGTAGCCAGTCCCATATAAAGGCACATGGCCATATCGCGGTTGCCATCGACACCCAGTTCACCAATCAACTGATAAATTATTTCTGCAGCGGCGGCTGCCTTTCCATCGAGATAGAGCTTAGCGGCCTGACCGTCATTGGTAACATGATGGTCAATATTAAGGACAGGGGCTGTGCAAAGCTCAGCCACCCTGCCAATCCTGTCCAGACTCACATCTACTGCCACCAGCAGGTCAGCAGGAATGTTTTGTCCGTCCACAGGTTTCCCTATAAGCTCATATCCCGGCAGCACAGAAAATGCTGCCGGGATATCATCATCGATGAAAACCTGCACGTCTTTGCCCAAAGCCCGCAGCGCATGTGCCAGGCCCAGCGAACTCCCAATGGCATCGCCATCGGGATTCACATGAGCGGTGATGACAATACGCTGTTTAGCTTTCAGCTCCGCTGCCGTTTCCTTCAATGAAATTTGCATATATTTACTCCTCAGAGGCTGCCCCGGTGTCTTTGGCACCTTCTTCAGCCTTGATTTTTAAGAGCAGTTCCTGGATATGCGCACTGTAATCCAGCGACTTATCCAAAGCAAAGCTCAATTCCGGGGTAACACGCAGGCGAATACGCTTGCCGATTTCCCGGCGGATAAAGCCCAGGGAGCTGTTAAGTCCTTTCCAGCAGTCCTCAACCTGCTTTTCACTGCCCATCAGACTCACATATACTTTGGCCTCGCGCAAATCTCCCGTGCATTCCACGGAAGTTACGGTAACAAAACCAATACGGGGATCTTTGAGCTCCCTTAAGATAATCTGGCTGATTTCCTGTTTCATCAGCTCCTGCACTTTTTCCACACGCAGCTGTCCCACAGTCACGCACCTCCTTCTACTTTTATCTCAGTCATTATTCCTCGTTTTCTTTGGCTGCCCGGGCCTCGGCCTCTGCCTGACGCTTTCTGGCGGCCTCTTTGTTGGCCTCGTTGATATCCGTGGCAATTTCTTCCATAGTATAGGCCTCGATGATATCGCCTTCCTTGAAATCACGGTAATCGATAATGGAAATACCGCATTCGTAACCGGCAGCTACTTCCTTCACCTCATCCTTGAAACGGCGCAGGGAGTCGATTTCACCATCGAACACTTCGATATTGTCGCGGATAATACGAATCTTGGAGTTGTTGTGAATCTTGCCTTCGAGAACGTAGGAACCGGCAACCAGTGCCTTGGAGAATTTCATGACCTGACGGATTTCTACGCGGCCCTGAATAACTTCCTTGTACTTCGGCTTAAGCATACCGCTCATAGCGTCCTTAACATCGTTAAGGGCGTCATAGATAACGCGGTAAGTACGGATATCTACATCTTCGGTGTCAGCTACACGGCGCGCATTGGCGTCCGGACGGACGTTGAACGCGATGATGATAGCGTTGGCAGCGGAGGCCAGCATAACGTCGGATTCGTTTACAGCACCTACGCCGGAATGCACAACGCTGACGCGGACTTCGTCGTTCTTGTTGAGCTTTAAGAGCGAACCGCAGAGAGCCTCGACAGAACCCTGTACGTCGGCCTTAACCACGATGTTAAGGTCTTTGATTTCGCCTTCCTGAATCTGATGGAACAGGTCATCGAGGGAAACCTTCTTGCTCTTGATGAGGTTGGTGCGCTGACGTTCTACGCGGGCCTCAGCAATAGAACGGGCCTGTTTTTCTTCGAGTACGGCCAGAATATCACCGGCGGCCGGTACATCGTTCAGACCGAGAATCTCAACCGGCACGGACGGACCAGCCTTCTTGACGTTGTTGCCACGGTCGTCCACCATAGCGCGGACCTTACCATAGGTCGTACCGCAGACTACGGAATCACCGATACGCAGGGTACCGTTCTGTACGAGTACCGTTGCTACCGTACCACGGCCCTTATCGAGTTTAGCCTCGATGATTACACCACGGGCGTCGCGGTTCGGGTTGGCTTTGAGTTCTTCGACTTCAGCCACGAGCAGGACGTTTTCCAGAAGGTCATCAATACCAATCTGCTGCTTGGCCGATACCGGAACCATAATGGTGTCGCCGCCGTACTCTTCCGGTACGAGGCCATGTTCCATGAGTTCCTGTTTCACACGGTCCGGATTAGCACCCGGCTTATCAATCTTGTTGACAGCCACGATAATGGGCACGTTAGCGGACTTGGCATGGTTGATAGCCTCGATGGTCTGCGGCATAACACCGTCATCAGCAGCCACTACGAGGATAGCGATATCCGTAATCTGGGCACCACGGGCACGCATAGCCGTGAACGCCTCATGGCCCGGCGTATCGAGGAATACAATCTTCTTGCCCTTGCAGTTTACCTGATAAGCACCGATGTGCTGGGTAATACCGCCGGCCTCGTGTGCCGATACATGCGTGTTGCGGATACTGTCGAGCAGGGAGGTCTTACCATGGTCAACATGGCCCATAACGGTAACCACCGGCGGACGCAGTTTCAAGGACTTCGGGTCATCCTCGATTTCGGGGATTTCCGTCGGGTCTGCATCAGGTGGCAATTCTTCACAGGTAACACCGAACTCGGAGGCTACGAGAGCAGCCGTATCATAGTCGATTTCCTGGTTGATGGTAGCCATTACACCCATCATAAAGAGTTTCTTCACCACTTCAGCGGCGGTGTAGCTCATCTTGGAGGCCAGGTCCTTAACGGCAATCATTTCCGGCAGCTTGATGTGTTTCGGACGGGCGATTTCCATCTTCGGTGCCGGCTGCTGGCCGCCGCGCTTGTTGTTACGGCCCTTGCCGCCACGGCGGTCATTACGGCCGCCATTGCGTTCATTACGGTCGTTGCGGTCGTTTCTGTCATTACGGCCGCCCCGGTCGTTCTTGCCGCCACGACGCTCATTTCTGTCATTGCGCTCATTACGGTCGTTGCGCTCGTTTTTGTTGCGGTCATTGCGGCTGCCACGCTCTACTCTGTCGCTGTTGCGGTCGCTGCGTTCAACACGCTCGCTGCGGTCATTTCTGTCATTGCTGCGCTCGCTGCGTGCCGGACGGTCATTATGACCTTCGCTTTTGGGCGCACTCTTGCGCTGGCTGTCACCATTATGATGATTCTTTTCCCCAGCCGGTTTCTTCGGAGCTGCGTCCTTTACCTGTACCTGCTCCTGGGCTTTCGGTTTGACTTCTTTGGCCGGAGCCTTGGCTGCCGGTTTCGTATCTTTATTATAATGCTTCATCAGGGCCTCACGTTCTGCCTCCCCAACGCTGCTAAAATTATTCTTTACAGCGAAATTAGCCTTACGCAGTACTTCTAAGACTTCTTTCGTTTCTTTATTGAATTCTTTGGCCAATTCATAAACTCTCATATTGGACATCAATCCACCCCCGAATTATTTCATAGTGATTCCTCCATCAGCTGGCGGAGTTTTTTCGCAAAACCTTCATCCGTCAAAGCGGCGACGGCACGAAATTCCTTGCCCAGACAAGCGCCCAGGCTCTCACGGTCAAGCGCCTCGGCATAGGGAATCGCATATTTATCTGCTAAATTTTTAAAGTTCTTTTTGCTTTCCTCAGCGGCATCACCAGCCAGGAGCACAAACACTGCCTGTTTTTTCTTCATGGCCTGTTCCACAACAAAGGCACCGGAAACAATGCGGTTAGCCCGCTGTGCCATGCTCAGCAAATTGGTAATGCGCTGTTCATTTGTAATCGCCATACTTAGCCCTCAGTATCACTTGCTAAAGCGTCTAACTGCTGCTCTAAGAGGTCATATACAGACACATCAATCTGGCTTTTAAAGGAACGCTCCAGCCCCCGGCTCTTGCGCGCGGCGGTAAAGCATTCCTGACGCGGACAGATATAGGCACCCCGGCCGGGCTTTTTCCCCGTGGCGTCCACGGAAAATTCCCCTTCAGGGCTGCGCACGATACGGATGAGGTCCCGTTTGGACTTTACTTCCTGGCACCCCAGGCACATCCGCTGCGGAATCTTCTTGGTTTTCACCTTATTCACCTTCTGCCGTGAAAGCCTCGTCACTTTCGACTTCCACTTCGTTCATGTTTTCGTCCAGTTCTTCGTCAGCAGCCTGAGTTTCACTCTTGATATCGATTTTCCAGCCGGTGAGCTTAGCTGCCAGACGGGCATTCTGGCCTTCCTTACCGATGGCCAGGGACAGCTGATAGTCAGGCACCACTACGCGGGAAACCTTTTCGGCCTCATTTACGGCTACGGAAACAACCTTCGCCGGGCTAAGAGCATTGGCAATGAACTTAGCCGGGTCCTCGCTCCATTTCACGATATCAATCTTTTCGCTGCCGAGCTCATCAACGATGGCCTGTACACGCATGCCGCGGTAACCAACGCAGGAACCAACCGGGTCAACGGATTCGTCCTTGGACCAAACGGCAATCTTCGAGCGATTGCCCGGTTCACGGGCTACGGACTTAATTTCCACGATACCTTCCTGAATTTCCGGTACTTCGAGTTCAAAGAGGCGTTTTAACAGGCCCGGGTGCGTACGGGATACCACAACCTGCGGTCCCTTGTTGGTCTTTTTTACTTCCACAATATACGCCTTAATGCGGTCACCATGCGCATAAGTTTCCGTAGGAATCTGTTCCGTCGGCGTCAGCACAGCCTCGGTCTTGCCCAGGTCGATGAATACATTGCGGTTTTCCACACGCTGTACCAGGCCGGTGAGGATATCGCTTTCACGGCTCTGAAACTCCTCGTAAATCATGCCGCGCTCAGCCTCACGAATGCGCTGCACCACTACCTGCTTAGCCGTCTGCGCAGCCACACGGCCGAAATTAGCCGGCGTCACTTCGATTTCGATAACGTCACCGACCACATAGTCCGGACGAATGGTCCGTGCCTGTGCCAGGGAAATTTCCGTAATATCGTCAGCAGCGTCTTCCACTACAGTTTTGATAGCGTACACATGATAGGTACCAGTGTCACGGGACAAGGTAACGCGGACATTCTGTGCCGAGCCGAAATTACGCTTATAAGCCGTAATCAGGGCTGCCTCAATGGCCTCAAATAAAAATTCCTCATCAATGCTGCGCTCACGGCTCAATTCGCGCAGGGTTTCCAGAAACTCCTGTCCGTTGTCCTTCGCTTTCGTTGTTCTTCTTGCCAAAATTTTTATCCTCCAATATTTTAAAAATCAATATGCAGACGAATCTGAGCTGCCTTGCTCAATTCGATGGTCAGCTCATCATCCAGGGTAATCTTCTCACCGTCAAAGGCCGTGAGCACACCCGTAAGATTCTTTTTGCCATCCAAAGGTGCATAGAGAGTCACATCCACAGCCTTGCCCTGCTCCCGGACCAAATCCCGGGGCTTTCTGAGCACGCGGTCAATGCCCGGCGAAGATACCTCCAGTATATAAGCGTCAGGAATCACATCTTTTTCATCCAGCACAGCCTCCAGCCGTTCGCTGAGTTCCTGACAATCTTCGATATCTATGCCGCCTTCTTTATCGATGTAGACACGCAAATACCAATCAGTATGTTCCTTCACATACTCCACATCCACCAGTTCAATGACGTCCTGGCCGGTGAGCAGCTCTGCCACCATGGATTCTACAGCTGCCTCAATATCCTTCGCTGCCATACATCCACCTCCCTATACACATTGTATTCCAAACATAAGACTAAAGAGTGGGTTCGCACCCACTCTTTAACATAAGAATACTTAAATTAACTATCTAAGTTTACCACGTTTCAGCCTGCATGTAAAGGCTTTCTGTACCCGTATTTCACAATCAGATGAAATTTTGTACAGCTTTTTCCATCACACAGCGATGAAAAATCTCACTGCGGCTGGAAACGTCCATCTTCTTGGCAATGGCCGTCACGTGTTTTTTCACCGTGGCCTCAGCACAAATCAGCTTATCGGCAATCTGCTTGTTGGACATTCCCCGGCAAATAAGGCCGGTTATCTGACGCTCCCTGTCGGTCAGGCCAAAGTTTTCCTTAAGAATCTGCTTGGCCCGGCGCCCTTCCTCATTCTGCGGATGATATTTATACATCGCCCGGGTGATTATCGGTTCGAGCAGACGCAGGCGGAATAATTCCTTTTCCTCGAAGTTGCCACGTTCCTTGCGGCGCAACAACCAGAACTTCCCCACCAGTATACCGTCATGCACTAAAAAAATCTTGCAGGCGTAGCTCATGCCCAATTCATCGTGAACCATGCGACCGATTTCAGTCTGGGTAAAAAAAGCATCATTAAACATATCGGAATCGCGGAATATCAGCGATTTTTTCTGCCACTCCAGGGAATTGTAAGCACTAGACTTATGCGCCAGCTCAGCAGCCCGTAACAAAGTCTGAACAGAAGGTACAACATCGGCGTTTTTATAAGCCATAGGCTCCAGGCAATGCTTGGCATCAGGGTCATTCTTTACCACATAAGACACGCCACAGTCAAAGGGCGCAATCTCACTGAGCACTTCAAAGACCGTATGCCGCAGGTCTTCCACCGATGCGGTAATTATCCGCGTCAGTCCCTCGGTCATCTGCCAGCATTCCTGTTCATTCAATTGAAGCATAACTTCCTGCCTTTCTAAATGGAATCAATCCCATTTAGTATACGCCAAAAGCGCAGGACATGCAAGACCTGCGCTTTTCAAAAATATATAATTCCACTACCTGCAAGGCTTCCCCATTCTTGAAGGCTATATATCATCACTTCCCCAAGTGACATGGTCTATTATAAGCATAGCAAAGTGATGATACAATTACCCAAAAGTAGAAACTTTCCCGAGACCTACCACGAAAGTAGTAGTTTTAGCGGACTTTATCGGCTGCTGCCGCCAGTTCCTGCAGCTCTTCGCCAGTAAATTCGTATTTCTCATTACAGAAATGACAGGAAACCTCGGCCTTGCCATCAGCCACCAGACTGTCCAAATCTTCCTTGCCCAGGCTGATGAGCACGTTAAAGAGCATTTCCTTGGAGCAATGGCACTTAAACGCCAGTTCCGTTTCCGACATATAGTTGATGTCAAAGCCCTGCAGCATTTCCGCAATGATGTCCTTGGCAGTATAGCCATTTTCCACCATGTGCGAAACAGAATTCACCTTCTGCAGGTTGGCCTCGAGTTTCGAGATACATTCTTCCGTAGCATCCGGCAGTGGCTGAATGAAGAAACCGCCTGCCCCAATGCACTTAAAGTCCGGATTAACCAGAACCCCCAGGCCAATACTCGACGGCGTCTGCTCAGAAACATAGAGATACTTCGTCAGGTCATCGGCGATTTCACCATCAGTGATTTCACAGCTGCCGGTTATGGGATTTCTAAGCCCTGTAAAGCGCGTTACGGATACCGTACCATTCGTACCTACACCGCCGCCCACATCAATCTTGCCCTTGTCATTGAGCGGCAGGTTCACATGCGGATTTCCCACATAGCCGCGCACATAGCCTTCCGGCGTAGCGTCAGCGGTCACAATGCCCAAGGGGCCGCCGCCGGCAAATTTTACCGTGAGCGCCTCCTTATTTTTAAGGTTAGCGGCGAGCAAAAGCGCTCCCGTCATCGTGCGCCCGAGGGCTGCTGCTGCCACCGGATAGCAGTCATGACGGCGGATAGCCTCATTTACCAAATCCGTGGTCACGGCCGCATAAATGCGTACACCATCGGCCGTGGCTTTTACTAAATGGTCTTTCATTACATCTTTCTCCTCAATAATAAAGGCCCTCCCCTGCGAGGAAGGCCTGCTTGTTAATCAAACGTATAAGTTGCCAGAACTTCGTCCGTATCAATATCATAAATCGAAATCGTCTTTTTGTCCAGCACCGCAAAGGTGTTGCGCTTGTCCTCACGTTTGGACAGCGCCGCAGAACCCGGATTTAAAAAGACGGTATTACCACGCTTTTCCAGCACCGTGGTATGGATATGACCGCTGATAAAGAGGTCGGCCTTTAAGTGTGCCGCCAGTTTATCCTTTTCCGCGTCCGTCATGACAGCGTCACCATGCGTGACGATAATGCGAATCCCCTCGGCCACTACATAGGCATAAGGTGCCTCAATGGGCAGCTCTAAGCAGCTGGCATCCACAGAAGAATCGCAGTTGCCCTTGGCAATGATGACCGGCACCGGGCAGTTGTTGATTTTCTCCACAAGACCGGCCGGATTATAGTCGGCCTTCATCGGGTTACGCGGCCCATGATAGAGCACATCACCGGCATGAAGAATCATATCCGCATCATGGAACTGCTTGTCAAAAGCTGTCTGCCATGCGCCTTCATGGCCATGCGTATCGCTGATAATGCCAATTTTCATTTGCTTTCAGCCTCCTAAATACACTTAGCCGATTTTCTTCAGCAGGTTTGCCATTTCCATAGCGGCCATAGCAGCATCCGTCCCCTTGTTGCCAGCCTTCGTGCCTGCGCGTTCCACAGCCTGCTCGATATTTTCCGTGGTCACCACGCCAAAGATAGTCGGTACGCCCGTCTGCATGCCAACCTGGGCAACGCCCTTGGAAACCTCGTTGCAGACATAGTCATAATGCGTCGTCGAACCACGGATAACAGCCCCCAAGGCGATAACGGCGTCATACTTGCCGGATTCAGCCATTTTCTTGGCCACCACGGGAATCTCGAAAGCACCCGGCACCCAGGCTACATCAATATCCTCGTCCTTAGCCTCATGACGGTGCAAAGCGTCCAGCGCGCCGCCTAAGAGCTTACTCGTGATGAATTCGTTAAAACGGGCTACTACGATACCCACCTTCATATCTTTTGCGGTAATAAAACCTTCAATAATATTTGCCATTGTCATTTCCTCCCGTATACATATATTATTTTAAAGTGTCATCATTTAAAAGATGGCCCATCTTCGTCTTTTTAATGGTCAGATACTTCTTGTCAAACTTGTTGGCATGAATCATCAGCGGCACACGCTCCGTGATGGTCAGGCCGTAACCTTCAAGGCCTGCACGCTTAGCCGGATTGTTGGTCATCAGGCGGATACTAGTCAGGCCCAAATCCGCAAGAATCTGTGCGCCGATACCATAGTCGCGCAAATCCGGGGCAAAGCCCAGTTCAACATTGGCCTCTACCGTATCGCGGCCGTTGTCCTGCAGGGCATAAGCGCGCATTTTGTTGGCCAGGCCAATGCCGCGGCCTTCCTGGCGCATATAGAGCACTACGCCCTCGCCAGCCGCCTCAATCTTCTGCAGCGCCGCCTGCAGCTGATCGCCGCAGTCACAACGCAGGGAACCAAGCGCATCACCCGTCAGGCATTCGGAATGTACACGCACGAGCACGTCCTTCTTACCTTCCACATCGCCCTTGACAATAGCCAGATGGCACTTGCCATCGAGCTTGCTCTCGTAGGACTTAATGCGGAAATGGCCGAACTTGCTCGGAAAATCCACATCAGCTACCTTCTGCACGAAAGATTCCGTACGCTTACGGTATTCAATAAGAGATTTTACCGTAATCATGTGGAGATTGTGTTCCTTGGCAAACTCAATGAGTTTCGGCGTGCGCATCATGTGGCCGTCATCATCCATGATTTCACAGCAAAGACCTGCGGGATAAAAACCGGCCAGGCGTGCCAAATCCGTGGTCGTTTCCGTATGTCCAGCCCGGCGCAGTACGCCGCCCTCTACCGAACGCAGGGGGAATACATGGCCCGGACGGCGGAAACTCGACGCCTTGGCCTTGGGGTCCAAGAGCAGACGGATGGTCTGGCAGCGTTCATAAGCAGAAATACCTGTTTCCGTATCAAAAGCGTCAATCGATACCGTGAACGCCGTTTCGTGATTATCCGTATTATTTACCACCATCTGACCGATATTGAGCTCGTCAAGACGCTTGCCATCAATCGGCGTGCAAATAAGGCCTTTGGCATAAGTTGCCATGAAGTTAATGTCTTCCGGCGTAACCGTAGCCGCAGCGACAATCAAATCGCCTTCGTTTTCGCGGTCCTCATCATCGACCACGACGACCATCTTACCATTTTTTATATCTTCGATTGCCTGTTCAACCGTTGCAAAATCTGACATATTATATCTCCTTGCTTAAAATCCGTTTTCCCTCAAAAAATCAAGGGTCATATTGCTTTGTGTCTTGGCTGGCGCGGAACTGCTGCCTTTGAGCATTTTTTCCACATACTTGCCCAGCACATCCGTTTCAATATTGATGGGACTGCCCGTCTTTTTACTGCCCAGATTCGTGACTTCCCGGGTATGCGGAATCAGGCTGACAGTAAAATCGCTGTCCGTCACCTTGGCCACCGTCAGGCTGATGCCGTCCAGTGCCACAGAACCTTTCTCGACGATATAGCGTAAAAGACTGCTGTCTGCGCTCACCGTCATCAAAATGGCATTGCCTTCATCGGCAAATTTGATAATCTCGCCGGTACCGTCAATATGGCCGCTGACGATGTGACCGCCCAGGCGGCTGGCCAGTGTCAATGCCCGTTCCAAATTCACGGGGCTGCCCTTTTTGAGTTCCGCCAGTGATGTGCGGCGCACTGTTTCCGGCATTACATCGGCCGTGAAACCTGACTTGTCAAAATGCGTGACCGTTAGACATACGCCGTTGACCGCAATGCTGTCGCCCAACTGCACATCTTCAATTACCTTCGCGCAGTTAATGACAAGACTGCCGCCACCGATACGGGCAACCTGCCCCACCTCTTCAATTATGCCTGTAAACAATCGCTCACCGCCCTTTTACATAACCGGTCAGCAAAATATCCTGGCCGATAGTTTCTACCGTAGTGCGTTCAAGCTCTACCGACTCCGTAAGTTCGGCAAAACCTGCGCCCTCGACCGGTGTCAACGCCTCCCGGCCGCCAATGAGTTTCGGCGCAATAAAAGCATGAACCTTGTCCACCAGTCCGGCTTTAAGCAGGGAAAAATTCACCTGTCCGCCGCCTTCGACAAACACCGAACAAATTTCCATTTCGCCAAGCTTGCGCATAAGCAAATCCATATCCACCTGTTCGCCGTCACCGGCAACCATAATGGCTACACCCTTATCCTTAAGCGCCTGCACACGCTCCTGCGGTGCCTTGGCCGTCACTGCAATGATGGTCAAAGCCGCGCCATCTGTCACCAGGTTAGCGTCAAGCGGCGTACGGGCCTTACTGTCCACGACGATGCGTACAGGATTTTTGCCCTGCCCGTCCGGCAGACGCGCCGTAAGGCTCGGATTATCCGCCAGCACCGTGCCAATGCCCACCATGATACCATCATAGGTATCCCGATACTCATGGACACGCTGCCTTGCCGCCTCACCGGTAATCCACTGGGATTTTCCGGTATGCGTGGCAATCTTGCCGTCAAGACTCATGGCTGTTTTGAGCACCACAAAGGGCTTTTGGGTGGCTATCCATTTCAGGAATACCTCATTTAGTGCACGGGCCTCCTCTTCCAAGACGCCACAGCGCACCTCAATGCCGGCCCGTTCCAGAATGGCTATACCCTTGCCGGCCACCTTGGGATTGGGGTCACCCATGCCGATGACCACGCGCTTAATCCCGGCTTTGACAACCGCCTCAGCACAAGGGCCGGTACGGCCATAATGCGAGCAGGGTTCCAGCGTCACATAGAGCGTAGCACCTTTTGCCAGGTTCCCGGCCATATTCAGCGCGTGAATCTCAGCATGGGGCGTACCAGCCTTACGGTGCCAGCCGGCACCAACTATGCGCCCCTCCCGGACAATCACCGCTCCCACCAAGGGATTAGGCGACGTCCGGCCGGCAGCATTACGAGCCAGCCGCAAAGCCTCCTGCATAAATTCTTCATCCTGCAAATTCATCACCTCAAATTCTACGAAATTAAGGTTTGTGAATGAGACCATAAGAAAACAAAAAGCCACCGCGAAGATTTTCCTCACGATGGCTGCTTTTGCATGCAAAAAACAACATGCCTTTTCTCCTCCCGACTATACGGTCGGCTCCGGAATTTCACCGAATCGTGCCTGAACGCTCAGGCTTGCGGGCTATACCGCCGGTGGGGAACTGCCCCCCGCCTCAAAGACAAATCTCTGCCCATTATCATAGCATAAACAAGGGCAAAAAGCAACTTATCCAAAGGTCAGCTGCCCATCGCTGCCAACTGCGCAGGTATCTGTTTTCGACGAATTTCCCAGAGGCACCACACGGTCGATATAGAAACCATCGGGATTGGTCATAAACTGCCAGTACCGCTGTTCTGCCGGTGAAACGGCTATCGTATGCATAAACGTGTACGGCAGCGTCCCCACATGCTGCACCTTCCCTTTGGCCACTTTAAGCACGAGCGTCAGGTGGCTGCCCTCCGGCGTCTGTCCATCAATATAGAGGAAGTTATCCTTGTTCGCCATGTGCACCAGTACCGGCTGCAGCTTGGTCAGCTGTGCGTCAAAAACATATTTCCGGCCATTAAGGCTGACAGTTACCTTCCCCTCTCCCTGGTCAACCGACAGCACATCACGTTTGTCATTATCCCTGAGGGAAGTAACCAACGGATAATAAGTGGGGAAAGGCTGGGCGTAAGCGTCTGCCGTTTCCAGATAGGCCTCATTGAAGAGCTGTGGCTGTTCCTTGAACAATACTGTAGTTTGCAGCAGACCATCAGCATAGGAGGCAATGCCATAGGGATTAAAGTAAACCGTAACTCCCCGTGGGTCGATAGTCCAGTTAAGCCGTCCCATCATGGCCCTGTTGCGTACGGTCTTTTCCATATCAAAGAAACTGGCCTGCGGATATTCCTTCTGCAGCTGGGCAATGATGATATCCGTAAACCTGCCCAGATCCTTTACGACATGGGAAAGCGCCAGCTCTTCACCTGTCATGGAGTTAAAATTTACCCCCTGCCAGCCGTACATACCATGTGCACCGCCGCCATTCGTATATTCCATTTCCAGATAGCTGGTCACATGTTCATCGGCCCGGCGCATGAGCACGTCCAAATCCTGCGCGAAGGGATGATAATAAGCGGGGCTTTCTTCACGAAACTGGACAGCCTCGACTTTCATCTGCCTGCGCTGCTTTTCCATGTGTGCCCAGTCAGCTTTAGTCCGCTGTTCAATAGCTTTGCTCAATGCCGGAAAACGGGCCGTCAGTTCTTTGTCCGCCGCCAGACCGCCCCACCGTTCTTCCAAAATTTCATACTCGCCACGCGCATCCCTGTCCATGTAAGTTTGCTGACGAATTTGCTTATAAAAACCGCAAATCGCCCGCGGCGCTGCCTCCGCGCAGCTGCCAGCCAACAGGGCCGCAATTACGCCGGCACAAAGGACTCCACGAAGTTTTACTTTCCTCAGCACAATATCTCCTCCTTCTAATATTTTTCTGCTCTTACTAACCTACGTCATATTTCTTTACGTGCTTATATTTTTCCTGCTAAAGGCATTATCTATTTACAAAACACGGCAACCATGTATAATAAGGTCATATCTTCACACAAAGGAGTCTGATGTAATTGTATATCGAATATATCACTCTGGGGGCAATTTTGCTGCTGAGTCTTGTGGGGCATAACATGACTGTTTTTTATGCCTCTGCCATCGTACTTGGGCTGAAGGTGCTGGGGCTGACGACCATGCTGAACGCCCTGGGCTCGCAGGGACTGAACTGGGGTATAATCATCCTGACGGCGGCCATTCTCGTGCCAATTGCCAACGGTACCATCACGATTCACACCATGCTGGAGGCTTTCCGTACTCATGCGGGGATTATCGCCATCGCTGCCGGACTGTTGGCCGCCGTAGCCGGTGGCAGCGGCGTAGACTTACTAAAAAGCACTCCCGACATAATACCGGCACTTATCATCGGTACTATGGCAGGAGTGCTCCTGTTCAACGGTGTGGCCGTGGGCCCGTTAATCGCCGGCGGCCTTACCTATTTTGTTTTATATCTGGGAAAACTATTTAGCTGAGTTTTCACCTCCCGGTTCAAGCAACCGGGATTTTTTATTCGCTGTTGCGTTTGCCGCGTTCTTCCACAATCTTGACAGCCTCCCGTTCCGGCACAGGCTCGTAACGGGTAAATTCCAGGCTGTAGGAGCCGCGCCCCTGCGTCAGCGAACGCAAATCCGTGGCAAAGCGGTAGAGCTCAGCCTCGGGAATCAGCGCCGAAATCTCACTCATATCCTTACCCTTGCTGTCAACACCAAGGATATGGGCGCGCTTGCTGTTGAGTTTACCCATGACATCGCCCATGTAGTACTCCGGCGTAAGCACGCGAATGGTATCAATCGGTTCCAAAAGTATTGGCGATGCATCCATAACGCCCTTGCGGATAGCAATGGCTGCTGCCGTCTTAAAGGCCGCCTCTGACGAGTCAACAGAGTGATAAGAACCATCGTAAAGGTTGACCTTTACATCCACCACGGGGTAGCCTGCCATTACGCCGGCTGCCAGAGCCTCTTCTGTGCCCTTTTCCACGGCCGGAATATACTGACGCGGTACACTGCCGCCGAAAATTGTTTCCGTAAAGACATTCCCCTCACCGGCCGGCTGCGGACTGATTTCGAGCCATACATCGCCAAACTGGCCATGACCACCGCTCTGTTTCTTGTGACGTCCCTGTACCTGTACGCTCTTGCGGATAGTTTCCCGGTACGCCACTTTGGGCTCGGACAATACCATTTCCGCACTGAATTTGCGTTCGAGCTGTTCAGCCAAAATCTCTAAATGTACCTCACCAATACCTTTGACCACCGTTTCCCTGGTTTCAGGTTTCTTGATGACCTTGATAGTGGGGTCCTCATCCTGCTGTTTAGCCAAAGCGCCAAAGACCTTGTCTTCCTCGCCCTTTTTCCTGGCCGTTACAGCCATTTCCAGCATGGGTTCGGGATAGCTGATACCCTCGTACTGGATAATGTCGTTTTTATCGCAGAGCGTGTCGCCTGTACGCACCTGCTGCAGCTTGGTGGTAACTACGATATCACCGGCAGCCACAACAGACAGATTTGCCTGCTGTTTCCCCTGCATGGAGAAGATGGTACCTATGCGCTCCTCGCCTTTTTTATTCACATTATAATAATTGGCGTCACCCTTCATATCTCCGGACAACACCCGGATAAAGCTCTGCCGTCCCACAAAGGGGTCAACTGAGGTCTTGAACACCTGCGCCGAGAAGGCGTCCTCTGTACGGCGTTCCTTAATTTCACCGCTGACAGGGTCTGTGCCGATAGAAACCTTGAAGTATGGCGTCGGCAGGTATTCCACCATACCGTTCATCAGCTGCCGGATACCGATATTCTGTTTGGCCGAGGCACAGAACACCGGGAAAATCTTGCCGGCCTGAATGCCTTCAATCATGGCGGCAGCTACTTCTACTTCCGTGATTTCTTCGCCTTCGATGTATTTTTCAAGCAGTTCGTTATTAAACTCGGCAACTGCCTCAATTAGTTTCTGCCGGGCTGTTTCCACATCCCCCTTGATGTATTCGGGCACTTCGTCTTTCACCACTTCGTTGTCATGGGTGACAATCTTCATGTGCAGTGCAAGCAGGTCAACTACGCCCTGGAAGGCCGCCTCCTTGCCGATAGGAATCTGGACAGGCACAACGCCATCGCCAAAGCGTACACGCAGTTCTTCCACCACGCCGTCAAAATCAGCGTGTTCCCTGTCCATCTTGTTAATCAGAAAGGCACGGGGCAGGTCATTTTCCTCGGCATAGGCCCAGGCCGTTTCCGTCCCCGACTTTATACCTGAGGAGGCCGAAATGACGATTAAGGCGCTGTCTGCAGCTGCCATAGCACCTTTTACGTCACCTACAAAATCCGGATATCCCGGCGTGTCGATGAAGTTCAGCTTAAAATCACGCCATTCACAAGCCACCAGCTTGGAGCTGATGGTCATCTTGCGTTTGCTTTCCTCGGGCTCATAGTCTAAAGCACTTGTGCCTTCCTCGACACTTCCCAGGCGCTTTACCACACCTGTATTAAACAAGCAGGCATCGAGTAAACTTGTCTTACCGGTTTTTCCATGTCCAGTTACAGCTATGTTGCGGATATTAGCACTCTTATAGTTCTTCATCGACAGTCCCTCCATTTCATTTACTATTTTCTTTATTCTCTGAAAACAGAATAAATCCTGCTAAATAAATAAAAAAGCCGCCCTTGCTTACACAAGAGCGGCTCTGCCGTCAAATTAGTATTTAACGCTGGATTTGAATGCCAGGCTGTCGCTAGCAGCAATCTCGATGGTTTCACCCGTCTGCGGGTTACGGCCGGAACGAGCGTTGCGATGTGCCTTCTTAAAAGTACCAAAGCCAATCAGGCGGATTTCCGCATCAGCCTTAACGCTTTCCTTTACCGTTTCGAGAACAGCATCGATAACTGCTTTCGTATCTTTCTTGGATACGCCAGCTGCCTCTGCAACTTTGTCCACGAGAATAGTTTTGCTAATAACTTCTTTTGCCATAGTAGTAATCCCCTTTCAAAGTACTAACAAGACGTATTATAGCCGATAAATAAAGGCTAGTCAACCCAAAAGCGGAAATTCATCTTGTTTCATCGTAAATTTATACAAAAAAGCACAGCCTTTTTGTAGTGACCCCAAAAAGTTAGACCTAACCGTAGTAGCATTTGTTGCTGCTACGGTTTTTATTATGCTGCTGCATGCCGCAACCGATATTCCACTGGGCTTAGCCAGCCCAATCGTGCCTTGATCCTATGGTTGTTGTAGTAAGTGATGTATTTCTGTACGGCTTCCCTCAATTCTTCAAAGCTGTGGTATGTATGACCATAATATATTTCCTGCTTCATTATGCCAAAGAAATTTTCCATTACACTATTGTCCAGGCAAGTTCCTTTTCTCGACATGCTTTGATAAATCTTCTCTTCCTTTAAGCGGGTGACATAGTTCC
>NZ_JMME01000018.1 GCF_000686945.1 Selenomonas sp. AE3005
AGAAGATTTATCAAAGCATGTCGAGAAAAGGAACTTGCCTGGACAATAGTGTAATGGAAAATTTCTTTGGCATAATGAAGCAGGAAATATATTATGGTCATACATACCACAGCTTTGAAGAATTGAGGGAAGCCGTACAGAAATACATCACTTACTACAACAACCATAGGATCAAGGCACGATTGGGCTGGCTAAGCCCAGTGGAATATCGGTTGCGGCATGCAGCAGCATAATAAAAACCGTAGCAGCAACAAATGCTACTACGGTTAGGTCTAACTTTTTGGGGTCACTACAGTTCAGGCAGTCTGTTTTGGGTAATATTAAAGTTTTTGGGCGTTGAGGCCGAAAAGCGGCAGTGTATCGAAGTGCATATCAGGGTCAACGTGAACCAGCGGGGCGATATCATCGTCAATTGTGACCTGCATGCCTAAGTCTTGAAGAAATTGGGCGTCCCATTGCGGGCGGCGATGGGTGCTGATACGCAGCTCGTCTTTGATTTCATTGCATTCAGTGACGAGTTCTTCCTTGATGTTGGCATGGACATCTTTTTGTTCGTCTTTGCGGGAAAATGTTACCAGGCCGTAATCGGAATCAAAATTCAGCAGCCTGCCGCCTTTTTTCAGTACGCGGTACCATTCGCGATAAGCCTGCATAACATCAGGCAGTGTCCAGGTGAGGTTGCGGCTGATGACCACATCAAAGGCAGCGTCCGCAAAGTCCAGCTCCTGGGCGTTCATCTTGGCAAATTCAGCATGACAGCCGGCGGCCATAACATTTTGCTTGGCCTGATGCAGCATATCGCCTGACATGTCAATACCGGTTACTTCATGTCCCTGCTGGCTGAGCAGAATGGCAAAGAATCCGGCTCCAGTGCCGATATCAAGGATTTTTAAAGGCTTATCAGTCCATAGCTTGCCAGCCAGCAAGGTACTCCAGGCCGGGCCGCAGGGGCCGGTCAGCTCCTTGAGCCGTAATTTGCTGAAGTCAGCACTGCGCATATCCCAATAGGATTCAATTTGTTTATTCAGCTGCGGATTGGGACGGTACCCATGTAAGGGCGCGAGTGGCTTGGTGTTCATATATATGTACTCCTTAAAAACGATTATATCTAAAGTTAGTTTACCGCCAATGAAGGAGATTTTTAAGCCCCCAGGGGGGATAAAAAAGCTGCAATACACAACAATATTTATATAGCGGCTATAGCGGTCAAAAATTGCCGGCAGATATAAAAAAATTTTCGTTTACCTATTGTGCAACCGTCGTGGTTATGCTATAATTTTTCGCGGTGTAAGAAAAAGCATGGGTTTCCGATATCTGCCCTGTGCCTCGGGTATGGAGGTGGTGCAGAAGATGAGGAGCCCAGAAGAAAAAAACAGGAGGTGCACCAACATGGCAGTTATTTCCATGAAACAGTTACTTGAAGCAGGTGTTCATTTCGGACACCAGACCCGCCGTTGGAACCCGAAGATGGCTAAATACATCTTTACGGAGCGTAACGGTATCTACATCATCGACCTGCAGAAGACCGTTAAGAAGGTTGATGAGGCTTATGCTTTCCTGCGCAGCGTTGCTGAAGAAGGCAAGAGCGTTCTCTTCGTTGGTACGAAGAAGCAGGCTCAGGAAGCTATCAAAGAAGAAGCTCTCCGCGCTAACATGTTCTATGTGAACGAACGCTGGCTCGGCGGCATGATGACCAACTTCCAGACCATCCAGAAGCGCGTTAACCGCCTGAAGGAACTCGAGGCTATGGAAGCTGACGGTACTTTCGAAGTACTGACGAAGAAAGAAGTACAGGGCCTCCGTCATGAGATGGAAAAGCTGGAGAAGTATCTCGGCGGTATCAAAGAGATGAACAAGCTCCCCGGCGCTCTGTTCGTAGTAGACCCGCGCAAAGAGCGTATCGCTGTTGCTGAGGCTCGCAAGCTCAACATTCCTATCGTGGCTATCGTTGATACGAACTGCGATCCGGATGAAGTTGACTACGTAATCCCGGGCAACGATGACGCTATCCGCGCTGTGAAACTGCTGACTGGCCGCATGGCTGATGCCATCATGGAAGGCCGTCAGGGTGAAGGCGGCGACGCTGCAGAGGCTGCCGCTGAGTAATTCGTTACTCGACTAGGTAAAACATGATGGGGTAAGGGACTATTATCCCTTACCCTTTTATTATTTGCATATTTGGGAGGAAATTTTAAATGGCAATTACGGCTGCAATGGTTAAAGAACTGCGCGAAAAGACTGGCGCAGGCATGATGGACTGCAAGAAGGCTCTGACGGCTACTGACGGCGACGCTGCTAAGGCTGTTGACTGGCTCCGTGAAAAGGGCATTGCTAAGGCTGAAAAGAAGGCTGGCCGCGTAGCTGCTGAAGGTGCTGTAGGTGCTTTCGTTGCTGCTGATGGCAAGACTGGCTGCGTAGTGGAAATCAACTGCGAAACCGACTTTGCTGCTGGCAATGACCAGTTCAAAGAACTGCTGGCTAAGGTTGCTGAGCATATCGTGGCTACGAAACCGGCTGACCTCGACGCTCTGAATGACAGCGAAATCGAAGGCAAGAAGGTTTCCACGCTGATTACCGAAGCTACGGCTACCATCGGCGAAAAGATTTCCCTGCGCCGTTTCGCCTGCTACGAAACCGAAGGCCGTCTCGCCAGCTACATTCACATGGGCGGCAAAATCGGCGTTCTCGTTAACCTGACTGGTGGCGACGAACAGCTGGGCAAGGACGTAGCTATGCAGATTGCAGCAGCTGCTCCGATGGCTGTTGACCGCGCTGGCGTTGACGCCTCCGCTCTGGAACATGAGAAGGAAGTTCTCCGCAAGCAGGCTGAAGAAGAAGGCAAGCCGGCTAACATCATCGAACGCATGGTTGAAGGCCGTATCAACAAGTTCTACAAGGAAGTCTGCCTCAACGAACAGATTTTCGTTAAGGATTCCGAAAAGACCATCAAAGATGTACTCGGCGATGTAAAAGTTACCGAATTCACCCGTTTCCAGCTGGGCGAAGGCATCGAAAAGAAGCAGGACGACTTCGCTGCTGAAGTTGCTGCACAGCTGAAGTAATAAAGAAATATAAAACTTTCCAGCGGATAGCACAAAACTTTTGTGTTATCCGCTGTTTTCATGTATAATATACTAAGTGTGAGTAAGAAGCAGGTACAGTGATGCCTGAATGGAGGGTAATAGTTTTGGAAACAGCGAAATATAAACGTGTTGTCTTGAAGCTTTCGGGTGAGTCCCTGGCAGGTGAACAGGGCTTTGGGATAAATCCCCCTATCGTGGAAGATATCGCCAAGCAGATTAAGACCATTCGTGAGCATGGCGTAGATGTGGCTGTTGTTGTGGGCGGCGGCAATATCTGGCGCGGACTTGCCGGTTCTGCCAAGGGCATGGACCGTGCGCAGGCTGATTATATGGGCATGATGGCTACGGTGATGAACGCTTTGGCACTGCAGGACGCTTTGGAAAAGATGGACGTGGATACGCGTGTGCAGACGGCTATCGAAATGCGTCAGGTCGCTGAACTCTATATCCGCCGCAAAGCCATTCGTCATATGGAAAAAGGACGCGTGGTTATCTTTGGTGCTGGTACCGGTAATCCGTATTTCTCGACGGATACGACGGCAGCTCTGCGCGCTGCCGAAATCGAGGCTGATGTAATTCTGATGGCCAAGAAGGGGACGGACGGTATTTATGATTCTGACCCGAACAAGAACCCCAACGCCAAGAAATTTGACGAACTCACTTACCTGGAAATCATCAGCAAGGGCTTGCAGGTCATGGATACCACGGCTACCAGCCTTTGCATGGATAATAAGATTCCTTTGGTTGTATTTAACATTGATGACCATGAAAACATCGTACGGGCCGCTCTGGGTGAAGAGATTGGTACCACGGTAGGAGGTAATAAATAATGGTAAAAGAAATCCTATCCACACATGAAGAACGTATGCAGAAATCTATCGAAGCACTGAAGCGTGAATTCGCCTCCCTGCGTGCAGGCCGTGCTACGCCGTCCCTGCTCGACAAGGTTACGGTTGACTACTATGGCACGCCGACGCCGGTAAACCAGATTGCCAAGGTGGCAGTGCCGGAGCCGCGCATGATTATGATTCAGCCCTATGAAAAGACCATGCTGCATGAAATTGAAGTGGCTATCATGAAGTCTGACCTGGGACTGTCTCCGAACTCTGATGGTACGGCTATTCGTCTGGCCATTCCGGCCTTGACGCAGGAACGCCGTCAGGAACTGGTTAAGACCGTAAACAAGAAAGCTGAAGAGGCTAAAGTTGCTATCCGTAATATCCGCCGTGATGGCAACGATGCGGTGAAGAAACTGGAAAAAGCCAAGGAAATCACTGAGGACGAATCCAAGAAAGCTCAGGAATCCGTGCAGAAACTGGCTGATAAGTACGTGAAAGTTGTAGATACTACGCGTGCAGCCAAGGAAAAGGAAGTAATGGAAGTCTGATGATACCGGATATCGTCGCCCTGCCTTGGGAAGAAGGAGAAAAACTCCTGCAGGAGGCACAGGTTGCCTATGTGACTGAAATTACCAGGTCCACGCGTGATTTTTTCCCTGTGGACACTAACAGAATGTATGTTATCCGCCAGCGTGAGTCAGAGGGAAAACTTCTCGTTACCCTGGCGGCTAAACAAGTTCCTGCAAAGGAGGTGTAACACAATGGCATATAAAATTGGTGAGGATTGCATTTCTTGCGGTTCCTGCGCTGCTACTTGTCCGGTAGAGGCAATCAGCGAGGGTGCAGAGCGTTATGAAATCGACCCGGATAAGTGCGTAGAGTGCGGCGCTTGCGCTGCTGGCTGCCCGGTATCGGCTATCGAGGCTCCCTGACGCGAAAAAGGCAGGCCCCTCTGGTGCGTTTTGGCAGAGGGGCTTGTTTTGTGTTATGTATAGAAAAATTTCCTAGCGAGGGATTAACATATGTTAAAAAAGATATTGGGAAAAGCTGTCTCTACCTTAGCTGGTGGCGATGATTTTGCTATTCCCCAGCACGATTCACCGCTGTTTGCCGGTTTGGATTGGGACAAGCTCCCACGGCACGTAGCAGTGATCATGGACGGTAACGGCCGCTGGGCTAAGGGGCAGGGGATGCTTAGAACTGCTGGGCACACTGCCGGTGTCAAGACGCTGAAGAATATTCTTAAGACGGCCATAGGTTTGAAACTCGACGCTTTGACTGTGTATGCTTTTTCCACAGAAAACTGGAAACGTCCGGAAACGGAAGTCAGCTTTTTGATGAATCTGTTTTCTGAGTACCTGCATAAAGAAGTACAGGAAATGCATGAGGATAATGTGCAGATTCATTTTCTGGGCAGGCTGGAGGGGCTGCCGAAATCACTCCAGCAGCAAATGCATGACGCGGAAGAACTGATGAAGGACAACACCGGTGTTAAGTTCAACGTGGCGGCTAATTACGGCGGCCAGGACGAGATAATACGGGCCGTGCAGAGTCTGGCTGGCAAAGCTGCCAACGGCGAATTAAATCCTGCGGATATTGACGAGGCTATGTTTGACAACAGTCTGGATACGGCAGGCAATCTGCCGGTTGACCTCGTTATCCGTACCAGTGGTGATATGCGCTTGTCAAATTTCCTGTTGTGGCAGGCTGCTTATGCAGAGTTTTATTTTACCGATGTGAACTGGCCGGAATTTTCGCCGGAGTGTTTTGTGGCGGCAATGAAAGATTTTGCCAGCCGCGACCGTCGGTTTGGGGGACTCAATGATAATAAGAAATAGTGGGAGCGTTGCTTTTTGTTAGTTAGAATTATAACGGGAATTATTGGCATAGCCGCGGCAGCCTTTGTGATACAGACAGGGGGCGTGGTTTTTGCCGGCTTTACACTTTTGCTGATGCTGCTGGCCTGGTTTGAATACGCCAGAGCCTTTTCTGAACGGGGCATGGGGCTGGCATTGTTTACGGGACTTGTGGTCCTGGGACTTACCTGGTACGCTGCCTGGCAGCGGCCGGAATATCTGGCTTTGGCCTGGCCGCTGACAGTGCTGATTACCTTGCTGGAAAGTGTGCTTATGCGCAGCACTACGAATATTATGGAGGCCCTGGCCTCCGGTGCCGGTCTTATCTATATCGGTTTCCCTTTTGTCTGCCTGTTGCAGCTGCGCGGTATGATGCCGGAAACTGTGTTTAATACGGATATTGGCAGCTTTACCTTTGGCTGTGCCTTTGTTTGGATTATGTTCATTGGCACCTGGGCCAGTGATACCTTTGCCTATTTTACGGGGACGGCTATCGGCAGGCATAAACTTTGCCCGTCTATCAGTCCCAACAAAACAGTAGAGGGCTTTATGGGTTCTCTGGTGGGGACGACAGCGGCAGTAGCAGGTTTGGGTTATTATCTCCAGCTGCCCCTGCAGGAGATGGCTGTATTGGGGCTTTTAATCGCTGTTTTGGCCACCTTAGGTGATTTGGTGGAATCGGTGGCTAAGCGCTATGTCGGCATCAAGGATTCCGGCAACATTATCCCCGGTCATGGTGGTGTATGGGATAGATTTGACAGTGTGCTCTTTACGGCACCGCTGGTCTATTTCTTTGTGCAGTTTGTGAACTTGTTGGGCAAATAAGGAGTGCAGCAGATGAAAAATATAGCAGTATTAGGCTCCACCGGCTCCATTGGCACGCAGACGCTTGAAGTGGTGCGCCGCAACCCGGAGCTTTTTCATATCAGTGTGTTGGCCGCTAATTCCCGTGATGAATTATTTGAACAGCAGATTCGTGAGTTTGAGCCGGAACTGGCTGTACTGGCTGATGAGGCCGCTTACCTGCGCTTAAAGAGCCGTTACAGCGGCAAAACACAGCTGGCTGGCGGCCGTCAGGCTTTTATTGACGCCGCTGCCTTTGACGGCGTGGATACAGTGGTTACTTCCATGATGGGCTTTGCCGGTCTGGAACCGACTATGAAGGCGTTGGACGCGAAAAAGAACATCGCGCTGGCCAATAAGGAAACTCTGGTCGTAGCCGGGGAAATTGTTACCCGCCGGGCCAAGGAACAGGGCGTCAAGATTCTTCCCGTCGATAGTGAACACTGTGCTTTTTTCCAGTGCCTGCAGGGCGAGAAGATGGAGTCCATCGAAAAGCTCCTGTTGACCTGTTCCGGTGGCCCCTTCCGTGGCAAGCAGCGGGCAGACCTCGTGGGCGCAACAAAAGAACAGGTATTGGCACATCCCACCTGGAACATGGGGCAGAAGATTACTGTGGACTCTGCCAGCCTGGTCAACAAGGGGCTGGAAGTCATTGAGGCCAAGTGGCTCTATGATGTCAGTTATGACCAGATTCAGGTAGTGGTACATCCGCAGAGTATTGTGCATTCCATGGTGCAGTTCCGTGATGGGGCAGTGATTGCGCAATTAGGTTCTACCGATATGAAACTGCCTATTCAGTATGCGCTGACTTATCCTGACAGGGTACAGTCCTCCTTTGACCGACTGGACTTCTGGCAGATGAAGGATTTGACTTTCAGCCAGCCGGATACGGAAACGTTCAAAGGGCTGAAGTTTGCCTATGAGGCTGGTGCTATGGGCGGCAGTATGCCCTGCGTCTTTAACGCTGCCAATGAAGTGGCTGTCGGCGCCTTCCTGAAGGACGAAATCAAATTCCTGGATATTTACGATATCATCGAAGAAACCATGCTTAAGCGCGAGTGCATTGTCGAGCCGACGCTGGAGGAACTCTTCGCTGAGGACGCCTGGGCACGTGAGTTTGCCCGGGGACTTTTACAGAAGAAATAAGGGGACGGTGACACTATGGTACTAACTATTGCCGCAGCCGTTTTTGTCTTTGGGCTGTTGGTGCTGGTACACGAATTAGGACATTTTATAACCGCCAAGCTGACAGGCATGCGGGTAGATGAATTTGCCATTGGCTTTGGACCTAAACTGCTTAGCTTTACTTATGGTGAAACCGTGTATTCATTACGCGCTGTGCCCCTGGGTGGTTTTAATGATATTGCCGGTATGGACCCCAGCACCAATGAGGCCGGCAGCCGCGGCTATTGTGAAAAGCCGGTGCTGTCGCGCATGATTGTTATCCTGGCCGGTTCTATTATGAATTTTATCCTGCCGGTGGTTATTTTCTTTGGGATTTATTTAGTGGCTGGTGTCAGCACACCGAATACCGAGCCGGTTTTTGGTACGGTAATTGCCGGCAAGGCTGCCGACCAGGCAGGCCTTAAGGCTGGCGACCGCATTATCAGTCTGGACGGCAAGGAAATTTCCACATGGACAGAATTTGTGGATAATATCAAGGATAACGAAGGTACAGCAGTCACGGTAGTGGCTGAGCGTGACGGGGAAAAAATAACTGCCACGATGACTCCGGCCTATGATTCGCAGGCCAAAAGGGCAATGGTGGGTGTTATGAGTTCTGTGGATACCCGTTATCCTGGTGTATTTGAGGCTGTCAGCCTGTCTTTACAAAAGACCGGAATGATTATCGCCATGATGCTGGATGCGTTGGTGCAAATCATTATGAAACTTTCCGGGGCAGAATTGGCCGGACCGATTGGTGTGGCGCAGATGGCTGGGCAAGTGGCGCAGATGGGTTTTGTTCCCTTGTTAAACTTTGCTGCTTTCCTGAGCCTGAATCTGGGTATTGTAAATTTGTTCCCGATTCCGGCACTTGATGGCGGCCACTTTGTGACACTGTGTGTGGAGGCCGTACGCGGCAAGCCCATGAGCCCCAAGGCACTGGAATACACCCAGAAGTTTGGGATTGTATTGCTCATCCTGCTGATGGTGCTGGCTACGAAAAATGACATTGTGCGTGTCTTTACGGGAGGCTAAGATAAATGTTTGAACGCAAGCAAACGCGGCAAATACATATTGGCAAGGTGGCTATCGGCGGCGGTGCACCTATATCTGTTCAGTCCATGTGCAATACTAAAACGACAGATACAGTGGCAACCGTTGCGCAGATAAAAGCGCTGCAGAATGCCGGCTGTGATATTGTCAGAGTGGCAGTGCCCGATATGGAGGCGGCCAAGAACCTCGGCAATATCATCAAGGAAATCAGTATTCCACTGGTAGCCGATATTCATTTTGATTACAAGCTGGCGCTCGAGGCCATAGAGCAGGGCATTTCAGCCCTGCGTCTGAATCCCGGCAACATCGGTGGGGAAGAAAAGGTCAGGGCAGTGGTCAAGGCGGCAAAAGAGGCCCATATTCCCATTCGTATTGGCGTGAATGCCGGTTCGCTGGATAAGAAGATTCTGGCCAAGTATGGTGCTGTGACGCCGGAGGCCTTGGTGGAATCGGCCATGCAGCATGTGAAGATTTTGGAGGACCTGGATTTCCATGACCTCAAAATCTCCTTAAAAGCCCATGATGTGCCGTTGACGTTGGCGGCTTACCGCTTGATGAGCAAGACGGTGGATTATCCGCTGCACCTGGGTATTACGGAGGCCGGGACAGTGAACACAGGGATTATCAAATCTGCTGTGGGCATTGGTGCCCTGCTGTCCGAAGGCATTGGCGATACCTTCCGTATTTCGCTGACGGGCGACCCGGTGGTGGAAGTCAAGGTAGCCAATGAAATCTTAAAGTCCTTAGGGCTGAAAGAATACGGCCCGACTCTTGTGGCCTGTCCGACCTGCGGCCGTACCAGTATCGACCTGCCGGCTATTGCTGAACAGGTGGAAAAGAAACTGGCCGGCATTAAAGACCCCATTGACGTGGCGGTAATGGGCTGTGTGGTAAATGGCCCGGGTGAGGCCCGTGGTGCCGATGTGGGCATTGCCGGCGGCAATGGTGAAGGCCTGATTTTCCGCAAGGGAGAAATCATCCGCAAAGTGCCGGAAGATAAATTAGTGGAAGAACTCTTTAAAGAAATAGATGCCATATTGGAGGAACGAAAGAACAATGCGAGCAAGTAATTTATATGCACCAACGCTGCGCAATACGCCGGCAGAGGCCGAAATTGCCAGCCATCAGCTGATGTACCGTGCCGGAATGATCCGCAAAGTTGCCGGCGGTATGTACACTTATCTGCCCCTGGGCTGGCGCGTAATCCGCAAGATTGAGGAAATTATCCGCGAGGAAATGGACGCTGCCGGTGGTCAGGAAATCGGCATGCCGATTCTGCAGCCGTCCGAGCTTTGGGAAGAAAGCGGCCGCTGGGCGGCTTATGGCGATGAAATGATGCGTATTAAAGACCGTCATGGCCGTAATTTCTGCCTTGGTCCGACGCATGAAGAAATGATTACGGATTTGGTACGCGACGAAGTCAGCTCCTACAAGCAGCTGCCCCTGATGCTCTATCAGATTCAGGACAAGTTCCGTGATGAGCGCCGTCCGCGTTTTGGTCTGATGCGCAGCCGTGAATTTATCATGAAGGATTTGTACTCCTTTGATAAGGACGTAGAAGGCATGAACGTTTCCTATCAGAAGATGTACGATGCTTATACGAATATCTACAACCGCATGGGCCTGGAATTCCGTCCGGTAGAGGCTGATAACGGCGCCATCGGCGGCGGCCATTCCCATGAGTTCACAGTGCTGGCTGAGGCTGGTGAGTCCAATATCGCGTACTGCACCAAGTGTGACTATGCGGCCAGTGATGAAAAGGCAGCCCTTTCACCGATTGTTGGAGCTGATGAGGCAGAACTGCCGCTCGAAAAAGTGGCTACGCCGGGCACCAACACGATAGAAGGTCTCGTTGAATTCCTGAACGTGCCCATCGAAAAGACCATTAAGGCCGTAGCTTACAGCAGCGACAATGGCAAACTGGTGCTGGCTTTCGTTCGTGGTGACCATGATGTGAATGAGGTCAAGGTTATCAATCAGGTAGAAGGCGCTTTGGAACTGACGATGGCTGAAGAAGAAACAATTAAGCAGGCCGGCGGTTATCCGGGCTTTATGAGTGCTATCGGCATTCAGCCCAGTGAAGATGTGATTGTACTTGTTGACCCGACGGTTATGAATATGCACAATGCCGTGGCTGGTGCCAACGAAGTGGACGCGCATTACAAGAATGTGAACCCCAAGCGTGACTTCAGTGCTGAAGGCATTATCGTAACTGACCTGCGCATGGTCAAGGAAGGCGACGCCTGCCCGCATTGTGGAGCAGAGATGAAGATGACGCGCGGTATCGAGGCTGGTCAGGTATTTACGCTGGGGACGAAATACAGCCAGGCTATGGGCGCGATGTTCCTCGATGAATCCGGCAAGCAGCAGCCGCTTTACATGGGCTGCTACGGTATCGGCGTAGGCCGTACTATGGCTGCCGCTATCGAGCAGAACAACGATGAAAACGGCATTATCTGGCCGCGCGCTATCGCCCCGTTCGAGGTGGTAGTTGTAGCTGTAAATGCCAAGAAAGACGACCAGCTGGCATATTCTGAGGAAATCTATAAGGAATGTAAGGCTGCTGGTTTTGACACCCTGCTCGATGACCGTAAGGAACGTGCCGGTGTCAAGTTCAAGGACTGCGACCTTATCGGTTATCCCTTGCGTGTAGTGGTAGGGCCTAAGGCTGTGGAAGAAAATCAGATTGAAATCAAGGTTCGTAAGACAGGCGAAATGTTTACGGTCAGCCGTGAAGAATACCTGGATAAGGTTAAAGAATTGCTTGCGAACCTCTAAGTTTCATAAATCCATAAGGGACTATTAAGCAGTCTGCTGATAAACAGAAACTCCCGTTGACGAATGATTAAGCGTCAACGGGAGGTTTTTTATTGCAGTTTGACTGTTAGTGTCTGCTTTATTTTGTTTGTTACAGCTCAGTCGGGTGGAGGTGGTAATACTTTTCGCTGTTTCACTAAATGTCCCACCAGCAAACGACTGGCATTTTTAGCGGCCTTGCGCCGGGCAGGCCAGCGGCGCGATTATTCATCATGGTGTCCAGTGACTATTGTTTGTGGGCCAGTCCTCACTGCGTTCGGACAGTCGTTCCACTGCGAAAAGCATCACCACCTCCGCCCTAAGCGACGTTCGTGTAAAATGATTCTTTCGCAGTGACAGGGAACAAGTACATTGATGTTCTTGTAACGGGAGCAACGGGTTCGTGACAATTGTAAAGGTCGTTGCTGGGGGGCGAACGGGGTAGTGATTTTTATGCGGGGAGCGACTGCCTGAGCGCAGCGAAGGCCGGCACACTGTAGTACGCAGCTAAAAAATTACGCTGAAAGGAGCGCCGTTGGCCTGCCCGGCGCAGGTAACTGGGCAGTGCTATTTAGCGAGGTGTGTCGTTTAGCGGAGGCAGAAAAATCACTACCCCGTGAACCCCAGCCACGTATGAACGGGATACGTTTAAGAACTCGTTATCTGTCAAACTGCAATTCATATGTATGAATAGGTTGTGATGTAAGCCTGGACTTGACAAAAAAGATAAACTACACTAATATTATCATTAGGTTTTAATATATTTGGGAATAGGTGTCCATAGGACTTAATAGGGAATCCGGTATAAGCCGGAGCGGTCCCGCCACTGTAAGGGGGAGTCCTGCACAATATGTCACTGGGGTAGAAATGCGTACCTTGGGAAGGCGCTGCAGGATGATGAAACCGAGCCAGGAGAACTGCCTGTTCTAGCATCACCGTGATACCTTGGGGTGTCGTGCCTGCGAGCGATGGGTAGGGGATTGAATCTAAGCGTGGTATATTGGCGCAATAGAGGGCAATCTATCTGTATTTCGCAGATGGATTGCCTTTTTTTAGTGCTTGTGATACTGCAAAACAAGAGGAGGCTGTGCTATGAGTAATGAAACCGGCGGTGAGCTGGACCTGCAGGCCATTTTAAAAAAGGCCGAGCAGCAGACGGACTTTCCAGATGTACCTTTAGACGAGTTTACTCCGCCTACTTATGAGGAATGGAAAGAGGCCTGTATCACCCTGCTCAAAGGGGCGCCCTTTGACAAGAAGATGTATACCAAAACCTATGAGGGTATCACCTTCGACCCCATGTATTTTCGCAAGGATACGGAGGATATTCTGCCGAAGAATTCCTTCCCGGGAATGGGCGATTACCTGCGTGGGGCCCAGCCGAGCGGTTATGTCGGCAAGCCTTGGGGGATTGCCCAGGCCTGCGATGAAACCTTGCCCGAGGAAAATAATGAGCTCTTACGCCATGAGCAGGAAAAAGGTTCGACCATTTATAATATCAAACTGGACAGTGCGAGCTTGAAGGCGCAGGATGTGCGTGAGGCTGCTGCTCCCGGTGATGAAGGTGTGTCAGTGACGACCTTGGACGACATGCACACTTTGCTGGCTGGTTTAAAACTTGATAAATATCCCGTGTATATCTATGCCGGGGAATCGGCTTTGCCCATGTTGTCCCTGTTTGCCGGGACGCTTAAGGCCTCCGGACAGGACATGACGAAAATCCGTGGTGTTGTCGGTGCTGACCCGTTGGGAGAACTCACAGCCAATGGCAAAAACAGCAAGGATACAGCCAGCCTGTATTGTGATATGGCTAAGTGTGCCAAGTGGGCAGTGAAAAATGCACCGGGACTCAAAACTGTCTTTGTGCGCAGTGACGTTTACAGCCGGGGCGGGGCTAATGATGTGCAGGAATCGGCCTATACGCTGGCTACGGCTGTGGCTTACCTGCGTGCTTTGCTCGAACGCGGTCTGACGATAGACGAGGCAGCCGGGCAGATTATGTTTGGGTTCTCCATGGGGGCGAACTTCTTCCTGCAGATTGCCAAACTGCGTGCCCTGCGTCCGCTGTGGGCACAGATTGTGGAGGCTTTCGGCGGCAGCAAAGAGGCGCAGCGTATGCATATCCATGCACGTCCGGCCCTGTTCTTTAAGACGGTTTATGACCCGTATGTAAATATGCTCCGCAATACCACGGAGATTTTCTCCGGTGTTGTGGGCGGTGTAGATTCCTTTGAAAGCTCGCCGTTTGACGAACCTATCCGCAAGGGCGATGAATTCTCGCGCCGTATTGCACGTAACGTGCAGATTATCCTGCAGGAAGAATTTGGCCTTTTACAGCCGATTGACCCGGCAGGCGGTTCCTGGGCGGTGGAAACTCTCACCAAGCAGATGAAGGAAAAAGTCTGGGCTGAGTTTCAGACGATAGAGGGCAAGGGCGGCATGCTGGCAGCCCTGCAGGAAGGCTATCCGCAAAACGAGATTGCGGCTGTCCTCGCAGCCCGTTTCAAGGCCTCGGAAACCCGTAAGGACCGCATTGTGGGCAACAATATGTACCCGAATATGACGGAAACTCTGCTCGACCAGCGTCCTGAGGATATGGCCGAGAATAAGAAACAGCGTACGGCACAGGTAACAGCCTATCTGGCTGATATCGATGAGGCCTTTAAGACGGAAAAACTTGCGGCTTTGCAGGCTGGCGAGGGCTGTCTGGTAAGTCTGGCTATTGACGCGGCACAGGCTGGCGCTACTACGGCAGAAATCGCCGGGGCTTTGCAGGGGGACGAAAGCGAAACTGTTACGGCTATCGAGCCGCATCGCTGGAGTGAACGCTTTGAGGCTCTGCGCAAGACCACGGAAGATTATAAGGCCAAGCATAATGATAATGTGAAGATTTTCCTGGCCAATATGGGGCCGATTCCGCAGCATAAGGCCAGAGCTGATTTCACCACGGGCTTTTTACAGGTTGGTGCTTTTGAGGTGCTCGGCAATAACGGCTTCTCCACGGTGGAAGAGGCCGCACAGGCAGCCAAGGAATCCGGGGCAGATGCTGTGGTTATCTGCTCGACGGATGCCACTTATCCGGAGATTGTGCCACAGCTGGCACCGAAACTCCATGAGGTATTGCCTGAGGCCACGGTGTTCTTAGCCGGTGCTGCACCGAAGGATTTACTGGAAACCTATAACGAGGCCGGTATTGATGAATATATTTCCGTCAAGGCCAACTGCTATAAAATCCTGCAGCTCCTGCAGCAGAAGAAAGGGATGATTGCATAATGAGCTACCAAAATCCTGACTTTACCCAAATGAGCCTGCGGGAACCGACGGGAGCAGATGTCAAAGAGTGGGAAAAACTCTTTTCTGCACAGGCCGGGGCTGAGTTTGACAGCCTTACCCGCCGTACGATGGAGCATATTCCCGTAAAGCCGCTCTATAACCATGATGAATACGACCACATGAACCATCTGGATTTTGCCAGCGGTATCCCGCCGTGCCTGCGTGGGCCGTATTCCACGATGTATGTGTTCCGTCCCTGGACAGTACGCCAGTATGCCGGTTTCTCCACGGCTGAGGAATCCAATGCTTTCTACCGCCGCAATCTGGCTGCTGGTCAGAAGGGCCTGTCCATCGCCTTTGACCTGCCGACACACCGCGGTTATGACGCTGATAATCCACGCGTGGTTGGTGACGTAGGTAAGGCCGGCGTGTCTGTCTGCTCCATGCTTGATATGAATATCCTGTTCTCGGGTATTCCCCTTGACCAGATGTCCGTATCCATGACCATGAACGGCGCGGTACTGCCGATTCTCGCGTTCTTTATCCAGTCCGGTGTTGAGCAGGGCGTGGACAAGAAAATCATGGCCGGCACGATTCAGAATGATATTCTGAAGGAATTCATGGTGCGTAACACTTATATTTATCCGCCAGAAATGTCCATGCGTATTATCGGTGATATTTTCGAGTACACGACAAAATACATGCCGAAGTTCAACAGCATTTCGATTTCCGGTTACCATATGCAGGAGGCCGGAGCGCCGGCTGATATCGAACTGGGCTACACGCTGGCTGATGGCCTGGAGTATATCCGTACAGGTATCAAGGCCGGCCTGCCGGTCGATGCTTTTGCCAAGCGTCTGTCCTTCTTCTGGGCCATTGGCAAGAATTATTTTATGGAAGTGGCCAAGATGCGGGCAGCCCGTGTACTTTGGGCAAAAATCGTCAAGTCTTTTGGCGCCGAAGACCCCAAATCCATGGCGCTCAG
Organism: Selenomonas sp. AE3005; assembly: GCF_000686945.1. Classification (GTDB taxonomy): domain Bacteria; phylum Bacillota; class Negativicutes; order Selenomonadales; family Selenomonadaceae; genus Selenomonas_A. The sequence continues at coordinate 15,893 of NZ_JMME01000018.1, forward strand.
AACGCACAGCCAGACGTCCGGCTGGTCGCTTACGGCACAGGACCCGTTCAACAATATCTCGCGTACGGCAATGGAGGCCATGGGCGCAGCTCTCGGTCATACCCAGTCCCTGCATACCAATGCCCTCGACGAGGCTATCGCTCTGCCAACGGATTTCTCGGCGCGCATTGCGCGTAATACGCAGCTCTACATTCAGGACGAAACCAGCGTCTGCAAGATTATTGACCCCTGGGGTGGTTCCTACTATGTGGAGGCGCTTACCAACGAAATCATCCGCCGTGCCTGGGCGCATATTCAGGAAGTCGAGGCTTTGGGCGGTATGGCCAAGGCTATCTCCACGGGCCTGCCCAAAATGCGTATCGAGGAAGCTGCAGCCCGTCGTCAGGCACAAATCGATTCCGGCAACGAAACCATTGTCGGCCTGAACAAGTATCGTCTGGAAAAGGAAGACCCGCTGGAAATCCTGGCTATCGACAATACCGCCGTACGCAATGCGCAGGTGGAACGCCTCGAAAAACTGCGGCGTGAACGCAATGAGGACGATGTGCGCCGGGCTCTGGAGGCGATTACCAAAGCTGCCGACAGCCGTGACAACGGCAACCTGCTGGAATGTGCAGTGGAGGCCGCCCGTGTCCGTGCGTCCCTGGGCGAAATCTCCGATGCCGTGGAAAAGGTTTCGGGCCGCTATCAGGCGGTAATCCATACCATTTCCGGCGTGTATTCCTCCGAGTTCACCGACAAGACGGAACTCGAGAAAGCGCGTTCCATGGCAGACGAGTTCGAAGAACTCACGGGCCGTCGTCCGCGTATCTTTGTCGCCAAGATGGGACAGGATGGTCATGACCGTGGTCAGAAGGTTATCGCCTCGTCCTTTGCGGACATGGGCTGGGACGTCGATGTGGGCCCGCTGTTCCAGACGCCGGAAGAAACGGCGCAGGATGCGGTGGACAACGATGTGCACATGGTCGGATTCAGCTCGCTGGCTGCCGGGCATAACACCCTTCTGCCGCAGCTGGTCGACGAACTCAAAAAGCTGGGCCGTGAGGATATCATGGTCTGCATTGGCGGCGTAATTCCTGTCCAGGATTACGACAATCTTTACGAGCATGGCGCGGTAGCTATTTTTGCACCGGGTACCAATATCCCGGAGGCCGGCATTAAGCTCCTGACACTGCTTATTGACCGGGCTAAGGAGGAACTGGCCGAAGAATAACAGACGAGCCCTCCCTGATTTTGAGGGAGGGCTTTTTGAAGGAGGCAATGATGGAGAAAAAATATAGTACATCAAAGCCCAGCTGGGTGCCAGAGGAACCGAATGAAAAATTTGCCTGCTCGGTCATGGGCGGCATCGAAGGCATCAAGGATACCACCGTCGGCAATATCAATCCTGCGCTGACCAGTGGGAAGATGAAACCCAAACGGCGTCTGATTATGTCTGAGGATGACTATGTGGGCGGGGTACTGAACGGGGACAGAATGACGCTTTCCCGGGCGATTACCCTGATTGAAAGCAACAGTCCGCGGCATTTTGCCAAGGCCCAACGGGTACTGCAGCGGTTGCTGCCGCATACAGGCAAGGCCCTGCGCATTGGCATTACCGGTGTACCGGGAGCCGGCAAAAGCACTATGATTGAGGCTTTTGGCAATATGCTCTGCGATGCCGGTCACAAGGTTGCGGTGCTGACCGTTGACCCGACAAGTTCCGTTACCAAGGGCTCTATACTGGGGGATAAGACCAGGATGGGGACCCTGTCGCGGCGGCGCGAGGCTTTTATCCGCCCCTCGCCGGCCGGCGGAACACTGGGGGGCGTTGCCCGTAAAAGCCGGGAAACCATGCTGATGTGTGAGGCGGCAGGGTATGACGTCATTATCATTGAGACCGTAGGCGTGGGGCAGTCTGAAACTACCGTGCGCTCGATGGTGGACTTTTTCCTGCTCGTGGTGCTCACTGGTGCCGGGGATGAACTGCAGGGAATCAAAAAGGGGATTATGGAACTGGCTGACGCTATCGTGGTCAACAAGGCTGATGGGGATAATCTGGTGAAGGCCAAGGTATCACGGGGCCAGTATGAGCGGATGCTCGAATACATACGTCCGGCTACTCCCGGCTGGCCGACACATGCCTATATGTGTTCAGCTCTCGAAAAAACGGGACTCAAAGAACTTTGGGAAGTCATTAAGGGCTTTCGGGAAAATACACAAAAGAGCGGTGTTTGGCATAAGCGCCGTGACAGCCAGCTGCTCGATTGGATGCACAGCATGATAGATGAGCACCTGCATAATCTGTTCTTTGAGGACCCTGTGATTACTGGCCGTATGCCGGAGGTAAGGGAGGCCGTGCTTGATGGTACGATTTCCCCGACGCAGGCAGTAGCAGAGCTCGTAAAACTATTTGATGTGGAACGTGCGGCCCGGCGGCAGGTGGATATTTTCCATCCCGAACAGGAAAAGGGGTGAACTGGTGTATACCAAGAAAATATACTTTTCCGGCGGTGATTTTCACGAACTGCAGGCTGTATTTGACCATGTGCCGGGAGTTACGGCGGTGCGTGCCGGCTACATCAATGGGGAAAAGCCGGCAGATTTTGCCAGCGTAGCCAGCGGACAGGTCAAAGCCTATATGGGCGTAGAAGTTACGTACAATCCCAAGAAAGTGGATATATCAAAGCTGCTGGATATGCTGTTTGCGATTGTTAATCCTTATGTACCTGATGGTCAGGGGAAGGCCAGGGGGACTATGTACAGGGCCGGGGTGTTCTACACTTCGCCTGAGGATGAACCGCAGGTGCAGCTGCATCTTAACTTCATTGCCAATCGGGGCAAACCGCCTGTAGTGGGGACTGCAGGACTTACGGTAAATGACCCGAACAGCAATCCGAAACTGGCGCGGAAAATGTGTGCTCTTGCCGGGCCTTTGCAAAATTTTCAGGAGGCAGAGGCAGCCGAGCAGGATTACCTGACAAAGCATCCGCAAACTGAAACCTTTATAGACTTTGCCAGGCTGCAAGCCTATGTAAAATTTTAATGTAAGCAGGACTGTGAGAAGTGATTTTCACGGTCCTGCTTTTTTTATCCCCCCACGGGGCTTACGGGCAGGGGGAAAATCATGTATGATAAAAAATCATAAACCTATTGGAGGCCAGGCTGGCATGAACTATGCGATAAGACGATTTCTGCAGTTGATACCGATTTTGTTTGGCATTACTTTTTTGTCGTTTTTGTTGATGTATTTAGCCGGCAGTGACGCGGTGACGGAAATGTACAGCAACCGGGGCGTCGAGGTCGCCCAGGAAATCATTGATGAACGAAAAGCAGCGCTGGGGCTGAATCTGCCTTTTTTTCAGCAGTATCTCAACTGGCTGGGGGCCATGCTGCAGGGGAATATGGGCATAAGTTATGTGACAGGGGAAGATGTACTTACGGCCTTTATGCGCAAACTGCCGGCCACGCTTTTGCTGACAGGTTCAGCTGTGGCTGTCACGGTGCTTATCTCCCTGCCTTGCGGCATTTTAGCGGCGGTGCGTCATGACCGGCTGGTGGATTTACTGCTGCGCTTTGGCAGCTTTTTAGGCAATGCCATGCCTAATTTTTTTGTGGCGATGCTGCTCATGGAGTTCCTGGGGATACAACTGGGGATTTTGCCGGTTATAGCCAGCGGTACGGATATCGAAAGTGCTATCATGCCGACGCTGACACTGGCCATTGCCATGTCAGCCAAGTATCTGCGGCAGGTGCGCAGCGCTGTGCTGGAGGAACTGAACAAAGAGTACGTGCAGGGGGCCAGAGCCCGGGGCGTGAGTGCAAACGTCATTCTTTGGAAGAATGTCATGAAGGCGGCCATGTTGACCATTATGACCTTGCTGGCGTTATCCATCGGCAGCCTGCTGGGGGGCACAGCGATTATCGAAAGTATCTTTATGTGGGATGGTGTCGGCAAGCTGGCAGTAGACGCCATAAATATGCGTGACTATCCCCTCATTCAGGCTTACGTCATGTGGATGGCCATTATCTATGTCTTTGTCAATCTGACGGCGGATTTACTTTATCATTATTTTGACCCGCGTATCCGGCTGGGAGGGAGTGCCAAATGAGTCAGGCAATGGCACCAACGGTGCGCCGGCAAAATGTGCGGCAGAATCATTTACAGAAGAAACTTTATATTTGGGGCGGTCTGGCATTGCTGCTGATATTGGCAGCATTTTTCAGTGATTATCTATGCCCCTATGACCCCTATGTGCAGGATATGAGCATGACCAAGGCGGCGCCCTCGGCAGAGCATCTGCTGGGGACTGACCGTTATGGCCGTGATATGCTGTCCCGGGTGATTGCCGGCAGTAAAACAAGTATCTATGCGACCTTGCTGCTGGTGAGTTTTATTACCATTTTCGGCAGCCTGGTGGGCATTATCTGTGCCTGGACAGGGAAATGGCTGGATACGGTGCTGATGCGTTTGTCTGATATGTTTTTGGCCTTCCCGGGACTCGTCTTTGCGCTGGCTGTGGCAGCGGTACTGGGGGGCGGTGTCCACAATGCCATCTTTGCCTTGGCGGCCATCAGCTGGCCCAAGTATGCCAGATTAGCCCGCAGCCAGACATTGGCCCAGCAGGCAGCAGTTTATATGCAGGCGGCGCGCATGGCCGGCAGCAGCAACTTTAAACTGATACGTAAACATGTTATTCCGAATATTGCCGGCCCCATTTTGGTCACGGCTATGCTGGATATCGGCACGATGATGATGGAACTGGCCGGCCTGTCGTTTTTAGGGCTGGGGGCCAAGCCACCAGTTCCTGAGTGGGGGAGCATGATGAGCGACACGAGAAACCTGCTGCCCACACAGCCGTGGGTAACGCTGGCACCCGGTTTTGCTATCTTTATTTCTGTAATGATTTTTAATCTGCTGGGTGATACGGTCAGGGATTATCTTGACCCGAAAAATAGGAGATAGAAATGACAGATATAATTCGTTATGAGCATGTGGATATAAGTTACAACGGGCAGCTGGTTGTTAATGATATAAGTTTTACCCTGCAGGCCGGCGAAATCCTGGGCATTGTGGGGGAAAGCGGCAGCGGCAAGTCAACACTGCTGAAAGCAGCACTGGGCATGCTGGGACGTGACGGCCTGGTGACACGGGGCGACATTTACTATCGCGGCCTGGACCTGCCGGATATCAACGAACGGGAAAGGCAGAAAATCAGTGGCGCGGAAATCGGCATGATTTTTCAGCAGGCCGGCAACAGTTTTTGCCCCATTCGTACAGTGGGCACACAGATAAAGGAAATGATGGCGGCACATGGATATGATAACGCCCGGCTCGTGGAGCAGGAAACCTGTGAAATGTTTACTAAATTTGGTTTCACGGAACCAAAGCGTATTTGGCAGAGCTATCCTTTTGAACTGTCCGGCGGTATGCAGCAGCGTGTGGGAGTAGCTGCGGCCATGCTGTTAAAGCCTAAAATCCTGCTGGCTGATGAACCGACATCGGCGCTGGATGTGACGGTGCAAAAGCAGGTCATTGAGGAAATGCTGCTGGCGCGTGAGCTCTTTGGCACGGCCATTATTTTGGTCACGCATAATATCGGTGTTATCAGGGCTATGGCCGATACGATGCTGGTATTACATCAGGGAAAAATGCAGGAATACGGCCCGGCTAAGGATATATTGGCAAATCCGCAGTCGGCTTATACACAGAAACTTTTGGCAGCCGTGCCAAAACTGAGGAGGTCAGCAGCAGGATATGGACAAGCTGTTGCAAGTTGCGCATCTTAAAAAAGTTTTTCCGCAAAAAGACAGGCCGGATATTGTGGCGGTCGATGATGTGAGTTTTTCCCTGCAACCAGGCGAGAAACTGGCTATTATCGGGGAAAGCGGCAGCGGCAAAACAACGGTAGCACGTCTGATTGCCCGGCTGACAGATGCGACAGAGGGAAAGATAATCCTGGCTGGTGAGGATATAACACGGGCCGGCGGGGCACAATTAAAAAAGGCCTATGCGAAAATGCAGATGGTGTTTCAAAATCCTGTGGACAGTTTTGACCCCAGATGTACCTTGGGGGACGGTATCAGTGAAAGCCTTATCAACCATGGACGGAGCAGGGCACAGGCCACAGCGATAACCCAAAAACTGTTGGCCATGTGCGAGCTGGGAGAAGAGTTTGCCCGGCGTTATCCGCATGAGGTCAGCGGCGGCCAGTGTCAACGGGCGGCGATTGCGCGGGCCTTAGCCATTGAACCGCAGCTGCTCATCCTCGATGAGGCAACTTCAGCGCTGGATGTGACTGTACAGGCGGAGATAATTTCATTACTGAACCGCCTGCAGCAGGAACGGCAAATGGCGTATCTTTTTATCTGTCATGATATAGCGCTCGTACAGGATTTTTGCGACAGGGTGCTGGTCATGCAGGCTGGCCGAGTCGTAGAGGCAGGTACGGCAGAGGAAGTGATTAACAATCCGCGTCAGGCTTATACCAGGACGCTGCTCGACAGTGTCTTGTGATGATTTATAGCAGCAGGAAGGAGATTTTTACAGATGAAATGGAAAAAACTACTGGCTTTAGGACTGGGCTTATGCCTGAGTATGGGCGTGCTGGCAGGTTGCGGCAGTGATAAAGGCGCCGGCACAGGGGGGAAGGTACTCACTATCGGGGATACCACCTTTAACAGCTCCAATGAAGAGCCGGACGTAAATCCGCATAACGCTTATGCCGGTTGGGCCTGTATCCGTTACGGCATAGGTGAGACGCTCATAAAATACTCCGACAATATGGAGATTCAGCCCTGGCTGGCTGTCAAATGGGAGAATGTGGACGAACTTACCTGGAAGTTTACCCTGCGTGATGATGTGACCTTCTCCAGCGGCCGCAAGCTCGATGCTGCCGCTGTAAAGCAATGCTTTACGCATTTGGTGGAGAATAATAAACGGGCGGCGCAGGATTTAAAGATTGACTCCATGGAGGCTAATGGGCAGGAGCTTATCATCAAAACCAAAGAGCCGAAACCGGCCCTGCTCAATTACTTAGGTGACCCATATGGCTGCATAATCGATGTGGAGGCCGGATTTGACAAGGGGATTGTGGCCGGCACTGGCCCTTACATTGCCGTAGATATGAAAACGGACGACCATCTGACACTGAAGAAAAACGACAAGTATTGGGGCGGCATGCCAAAACTTGATAAAATCACAATCCGGACCATAACTGATGGCAATACGCTTTCCAATGCCCTGCAGTCTGGTGAGGTGCAGGCCGCCTATGGCATGGCTTACGAAAGCTATCCGCTCTTTAGAAATGACAAATACAATATTTCGCAGATTTCCACTTCCCGTTGTTTCTTTGGCAAGATGAATTTTGACCCGGATTCGCCCTGTGCTGACCCGGCTGTACGTCAGGCTATTGCCATGGGGATTGACAAGGAAAACTTTGTTGCCAAACTGCTCGATGGCAATGGCTTTACGGCTAATGGTGTGTTCCCGGCCGGACCGGCCTTTGGCGGTGACAAGGTGAAGGCGGAAAAGTTTGACCCCGAGGGAGCAAAACAGGTACTGCAGGCTGCGGGCTGGGTGGATACGGACGGCGATGGCATCCGCGAAAAGAACGGCAAAAAGCTCGTTATTAAATGGCTGACTTACCCCAGCCGTCAGGAATTGCCGCTGTTGGCAGAATCTGCGCAGGCGACGCTGAAAGATATCGGTATGCAGGTAGAGGTCAACAATACGGCTGACAACAATCAGGTGGTGAAAGACGCCAAGGCCTGGGATGTTTACGCCATGGCCAATGTGCAGGCACCTACCGGTGACCCCGAATACTGGTTCACGGTATTCGCTGTTGGCACAGCTACCAAGAATCAGGGCAAATATCATAGTGCCAAACTTGACGCGCTGGAAACGCAGCTGAGCCGTGAATTTGACCCGGCCAAACGTGCCGAACTGGCGCTGGCCATGCAGCAGACTGTTCTTGATGACCACGCCTTTGTATTCTGTTCCTTCCTCAAAATGAGCATGATTTCCAAGGCCAATGTCAAGAACTACACCTCCCATGCCTGTGACTATTACCAGGTGACAGCTGATTTGGACGTGGAGTGAATCTTGACAAAATAGCGCTGCATTGATATACTAATTGGTGTTTTCGCGGATGTGGCGGAACTGGCAGACGCGCTGGATTTAGGATCCAGTGCCGCAAGGCGTATGGGTTCGACCCCCTTCATCCGCACCAAATGAAGATAGAGCGATAGCTTTCGGGCTATCGCTTTTTTGTATATTTTCGTGTATTGACTTATTGCCTTCCATCGGTTACAATGTACGAGTGCTTGTTAAGAAAGGCACAAAGTAAGAAGAAATCCAGAGAGAATAATCCTGTTGTTCTGGTGTACTAAAAGGACGTAAGTTCTAGCGCAAGTTCTTGCAAGCGGAGCGAATGCTTGCAAGAAGACGAGGAGAAGGTTGTCGAAACGTCAGCGGATGCCTTCCGGTTAGCTCAGCCGATAGAACCTGATGAAAGTCCCATTGTGAGGTGGGAGACAAGTCAGGGGAGAGCGCAGCAGGATAGTACAATTTAATAGGAGGTACTATTATGTGTGGTATCGTAGGTTATGTCGGTGACAAAGAGGCAGCAGGTTTTCTGGTTGAAGGTCTGGCTAAGCTGGAGTATCGTGGTTATGACTCCGCTGGTATCGCTGTCTTTGACGGAGCTAAAATCGGCGTGGAAAAGAGTGTAGGGCGTCTCGCCGCACTCCGTGACAAGCTGAAAAGCCATGAGCTCAAGGGCACGATGGGTATCGGTCATACCCGTTGGGCAACGCATGGCCGTCCGTCTGATGTCAACTCCCATCCCCATACGGATTGCTCCGGGGATTTCGTGGTGGTACACAACGGCATTATCGAAAACTATCTGACGCTGAAGGAAGAACTCATCGAAAATGGTCATTCCTTCAAGTCGGAAACGGATACGGAAGTAGTAGCCCATTTAATCGAAGAAGTCTACAATGGTGATTTTGTGGCATCTGTCCGTGAAGTTCTGCGCCGCGTGGAAGGTTCTTACTCGCTCGTATTCATGAGCAGCAAGCATCCTGGTACGCTGATTGCCACTAAGCAGGATAACCCGCTGGTTATCGGTGTAGGCGAAGGCGAAAACTTCATCGCCTCTGATATTCCGGCTATTATTCAGCGCACCCGCCGTACTTACATTCTGAACGATGGTGAATTGGCTGTTATCACGAAGGACAGCATCAAGATTTCCAATCGTCAGGGTGAGCCCGTGACCAAGAAGATTTTCGAGGTTAACTGGAACGCTGAGGCTGCCGAAAAGGGCGGTTATGAGCACTTCATGCTCAAGGAAATTCATGAACAGCCGAAGGCTGTCCGTGACACCATGAGCCAGCGTATCGCTAAAGACGGCAAGACCATTGTGATGGACGAGCTGAAATGGGACGCTGACTATCTGAACTCCTTTAACAAGATTTATATCGTAGCCTGCGGCACGGCTTATCATGCCGGCATGGTGGGTAAATACTATATCGAAAAACTGGCCCGTACGGTCGTTGAAGTAGACGTGGCGTCTGAATTCCGCTATCGTGAGCCGATTGTGGATGAAAACACGCTGTTCATCGCTGTTTCCCAGTCCGGTGAAACCAGTGATACGCTGGCTGCTATGAAGGAATCCAAGCGTCTGGGTGCCAAGACTTTGGCCATCACCAACGTGGTTGGTTCTTCCATCGCCCGTGAGGCTGACCAGGTGCTCTACACCTGGGCTGGTCCGGAAATCGCTGTGGCCTCCACGAAGGCTTACACGACGCAGATTGTGCTGTTCTTCATGCTGGCTCTGTACATGGCCGAAATCAAGAAGACGGTTGCTCCGGAACGTGTAGCTGAACTCATTGCTCAGCTGCAGAAGATTCCGGCACAGATCAGCGAAACGCTTTCCGATGTGGAACCGCTGAAGACCTTTGCTAAGCGCTATGGTTTCAATGACGATGTATTCTACATTGGCCGTGGCTTGGACTATCATGTAGCATTGGAAGGTTCCCTGAAACTTAAGGAAATTTCCTATATCCATGCTGAGGCTTATGCAGCCGGCGAACTCAAACACGGCACGCTGGCCCTGATTGTGGAAGGCGTTCCTGTTATCGCTCTGGCTACGCAGAAGAGCGTTTACGAAAAGACGCTTTCGAACATCAAGGAAGTCAAGGCTCGTGACGCTGTGGTTATCGGTATCGCTACCGAAGGCGACGAGGAACTGGAGAAATATGTTGACCATGTGATGAAGGTTCCCGAAACGGACGAACTGGTTATTCCGATTCTGACCGTTGTTCCCCTGCAGCTCCTGGCATATTATGCCGCTATCACCCGTGGCTGCGATGTGGATAAACCGCGTAACCTGGCTAAATCCGTTACAGTTGAATAAGATTTTCATACAGCAGGATGAGCGTATTGCTCATCCTGTTTTTTATGGATTTTTACTATTAAATGTGATAAGATGGATAACGCAGGCCATTTACAGGACAGCTATTGTCGGGCTGCAATACACGATAAGAAAAGGGACGATAAATGGAAAAAGAACTTTTGCGTCTTGAACGCGTCAACAAAAGCTATGATGGTCGGCAGATTCTTGAAGACCTGGATTTAACCATTCACGAGAATGAATTTGTGACTCTTTTGGGCCCTTCGGGTTGTGGTAAGACCACTATCCTGCGGCTGATTGGCGGTTTTGAAACCCCGGACAGCGGTAAAATCTGGTTTGACGGTCAGGATATTACCAATTTGCAGCCGGAGAAACGGCAGGTCAATACGGTGTTTCAGAAGTATTCCCTGTTCTCGCATATGGACGTGGCAGAGAACATTGCCTTTGGCCTGAAACTCAAAGGGAAAAGTTCAAGTTACATTCGCGATAAGATAAAATATGCCTTGAAACTTGTGAATCTGGACGGTTATGAACACGCCCGGGTTACGCAGATGTCCGGCGGCCAGCAGCAGCGTATCGCTATTGCCCGGGCTATCGTCAACGAGCCGAAGGTTTTGCTGCTGGATGAACCTTTGTCCGCACTTGACCTCAAACTGCGGCAGAACATGCAGCGCGAGCTGGTAAAGATTAAACGGGAACTGGGGATAACGTTCGTGTTCGTCACCCATGACCAGGAAGAGGCACTGTCAATGTCGGACACGGTGGTGGTCATGAACCAGGGCTGGATTCAGCAGATAGGCACGCCGGAAAATGTTTACAATGAACCGGAAAATGCTTTCGTGGCTGACTTTATCGGTGACAGTAATATCATCGATGGCACGATGGTTCGCGACCGGCTGGTGCATTTGCTCGGCAAAGATATTCCCTGCATTAACACGGGTTTTGGTGAAAACGTGCCTGTCGATGTGCAGATTCGCCCGGAAGATATTCAGATTTGTGCCCCGGAGGACGGGCAGTTTACCGGCAGAATCAAGCAGGTTGTCTTTAAGGGAACCGTGTATGATATCACCATTGAGGCTGGTGGGTTTGAGTGGCTGGTGCAGACGATTACCGGTCATGAGCAGGGCAAAGAGGTCGGCATTAAACTGGCAGCGTCAAACATTCAGATTATGGCCAAGCCCGAATCTGAGGATGAGGAGGCGGTGACCGATGAATGAGCGCCTCAGCAGCCAGCGGTTTCTGGCCTTGCCCTTCGGCTTATGGGCGGCGCTGTTTATCGTGCTGCCACTGTTTTTCGTTCTGTGGAACGGTCTGACGGACGGCGCGGGTTCTTTTACGCTGGAGAATATCCAGACGGTACTCCAATGGGAGTACCTAAAAGCACTGGGCTTATCGGTGGAACTGGCACTTATCAGCACAGTTATCTGTCTGGTAATGGCCTATCCCCTGTGCCTTATCCTGCGTGAACGCCGGGAAAATCTGGGCATATTGGTCTTTGTGTTGTTTTTGCTGCCGTTGTGGATGAATTCCCTGCTCACCACGATGGCCTGGCAGACGATTCTGGAAAAACATGGCCTTATCAATATGTTTTTAACCTGGCTGGGCCTGCCGGCGGTGCAGATAATCAATACGCCGCTGGCTATCATCATCGGCATGGTGTATAATTTCCTGCCCTATATGGTACTGCCGCTGTATGTGGCCTTAAACCGTATTGATGACAGTATTATTGAGGCCGCCCGCGATTTGGGGGCCAATCATTACCAGACTCTGAAACGGGTATTGCTGCCGCTGTCCATGCCGGGCATTATCAGTGGCTCGACCATGGTATTTATTCCGGCCCTGACTACCTTCGTTATCAGTGCTCTGCTTGGCGGCAACAAAGTACTGCTGGTGGGTAATATCATCGAACAGGAATTTACCGCCGCTTATGACTGGCAGCTGGGCAGTGCGCTGTCCATGGTGCTTATGGTTTTCATCATCTTAAATATCCTGTTGGAGGCCTTTACGGAAAAAGAGGAACGCCATCAGGTTGAGAAAGGAAGGCCATAATGCAGAAAGTAAAAAACATTTATCTGGGCGCCATTGTGGCATTTCTCTATGCACCGATTGTTGTGCTCATTGCGCAGTCCTTTAACGCCAGCCGTTACCGCGGCCAGTGGACGGGTTTTACCTGGGACTGGTATGCTAAGCTGGTGGAAAGTGAAGATATTTTAAACGCCTTTACCAATACGCTGACCATCGGGGTGACCTCAGCTTTGCTGGCAACGCTGCTGGCGTTGATTACCGCCCTGGGTATGCGGCAGATGGGACGGCAGAGCCGCATGCTTATGCGCGGCCTGGCTAATATCCCCCTGCTCAATGCCGATATCGTTACGGGTATTTCCCTGATGTTACTCTTTTTGGGGCTGGGACTCCGGCTGGGGTATGATACCATTTTGCTGGCGCATATCGTCATCAATCTGCCGTATGCGATGTTGTGTATTTTACCGCAGGTATTATCCATGGATAAGGTCTGCTATGAGGCTGCCCGTGACCTTGGGGCCTCGCCATTGCTGGCTTTCCGCAAGGTAATCCTGCCGGAACTGGCACCGGGCATTGTCGCCGCTTTTCTCCTGTCCTTTGCCATGAGTGCCGATGATTTTATCGTGACATATTTTACCAAAGGTGCCGGCATAGAGACATTGACGACGGAAATATATTCAGAATTGAAACTGGGTGTGCACCCGGAAATGTATGCTTTGTCCACCCTGTTCTTTTGCGGGGTTCTGGTTTTTGCGGCACTTCTTATGCTTAATTACAAGGTTATCCGCCGTTATCGGCAGGCAGAAAGGAGTGACCAGGGCTGATGAGATTATTAAAGAAACAGTATCTGCGTTCCTTACTGGCTGTACTGCTGGTTATGGCGGCCTTTTCCCTGTCCGGCTGCGATATGTTTGACAAGGAAGAGGAGGACGGCGATAATGTGCTTTATGTATATAGCTGGGGTGACTATCTCAGTGAAGATGTCATAAAGCAGTTTGAAGAGGAAACTGGCATAAAGGTGGTACTCGATGAGTACGACACCAATGAGAGCATGTATCCCCGTATTGCGGAAGGGGCGGAGGCGTATGATGTGCTGTGCCCCTCGGACTACATGATTGACAAGCTGATTCATAACAATCTGATTCAGCCCTTGGACTATAATAAACTGCCGCAGGCTAAGGCTAACATCAGCAAGGACTTCTTCGAGCAGGCCAAGGCTTTTGACCGGGAAGGCTGCTATACCGTACCTTATTGCTGGGGAACGGTAGGCATTATGTACAACACGAAACTGGTGAATGAGCCGGTGGACAGTTGGCAGATTCTCTGGCAGGAAAAATATCGGGACAGCATTCTCATGCAGGATTCTGCCCGTGATGCCATCATGGTGCCGCTGAAGATTTTGGGTTATTCCATGAATACTACCAACCAGGCTGAGCTGGAGGCGGCGCGGGATATGCTCATTGCCCAAAAGCCCCTGGTACAGGCTTACGGCGTGGACGATATCCGCGATAAGCTGAGTTCCGGCGAGGCAGCTTTGGGCGTGATTTTTTCCGGCGAGGCTATTAACCTCATGAAGTCCAATCCGGATTTACGTTTCCAGCCTGCGCCTAAAGAAGGAACCAATGTATGGATTGATGGCTGGGTTATTCCCAAGAATGCCCGTCATGTGGAAAACGCTCATAAATTTATCGATTTCATGTGCCGTCCGGATATTGCTGCAGCCAATTTTGAGGAATTAGGTTACTCTACGCCGAATACCACTGTACGGGAACAAGTGGAAGAGGACCTTGGCGAATATGTTGATGTGGCTTTTCCGCCGGAAAATGTATATAAAGGCCAGGAATCCTATAGTTATTTAGGCGAGGCTCTGGACAAATTGTATACGAAATTGTGGTTGCAGGTAAAAGTTAACTGATTTATACAGGAAAAATGGTCTTTTTGTCGAATAACACTTAAGGAACAAATGTTCAAGAGGAGGAATGAACATGAATGTAAAAGCCGAAGTGTTTAAAAAATATCTGGAAGAAAAAAAGATTGAGGCCTTTCAGATTGAAGAAGTAAAAGACGATGCCCAGGAAACTGTGGTATTTCGTTCGCATATCGTAGTGGAAGGTCAGCAGCTGCCGACCTTGGTACTGCTCGATGCCAGCGTTTTTTCCATGATTCGTGTGCAGATTTCTCCGAAGGCCCGCACGGAAGAGAATGAGTTGTCTGTTCTGCGCATGATTAGCGAGCAGAACATGAAATACAAGCCCTTCAAGCTGTATTTTGACCAAAATGGTGCTCTGATTCTCGATGTCTGCCTGCTGACTCCGGGCAGTGAGGAAAAGGACTTCCCCCAGCTGGGTGATGAAGTTTATGGCATGTTTGATGTGCTGATTAAGTTCCTGGAAGAAAACTATCGCAGCTGGATGAAAGAAATCTGGTAAGATAGCTGTATAAGTATCAGTCTATAAAGGCTCTGTCCGTTATTGTGGACAGGGCCTTTTAGTTTACATATTTACATTAACCATTGACATAATAGGTGAATGTATTATACGATGGATACATCATGATTTTATACGACAGGAAATGAGGAAGGTATATGCAGGATTTTACATTAGAAGTACATGGTTGTCATGAGTATGACAAAACGGGGGCCATAAGCGAACCTATTTACTTGTCGGCCACCTTCCGCCATCCGGCTTTTGGCCAAAGCACTGGCTACGATTATGGGCGCGTGGCTAATCCGACCAGAGAAAATCTGGAAAAGTCTGTGGCCATGCTGGAGCAGGGGGAGCGCTGCTGGGCGGTATCTTCCGGCATGGCGGCTATAAATCTGGTGCTGAAACTTTTTAAGCCGGGTGATCATGTGCTGTTGTCAGAGGATTTATATGGGGGCACGGTGCGGCTGGCCAATGATATATACAGTCATTATGGCATAGAGTTTGAATTTGTGGACACCACGGATATGGAGCTCGTGTCAGGGCAAATCCGGGCCAATACCAAGGGCTTGTTTATTGAAACACCTTCCAACCCGATGATGTTAATCAGCGATATCAAGGCGTTGGCGCAGCTGGCCCATGCTAATGACGCCTGGCTGATTGTAGATAACACTTTCCTGTCACCGCATTTTCAGAAACCGATAACTTTAGGGGCGGACATTGTGGTGCATAGTGGTACCAAATACCTGTGCGGCCATAATGATGTAATCGCCGGTTTCCTGATAGTGGCCGATAAGGAGGGGGCGGCAGCCAGGCGGGTGGAACTGCTGGCCAAGTCTGAAGGGCCCAACTTATCGACATTTGACTCTTGGCTTATGCTGCGCAGCTTAAAAACGTTGGGCTTGCGTGTGGAAAAGCAGGCCGAAAATGCCCTGGCCATTGCCAAGTGGCTGCAAAAGCAGCCACAGGTGACCGCCGTGTACTATCCGGGCCTGCCGGAGCATCCCGGTTTTGCTTTGCAGTCCCGTCAGGCTGTGGGCTTTGGAGGTATGGTATCCTTTAAGGTGACATCTGCGGAACTTGCCAAGAACGTATTGGCCAGATTAAAACTCATTGCCTTTGCGGAAAGCCTGGGCGGCGTGGAAAGCCTGCTGACATATCCGCTGGCCCAGACGCATGCGGAAATGCCGCAGGAACTATTAGCACGTACAGGTCTTGATGATAAGCTGTTGCGGCTGTCTGTGGGGATAGAGGCCGTGGCAGATTTAATTGCTGATTTGCAGCAGGCCTTGGAGGGATAAAATATGACTGATTTTACAGAAGTAGTCGACAGACGGGGAACCGCCTGTTTAAAATATGATTTTGCGGCAGAGCGCGGCTATCCTGCTGATGTGCTGCCGTTTTGGGTAGCGGATATGGACTTTAAAACGCCGGAGCCGGTACGGCAGGCGCTGATAAGCAGCAGTGAACACGGGATTTTTGGCTATACTGATGTGACACCTGCGTATCGTGACGTACTGGCCGGCTGGTTTCAGCGCCGGCATAACTGGCAGATAGACAAGGCGTCCCTGGTGGTGACTCCCGGCGTGGTCTTTGCCATCTGTACGGCGGTTCGCGCATTTACGGAGCCGGGGGACAGAGTGCTCATTTGTCCGCCGGTTTATTATCCCTTCTCCGAGTCCATCAAAAGCAATGGCCGCAAGCTGGTAGAAAGTCCCTTGGTGGAAAAGGCCGGCCATTATGAAATTGACTTTGCGGACTTTGAGGCCCAAATCGAGGCGCAGCAGGTCAAAATGTTTATCTTGTGCAGTCCGCACAATCCGGTAGGCCGGGTGTGGCAACAGGAGGAATTGCAGAAGGTGGCCGCGATATGTCAAAAGCATGATGTATTGGTAGTAGCTGATGAAATCCATCAGGATTTTGTGCGCGAGGGGAATAAACATACGGTGTTTGCCTCACTGTCACCGGAACTGGCGCAACGGGTTATCACCTGCACCAGCCCCAGCAAGACCTTCAATCTGGCCGGCCTGCAGATTTCTAACATCTTCATCGAAAATCCTGACCTGCGGCAGCGGTTCAGGACAGAAATGACCGCAGCCGGTTACAGCCAGCCCAATGCGTTGGGATTGTTTGCGGCTCAGGCAGCTTATCGGGAAGGTGACAGCTGGCTGCAGGAATTGCTGGCATACCTCGAGGAAAACTTGCAACGGACGCGGACTTTCCTTAAAGAAAACCTGCCACAGGTAAAACTAATCGAACCGGAGGGAACGTATCTTTTGTGGCTCGACTGCCGCGCCTTGGGACTGAGTAACAGGGAACTTGATGAGCGTATCATTCAGCAGGGGAAATTATGGCTGGACAGCGGCTGGATTTTTGGCCGCAGCGGCGCCGGTTTCCAACGGATAAATATGGCCTGCCCGTGGTCTGTTTTACAGGAAGGGCTGCAGCGTTTAGCTGCCTGCTTAAAAAATGTGTAAAGAACAAATAAACCTATTGACATGATGGGTGTAACAGTGTAATATTAAGTCATCGTCGGGTGGACGAACGAACTGACTGGATGACCAGAGGTTTTGCAAGAAAGTGATTTCTGTGCAAATCCTCTTTTTTATTTTGCTATTGTGCAGCTGTATGTGAGGTGACCTGTTTATGAAAAATCCATTGCGTTATCAGGTGTCGGAGTATGATTGCGGGCCAACCTCCATGCTCAATGCGGTGTCCTATCTGTTTGCGCGGGAAGAAATTCAGCCGGAAATCCTGCGCAATATCATGATTTACTCACTGGACTGTTATGGCCAGAGCGGCGTGCTGGGGCAAAGCGGCACATCACGGATGGCGATGATGTTTTTATCGCGCTGGCTGTCAGGCGTGGGCGACGCCGGGCTTTTACCCATTGAGTGCCAGTATCTTTCCGGCAAGTCCGTGTATCTGGGGGAGCAAAGCCTGGTAGTTGATGCATTGAACCGTGGCGGCGTGGTGGTTATGCGCCTATATATGGACGGGGAACATTATGTACTGCTTACGAAAAGGGAAGGGGAGAATATTTATCTCTTTGATCCTTATTACATGACAGAGAATCCTTTTGGCAGTGAGATTGAGTTCAATTTGGAACAGCCCTGCCGCTACAACCGCATTGTTCCTTTTGCCTGCTTTAACCGGGAGGAGGCAGCGCCTTATGCCTTGGGGAAAGTGGCGGAACGGGAGGCCGTATTGCTGTTTGACACGCGCAATAAACTGACTGCGGAAAGGACGATTGAGTATTTCATATGATTCAGGAGTGATTTGCTATGCCAAAGACGGAACGGGTAAAACTGAAGGAAAAAATCAAACGGCGGGCGGCGGCGCTGGATATCAACATGGTAGGAGTAGCGCCAGTGGAACGTTGGGTACAGGAACCACATCAGCCGGCGGAATACTGGCCACAGAATATCTGGCCCTGGAGCCGCAATGTCATCGTCATGGGCATGCAGATAATGCCCTCGATGATTGAAACGACGCCCTCGGTGGTTTACTCGGAGCTTTACAATACCACCAACCGCCTGTTGGATAATGCCGCCTATCGCATTGCTAATTTCCTGAATGAAGAAGGTTATCGCGCGCATTTCTTTCCGCGGGATTGCTACGGGGATATATCAGCCCTGGTCAAACGGCCGGAGGCAGCGTTCTCGCAGGTGCTGGCCGGACTCTACGCAGGCTTGGGCACCGTGGGTATGAATCATACCCTGCTGACGAAAAAATATGGTTCCCGTATACGGCTCGTGTCGGTTATCACGGACGCGGATTTGCCGGCCGACAAGCTGATAAAGGAGGATATCTGCCTGGGCTGTCAGATTTGCGTTAAGGCTTGCCCCATGCAGGTGTTTTCCCCGGTAAAGGGGCAGGTTATCGCGAAGATGGACAAGCATAAATGTGCCCTGTGCCATCAACAACTCAAACAGGAGTTTCATTATCCCTGCGGCCGTTGTATCGCGGCCTGTCCGGTGGGCGAAGATAAGAAACGCTACGGCCGGACGGCCATAAGCCAGGCAGGCATACTGCACTGCCGTGACTTTGGTGCTGCTGACGCCGGCACAATTGCCCGGTAAAAAAGGCAGGGCGAAAAGAAAAAAACCGAGCTTTGGGGTGTAAACTAAATCTATACCCATTGACATAATAGGTGTAATAGTGTAACATAAAGTCATCGCCAAACAGCGAGGAAACTGACTGGAAGAACCAGAGGTTTTGCAAAGGAGATTTTTCCTATGCAAAACCTCTTTTGTTTTCTGCGTTTCTAAAGGAAAATGAGGTGACAAGTATGGAGCATTGTGATAGTGAGTTTGCCAGGGCCTGCCGCAGATTTTTACATCAGCACCCGGAACTGAGTGGGCAGGAATACAATACAGCCAAATATATCCGTGATAAGCTGACGGAGTTCGGTATAGAGTATCAGGAAGTGGGCGGGACGGGAACATTTGCCTGGATAAAGGGGGATAACGATAATGGCCGCAGGATTCTCTTACGGGCAGATATTGACGCCCTGCCTATAGAGGAACAGACAGTTTTACCGTATAAGTCAGTCAATCCTGGCGTAATGCACGCCTGCGGCCACGATATCCATACGGCGGCCTTGCTGGCAGCAGCGAAGAAACTGGCCACAGGGAAAGATAAATTTTCTGGGACGGTATTGCTGGCTTTTCAGCATGCTGAGGAATTTGGCCATGGTTCGCAGTATTTCCGGGAGCAGGGGCTGCTGACAGGTTATGACCGGGCTTTTGGTGTCCATATTGCGCCGGATGTGCCGCTGGGGACAGTGGTGCTTTCCCGCAAAGCTGACGCAGCCTCCTGTGATTTTTTCCGCATAACGCTTACGGGCAGGAAAGCGCATACCTCCAAGCCGCATTTAGGCAGAGATGCTTTGCAGGCCGGGGCTGTGCTGGTCGGAGAAATTGCCAAACTGCCACGCCGTCTGCTGCCGGCTGATGAACCCGTCAATGTGGGCATTGGCGTCTTTAAGGCAGGTACTTCTTATAATATCATTGCCGATAGTGCCACCATTGAAGGCAGTTTTCGCGTGTTTTCCGAGGACAGCCGGCAAAAGATCCAAGCCGGAATCAGTGAGCTGGCAGGGCAGGTAGCCGCAGGCTATGGTGTGCAGGCGGCCGTAGAATACGACTGCTTTGCCAGAGCCATTGTCAATGATGAAACAGTCCGGGAGGAAGTTTCACAGGTGGTGGCTGACCTGCTCGGTGAGGATAAGATTCAGATTTCGGAAACGCCAGTCTTTGGCTTTGCGGCTGATGATTTTGCCGAATACATCAGGGAAATACCCGGCGTATATGCGCATGTGGGCACGGCGCAGGCAGATTCTGATTCGGCAAAGGTGCTGCATAGTGAGAAACTGGCACCGCCGGATGAAGTAGTGGAGATAGCCGCTGATTTGCATATAAACTACGCGTTGACTTTTTTAGGGCGCGCTAATTAACAGTAGAATGATGAAAGAGGGTTGACCAGAAATGTCAAAGACATTAAAGATATCAACAGCGTGTGGCCATTGCCCGGGCGCTGGCGACGGACCCGGAAATCCTGCTTTGCGATGAGGCCACCAGCGCCCTGGACCCGCAGACAACGAAGTCAATATTGAAACTGCTGGCACGTCTGAATACGGAGCTGGGGATTACCGTGGTGGTCATTACGCATGAAATGGACGTTATTAAGAAACTGTGCCACAGGGTAGCAGTCATGGAGCAGGGGCGCGTGGTTGAGTAAAACACCGTGTATTCGCTCTTTGCACAGCCGGTACAGGAGATAACGAAGAATTTCATCAACACTACTTCCAACCTGTCAGAAATATATCAGCTGATTGAGGATAAGGCCGAGATTGCCGAGTTATCCGCTGACGAACAGCTGGTGAAAATGCATTATCAGGAAACCAATGTAGCGGAACCCTTGATTTCCTATATATCCAAGAAATTCGATGTGACGGTGGGGACAGTAGTGGTACTGGTGGCTATTGTCTGTCTGATACAGTTTCTGGGCAATAAGCTGGCCGAGAAGAACACACATTGACTTATGCAGGGGGAATAAATATGGGAAATAATCTGAATACCCGTCTTAACCATACAGGCGATGGCCAGTTTTACAAGCAGGTGGCGCAGTCATCATCAGTGCCGGAAGTGCTGCCTGTATATCGCACCTCGGTATTTGCGTTTGACGATGTGCCGTCGGTGGATAGAATTTATGAGGGCGAAGATGACGGATATATTTACAGCCGGATTAAACACCCCAATACGGAGGCCGTGAGTGAAATCCTGGCGGCTGCGGAGGAAACGGAGGCGGCGCTGGTGTTTTCCTCGGGTATGTCAGCCATCGCCCTGAGTATTCTGTCAGTGGTACAGCAGGGTGACCATATTATTTCTTCGCCGGTGCTTTATGGCGGTGTACATGATTTCCTGTCTAAGGAGCTGGCCCGTTTTGGTGTCAGCGTGACCTTTGTGGATTTCCTGCGGGAAAACATTGCGGATTTTATCCGCCCGGAAACAAAACTTATATACACGGAATCCATTTGCAATCCGTTGATGGAAGTGCCGGATATGGCAGCGGCCGCCAAAGTGGCGCACGAGCACGGCCTGCTTTTTTTCGTCGATAATACCTTCGCTACGCCTGTAGTGGTAAAACCGGCGAAACTGGGGGCCGACGTGGTGCTCTACAGCGCCACGAAATACCTGGGCGGTCATAGCGACCTTGTCGGCGGGGCCGCGGCCGGCAATCGGGAGATTATCGGTAAAATCCGCAGGACACTGACGCTTTACGGGGCGGTACTGGGGGCAGATGACAGCTGGCTGCTGGCGCGCAGTCTGCGCACGCTTAGCCTGAGAGTTAAGACACATTCGCGAAATGCTTTGCAGGTAGCAGAATTCTTGGCGAAACATCCCAAGATTGAAAAGGTTTTTTATCCCGGCCTGAAATCTTCACCGAGTCATAAACGGGCAAAGGCTCAGTTTGCCGAGGGGCTTTATGGCGGCATGCTGAGCTTTAACCTGCGCGGCGGTGAGCAGGAGGCGTCTACAGTTATCCGCGAACTGTCAACTATCAAGTATGTACCCAGTCTGGCTGGTACCGCCACGACATTATCCTATGCCGCTAAGACATCACACCGCTTTTATCCGCCGCAGGAACTGGCCGCTGTGGGAATTACCCTGGGACAGCTGCGGTTGTCTGTGGGCCTGGAAGAGGCAGAGGATATCATTGCGGAACTTGATGGCGCTTTAGCAAAAATATAAAATAAACCTATTGACATGATAGGTGTAATAGTGTAATATAAAGTCATCCTGAAGGGGACGAAAACTGACTGGATAACCAGAGGTTTTGCATAGGCTTATTTCTATGCAAAACCTCTTTTTTATTGTCAGCAAGAGGGAGGAATCATTATGAAATTAAATTGGAAACTTTTGGCGGCCGGTGCAGGTTTTATGGCTATGCTGGCTTTAGCCGGCTGTGGCAGCAGCGACAGCGGAAATACCGGGACGGCCAAAACCGTCTTTACCGCGTCAAATAAATATGACGGTGACTTGTCAAAAGTCACTTTGCATATTGGGGCCGCGTCCGCTAAGAATGCGCAGGGGATTGTGGAGGCGGCAGGCCTGGACAACACACCTTATAAGGTGGAATTCCACAATTTGCGCAGCGGCGGTCTGGTTTTGGAATCCATCGCTGCTGGTCAGCTGGACGCCGGCTGCGGCAGTCAGATACCGCCGATTTTTGCCTCCTTGGCCAATAATGGCGGCAACTTTAAAATCATCGCTATCAGAAAAGGGACGACTTTAAATCAGGAGCTTATCGTCAGCGCACAGCAAAAGGAAAAAATAAAGACAGTGGCCGATTTGCGGGGCAAGAAGGTCGGCTATGTAAAGAACACCACGGCGCAGTATTTCCTCTACAAGATGCTATCGGAGGCCGGGCTGACCTGGAATGATATCGAGGCGCTGCCCATGTCTACTTCCGATGGTCTGTCGGCTATCAGCACTGGTGATATAGACGCCCTGGCCTCTTATGATAATGCTGTTATTGTGGGCAAGCAGAAAGGAGCGGCTTTGCTGCAGTCAGCCGAAAATATTCTCTCGGGGGATTATTACTGGTACGCCTCACTCGATACTATCAATGACCCGGCCAAGCACGCCGCTTTGGTTGATTACCTGGAACGCATCAATGAGGCCAACGAATGGGCGCGTCAGCATCCGCAGGCCTGGGCAGAGTTTGAGTCCAAAGCGAGCAACCAGTCGCCGGAGGAAATCAGAAAACGTTTTGAAGAAGGAGAGGCGCAGCGCAAGGGGCGGATTGCACCTATTGATGACGCCACGATTGCCTCAGAACAGGATATCATCAACAGCTTTACCGCACTGGGCGCTTTAAAGCAGCCGCTGGAGGCCGTTAAACTGTTTGACCGTTCCTTTGACGCGGCCATTGCTAAATTTAAGATTTACTGAGGAGGGAACAATATGGCTAAGGAGGCAGCTATACAGGCACTGCCCGTGGGGAAAGGCAGTCTGTGGAAAAAGTATCTTGCTGACTGGTCGCTTATCTGGTCGGTGCCGTTATTCCTGCTGGCGTTATGGATTTATTTTGCTCAGACAAATCAGTTGAATCAGTTGTTTCCCAAGCCGGAGGAACTCATAACGACGACGATAAGATTCATCAAAGATGGTACGCTGGCAGCCAATCTGCAGATAAGCGCCGCCAGAGCTTTTGGGGGACTGGCCATTGGCGGTTCTATCGGTTTTGTGCTGGGGATAGCAACTGGACTTTACCGCCGGGCTGACCAGGTTTTAAACACGCCGATACAGATGATAAAAAGCGTACCGCGTCTGGCAATTCTGCCCTTGATTCTCGTGTGGTTCGGTATTGGGGAAACCTCCAAGATAATACTGATAGCGCTCAGTACCTTTTTCCCAATATACCTGAACACCTTTCATGGTATACGTTCCATCGAGGCCGGGTTATTGGAAATGGGGCATATTTACGGTCTCACGCGCTGGGAAATGTTTAAAGATATTATTTTTCCGGGCGCATTGCCGTCGGTTATGATTGGCTTTCGCCAGTCCTTGGGGGGAACCTGGCTGATACTGATTGTGGCAGAAACGGTGGCCGCAAAATCGGGTATCGGCTATATGGCAACGAATGCCCGGGAATACATGATGATGGACGTTATCGTGCTGAGTATGATTATGTATGCGCTGTTGGGGAGTATATCGGACTTGCTGGCGGTACAGCTGACCAAACGGCTGCTGCGCTGGAATCCTAATTACAGGAGGTGACGGACGGTGTCAGGATATAGGATTGAACTTAGACATGTAAATAAATATTTTGGCGATACTCAGGTATTGCGTGATATAAATATCGAGATTGAGCCCGGGGAGTTTGTGGCGTTGGTCGGAAAAAGCGGCTGCGGCAAGAGTACCCTGCTGCGCCTGATTTCTGTGTTGGACCGGCAGTCGGGCGGTGAAATCCGCATACAGGACCGGCTCGTGGACAAGATAGATGCCAATGTAAGGTTTCTGTTTCAGGACGCGCGGCTGCTGCCGTGGAAAAATGTCTGGCAAAATGTCATTCTCGGTTCACCGGAACGCAGTCGTGATAAAGCCTATCAAGCCTTAGCGGCAGTCGGCTTATCCGGCCGGGAAGAGGCCTGGCCATCTGACCTGTCCGGCGGCCAGCGGCAGAGAGTGGCCCTGGCCAGAGCTTTGGTGGGCACGCCCAAGGTGCTGCTCCTTGATGAACCTTTAAGTGCTCTGGACGCGCTGACCAGGCTCAATATGCAGCAATTGATAGAAAAACTTTGGAAACAGCTGGGGCTGACGATTATTTTGGTAACGCATGACGTGTCAGAGGCCGTGAACCTGGCAGACAGGGTTATCCTGCTTGATGACGGCCAAATTACCCTGGATAAAAGTATAGAACTGGCCAGACCACGGGTGCGCAGCATTGACACGGCCCATTACGAACATCTTATCCTGTCGCATATCATGGGGGATGAGGCAGGGAAGAATCTGGCAGAAGAATACGTAATTTAAGAAAAGGTGATTTTGATGAAGATAACACAGGTAGAGATATTTCATGTACATACCCGGCCCCAGTCCGGGCAGCGGCCGATATTGGTCAAAGTGTCTACTGACGAAGGCATATACGGTTTAGGGGAGGCTGGTATGGCCTATGGCCGGGGCGGTTCCGGTGCGGTGGGGGCTATTAAGGATTTTGCCGGCCTGCTTATCGGGGAAGACCCGTTCAATACGGAAAAAATCTGGGAAAAACTGCTGAAGGAAACCTTTTGGGGACAGGGCGGCGGCACGATTATCTTTTCGGCCATCTCTGCGCTGGACATCGCTCTTTGGGATATAAAGGGCAAAGCCTTGGGCGTGCCGGTTTATAAACTGCTGGGCGGCAAGGTGCGTTCGCAGCTCCGGGCGTATGCCTCGCAGCTGCAGCTGGGCTGGGGCAAAGTGCGTAAGCCGAAAGGGCCCAAGGAAGATTATGCGGAGGAGGCCCGTAAGGCCATCGCCGAAGGTTATGATGCTGTAAAGGTCGATGTCCTGGGCTTTGACCGGGAGGGGAAAGCCCTGCCGCATTTGGAGGGGCCGCTTTCCCATAAATACATTGCCTTGGGGGAAGAACGGGTGGCAGCTATCCGGGAGGCCGTCGGCCCGGAGGTGGATATCATCATCGAAAACCACGCCCGGACAGATTTGGTCAGTGCCATTCAGTTTGCCCAGGCTGTGGAAAAATATAATATTTTCTTCTATGAGGAAGTCAATACGCCGCTTAATCCGCAGTTATTGCGCGAGGTCAAGGACAAGGTCAATATTCCCCTGGCCTCCGGGGAACGCATTTACTCACGCTGGGGCTACCTGCCCTATTTTGAGAACCGTGCCATTGACGTTATCCAGCCGGATTTGGGTTCGTGCGGCGGCTTTTCGGAGTTCAAGAAAATTGTCGATACGGCGCATGCCTATGAAATTACAGTACAGGCACATGTGGCCGGCACAGGCGTGGCTGAGGCTGCGGCGCTGCATGCGGAGGCAGCCATTCCGAATTTCTGCATTCATGAACATCATCAAAAGACCTTGCTGCCGGAATATCAGGAACTGGTGGTGTATGATTATCAGCCTAAAAATGGCTATTATACTGTACCGGAACTGCCCGGCATTGGTCAGGAGATTACAGACGAAGTGTATAAGCAGTCAGATTATGTAGTGGTTAAATAATGACCGCTAAAACGAAGGTGGTGTGTATTATGTTGGGAGATTGCGCAAATTGCAATGCTAATCACATGTGTTTTCAAAAGGGCAGGAGCTGCGTACCAGTGGAACAGGCGCAGGTGCTGTCCCTGTATGACAAAGAAGAACGCAAAATCATGAAAGCCGCAGCTTATGTTGAGGCGACGTATTATATGAAGTATACCCGTTTGCAGGAAACGGCAGCTTTTGCTAAAAAGATGGGCTATAAGACGATTGGTCTGGGATTTTGTATGGGGATTAGGGACGAGGCAAGGCTTTTTGCAAAATTCTTTGCTGACCAGGGCTTTGATGTTCAGTCAGTTTGTTGTAAGAATTGTGGCATAGGCAAGGATGTCCTGCATTTGAAGAAAGTCAATCCGGCCAATGAGGTTGAGCCTATGTGTAATCCGAAGGCGCAGGCACAATATTTAAATGAACACGGGACGGAGTTGTTTGTTTCTGCCGGGCTGTGTGTCGGGCATGATGCGCTCTTTTCCAAAGCATGCCATGGGCCGGTGACTACTTTGGTGGTAAAAGACCGCGTACTCGGCAATAATCCCATGGCGGTTGTTTATTCCGGCTATTGGAAGAAAAAGCTGGGGCTGGCAGAACAGGATTTATAACTCGGAAGAAGATGTCCCCCACCTCTGCAGGTGGGGGGCGAATATCATAACAGGCGGTGAGCACATATCTCCCGCCTCGTGCGACGCAAAGCTAGTCTCTGTGGGAAAACGCCAAGAGGAAGTTTTGCCTACGGCAAAACTGGAACAACGGCGTTATAAACAAGGAGAATCGACATATTGACATAATAGGTGTAATAGTGTAACATAAGGTCATCGTCATTTAGGAGAGATGTGTATGAAGGATGTACCTGTTGATGTATTGAATTACATTATGTCGGTTTTACGGGGCCTGTACTTCGGGGAAGTGGTACTGGTTGCCCAGAATGGTGTGCTGATTCAAGTGGAGCGTACCGAAAAAATGCGTGTGCACCCCTGGCAGGGCATTCCTGAACCTGCGGCCTGGTCGGAAGATACAGAGCGGAATCTGCGCCGGACCATTGAACGGGAACTGGCCAGCCTGTATTATGGCCGCCTTAGTATCATCGTAAAACAGGGTACAGTTACCCATTTCGACCGGCTGGAAAAACAACGGTTTATGGATGGCGATGGCATTTGACAGGTCATTGTGTTTGACAAGTCAAGGAATATATTTCTCGAAAAACTATTGACATAGTAGGTGTAATGATGTAATATATAGTCATGCCAAGGATATTGGCAGGTAATTGAACACAAAAAGAACTGACCAAAAAAATTGGAGGTTCCGAAAGCAATACCCCTTGTAATGAAGGGAGCTTTTGGAACCTCTTTTAGCTATGAAGGGAGATTTTATTATGAGCCAGTACAAATTTGAAACTTTACAGCTGCATGTAGGACAGGAACAGCCGGACCCGGCATCGGATGCCCGTGCAGTACCTATTTACCAGACCACTTCCTATGTATTCCGCGACAGCCAGCACGCAGCTGACCGTTTTAATCTGACAGACGCCGGTAACATCTATGGCCGTCTGACGAATTCCACGCAGGATGTGCTGGAAAAGCGTATTGCTGCTTTGGAAGGCGGTACGGCAGCTTTGGCCGTGGCCTCTGGTGCTGCAGCCATCACTTATACGATTCAGGCTTTGGCCGCTAATGGTGGTCATATCGTAGCACAGAAAACGATTTACGGCGGCACCTACAATCTGCTGGCACATACGTTGACGGAGTTCGGCGTGGAGGCGACTTTTGTAGACGCTCATGACCTGGCTGAAGTAGAAGGGGCTATCAAGGAAAACACCCGGGCAGTTTATCTCGAAACGCTGGGCAACCCCAACAGCGATATCCCTGACATTGACGCGATTGCCGAAATTGCCCATAAACATGGCCTGCCGCTCGTGATTGATAATACTTTCGGCACGCCGTATCTGATTCGCCCGCTGGAACATGGTGCGGATATCGTAGTACATTCGGCTACGAAATTCATCGGCGGCCATGGCACGACTTTAGGCGGCGTAATTGTCGATGGCGGCAGCTTTGACTGGAAGGCCAGCGGCAAGTATCCCGGCATCGCTGACCCGAACCCCAGCTATCATGGCGTATCTTTTGCCGATGTGGCTGGCCCGGCGGCCTTTGTAACCTATGTGAGAGCTATTCTGCTGCGTGACCTGGGCGGGGCAATTTCCCCGTTCAATGCTTTCCTGCTGCTGCAGGGCGTAGAAACGCTGTCCCTGCGGCTGGAACGCCACGCTGAAAATACGAAGAAGGTTGTAGAATTCCTCTCTAAGCATCCGCAGGTGGCTAAGGTTAACCACCCATCCCTGCCGGACCATCCTGACCATGCGCTTTATGAAAAGTATTTCCCGAATGGCGGTGCGTCTATCTTTACTTTCGAAATCAAGGGTGGCAAAGACGCAGCCTGGAAGTTTATTGATAATCTGGAGATTTTCTCCCTGCTGGCTAATGTGGCCGACGTTAAGAGCCTCGTAATTCATCCGGCCTCTACGACGCATTCCCAGCTGACGGACGAGGAACTGGATGACCAGGGCATTTCCCAGAGCACTATCCGCCTGTCCATTGGTACAGAGCATATTGATGATATTATCGCAGACCTGGAAAAAGGTTTTGCTGCTGCTAAATAACAGCAGAGGAGGAGATTGTTATGGCAAAGATTTATAATAGCGTTACGGAACTTATCGGCAATACGCCGTTGCTAAAAGTTAATAACTTTATCAAGGCTAATGACCTGCAGGCTAATATTTTTGTCAAACTCGAATATTTGAACCCGGCCGGCAGTGTTAAAGACCGTATTGCCAAGGCGATGATTGAACAGGCTGAAAAGGAAGGCAAAATCAACAAGGATACCGTGATTATCGAGCCGACCAGTGGCAATACGGGTATTGGCCTGGCCAGCTTTGCAGCAGCCCGTGGTTACAAGGCAATTTTGACCATGCCGGAGACCATGAGCGTGGAACGCCGCAATCTTTTGAAGGCTTACGGTGCGCAGATTGTACTGACTGATGGTGCCAAGGGCATGAAGGGGGCTATTGCCAAGGCTGAAGAACTGGCTCAGGAAACGCCGAACGCCTTTATCCCGTCGCAGTTTACCAATCAGGCTAATCCGGCTGTTCATGAGGCGACTACCGGCCCGGAAATCTGGCAGGATACGGACGGCAAGGTTGATGCCTTTGTGGCAGGTGTTGGTACCGGCGGCACGCTTACCGGTGTAGGCCGTTATCTGAAAAAGCAGAAGGCCGATATTCACGTGACAGCTGTTGAACCGGAAAGCTCGCCGGTTCTGAGCAAAGGAACGGCTGGCCCGCACAAAATTCAGGGCATCGGTGCCGGCTTTGTACCGGAAACGCTCGATACCAAAGTTTATGATGAGGTTCTGCCTATCAGCAATGAGGACGCCTTTAAGTATGGCCGTCAGTTTGCGCATAGTGAAGGCGTGCTGGTTGGTATCTCCGCCGGGGCAGCTTTGGCTGCAGCGGTGAAACTGGCCCAGCGTCCGGAATTTAAAGGCAAGAACATCGTGGCTCTGCTCCCGGATACGGGGGACAGATACCTCTCCACGGAACTGTTTAATGACTAAGCTCACTCTCCTAAATACACAATAAATAAAAAATGGCGCTGCCCGGTGACTAAACACCCGGGCAGCGCCATTTGTGTCAAAGTAAATCAGTTAATTTTTTTTTGTAAAAGAAATCGTGAACCAGTTGGTGGTATTCCATCCAAAGGGGGAGAGTCTTACAAATTTTTTGGCGCTGGCAGTCATAGCTGGCGTCTGATAAACAGGCTACAGGGGCCAGGGAACCTTCCATTAGTTCAATGATTTCCCCAATGGAGTATTCTTCCGGGGCACGGCAGAGTTTATAGCCACCGCCCTTGCCACTGGCCCCGATAAGCAGCCCGTTAACAACCAGGTCCTTGACGATAATCTCTAAGTATTTTTTGGAGATTTCCTGACGGGCAGCTATATCTTTGAGAGGAATGTATTTACCGTTTTCGTTTTCAGCTAAGTCCAACATAACGCGCAGGGCATAACGCCCACGAGTAGAAATCATGGTATCAGCTCCTTTATCTTACTGACCAATTATACCGCAAGGTTAATAGGCTTGACAATCTTTTTTATCTTTTTTGTAAAAAGGGTGTTGACAGGGAGAGACAAACCGTGTAACATAATACAAGTCGCTGCAAGACACGGCAGACAAACAGCTGACACAGCCTTGAATGGCAAGCAGTTGTGAGGTGCCGCAAAGCTTTGAAAATTTTCTAAAAAAGATGTTGACAAGCTAAGCTGAATGCGATAAGATAAGTGAGTCGCTTGAAACGACAGGCGATAAACAGATTGTTCTTTGAAAACTAAACAATGCAAATA
The DNA here is from genome assembly GCF_000686945.1 of Selenomonas sp. AE3005. Classification (GTDB taxonomy): domain Bacteria; phylum Bacillota; class Negativicutes; order Selenomonadales; family Selenomonadaceae; genus Selenomonas_A. Next base: position 46,391 of record NZ_JMME01000018.1, read on the forward strand.
ATCATGCAACATGATTAAAGCCAGATGTTTGAGAAACTTTTAGTTTCTTATT
>NZ_JMME01000019.1 GCF_000686945.1 Selenomonas sp. AE3005
AGGAGTCTATCCCGGATTTTGTGTAAACCTCCCCAGTGATGTAAAATAGGAGCATCATTTGGGGAGGTTTTATCATGAGCAGAAAAACACGCAGTCCAGAAGAACAAGCTCGCAGAGCAAAGATTCGGGAGTTGTTGCAGGCAAGCAACATTGGCAGTATGGAGGACATCCAGAACTTGTTCAGGGAAACCATTGCCGAATTTATGGAAAACGGCCTTGAAACCGAGATGGATGAATCTCTGGGCTATGGTAAGTACGACTATAAGAACAAAGATACCGACAATAGCCGCAATGGGCATAGCAAAAAGAACCTTCGCACCAGCTTTGGTGAAGTTGAAGTCTCTGTCCCTAGAGACCGCAAGGGAGAGTTCGACCCGCAACTCATCAAAAAGAACCAGACCAGCATAAGTCAGGATATTGAGGAGAAGATCTTCTCCATGTATGCCAAAGGCATGACTACCAGTGATATTGAATCCCACGTTCGAGACATATATGGTATCGAGGTGTCAGACACCACCATTAGCCGCATCACAGACAAAATACTGCCGATTGCCAGAGAGTGGCAGCAACGTCCACTGGAAAGCCTTTATGCCGTAGTGTTTATGGATGCCATTCATTACCATGTTCGCAGTGAGGGGCAAATTGTCAAGAAAGCCGTATATATCGCCATTGGCATTGACATGGACGGACACAAAGATGTACTGGGGATGTGGGTAGGCGAGAACGAAAGTGCCAAATTCTGGGCCAACATCCTGAACAGTCTCAGGAACCGTGGTGTAGAAGACATCCTCATTGCCTGCACGGACAACCTGACGGGCTTCTCAGCAGCCATAGAGGCGGTTTTCCCACAGACAGATATACAAAACTGCATTATCCACCAATTGCGAAATTCCAGCAAATATGTCAGCTACAAAGACCTCAAGGCACTTATGGCTGATTTGAAAGAGGTTTACGCAGCGGTAGATGAGCCATCTGCCCTGGCTGCATTGGAGCGATTTTCGGAGCGTTGGGATAAGAAATATCCCAAGATTTCCCAATCCTGGCAGGATAACTGGGCTAATTTGAGCACCTACTTTAAATTTCCCAAAGAGCTAAGAAAGTTGATTTACACCACTAATACTATTGAAGGCTTTAACCGCCAACTACGGAAAGTGACAAAAGCCAAATCTGTATTCCCGACAGATGACAGCTTGCTGAAGATGCTTTATCTGGCCATGATGGATATTACAAGGAAATGGACAGGACGCCGCCAAGACTGGAGCCTTATCCATGCCCAGCTTGCCATTTATTTCGACGGGAGAATTCCGGAATAAAAAATGCCTGCACTACCAAGAATCTCTTGGTGTGCAGACAAAGGATTTCTATACTTCGATATAGAAAGAAAAAAAATACTATACCTGTTTTACATTGCTACAGGGAGTTTACACAGAATTTGGGACAGCCTCGAAATAAGCCGTGAGGCAGGTTCCCCGGAACCTGCCTTTTTCGGGCGCTGTGGATGCAGAACATGATTCTTTACTTTTTAACCAAAACACAAGAGCGGCTGACATTTGATATGTCAGCCGCCTTATTGTTTTAATTAGAGAGAATTAAACAGGTCAGCCCAGGATTGTGCCGCATCTTCAACCTCATTGACAATTACATCTCCCGCATCTTCAAAAAAGTCGCCAATTTCACTAAGCCAATTACCGCCAGCCACCGTGTCCAATTGCATTACGTTAAGTTCTTTCTTGTCCATCATTTTTGACATCCCCTTTCTTTTCTGCTTAGTTGACTTTAACTATTTTGGACTTATTCTATGATCCACAGGGTCATTCCACGGGCATAAATGAGGATCATCTACAGGGTCAAAAGAGGGATCACCAAGAGGAGGAGTCTCGATTCCGCCGGCAATCATTTCCATTTCCATAATCTCTAGTTCCTTCTTGTCCATCATTTTGAAAACCTCCTTTCCATTGATATTACTCTTGGATAGGATATATCGCATCATAAACCATCTCCATGCCCTTCCAGGTCACTTCCACTACTTCGTTTGTAACATCTTCAACGCCGTTCCAGACATCCTTGGCGGTATCTTCAACAAAATCCACAACATCACCAATCCAACTACCACCAGCCACCATGTCCATCTCCATCATGTTAAGTTCTTTCTTGTCCATCATTTTTGACAGCCCCTTTCTTTTGTGTTTAGTTGACTTTGATTACCTTTGCCTATACATACGCTTGATAAAGTCAAGTATTACATTTTTTTTCTCCAGCACTACACACTTTTTGCTTTCGGGGATATAAAGAACAGAAAGTAAGATAACAACATGCTAAGATGTGAGGAGGAAAACAAAATGGACAAGAAATTCATGAATAAGATGGACGGTATGGAAATGGACAAGGTATCTGGAGGACGATGCAATCCCGGTGGGAGCAAGAAACGTCCCCGTCCTAGCTTCCATGACAGTAATGCAAATTCTATGGCAGCTAATATAATGGGGGCCACCGAGAACGCAAATTCTATGGCAGCAAAAGGTAAATAATAGCGACACAGGAGAAGACATAGACAGAGGGCATATCATCAGATGTGCGCTCTTTTATTGTGTCTGCGGAAAGCGTAGTTCATAATTAAATATAAATCATGGACTGACATGGCGTTAACATAAAAAGAGAGGGAGGCATTGCCTCCCTTTTGTCATTATTGATTAGCCAAATGAAACCTTATTCTAGAGATAATAAGCTCTATCATCTCTTCGGAAAATTCAGCCTGATAATAATTGTAATTTACCCTAGTAACCGCAGATAACCCCGTAACCATAGGTGAATAAAAAGAGTCCTTTTGCAGGAACATCTCGATGGTTTTCTTATTTGCTGATGCCCATCCCAATTCAACATGTACTCCGCCTGAAATAGTGGAACCTGGAATACAACATACTAGGTCGCATTTTTTTATAGTATCGTAATCAATTCTTGTACTTTCGATATCAGAAGTATATTCTTTTCCAAAATTCTCACGTTCAACGGCCAAGAAATAATCAACGCCCTCGTTCTTAATTTTACGAGTTAATAAAGAAAAAAACTTTCGATATTTTTCTTTAACCATGTAATTTTCATCACATAACTGGGTATATGGTGTAGCTAAGAAAACAAACATTGAACGATGCCTCCTTAATAAATATATAATTTAATAATTCTATATAAATTAACTAAATCCTCTTAATAAAGTCAAGTATTACATTTTTTTCTCCCGTACTACACATTTTTTGCTTTCGGGGATATAAAGAACAGAAAGCAAAAACAACACTCAAGATTGTGAGGAGGAAAATAAAATGGATAAGCTGATGATGAACAAACTGGACGATATGGAACTGGACATGGTAGCTGGTGGATACGTTAAGAACGGAGGTCCAGATGATAATAATTCTCCAGCTCATCGATTGGGTCGTAAAATGAACAATGCAATAGTAAATGGCGGTAAAGCAGTAGTAAATGGAGTTAAAGCAGTTGGCAGCGCGTTTGGAAGATTTTTCCGCTTGGCTCGTGAGTGTAGAGACAGGGCTCTGTAAATTCATAGTCAGAGGGCATATCATCAGATGTGCTCTCTTTTATTGTGTCTGCAGAAAGCAAGGCCGCCAACCTCAAAGAAGAGGCCAGGACAATTATCAGGAACAGCGAGATAGGAGGACACAAGGCATGATAACACGCAGAGATATTAAGGACTACCAGCACATAATCAACCTGCCACGCCCCGAACCACAGAGGCACATACGTATGGCCATGTACAAACGTGCCGCCCAATTCGCCCCCTTTGCCGCCTTGACCGGCTATGAAGAAATAGTGCAGGCAACAGCCAAGGCCCACGAAAAAGTAGTGGCGGGCGGTTGAAAGTCAAGTATTACATTTTTTTCTCCCGCACTACACACTTTTTGCTTTCGGGGATATAAAGAACAGAAAGCAAAAACAATACTCAAAGATGTGAGGAGGTACATAAAATGGATAAGCTGATGATGAACAAACTGGACGATATGGAACTGGACATGGTAGCTGGTGGGAAAGTGGAATTCCCTAAATTCCTTAGATTTCTTAAAAAGGATAAGCCACCTAAAAAGCCCACGGTTAGCCCAAACAGACTTATCAGAATACCGTGAAAAGGCCTCTTGATTATACAACAACATAAGTCGTGGCAGAGGGCATATCATCAGATTGTAAGGAGGAAAATAAAATGGAAAAGAAGTTCATGAATAAGCTGGACAATATGGAAATGGATATGGTAGCTGGGGCTAGGGGATATGTGCCAATGCCGCCTTGGACGCGTCATTCCGGTTGCCATGACAGTAATGCAAATTCTATGGCAGCAAATGTAGACGAAACACAAAATGCACGTTGGAGAGAAATTGCAAAGATAAAACCAGACTAATAGCGACACAGGTATAGACACAGCCAAAGGGCATATCATCAGATGTGCTCTCTTTTATTGTGTCTGCAGAAAGCGTGGTTTATAATTAAATATAAATCATGAGCGCTTGCAGTATGCAGGTGGTATGGTTACCTTTCGCCACACATTCAGTGTGAAAAAATCAATCTAACTACACACTTTCCCTACTTCGGGGATATAAAGAACAGAAAGCAAAATAACAACATACAAAAGTGTGAGGAGGAATATAAAATGACTAAGAAGTTCATGAACAAGATGGACAATATGGCACTGGACAAGGTATCTGGTGGAAGAATAATCTTGACGCCAAAATTAGATAATTCAGGTAAAATCGGAAATGCTATAGAAAATAAGATCAAAAAAGGAGTTAAGGAAATTAAGGAGTTCTTCGATTTCTTAAAACCAAAGTGGACACAGCCAGGTAAGCTCAAAAACAACATTATCGCTTGATTACAGAATAGCCAGAGAGCATATCATCAGATGTGCTCTCTTTTATTGTGTCTGCAGAAAGCGTGGTTCATAATTAAATATAAATCGCGGACTGACATGGCGTGAACATAAAAAGGGAAGCTGTCTCACAGCCTCCCTGGTATGCGTGTTTATTTGTGTTGGGCAAAAATCCATTCCATGGCTGGCTGCAGGTCATAAGCATGTTGCCATGTGGAACGATGGCTACCGCCGTTATAAAGTGTATAGTAGATGTGGCAGTCAGGTACAATCATGTTGGCAGCCTGCTTATTTATTTCTGTTTGCGGGGCAGTTAAGTCAAGTGTTTGCCGCAAAACTTTAGCACCATTTTGTTCCAGTCCATTAAGAATTTTGGTCATGCTGGGGGAGGCCCCGGGATCGCCTCCGGCGGCTACGGCCCAAATATTTTGCGCACCTAGGGGGGCGGTAACTTTTTCGTCCCACTTGCAGGCTACCAGGTAAGAGGCGGCAAAGAAATCGGGATATTTGACATCCATGGCGATGGAAGTCATGCCACCCATGGATTGACCGGTATTATAGATACGTTTTTTGTCGATGTTGTATTTATCCAGCAGGTCTTTGACCAAATGTATGGTACGGTCAAGCTCCGGCCCGTATTGATAGTCATCATTTACAATGACCGTATCGTATTGCGGCGCGAGGACGAAACAGGGATGTTTGGCCTGCCATTCAGGAGTTGTCCAGGCTACGGCACCTTTGCCTTGATAAAGCGTTGCCATATTTTCCGGGGAAACCGTACCGGCATCGTGCATGAACAGTACCAGAGGATACGCCTTTTGCGGGTCATAATTTTCGGGGATGTAGAGGTTATACATTAGCTGGGCATTATTTTGCTTTGGGTCTGTAAATATCCCCTGCTTGAAATTTTCCACTAATAATTCTCTGGTGAATGATGATTTTAGTGTACTGGTGGGAGGATAAAGGGTTCCGTCGGTGCCTTTTAGCATGCCTTGTTGCTGTACTTCTGCCGTTATTTTTTTCAACGGCTTTGGATTGCCATGGCTGCCCAGTTCCGGGCCGTTTTTACCAGCTTTTTTCCTGGCAGCGCGGTCTTTTTCATCGTGGACAGGCTCCATTCCCTGTTCGGTCATAGGCAGTTGTTCCAGTTCGAGCACCACGTATTTTCCTGCGGTCAGTTTTTGTTTTCCCATGGCGGCATGGTCGGCAACGTACGCCTGTATGATGTTTCTGCCGGGAACGTGGAAATCTGCGGCTTCAACGGAAGATGACTCTATTGGTTGGCCGTAGTCCAAAATTACTGCGGATAGTGCTGCTCCGTCACCGTATACTTCGGCAACAGCCTCCACGTCAGGCGTAAGCACCGCCGCTTCACAGCTGCTGCCCCAGGAGATAGCACTTAGGCAGATAGTAAATAAACATTTTCGCAGCATATTCATATAAAACTCGCCTCCATATTATTTCTGACAAATAAAAAAATCGACGTCCCCTAAAAAGGGCGGAAAACCATTGCTGGCTTTCCACGTCGATTTTTTGCTGCTGAAACAGCACGGCTCCTACACAGCCGTTTATGCTATTGGCTTTACTATAACACAGTTGTCAGGATTTGACAATCCGTCCCGTTCATAGCAAACAAGACCATCCACAGATATACGACTTAAGTGTTCTTTATTCTTTGAATTCAATTTATTATATACTCTGTCTGATATAATTAAGTTTACATACCCATTTCTTCCAGCAGCGTTACAAAAATGGCACGCATGATTTACGACATCACCAATCCATAATATGTCATTTATTCCGGATCCTTTCAATCCAGCCTTAATCATAAGTGCTCTGCCATAAGCCATTCCAATTCCCGCGCCAAAGTTTATACTTTGTTTTCTATATTTGTCTGCTAATTCTCTTTGCATAGAATCTATCGATAAAGCTATGTTAAACAAAAAGTTCATATCCTTTTCTTGTGTCACGTTAAAAACTGCGCCAACGCAATCTCCTTGAATAGTTATGTATTGACTGTTTCCATATGATTTTTCTATAGCTTTTGAGATAAACTCCCTATATAGTCTAGCCAACGTTGGTCTTTTATGGCCATCAAGCAACTTGGATGAACCAACAATATCTGTATATATTGCAACTACATTTACATAAAAGCCATTGTCATATGTCAGACTAGATTCTTTGGGTATAGTGTCTCTCTCAGGATAAGTTAAGTTTTCATTTATAAACATTATTTCCCCTCCAAACCTATGATAAGAAAATACTAACATTTGCCTATACATACGCTTGACAAAGTCAAGCATTACATTTTTTTCTACAGCACTACACACTTTTCCTTCTTTGGGGATATAAAGAACAGAATGCATTACGGCAAAGATAAGCCGGGTGGTATAAGGATGAATCATTGATAAGGAGTGAGGAACATGTCGTTGAAGAAAGTATTCCCTTTGTTGTTTTTGCTGACGTTGATGCTATCGAGCAGTGCCTTTGCGGAAAAAGCGACGGTGGTTTATTACAATGCTGTGAATAAAAGCGTGGTTGTATCCAGTTTTCATGGCTACAGTTGTGGCTGGGTACGGAAATATTACGCCAAACCGCACCGGCTGCACCCTGGTGATGTCCTGGAAGGAAGTTTTGTGCTGGGTTCCCATAGATGTTCCGATGAGAGCAACGAAAGAGACGTCGAAATTTATTTTGATGAATGGTGGGTGAAAAAAGACGTAGCTCACAAATGGGTCGAGACACAGGAAGATAAAGATTGTTTCTGGTGAATACGGTCAGCTTCAAATGGCAGCACAAGCTAAATAAGTAAACAAGCCGCTGAATTAACGGGCTGTATGTCCGATTAGTTCAGCGGTTTTACTTTGCCATCATGAGATTTTTCGCGTTAACAAGAGGATAAGTCTTACATTTATCGAATTTATATAGTTGTACGCTTTTTTAATTATAATATTTGTATATTGATTGAACAGGGAGTAAACAGATGAAAAAGGAAAATTTCAAGCCAGAAAAATTTATGATAAGAAAGACATTGTTTCTTCTAGTGGTTTCACTTTTCCTTATGACAGAAACTTTTGCTGGTGAATTACAGATAATTGATAAACCTATTCTATGGTCTGATTTTAGAGAGCAGCTTATTCGTGAGTATGCCGCAACACACTACAACCTGGAGCAAATAGATATCATCCCTAAAGCTGTTGTTGTGCATTGGACAGCCTCTGGTACTTGGGAGTCAGCGTATAACCATTTTTACCATGAGGCACGTGCTGATGGGACGCTAAATGTTGCATCCCACTTTCTTGTGTCACGGGATGGGAAAATATACCGACTCACACCTGAAACAGCGCTTAACAGACATATTATAGGCTATAACTGGTGTGCAATTGGCATAGAAAATGTAGGTGGAGTTAATGGCGTGGAAGATTTAACGGACGCGCAACTGGAAGCAAATGTCGAGCTAATCAAATATTTACATAAAAAATACGCTACAATTTCCTATGTCTTTGGTCACTATCAGCAGGATGCTGCCCGAAGTAGTGGATTATACATTGAAAATGTACCGAACTATCGCTCAGAAAAAATAGATCCGGGCTATAATTTCATGACTGCTTTGAAAAATCGCCTGCAAGGTGAAGGTCTTATATTTTATGATAACTAAGATGAGACGAGGGAAGGAAGCGTATTGGTGTGAATTTTTCATTAGCTCATTTGGTAATAATGGCCATGACGATTGGTTTTGTTTTAGCAGGTGGGCTTTATGCTGCACGGTCAGTAAAATCAGCCGAAGGGTTTAGCCTGGGCGGTCGTTCGGCAGGTATACCAATGATTGCTGGCAGTATTGCCGGAACTTGTGTTGGCGGCGGGGCAACGGTAGGCACAGCTCAGTTGGCAGGTTCAATCGGTTTGTCCGCAGTATGGTTTACTATTGGCGTAGGCTTGTCACTACTGGTTATGGGGCTTATTTACGCGCGGCCGCTAAGATACACGGGCCTTGAAACGATATCGCAGTATCTGGTCGAAAACTATGGTAAAGGAGCTGGGCGTTTTACCAGTTTTGCTACATCTTTGGGGATTTTGTTCAGTGCTGTTGCCAGTACGTTGCCGGGAATTGGCTTGCTGGCAGCATTAACGGGCCTTTCTTATGCGGTATCAGCAGGTATATTACTGTTGTTAGTGATTTTATATGCTTTTTTCGGCGGGATGAAAACTGCCTCTGTCGGTGGCATTTTGAAGATGCTCATCCTGTTCGTGACGCTATTTGCATTGGGAATCGCAGCATGGCAGGGCCTTATTAGTGCTCCTGAAATGCTCGCCAATAAACCGGTAGGGTTCCTAAACCTTTGGGGCATCAGTAATGGTTCCATTTTGAATAATCTTGCCTCTATAATTGTGGGGATGATTTGTACGCAGACCTATATACAGGCGATATTTTCCGCGGCAACGCCGCGAACTGCAGCAATAGGCCTTATATTGGCGGCGATGGTGGCTATTCCTGTTGGCTTGCCGTGTGCAGTTATGGGGATTTATATGCAAACGTTACATCCGGAAATCCCGGCTATGCTGGCATTGCCTGCTTATCTGCTGCAATATGCGTCACCGGTTATGGGGGGCGCAGCACTGGGAGGGATTGTTCTAGGGATAATCGGTTCTATTGCAGGTCTATCATTGGGAGTAGGAACTATGGTGGCAAGGGACATGCTGGAGCCGCTTTTGAAAATACAGTCCGAGCAGGGAAAATTAACCTTGATGCGCTTATCTGTTGTAGTTGCGATAATAATCGCTATGCTGATTGCCATAACCCATAAAGATTCCCAAATTCTGTTTTGGAATTATCTTTCTATGGCGCTAAGAGGCTGCGGCATATTTATACCGCTAACACTGGCAATCTTCAAGCCAAAGGCAATTTCGCCACGTTGGGCGCTTGCCTCCATGATGTTATCGCTTGGTGCGGCGATATTTGCAGGATTGGTTCATACGGCTGTGTTACCTATCTTTGTGGGCTTAGTTGTAAGCTTTATTGTGGTGGTTATGGGAATGAGTTGGAAAAAAATAACGTCAGAATCTTTTTCTTTGCATGCGCAGTAATGCAAAAATCTTGCTTTTAGAATCTATGGGTGATAAAGCTCAATATGACTAGGTAAAATGCAAAGCCTATATGGATGAGCCTTTCCACCGTTGCTGCAATGCTACACCAATCTGGCTGTTCCATTGATGTGGCCAGAGATAAGGAGTAAGCAGATAAAGAAACGCCCCGACATACATTAACGAGTATATCGGGGCGCTTTCTTAGCTTAACAAGAAATCCAACAAATTTATAATTCTTATACCATCCTCTGTCAGTTTGATATTACTATCTAAGGTTAATACAATCTTAGGAAAGTTATCTTTTATCTCTTTTAAAGGAGCTAATTCCCGTGTAATTGTTTCTTCAGAGCGCATTTCTTGTGTAACTTGATAATATATCTTTTCTTCACCTTTTATGGCAATAAAGTCTACTTCTTTATTGCCAATTTTGCCAACGGCTACATCATATCCTCGGCGAAGTAATTCAAAATAGACGATGTTTTCAATCTGGTGCCCGGTATCTATTCCTCGGTAACCTAGCAGATAATTTCTAAGCCCTGTATCTACCATGTAATATTTACCAAGAGTTTGTAAATACTCCTTACCTTTTATATCAAATCTCTTTATGGGATAAAAAAGATAAGCTTCTGTCATATCATCTACATAATTGGAAATGGTTCTGACAGCTGGTTTTCCATGTCTTTTCCTTTCCTGCAACATTTTATTAGATACCAATGTATTGCTAATATTGTTGAAGGAAATACTGCTGCCGATATTATCAGCAAGGAATTGACATACCTTTTCGAGCAAGACAGAATCTATGGTGTGGGAGTTAGGTTTTAAATTAGCACGGTCAATGATATCTCTTTTTACAACTGTGTTATATATGCCATCTAATATAGCTAAAACTTTATCCTGTTCAAGTCCTATATCACTTAAAACCGGGAAGCCACCATAACGAACATATGCCTCGAATAAATCTGCAATTTCTGTCATTTCTCCCATGGAGTCATAGGCGCGTTTTCTCTGTTCGCCAATTGGTGAAACATAATCTTTTAATGTATATCCTTGAAAGGTTATGAACTCATTAAAAGATAAAGGCAGCATCTTTATTTCAACATATCTACCAGACAAATAAGTAGCATATTCAGACGATAATAAGTAAGCATTTGAACCTGTTATATATATATCGCAATTAAAATCAACCTGAAATGAATTTACAGTCTTATTCCAGTTTTCTATAGTCTGTGGTTCATCAAGAAAGATATACATTTTCTTTCCTGTAATGATTCTTTCTTGAACATACTGATAGACTTGCTTACGGTCAAAATCATCAAACTGATTAGATTCAAAATTCATGTAGATTATTTGCTCAGATTGAGTATCATGCTCAATTAGATATTGCATCATTAACTTCATAACTGTTGATTTTCCGCAACGTCTGATACCAGTAATGATTTTGACTGGCTCCTGGTCCTTAAAAGACAGTAGTTGCCTAAGATATATGTTGCGTTGCTTAATTTCTTCCATAATGCACCTCCGTTATAATAACAATACCATAAACTATAAGTTATATCAAGTTTATTATTCATAATGCAACAAAATCTATAAATTGGCGACTTTATTCCAACATGAACAATTAGGTCATGCAGGTATACCGGAACGCTTACAACAGTACAGACAAGGATGATCACGAGGCCACTTGCTCAAGGCCATAGGCTACTGCTTGGACAGAGGAGCCACCAAAAGTGAACTCCATGGTTGAAACAAGATTTATCGTGAGAAGTCAGCCGAGGTCATAGTACTAAGCGGGGTATAGACCGTTTTGGAAGGACTGAACTTTAGGAGATGTCAGTAAATGAATGTAACCAAGCAGGAATATAAAGGCAGAAAATTTCATAAGGAAAATCCAATCGAGGAGCAGGCGGAGTGGACTTTAGAAAAAGCCCTTGACTCCATGGCCAAACAGAAATTTACAGGAGAATACAAAGGCTTCAAACTCTCTACTGCCTTTGACTGGATGAATAACTCTCCCTATATTCAGGCCGTAAACGCCACCGATTTCCGCATCGACATTTATGGCAGCAAGAAACGTATATTGTCGGCTATCAAAGGCATTGACAAGCAGATTGACAAGAAAAATTAGCACCAAGGAAATCGAGGGGGATGTACGCCGGAGTCGTATTCTGAAGCTGGTGGATAAGGATGGCCACCTGGACTTCACCAAGCTGGAAGGAAAATCCGACATAGAGCGGACAGACTTCTTCCGGGCAGCCGATGCCCTGACCCGAAACGACAACGCCTATCCTCCTGACAATGCCATGAGCACAGACAAAGGGATAGCTGATGCCATGATAGCCAAGGGGTACGACCTCGAAAACATATATAAGACCATCGAGAAACTGTCCCCAAGCATGATAAAGGCTGTTGATGTAAAGCGGGTGTTTTGCTTTTCTTTTTTTATATGATGTTATATAATATAGTCAATAGAAACTTAGTAAATAGCTATTGAGTAAAAGGTGATGGAGATGCAGGAGCATAATTTTATCGGTCGGGAACGAGAATTAAAGAGATTGAATAAAATGCATAGCAGCCAGGGGCAGGAAGTTGCTTTGATTTATGGTAGGCGCCGAGTAGGTAAAAGTGAATTGATAAAGTATTTTATTCAGCAACATGATGAAGATGCTATTTATTATGAGTGTAAGCAGACTACTGAACCGAACAATGTAGATTCGCTGGCTGAAATTGTTTCGGAAAAGATGAATTTACCACCTCTGGGATTTACCAATGTGGAACAGGTACTGGATTTCCTGTTCAAGCAAGCTTGTACGAGAAAGACTATATTGGTGTTGGATGAGTATCCGTATCTGCAAAAGATAGTTGCAGGGTTAGATAGTATATTGCAGGCACTGGTTGATAAATATAAGAATCAATCGCAAATGAAGCTGATATTATGCGGCTCCTTTGTGGATACGATGAAAAAACTTCTCTTACGGCACAATCCTTTATATGGGAGAATTTCTGTCGTACTTAATCTAAAGCCCATGAACTATTTGGAGTCAGCACGGTTTTATCCATCTTTTTCCCATGATGACAAGGTAAGAATTTACAGTGTATATGGCGGAATCCCATACTACAATAGCCTTATTGATGAGAGCTTGTCAGTAAAGGAAAACATCATGGATTTGATTGCGCTGCCTGGTGCCCGTCTGGAAGATGAAGTTTCTTTGTATCTAAATACGGAGCTTTCCAAGATAAACAGTGCAAATGAAGTGTTTGAAGCATTAACCAGAGGGTTTTCAAGATTCAGTGATGTTCTATCGCAATCGCATTTGTCCAGCAGCTCTTTATTGGCCGATGTGTTGAAAAAGCTGATGCTGATGGATATGGTAGAGAAGGAAGCGCCTATCAATGATGCCAACAATAAGCGGAAAACCGGTTATTATATCAGCGATAATATGTCTATGTTTTATTATCGGTATGTTTTCCGTTACGCATCCCAAAGGCGCATTATGAATCCGGAAGTATTCTATCAGCGTTACATTGAGAATGATTTTGAACAATTTTATGTACCAAAGAGGTTTGAGGATATTTGCAAACAATTCCTTATTATGAAGAATAAGCAGGGGGAAATGGAGGAACCTTTCGAGGCCATAGGTAAATACTACTATGATTTGCCCAAGGAACATAAAAATTGTGAATTCGATGTTGTGACGAAGGATGACCGTGGGTATGTCTTCTATGAAGCGAAGTTTCGTGAAGCGCCTGTTTCCAATGCCATGGTGGAAACAGAAATCCAGCAGGTAAATATGACTGGTTTGTACTGCTATCGGTATGGGTTCTTTTCTAAATCAGGCTATGATGAAGATATTTCCCGTTCTGATGTGGTCAAATATACATTGGATGACCTGTATAATGGAAAAAATAGTTCATATTGAAAAATATAAATAAAACTTGTAAATAAAAATGATTTACAATGTAAAAAAATACATTGAAGCAGTCTTACATCAGGACGTGGACATCCATCCTTTTACGGATACCAAAAAGCTGCCGCTAGTATACAGGAATAGGTATATGCTTTCTAATATGGTCATATCTGGTCAGATGACATTGTTGGCTATACCGGTAGAACATAAGAGATTTGGATGTTGTTCTCATCGTTGAGGCGCTGACACCGGCTTTCGGTGAGCGATTTTGGCAGTTTATTCATGATGGCGGTTATCAGAATAGGGCTAAAGCTTCAGGACAACCCCAGTTTTATCATTTTGATAAGCCAAGTGAGACGGAATTCCCTTCTATGATTTCAAGGCCTACGAACAGAAATGGCAGGAAGCCTATGAAGCCAAGGGAGAGAATATATCGTCCATTTTCGAACACATCTACACCGAGCACAACGCAGATAACAGACCTTCCGGGCAGGTGATGTCTTCCCTGTCTATGAGTGATGTAGTACAGGTCAATGAGCGTTACTTTTATGTAGACAGCGTAGGTTTTCAGGAACTTAACGTCAAGCCTTTCAAGGATATGGAGCTTATGACCCCGGTTTCAAATGAAAAAATCGAAAAGACCATTGCTGCAGACCGAGAGGCCATAGGTGCAGACAAGCACGATGCTTACCAAAAAAGTTTCAACGAAGCATATTTTGCCGGTTCTCCAGTAAATTTCTCGAATTCCGGTACGGTAGAAGACGATTACAACAAGTTTATCTTCAATAATGCCCAGAAATACAGTCTTTCCAGCCTCCGCTCTGCGGATCAGGCTGGATGGGAAAAAGCAGACGAGGCTTTTTTAGAAGAAGTTGCCCATAAGAGCTGCGAGAAAAACGGATATGTAGATAAGACCGACATTGACCGGGCCACCATAACCCTCTTCAAGTTAAGCCCCAGAATGGCTGTGTTGGAAGGGGACAAGCAGGAATATACCAAAAAGCTCAAAGATAACGTTCTGGCATCCGAATTCTGTAAGGAACATACGACCACCAAGACAGCGGCAGCGGTCAGATAAGAGGTATCGCCAATGAAAACCGTAGTTACAGATGTAGACGTAGAACGCTCCTGCGGTGGTCAGTATTTCACCATTTACATCAAACAGGGTAAGCTGGCCGGTAATATGCTATTGCTGCAGGAAGCCATAGCAGACAAAGAAAAAGGCATCATCGAGGCCGCACAGGATTATATAGACAAACATGAAGAAGATGTGCCCATACTAGCGGAACTTCTGGATATCACAGCAGTTGGAACTGTGACACGATATCTGGTCGATAGGTCGCTGGCAAGTAAGTCAGGCATGGTATTCGTGGAAAATGACAGCGAAGAAATAGAAAGCCTTGTGGCCGAGCTGCATGAAGCTGACAGCAAAATTCACTCCTTAGATGATGTGTTGACCTGCCTAGAAGTTGATTGCCAGAAGTTACCTGCCTTACGTGATAGTGTAGACTACCACAGGCCTGATGAATACATCCCCGGTGGAGAGCCGCTAATTAATTGCTATACAAGTATTTCTGGGTTATTTATCGAAAAAATAATTTGATGTAGGGGGCTGTGAAATAACACATCCCCAATAACAAAGGCGGACCGCTGACTAGAAATAGTCGGCGGCCCGCCTTTTGTAGTAAAATTTACATACCACATGAAAACTTTAACCACCAATCATTCTAAAACCCGGGAGGCAAGTTCCGTGCGCTTGAAGCCGGCGCGCTCATACAGAGAGTCGTCGATGATAAAAACTGTGGAGCGATAAAGGAGATAAGAATATTTATGGCGAATAGAAAAAAATTAAGATAATTTGGAACACTTAAACGGTTAGGGTTATCATGAAAAAATGCAATGAAGAGGGCATATAGAATTGGAGGCAGACTATGGAAAAAGCATTCGCAATCCCAATATCCAGGCGTGACTTCATGAAACTGGCGGGACTTACGGCGGCATCGTCCTTACTTGGTATCAAGGACGATGCCGCAAAGGCAGAGGCTGCTTCGCCAACGATATCTACGATGGATTTCGATAATGCGGAGCTTCCCGTACTCTTTGATGCCGATGTCTGCGTGGTTGGTGGTGGCGTAGCGGGGACTGCGGCTGCTGTTACCGCTGCGCGAAAAGGAGCGAAGGTTGTTCTTGTGGAGCGAGGCATTTCCCTGGGGGGACTGGCCACCTTGGGCTGTGTTTTCCCATGTATGGCTACTTATTGCTATGACAGCGATACGCCCTACATCACGGATCTGAACAAACGCATGGAAAAACAGGGGGTGCCGCCGCTCCTTGGAGTGGATACTGACTCCTATTTCGGTGGTGGCAGAGGACAATATGTGCCTGAATATCTTTCTTTTGTTTATGATGAAATGTGTGAAGAGGCGGGGGTAGATATCCTTTACAACACTTCATTGGTGGGGGCGGTGACTGATGGAGGAAAGATTGTCTCCTGTGTTGTCCAGACCATTGAGGGCCTGGCAAAGATACAGGCAAAGACCTTCGTCGATGGCACGGGAGACGCATTGCTTTCACGGTTTGCGGGCATTCCTGTGGAAAAAGGCTCAGAAAAGACAGGACGCAACCAGCCCATGAGCCTGCGTTTTGAAATGGGCGGCATTGATATGGGCAAGCTCTATCATCAGTTCATTATAAAGGGGGTAAAAGAGAGAGGTCCTTTCGACAAACTGGCAGAAGACACTCTGAGGAAGAAAGGCCGGCCATTCCTTCAGTTCTGGAAGTGGAAACAGAACGAGAAATTCTTCCAGGACGGTGTTGCCCGGGGTGAACTGACCGAGGATGATATTGTGTATATTCAGGCGTTTACGATTACCGGCAAACCCACCGTATTATCCATGAACTGTCCTGAGATGCCGGCACTGAACTTCAGTGCCACGGATACCGCCTCATACAGCAGGGCTGTGACCTTCGGCCGGAAGATGATGCACCGTCTGGCAGGATTCTTCATCAAGAACGTCCCCGGTTTTGAGAAGGCCTATATCAGCCGCGAAGCAAGTATGGTGGGAGTTCGGGAATCATGGCGCATCCGTGGTAAGTATTACATGACAGATAAGGAATATACCGATGCCAGGCATTTCCACGATGCAGTGGCTCGGACGGCGTATCCCATCGATATCCATGATGTGAATCTGGACCTCAGCAAAAAGTTGAAAAAGGGCGAGTATTATGAGATTCCCTATCGTGCCTTGGTGACCAACGAGATTTCCAATCTGCTTGTGGTGGGACGCTGCGCCAGTGGCAGCTTCGCTGCCCAGGCCTCCTTCCGCATCCAGCCAACTTGCATGAGTATGGGAGAAGCGGCTGGCATTGCTGCTGCGTGGGGGATTTCTCACGGAATCGAAGCTAACGCCCTGCGCTGGGAAGATATTCCTGCAGAAGAGCGTAGCTACGTGAGCGAGGGATAATGGGAACGTCCCAATATAAAAGATGGTTTCCTAATGCATTATGAATGGTGAAGCCGTTGAGGAAGATGAACGGAATCTGGGCAAATTCAGCGGCAATTATATTGGGGAAGAGCAGTTGGGCGATGCCATTTGCCGTCATGCGTTCAGCAAATGAAGTATGAATTTCAGAAATATGAGGAAGAAATAAGAGCAAAGGCGTTATAACAAGGCAATTCACAATAAGGAAAATGGTGATTATGATGAACTACAATCGGAAAAGGCGTTGGGGAACTGTTGTTATCGTATTCATAGCGGCTGTTTTGGCGGCAGGCTACGCCATAGGAGATTATTTTGTTGATTATGCCCTGAAGCGCGGCAGCGATGCAGATCCCTTGGCGCCTCCTGCTGCCTGCGTCAATATTCTTGACAAGAGCAGGGAAATGCCGGAAGAGCCGGCGGTGCCAACGGAAGAGTGGCGTATGACCATGCCGGACGGCAGGAATGTAGTGGCAGTAAGCTACAGGCCCGCTCAAGCGGGACACCGCTGGGTTATACTGGCCCATGGCTATGGCAGGGACCACCGTTATGTCCGGGATTATGCCGAGGTTTATCTGAAGCATGGTTATCACGTGCTCTCGCCGGACTTATGCGCTGCCGGGGAAAGTGATGGCCAGTACATTACCATGGGGGTCAAGGAAAGTGAGGAAATTGCCAAATGGGCGGCTAAAGTCAAGGAATCCGATGAGAATGCAGAAATTGTATTGCACGGAATATCTATGGGGGCAGCCACTGTAATGCTGACAGCGGGCAGATACGAAATGCCGGGACTGGCAGCCGTCATAGAGGACTGCGGCTATACCAGCGCCTACGATATGTTTACAAATCAACTGGACGTTATCTTTGGCCTGCCGGAATTCCCCATTATGACATGCGTAGACATTGTAAGTGGCATCAAAACCGGGGTGAAAGTGTCAGACGCTGCCCCCATAAAGGCGGTTCCCGGCATCAAGGTTCCGATTATGTTCATCCATGGGACGGCGGACAAACTGGTGCCGCCTTCTATGATGGATAAGCTGTACAATGCCTGCCCTGCGCCCAAGAGTAAATTTATCGTAGAAGGAGCAGGACATGGGGATGCGATGACAGCGGCAGGAAAAGAGTATTGGGAGGCTGTTTTCAGCTTTTTGGATGACTGCCCGGGGGCGTTATCCATATCAAGGTGAGATAATGACGGACAGAAATAAATGTATGCACTGTGCCATAGCAAAGCCTATTCGTATTGGCAATGATGTGTGGATTGGCGGTAATGTGACGATTATGCCGGGGCTTACTATTGGGAATAACGTGGTTATTGCGGCTGGTGCTGTCGTTACTAAAGATGTGCCGGATAATTCATTGGTGGCTGGAGTACCGGCCAAAAAAGTCCGTGATTTGGAAAATGATATTTTTGAATGATGTGGACATGAACACCCTATAGCAACAAGACAAAGGGGGAATGAATATGCCAAAAATGACAGGAAAACGCTCGTTTTTTTTTTTGCTGACAATTGGTTTTTTGTGCAGTTTGGTTTATGCATCAGTTGCGCAGGCGGCAGAAATCCTCAGAGAGGCAGTTCCTTTAGAACGTAATCATGTGGCCTTGCATTTGGAACGCTATATAGAACAGGATGGGCAGTCGAAAAAACCAATCCTGTTCGTACATGGCGTGACTTTTTCCTCCCATGAGTTCGATGTCAATTATAAAGATTACAGCTTGGCGAGATATTTTGCCAAGCATGGTTATGAAGTATGGTTGCTGGATATTGCAGGATTTGGCCATTCAGAGGCGGTCAAGGATGGTTTTATGCCGGACTCGGATTATGCGGCAGAGGACATAGAAGCGGCTGTGCGCTGCATTTTGGCGCGAAATAACCTTTCCTCCATGGATGTTTTAGGTTGGAGCTGGGGGACTGTGACCAGTGGGCGCTTTGCTGCACGTCACCCGGAACTGGTGCATCGTCTTGTGCTGTATGCTCCTATTTTCGTTGGCATGGGCGAAAAGGTAGTTAAGGAGCCGTTCCATCACAATACATGGGGAAGTGCGGCCTCTGATTTTCAGAGAAAAGCTGATGGAAGCATCGATTTTGATATCGCAGAAGAGCTTCTGGTCAATACCTACATTGCCAATGCTTGGCATTATGACCGGGACAGCAGCCCTAACGGAGGAAGACGGGATTTATTGGTCAGTGATAATGTAAGGCTGATACCTATGGAAAGTATCAATGTTCCTGTGCTGATTATTGCCGGTTCTAAAGACCAATATGCGTCCCCTGCCCTATGCAAAGAAGCATTTGCAATGCTATCCAATAGGGATAAGTCTCAGCTCGTAATTATTGATGGTGGTGGTCATGCTATGGTCATGGAAAGACCATATTACAAGAAGTTTAGGGAAAATGTGCTGAGATTTTTGCAGGCAAATTAAGGAGAATTTTTAGTGAAAGCAGCAATAGTTTATGATTCAGGAACACATACGACTAAAAAAATGAAATCATGGGCAGATGTATTTGTGGCATACTTTCAGCGAAGGATTAAGCGCAACATTGTACCAAGGCTGGGAATTGAAATTGAGCATTTTATTGTGAGCCATGATACAAAGACCGCTGTTCCCTATGACGGAAAGAATGGTGTCAGGGAGATTTTATGCAGGCTTATGGCGCATTATCCGAATGCGACGGTGCTGATGGAGGAAGATTTATTATTAGGTTTTTTAACCGAATATTTCACTGTCACCCTTGAACCGGCTGGGCAAATCGAAATAAGTATTGTGCCTACGGAGTCTATCGCTTGTATTGCTGATATTTACGCTGATTTTTGCCGTATATTGCAAAAAGAGCTTTCTCCCCATAACTATGATTTAATGACAGTCGGTTGTCAACCGGTGAGCTGTGTGGACAATTTGCCATTACTTCCCAAGATGCGCTATCGGCTGCTGGACGAGCACTTTGCCAAAACGGGAGACGGGGGAAGGGAAATGATGCGGGGCACGGCTTCTCTTCAAGTGTCCGTCGATTACTTTTCCGAAGATGATTTCCGACGCAAAATACAGGCGGCTTATTATTATTCGCCGATATTCAAAATTTTGACAGATAATTCCCCAACTTTTGAGGGTAAGCTTCTTACAGGTTTTCTTAAACGGACGGATATATGGCGGGGGGGTGCCGCAGACCATCCTGAGCTGATGAAGGGCAAGAGCATGGAACAACTCCTGAAAGGTAGAAGCTAGTAAGTTATATAGAGTAGGGCAGACGGATGCATTACTCCTCATTCAGCAGCCGTTTAACTGCAAACCAACAGGGGCCTGACTATTATAACGCGGTCAGGCTCCTCTTATTATTTTTAGCAAGCCAGGCAGGATTATAGTCAAAAAAGAAGAATTATTTCAGCAGATAAGAATACGCAGAGAAACAGGTGACAGACAGGGAGGTACAACATGGAAAAATCATTTTCGATTCCGATTTCTCGCCGGGCCTTTATGAAGCTGGTGGGAATGGGAACTGTGGGGGTGCTCGCGGAAACAGCTATGCCGAGCGGCAAAGCTGCAGCAGCTTCGGCAGGAGTGCATGGCGAAGGCCTGCCCATTCTGCTGACCGCTGATGTCTGTGTGGTTGGTGGCGGTGCGGCAGGGACGGCGGCGGCCATCAGTGCCGCACACGCAGGCGTAAAGGTTGTACTGGTCGAGCGGGGGATTTCTCTTGGCGGCCTGGCAACCCAAGGGTGTGTTTTTCCGTGTATGCCTACTTATGCATTTGACAGCGATACGCCTTATATAAAAGAACTGAATAAACGCATAGAGAAAAAGACTGGCTTTTCGCCTGTACCCAATCTCCCCGAAACGGACACACATTATGGTGAGGGGATGGGGGCTTATACACCGGAATTGCTGACAGAAGTCTATGATGAATGGTGCGAGAAAACGGGAGTAACGGTTTTATATGATGCTGCTCTTGTGGGCGCGACTGTAGAAGATGGAACCATCACGGCCTGTGTGGTGCAGACCGTAGAGGGACTGGGGAAAATCCAAGCCAAGACGTTTATTGATGCCACAGGCGATGCCCTGTTGTCGCGATTTGCCGGGGTGCCCACGGAAAAAGGTTCGGAAACAAATGGGCGGAATCAACCCATGAGCCTGCGGTTTGAAATGGGAGGCATAGATGTACCGAAAGTTTATCATTTCTTTCATGATAAACTGAAGGACACCTGGTTAGAAGAAAACTGGTCTAAAAAATTTAAGGAAGATATGAAAAAAGGCCGCGATCCGTTTTGGGAATTTGCCAAATGGAAGAAAACCGAGCAGGTCTTTCGGGAAGGCGTTAAGAAAGGCGAGCTCACGGAAGATGATGTTCTGTATATTCAGGCTTTTTCCGTACAGGGCAAGCCACATACCATGTCCATGAACTGCCCGGAAATGCCGCCGTTGATGTTTTCGGCCACCGATGCTGTTTCACGCAGCAAGGCGGTATCCTTTGGGCGGAAGATGATGCGCCGTTTGGCCGTGTACTTCAAGGGCAATATTCCCGGCTTCGAAAAAGCCTATATCAGCCGTGAAGCCAGTATGGTAGGCGTGCGCGAGTCTTGGCGGATTCGTGGGAAGTACTATATGGAAGCTGATGATTATCTGCAGGCACGTCATTTCCCCGATGCAGTCTGCCGGACGGCATACCCCATTGATATTCATGATGTGAAGTTGGATTTTTTTGAAAAGCTGAAAAAGGGCCAGTATTACGAAATCCCCTATCGTGCGCTGGTGACCAATGAGCTGTCCAATCTGCTGGTGGCAGGACGCTGTGCCAGCGGCAGTTTCGCTGCGCAGGCTTCCTTCCGTATACAGCCCACCTGTATGAGTATGGGAGAGGCAGCCGGTATTGCGGCAGCTTGGGGACTATCGCGGAACATTCCTGTAAATGAAGTTAAATGGGAGGATATACCTGCTGAAAAACGCAGTTATGTAAGCCAATAACACGGCTCATCAAGATTTTTTGCTGTGTAAGGGGAAATATCTTGAGGTCAGAGGTGTTGGCATGGAACCTCTCCGGTATAGCCGCTAAACTGCAGACGGAAGGCCCGGACTATGTATATCTAAAGGCTTTCTTGCAGGAACTGGCGGATAGATGAATAAAATTTTTCTCTTTTCCATCTGAAAAACGGCCTCACAGAATTGCTTATAAGCCCCATCCGGAAGATTTTGCATATAAAGTATCACGTAGATATCTAAAAACGCGTACAGGCAATTCTAGGGGCTATGATTTGAATTTTACTATTTCAGACTGATAAATAAGCATAAAAAAGGTATTTTATGTCCGTTTCGTTAGTCTGAAAATTTTTCCACAATTTAGTGTTGCTAATTGGCGAAAGCCACAGTAAAATATAAAAAGAAACATTTCCACCATCTTTTTCGAATCAACTGATATTACCATAATTATCTGATAACTTAGAGAGGAGGATTCCATGTCTGACACTAATTTGACTATATCAACAAATTCATTATCACAAACGCTTGATGTTCATCAGATTACCCCGGAATATTTCATCCTGCACTATGCTGAATTCATTCGCCGGGTTATTGCCAAGGGAAATCCCTCCGATGATACCATGAGGCATTACTGCAACCAGATTGACTTTTTCATCCGTTGGTGTATATCCCATGAACGCAATCCGTTAGCACTTAATGAGTACCAACTTATCATGTATCGGGAATTTCTCTTAAACAGGCAGTACAAGCCGGACAGCATTCAAGTTATGCTTGTCGCTGTAAAAGCCTTTTATGCTGCCGCAAAGAAAGTCGGTCTTATAAGGATAAACCCAGCTGCTGAGTTAGAAGCACCATCTATCGGCAGCAACAGTGAGGCACTGTTACATTACTATACGCCCCAGCAGATGAATGAAATCGTACATGTTTTTGATGAAGACACAAATCTCTTTACACGGTATCGGAACACGCTTATCTTATACCTAATGGGCGTTGAGGGATTGCGCAACATAGAGGTGCACCGCGCCTGCGTGGAAGATATCAACTGGGATGCCAGGGCTATAATGGTTCGGGGGAAAGGTGCTAAGGGCAGAATGGAGCCCATATATCCATGTGATGAAACCTTTGATATTCTGGAAGAATATCTGCAGGCGATTCCTACTGACCGGAAAATAAAAAAAGACGGCGTTCTCACGCCGCTGATTCTTTCTTCATCTAATAGGAACCTGATGGGGCGCATCTCCCGCAACGGCATCCGCTCCATTATGAATAAGGCTTTGGAAGCCTGCAACTTAAAGCATCCTGGTTTTTCCTGCCATGTATTCCGCCACAGCTGCGGCACCAATTTATATAAGGAAACAAAAGATTTGCGACTGGTTCAGGATACACTCCGCCACCGTGATCCCAAGGTTACCTCCAGATATGCGCATGTTACCGAGCGATTGTCCAAAAGATATACATCCAAGCTCGTTCCGCATGATTAATCACTAAGACACTAAAATAAGGTCTAACGAAACAGTGATATGCTCCCCCTATGAGAGACAGTAAAAAATAAAACTGTCATCATAGGGGGAGCATATCACTTCCAGCGGCAGCCCCGTTAATTTCGCGTTATCTATACCGTAAAACAAATCCAGTCAGTGCCATCGAGTCAAGCTTGTTCACCATTCTATGTTTCTTTCCTACATCTCAGTATCAGCCGCATCACCTGCTCTACGGTATCTGCCATATTCCGTCTGGCAGTTACCGTCTCCATAGCTTCTTGGACTGTAACAGGCTCCCGCAGGATGGGGAAGAAAGCATCTATGCCGTGCTCATTACACAACCTGGCCTCCCGGGTTACGCAACCGGCAAAGGCTATGACCGGCTTATTGTACCTCTGGGCAATTCTGGCTACCCCAATTGGGGCTTTGCCCATAACCGTTTGCCTGTCCAAGCGGCCTTCCCCTGTAATGACAAGGTCAGCCTTAGCTATATGACCTTCGAGATTTATCTCATCCAGCACAATGTCTATGCCCGATTCCAAGGCAGCATCCATGAATGTGCAAAACGCAAATCCCAATCCTCCAGCGGCTCCACAGCCGGGAGTCTGTGGATTGGCACGAGGATATTTTGCCTGTGCTATCTTCGCATATCTCTCCAGCCACTCATCCATCTGCACTATCTCAGCCGCATTGGCTCCCTTTTGTGGAGCAAAGACGGCACTGCATCCATCCTGTCCGCACAGGGGGTTCTTTACATCGCAGGCAATGCGAAAATGACATTCCCTCAGCTCCGGTAACACACGGGCATCATCAATGCTTGCCAATTTCTGTAGCCCTATTGCACCAAAAGGAACAGCTGCACCGTTTTCATCCAGCATATCAAACCCTAGAGCCTGCAACATGCCTATACCGCCATCATTGGTGGCACTGCCGCCAATACCGATAATAAAATTACGACAGCCGCTGCGGATAGCATCCATTATAATTTCCCCCACACCGTAAGTGGTAGTGTACAGGGGCTTCCTTTTGTCTGTCGGAACTAAGGTAAGACCAGCAACAGAAGCCATTTCTATAACGGAGGTTTGGTTTTGTGGTAAAATTCCATAATAAGTGGATACTTTGTTTCCCAACGGCCCGGTAGCTTCCAGATGCTTAATGATGCCCCCCATGCCGCTCACCAGGGCATCCACCGTTCCCTCTCCGCCATCAGCAAGAGGCGAAACATAAACATCTGCCTGAGGGCACGCTTTCATGATGCCCTTTTTTACAGCCTCCCCTGCTTCTGCGGAGCTAAGGCTTCCCTTAAACGAATCAACTGCCACAACAATGTTCATGTACGATACCTCACTTTTCCAACATAGCCTTCCGCTCTTTAGAATGTTCTATGCCTGTACATGATTAACCTGCTAAAAGCGGCTCCACATTTACCTATGCCTCAACTCCCATTCCCCTATGACATAATTTGTAAAGGAAAGCATGTCAACTACCGCCACTTAAAAAAGTGGCGGCTTGTAAGTCGGAGAAGCATAGGTGATAACGGCATCGAAAAATGCCTCCCTAAATCCGCCTACATGGGGGTGGCTGACAGCACCCTTTGACATCTGCGAGAAACAAATATCTCACAGGCTCACGGGGCATGCCCGTTACGCCGAGGTTCAAACGACTTTCGTCTCCCTCGTATTGATTTTAGTCAGTTATGGGTATCGGCTTCTGGAATCTGGGCGTTTCTGTGCCAGAAATCCACATGGTTCCGAGAAACTGTATATTCATGGCTCCAATACGGTCATCATTGGAATTGTAACCGCACTGGCAGCTATACAGATGCCGATGATGGTCACGATTTTTCTTGTGGATTGAACCGCATTTTGGACAACGCTGCGAAGTGTATCGTGCCGATACCTTCAGGACTTCGGAACGATTTTCATGTGCCTTGTAGGTCAGGAATTGTTCCAACTGATAGAAGCTCCAGCTTCGTAAATCATAGTTCTGTTTGGCTGTTTTGGAAAGGTTGCTTTCTTCAAAACTAACGCCAGTCAAGTCTTCGAGCACGAAAAGCGTATCCTTGCCGTATTTCTGTACGAGTGTCTTAGAAATCTGATGGTTTACATCAGACATCCAACGGTTCTCTCGCCCAGAAATAGCTTTAAGTTTACGTTTTGCAGACTTAGTTCCTTTTGACTGGAGCTGGCGGCGGACTTCCTGAAACTTGTGGCGTTTGGCAGCAATCTTTCTGCCAGAAACGAACTCCGTTTTGCCTTGCTCGTCATAGCTGACTGTAAGGAAACGGAGTCCACGGTCAATACCGACGACGTGACGGACGTTTTCTTTCTGGAAATCTTCGACAGTTTTGGTAACGGGAATATGGAGATACCATAAACCTTTGAGTTCTACCAGTTTAGCAGTACCAAGGTCATAGGAACCGTCAAGGAATTCAGCAAAGTGCTCGCCTTCAAATGTGCATTTTGTTCGTTTGTTGAGGGTGTTGATGGACAGAGTTTGCCCGTCATCAACGAAGCTGTAGTCACGGTTGCGAACCAAATCGGCTTGTGGACGGCTGAAAGACACGGGTTTCCAGAGCCATTCCAGCGTTTTGGTGATATATTCCCATTTGCCATCTTCATTCTTGTATCTGTAAGGTTTTTGAAGGAGCTGTTGCCTGACCGTTTTGTATCTGGCAATAGCCGTCTTAATGGAGGACTGAGCCATCTGAGATTTTAACCCAAACGAGCTACGAAGGTCGCTATACAGCTCTTTGTTTAGGCTTTGATAAGCCATATTGAACTGGTTATCGAAGATGTATTGGGATACAAAATTACACGCCTGACGATATTGTTCGGTCATTTGACGAAACAATACTTCTTGTTCAGAAGTAACGTGTATACGAAGTTTTATCGTTTTGGTTAGGTCGAACATTTTTTCACCTGCCTTTCTGAAATGTATATTACTTCATCAAGAAAATTATAATATATTTTTTTGCTGAAAATCTAGTCAATAAGAAAGTGAGGTGAAGCGGGCATTCCTCCCCGACCTTAGAGGTCGGAGTATCCTGCCCGCAATTCGATGAAAATCGGCGGCTGTGCCGCCATCACGGCCTGCGATTGCAGCATCTACTTTGAACTCTACAAGGCCAAGGCGGGGCTTTATCCTCACGACATACAAAACATCTCCAAAGCAAACTACGTGGATTTTGCCTATGTCATGGAGCCATACCTAAAGCCACGCTGGACAGGCATTGACCGCTTGGATATTTATATCGACGGCTTCTCAAGCTTCCTGCGTGACCATGGTGTAACCGACATAACTCTTGCCCCCTGGGACGGTGAGAACAGCCTTGCGGCCACCAAGGAGACTATCAAAAAGCAAATCGACGAAGGCTGGCTTATCCCCTGCCTGACCCTGAAGCACGGCCATCCCTCCATGTGCAATTAACCTTGATGACTGCTCATACAGCTATTTTGTATTATTCTGTCATGATTTTCTTTTTCCTTCCTAAAATCGAAGGTTATTCCATCTTCATTAAATGTTCTCCGAACATGGACAACAAAAAGCCCCCTCCCAAAATGGAAAGAGGGTTGTTTTGCGAGTTTGGGGCTTAACTTAATGACATTGCCGAAAGGGCCGCCTTTTCTATGCGTATGTGTATACTTTCATCTAAATCACAGCTTTTCAAACCAATCCTAGCCGTTGGAAAGCATGGGTAAGTCCATCCTCTGCCACGGCATCCGTCACAAAATCAGCAATGGCCTTTATTTCCTCTCCACCGTTGCCCATCAGTCTCAGAATATCATTTTTATCTTCGAATTTGCTCCTAATATTGATTCTATCATTAGGTCAACTCCCATTCTTACACCATTGATATAAGCAAAAGCCTCTTCCTCTGATTTAAACTCACGTCTGAACATGTAGCCGCTCATTGCTGTTTCTTCTTCTTTTACTTTATGTCTTATATTGCTACATGCATCACTATAGTCATTATACGTCTCTTCATCTACTCCAAACGGACGCGGATACAAGACAACCGATTTCCCTTTGTACTCATAGTTCCACAGACAACCACTTCTCAAACCATAATCCTGATTTAGCAAATATATCTCTGAACCTAAGCATTTTTTATAATCATCACTCTTATCATCCTTCATCACAAACACCTCCACGTTTTCTAGGATGACCTTTATCCTAGTTTCTGAATCGGTTAACACAAACAACACTTATTGTGTTATTAACATCATGGGAAAAATATGGAACATCTAAAACAACTGCGTAGACTTACTTATTCCAACGATTGCGGCCCTGCCTCGTTCGTCTCAATTATTTCTTGGAGATAAGCAAGGGACACAGGGCTGAACCCCGTCTTATCAACGCTAATATTGAAGTATATCCCTTCCTGCTCTCGCCGATAGAATGGTAGTTTATCATGGACATGGCCATGAATGTTGGCGAGATACCCTGTTGGTTCACACGGCCTATGCGTCAGCAGAAATCCGTCCAAAACCATTTGCTTCTCCACAGCTTCCCATCCGCACTCCCGGCTTACCCTCGCTTTTGCGTCATGGTTCCCTAGAATAAGTGTCTTATGTCCGTTCAGCTGTGCCAGAAGCTCTCGGCATGTCCTGATATAAGCTTGCTTGTAACTTTCCCACTTACCTTCCACAAAATGGGCCATCGTGAAGTCTCCAAGATGGAATACCTCATCATCAGGACAAACAACACTATTCCAGTTCGAAATAAGAGTCTGATTCATCTCCCCAATGTGCTTGAAGGGGCGATGGCAATACTCTATGATGTTTTTGTGGTAAAAATGCGTATCCGAAACAAGATATATCATATTGATGCCCTCCAGGTAATCCATTACTTGAGTATTTCTCGAAGCTCGCTAACAACGGAGTTGGCCGTAACAGCGTTATAATACCAGAATCGCTTACGTCCGGCAGCCTGCACTTCAGGACTACGTTCGTCTTTCCAGCCCAACTCTTCACAAACGTCCTCATAACTCTTAAGATGCTTCTCTTGTTCCTCCTGCGGCAAATTACGAATATCCTCGATTTCCTCTATGGCTTCATCCAGTTCCTGACGCCTCTCGCTTTGGTCATCTTCCGTCATACCATGGAAAGTCATTTCTGTCAGGACAGCATGGATACATTCCTGAAGACCAACTCGCCGCAAATTGCCTATGCTGACCTTAAAGCCAAGCATTTCCTCCCAAGGCGTGAAATCGCATGCATAGCCCTCTGGCACTTCAGCATACACACCCTTGTGATACTCTATCAGCTCTTTTTCTGACAGCTGTTGCAGCCTTTTCTCAGGCAAGAGAACCACATTGGGAACTTTATCACGGAATTTATCCAAGTCTAGCCGCCTATACAGAGAAACGTCAACAAACTCTTCCACTTCGTCACCCAATCCATCCCAGGTTCTCATGAAGACCAGCATATCCTCTGAATCCTGACAATGATATTCTGACATCTTCCTTAGAAAAGTTTGCCACAGCCTATATACGTCAGCTCTGTCAGCGGATTCATTTTCGTCTGTTCTGCATTCTTTATCTACTAATTTTTCCATATCCACAAATTTGAGCAATTCCTTTACTGTCATCCAATCTCTGACCAGCTGGGGAGGCTTAACCTCCTGCCATGTGGTTTTCTCAACAAAATCTGCATATTCGTCATCCCAATAGTGGATATTCATGAAATCAACGACCTTTTCCCCCGGGAAAAACTTTTCGCAGTATCGTGGCAACACTCCATTAGGAACTATTCCCACTTTATCTGTCCCCAGACATCTTGCCAGCAATTCCTCCATATCCCCGAGCTTAACCATGATACCGTGCTGCCTCAAGGCGATAAAAAATCTTATTACTTCGCCAGGACGGTGCAAGCCAGCAAGATACAAATAGTACCTTCCCTCCTTGTTTTCACCAAGACGATGACTCACAGAAAAAGTCACATGTGTCGAACTCCCACCACGTATTACTTCCCATGGATGATTGCCATTGAACACCTGCAGCTTTCCATTCTTCCAACTATTGAACTCTTCAGGTGAGTCAAGGGCTATTTCCGTCAAGCCATTATCCCGGCCATCAGCGATTCGCTTGTACAGCTCTACATCGTCTTCAATCTTTTTGCAGTGCGGGAAGTTGTTTGCCTCATAGCCAAGACGGCAATAGGCAAAATATTTAGCTGCGGTCATGTCTTCGATGATAAAATCATCATCGCTGAAGGTCTTTTGCTCTGCCACCAGTTTTTCGAAAATCTTGATTTCCTCTTCTGAAATAATTTTATCGTCCCTGCCTGCCAGGTCATATTTCCGACCTTCTGGAACTATCTTCCAATATTCCTTCCTCGGAATTGTCCCCGTACGGTAATAGTATGGAAGATTATTTTTGATGAAACCATCATACTTACCTGCTATTATCTGCTGCACGGCCTTCCTGCACTGTTCCAGGACCCATTTCAGCAATGGCGTTGTATCTGCACAAATTCCAGACTTATCTTGAGTTATCTCCTCCGGAGATTCTATCAGACCTCTTTCTCCCAGAGCAATGGCCATAAATTTCCCATGTCTAAAAAAATAACACTCGTAGAACTTTATCTCATCAGGATAATAATCGAGCCAGAATTGCTCGTACTCTTCCCTCGAATTTATTTCTTCGTACTCTACTGCATCATCATATGTTCGCCAATCTGTTATATCTCCGCGTTCAGCGGTAAACCACAAGTTGATACGAGTATCTTCTTCATCACGGCTGTTATCAAGTATTTCCAAAACTTGCCCAATTTGCTCTAACAGCAGCCTTTCTCTCCTATAGCATAGCTCGTGGCCGCTTATAGTGCCTGACCTCTCAATTATATGCAATGCAGAATCAACGTCAGGTGCGTATTTTAAGACTTCCTTTTTCCTTTTCATTGCTTCCATCCCCCTCAATTAGACTGCCAGACTTCCTTTGTCAGCAGGTTCGCACAAGATATATGGCCATTTTCCAAAAAGCTGCCTGTATCCATAAGCACTAATTGTCCCTGCCTCAGCCAACATGGCTTGGAGCCAAGATGTAACGCCTGCACAGGAGTATGCCCCAAAACAATAATTTGCGCCCCTTGATGCAGGCTAGGATACTTAGCCAGGTTCCTGCTCCACAACAAGGTTTTTGCCTTCTGATTCTCCAAAGGTTGCTCCGGATTGCAATCTGCGTGCACAAACCAATACTTATGTCCATCCACTTCGACTTCCGCATACAAAGGCATCTTTTCTATCAACCGCAGCCATGCCGTAGTAATTTCTTCCAATCTTCCAGTTGCTTCCATAGCTCTATAGGTTTCCTTACCGCCATTATCTCCCCACAGATATTTAGGCGACTCTATCCGAAAATCAACCAATCCATCCTTGAGGCTCTCATTCCTCAATGCCTCATAAAACATTTGTTCATGATTCCCCCGGAGGAATATCATATTCTTGCTTTCAAAGTGTTCCAGAACCCATTCCATCACTGGTACAGGATTTTCTCCTCTATCCAGATAGTCACCCAAAAACACCATCAAGTCATGTTCCGGGTTGAATCCCACCTTCTGGTATACATTCAAAAATCTTTCCCATTTTCCATGTATATCGCCAAACACTAGAAGTCTTTCAATTTTATCCAACTTTCCACCACCTCACATGCAACACGCTGACGGTGCCATAGCTTAGAACATATTGTCGAATCCTATGATAGTATTGTAGCACGGATTCATCAGCAATGTCGGAATCCGTGCTACATTGCCCTTTATATTCAATGTTTTACATTTTTTCTATGGAGTTTTTGGGGATTTTTGCACTTTTTCAAAGGAGTTCGCTGTTACCACCCATTTTTGAGGTCAAAATAACACCACTCTTTATAATCTGCCCATCTAACAGAACAGTACAAGGATAGAAAAAACAAAAATCCCCATAAGCAGAACTAATCGCTTATGGGGATTACGTCTCCTGCAGGCAGCCCGCTGAACTTTTTTTGAAGGTATCGAAATCGATGTAACGGATTTCTGCATCCTTCCTCGCCAGTAGTGCTGATGAGGTCATGAGATATTTTTCCATTATAGTATAGAAAATTACTGCCAAGCTATCGGGCCAAATCCTCCACATAATCCTGTGCAAACTCAAAGATACCGCGTACTTTCTGCATATCTTCCATCGTCAAATACTTTTCTGTTAGGATTTCAGCCCATATCCGGTTTATTCTTCGTTGAAATACACAAAGTGGATGTCGCACATCCGAAATCTTGCGGCTTTCGATTTCTCTGTCCAAGTCCGCCAACAGTCCGGCAAAAACTTCCCGCAGTATTTCCTTTTCTTCTGTTACCTTGTAGTCCATTGTCTTCCCCCTTTGCTCCTAACCTTACCACAACGAAATGACATTGTCTAATTTCTTAATCTGGCTTCTCAATCACAATCCATTGTTTTGCCCAAACATGGTATACTTATTGTATATATGCAGCACATTCAGGCATCAGTTTTTGCCCTGTGCCTTTATTTTGTGGAAGGACGGTAACTCATTGAAAGTATTAAATTTTTACGGAGGTGCCGGCATCGGCAAGAGCACCATCGCCGCAGATATTTTTTCGAAGCTGAAACGAAAAGGACACAAAACGGAACTGGTTGGTGAATACGCCAAGTGGCTTTGGTACCAGAATGCCACGGATATTGTGCAAGACCAGCTCTATCTGTTTGCCGAACAGGTTCACAGGCTGAAGACCTTGGAACGCTATGGTGTGGAGTATGCGGTGTGCGATTCCCCTCTCCCGCTGAATATTATCTACAACAACACGCCGGATGACCTCTTTGACCAGCTGGTAATGCACGAACATGCAAAATTCGATAATGTGGAATATCTGCTGCGACGCAATGACGAGTTCATCAGTATTGATGGCCGCAAAGAAACCAATCTGGAGCGAGCTAAAGTCAAAGATGATGAAATCAAGACAGTTCTTGATGGAGCTGGTATCAACTATACCATCATATCCCCATGGGAAACCGATAAGGTACTGTTAGATTTGAAAATGAAATGAGGCGTGAAACCAATGAAAATATATTTTGCCGGTTCTATCCGTGGAGGCAGACAAGACGCGGAACTCTACCGTAAAGTTATTGCCGCACTAAAGGATAAGCACCAGGTGCTCACCGAACATGTAGGAGACTTGAGCCTTTCCACTGTTGAAAATAAAGGCGATAAAGCCATCTACGAACAAGACATGGCATGGCTGCGAGAATCTGATTTGGTGGTGGCTGAATGTACTCAGGTATCATTGGGAGTGGGCTATGAGCTGGCTTATGCCGAGGCCCATGGCAAAGAAGTGCATATTTTCTATCGTCCTAAGAAAACCCAGCTTTCTGCTATGCTTTCTGGAAACGAGTATTTCCATATTCATCCATATGACACCGAGGAAGAACTACTGGCACAGGTGCGAGTTTTTTGAAGATGGACAATCTGAGCAAATAGGGATAGTGGCTCAATAGCCTAAACATTACACCGCTACTATTGGCCCCGATTGGCTTCGACTCACTCAATGAACTACTTCAACTATACTCATAGTGTTTTGATTTTAGTTTACTTTAATCAGAAATCATGCAATGCAGGATATAAATAACAAAATGACGAAATGCTGAAAAGGTGCCGATAAGAAACAGGGCTGTTGCTATTGCAACAGCCCTATACGTATGCGTTTTTCCTTTACCTGCGAGCTTCCCCACTCTTGAAGGTGTATATATGTGTTATCACTTCCCCAAGTGACAAAGGCTATTCTACGACTATCCGGAATTGTAAACAATCCTCCAAAAGTAGAAAGTATATTCTAGCCTACTACTAAAGTAGTAGGATTTGGAGCCATCTTTCTTCACTCTAATCACTTATATTGAAGTGGTAAGTTTTGACAAAAAACGGGCATTCCTCCCACTACCTTAAAGGTGGGGGAATCCTGCCTGATTATCGTTGAACTTACTTCAATTTTACTTCAACGCTACTTCAATATCAACTTCAAAACAACTTCAATAACAGTTCTCCCCCGCTTGCTTCCCTAAAACGAGAGGCCGTATGTCTTTCCCCCTTTACTTTTTATGATAACGTTTGTATTTATAAACATTTTGCGATATAATGTTCATAAATAAAAACATTATCATGGAGGGGAATAGATAATGGGCAAGAAAATAGTCCTGACACCGAGCATCCAACGAATCCTTCAGCGTATGGGAGAGCAAATCAAACTGGCCCGCCTACGCCGTAATATATCGATGGAAATAGTTGCCGAGCGTTCCGGTCTGGGCAGAACGACTGTTTGGGCCATCGAAAAAGGCAGCCCGTCCGTTTCCATGGGAGCCTACGCCAAAGTCCTTCATGCGATAGAAGGTATGGATAAAGACTTGCTGCTTATTTGCAAGGACGACGCTAAAGGCCGCTTGATACAAGACTTAAACTTAACTGTTGCACGTAGGGCACCAAAGAGGAAGAAAGATGAGTAATACGACGATATACTGCTACTTGGATGATTACTACCGCGGTCAAATCCACCTTGGGAATTTATATGTACAAAAAGCTCGTGGGAAAGAAGTATATTCCTTTGAATTTACGCCTGATTTTCTGGCGAGTAAGGAACATTTGCTTCTAGACCCGCAGCTGCAAGTTGATATTCCTGGCCGTCAATATGCTGACAATCATATTTTCGGCATGTTTTCTGACTCCTGCCCAGACCGCTGGGGCAGACTTCTCATGAAAAGGCGTGAATCTATCCGGGCAAGAAAAGAAGCCAGAAAACCCTCGGCCCTGCTAGAAAGTGACTTTCTGCTTGGCGTCCACGATGAAAGCCGCATGGGAGCATTACGTTTTCGTCTGGACCCTCATGGTGATTTTCAGGCCAATGATTTTTCCCTAGCAACTCCCCCATGGACGGAACTGCGTCGATTACAAGATGCGTCCCGAAATTTTGAAGATGACAACGGTTTTGACGAAACATGGCTCGCCCTGCTGATGGCTCCCGGTTCTTCACTAGGCGGTGCTCGTCCCAAAGCAACCGTTGCTGACGAAAAGGGCAATTTGTGGATTGCCAAATTCCCATCCAAGCACGACACAGAAAATGCCGGTGCCTGGGAAATGGTAGCTCACGACTTGGCCGAAATGTGTAACTTAAACGTAGCAGAGGCGCAGGCTTTGTCCCTGACCAAGGAAGGCACCACATTTTTGGTAAAACGGTTTGACCGCATAGGAAAAGCTCGAATCCACATGGCTTCTGCTATGACCATGTTGGGCAAAACCGATAGTGATAAAGATGCCTCTTATCTTGATATTGCCGATTGGCTGACAGCACATAGTGCCAATGCTCCTGCTGACCTGAAGGAACTTTGGTGTCGCATCGTGTTCAACATCGCAATTTCAAATACAGACGACCATCTGCGAAATCATGGCTTCCTTTTGCACAAGGACGGCTGGCATCTTTCCCCACTATTCGATGTAAATCCTAATCCCTATGGAAACAATTTATCCTTGGGCATTACCGAAGAAGATAGCACCCTAGATATGGAACTAGCTCTGGAAGTGGCGGAATTCTACCAAATCAAACCAGCAGCTGCCAAGAACATTATCGCCAACATTAAGAGCGTCGTAGCTGAGAACTGGCATATTCTGGCTAAAAAATATGGCCTTTCCCGTACAGCAATGGAGCGAATGAGCCCTGCTTTTGAAGGGAACAGTCTCTAACGTTCCTGCCTCCGCCTAATAAATTTACCATACAGCCCCAACAATAGAAAAGATTTAGCTATTTTGCATAATTAGGCTATCTAAGATTTAACTATTTTGCAATCACCCTCATTTGCAACAACATAAAAAGGAGTAACGCAGATACATGAAAGATTACGAGCAGCAGGATTGCCAGCTTTTCAACACTGGCAGATTCAATGATATTGTCTACGCCTACTTTGTCATGGCCGCTAGACAGGCACAGCTGCCGAATGAGAATGTAGTTCCTCTCTTGGCAGCACTGGAAAATGTGCTAAACAATATGCCAGCCGAAGAAGCTCTGCAAAGATTCAGAGGTGGCATTCAATAACAACTCATCTTTCCCACCACGAAAATGGAGCCGCTCCCTTGAGAATACTGGGGCATCGCGTAAGATATAAAGCCTCTCTTGACAAAAAAGCAATCTGCTGTTTATCCTGTCTATAGACAATGACAACTTCACAATACACTGTAAGAGGATGAGAGTATTCGCAAGTGACGATACCAAGGAACCGCATTATACTATGTTTCATTACAACTGTTTTGGGGAGGCCTATGCAATTATTATATATTTTTATCGGGTTCTTTATTAGCTCATCTGTATTGAAGTAAACACGAAACAAGGAGCATCTTTATGACACTGCGTCATTTCCAAATTTTTCTCTATGTCCACGATGAAGGCGGCATGACCCGAGCCGCCGAAAAACTGCATATTT
>NZ_JMME01000020.1 GCF_000686945.1 Selenomonas sp. AE3005
TTTATGTTTTGGTCTTTACATTTTATGTTTTCCTTGACTTAATCCTTGACTTAATCCTTGACTTTCCTTAACTTTCCCTTAACTAATTGCCTGTTCGTAGTCAGTGACACCACGCGCAATAGCACTAGCGAAGTCGTCAGCATGGTGTTTGAGAAGTGCTGCGTCCTCCTCGTTTGAGATAAAAGCAAGTTCAACGAGACACGCAGGCATATCGGTATTACGCACAACATAGAAATCGGCCTCTTTTAAACCACGGTCAGGGAAGTCATTGTCAATCTTACCAAAAGCCCCCACAATCTGACGCTGAATACAGCCTGCGATATCACGACCACCCACACTGCCGGGGTAAGAGAACGTCTCAACGCCACGTGCAAACTCACTTGCTGCAGAATTGCAATGGATGCTGACGAACACATCAGCTCCCCACTCGTTAGCGGTATCGCAAATCTCTTCAAGAGAATCAGATTGAAGCGTCATTACTTCAAGGCCGGCTGCAATAAGATAGCCTTCTACCAAACGACCGACATGTGCAGCAACATCAGACTCACGCAAACCACAGCCGCATGCACCGGGGTCAGGGTTTCCGTTGGGGGCATGCCCCGGATTCAGAAAGACTTTCATACTTATTCCTCCTTCACATCTTGCGCATCTTGTGGGGTATCTTGGGGGGTAACACCCCATGATATAACATCGTCATTGTCATCAAACTTCGGCAATCGTATCTTGCTTACGTCGTGCAAATATTCCCACGCGTCGGGGAGAAAACACTCTACAAATAATAGCTGCTCCCCTAGCGTCATTTCCTTACAGTCTTTATCCCTAAGACCGTCTGTCACCGTAAGAATCGCCTTCTTTCTCGTGTGCTAACTGTTCAAGTTTATCCCGGATACTCACCGGAATAGGTACGCCACAATGACTCAAATTCTCCGTTATGCTAAGCCCCTCATTGCCTAAAAGCGCATACGTAACAAGCACCATGAAAATGTTTTGTCCTATAGCAAGGTCAAGGTAATGCGCAAACACTACAAAGGTTACAAGAGCTATCTTCTTCACAATACCACGCAGGCCACGCTTACTTGACAGTTTGGCTCTAGGTTTCATATAAGCAGCCATAACACCGGTGATATAATCTATCAGCATAAATACGGCCAGTGCCTGCAAAGCATCGTTCCACTGTCCAAACAAAAAGGTTGCCATTGTCCCTGTCACTCCTGTAATACCTCCCCATACTGCCTCCATGCGTACGGGGATTAAAGACCTTGCAATTTCATTTATCTCATTCATCTACACACCTCCTGTCCATCTTATGATAAACAAGAAGTGTTACGGTGCCCGTATAGTCATAAGCCCCTCCTAAAATAAAAGAGGCAACCTACCTTTCGATAGATTGCCTCAC
Source organism: Selenomonas sp. AE3005 (assembly GCF_000686945.1). Lineage (GTDB taxonomy): Bacteria > Bacillota > Negativicutes > Selenomonadales > Selenomonadaceae > Selenomonas_A. Next base: position 1,397 of record NZ_JMME01000020.1, read on the forward strand.
AATATTTATTTCATCCATGCTCTAAGTTCATCGTCTTTTTTCTGTGCCTCCGTCTTGGGCTTTTTAGACTTCTTCTTAGTCTCGTCCCCGGTTGCACGGTCACGTGAACTCTTTTCCCTGCTATCTTTATACTGTTTTAACTGCTTGTCAGAAATCCCCCACAGAATAAGCTGATGACGGTTTTCTTCTGACGGGTCGTCAAGATAAGCGTCCATAATAAACTTCTTATCTTCCTTCTGACGTTGACTGCTTTCATACAGGTAGCTATTGATAAACTGCGTGTTGGTTTCGTCAATGTGCCGGAATCCCATGCCATGCAGGATACGCTCATACATGCCATCGTAGGTAGAACCTACTCTATGGTGCGTTGTATGAGTTTCACCCAATGCCGCCTGAATCCAGTTGCCAAGCCCCGGCGATACAGCCTTAATTGCCTCAACGGGATTGCCGTTTCTAAGCTGATTCTGTACACCGCTGACAGTGCTATATGCAGCACCACCTAAGAGAGTACCAATAGCTCCCGGCGTTGACTCCGGTTTACTGCCGTAATAACGTCCTGCAAAGAAGTTCTGCATGCCTGCACGCTCGGAAATATCAATTCCCGTGAATGCTGCAAGTGGGCCATTAGTAAGCGAATTGACAACAGCCTGTTTCGCGCTATCATCGCCTGCCCACCGCATAAGCTCAGCTTTCATCTTCTTAGCAAAGTCATCATCATCACCCGGAATCAAAAGCCCCAACATGCCAGCCAACAGTTCACCGAAAGGAATCATCCCCGGCAAGCCAGTAAGCAAGAAGTATGGCATAAGGAATTTTGCCCTCTGCGTATTGGTGCCATGCACTACATGATTCCAGAAGAACTCAAACTGCATGATTGGGTACTTTTGGAACTGGAATGCCTGCTGCGTAATCACACTGCCCATGCGAATTGCCTCCGGCGTATTGGCTGCGCTGTAATCGAAGTTTGCCTCCGAGTTTACTTCGCGTGCATATTCCAAAGCCTGCGCAGAAACAGTCTGACCGTTATCCGGTTTCATACCTTTATCCTGCACGCCCTGATAATACGCGCCAAGAACTGCCGCCTTACGCATGAGAGCGTCACACCACGTGAAGAAGAACATTGACTTATCAAGCAACTGCTTGCCTTTGCCAAGTCCTTTACGTGCGCCTCCGTAATCACGAGACTGCGTGTAACCACCTGCATCCGAGGCCAGGTTAATCTCATCCATGATACCACTGCGGTCAAGAATCAGATTGTCCAATTCGCTAGGTTTGAGTGCCTTGTTTAATCCCATTTTAGCATATTTCACGCTGTCCAGCATAGTAGCTACGTTAATAAACTGCATGAAGTTCAGCATAGGCGAAGAAATACTCAGACACCCAAGTTTAGTTACTGCATTGAACCACGACACTTTAGAGGAAAGTGCAAGCGCAGGTCTGCCGTTATACGTATCGTTCAGCTTTTCACCGATGATAGGAATACGGTCAACTACTGCATTGCACCACTTCTCGACTTCGCGAGGCGTACCGTTTACATCATTGATATAATCACGGATAACCCTCGCCGTCTTACGCTTGTTAGCACTCTTAATCGTATTGGGGTCAGCATTAAAGTCACCAAAGAAACGCTCATACCATGAAATAGCGTCCGGCTTAAAATGTTCCATAGCCACATACCGGGCTGCTGAATTGAAATAATGAGTGAGTGCCCACATCATATTTTCATCAAAGCCCTGTACGCCGGTACGTTTCATCATATTGCCAAAGAAACGGTGACGACTCTTTAACGTTGCTCCGGCCGAATCATGCAGGAATTTGTTCGCCTCAGTCAAAGACATTTCCGTATTCTCTGCCAGTCGCTTGGTCATTTCCTGATAATTCAAGTCGCCAACAACAACGCCGTTGTTCTCGTCACCATATTCAAAGCTATGCGTATCGATGACAAACTGCATATCCGGATTATGCTTAGCTACCTCGTTGGCAATCTTTGTAGCGTCTGCAAGAGACTCTGCACTGCCAATAGCTACACGCATATCATTGCCGTTCTCATCCTTGGTCTTGGCATAAACCATGAACCTGTGGAAGAAGTGCGGCATATAGCCTGTCAGCTTGCCCATAGGCTGTGGCTTTTCGTTGTAAGTAACATTGTATACCCCTTTGCCAAGTTCCTGCTTATCCGTAATGGCAATGTTTTCATTGGCCTCCATTGACTTCAGCATATCATCATTAACAATGTCGGTACGGCCTGTATAAACCTTTGCCCCACGGTAGGTAACAACAATCTTGCCGTTTCCAATATCCTGCGTATTGATGATATCTCCGGTGTCAATAAAGTTCTCTTTCATGAACTCCGGCAACTCACTAGACTTAATCGTCTTATTGCGAACCTTCACCTGCATACGAGCGTCATTGACAAGCTGATAAGCCTTTGCCAAGTTATCCCGGACCAGTTTATAGGCAGCAATAACATTATCGCTGAAACCTTCCTGCTGAAGTTCTTCAGCAGTATATTCCTTTCCGTCTGCGTCACCTGCCCACAAAAGAGCATGCAAACTATCACGGTCAGCCTCATCAGTCATCAGTGTGTTGATTTTGCGAATGACCTCTTTGAACTCATTACGCAAATGCTCCTGCTCATCCATACAACGCTTGCCAAGGTAATACATGCGCTTAATAGCCTCATTCTTACCGGCAAGATACTTCATGCTATGAGCCATAGCCGTCAGTGGCAAGGTATCGTCAAGAGAAGTTTTCTGATTCTGCTTTTCCGTATGACGGTCTTGAACATTATCTTCCAACTTTTCCTGTAAGCCCAAGAGTTTTCTAGCAGCATTCTTGATGCGTTCCATTGCTCCCGGTGCCTCATCGTTATCAATTCGCGCTACAGAATAACGCACATCGTCGGATGTAGCTGGCGTGGCCATTTTCGCCTGTGCTGAATCGTAGATAATATAATCGTTGCCATAGGGCAGATTATTATAATCTACATCATCTTTGTCAGCACTAACATCGGTAACGTCTTTGATAATTACGCCGTCATTATCTCCCTTTTTACGAGCATCCAGTACCAGGCTATTGGTATCATAGACTTCCTCGGCTACTTCATAAGTGTCGTTTTCAGGGTCGTTCAGTTCTTCTGATATGTATTCATTTAACATATCAAAAGCTGAACCGTCGCCATTATCAAATTCCTCGCGCAAAATTTCCCCGGTGTCCATGTTACGAACAACGGCCTTTGAAATTTCATTAGGCGAACCACCTTTTAGGTCAGCAACGTATGGGTTGCGGATATTAAGGAATACCTCATGAATCGTATCCCCGTAAGATTCTGCTATTTCCCTGTTGCTTGTAAACCATGCACCGGTTCCTTTTGTATGACGAACGCCGTCAGTCCTAAACATATTGTCTTTCAGTTCGCCTCTAGTGCCGTGATATACCACTAAGGGTTCACCGTTTTCATCGACTACCTGTGAGGAATGCTCTGCATCGTTTTCCCAATCACCAAACCATGCCTTAAACTCTTTGCTCCGTACATATCTGTACTGCTCAGGAGACAGATTAGAACGCTTGCCGTTGGGAGCAAGATTATCAGCTACAGTTTCGTTATTGTCAACATCAATTCGCGCTACAGAATAGCGTACATCGTCTTTGTCGGCATCAAAACGCTGTGACAATGGAATGATATTACCGTTATCATCATAGGTGATAGGTGCTAAGGTTTTGCGTGCTGCGTCATACTGCTGACCAGTATAGCCGAGCTTTTCAAGGTCAAGAGGCCCAATAACAAAATCGTTACCTGTACCATAAGCCTGCCACTCTTGTGGCTTATATCCATTCTTTGCAAGAATTTTATTGCACTCATCCTCTGTCAATGCCCTGCCGATTTTCAGTGAACCTGAAATATACCAAGCACCTAAATCCTGAGCATTAGTCATCGGATTGGTCGCGAATTTATAGCCACCATCTACAGGCATTTCCTGCATATCATGGAAAGTTACACCGCCGCCTTCATTTTGCGTTGTTTTGGTATAGTCATGGTCGTAAGCGATTTCACACTCAAACACTACCTGATTATACCTGTGGATGTTTTTATAGTTGGTTTTACCACCACCGCTCTTTCCGCCTTGTGGGAAGAATGGCAGGTCGCCAGCGTGCCAACCGGGGCGATATGCTAAGGTAGCAATGGTTTTTGCGCCTTCCTTGATATATCCCATTTCGACCAGCTTTTTCACATCTTCCTTATCTACATTAGACAGGTCAACCAGCCGGCTATAAGTCTTACCACCTTTTGTGCTCGGATTCTTCGTGGATGGGATATAGTAAAGCCCATTAGAATTGTCCTTGAAGTGGAATGTGTCTTTAGCGTCAAGCCATACATTCTGCGGTAATTCCTCTTTACTGCTTACAAATAAAGCTGTTGGCACGCCGTCATCCGTTACGGTGAACACCTTGTAAACCTTTTTGGTTTTCTTTGGTGCAGCTTTTGTGCGAGTAGCATAGGCGAGTGTCTGCTCCGGGATAGCATTTTCAAAACCTGCGTCTTTGGCTTTCTGCTCTACCATCTTGACAAGTTCCTGCCGTGCTGCCTCGCGTTCAGCGTCAGTCTTGGCATTCTCCATATCGCGGATGGCAGAGAAATATTCGACATCTAAAGAAGCACCCTCATAATTAGGGTGCTTCGCTATTGAATATTCAGCTTCTTCTACTTGTTTTGCTGGCCTTTCTTTGAACTTGGCGGTGCCTCCGTGGGCTGCGATTGATTGTTCCACTTCTCGCCAAGAATCAAATCTAACAACATTTTGTCCGCTTGCTCTGACGTGGGCACATTCAGCGTAAACCAAATTCGCATCGTCCATCATCCTTTCGATTCTATCCTTGAATACATTAAAGACATCATTGATTTTATACCAAGGCTCACCATCACAGGCATGGTCATCTTTGAAAAGACGATTTAATATGCCTTTCTTATCAATGACTTTAGCATGGAACTGGTTGTATTCATCTGCCCAAGGCTTAACAACAGCTGCTCTAACAAAAGAGTTTTCATCTTTTATAGCTCGGTTTATCTGTTCATTTGTCCATCCATCATCAACTAGCTTTTGGACTTCCTTATTGAACTCTTTAACCACACTATAGGTAATGCCGTTGTTTCGGTTATTGATATCTAAATCTCTAACCTTAGCATACAGCTTATTGTCAGAATTGTCAAGCGATTTTTCTACCCTATCCAAATTTTTTTCTGCCTCAGCTAGAGAATATGCGGCGGCAATGTCCTCCGTGGTATTGCCGTCCATATCAGTCATTTCACGGTAGCCATCATTGCCCACCTTAAATATAGGCTTGCCGTCAGCACCTTTAATATCTCTCACCATATCGCAGAATGCGTTGTGCATAAGGCTCATCTGACGCACGTTCAGCCCATTGCCTTTCGTGTAGGCTGCATTGAACCGAGCTACAAGATTGTCAATAACCCGTTTTACAAAAGCAACCAACTGTTTATACAGGCTGACATTTTCTTTTGCTAGGTTGCGGAAGAACGGTACACGCTGACGTACCTCCGGGAAGGCATCGGCAAACATTTCCTCGATAACCATATCATCGTCCATATCGGTGACACCAATGGACGCACGGTATTTGTTGAGCTGTTCCTTTGAAAAGTTTGCATTCCCCTTAATAGTTTTAAGCATTTTTTCGTACAAGGGTTTATTCTTGCTCTTTATCCAATGGAACATTTCATGCCATGCTATCCAAGAGGCGGATGCCTTGGCGTTGCGATTGATATAACTTACACCGCCAGCATACTTACCTTGCAGGCGAGGGTCGGCAGTAACAAATTTAAGCGTTGCCCCCATAGTCTTAGCCATTTCCTGCAACTCACGTTCAGCAGGTGTCAGCATATCATTGTTGATTTCTACCGCTGTTTTACTCCACAGTTCATCACGTTCATCTTCGGTTAAGGCTCTACCGTTTGCGGTTGAGTAACTTCCTTTCCCCATGAACGCCTCTGCTTCCTGCAAGAATTGGTCACGTTCAGCGGCATCATCAAATATAAAGCCTCTAGCACCTTTTGAATATCTACCGCCGTGTTCCTGGGCGATAGATTTAATCGACGGGTAAACAGTCTTTCGGTCAATGTATCCCTTGATACTTGCTTTCGGACTGCCTTCAAATTCGCCACCCTCAAAGTGTTCCGTTTGCGTAGGAGTCAGTGTCTCGTCAACAATTTCCTGCTGTTCGGCTGCCAATGTTTCCTGCCCTGCAAGATATTTGTTAGCGGCCTTAACAAACTTAGCACGGTCATTTTCGTTGAAGAACTCATACCAACCACCGCGCATATCACGGGTACCACGATTGTTATACGCCAATTCACGCAAACGGGTATCGTCTAGCAGTTTGGTATCGTCCGGCAAAGTGATGTACTTGCGCGAAGGATTGCCCTTCTTATTCGTACTGTTAGTGAAGTGACGGGGAATATCCGAACCAACACGCTCCGGCGTACGCACATTTTCCAGCTTGTCAAACAGTTCGTTGATGTCTTTGACACCTGTCAAGTCAAGGCTGTCAATACCTTCTTCAATCTGTCTGCGCTCCATTTCTGCAAAATCGGCAGGGGAATTGTACTTGTCGATAATCAGAATCTTAGTAGCTACACTTGTGCCTGCACGTTTGAAAGCAACCTGTGGCAGTTTGATTTCAGCCAACAATGCTGCGTTAGGCTGACCGGGATTAGCTTTCGTGCCATCACCGTACAGCCAGTTTTCCAATCGCTTATTGGCAGCAGGTCCATCCGGCACAATAGCAATCAGTCGGCCACCGTCTGCAAGGTGGTCAAAGGCTTTTGCTACATGCTCGTAGGCGGTCTTACCACCTACACCGTACGGAGGATTCATTGCAATACCTTCATACTTATTGTGAATATCCAAGTTTTCAAAACGGTCTTCAACAACCTTTGCCGTCTCGCCACCGTTCAGTCGCATCTTGGCAAGCGTTGCAAGCTCAGGAGAAGGCTCAACGATGGTATTGCGTGTCTCGGCACCGAAGTAACGGGAGATAGCACCATGTCCTGCTGACGGTTCAAGTGCTCTGTCACCGGGTTTCAGCCCCAACCACTCAACCATCTTAAAGCCAATCGGTTCCGGCGTGGGGAAGTAGTCAATACCTTCCTGCGCCTTGTTCCGGCTGTTCTTCTTCTGATTAGCAAAGTAATCTGACTTTGCAGCCTCATACGGGCTTACACCGTCCATGAGTTTTGCGTCACGCTCTTTACCGCCCTTGCCTTCCGTCTTACTGTTCGGCAGGTACTTCTTCCATGAGTCACCGTCAATCGACTCCATAAAGCCCTCGACGATGGCATTACGTAATGCTCTTGCCTCCTCACCCATAGACAGGTTTTCAGCCGTGGATGCACGCCCTGCTATCGTAGAGGCAAAGGCACGTTTTTCCATATCCGTTCCAGTATTGAGATAACGGATAATTGCATCCGTAACAACACCTGTACGATAAATACGGCCTTCCCCTTGGATAAGGTCAGTCGGGCGAGTAGCAAGCCCTAAGTCGATAAGTACACGCTGGTGCTTGCTAGTGGTATCGTGCATAGAGATACCTTCCTTAGCAGACGCACGCTGACACAAGATAATATTTACCTTGCTGCTATCATCTTGGAACTCACGTACAGCGTTCTCGCGTTTCTTCTTGGGGATATCACCATTAAAGATACGCATTGAGTCGCCAAACACTTCAGTAAAACGCTCAATCGGTGACTGCAAATCGTCAAGGTTAAGGTTCAAAAGTTCCGGGTGGTCTTTGCAGAAACGCGCATATTGTTGTCTAGCGGTGTTTCTATCCACCTCATCCATATACTTGAAATCTTCATCCGTGAGTACAAAGGGATTCTCTGCCTCATTCTTCTTGAAGTCATGGAATACTACTACCTTTTTGCCAGCCTTGACGTACTGGTTAATGAGGCTTACGGCCTCTTTAGCCTTAATAGCCTCCAACAGATAGCGTGTACGATTGCCTTTAAGTTTATTCTCAAAAAGCTCATGCAGCTTGCCATACTTTTGGTCGCTGTCAGATACGCCCCGTTCTGTAGCAATCTTCATGCCTTCGTCAATCTGCTTGCCTACGCCGCCATCTACTAACAAATAACCACGTTCATAGTCAGGAGTTACCTTCAGCTTGCGACCGGAAAGCACGCCCTGGTCTTTCAACCACTTGTTGAAGTTAATTTCCATGAGGTCATTATTTACATCAGCGTCCGGTTTTGTCAGCTTGCCCATGCGCATACGATAACCAAAGTGCTTGATAAGGAAATCGCCATACGCATCCGGCTGATTGTAACCGCCGTTCTGATTCTTCTTGCGGTCATAGTGGAATAGATAACCTTCCGCATAATCAATATCCGGCACATAACTAAACGGCGTTGCTGACAGGAAAAGCACCTTCGGTTTATCGGCCTGCGGTATCTGTTTCCACTCAGCCACAGCCTTTTCCTGTTCCTTAATCAGCTTGGCTTGGAGCTTTTCAAGTTCCTGTTTTTCCGCTGCAGTAATCGGATGTTCTTTATCGGATGCCTTACCGCGAAGTTCTGCCAAACGGTCATACTCTTTTGCATGGAGACGTTCAAAGCGTTCACGCAACCCATCAGCATGGTAAGTCATGGCACGGACATTTTCTAATGCCTTGGTGCGGTTGCCCTTCTCACCCTGCATAAGTTTGTGGGATTCGTCCGTGACAATCATATCCCAATCACGCTTAACAAGTTTGTTATTCGCGCCTACATTCTCGTAAGAGGTAATAACAATACCTTCTCCTGCATCCGTGGTATTCTCCAACTTGGAAATATCCAAACCAAAGAATCCCTTGCCGGTGGTAATCCAATCATTCTGAACCTTGTCAGTCGGTGCGATAATGAGGATATTCTTTTTGCCCTGCTGTACAGCACGCTTGATACAGCCTAAGCCTGTGAAGGTCTTGCCTGTACCGGTGCCGTTGGTGAACATCATACCTTCGCCATCTTTGGCATACAGACGGGTGTCAGCCTTAACAACATCGTCAACCTGCTCTTTCATAAGAAAAGGCATGGAACCAGCAATCTGAGCTCTGTCCCCTGCCTTAAAAGAGTCCTTATTGACTTTTACTGTTTCTGTTTTGTGCCCACTATTTCTTCCATCGACGGGTCTGTTTTTAGTAGTTCCAAAACTTTCTGCGTTTCTGCCGTCGTCAACTGCCGGTCTATCATAGCTATCTCGGCGGCTTCCTGTAAGCTGTTTACCTCCGGTGCTATCATTCCTATCTCCTCGTCCGGATTCGCCTCCTTGTACTCCGCTATCGCTAGTCTTTCGGCTACCAGTGGAGCTACGTCCGTGAACGCTGCCGCTATGTTGTGACCGTGAATCTTTTCCAGTCGGTTGTACTCCTTGTCCTCCCCGGCTGACGGATTCTCCATCGCCATGTACTGCCCCCACTTCGTCTTGATTGTTCCCTTCGCTATCCCGTGCAGGATTCTGTCGGGAGCTGTCATTAAGCTCATTGTCCGTTACCTCCTCGTTGCCGTTGTAGAATTTATACGCACCACTATAGGCCAGTTTAAGCAGGTCGTCAAACTTCGCTGCCGTATCTTCACCGGCGCGTTTTACAAAGTCAACACGCACTTCATCATAGGTTGCCTGCGGTTTGCTGTGCATGAAACTGCCAACATAACGGAAAGCAGGAATAACAAGCGACTCATCAATATTCTTGCCGTCCGGGTAGTTCTCAATCATTTCCCAAACAGGACGCAGCCATCCACGAACACTGTCACCTACAGCGTTAATCATATCCCGTGCATACTCAGCAAAGTTCTCTGCCCCACGCTGTACATACAAACGCCCAAGGTTGAACGCAGGTACAATTACATCAGGGTCAAAAATAACCGGCGTAGAGTTGAGACGGTTCCTGCTCTTTTTTAAGGCATCGGATAACTGTTTCTTTAGTTCTTCTTCCCGTTCCTTGGAAGTATCCGACAAGCCCATGTTACGCTTTTTCTTTGCTTTCTTCTTAGTGGTAGACTTCGCCTTCGGCTCTGCTTTTTCCTGCTCAATCGGCGTAATTCCTGCCTGTTTTGCAAGGTCAGCAAAAGTTTCATCTAAGTCGCCAAAAGGATTCTCCGTTTCCGGCGTTGTCTCCTTATTGGATTTATTATTTTTTGTAGATGCCTTTTGGGATTTTGCAGATTTAGTAGACGCTTCCTGTTTTGGAGTCCCCGTCATTTCATTGAGTTTTTTCTCCAACTCCTTTATTACTTTAGGAGCTTCAGAGCGCATCACAATTGAATTAACATTTATCCCTAACGACTTTAAGAACTCCTGGTCTTTATCATTAACCACATACATTTCAAGGTTGCTTTTTACCTTGTCTTGCAAATATGCGTCATACCTATCCTTGAACCAATGATACACCTTTTCCAGTTTCTCTCTCTGGCTGGAAGGTTCATTGCTTGCACTTTCCTTTTCTTTTGCGGCAATAGCATCTTCAAGCTCTGCAAATTCTTGGTGTTTTTGAAGATTCTTCAGCGCAATATCAGGATATTCCTTCTTCCGTGGCTTGCGGCCTAACTCTGCATAAGCGTCCTGATACCACTGAGGATTAAGGCTCTCACCATATCGCCCGTTGATTTCACCACGGTCATTGTAAGTATAACCGTTATTTGTTCCTTTGCCACCGGGATTGCGGTTCATCCGTTCGACTTCCTCATCAATAAGTCGCTGACGTTCTGCTTTCAGTTCATCAAGACTCATATTAGAATAGTCGAGTTTCTGCGGTTCAGATTCTTTTTCCTGCCGAACATGTTCAAGTTTTTCACCTGCGCTAAGGAATGTCTGTGCAGCCGCATCATGCTCCGCTTTGGTCTTAGCGGAATTATCTGCCGTGATATACATTTCCTCTAGTTTAGAAATAGATTCTTCATAGGTGACTTTATCATCGCGGTACTGTTCAACCAACTTAGCTGCCTTTTCACGGAACTGCTTAATTGCCTTTGTCGCTTGCGAAGCGACATCTGGCTGAACCTGTTCCATAGTGGTTGTTGCATTATTTGCAACACCTGCCTCAGCCAACTTACTTTCGGCAAGAGCAATAGCATTCTCTTGGCCTGCTGCAAGGCCATTAGCTAACGACTCATTGACTGGCAAACCTGCCTGTTGCATAGCATTGAGTGCCTGCTGACCTAACTGCTCCAACTGACCTAAAGGCATAGCCTGCAATTCCGCAAGGCGAGTGTTGAAGTCCTGCCCCTGAACATTTGCTATCTGCTGTGCCTTATTTGCCACCTGTTGCGCCGTCTGAGCGTTTTCCTGTTCCGTTGGTACACTTGGTAGTCCTTGTGGTGAAGGCGTGCCCTGTACGGGCTGTGGTGCATTCTGAGCCGTATCCGGGTTATACTGTTCTACCGGTTGAGCCTGTGGTACTTCCTGTGGCTGTTCTACGGGAGAAGGTGCTTGCTCCTGTGCCGGTGCCTGTTCCGGCGCAACAACTGCCATAGCAGGCTGTGCCGTTGGTTCAGGCTGACGAACTCCTGCTACTGCCTTTGCTGTCTCGTTGGGCATAAGGCTGTAAATCTTGCCGAAGTCACGAGAGTCAATAGCTTTCTGTAAGTCATTGACATACTTTGCCTGTTCCGTATCAGTCTTTTGTGGCTGAGGAATATTTATCTGAATGTTGGCAGCCTGCAATACTGCCACCTTTTCCGCATCGTTCAGCTTGTCATTTTTAATAGCGTCCTTTAGGAAGTGCATATTAACCCCGGCAATCTGAGGCGTGAAGTAATCCTTGACGGCCTGCTTACTGATACGCCCGTTTTTATCCACCATAGGTGCAATAAGCTGAGGTGCAAAAGTGTTTGCGGCAGAACGAATAAGCTCTGCACCTTGTTCATCCTGCGCTAACGCCTGACGATTTTCAGCCGTGTTATTAAAGGTGCCATCCTCGTTGTACATATTGGTAAAACGATTAGCCAATACAGACTTAGCACCATCATCAAGGTTATCCATGATACGCTGATAGGAATTGGTGAGGTTGTCGTCCTCACTGCCAGCAAAGTCAATCATGTGATTGCCTAAGATATTGCTGAAGTCCTGCGTTGAAATTGTCGGTGCCGTGCCACCTTTTTTAAGACGCTCACGCCATTCACCGGCATACTGCCGTTCACTGCCCGGCCTACCTACTTCCCAATCGCTAGTCCAAAGGTCAGCGGCCTCCTCTGCGGAAAGTTTATTCATTTTATCCGGCGTTATACCACGCTCCTGTGCCTCTTTCAAGGCATACTCTGCCTGTGTCGTCGGATTCTGTGGGTCTTTGCCGTTCTGTTTTGCCCATTCAAGGAAGGCTGTAGTACGGCCACCGTTCCACTGGAACATACCATAACCGCCTACATGCATTCCTTCTTCTTCATGCTCAGGCACATCGCTAGTATCAAAGTTGTGCTCCTGCTGAACACGGCCTAAGATGCCTGCAATAGCCTCATCGTTATAGCCTGCCTTGCGGAACACGTCAGTAATTGCCCAAGCGTTTGCATGGCCTTCACGCTGACCACCCGTTGCAGGCTGTGTTACCTGCCCACCGTCACTAATGAACGTGTCCGGCGTAGCAACTACAGTACCACCCACGCCGCCTTTAGCATGGCCTGACAGGTCAAAATGGTCGCCTTCATCACCGACCTTAAAACCATGTTTAGCCATTGCCTGGAGGAATTTCTGTGGGTCTTTGACTGATGCTTTATCAACGTCTATCTTCCAACCACCTTCATGGCCTTCTGCTCCTCCTGCATGGTAGCCTTTTTCTGCTCCACCAGTAAGGGTTACACTATCACCATATTCAGCAATAGCCGCATTGAAAGCATTCTTTACAGACTTTTGAACGCCTGCAAGGTCAGTTGCTCCCGGCTTGCTTTCCCATTTAGAAACAAAGCGTTTATCAAACCCATCAAGGCTGTTTTCGCCACTAACTTCCACGCCCTGTGGCAAGGAAGGAGTCTGTCCCTGCTGTGCTTGTGGCGTATTCACATTAGCGTTTACATTGCCAAAACCTGCCTGCTTGCTCAGCCAATCGTTGACAATATCTGACGGGTCAGCCTCGGTGTAGTCGATGTTGCCGGGGAGAGGTACATCGTTGTTTCGCTCTTTCGTGCGTGCAGGGTCAGTCATTGGGTTAGGAGTATCACTGCTATCATAGCTATCACCAAAAGCATTTGGAAAAGCGTGACGGATACCACGGCCTGCAAGATGCATACCGCCCCCCATCAGAGCACCAATAGCAGCGGATTCCAATACATCACGGTCAGTGACGCTCCAATCCTTCCCCTGCTCAGCTTTTGGAATAATCTGCTGTGCGCCTTCTTCAAAACCTTCAATGCCGGAGGCTACAGCCAAGCGTTTTAATCCATTCATCAACCCCTTGCCCTTGCCAAAGATAAGAGCGTTTTCAAGAGCATTAGTACCGCCAAGCAAAAGTTGATTATCCTTAAACACGTTCCAGCGCAGGTTACGTGCCTCATTTTCCGTCTGACCGGGAACATAAGTACCGTTAAGTTTTGCCTCCTCGATGTAATCATCCATAGCACGTTGGCCTTCAAAGGCACCTTCAAGCCCCATGCCCGTGGCTGTAGCTGCTGCCCATGCCGGAACGTTCTCAGCGGCAGGAGTCAAAAAGCGTGCTGCCTTTGCAAGTTTCTTCTCACTGTTGTAGAAGTCAAGCGCACGCTTTCCCCATTTACTTGCCGTTGCTGCCCCTCTCAATGCAGAGGATGCGGCTGCCGCTTGTGGGCCCAATGCAAGCCCTGCCAATGCGCCTGCTCCCATACTTGCAGCCATATCCGCTCCCATTTCAGGGAGTGCCTGTGCCATTGTACTTGCATAATAACGAGCCGAACCTGGCGTATAATCATGCGTATTGCGTTCTCTAGTAGCCTTACCCCAATCGGCAATAGCATTCCACCCCATAGGGTCGCCTTCTCTGTTGCCAGTAAGGTCGTTAGCTAAGTGGGCACCAGTTTCCGCAAAAGCACCAGTACCGGCCGCCAACGCATCAGCTACAACGCCTGCCCAATTTTGGTCATTATAATTAACACCAACATGAGGGAATCGTGCTAAGGCGTATTCTTCCCAAGCACTCCTATCTCCTAACTGTTTCGATAACTCATCACTCATGATTGACATTTGTATTCATCCCCTCTTTAATCAGGCATTTTGTCTGCATAGTTTACATTTTGCCATTTACGTTGGCGGTCTTTATTGAGCTTGTAATGTTCCGTCATGGCCATATCTCTTGTCTCTTGGTCAATCTTGCCTTTACTAAACAGGTCGTTTACTGTTTCCTGCAACTTAACCAAAGCGTCGCCATCCTTAGCTCTCTCTTTTCCGTAAGCAACGTCTTCTCTTGCTTGGCTTATCAGATTCTTTATCGTCTGAATGTTTTGGCTCTGCTCTTTAGATAAGCCTGTACCTTTACCACTTGCCTTGCCACCGTTAATAAGTGGTGCAAGTGCAGGATTGTCAAGCAAGAACTGACGCTGTTTATCAGCCTCTAAGCCACTATAATACAACTTCATTTCCGTTATGGTTTTCTGCACGTCGCCTTGATTCTTCTGTAACTGCAACTGGAAGTTAAACTTGTCATTGTTCAAATCCCGGTTCCACTCAAACTGATGCTGACCGAAGTCAAGTTTCTGACCATAGAGCTTATCCTGTACTTCCATGTTCTTATCAAACTTCCACTGTTGCATGGGGTTTGCATAATACTGGTCATAGAGTGCAACACTCTGCGGATTCTGACCATACAGGAGGTTTGCAATCTGCGCACCAAAGCGATTCATTTCGCCTTGGTCATTGACTCCATAACGTGCAAAAGCATTGCCAAGTGTACGGCGATATTTGCCCTCGTATGCCTCTAATGCACCAAGGGCACTTTCTTCAGCCCGTCCACGAGACATTCCGTTTGCCATATTCTGCTGAATCTGCTGTTGGTAATATTCCTGCGGTGTCAGCATGTTAGCAACGTCAGCCACACCCTTAGCATAGTCGGCCTGTAACATTGCCTTATACGCCTCTGTGCTGTCGTTTGCTCCTAACCGGGAAAGGTCTACACCGTACTTGCCTGCTGCATTACGCAACGCCTCTGCTCCGGCATGTGCCTGTGCCATACCTGCGGTATCACCTGCTGCCTGAGCTGCGTCATAGTTCATTTTAAACTGCGCAATCTGAGAGGCAAGTGCCCTGCCTGCATCGTCAAGCGGTGTAAGCACACCTGCAGCCTTTGCAGCTAGGCCGTTGTTGTTAGGCATTGCTACGGGCTGAGGTGCCGTCTGCTGTACTGCTACAGGATTTGCCTCCTGTGTTGCAACCATCTGAGGTGCTGCCTGCGCCTGCATAACCTGTGCGGCTGCCTGTTTTGCCCATTCAGAGTTAGGGTCAACACCGGCATTGAAGTCTGCTAATTGAAAGTTAGGCATTTACTGCACCTCCCACGGATATTTCTTATTTAACCAGTCTGTATCTGCTAGTTGATAGTTTTGCGCACTACTAAACGGGGATGTTGATGCACCAACGCTTTTAGCAAAGTTTGCAAAGTTTGCCGGGTTCACATTGCTATCCATCATAGCCTTGTTGGGGTCAGTTACAACCTGCCCGTTAATGGTCTGCTGTGTAAAGGGGATTCCTGCCTGATACGTCATTTCTGCCGGTGCCTGCGGATTGACACCATTGACAGTAAGATTATCCGGCATAGGTCTAGCTGTAATAGATGCAGGATTTTGTACTACGTCCACCAAGCTAAATGCTGGTTGATTATGATTTAATACCCACTGCGCATTCTTATCCCCTGCTGCCGCCGCCATTTGCACCGGGTCTTTAGCGGTAGCCATGCTCAGCGAAAAATCATACTGCCCGTTGTTGCCGTTGGCATTATTATTACTGTTGTTACCTTTGCCACCACCGAACCATTTATCCCAATTGTTAGCAAGCAATGCACCTAAGCCAAAACCTATAGCGGTTTGGTCGTTCATACGACTAGCAACAGCTGCCGCTTGAAACATATCCCTCATTTTCTTTTCTCTTGCGGCCTCTCGCTCATTTCTCTTTTCTTCCGCTAACGACGTATATCCACCGCCCATAATCTGTTGACGTGCCATTACCTACCACCTCCACTAACTGTACTAATAGCTGCGTTCATAATCGCGTTTCGTGCGCCTTCATTTGCCATCGTCTGCCTATATGCCTGCATAGCGTTTTGTAAGCCCTGTTGTTCTGCCGCCTTTGCAGCTAAGCCCCAATTAACCGCATCTTGCCCGGCAGCAATCTGCGCCCCCTGTCTTGCAATGGCACTTTGTAATTCAGTCTGATTCTTTTGCAAGGCTGTACGAGCGTTATTCATATTCGCCTGCTCATTATCTAAACTTGTTTTCCATGTTTTATACGCAGGGTTGTTTATTAGGTTTAGCTGTTCGAATCTATCGTAATCGCGCTCGTTACCGTATGCATACTGCTGTGGCTGAGCAGAGAGCAATTCACTATATTTCTTTTGTGCGGCGTTAAATGCATTCTGCGCTTGGTTCACACTATTTCGTATGTTGTTCACACTATTTCGTATGTTATTGATATTATCGTTGCTCATTGCCACAATACTGGGAGTAGTTGCTGCCTGTCCAAAAACGCCCCTTGTTTCCGGGAAAGCATAATTAGGGGATGCATTTTGGTAAGCAAGTAGAGTTTCATAAAAGCCTGCCATCAGTTGCCGCCTCCCCATATCGAACCATCGCCACCCATAGCCACAAAGCCATCAGCAATGTAATTATTATCATCACTTGTCTTGAAGTCGTATACCTTTCGTTCCCCACTGTAGACAAGACTCCTTACCTTGCCAACACGTTTCAGCTCAGTACCAATCTTCAAATCACCGGCAAGAATATATTCGCCGTCCGGTTTCATTAACGGCTGACTGAGCGTCGTGCTGGTATGGCCGTTTTCGCAGATAATGTTATATACATCGTTATAATGCGGTTTCATTACTTCGATAACAGTAACTTTAGAGCCGTCATCGCTAAGGACTTCATCGCCCTCATGAATATGTTTAATATCCTTTTCCGTACCGTCAGCCATAGAAATCTTAGTACCGGCAGGGAAACAGAACAATGCCCCACCAAGGCCAGAGCCAATACCACCAAGAAGTCCGGAGAAGAATCCTCCACCACCACCGCTCATGGTCTGAGTAGAAGTAGTAGTTCCTTTTCCGGAGGCTGCATTTAATGCCCCCAAACTTGCACCGTTTAAGCCAAGAGAAGAACTCCACAAACTCTGTGCCGGGGAAATTGCTGCCTCCTGAGCGGCCGCCGCTGTTGCAATAGGCTGAGCAGCACTGTTAATAAGATTGCTATACAATCCGCTGTTCTGCGAATTGTTATTTTGAGTATTTTCAAATTGCTGTTGTGCATACTGTGCCTGCTGACCAAGCGCACTACCAAGGGTATCACTTTGTCTGCCGAGCAAGTCTGCTGACTGGTTAATATTCTGTTGGTATTGCTGAGCTACAGTATTGGCCGCATTACGTTCAATATCATTCAGAGCACTAGACGTTACGGAAGAATTGAGTACCCCTCTATTTCCAAGACTACTGATAGTCTTGCCCATAGTATTGTCAAGTGCAGACTTAATGCTGTTTTCCATAGCTGCCTGATAAGCACTAGGGATATTTCCTGCTGCAAGGTTGCCATAGTTTTGAGCTGTTAATCCGGCAAGCGTTCCTGTCTGATTGCTGATATTTCCTAGCGCATTATTTGCCGCTGCGTTGGACGCATTGTTACTGCCTGCCAACGCAGCCATATTGCCCATAGCATTGTTAATCTGATTCTGAGCATTTTTATTTATGGTGTTATAGTCTACCTGAACCGTGCCCAAAGAGTCTTTCAGCAGGTTCATAGCGTAGTTATTCAGTTCCAGCGCATTAGGTGACACAGCCTCTGAATAATCGGCGGCCTGCTTCTGTAAACGTATCTCTTCGGCTGTAGGCGTATAGGACTGTACATTAGTTGTTGAGCTACCACCTTTGCCACCGCCAAAGAGCTGTAAATCCATTATAAATTTCATGTTATCACCGTCCTATATCTCCCACGTCACACCGTAGGCGACCTTACCATCTTCATAAACAAAAGCCGGGGAAGCTCTTAACCACTTCCCCGTACTTTTATGTGTCGCTAAATATTGCTTATTTCCATCCGGCAAGTTTATAACCTCTGTGAGTTTATACCCAAAAAGTCTGATATACGCTAATATCTGCGACCGGATATTAACTGTACCACCACGGGTAATCCCAATTTGACGTGCTACTTCTTCAATATGCCTCAGCCAATAACGAGCATCACCGCACACCTGCCCAATAAAAACCATACCATCATCAAAGACTACTTCACAAAATCCTTTGTCTTCATCAAACATTAGCATTTTGTGCTCATCCCTTTTAAATGGGTCTTGTGGATTTTTGCTGTTATAAACATTTACCCACTCATCAAAACTCATAAGTCTGCCACCTCCACAGCAATATGCTTAGGATAAAAAGGCACTTGACTGGTCAGCTCCACTTCCAACTTGGGTGTAGAATGATTGCACCGCACCTTGCGTCGAGAATTGGCTGGCATGGTTACATGCATATTGTCTACTCGCAAATCAACATTTCCTGCTTGGCTTGCTGTCATATCTGTATCCAAACTTCGAGCGATAATCTCATCGTTGCTAATCGTATCTTTCATCCGCATGACAAAATCTATCGGCTCCCCGTTGTCGCTAAGGCTTTCTTCTGACAGCTCATAAAGACTATTCCCTGATGCCACTACAACCTTATCTAATGTCTCCACAATATCCACTATCGGCATTGCAAACTTTAGTGTAGTGGCTGCTCCCACCGCATAATTATATGCGATAAGATATTTCCAATCTGCCGTAGGTCTTATTAGTAATAACTTCCTCCGGCGCAAGTGGAATAGCTTAGGCTCATACTGTGAAGTTCTCACCAAGATATTAAACTTTTCGCCTATATCCTGAGTGGCAATATTACCGTAGTCCATTGTTGTATGCAACGACTTCAATCCACTACGGGATACAAATATTACATCATTGCCTACCGGTATAGCAGCCTGCCTGCCTACAGCATCCGTTTCTGTAGCAATTCGATAAATCGCCCATGAGGAAATATCCGCATCACCTGTAAGCTGATAAATCATGCCGTTGTTTTTTATTATCATCAAGTCTGATGCCAACGGTGCCACAGCTATAATGTCGCCACTATCGCCATAGCCAACATCAACCCACTGACTTGTTGATTCATCGTTATCATCAGAAGTCCATACTGTGCCATCACCAACAGCAGAATATGTTATACGGTCAAGCCCTGTTTGTGACACACACAAACGTGAGAACCGTTGAAATACAATATCGCAGACAGGACTTGTCATAACAGTTGATATGCTATCTGTTGTAGCAAAATCGTAATACTGTAGCTTATCTCCACTTGCTATCCATACCTTATCCTGAAACTTAGCACAAACAGGAGCGGCATTGCCGGTAAGCCTACCAATAAGCTCTGCTGATTCCATCGACACCACACGATATATACTGCCGGAATTGGCAAATACTAATAATGTATTAGTGTCAATATCGTAATACGTGGACTTGACTTCCTCTCCTACGTTTACTATTGGCGCAGAAATTCCACCACGTGGGGACAGGCTGCGTTGATTTGTTATAAACCATAGATTCTGACAGCTCTGCATTTCATTCATCGCAATCATATCACCGGCAGACATTACATTTATTCCACCGGAAAAATCATTGAAGTTTAACTGCATAGCCTCATGCTTTGCCCGTCTGCGCATAATGCCACCTCTTAACTCAAAGAACCTGCCACAACGTTAAGTACCGCATGAGTACCCGTTGCCCGTGCGTAAACCGTACCACTGCCCGTATAGGAAACAGGCTTACCGCCTTCAACGACAAATCCGCTATCTTTATCCGGCGTAGATTCACCCGTTGAAATCTCCACGCTGTAACCCGGCTGTACATAAAAAATACCGCCTGTTTCTGTCAGGGCGGTAAAATCATTGTTCAGTTTGTACTGCATTTACGTCTTCCCCTTTCTTTTCATCTCCTAGCCCTAATGCAATCGTAAAGCATGGGTGCTCATTACTTTCCTCTCTAGGGCATTTCATACAGTCTGTTTTTCTACAGTAATCTATAATCATTCGTTCAATTTCTCTACTCTGTTTTTCATTGTCCATTTTCAATCACCTCTTGACCGTGTGTATTGTCCTGCGTCGGCGGTACATACTTGACGCACTTGGGATTATTGCATACCCACTTAGGCTGTTCGACTGTACCATCATTGCGCATAGGTTTTCTGCACCGTATGCACTTCTTGCTGACAATTGCCATGTTATTCACCCTCCGCTTCTTCTTCGATTTTGCGGTACTCCTCGTCATACCACTTGTCAAGTGCGGTCATTTCCTGTTTCACGATTTCCTGCGCGTCCGTGTCTCCGTGAATAAGAGCGTCGGTGTACTCGTTTACAAGTTCCTGTTTCTGCGCCGTGTAGTCTGCGTCAAGCTGTGCAATTTTTTCGTCCGTTGTCGGTTTGGGAATATTGTTCTCGCAGACTTCGTAATAAAGCCCTTTGTCCTCGATATGTGCATTGTTAGCATTACACCAAATGGCGGTATCGGTGTAATGTGCCATATCGTCAGCGTTGTTTTTGTAGAGTTTTTTGCCTATCATGTTATCCCTCCTTGTGACTACGCACCCATGCCACAAGCCATCCAATCAAAACCACGATATGAGTCTGGCGCGGCATAATTCGTGTCAGAATAGCTGAATCCTGTTGTTGTTTTTGAGACAAAAACACTAGGATAATAATCATAGTAACTGCTACGATTTTGACCGATTGTAATTGTATGTTTGTTGGATTTAAACGGTTTAAGATAGGTAATTGTTCCAGTCTCCGGGTAGGTTGTCGAGGCAGTACGTTCCCTCAAGCCACCTTGCTCGACCCAACCATCGCTATAGACTCTATACCAATCACCTGTGTTAGCGTTATAGTAACTGGCGGTCAAATAGCCCTTTCCGACAGTAGCTTTGATAGCTTTTTGTGTCATTGTTCCATCGGTATTATCGCCAACACTTGTATATAATTTTGTGATTCCTGAATATGATGCGGTGCCAGTGCTATATGTAGTATTCGTAGTTGGTGGGGTATAACCCAATGCGCTTGTTACATTCGTTTTTGACAGCGAAATTGTACCACTGCTATTTGTGATGTTCGAACCAGTTTTTACACCGCCTAATGTAGAACTAGAAGCGGTTGGTAGAGAATAGGCATTTGCACCTGCGGCTATGCCGTCTAATTTTTTCTTATCAGCAGCTGACATAAGCCCTGCTGCCGATTGTGTTGCGTTACTTTTCCCCGTAACTCCACTCCATGCCACACTATTAGCAGTGGCAGCTGTTGCTGCATTACCAGTGATATCTATAGGGGCTGTGCCTGTGAGCTTTGTTGCGTCTAACGATGTAACAGGAATAGAAATGTTACCACTTCCGTCAAAGACTGTTGGCGTTCCCGTTGCCCCTCCGGTAATTGCAATGGTTACAGCATCCGCTAACGCCTCCGCTAAGCCATCTTCTTCCCATGTCTGCTGCTCAACATCCTTTAGCGTATACGTCTTTTTTAAGTCTGTCCGGTAACATTTCATCCCTTCAAATAAGTTTGAAGTAGGAAACTCAGTACCGGAATTATTAGACATCAATGTTTTTATGTTATCGTTAATAGTTGTTCGGCTAGCACTAACGTAGTCCTGAGCATTTATTTCTTTGTAATTCTGCATACTTTCACCTTCTTAATATCCTACTGAGTTCCAAGTAACACGCCCTTGGGCACGTGTACCATCACCCTTTATAAGTTCCACCGTGAAATAGAATCCGTCATCATCACTAGAAATAGCACCTATCCTTGGCGTTATAGTACCATCACCCGTATTACCACCTTGCAAAGTAACACTCACTTCCGGCTTAGTATAGTAATGCTTATTAAAGTAAACCTTTGTAGCTGCGCTAGTGTCCGTTATATCAACCGTTCCTCGGTCAATAGTATCATCAATATCTACATTGACAACGGCATCATAGATGGCCGGCTGACTTCCCATACTGCCTGCTTTTACTAATAATCGTACCAAGGCTTTTTCGTATTCGTATTCGCCCACGACATACGGTATAAACGGCTCATATCCACTAGGCTGCTTTATCATCTTTAGGAAGTCGTCTAGTTCAATACTGTCATCATAGATACCAACATCAGCAATCACGCCCTGGCAAGCCCTTAGAAAAGCATCCATCAACTTAAATGATTCTTCTTGATAGTCGCCATAAGTTGATGAAAACCTCTCTAAAACATTTATAGCCTCACTGATGGTACGTTTTACTTTAGACTTATGCGTATGCATATCGGCCATATTTAACACTTCGCTTATCGCTTTTATATTGTCATGCGAAACATCCTCTGCAATGGTCAAATACTCACTGCTTATCTTGCCGGGTGTCTGCGTGAATGTTTCATCCAACCACACAAGTTCATTGTGTTGTCTGAATGCTGCAAACTTATGCAGGAACAATTCTGACATAACAAGCAATTCGCTTACAGGTTTAGACAGGTTGGCACTACGCTTTTCAGTTATAACAAGGCTTTCTTTGTTATTTTTATTGACGATGAATGTTACCCCATCATTAAACTGTAGATTTTCAACAAAGTGCATAAGATAACGTATATTATCCCAATACGTTTCACTTAGCAAAACGATTTCTGAGAGCTTAGCAACAACATTTGTCGTTACCACATCGCCTATTCCAATGATAGTGTTATGGCACTTGCTAATGTTATTAGTTCTGCTATCAGCAACATTTACTGTTTCTGTAGTAGTTGATTCATGGTCATAAATACCGAACCGGTCAAAAAAGGCACCACTTTGTGGAGCCTCCCAACTAAACTCCGAATCCCCCCAAGTGTAATATGCACGCAGCGTTGACTGAGAAGTCGTAGCCATGCCAACCACCTCACATTACGAAAGTGTAAACTGGAAGTGAGACTCGTATGTATCGTCAGCACCTTTATTGATAACAGCAAAGGTTACACGGTCAAGGAAAATACCATTAGTTGCCGCATTACAAATGCCGGCCTCTGTGATTGCTCCCGTTGCCTCTCCTGCAGCAAACATCGTAGTGAAGGTAAAAACCTTAGTGCCAGCCGTATGAGCATACGTAGCCGCCTTACGAGCCAACTCCGTAACAAGTCCTGTCTGCGTCGCGTCCGTTTCTGTTGTGCCAGTACCTACAGCGGTATAAGCCATAACATCCGGTCTTGTCGTACCATTGCCAATCGCATCCGCTACAAAATCAAAGCCCACATTTAGAATCAGATTATCTTTTCTGCGAACCTCAACACTTCCGTCCGGATGCCGAAGAATACCGGTAAAAGAGCCGTGCAACTTCAGCCCTTCACCTTTGCCATTTTTATTAACCAAGCGTTCTAAAATATCTTTTACTTTCATCATTATCACCTCATAACGCCGGAGAACAATATAGCTCCGTAAAAACACCCACAGGCACAACGTCTAACCGTCCATGCCAATACTTGTTATAGCCGAAGGAATGAACAAACAACTCTCTTACGTTGTCAGATTGACTTATCGCAAAGGTAATCCAATCACGTTCCTTAACACTCACTGGCAATATAATATCTTTGCCATCGCTACCACGTAAGACAAACGCACCAACAGTTGAATCGTATGACAATACTAAACTTCCACCAGTGCCCTTAAAGGTCATGATTAGACAATCTTCCATTACTTGATTCATTGTCAAGTTAAAGCAGATTGTAAACCGCCTTGGGATAGTCACCTCATAAGACAACTTTGTTAAGTCACTTATAAATAGTCCTTCATGCCATCTTCCGGAACGGAAGTCATCAACATGACGGGACACCGCAGCTGTTGTTCCCTTTGCGCCATCTACATCATTGTCCATGCTAAACACTTCTACAATGTTGTCTTGGTCAGCACCAGTAAACCGTGCTATCTCATGAGTTACCTGTACACCATTCAAGTCGCCTAAAACGCCGTTCCATGTTGTTATAGCAGCCTCGTTGCTATCCCACGGCCATGTTAAATCCTCCCATACAAGGTTACTGTCTGTTTCACCAATTACCTTGTAATCAAACCAGTTCCTTGCCCTGTACCTCTGAGGTAACTCCACCGGTATAATATATTCGCCATGTAAGGCATCTGTGTCCAGTTTTATTTCCTGATTGAATGCATCATAGTATAGATTGATTTTATTTCCTGCATATCCTGTAGCAAGTTGGCTTAGAGAGATAATCACATTCTTGTGTATATCTTCAAAGTTCTCTAAAACTACATAGGCTGCATTTTCACTGTAATTATTATGTTCGTCTACAGCTTTTATCATCATGTAATATTTACCCACATTAGGATAAATATACCGATGCTTATTAACCGATGTTTCAAAGATGGTCATTGCCGTATCCCAATTAGGGGTAACGCCAACTTTTACTACATAACGTACTGCATGAATAGGTACTGCATCCCAATAGAAGAACAACTGTGAACCATTGCGCTCTACGATAAAGTTTTCCACATCAGGAAGTATGCAATAAATAGTTTCGCTTTCACCTTCGCCAAACTGGTCATAATAGGCTACTCGTATTTTCTTTATTACATCCGTCCCGGTATAGAGGAAAAGGTTATCCGGGGATACAAAACGTTGCTCATTGACATATACATTTGCACCTATACAGTCTGAAGGAATAGCCAAAAAGGAAATCAACGTACCCTGTTGGTCTTTGGTGAGTGCTAAATCCGCAGGGGTTACAGGCCTTGCTTTTGTATAGCGAATTTCTGTGCCATTACTAACCTTGCCGTCCTTAGTAACAGCGAACAGATAAACTTGCCCAACATAGGTTAATGGCAGCTTGTCAGACTGATTGTCCCGTGTACGTTCCAACAATCCGCTATTGCTGCCAACGTTGGTGTTTGACCTTACCTCATAATAAGCTAGGCTTTCCACTTCATAGATATGATTCCATGATAGGTGTCCACCAAGGCGGTCAAATATTAACCGGAAGTTTTTTGGTGCTGCAATCTTACCCTTGTCAGCACTATCTATTTCCTCTGCAGTAAAGCCGTTGGCAAGATTAACTTCTCTTGCGGTTTCCGTTAAGAACTGCCGCAGGATAGTCATTAAATATCTACCATCGCCTTTTACAACTGTAGGCAGGTCAGGGGCGAACAGTATTTTTGCTTTTGATTCCTCTGCCATACCCTCACCACCTTATCCGGCCATACCGGTTGCAATTGCCTGCCTCAGCTCATCAATAATAGCCTTGTCCTGTGACACATCATACTCATTCTGATTAAGCGCAATGAGCGTGGCCACCTTTACGGCAATATCATTTATCTCCTCATGCACAAAGGGCATATCCTCTGTGGTATTGTCCATTGGTTCCTTGGTAGCAAAGTACCTAACCTTCAAGTCCTCCATATCTTCATCTAGGAACTCAATCAATTGCCCCGTTAGTTTTATGGGATACGTACCGGCCGGACGAACAAAATCAACCGGCAAATACTCTAGGTTATGTACTGTTACCTGTTTAAGCATCTGAGGTGAACCGCCTGCAATCAGCTGATAACACACCTGCTGAATAGCGGTATTAAGAAACCCTATGCATTCTTCTGTGGTATATTCATCTGAAATATCATGAGTAGCTGTTTTCAGCCTAGCTACCGCATCTTCGACCTTCATACCATCACCTCACAATGAGAACGGCATTTTCTGCCGTGAATTAGCGTACCTGCGCCTTGGCATTATACGCTCGACGGCTGTATTAACAGCCTGCGTCATGGTGTCTACGTCTGCATTATTTAACACAAGACGTGTAAGTTTAACTACCGGGTCAAGACAAATCTCCGGCAGGTCTATCTTGTCTTCTTTAAAATCCTTTACAGGGGGAATTACACGATAATAGCAAAGCTGAAAAGCCTTGCCCTTAATATAAATCTTGTCACCCATGATGATGTACTTACCGTAACCATCATCACTTCTGACCTCAAAAAGCGAACTAGCAGGATGTAAATGATAGCCGTCGCTAGTTCTCTGAACGTCTACCAGTGATATATAATCTTCAGGCAAAGCAACGCCTGTCTCCGCAAAGTCAACAAGGTCTTTAGGGATGTACTCCTCGTCCTCTGCATTTTCTTCATTCTCTGCAGTAATCTGCGCATTGATAAGGTTTTGGTCATACACTTCTATTTTCTGAAGGTACTCATTTCCCTTATTTGCAAGACTGATATTCAGATAGCGCAAGGTTTCATTTACTGCGCCCTGTATATCATAGTCGCTATATTTTGCCTCACTATTGTCTTGCTCTTTTTGGCGCACTAACCGCAGCACCCTTAATGCCTCCATTTATGCACCACTCCAATACTTGGCACCACGAATCACCGCAAACTCAGGATGTACCTTAAAGAATTTCAGCACGTACTTTTGGTATTCGTGCTTATCTCCGGCATGGGCTGCCTCTTTAGCCATCTTTAACCACGGGTCAAAGTTCCAATACTCAGGAGGGATATACCCTAGAGGAACAATGTTTTTACCCCTTGCCCCGGTTTCAGAAACCTCTCTTGCCTTGGCTATAGCCTGTGATACATCAATGGTATTGCGTAAGACTGTTTTGCCGTCTTCTTCTATAAGCTCCTGATTGAGAAGCATAACAACCTCCAATCGAAATAAAAAAGCCACCCTTACCTAAAAGAGTGGCCTTCTTATTCCCTGCGGCCATTAGGCCATTTTGATATTGACGATAGAGCCGGATGCTTTCGGCTGCGTGCCCTGCAAACCCATGCAGGATGCCAGCACAAACTCATCATAGGAACCCTTTTTCGGCAGGTTCGTGACTTCATGCGGACGGGTAAAGTATTTGATTTCCCACAGGGACATATCAAGCATATCAATGCGGTCATTGGCATACTGACGATGTACCTTGGCCGTGATAGTACCAAAGTCAGAGATATAAGTATCCGTAACGTTGGTAACGGTCTTGTCCTTCTGGTCACGGCGTTTCGTTGCCTGACCGGTGATGATTTTGGAGAAACGACGCTTGTTACGGCCGGACATAACCGCAAGAGTCGGATTACCACCGCGCTTGTAGCACATTTCCATTACGTCGTTGATTTGGTCTTCGGTGTATTCAGCGTTTTCAGCATCAATGATGTTGTTCTTCAGCATATTGATGGTGCCGCTGCCTGCCGTCCCCAAAGCGATGTGCTTAGCAAGGTCAGCCTGCGTAGCATCAGCCTGGTCAGCCGTGATAGCCGTTTCCATAGACGGATACAGTTCAAAGGTCGTATCGGACAGCTTGCGGATGTAATACTCTACACCTGCGCTAATGCCGGTCGGCAGCGTTGCACTGCCTTCACCCAAGAAGTACACAAAGTCACCCGTAAGCAGGCCGTGTGCGCTTGCAGAGGTTACAACGTCCGTGGTTGCGTTGAAGGTAACAGCAACGGATTCTTCCTGCATGAAGAACGGTACACCACCCATCAGAGCCGGAACACCGCCGCTTTCAAGACGGGATACCTTATTGGTGGTCAGTGCGTATTCAAGGTCACGAGCATGCTGTTCAAAAGCAAGCTGTTTCTGACGCTTGAACTCATCACCATTAGCATACCACTTGGCCGTTTTCTGCTGTGCCTCAGATACCTTACCGGAAGTCAGGAAGAACTGGCAGGTATTCTCACGGCGTTCCGTGGAACCAACCTTTGCCGTTACGTAGTCTTCCATTTCCAAGTGTGCATTCTGACGGGGCGGTTTCAGGTTTTCAGTGAACCAGCTAAAACGCAGCTGCGTTGCGTCCTTGCCCTGTGCGAACTCAGACAGGAAAAAGTTATGCTCCGGGTCAATGTTGGTAATGATGTCGGAGTAGTCATCTTTGAGGCCGACTGCCTCATAGGTCACAGACTGTGACGTGGAAGTTTCTTTCAAAGAAGCCATGTTTTTCACCTCGTTTAAAATCTAAAAACAAAATATATAAAGTCAGTTGCGCAACTGAAATTATTAAATGTGATTCATAAAGAACTCACGCCGCTGACGTGGATTCATGCCGCGCATTGCGGTCCAATCTACCCTTTCTTCCGGCGTGTTGCTGGCCTGCCCTGTATGCTCCACATTAGGAACAGCAGGCTTTACAGGCTTAGGCGTAGTGCCTACACCCGTCTGCTTAGCGTAGAATACCTTCTTGCATTCCTGATAATACTCATTGAGTACATCCTTATCACTCGGCAGGAGTCTTGCCCCCGGCTGACCGGAGAACACCTGAACCGCACGATTAAGCACGGGAACAATTTTCGTTGCCTTTTCATACGGCATTGACTGCCAATAGGAACCCATCAGCTGGTCAATCTCATTGAAATGCGGCTCATTCTTCTGATACTCCATAACGCCGTTACGGATAAGCTCTACTTCCTGCCGTGTAGACTGTTCTTCAGCCACAGCACGCGCCTGCTGCTCAGCTACTGCCTGTCCGATAAGCTGCATATTCTGCTGTACTGCGGTATTAAATACTGCGTACTTCTGCTTATCTTCCGGGTTATCAGAATACTGCATATCAGCCAAAGCCTGCTCATTGGCAATACCAAGGTCGTGGAATGCCTTTTCCCTTGCGTATTTTTCCATCTGCTGATAGGCAGCCACCATATTGGCACTGTTATCTACAGGTGCTGCAGGCTGTGCCGGTGCCTGTGGCTGTGCCATCTGCTGCATAGCCGCCTGCTGACGTAACTGCGCGTTCTCCTGCTGAGTCTTGATGGATGTATAATACCCTTCAAGCTCAGGCGGTACACGGCTTTCATCCACCCTGCCCATAGCAAAGTCTTTGAACAGCTCGTCTGCATTATAAGCATTAGGTGTGACCTGCGCCGGTTCAGCAGGTTCATCCTGCTTAGGCTGAATCTCATCACCATCCAAGAACTCCATGCGCCCCGTATCCGGGTTTCTACGCAATGCAAACTCCGGTGCAGGTGTTTCCTCTACCTGTTGTGGTGCAGGCTCTCCCTGTGGCTCTGAGGAAGTCTCAGGGGCATTTACGGATGTATCTGTGCCCGTATCCCCTTCCTCACCTTCAGCAAAGAGCTGTAGGTCAATCTTAAATTCCTTCACATTTATTCCCTCCTATTGTCTTCATGCACTTTACGTGTCGCACGGTTCTTGTCATTGATAATATTGGCTATCCGTGTCATTAGGTTTTGTACTTCCTTATACCGGGCTTGTACGCTTGGCAGCTCATTAGGCATGGCTTTTTCAAGAGAGTCAAGTATATCTTTTTTTTCACTCTGAAAGAACGCCTTGCCAACCTTATCCATCCATTCCTCGCATAACTGCCCTAAACGGATTTCCTTTTCTCGTTTCAGCTTTTCTTCCTGTGTCACCGGTTATACCCCCAACTTCTTGCCCGTGCCTGTTCCAACTGGAAGTCACGCAACACAGAATCGTTAGCAGCCACACTATCCGGTGTAGTCTGAATACCAATAGCAGCCAAAGCCTGTACCTTGGCATCCACCGGCAACTCATTCCACTTAGCAGAAAGGTTAGTAGCCAGCTTAGTGTTGATATCCTTCTCTTTAAGCTGCAACTGCGCCTGTACAAGAGCCTCCTGTTTCTGCTGCTCCATTTGTGCCGCCTGCTGCTGTTGTGCCTGCATTTGCTGGAACTCCGGTGAATTGGGGTCTAACAGGTACTTGGTGGTGGTTCTTATGCCCAAGTCCTCCAACAAGTCCTTGACGATGGAATACCAACTCTGAGGAGTTACAATGCCCACGTTCTGCAAGACAGGATACAACTGCTGAATCATCATCAGTTTATACTGTATCCCTGCCTCCTTAGTTCCGGCACCCTGTCCAACGTTGACCACCAAATCATAGTCGATATTGAGCTGGTCACGCCGTACCACAATGTTTTGGTTAAGCAAGCGGATAACCTGCCCATCGTCAACAAACTTCTGACACAAGAGCACAAGGAACTTAATAATGGGAATCCATGCTGTCTCTGCCAGGATACGAGCGATAAGTTTAATTTTCTTATCGGCAGCACCCATAATGGCACTAATACCCGTTGCGGTCATATTAAGGCTCTTAGAATCCAAGCCCTGATTGTACCGTGTTGAACCTGACTGGCTCTCCAATTCGTTCTGAACGTACTGGATAAGTGTCATTGCGCTTGGGTCTGTAGGAATCGGTGGCGAGAACATAACGGCCTCAGCAGGGTTTTTCCCATCACGGATAGGCACATATTCGTCACCGTCCATAAGCGCGTCCATATCCACCACAGAATCATTGACGAACTTCTGACCACGGTTGTTTTTCGCCGTGTTAATGACAATCTGACGTACCAACGCCGTCTTTAAATCCTGCAACTGCTCCCATGCATCGGCAAAGCCTTCCTCATTGAACACCGCATAAGGTTCATACTCCGGTGAGAACACAAAGAACGGCGGTATTTCAAAGGTGTTCTTCTGTACCTTCAAGAGTGTATCACCAACAACATGTACGATAATCTTTTCATACACGCCATCGTTGTTGTAATCCACCTTCAGATACGCCTCATACAGCTCGTATTCCTTGGAGGCCGTATCGCCGTCAGAGAGCTTATTACTTACATCCTCAATGCGTTTATCATGCTTTATGTCAAGCGTGGTGTAGGAAGGTTTTCCCTCGGCCTTCTCCAACGCCTCATCCACATTCTGATAGACATGTTCAAGCTCCTTGCGTTTCAGATAGTCACCCCGGACAATCTTACGATGTGCAACAAACTTCGCATCGTGAATATCCCTTTCCTCATGCGTAAACCGCAATTCAGAAGGATTCATATTCTCTAAGATAGGCGTATTCGATTTAACATGGATAATGTCAAAGTCTACAAGCAGATAATCACCGGCAGCATCAACAGGCTTAATATTCTTTATCTCAATCCTGCCGTTCTCCTGCTCTAACAAGAGTATCTGCATGGTTCGAGCGTCTGCCATAACCTGCATAGGCTGCCGTTCTTCTTCCCGGTTCCAATACACCTTAGCCACGGCAAAGTTAGTAACAAGCCCGTCCTTGGCAAAGGTATACAAGAACGTGAAGAAGTTATTCTTCTTGGTCACAAAGTAGTCAATGAGCTGCTGCAATAACTTAGCGTTATCATCATCCTCAATCGACTGCCCTTGAATCTCCACAGGTGACTCAGTACCATTGAACACCTCTATAAGATTAGGCAATATCCAATCAACTGTTGTCTTGATATCCTTAGATACCCAATTATTCAATTCAGAAAGCGCAGGGAACTTTTTCTTGTACAAATTCTTATCTGCCTTGTACAGCTCCATACGCTTTATAATTTTAGGCTCTACCTCAGTTTTATAATAGTTATTCGCAACGTCCTTGCCCTGCTTAAACGCCCGAAGTATCTTATCCTTTTCCTCTTTACTCAGAGTGTCCAGTGATACCTCATCCGGCTCAATCTGACGTTCGCTGTCCGTCTCCTGTATGCCGGTATTTAAACCTACCGACTGAGGTGCCTCCTGTGTAATGTCGTCCACTATCTCACCTCCTTATCCTCCATACTCCTAGCTAATCCACCACGTTTTAACATCACCATAATCCGAGCAGTTGTTTCAAGCCTTCTATGCCATAATACATGTTCCCGTGATTCTTCATCAGCAGGCTCGAAATCATGCCACATTAAATGTAGAAGTTCATGGACTAAAGCCTTCTCCATATCTTGATTGAATAAGTCATTATCCCAATCAATCGGGTCAAGTATCCGCACAATACCTTGGGCACTCGACTCGTTGTAAGTAATGTCGGCCTGATTATCTTCTTCGCCAAACTCACTACGCCGAACAATTTTTAGCACAATATCCCATTCGGTTAAGCATAACCGGCCTTGCCACTCAAAGAGCAAAGCCTCCAATTCTTCAATGGTGAGTAAATTTTGTTCTACTCGCATTATCCATCATCCTCAACCTTTTCATAGGTTTTAGCGAATATATCAGGTTTGCAAGGATATTGTTCACCATGCACCCCAGTAATAATCCAATCTCCGGGATTTGCTTTATGAATCCCCTCTAACGTTTCGATGTACATAACTTTGTCAGTTTGGTAAGCCTCGATAACCACAGGTTTTTTACGGAATTTCATTTGTTTGTACCTCCTGTATAGGGAACCCCTACAAGCACGTCCACATTTATGGTGTCCCCCACCTACAGGGTACCCACCTTCTTGAATTTTCCTGCACGCCTTGCCCTGCGATATCTTACGTTGCTGCTTACCCTCACGGGGAATGCAAAGGTCAACGCTAGCGCATCTGCAAGGTTAGGCGACGCAAGTCCTCGTTTCTTCATGTCGTCCTTAGACTCTAGCTGAATCCTGCCACGCTTGTTGATGAACGCCTCCGGTCTTGTCAGCTCATCCGCTAACTTCTCGCTATTGAGTGCGCCACCTTCCTGTAACCACTTCTTCAGCTCTCCCCACATTTCAGCACGCTTGTTCGCATACTCCTTGCCGTCAGCCTTCTCCGCAAAGTTGACCAATCGCCAGTTCTCACGTCCCATGTCTTTGCCTACACTGTATATCCCCGTGCCGTATCCCATGTCGATGAATACCGCACTTGCTGATAAGTCGTCCTGTAGCTGCGCTATCTTGCGCCCTACTGCCATGTCGTTATCGTTACGGGGTATTTCTGCTAAGACCTTTGAATAGAGTCCCTGACGCATGACAATTGCTAAGGTGTCCCCACCCGTCCAGGCAGGGTCAACACCCAAAATTATAGGTGCGTGCCTATATTCTCGTGCCTCTAAACGCCTGTCACTTGCAAGCTCTACCAACTCACGGCTGATTAACTGATTCTCCTCTGCAGCAGGAAACATGCCTCTCACATGTACCTTAAAGAAGTCGCTTTCCTCACCGTACACATCTTCCCATTGCGCTATCTGTTTCTTATTGGATATCGCAACGGTACGGCTATCAACCTGCCACGTGCTCCATATCTCACGTTCAGTATTGAAACAGTCGAAGAACTTGCCTGTGTTTCGTGTCGGATTCCCAAAAGCACACCACAGGATTTCCGTGTTTGCGTCTGTTACAGCACCCTCAGTCACTCGCCATATCTCATCATAGATAGCTGATGCCTCATCAAACACAATGAGTATGCGGTTCCCTTGGTTATGTAAACCTGCGAACGCTTCAGGGTTCTCCTTTGACCACGGTATGCAGTCGATACGCCAAGTCTTATCATGACCTGGCTGCGTGCTGAATATAGAAGTAGCGGTGTACTTGAACAAATCCCTGCCGATAAAGAGCCGATACCACTTGGCAAGCTCCGGCCACGTCTTTGTCCTTAGCTGTGATTCAGTATTGGCAGTAACCACACCTCTTGTGTCTGCATGTGTAGATATCGCCCATAGGTTTATCCATGCCACTAGACAGGATTTGCCGATACCATTCCCGGAACCGACGGCCTCACGTGTTACTGTCTCTATGTCAGCTATGTTATTGCCTATGTCCTTCAGCACGTTTATTTGCCATTCATCAGGGGAACGCCCTTCAAGCTCTCCTTCTCCCCACGGAAAGGCAGCATATACGAATCCTAATGGGTCATGCACATATTGGCCTAAGAATGCTGCTACTTCTGCCTTCTGTGAATCGCTTAACATCGTCCCTCATTCCTTCATGTCCACTCTAGGCAATACAATCCTTTAGTCAGATAAAGTAAAACCCCGTATTTTTTGGCACTTTCCTAAAATCTGTCCACTGTATGCAGTACATTTACGGGTATTTCCGGCGCAAAACCATCAAAATAACACCTTATGGGAAGGATTCAACCTTCATCACAAGGTGTGACTTGCAGTTTTT
>NZ_JMME01000021.1 GCF_000686945.1 Selenomonas sp. AE3005
CGACATCGATGTCGCTTGCAAATTTAACTCGTTTTGTCGAATTAACTTTTTAACTTAACTCGTTTAACTCAATTAAACCGAATTAGATTTTGCCATAATCTGCTAACTTAATCGTTAAACTCAATACGCATTTTTTAATTTCCTTGATGTAAGCAGGACACTTTTTACACTCACTACGCTTTGCTGTTTCCTCGCATAAGTGCTTTCTATACTTCATCAATCCGCCAGACAATATTATTCTGTCCGAATACTCATAACTCATTGCTATTCTCCTCTTCCCAGTTGTACAGCGAACCACCGACTCTCCTATACTTGTTTAATGCTACAGCACCATATATGTTTTCTAAAGTGCCAATTTCGTATATATATCCATTGGGCATATAGACTACCGCACTCCAACCAAGCCCAATATCTGCATACGACATAATACGAATGTCACTAGCCGTAATCGGTTCATCGTCCGTGTCTAAATCATGCTTGTTGAAATACTCAATGCAGAAGTTTGTTATTCGTTCTGTATTAGTCATTGCGTACCCCCTTATGCTCCTGCTTTAGCCATAGAGACTCGCACTCATTACAATCTTCCGAAGAACATTTTCCTTTAAATTCGCATAATCCACACGCATCTGTTTCATACTTGTATTTTCTCAGCCACTTAATAAACTGCTTATCTGACATCTGTGCCAGCCACTCACGGTTAGTCATTGTCAGCCTCCTTATATTCCTGCTTTAGCCACTCTCTTAATTTATCTTCGCAATCACTGCTTTCATTCTTATTAACGCCATGCCGTTTGCAATCTCTACATGACCACAACTCGCCGTTTTCGCAAATCCCCTCTGCAAATTCTTCGTCAGACATATCAATTAACTGCCATATTAGCCATTGTCTGTTAGTCATTGCTTTCACCCTCTTTATGCTCGGCCTTCAACCATTTTGTTATCATATCTTTAACAATGATTGTTCCGTCAACATCATCTGTTACGCTAAGCACTCGTGCATAAGCCTCGCCCTCAGCGATAAAATCTGCCACAATTTCATCACCTTGTGCTCTTAACCATTCCCCATTAGTCATTGTTAGCCTCAACCTCCATAACGCTAGTAACAACCTCAATAGCCTTATCAATTACTTTTTTGTTGCCATCACTCAGCGCATAAGACAAATCAAACTCGCAAAGTAGCTCACGCAAGTTATCTAATTTCTCGTTGCTCATACCTGCCTCAAATTCCTGGTTCAGCCAATCTTCCCACACCTGTACGCAATGTTTCGGTGCACAATCTTCTTCATTGTGATAAATACAACTGTCGCACATATCCATAGAAAATGTAGTCATGTATTGCGCTAATGCTTTATTGCTAAGTTTACGAATCCAATCACCTTTAGTCATTGTCAAACCTCCTCGTGCTCTCGACTTAACCAATCCCAAATCCCACTACCACAGTTTCGATTACAAAACTCCTTGTCACGGTCACAACACAGACATGGAATAAATCCTTCCAAGAAATCTGTTAATTCTTCTATCTCCATTTTTTGAATCCATTCCTTGTTAGTCATTGTCAGCCCTCCGCTTTAAACCCATACCAATGGTACGGCGAACAACATGATATTTTCCCAGAGTGACATAACTTACCACGCCCAAACGCTGGACAATCCTTACAATCCTTATCGTCTGTACTATCGCAAATTCTTTTAATCGTTTCCAACGCAGCTTGCATTTCCTTTTTATCTTTTGCTTTCATTGTCAGCCCTCCTTGGTGTCCACCGTTTCTTACATAATTCGTGAAAATCATCTCGCGGACACTTATCAATTTCAGCTACCCATTTACCTCGATACGGCTTATGCCTACAGCCCATTATTACGAAATTCTTACTAAAATACATAGGTTGCATTGACTCACATTTTTCGCAATACCTTGTTTGTTCTAATTCAGTCATTGTTATCCCTCCACGCCCAAAACATCAACACCGCGCACGTTGGCGCACAAAACAAAACGCCCGTCACAAACGCCGACCAGTGCTCAGTCATTTTCCGAACACTCCCAACCCTCACCGCCATCACAGTTACATTTGTTACTATCAACCTCTGATATTTCAGCACTTAACTCATAGTAGTGACAGCCATACTTTTTATAATTCTTCCCGTCCAAGGTAACATCATACTTAACAAAGTTTTTGCAATTCGCACAGCATTTATTTTCACTCATGCCCACACCTCCGCGCATAATCGATAAATTTTGCAGCCGCTTTTTCAACAAATTCGCGCTCACACTGTGTCTTGTTAAAACAATCATAGCAACCGACAATCCACCACCGTTGGCTCGCTCGCCTTACGCCGGTTAATGTGCTATCACAACTTGGACATGGCGGCAGTGGTATCTTTTCTAATTCTTCATCAGTCATAACTTCTTTTTCTTCTCACGTTTTACGAACTCATAAAACTCTTTATGTCGTTCCCACATTTCTTTTTTACGTTGTTTGCGCTTGCGTATTTGTTCAACCGGCTGGACGCGCCATGATAACCGTTTAATCAAACCCCATCACCATTCTCCCAATTTTTACCAAAACAAACAGTAAATCAATGACTATATACCCTATCAAGACAAGCCACCCAATTATCGGCATTTCCCATCTAAATTCTATTCGTTCTGTAAATAAACGTTTCAGCATTTAATCACCGCCTCCACAATGCCTTATCGCTTGCGTATTCATCAACCTTTTTGGGTTTGTACCATTTGCAATATTTTGTGCAAGTAAGCACTATCTCACCCGTGCTCATATCCTCACAGCCATCACAGCCATGCTCTCTAATGTGCTTGTTACTACCGTAATGGTCAAGTCTATATTGGTTATATAAAATGCACTCGCTATGCCTTGCTTTAATCATCGACAATCACCGCCGTTCCTGTTAACAACTCTTGCAAGATAAATGCGTCGAAAGATAAATATGGATTTTCATACGCGCCGTAGCTATTAAATCCATATTCTTCAAAACTGCAACTGTATCTTTGATTATCTATTTTTACTGTAAATCTTTCGCCCAACTTCTTCCCGAACATCTTGGCAACTTCTGCCATTTTATTCTCTGCCATCTGAACCACCTACCATTTCATTGATTATCTTTAACGCTTCACAGACTGCCCAATCAACGCCCATATCATAATCATCACCATAGCACGTTTCTATGCAACCAATTCGCTCCATCACTTCTTTTGCAAAATCAATTTTGCCTTGCGCATAACCTTTGCCATAGTAGAATAGCTCTTGCTCAGTCATTGCTTTCACGCTCCAATCGCTCATAAACTTCTTGCAACGCTTTAGCACAGTCTTTATAGCAATCACGGCTATCCTGGCTATCTCTTTTCACCTCAACAGGGCAGCCATCACAACCTTCCAGGCATGATGCTACTAAAATCCAAAACTCTTGCTTAGTCATTTTTGCTCACCTACTCAAAACAAATCTTGCCATCTCTTATTAACGCCTCTGCTGACTTATAGCCGTGTAGCTGCGCATGATAATTTGTTATGCAATACTCCATATACTCACCGCATATCAGACACGTACCGGCTCGCCATCTTGATTCATGTCGCGTGTTTTGCAGGTCGTTCCACGCTTTAGCTTTTACGCGCTGCTTTTCGATATCGGCGCATGCTGCATGATGGCATGATTGTATTTGTTCAACTAAGCCACTCGGCAAGCGTCTATTACTTGTTTTCTTTATACTCCCCATCAGGTCTGCCCCCGTCAGCTTTTTTCGCTATGATACACAGTGACCACAAAAACAACATTGTCAAGAGAGAACCGATATAACCTATCGTTGTGCCTATCATCAGCCCCATATAGTAATCACTCATTGTAGTAACCTCTGCTTGCGTTCTTGCAAAGTACCTTCTGCCGGAGTTTTCGCCGTTCATCATCATTGTAACCTAGCATTGCTAAGAGAGTTTCACACGCCTGCTGCACATCGCATGCCTCCTCCGCTACACGGTCTGTAGACTCGCCGTCGTTGTATGCGTCAGATACTTCCCTGATTTCTTCATAGATTTTCTGAATCTGCTGACCGGTGCTAGTCCGCAAAAATTTAATAGCCGGTTTCAATTCTTGGCCACCAAGATTATATTTTTCAGCAACCTCCCTGGCCGCCGTCAGTGCCTCATCGTAACCCTCGCTGTATCCTTCTTTGTATCCGTCATAATAACGGCGTGTACCTTCAATAGCTGCATCAATCATCTTATCTACGCCACGCATTGCCTGCTCTTTACTTTTCACAATTTATTCCCCTTTTGTTTTATCAAACTCTCTATTAGCCTCAATCATAGCTTTGTCGATATCAAATTTATATTCGTCTCTAAGTGCCACTAACAGTGTATCTAGTGGCTTAGCCCCACCATGCAACTTCAGCTCATGGTGAAGTGAAAGCATCTTTTTGTAGTACCGCATGATACGCTCTTTGCCGAAACCAAACTCATCGTGCAGTGCCATAAAACTCATGGCAAACATTTGCCGAATAAGTACCTCTGTTATGTCAGCTTTAAACTGTGGTTCGCATCTTTTTAGTATTTCAGTAACAGAATTTATGTTGCCGTACAATTCATTGTTATACTGTTGTTCCTTCAGATACGCCTTTTCTTTTGCTTTCCTTGAAAACCTAGCCATTTTTCTTGCCATGCCCATTACATATAACCTCCTAAAATCGATTCTGACTGCCCTAACTCCCCCTGTAACATGCCCGTTATGGTAAAGGGGTATAGTTATATACCCTTACCATTTGCCACCTCTGAAATACGCCTTATTACAAAATCGGCGCACGGCTGGGCCATGCCGTTACCAAGTGCTTTATAGCGTTTGGAGTCCGGTGCCGGTTTACTTTTATACTCAATATCTGTATAGCCATCGGGCAAGCCCTGGAGTCGTTCACATTCCGTTGGTGTGAGTCTGCGTACTGTGTTTGCTTTTGAATCCGGCCATAAGCAAGCGTCTACAGAGTTATTTCCTGCTCCTTTGTAAAAGGTAGCTGACAAGGTTCCTGCTATTTTAGGCTCACCAACAATCGGCGGCTGCTTATAATCACTTGCAGTCAATGGGTCAGTCTTATTTAGTGTAAACTGTGCCGACCGCTCATCATGCCCCATGCTATATGCTA
The DNA here is from genome assembly GCF_000686945.1 of Selenomonas sp. AE3005. Lineage (GTDB taxonomy): Bacteria > Bacillota > Negativicutes > Selenomonadales > Selenomonadaceae > Selenomonas_A. The sequence goes on from NZ_JMME01000021.1 coordinate 5,141, forward strand.
TAGCGTGTCTGTCTACTGTGTTTAGTGTTGGGCTTACGTCATGCCCTATGCCCAACTGATGACCACCGTTCTGATTAGCTCTGCCAATTATGTTTCCAGCTATTGTATGTACCATTGGCACGTTGCCCCCCTTGTCCCATCATGCTTGATAGCGTTTGAAATACACCATCTTCTCGATATTTAACCCTGCTGTCTTGTGGGTGATTCTCGATTATCTTGAACTCCATACACCAGTTTCCCCTCGTCTACATATTGGTTTCCTACGCCTTTATAATCTCTAGCGCATAAGCTCCCCACTATTCTTTGATTAGGGTTTCGCTGCCCCCCCCGAAACACCGCCACCTGCTTTTGCACCTTGTCTATACTTGAATCCGCTTGCGCTATCGAGTACCGCAGGATAACCCTGCCCTGCCTGACCACCGCCACAAGCCAAAGAGCAATGCCTTTCCTTCATTAAGATACCTTCGCCATTTCCTTTGGTAATTACACCGTAGCTTGCGCTATCAGTGCTTGCTCCAACATCGGTGGCAGTTTCTTGCCCCTTTCTTTTGCTCTCCGAAGAATCCCCATGCAAGCCTTGCTCGATAAAAAGTATTTCTCCGGCACTTCTGCCATCAAAATCTGCGACAAGAAAGATTCGTTTTCTACGCTGGGGGACTCCCCAATACTGAGCATCAAGTGTCCTCCACGCAAGTGAACTTGTGCCCCCCCATTCCACATAGCCTGACTCTGCCCATCGTCCATCTTTAGGCATTGGAATTTGGGTCTGACTGATTTCGCTGAGCACGGCTCTAAAATCAAGTCCTTTATTCGAACTAAAAGCCCCTGGCACGTTTTCCCACACGAAGAATCTTGGCGAACCTGTCCGTTTTCGTAATCCGTGAACAAGTTCAATTGCCGTTCTAAATAGTCCGCTGCGTTCACCGTTTAACCCCTCTCGCTTACCGGCCACTGACAGGTCTTGGCAAGGACTACCTGCACATATAATGTCAACCGGTTCTAATTTATCTACGTCAATCTTAGTTATATCGCCCATTTGCCTAACGTCAGGGAAATGGTGTGCCGTTACTGTGGCCGGAAAATCGTCGATTTCCGATGCCCATACCGGCTTAACTCCTGCGTGCTCGGCAGCCAGTAACCAACCGCCTAACCTATGCCATCAAACAACGAACCAAGTGTTAATGTTTTAGGCATTGGCATCACCTACTTTCTTCTTCACAAGCTCGTCAGCAATAATGTAATTCACTCTATGCTGCGACCTCTTAATAATTCTTCTAGCTGTGCGCTGTGGCATATTATCGTAGAGCATTTTATTTAACGCCCGTTGCTGTCGTTCTATTTCATGTTTAACCTGCGCCTTGCCCTGCTCTGACAATTGTTCCAGCCAAGGGTTAAGCAACTCCATCGTTGACATTTGGGGCAGGTTCTTCTTCCTCTTTAACATATTTCAAAGCCAACTCCTTATCGTCAGTGAATGCCAACGTATCGCCATGAAAATGGAGAGGGATAATCGCGCCACTCTCAACGTTACGTGCCTTACGGAACTCCAACAACATATTCCATAGGCCGACTTCATCAGCATTAACATAATCCCTTATCTCGTCCGGCTCAACTCTCCGAAGGTTTAACCATAGGTCAGCCTCATTCTTCATGCTTGAACCCTTGGCAAGTGTCTGCCCGTTGCTAGATAACTGCGCAACCATCACAATGACGATGCCCAATTCCTGCGCCGTAGTTTTCAGCACCCGTGCTGACTGCTCCATCATCTGCCACTCCTGCAAATCCTTCAGGCTCATAGTGTCCATTCGGCCTATGTAGTCAACCACGACCAGTTCCACGCCGAACCTGTCAACCATGCGCCGAATTTCCGCAACAACATTTGTCAGCTGCAAATCCGGAATAGTAACCGTATAGATTTTCTTCTTGGCAAACGTTTCAGCAGCCGCAACAATCTTCTCAAATCCACCGAAGTTTGGGTCAATACCATTTCTGATACTCCCATGTGACACCCCTGACAACAATGCTGCATATCGCCTTGCCTGCTGTTTGTCGCTCATTTCAGAGTTAAGATACAGCACCGCTTTATCGCTGACATACGCCACATCACGTACAATATTCATCGCAAAGGTTGACTTACCAACACCACTCCCTGCTGACAAGATAATCAAATCGGATTTTTCAAGGCCGCCTGTGTACTTATTCAGCATTTTGAAAGAGGTAAATATAACTTCCTTGTTGCGACGTTCTTTGTCCATGCGTTCTGCAACGGCATCTAACATCAGCTTTCCCATGTCTTCCGGCGTAAGATATGACCGCTTGGCTGTCAATGGTTCCCTTGCCATCAATGCCTTTTCAATCTCCGTGCAAATCTTATCCGGGTCAACATCGTTCTGTATGTCCGTAGTGATTTTGTTCTGCATGGCTATCAGCTCACGGTAAGCACGTTTCTTTTTTACCGCCTTAACTGAACCTGTAATAAACCCTTGCACGTTACTGCCAACCCACTGGCCACCCATCGTGCGTGTCACATAGAGAGAGTTAATTTCTACAATGCTCGACTTGGTTTGTATCTGCTCAATCTGAGAACGATACAGCTTTAAGGCACTGATAAGTGATAGCTCCTCACCCTTTGCATACATGCCTAAGAACAAGTTGAATAACTGCCGGTGCCCTTCCCAATAGAAATCCTGTGGCTTTATCTGTTCAAAGATATAATCAACTTCATGTTTCTTACCATTCATGAGAACGGATAGAATCATTTCTTCGCTTTCAGTGTCACTTACCGAATAACTTTTTTTGGTTTCCATGTATCATCACCACCTGAGAAGGTATTGACCTTATATACTCCATTGCCCATAGGCTTAGCTTTCTGAAGTGTACCTTGGTTATCATGCTTATCCCATGTAAGACACTTTTGTTTCCAGTTCTTAACTGCCTTACCATTGCCATCATGCCAACTTCCTGCATCGTAATAATCAAAGAACTTCTGAGCATCTACATTCAGTCTCTTTTCTAAGATGTACGCCCTTACTTCTTCAAGAGTAGGTGGAACGAATTTCTTCTTAGGCTTTGTTGTGTCGCTAGACACACTACTATTATTTTTAATATTCCTACTTGTATTATTACCTTGGACATTTTTGTCCAGGGGGGTATGGACATTTTTGTCTATACCCCCTAGACATTTTTGTCCATACCCTTGGACAATCGACAACCTTCGCTCTTGTTCATTGGTCAACTCAGATTTAGGACTCATTGATACATCAATGTACCCTTGTTCCTTTAAGTTTCCTACCCACCTAGATATTGTTTTGTTGCTAACTTTATACAGCTTTGCAAAATATGTGTTTGTTGCCCAGCAGAAACCTTTTTCATTGCATAAGCAGGTTATTTCCCCATACAACAGCTTTGCACCATCCGGTAAACTTTCGTCATACCTGACGTTAGCAGGGATAATAGCGTAGTATGATTTTTTATTATCCATTGCCTACCTCCGTCAAAACGGAATCTCCACTTCCTCATCCGCATTGGATTGATTAGCATCACCCTGTTTCCTATCTAAGAAATCAACGCCCTCATAAGGGTCTGCTACAATCTCTGTAATTGTGACCTTCTTACCTTCGCTGTTGTCGTACTGCCTAGTAGTCAGCTTACCTGTAATAGCAACCTTGCTGCCTTTATGAAGGGAATTACCACAAGCCTCAGCAGTCTTACCCCAAACAACCACAGGGAGAAAGTATGCTTTTTTGTGTTCGCCGTACCCATCATCGACAGCAAGTGTGAATGTACATACTGCCTTTCCTGACTGCGTGTACCGCACTTCCGGGTCACGAGTAAGCCGACCAATTTCAAAAACTTTATTCATTTTCATCCTTCTTTCTTGTGTTCAATCTGTATTTTTTAGCTAATTTTTCATCAAGTTTTACAGGTTCAATGTGATATTTTGCCATGAAGCTGCTATTGCCTATGCTGTGTAATTCGGTATGATGAACACGGCAAAGAGGCAATGCATCACGACCGATATGTATAACTTCATCACGGTCATTGCCCATACCAATAGCATCCACATGATGTAAATCCGCAGGCTTACCGCAGATACAGCACCGCTTATTCATTAGGCAAGCGTAAACATATTTGCTTATATCCTCACACTGCTCTATAAGCGGCACCTTTGTTGGAATATCATTCTTGACGATAAACTCAATCAGATACGTGATAAACTCACGGGCTGTGCTCATGTCACATGATGACAGGGAAAATAACTGCCGTTCCTGTGATTCCATCCGCTTTAGAATGAAGTCCCATTTCATAACCTGCTTGGCATCTTCTACTGTTTCCGGCGTTTGTTTGCCGTCTATCCACTCAGCTATTTCACTTAGAAGGGCATAACATTTGCGTCGTTGTTCAGGGCTTATCCTGCGACCGTCAGGCAGGATAATTTCTACTTCACCATATTTCCGGTCTAATGCATGATACAGATTGGGGAGAGTGGCTTTAATTGTGGCCACCCCTCCCTCGTCTATATCCATAATGTGACCGACTGCTCTTTCAGTAATCATGCTGATTCTTCCATTACCCATTTTTCAAGGTTAGCAGCTAACTCACTAACCTCACCCACGGTCATGTCCTCTGTCTTAATCTTGCCGATTTTAACACCGGATATTGCTTTTACCTCATCCCACGTGCAGCCAATCCTCTCTACTTCGGCTTTAAGCTGGTGCTTAGCCTTGGCCATTAAATCGTTGTTTGCAGAGGCTTTGGCCGGTGCTTGGGTATAACTATTAGGCTTTGTGTTTTGCGTGCGTCCTACGCTGTTCTGCGCGTTCTGAGCAACATAATCACGTCTAGCATACTTTGAATCACTGGCACCGTTGGCAACTAACCCACGGTAAACGTCAGCCGCAACGCCAATCATTTTCATAGCCGTGCCCAGGGCATCTGTAACGGCCATTTTCATAGCCTCGTCATTGCCGTGAATGCCGTTCTTATCCTTCTTAATTAAGAAGTCGCCGCCGTATGCCGGGATAGGTTCGCTCCATGTCTCACCTTGTTTGTAATAAAAGCTAATCATTACAAACACCATTGTTTCCCCGGTGCTAACAGGCTGTGCCCAATGGGAATCGATAGTAAATTTCCAGCCAATGCCACAAGGTCCAAATTGATTCGTTACTGCCTCATATCTCCACTGAGGGTTTATATCACTTTTTCCTTTCAGGTTGCCAAAACTAATAGGTTTCAGCGCATCGTTTGGTGGTGTACAAAGACTGTTATATATACTCATGTTTTCCATTGCATTTCCTCCTTAATAACTAAGACTTACTGCCTGCTCTAAATGGCAGCCTTCAATCGTTTCCCCGGCCTTAATAGCGGCCTTGATTGCAACCTTGTCTAAGCTAATCTCAACTTTCTGTTTCTCAAACTTAGACGGGATTTTACTTATGTCGTCAATGACCAATGCCGGAGGGTTTTTCTTCAGCTTTAATTCACCTGCGCCGGTCATGATTGACTTCATGCCCATCTTTTCCATAGCGTACATATATGCAGTGAGCATACGTTTCTTACGATTCTCTAACGACTTGATATAGTCGTCATATTTCTTCTTGCGTGCTTTGGCACCGGCAATGTTTTCATCAATGCTATTGAGCCAGTTAATACCGTTTTCCGCTTTGGTTTTTACGTCATCGACCACAGCAACCAATGCTGCGTTAATGTCGTCCTGTGATACGTCAGGTTCCCCGGCCAACGCCATTACAGCGTCATAACGTTCTGCAATAGCTCCCATACTTTCAGGTCTATCCATCGTCAAGCTACCTCCTGTCCTTTCATAAAACCAACAAAAACACTGGCCTCGTCGTTTGCTATGAATACTTCTGACTCACTTCTCACGGAATCATCAGCCTTCAGCCATACCTCGCATACGTTGTAACCACAGTTCTGCGCATTGAATAACATGATGTAACGGCTGTTCTCAACCGCTCCACCGCCTGCGCCTTCCCACGATACACACGTCATTGTCAGTAACGGCTGATATCTATCTTCGTGACGGTCAATGATTTTCTTTATTGCCTCCGGTGCGCTGTCATACGTAACCGGGACGTTAAACTTGTCATACATTGTCAAGCACCTCCATGTGTGCTATAATAGACATACCTTTCAATAATTGTTTAGGTTTACCGTTGGAGAGAGTCGCTGTTACTGCAGCGACTTTTTCTTTTACCATAAGCCACGAATGATTAACATTTGAACTGCTATCCATGCTCCAACACCTGCACCTGCTAAGAAAATCACGCTCCAACCTAACGGCGTAAAATATGGTAATCGTTTCATCCATCAACCCTCCTGTTACTCTGAACAATCATTTGCGCTTTTGTTCTAAAATACGGGCATTTGACTTCTGCGCTCTTGCTAAAAGGATTCCATTCCCAAAATTCAACATAAGTATCTGGAACGTAACGATTATGATGTGGGCAGTTATAATTTCTGCATTTATATCTGCTGTATTCCGCTTTTCTTGAGTGCTGACAGACTAACACATCATAGAACTCTGCTCCCATTACCAGCCTCCTGCTACAAAGTCAGATATACCTAAAAGGCATATTGACCACATAATCAGCCCTACAATATAACCTGCTACCCTAAGCAGGTCTTTTTTATTGCGCTTTTTCTGACGGCTTACTTCCTTTGCCCTGCGCTCAGTCAGTCTCTCCATTTTTCAATGTCCTCCTCTGCCCAATCTTCATCGCCATAGATGCTGTAGATTTCTTCATCGTCCTCATCAAACTCAGACAACGACCTATAATCGCGCTCGTCATACATCGTGTCATAGCTAATAGTGAAGTCTTTATCCATAACCCTAGCCTCCTCCATACGCTTGGTTGTTCAATCGGTGCTACACTAAATCGTGGCAGCCAGTAGTCAATCAGTTCACCGTTACAGCCGTAGGTCTTATCCATGTTTCTGACTAACCACTTCGGCGCGTCCTTCCGGCCAAGTTCAATGTCAATCAACGTCCGGCGACTGACTGTAAATATTTCTGCTGCCTGCTCTAGTGTCCATCCTCGCAATAGTCTCAGCTTGCGATAAGGTGTAATTTTTTGCACCTTGCTGCTATCTGTGAAAAGGTCATCGTCAATCATTGCCCGACACCCCCTATTCAGATATGCTTAGATAGAATAGTAACGCTCGTTAAAGTATCTCCGACTGACACGCCCTGCATACGTCAGATATCCTTTTTCATTCAACTCGGTATTGAGTTGTTTGATAATCTTGTATGCCTGAGCGCGTGAACAATCAAAGAAACTCCTAACCTCGTTTACCCTTACCCACGGATTCTCCCTAGCCACAATTCATCACCTCACACAAACGGCATTGCCGGTGCGATATCTACAATCAAAGTCTCTTTACTGATATATGCAATAACAACATCAGTATCATCAAAGCTAAGCACGCCTGCGGTACCGTCCGTAAACTCAACTACGAATTTTCCTTCAACGCCATTTTCATCCAGTGTTACCGCTACATTTTTTACCGTGCTGTCATAGCCACCTGTTATCTCCACATCGTCAAGCCGTGCTGAAGTGATGGGAAGTTTCTGTTTTTCAATGTCGGCCATAACCGCACTTTGAAACTGGTCACATTCATACTGCTTATCCTCGGCAGGCTTATCTGCCTTATTGATAAGACTGAATTTAATTTGATGGATAATCATTTCTTACGCCTCCTTAATGTTATGTAACATCACGGTTTAGAGCACAACAAAGCATCGACATTGCACCCTAATGCTTTTGCTAAGCCTGGCAGCATGTCTGTTCTCGGCTTATTTATGCCAAGTTCCCATAGCGTTACTGTGGTTCTACCTACGCCTAGCTTCTCTGCCAGCCTTTTTTGGGATAGCCCCTTTTTTTCCCGTAGTTCCTTTAGTTTCATTTTCACAATCTCACCTCCCAATGTTACGTTACATAACGTCTTTATACTCTGTATTATACGTTATGTAAAATAACATGTCAATAGGTAAGGTGATAAAATATTACGCCTTTATGTGTTATTTACGATAACATATAATAATGATATGAGGTGATTTGTTATGACTACCGGACAAAGGTTAAAAATGCTCAGGGAGCAACGAGGGCAGTCACAGGCTGATATCGCCAAGCTACTAGGCATAGGCCGAACAACATACCTAAAATATGAGAACGGCGAAAACAAGCCTACACGAAAGCTGAAAGAACTATCTGCTCTTTTTAATGTCACCAGCGATTATATTATGGGGCTATCTGATGACCCTCACGGTACAATGGTACCTGAAGGTAAAGGATTCTATGAGCATTATATTGGTGATGCCGTTGCATTGACAGAAGAAGAACAGTCTTTCCTTACCGCTTTTCGCAATGCTGATGAAGTGCATAAGAATCTTGCGTATGCTGCTCTACAAGCAGGTATGCAGGGTAATGTTGTCGAAACACCTATTATAGAACGTCAATTAACAGATGATGAAATGGCCGATGGAGTCAATTATGTTTTCGACAACTATATAAAATTACACTATGAATGGTATGAATGGGACGGTAAAGGGCATGAAGGTCGTTATATTTGGATTTGCCCCCATAGTCCTGTAGATGAGGCTGAAGTGGCACTTGATTTATATAACGAGAATCCTGAATATGTAAAAATATGGGAATTAAAAATAATATTTAATATGATAAAGCCGATAATTGATGCTCCGAAAGATAAACAAAAAGAAATAGCTATAGCTTTTACTGATAAATTTCTTCAAGATTGGATTGAGCATTATAAACGTTTCAAAGAACCTGACAACCTTATATTCTAATTGATAGGTGGAGATTACTATGCGAGAGGTTTTAAAAAATCTTTATGACAAGCACCCTAATGCGTTTATTCCATTAGTTATAATATGGACATTTAGCGTTATGTCTTTCTATGGGATATATTACGGTATAGAGATTCTTTGCAGGTATATAAGAAAATATTTTTATGAGCAACATAATTACATAATGGCTTTAATATGCGTATCTATTTCTGCATTTCTTTTAAGGTTGATATGGGAGTTAATTAACAATATCACTATCTTTATTTGTGAGTCTTTTGATATAACGTTCTACACTGCTGCTTATATTTTATGTTTTATAGCATTTATTTCTTTTACTGTATCTTTCGAAGTAAGGGCGTATATGAATAAAGAAAGCCACGAACCATTATAAGCATCAACCATTTTACTAATGCCAGAAAAATAGTATAACAAAAAGCCGCCCCAACTTAATGAGGCGGCTATGTTAATGAATCGTATTAGATGGTGACAATTTGTCACCGACCATATTTCAAGGCGGTTATGTCTATAAATGGATGAAGCCCCAGCTATTAACCGGGGCTGTGAATTGTCGAGCGGTTCGGCACCGTTCAGCCCTGCATTCGAGATTTACCGCTGAGATTAGGGCGGTGCGACAGAATGAGTAGCCGCTGTAGATAGCCGACACGCCTGAGCGCATCATATAATAATTTTACGGATAAGTGATTATACCACAATACTTTACAGAAGGGAAGTGTTATTTTGCCATCTTACAAAAATGCTGAGCGCAACACGTGGTACTGCGCCTTCTACTTTACAGATTGGCAAGGTAAGCGCAAGAAGAAAAAGAAGGAAGGCTTTAAGACTAAACGTGAGGCTCAGGAATGGGAACGCAAGTTCTTGGAACAGTATGCTGGTACTCCGGATATATCTTTTGATGTCTTAGTTAAAACGTATTTAGCGAGACAAAAAGAACTCATTAGCGAGGCCTCATATTATAATACAGTATTCCTCACTAACAAATATATCCTTCCGTATTTTAACAATACGCCTATAAACAAAATCAATAAGCAGAGTATAACAGGATGGAAGAATCATGTCATGTCCGATGATATGAAACCATCATATAAAAAATCCATCTATATACGGCTTAAACAAATATTTAATTTCGCGATTGACTATTATAATCTCCCGTACAATCCATGCCCTAACAATTTATCATTAGGACAAATTGTACCACTACAAAACTATTGGACTATTGATGAGTTTAGACAATTTGCTACCACACTTAATAAGCCTCATCACATTATGGCATTCTATTTATTGTTTTGGACAGGCATCAGATGCGGAGAGTTACTAGCACTGACATGGAATGATGTAGACTTCTCGGATAATTCGCTATCTATTAGTAAAAGTTACAAACGATTACACAAGAAGGATATATTGACCTCCGGTAAAACGGCAGCTAGTAGACGTATCGTTATCATGCCTCAGTTTATAGCCGACATGCTAAAAGACTTTCAGCGCATGAATCTATATAGCGGAAATAGAATATTTGACTTTTCCTCCGCAACATTGAATAATAAGTTAATCAGAGGTGCAGAAATCGCCGGAGTAAAAAGGATACGAATACATGACTTGCGACACTCTCACGCATCCATGCTCATCAATGCTGGCTTTCAACCTATAGATGTTGCTGACCGGCTAGGGCACTCTAATGCAAATATCACATTGAAAGTGTACAGTCACTTCTATGACACAAAAAGATATGAGCTTGCCAACAAACTTAATGATATGCATTAGTACGCTTTTAGTACGTTATAAACAAAAAAGACTCCGCACCCCTTATAAACAAAGGGAGTACGGAGTCTTTTTTATTATACGAGCTC
>NZ_JMME01000022.1 GCF_000686945.1 Selenomonas sp. AE3005
GGGGAAGAAATCTCCTTCAGGGCCTGTCTGGCATCTTTCGGCGATAAAGTAAATAGTTTATGCAACTCTACATTTTGGTCTTTTTCTTCCTCCATGTTGTCATACATTTTAATTACATCATCGTAAGTTTCAATTACCTCTTCGTCTGTGGTGTCCAAGTTATTGGCAGCTATTGTATCTACAGTAATCGTATTTCCACTGATTTTCCCCCGGGCATTGAGCATACCAGATACAGGCACAGCTTTATCAGCATTGGTTATATTGCCTTTGATAGACTGCGTCGCCGTAAGGACAGTCCGATTCTCCTCCCCGGGCAGCATATTGTAGGCAGTCACTGTTGAGCCGTCAATATGTGCCTCCCCAATGACCTCTATTTGACCGCCCTTACCGCCGCCATAGGCCTGCAGTTTGCCATCGGATACCAAGGTGCCGTTAATTGTCATATTTTTATCAGCCGCTGAGGCGCCGATAGTACCGTGATTTATAAGTTGCCCTGTAGTCTCATCCTTTGGAAAAAAATTACCCTGCGTAATAGTATTTACTTTATAAGTCCCCCCCAACAACGTCGCATCTTTGGCCACCTGTACGCTTACCACATCAGCTGAACCCTCATAAGTCAGCGTGCCGTCATTGACATTCATCTTCATGTTATCTTCGCCGGTGATATTGCCGCTATAGGTCATATTCGTATTGAAATTAAGATTAGTCACCAGGGCAGGAATATACACATCATATTCGTACCCATTTCCCCCCCATTTTTCGTTGTATTGAATACGCAGCTTGTCTCGTCCTGCATTATTACCATCATAAGCCCCTTGACATGCACTTGCTCCAAACTGTTTCCAGTCGGAAGTGATATTGCCCTGAATACTGGCACCCTCATTGATGTTGATATTTTTTACAAAGGCATTCTTGGAAATGTAGATGGCATTCTCGCTGCCAATAAGCGTACCGGACAGATTATAATTTTCTACCAATGGCCCGTTAAGTTCATTAACATTTGAATTATACGTTTTGACACCCATGTCCAGCAAGTTCAAATTGGTTGCCGAAGATATTTCGCCACTTTTTTTATTAACATTGCGGTCATATCGGATATAGGAGCCACGATACTCATCTAGGGCTCCGTTGGTACTCGAACCAAAGTCAAAGCGTACCCCTGTACCGCCTTCACCTTTGGCCGTTACTGCTCCGACCTGATTTATCGAATGGTTCCTGCCATAAGCTATTAACAGACCATTACCGCGCTTGCCGTCCGCATGAATTTCGGTATCTTCCGGCACCACCAAAGTATTGCCCGTACCATCCACACGGATGCCGATAGCCCCCACACCATTGGTCATAATATCCGCATTCTGCGTCACCTTATTATCCGAGCCGTAGATATGCAGACCAACGCCCAACGGCACGAGGCTGTAGGTATCGGCCAGATAATCTGTGCCCTCAGCATTACGCGCGAAATATCCCTGATTGTTGATGATATTACCGCCATTGCCATAGATAGACCGGCCGAAAAATGCCTTACGGTCAATCTTGTAGCCCAAATCCTGCATAACCGCCAGTTCCACTTCTAAAAAGGTCGTATAGTTACTATAATCACGATGGCTCATCATACCAGAGGTTTGCAGATGGGCCCCCCAAAGACTCTTCCTCTGCGCTCCCAACCTACTACCGGCAAGGCAGAACGGCCGAAGAATTTAGCCCCGTCCAAAGCCTCCTTCACGTGTTCACCCACAAAATAAGCATAGCCACTGCCATTGGCATCAACCGTCTTGCCTACAACAAAAACATTTTGCCCCGTACCATCATCAGAATCCACAATTTTCATTCCCGCCTTAGCAGGCGTGCCATTTTGATCCTGTAAGTGAAGTGTCCAGGAAAGTTTATCCGTAATATTGGGGTTAATATAGTATTCAAAAACAGATCCATTTTTTTTCCTAGTTTTAACACATGTTATGCCCAATGCATGGCCCAGTTCATGACGAATAGTCCCCACAAAATCCGCAGCCTGTTCATTAGTGGGCAGTGCCGTTTCCGCATCTACCCACCACCCATCATCAGCCCCATCACGCTTAGCCCCAAAATTTTTACCAATAACCACATTACTAAAAGCATAACTTCCCTCAGGCAGGACATTTTTCTCAGCATCTTCATAGGTAAGGGGCGTCATGACAGCCCCTTCCTTCAGCTGGTTCCTCAAATAGAACGTATCATATCTATAACTTTGGGAAATTGCCGTTTCTCCATCAGATTTTAGCGAATATGAGGCGGCATAAGCGTTTTGACTATTGTTCGTTGTGATAAAAATCTGCCATGGTGTTGTATTTTCGGCATTAGGTGCTATGATATCCGTCCAATAGGCAGCACCTTTCACCGTGGCTGAAACAAGGTCTTTACCTAAAGTATAAGTTGCCTTATTCACCAGCCACTTGTCTTCATTTCCTATCCCTGCTCCCACTGCCAAAAAATTTATTTCGGCAAAAGGCTCACCGCCATAATAGCAATATTCCGTTGCCAAATATGGTGATTCTGCGGCCCAACAGGTTATGGGCATAGCTAAATTTGACAATACAGCCGCTGTCAGTGCACAAATCCTTTTTCTTTTCATAATTCCCCACCTTCCCTGATAAACTTAGCCTGCAGACATTTTCGCAGTCTAAGGTAGAATTTTTATTTACCACATACGACGCAGAGTTACAGCACACATAATATCCCGATCATGGCTGCCGCGTGCGAAAACTGCGTCCCCGGCTGCGGTCCAGCCCGGCGAAAATTCGGCCTCACCGCTTAGCGACATCACCATATGCGTCTTATCCTGCTGACCGCGCATTTCAAAATCAGATGAACCGCCACCTACAAGACCAAAGGTCACCCGGGGATTGGCACCGCTGAAAGCGTGCTTGACACCCAAGCGCATGGCGTAGCTGCCTATGTTCAGATAGCGCTTGAATTCCACGCCCAAACCTGTAGCAAAATAAGAATTGCCTGCACTGTTGACTCTCTGGCCTAACACGCCTACACCATTTTCCGTGTAGCCGTCCTGCCATAAATGCGATAACTGCATATTGACGTAGGGACTCACATGCCAGGTGGCAATTTTGTTCGCCTGCAGGTCGTATTTATACTCGCCGCCCAGTTCTAAAATGCGGCTGTTGTAATCGGCCTCGGCCATGCCAATACCCATTATGCCCCGGCTCAAGTCGTTTTTCAGCCAGCCATGATTCAGGTAAACATAACCCGCATGCGGGCCGCGCTTGTAGCCGGCATATACGCCCAGCCGCGTATCCTGCACTTTGCTGCTGGCCGAACCGGCTGCAAAGAAGCTGTCGCCATAGCTGACAAAACCGCCCACACGCCAGTTCTTCCCGGCCGCCTTGTCATAACCCAGGGCAAAAGTCGTACCATGATAATTAGCGCCACCTTTTAACTCGCCCCAGTTTTTGGCCGTCTTGAACCAGATATTGTTTCCCACGGGCAGGTCAACTTTGGCCTGCAGTTTCAGCCCTTCATTGACAGTTGACTCCTTATCATCAGCCAATTTGGCCACAGGAACACTGATATCAACATTATTCATGGCAAAAGCCTCTGACAGACGCGTGGACAGAATATGACTGGTCACCGTGCTGGTCTGTGTCATGCTAATGCCCTGTGCCGCATCCGGGGAGGCAATATCCTGCAAGGCCTTAACTGCTGTTTCCGGCTGAAGTGAGAATAATTTACGCAGTTCGCCCTTTTGGAATTTCTCGTTCCCCAGTCCGTCATACATATTCATTACAGCATCGTAGGTATTATTCACGGCCGCGTCCGTGGTGCCTAAGTTATTGGCAGCCATCGTATCTACGGTAATCGTATTGCCACTGATTTTCCCCTGAGCATTGAGCATGCCGGTTACAGGCACAGCTTTATCCGCATTGGTGATATTGCCTTGAATAGACGCAGCCTTGAGTACAGGCTTATCCTTCTCTCCCGGCAGCATGGCGTAGGCGGTTACCGTTGACTTATCAATATCGGCATCCCCATTGACGACTATCTGACCGCCCTCACCGCCGCCATAAGCCTGCAGCTTGCCATCGGATACTAATTTACCGTTAATCTCCATATTCCTGTCAGCCGCGGAGGCCCCAATAGTTCCGTGATTGATAAGCTGACCTGTAGTAGTAGCCGTAAATCCTGCGGCTACCTTCGTAGCATCTATAGGATTTACTGTATATTTACCACCTAAAAGAGCCGCACCTTTTTCCACCTGCACGTTTACTACATTGGCTGTGCCTTCGTAGGTCAGTGTCCCGGCCTTAACATTCATCTTCATATTATCTTCGCCGGTGATATTACCGCTATAGTACAGATCCGTATTGAAATTAAGATTTGTCACCAGGTCTGGAATATACTCATCATATTCATACCCATCATCCCCATATTTTCCATTGTATTGAATACGCAAACCAGTACTATCATTAGTAAGGGGATCATCATAAGCTCCTTCACATTCAAGTGCGCCAAACTGTTTCCAATCGGAAGTGATATCGCCCTGAATGCTGGCCCCCTTATTGATGTTGATATTCTTTACAAAGGCATTCTTGGAAATATAGATGGCATTATCCGCGCCAATAAGTTTACCGGACAAGTTATAGTTCTCTACCAATGGCCCCTCTAATTCAGCTGCATTGGCATTGTAGGTATTTGCATCCATAGCTTTCAAGTTATAATTTTCAGCCTTGGTAATTTTTCCTGCGTCAACAGTTCGCTGAAAGCGGATATACGAACCACGGTACTCATCTCTGGCGCCGTTCGAACTGGAACCAAAGTCAAAGCGTACGCCCGTGCCGCCTTCACCGCTGGCTGCTACTGTTCCGGCCTGATTTATCGTATGGTTTCTACCATACGATATCAAGAGGCCATTGCCACGCCTGCCGTCTGCATGGATTTCTGTATTTTCCGGCACAATCAGTGTATTGCCCGTGCCATCTACCCGGACACCTACAGCTCCCACACCAGCCGTCATAATGTCAGCATTCTGCGTCACCTTGTTATCCGAACCATAGATATGCAGGCCGACGCCCAAGGGCACGAGGCTATAGGTATCGGCAAGATATTCTGTGCCATCAGCATTGCGCGCGAAATATCCCTGATTGTTGATGATATTGCCGCCGTTGCCATAGACAGACCGGCCATAAAAGGCCTTGCGGTCAATCTGATACCCTAGGTCCTGCATAACCGCCAGTTCTACCTCTAAAAAGGTCGTATAGTTGGAGTACTTCCTATGGCTCATCATGCCAGCCGTCTGCAAATGTGAGCCGTCAAACATCCAAGTCTCTCCCACCCCTTCCCAGCCATTTACCGGCAGGGCGGAACGGCCAAAAAATTTGGCCCCGTCCAAAACTTCTGTCACATGGTTCCCATAAAAATAAGCGTAGCCGTTGCCATCCGCGTCGATCTTCTTATTCACCACAAAATACTTTTTGCCGGATTCTCTTTCTACCTCCTCATCATCATTCACAATCACCATACCGGCCTCAGCAGGTGTGCCTTCTTGATCTCGCAAATGTAATGTCCAGGAAGATGTATCCTTTATATCTTTGTTAATTCCTTTTAAATCCTCCGTTCTAGCCATAGCTATGCCTAAAGCATGTCCAAGTTCATGACGAAAAGTTCCTACAAAATCAGAAGCTTGTTCATTTGTTGGCAGAACTGTGTCCGCATCTATCCACCAGCCATTTTCGACGTTATTACGACTCGCCCCCACATGCTGGCCAATCCGTATTACGCTAAAAGCATATTTTCCTTTAGCCAGGACATCATATGAGTTATACTCCAAAGGTGTAAAAACTGTCCCCTTCTGCAACTGGTCCTTCACATTAAACAAATGATTTTGAAAATACTCATTTGTTATAATTCCTCCAGAAGAGTCCAGCGATAGTGAAGCGGCATCAGCGTTTACCTCATCAAATGTGGTGACAAAAATCTGCCAGGGTGTTGTATTTTTTGCTTTAGGCGCTAAAATATTTTTCCAATAATCCGTACTGGTCACAGTGGCTGCAATAAGCGCATCGCTTAATCGATACGTTGCTGGATTGACCAGCCAACCAGGATCCTCCGGTTTCGCTCCATCACCTATTCCGTACCCCTCATCCATAAATTTTAAATCCGCAAAATGCTTGCCGTTGTAATCTGTGTATCTCGTTTCCCGATACGGAACTACAGGCTCCTCTACCGCTGCATACGATAACGGCATGACCAGACTAGACAAAACTGCTAGCGTCAATACATAATTTCTTTTTCGTTTCATAATGATAACCCCATTTCCGATTTATATATTCCCATGCAAAATACAGGTAATATTTTTCTTTACATAATTTATATCGTATAAACAAGCATTATATTAAATTATTCAATTAAATAATATCAAAGCTCCCCCTGCGTATTTATACAGGGGGAGTAAAAACCATATTTACCACATACGGCGCAAAGTTACGGCACACATAATATCCCTATCATGGCTGCCACGTGCGAGAACAGCGTCCCCGGCTACCGTCCAGCCCGGCGAGAATTCAGCTTCGCCGCCTAGCGACATCACCATATGCGTCTTATCCTGTTGGCCGCGCATTTCAAAAACTGTTGCACCACCGCCGGCCAGACCGAAGGTCACCCGGGGATTGGCACCGCTGAAAGCGTGTCTGAGTCCGAGCCGCATAGCGTAGCTGCCCTTGTTCAGATAGCGTTTAAACTCCAGCCCCAGCCCCGTAGCAAAATAGGTATTTTCGGCACTGTTGACTCTTTGTCCTAATACGCCCACGCCACTTTCTGTGTAGCCGTCCTGCCACAAATGCGATAACTGCATATTGACGTAGGGACTCACATGCCAGGTGGCAATTTTGTTCGCCTGCAGGTCGTATTTATACTCGCCGCCCAGTTCCAAAATGCGGCTATTGTAATCGGCCTCGGCCATGCCAATACCCGTTATACCGCGGCTCAGGTCATTTTTCAGCCAGCCGTGATTCAGGTAAACATAGCCTTCATGCGGGCCGCGCTTGTAGCCGGCGTATACGCCCAGGCGCGTATCCTGTATCTTGCTGCTGGCCGAACCGGCCGCAAAGGAGCTGTCGCCATAGCTGACAAAGCCGCCCACGCGCCAGTTCTTGCCGGCTGCCTTGTCATAGCCCAGGGCAAAGGTCGTACCATGATAATTGGCGCCGCCTTTTAACTCGCCCCAGTTCTTGGCCGTCTTGAACCAGATATTATTTTCCACGGGCTGGTCAACTTTAGCCTTTAATTTCAGTCCTTCATTGACAGTTGACTCCTTATCATCAGCCAGTTTGGCCACAGGTACGCTTATATCAACATTCTTCATGGCAAAAGCCTCTGACAGACGCGTGGACAGAATATGACTGGTCACCGTGCTGGTCTGTGTCATGCTAATGCCCTGTGCCGCATTCGGGGAGGCAATATCCTGCAAGGCCTTAACTGCTGTTTCCGATTCAAGAGAGAATAATTTGCGCAGCTCACCCTTTTGGAATTTCTCGTCCCCCAGGCCGTCATACATGTTCATTACAGCATCATAGGTATGATTTACAGCTGCGTCCGTGGGGCCTAAGTTATTGGCAGCCATCGTATCTACGGTAATCGTATTATTGGCAGTGATTTTCCCTTGGGCATTAAGCATGCCAGAAACCGGGACTGCTGTATCCTCGTTAGTGATAGAGCCTATGATTTTGTTTGCCGTAAGAACAGGCTTATCCTTCTCCCCTGGCAGCATGTTATAGGCAGTTACCGTTGACTTGTCAATATGGGCCTCTCCACTGACAGCTATCTGACCACCCTTGCCACCGCCATAGTACTGCAAATTGCCGTTTGATAGTAAATGGCCGTTAATCGTCATATTCCGGTCAGCCGCAGAGGCGCCAATAGTCCCTAAACTGATAAACCACCCTGTAGTATCATCAGACATACCTGCACCCATTCTGCTGCTCATATCATTTACGGTATACGTACCGCCCAACAGCGCCGCATTTTCTGCGACCTTCACACTTACTACATTGGCTGTACCTTCATAGGTCAATGCCCCGGCATAAATATTCATCTTCATGTTATCTTCGCCGGTGATATTGCCATTATAGTACATATCCGTATTGAAATTGAGATTGGTCACCAAATCCGGAATATAGTCCTTATAAGCATAGCCATCTTCTTTATACTTGCCATTATACTGAACACGCAATGGAACCTTTACATCATAGCTGCCCTCACACTCCGCAGCACCAAACTGTTTCCAATTGGAAGTGATATTGCCCTGAATGCTGGCGCCTTCATTGATGTTGATATTCTTTACAAAGGCATTCTTGCCAATGTAGATGGCATTCTCCGCGCCTATAAGCGTACCGGATAGATTATAATTTTCTACCAACGGTCCGTTAAGTTCATCTTGTTTGGCATTATATTCATTCATATTGTTAATAATCAAACTAAGATTTTCCGCTGATACTATTGTCCCTGGTTCAGGTTTAGGCGTCGGATTCGGCGTGGTATTATTATTTTCCTCCTCGGGGTCTGGAAGGGGTTGAACCGCTCTTTTATAGCGAATGTATGACCCCCTATACTCATCCCCTGCTCCATTAGAACTGGATCCGAAATCAAAACGCACCCCAGTGCCGCCTTTACCTTTGCCCGTCACTGTACCAGCCTGCTCTATCGTATGATTTCTGCCATAAGCTATCAGGAGGCCATTGCCGCGCAAACCATCCGCATGAATTTCTGTATTCTCCGGCACTATCAGGGTGTTGCCAGTGCCATCAATCCTGACACCTACAGCACCCGTCCCGGCAGTCATGATATTGGCATTCTGCGTCACCCGGTTATCAGAACCGTAGATATGCAAGCCGACGCCTAAAGGCACCAAACTATAGGTATTATCAAGATATGCTGTACCCTCAGCATTACGTTGAAAATATCCTTGTGTGTTTACGATATCACCGCCATTGCCGTAAATGGAACGCCCAAAATAAGCCTTGCGGTCAAACTTATATCCCATATCCTGCATAGCTGCCAGTTCGACTTCCAAAAAGGAAGTGTAATTACTGTAAATACGATGGCTCATCATACCGGCAGTCTGCAAGTGCGACCCTTCAAAATCATATTCCTCTGCCTGTGGATCCTTTTCCCAGCCGTTTACCGGCAGACCGGACCGGCCGAAAAAAGTTGCGCCGCCCAAAGCCTCCGTCACATGCTCACCCACAAAATAAGCATAGCCCTTGCCATCGAGGCTGACCTGCTTATCAACTACAAAATAATTTTTAGTGTGGTCTGTTGCCTCCGCACTTGACACAATATACATTCCTGCCTGAGCAGCTTTGCCGTTTTGGTCCTGCAAATGCAGTGTCCAGGAATTCTTATCCTTTATATTGGAATCTATAACTACTACATCTTTGAATTCATCATTTTCCAATACTTTCTGCCTTGCGCTTGCCAAACCAATACCCAAGGCATGCCCCAATTCATGGCGGAATGTCCCTACAAAATCAGCAGCCTGTTCGTTGGTAGGCAGTGCCGTATCCGTGTCAACCCACCACCCTTTGACAGCACCTGTACGTTCCGCCCCCATATAAGTCCCTATAGCTACAGCACTAAAGGCATATTTCCCCTGCGGAAGATAACCCGTTATGGCATCTTCAAACAGTAGCGGCTTATACTCTTCTCCGTCCTGCAGCTGGTTCTTAACATAAATTTCCTCAGTAATGAAAGACTCTCTGGCGGAGCGGACACCATCGGAATTCACAGAACGGGGCGTCGCACTTGCATTGTCATAATTATCTGTACCAACAAATATCTGCCATGGTTTGGTATTTTTTGCCCCCTGCACCAAAATATCTGACCAATAAGCTGTACTGGCCTTTGTTGCCTTAATCAGACTATTATCCAGATTATACGCTGACGCATTCACCAGCCAGGTTGGACTTTTAGGGTCGCTGCCAGGGGTCCCAATTCCCATGCCCTCTCTAAGAAATTTTATTTCGGCAAAAACTCTATCGCCAGAATACAAATATTCTGTTGCTAAATAGGGAGATTCTATTTCAAATTCTTCTGCCCCGTATGCTACTGGCATAGTCACCCCTGACAATACTGCAGCTGTTAAAGCACAAAGTTTTTTTCTTGCCAAAATCTTGGCCATTATTATCATCCTTTCCCGTAATAATGCAGCTGCCGATAAAAACTTCCCCTGCGGACATTTAAGCCGCGCAGGGGAAGTTAAAAATCATATTTACCACATACGGCGCAAAGTTACAGCACACATAATATCCCGGTCGTGGCTGCCGCGTGTGAAAACTGCGTCACCGGCTGCGGTCCAGCCCGGCGAAAATTCGGCCTCGCCGCCTAGCGACATCACCATATGCGTCTTATCCTGCTGGCCGCGCATTTCATAGTCAGATGAACCGCCGCCCACAAGACCAAAAGTCACCCGGGGATTGGCACCGCTGAACGCATGTTTTACGCCGAGCCGCATGGCATAACTGCCCTTGTTCAGGTAGCGCTTAAACTCCACCCCCAGGCCCGTTGCCAAATAAGTATTTTCGGCACTGTTGACCCGCTGGCCAAATACGCCCGCGCCGCTTTCTGTGTAGCCGTCCTGCCACAAATGCGATAACTGCAT
>NZ_JMME01000023.1 GCF_000686945.1 Selenomonas sp. AE3005
TGGCAAAATCTAATTCGGTTTAATTGAGTTAAACGAGTTAAGTTAAAAAGTTAATTCGACAAAACGAGTTAAATTTGCAAGCGACATCGATGTCGGTCGCAAAATGGAGGTGACGAGCATGACGAAAGATGAACGGACAGTTTATGTTTTCGCGCTGCGCTATGCGTTGCCACGACATACATACGCATTGTCTATTGTAAGCCGGGAAATATTGTCAAGGCTGAATGAATTTGAGGATTGGGAGCTTGACGGCATGATTCGTGATTGCTGGATATATTATCCGTCGTTAGATTTCGGCGGCGATATAGACAGACAAAAAGCTGACGAGTTCAAGAATAAGCTGTTTACAGAACTTACAAAGCGTGGCAGGGACGATTTGTTGTCACGGCTTAAAGATGAGGCTGAAAGGAGAGGGCTATAAATGGCAAAGCACAAGCACATACCGTTTGTTGTCCTGGGCGCACATGATAAGCCAAACAAGGGCATGATAGCGTACAAGGTAAAAGATGGTAACTCTTACTGGCTATCAATCGTTCAGTTGAAAAATGATGGCAAGTATGATTTTGGTGACACCTACGATAAAGACGATATTGAGGGCGTGTACCAGTCGATACTATTCTGTGATGTGCGCAGCGTTGATGCAATGATTAAAGAGTTGCAGATGATTAAACAGCTGATGATTAAAGATAAGCTGCCGGAGCAGGATAAAGAGGCAGTGCAGGATTTGATGGTGTTCAAAGAGAGGTATACAAATGGGGAAAGCACAAAGAGATAAAGGCAAGCGCGGAGAATTGCAATGGCGCGACGAGTGCCGAAAACATGGCTATAATGCGCAGAGAGGTAGTCAAAGTAATGGTGCGGTCATAGCTGATGTGATTGGATTGCCAGGTATTCACATTGAGTGCAAGTTTGTAGAGCGTTTAAATTTAAGGGCAGCTATGGAACAATCTGAGAATGACGCTAAAGACGGCGAAATACCAATTGTTGCGCACAAGTCTAATCGTAAACCGTGGTTGGTGACGATGAATAGTGAGGATTTCTTCAAGTTGTATAAGGCATGGGGGGAACAGCTATGAAATACAAAGCCGGGGATAAAGTTCGGATAAGAAAAGACATTAAATTGGACGAAGATTATAATGGTATAATTGTCACAATGTCAATGCTAAGGCATGTGGGAGAGGTGTGCACTATACAAGGTACTGGTTGTGATGGTTGTTACTATTTTAAAGAAAATATTTACGCATGGGCGGAAGACATGATTGAAGGGTTGGCAAATGATGCACCTGACATAACAAAGCTGACTATTGCAGATGCTATCAAGCCGAACTATTATCAGTATCGTGAAGGTGATGTGTTCGACATGGCAGCACACTTTCAGCTAAATTTTCCATTAGGTAACGCCCTTAAATACTTGTTACGAGCCGGACATAAAGACCCTGCAAGGAAAATTGAGGATTTGCGGAAATGTATTCAATGTATTCAAAGAGCTATTGAGATTGAGGGGGAAAAGTATGAGTAAAGATGAAACGCGACGGAAAAAATCATATAAGTTTGTCAAAAAGATTTTTGCTAATGAGCAGTTGATTAAGTTAGCTGTGGTTGAGGCAAAGACTGCTGAACGCAGGGAAATGTGTGGAGGTGGTGGCGGTAATTCGTATCGGTCAGATATCACGGCAGGAAAGACAATACGAATATTAACACCGGTTCCGATTGTGCGTATCGATGATTGGCTGTTACGTCGGCCGGAGGATTGGCTGAAAGTCATTGCCCTGACGTATGCAAATACACGGGAGTTAGAGAGGGAAGTAATGCGCAAGTATTATAACGGCTACAAGATTTCAGAGCTTGCAAACGAGGCTAGTCCTCATTACTGCGGATACGCAGAGTCTACCTTGTTTGCAATACTTGACAGATTTCAGTCGCTTGCTGTGGAAATTGCTTGTCAGTTTGGTCTTATACGTGTGGTGGATATCGCATAAAAAAATACCCCGGCGATTAGTGCCGGGGTTTTAGTGCGTTTTTATTCTGTTTTGGGTGGTTCCTGACCTGCTTTTTCGTAACAGGCTTCACGGATAAATTGTGCAAGCGATAGTCCAGCGGTTTCAGCAAAAGCCTTGAAGATATCCTTTTCTCCTTTGGGAATGCGGATTGCTAACTGCTCTAGGTTTGCTTTGTTCCACTTGTTTGTTGCGCGTCTCTGCGCCTCAGATACTGCCATGATTCATTCCTCCTGTCTAAATTATACTGCTAGTATTAGAGATTTACAAGGGCTTTGTATCCTTTGTCTAATATCCACCCTTTAGGTGCCCATTCTATTTGTTTACCTCCGATACGGTGGTGGTAGAGGTATTCAATAGCCATCAGCATATCATCCAGTCGCTTAGTGCTAAGCAGGGTGTATTCGTGGTGGCAGCCCTCCTCATGCCATAACACATAATCGTCTGTATAGCGCGTGTACTGGCTCACGTGGTAGCGGAAGTGGTGGCTAAGGGCATTCAGCATAGCTCTGTAGTGCTTGGGGATTACTACGGGTATACTTATGTCTGACATTAAAACCAGTGCTTTCATGATTACCTCCTTATGCAATATATTTTCTCATATCGTCGTAGAAGTCCTGCTCAAACAGGTCAGGGCGGTACTTTTTAACTATGCTGTAGTGGTTTATCCGGGTGGGGTCAAGTTTGAGAATTTCACAGAGTAGAGCAATTCTGATTCTAAAGTCAGCTGCTACCTCTTTGTTGGTGTATTTGTTTTTTAGATAGCAGTCACAGCACATTGCCAGGAAATTGTAACAACGGGATTTTGTGGTTTCTCTAGTCATTTTGATAACCTCCTTAATTCTTTTTTGAACTTGCTTAGGAGCTGGTTCATTCTTTGTTCTTTGCCACCTTCATCGTCAATGACGATGTTGTATGCTTCAGTGTTGTACTTATCGCATAAAGGGAGCGGAACAAATGTGCCGTGTGGTGCAACGCCGACAGAAAGGATTATGTCGTCCCCTAAGTCGTAGTAGTTGCAGTACCAGCCATATTTACCTTCAGTGTAGGCGAATGGTTTTTTGTAGCGTAGCAGGAAGTATAAATCTCCTGTTACTCTGTACGGGTGCCAGGATTCGGCTTTCTTGCGACTAACCTTTGATGTATCCATAATGCGCCTCCTTATTCAGGTGTTCTTGCTTATCGCCACTTTGGTGGTTTATGGAGTCTAGCAAGTTTCCCTGCTAGGCTCTTAAACTATCAAAGTAACCCTTTGTCCTTGAAGGAACAATACCGTGCATTGCCGATGATTACGTGGTCAAGTACATTTATATCCATGATTTTCCCGGCCTTTACAAGTCGTTCAGTAACGGCTTTATCTTCTCGGCTAGGGGTGGGGTCGCCACTTGGGTGGTTATGGGATACGATTATGGCGGCGGCATGTGCTTTGCAGGCGGCCTCAAATACTTCTCTTGGGTGTACTACACTAGCGGAGAGAGAACCGGTGCTAATGATTTTATGACCGATAACGTGATTTTTGGTATTAAGAAACATTACTACAAAGTGCTCTTTAGTTTCGTATTTGAGAAGTGGCATTAAGTAATTTGCAACATCTTCAGGGCCGTGGATGACCTTTATTTGTTTAGATTGTTTTTGACCTACCTGCCGGATAAGTTCTGCAAGTGCCTTAAATTTAACCATTTGTAACTTGGTAAGTTTCTTGCTTGGAAGTTCGCCGTATGTGGCAAGCTCCATCGTTTCCCTTATCTGTAAGCCTTCATCTATGGCAAGTACACTTTCCTGCGCCTCTTTGAATACTTCGGGGTCAATGTCGGTCAAAACACTGATAAGTTCTTCAGTGGTCAGAAGTCGTGGGCTGTGGCTCAGTCGTTCCATAACGTCCGGGTTTTTCAATGCTTTCATGATGTACACGTCCTTTCTTGTTTGTAGCTTGCCATCATCGGGTGGTAGGTTGCTATCCTTTCCACGACCTCCCCGAAGGGAGGTTTCGGCTTAGTTGTTGTTGGGTACACGGCGTTTTTTGATGCGGTATGGGCGATTGTCATTGTTGCGATAATCTTTGAGCATATCCCGTGCATTTCTGTAATTTTCTGCTGTCAAAACGTATTCCCAACTTCCCGATTCGGTGTAGAAACATTCGATTTCGTACTCATCGTGAGTTTTTCTTACGTATGCCATTCTGAACGCCTCCTTACTGAACCTTGAAAGTAACTTCATGACCGGGATTCTCTTTGATGAGGATTTTCTTCATTTCAGCTACCATCACATTGCGGTCAAGTGCGGCCTGTACAACGTCGACCAGTTTTTTACCATCGAGGTATGCCCAAATTGTCTTTTTCTTCATTTTCCTCTCCTCCTGTATACTGCTAGTAGTATATTTTAGGGTGCAGTGAGTCCTTGTTTGTGCCAGCAGCAGGATTTGTACTATCTTGGACAGCTCCTGCCGGGTGTGGTGTGTTTGTGTGTTCCCTTTTCTTGATTCTAGTATACTGCTAGCAGTATATGATGTCAAGAGGTATTTTGAAATTTTTTTAAATTTTTTTGAGAGCGCGTAACTCCAATAGTAACAAGGGCTGAAAGGGTGCTATAATATTATCATAGGGAATGTGGGAGAGAAAAAATCGCCTCCCAATAATCCCAAAAACCTCCTAGTTGGGTTCTTGCTTAATTGATTCATCCCTACAGAAAGCACCTGTCGTAATGATGGGTGCTTTTCTCATGCTCAGAAGGGAGCGCGAGGCAACGTACAGCCGGAGCAAAGCCAATAGGAGGATAAAAGCATAGAGAACAACGGGAGGTGAAAAGCCAATGGTAACAGATTGTGTCGTAAGAGAATATAAACTGTACGGCAGCGAAGATAAAACAGTTGCCTCAGAGATGAAAAACCTTCTCAATGATGGATATAAGGTGACATTGCACTATTCCGCAGGTGGTGTAGGGTGTGTACTCTTAGAGGCTATCCAAGAGAAGGAAGAAGAAAAGCCTAAAACTAAGACGACTAAAACCACCAAGAAGGATTCGGCAGCAGAATAAATCATGTGTCACCTTCTAAGTGGTTATCAGGTAGAAGGAAGGTGATTATATGGCTAGAAAAGGCGAAATGACTCCACAACAGAAGGCTTTTGCTGATGAATACCTGTCTAATGGCTATAACGTGTACCAAGCTGCAATTTCAGCAGGATATAGCAAGGCTTATGCCAAGGTGGATGCTTATGCACTCCGAGATAAACCGAGAGTGAAGGCCTATATAGATGCTAAGATGAAGCCTATCATTGCTGCTAGAACGCTGAAAGTCGATGAAGCTGTAGCGATGATTAGCGACATTGCTATGGGCAAAGAGAACAAAGACGGCAAGACTCCTAGCGACAATACACGGCTGAAAGCACTGGATATGCTTATGCGTGCTAATGGTCAGTACACAGATAAGGTCGAAGTCAGCGGTGATGTTGACGTTGCAAGCATTCTGAAGAAGGCAAAAGGCAGAGCTGATAAGGCTAAAACGTCCTCTGACTAAAGACAGGGTATCGGAAAATCCCGTGGTTATACTTCAAAAACCTTGAATTTGTACTGTAGATTGTGGACATTGGGCAAATTTCATGG
>NZ_JMME01000024.1 GCF_000686945.1 Selenomonas sp. AE3005
TTTTTAATAAGTAAAAAAGTATTTTTAATAAGTAAAAAAGTATTTTTTCGACTCCGCGAACCCTTGCCAGGACTGGGCTGGCGCGTTCCGACATATTATTACATTTGTTACATATAAAACAACAACATACTGCATACCCATCAAGTTTCCTTCATTATATATTGTGGATAACTCTTATATACGCACCATCTGGGGCACGTTGCTGATAAGTCTTTTTCTTGGCGATTGACGGCCATTCGGCCTTATTGCCATCTGACTAAGAGGAAGGGGGGCTTTCCTTCCGTCAGATACTGCCGTTTAGCGTTGCTATGGGGGCGTTCTGACCTCTTAGTTATAGATTAACACCTACCTTCGTTGGAGATGGCCTTTACAGGCCATTTTCGTGGCTTTTGATAATTCGTCTTTTCGTGATACTAGCTTAATAAGTTAGTATCACGAAAAGGTTTGAAGAATAGCCAACACAATGCTATACTACTAATGCGGTCTGATGGTCGGTTCCCCGTTCACGGGGAGGTGATGCCATGACTACTTATGAGAAGTTAGCACTTATGCTGGCTTTCCTTCAGTTTGTTGTGACGCTCCTGGCTCTGCTTAAATAGCAGTCCAACCGTTTGATTTCGCTTTGACGAACGTCCCAAGTTTTTAACGAACGGCGGTTCTGACGGGCTAACATCAGACCGCTTTCTATGCCTAATTTTAGCACGTTTTCATATTGTCAGCAATAAATTGGATAACACAATGCATGATACTAACTTAATAAGTTAGTATCATGCATTGTAAAGGGCTTTCGCCCTTACTATTAGGGATTTGTCTTGAATCTAGCTATGAAACGCTCATATTTTTTCATGGCTTTATATTCGTATTCTTCGCTTTTGTCATCCCCCCCACAATTCGCATGATTGTCACGCTGGCAGTCAGCACTATTCAATAGTTCTTCCATTGTCATTTCTGCAACAGATTCTGGAGTATCAGATGTATAGCCGTAATCCCCCGTTTCTTTAAGTATTTTTAAAAATCTTTTTTGAGCCTTTTTTAATTCTGAATCAGCTTTAGGCTTTTCAGTAACCGTCTGTGTTTTTGTTTT
Organism: Selenomonas sp. AE3005; assembly: GCF_000686945.1. Lineage (GTDB taxonomy): Bacteria > Bacillota > Negativicutes > Selenomonadales > Selenomonadaceae > Selenomonas_A. The sequence continues at coordinate 1,085 of NZ_JMME01000024.1, forward strand.
TGGGGCTACTTCTGTGGCGATTTGAGGTTTCTTCCTTGCAGGCTTTGCACCGCGCTCCCATGCTTTTGCCAGGGCTTTCTGATAAGCCTGTTCGTCAACTTTCTTTGCGTCATAGATAGATGTGCTACGCCCCCATCTTACAATTTCAACATCGTCCAACATCGCAATGCGGTCTGTTCGTACAGACCGCCGTGGCGGTGTTGATACAGTAACACCGCCAACACCGTCCAGCAGTACAAAAATCAGTACATCGCCAATGTTAATCTGCTTGCGCTTTCCGAGCAGTCCATCAAAATACTGTACTCGATGGGCGTAACCAGAACGGCTACGCACGATACACGGTGCGTTGGCACCGTTTTTGTTAGCAAAATCTTGCATGACTTTTCTTAATGATTTTAGAGATTTTATCAGTTTTTTTCCAAGTGCTCCCAGATTATCGGCATTTTTTATATCTTTAGCAATCAGCTTTAACACCTGCTCCGCAGTAAGCCTGCGCGAATGCGCAGCAGGTGTTTTACTTAACACAACTACACCATCACCGACAGTAGCTATCTTGACTTTTAGCGCACGGCGATTCGGGATTTGCAAGAGTAATTCCTTCAGCTTTTCTGCGCTTTCTTTGGAATCTACATAGACAATCTGCTTAGAGCCACGCGCAAGCTGACCGTATGCGTCATACTCTATGGGTTCATAGTGTGCTACATTAGCGTTGGGGAATCCGTCAATAACATCATCAACCTGTTGCCAATACTTTTCGATATTAAAATCTTCCATTTTAAACACACCTCATTTCTTTACACTAACTTATAAGGTTAGTATAACGCATATCGAAAAATAAATCAATACGTAATACTAACTTAATAAGTTAGTATTATAAACAGGAGGAAGAAAATAACTTCTTCTTCCTGTGACAATTATCTTACATTTTCTGCAAGAGTTTTCATTTGATTAAGTAAATCAAAAACTCTGTCGTAATCTTTGCTTAATGCCGCTGATTTTATCGCTGATGATAATTCTGCAAACCTAATACTAATGCCATGATTCGGCATTTTGTACTCGCTGAACATTGCTTTGAAGATTGTCGGCAAAGTCGGTATTGTAATGCACGGTATAGCTTTATTATCTTTTACTTTTATTGGCGTTACTTTTAAAGTTGCGTCAATCATTTTCCAGTTTTTATGTTTGTCGGGTATTTTATAATTTTTCATTGCTAATGCTTTATCAAAAATAGTATTAGCTACAGTTTTTTGCTGATTTTTAATTGCAGGATTTTCTGCAACTGCCGTTTCCCAGTTCGGATAAACTTTTTCGGATTGATTTATATTTAATTTTGAATCAGAATTGGCTGATACAGACTGCAATCTTTGATTATCTCTTGTTCTCTCATTGCTTTCTGTTGCTTGTCGTTCATTATTTTGTGTAATTCTATCTCTAGTATAACACCATGCAAGCTGGGACAAATAACTTTGATTATCTCCTGTTCCTGCGTTGTTTGGTATCTCTCGCTCCGAATCCAAACTGCTTTCTGACAAGTTCTGCAAATTAACGAATTTGGAATTGTTGAGTAAAGATATTCTTCCGTTTTGTCCGTTTTCGCTTTCTCGCACATTCTCCGTAATAACGGCGTTAAGTTCATTTCTTGATTCTCCATAATAGATTACCTCCGCATTTATAATATTTTTTTCTAAATCATTAGTATCTGAAATGTATTTTAATACTTCTTCATTATGTTTTTTTACTGCTCTGTTGTAATTTCCTTTGTCTGTTTTTATACCCTTTTTCTCTAAAGCAGAAACGGCAGGGCCCAGGTGTTCGGTGGGTACTAAATAGTCTTTTCCCTGGTCTTTGTAGCTTTTTGCAGAAACACGAGCGTCTGAGCCAGCTTTCTCTAAAGCGTCATTAGTCAGCTTTTCCCAATCTTCCCTCCATTTCGCTAAAGTCTTTTTACTATCCCAGTTTGTCATTTTTACACACTTGTGTTTATATTTTTTTCTGCCGTTTGCATAAGTTCCTTCTATAACGGGCTTGCCGTTCTTATCTTTTACTGCTACGTTTTTTGACTTTTGCCCCCATGAGCCATCTTTTTTAAACGGGCGCATGGTGGTCATAATATGTGCATGGGGGTTATGATTGTCTTTGTCGTGATGGATAGCCCAATCACAAACCATACCGCTTTCCGAGAACGCAGAACAATACTCTTTGACAAGTTGCTCTTGTTGTTCTAATGACAGTTCTCTCGGCAATGCCAGGTGATGCTTTCTTGCGTACTGTCCGTTCACTCCTTCCACTTTCTGCACTTCGTTCCATAAACTCTCTCTGTCTAAACACCACTCTGGTGCGTTATCGGGCTTTGTTATACCTTTAGCCACTACTCGCTCTTTACGTCCGTAATTTTTAATAAGCCCTTCTTGCGAATCCTTTAGCTTGTCTGCTGACTGATAAGCAGACGATGCAACGGCAGAACCGCCTTTTGCTCCCGAACATATACTAGCGTTATTTGAGTATATTGCCATATTAAACACCTGCCTTTCGTGGGGTGTAGCCCCTCCCCGAAGGGGCGCACATGTGACACACCGTGTCACATATAAGTGCGCCCTCCGGGGGTTTATACGTCTTTTTCTACACCCTGTTTTTCTAATAACTCACTTTGCTTTATTAGCTTGAACCGTGCCGTTGCTTTTTCAATATCAAAATCCCCAAAGACTTTGACATACTCTGCACCGAGCATGATGAGCTGATGTGTTCTGTGTTTGCGATAAGCCGTGTCTGCTTTTGCGTTTTTGCGTTTTTCGCGTATCTCTCTGTGCCGTTGTCGAAGTTCAGCTTTTGCTTTTTTAATAAATTTGTATTGTTCTTCAAGTTCTGCGTATGTCAGCTTATCAGACACTTTAACAGTGAGTTCTTCAAGATTTCTAATAGCTGATTCCGTGTCATTAAACATTGCTACCCCTCCTTTCATCACTATAAAAATAGTAGCATAAAAAAAGTGCCGAAAATTCTTATGAATTTGCATGAGCACAAAAAAGTACCACCCATGTGCGCAGCACTTGGGTGGCTAATGAGCGATTTTTAATTATAAATCATGTGGCAGTTTGATTTCGGTATACCGTTATCAAAGGTGATTTTCTCCTAAATGTCTGGAATATAAGTTGTATTTGTTTGTCGGTTAATCTTTACAGGTTCAGCGTAATCACCTTTTATATCTTCTGTTTTTCCGTAAAAAAATTCTTTTGCCTGGCGGTCATCGGCAAGCCGTTCTTTTTCACGCTCTTCAATTTTTCTTTGTGCTTGCATATTTGCTCCTGCCGTATCTTCTTTTATGAATGTAGTTATTAGACCGCCTAGATTTATAGCAGTATCTTTTTGATTGATTGCTAGTTTGAGATTTCTGTTAATGCGTTCAGTATCATACTTTTTTGCGATTTGCTTAGCGGACTTAGCAGATACACCGCGTTTTACAAGTCTGTCGGCAACACTACCATCAGATTCATAGAAACTTTCGTTAAGCCGTAACTGACCTATGTCATTTTCCATTTTTTCTTCTTCTGATTTTTCTTTTTTCAAAGTTACTGTAAAATGTATTTTTGTATATGAGCGTCCTTGCTTTATATATTCGTGCTTTACGTTTATATCTGATTTCTCATTGATTTCAGCCATAGCAGGTTCAATTACTCTGCTTTTTAGATTTTGTATAATATTATATGATTTACCAAGTTGGAACCGTTCACGAATAAAATCTAATTCATATTCAAAATCTTTTACTTTTAACATTTTCTTTAACAATAAATAGAATCTTGTAGTATAATCACTTCTAAATTCCATCAAGGGCAATGCAGATGTAGAAAGATATGCCTGTTTTAACTGTAGTAGTTCTGTCTTTAAATGCTCGTCTACACAGTATTCTATAACGCTCTCAGATTCTATATATCTTGCTGATTGTAGCCAGTGCGTTGCATACCACCCCTGTTCATCTTTTATCTGTAAAGTTCTGGTGAGTAACCGCATAATTGTGTTTTTTACAAGAGTATAGCCTTTTTTTTCTTCATAATTACAGAATTTAGCCATATCAGCAACGCTGACACGCACTTTGCTAAACTCCTTGGCATTAGTATTAAGTTGTGAACATATAGCAAGTATCATGCGTTGTTCGTATTTAGTCAGCTTATATTTAGCCTCGATGAGCCTGTTCGACTGTTTGATGGGCTTGTTTTCGTCAATTTTCAGTAAATCGTTCATATAATACACCTCCTGTAATGTATTATATGAAAAAATACATTACAGGTCAAGTATAAGTAAATAAGTAAAAATGTATTTTTTCGACTAAAAGTAAGTAAAAATGTATTTTTTAATAAGTAAAAAAGTATTTTTAATAAGTAAAAAAGTATTTTT
>NZ_JMME01000025.1 GCF_000686945.1 Selenomonas sp. AE3005
ACGAGCTCTATCATAACAATTTACTTCCTTATATAATATAGTGCATTTTCGTCTACACAGTCTACGAAATCTACACAAAATTAACTGCCTCCAATTCGTTTAGTACGTTTTTAGTACGCAACAAGGGCATGACCTGTAACAAGGCCATGCCCCTTTTATTGCTTATTTACCGCCTTCAAGTCGCTTAATCCACTCATCGACAATCTGCCGTTCGTGTTCGCTCTTTGCCTGGTCGTACATGTTTTCCAACTGTGCCACCATACGGTCTTTAATTGAGTGACCACTATAGCCACCATCGTAGGAGCCGTCACGTGAGCCATCATGCGACGGATTGAAGTACCGGTCACGACTGTTCATACCACCATCATAGTTGCCGTCATAACTGCCATCGTGTGAACGATAGGAGCCATCATGCGAACGCATACGGCGGTAGGAACGTTCTGAGTAACCGCCACCTTCCATTACCTTGATTTGTTCCAAGGCACACAAGGCTTTCGTTGCCGTCTCAATATCTGACGGGCTTATATTTTTCTTTTCCGCAATGGAACGCAGTGCATCTTCCAAAGTGGATTTTAGCATAGTCATATTTTCCATTACATCACCCCCAATACGGATACGCCTTCACGGTCGAAGTTAATGCTTGCATCCACCATTTCAATGGGCACAGTGCTAAGATTCTGCACTGCTACGGTCTGACAGCAACCGGCGACAATCTGCGCCGTAATGTCACGACTGATGTTGAAGAAGTCTCCTGCTGCTGCCGGAGTCACCGTCATAATGGATGATGGGATTGCTGTACCGCCAAGGGAGATAGCAACTGAGATAGGTTCTACAGTTCCCCCTTCAGGTATAGCAACGTTGGCACCAAAATCGACATCGTAGTTTACGCCAAGCACACGGCGATTACATGCGCAACCACCCATGCGAGGCACGCCCAAGCCGGAAAGTTGAAACAGTCCTGAGCCAAGGCGCGGAACTACATAGCCCTTAGTGCAAGGGACAGGCGCAGCCGTAAAGATAACGTAATCGTTGGGCTGGATAATCTGACTTGCTACTGCTGTATACTCTGCCATGAGAGACACCTCCCTCATGCACTAAAGCCGCCGCAACCACAATTCGGATTAGGCACTACGTAAGCGGGCTGCGCCTTCGGGCAGCACTGACCAACCACATACTGAGCCTGCGCGTTCTGCCCCTGGAGAATCTGCGCGGTCTGTGCCGTCTGAGAAGCGGCCAAGTTCGCCATGTTGAGCGCCGTACGTAGCTGGTCATTTTCGCGCTTAACGTTGTCGAGTTCGAGCTGGCAGAGTTTGTCCATGATAGTCTGGATACCATTGGTCTGCGACTGCACGATAGCATTGGTATTGGCCGTACTCTGTGCCATCAAATCACGGATGCCGTCGCTAATTGCCTGACGGTCTGCACAGTTTTCTGTGGCAATCGTATATTTAAGGTCGGCCTGCCCTGCGCGATTGTCATTAAAGCCCTGCTGATTAGCCATAGCAAGCTGATTCAGCCCCAAAGCAAGAGTATCTTTTGCCCCATTGATAGCCTGTGTTACACCAAACTGACTATTGGTTACAGCCGCCGTAATGCCTGCATCACCTTGACAACGCGCAACCGCAGCATCAGCAAAGCCATTGCCTACCTGCGTAGATAAGTTGCTAATAGCATTGATAGTTGCGGACTGGTCAAAGCCCCTCTGCACATCAGCTACTACATACGGAGCACCGCCATTGCCGTAGCCACCATTCCCCCATCCACCGTTACCCATGAAGGCAAAAATCATAAAAAGAATAACCCACCATGCGCTAAAGCCATCATTGCCCCAGCCGCCGTTGTTGCCACCACGCATTACCGCAGCCATATCTGCTGCGGACAATCCGCTACCATTTTCAAGAGCCATAATTATTCACCCTTTCGTGATAGATAGAATAGATATATCAACCTTGCGCAAGGATTGAATCAAAACTTCATGCCAAGAGATTCCACAATATTTCTGGCCTGCTCAAACTGCTGTTGCGATACTTTCCCAGAGGAAACCATCTGATTAACCATTTCCTGCGGATTCATGCCGGGATTCTGACGGAGCATATTTTCACGGAACTGCTTTACCTGCCCCATAATCTGCATAGGATTCATCATTTCGACTTACCTCCCTTTGCCGGTGCTTCTACCTGCGGCTGTTGCAAGTTCATCAACAGTTGTTGCATATTTTGCAACTGCCGCGTCTGAGCCGCAAACTGCTGTGTCAGCGTCTCAAATTCCTTACGCGAAACCGTATCGCCGTTAGATTTCTGCGGAGTTATATCCTGTATTTTAAAGATGCGCATAGGGTTAGGACATCCATTAGCGGCAGAACTTTTGAGAAACATTTTGCTGTTTTCCGGGTCGTTGGCATTGATTAAAGCCACGGTCATACCCGGATTGACAGGATAGCTTATTGCCTCCGAATCATCGTTGATAAATGTAACCATTGAATTTGTTGCTGGCTGTTGTTGTTGCCACATCATATTCCCTGCCATTTAATCGCCCCTCTCAAAGAAATACACCGGTACTTCGTTTCCGGAATCCCACGCATCGTAGTAATCACCATCTATGACCGTGACAACATGGGAACCAGTCGCTAATAAATACTCCCCTTTTGGATGTTCATCACAGAACTTTTTTACTGTGTAACAATCCGGGCAGGTCGCAGGAAGAATCTTCTGCACGTATCCGTGTTCATGCAGAAACTTCCCCCATACATGATTAGCTGACGGCATATCCTTTAAGCTGTAACCCTGCATAGCAAGCATAAGGTAAACAGAATCCCAATCTTTATTTAGTAGTTTTGTTATAGCTCTTATGACACAATCCCCTACCAGTTTTTTATCCGGGTTAGGGTTATATTCTATATGCAACGTCCTCGCCTCTTTTCGTGCCGTCCTTTATCTGCCCTTATTATCACAGAAAAAACCGCACGAAAACGCCACGATATCATTGCAATTTAGCCACCTTTTTATATGCAATAGCTAGGTGTTTCCTAATCAAAGTCTCCGAACAAGAAAAGCGTTCTGCCAAACCACAGACAGAAACGCCCTCGCCTATATGTAAACGTAGTATCTTTTCACACCACGGGGTAAGCATTGCCTCGTATATTAGATAATCAAACTCTGTACGTGTTGCCATTTTTAAACGGTTTCTAGCTTGCTTTGATTCAACTTCCATTTCCTTCTCCTTTGCAATAAAAAAAGAGGCATAGCTTTTCAGCCATGCCTCTCATACAACATTGAACGAAATTATTTTGTTTCCTGTGCCGCCTTGGTAATAACCATTTTGAGGATATACATGCCGACATTGAGCAGACCGGGGACAACAATGCTGTCTCGAATCTTGCACCAGCCGCTTTCCGTCTCAGCATCTTTCCGGCATTCATCAATAATACCGTCAGCAAACTTCTGAATAAAGGCAATGCCTTCATCTTCCACCCACGTAACAAAACGGTCTTTTAAGTCTTTGCCAATCTGCTCTACCTGTAGAGCCTCCACAATACTGTCACGAATCGGCACCCATTTACTTTCACTCATAACTTAACACTCCTTTATGTTTTGGTCTTTACATTTTATGTTTT
>NZ_JMME01000026.1 GCF_000686945.1 Selenomonas sp. AE3005
GGCGTATTTGGCCAGCGGGTCAACAGTGCCGAAAATACCTACTTGGCAACGGGCCTGGGTGTGGAGTTTAAGCGCTACCTGAACAAGGGCAGCTATGCCATGCGGCTCGGCGTAAAACATGCGTTCAGCGGTGCCAATCCCCGGGTGACTTTTGGTCTTTTTGGGGGCGGTTCATCTGATTATGAAATGCGCGGCCAGCAGGATAAGACACATATGGTGATGTCGCTAAGCGGTGAGGCAGAATTTTCGCCGGGCTGGACTTTGGCCGGTGATTTGGCCCTGCAGAAGGGCAGACACGACAAAGACCTTATGGCAGCGGTTACTTTGAGAAGAATGTGGTAATTAAATATTGGGAAATAAACTCGAGTTTATCTGGAAGTGATAGTATGAAGAAAAAGCAAAAGAGAATGGGTGTTAAGTATAATCGTACACTGGTAACAGCGGTACTTATTGGTTTGATGTCAACCACTCCTTATACTTCGGCTGGAGCAAGCGAATATTTGGCAACCAAGTATTTGGATTACAATGGAAAACATGTTGCTGAAATTAACTTTTTAAAGGAAGGCCAGGGGATTGGAGCCGCCAATCAATATCTTGTTCCGGCAGCATCGTACAATTTGTCGAATGAGTTGATCTCTGCTATGGCAGACAGTGCATCTTATTGGACAAATATGTTGGGACCTGGCTTGAAAAATACTACCCCTTGGCAGATTTTTGTATCTACAGACTGGAGAAGGAATGCTTCGGCTGCCTCCAGAAGTATTGTGTCCAATGGTGAAAGAGCAGCAAGAAGAAGCTATAGGAACAACGAATTCTTTGTCACCGATCAGCTGCAAAATGGCACTGTCTATGAACAACTGACCTATGAAAATGCCCAAACCGGTGTATTGCCGGAAGGCAAATACGGGTTCAGCCGGGTGATGATAGGCTATTATTCCGGGGCCAAACGAACAGGCGCCATAGATGGCTGGTGGGTGGATACGGATACTGTACTGCCGACCAATGAACAGGCCACCAACTTTGCGGGAACTGTTAGGCATGAGTTGGGGCATGCTCTGGGGATCACCGCCCGAAAAAGGACAAGAAATGACGTGACAACGTTTTTACCTACCCTTACCGATGAAAAATCCTGGACGCTTAATCTCTATGACCAGAATGGCAACAGGGCCAAGCCTGGGATGAAGATTGTTACTTCGGCTACGTTTGCTGACCTGCAGAGTGACGATCCAAGCATTTCAGCGAAGGACTATTTTATAGTAGATGAAAAGGTTGATGCGAATGGTAACGGCTTTGCATATTTTACTGGTCCTAATGTGGTGGAGGCCCTGGGTGGGGGCAAGTTTTACGGTCGTAGTGCATTGTCGGTAAATGGTTGGGAAAGTGATAAGTTTGACGGCTCTCATATTCAGACCGCCGGTATGATGAGTCATCGTGATTACAGCAACTATTCCGTTTTTTTGGAAGCAGAGCTGGCTGCATTGCAGGATTTAGGCTATAAACTGGACCGCAAGGCTTATTATGGACGTTCCATATACGGGAATGGGGGGAATATTACCAATACGCAGGGATATTTCGCCCGCAATAGTGATGGGACCGCATATTTGGAAGATACATATAGTGAAATACCCCTTGGTATTGGGCTCCATGTATATGGATATGACAATACTGTTACGCAGGCGGCGGATATTTTGACTCATGGTACGGGCGCTGTTGGTATTCGTGTTGATGGCATGAAAAACAACCTGATTATTCCAGAGGATACGGAAATACATTCTGATGGTTACCGGGGCAATGGTGTTATGATTGCCTATGGCCGGGACCAGAATGTGGACCAGGCCGGTACGGTGACCGCCATGGGCGACGGTGGTACCGCCATGCGGTTTGATTTCGGCTCCGGCAGAAGCGGCGGCTTTGAGTACCGTGGTTCATATATTCGGTATAGGCGTTGGGTAAACAGCAAAAGTAGTGGTAGAGAACCAGGAGAAATATATCGGACCCGTAATCTTGACTTGACCAGTATTGGGCCTAATGCCTATACTGCCTGCAATGATGAGCTGGAAGGTGCTTTGGTGAATAACTATAATCTTTCCGGCAATTTGGCTGGTAAAGAAAATGCCATTTATATTGGCAAGACTGCCTTTGTAAAAAATATAAATATAAATAATGGGGCCAAAATTCAGGGCAACATCGTTTCTGACTGGAAACAATTTAATGATCCGTCCTGTGAAGGAGCCTATGACCAAACTGGTGACAAGCGGGATGTATTACGTATTCAGTACGGAGGAAAAAGAGAGGAAAATGGTATCGATTATCATCAGTATATTCCTGATCTGGTGACCAATCTTAATTTCAATACGAATATGACCTATAGCGGCAATATCACCGGCGAAGATAACATGAAGATGAATGTGAGTGGTGGTATTCTTAATTATACCGGCAGTGCCAATGTAGTAAATGTAAATGTGGCAAAGGAGGCTGAGCTGTACGGTGGTACCTATACAGTCAATGATATGTCGGACAGAATGCCCACAGGCTATACAGATGAAACCACGGGGCAGTTCATCAATCACGGTACTATCGGCGCCTCCGCGGCTGACAAAAATATGACAATTAACGGCACTTTGGTATCCGATGGCAAACTGCAGGCCTATGGCGGCGGTGATAAAGGCCAGATAATCGTCAATGGTACGGC
>NZ_JMME01000027.1 GCF_000686945.1 Selenomonas sp. AE3005
TGTACTGCCCCCCATAAGTTAGACCTAGAAAGGCTAACTTATGGGGGGCTTTCTCATGGCAAAATATAGTTTTGAATTTAAGATGAGGGTTGTCAATGAATACCTGCAGAAAAAATCAGGATATGGCTTATTAGCCCAAAAACATAACATTTCCAGTAAATCAATTATCGCGAAATGGGTTGCAGTGTATCGCAAGTATGGTTTACAAGGACTTAAACGGTCGCGACATAGGAAAACTTATTCTTTTCAATTCAAGCAACATGCAGTAGAGTTATATCTAAGTACAGAGATTTCCTACCAAGATTTGGCTTTACTGCTGGACATTAAATCTCACGGCATGTTAGTAAACTGGGTGCAGCGGTATCGTGCGGTCGGTGTGGAGGGGCTCAAACCACAACGGAAAGGCAGGCGTCCCAAGGTGCCAGATATCAACACTATCCAATTAACATCAACAGATGAGCAGGCTGAGCGGCTTAAACAGCTTGAAGAAGAAAATCTCAAGTTGAGAATTGAGGTGGCTTATTTAAAAGAAGCGAGGAGATTGCGGCTAGCGGAAGAGGAGCAGAAAAGAAAGCAAGGATTGTCCACAGTCTCCGAGGAACCTTCAGATTAAAAGAAATCCTTGCTGTTGTAAATCTTCCTAAAGCGACGTATATGTATTGGCAGAAGCGTTTTGACTGTCCTTCGCCAGATGCTGATTTAGAAAATAAGATCTTAGCTATACGAAAAAGCAATAAGGACTTTGGTTATCGTCGCATCTGTGGAAAGCTGCGCCAGAAAGGCATCCTCGTGAATCACAAGAGGGTTCAGCGACTGGTCCAGAAGCTAGGCTTGCAGGTAAAATCATTTATGCATAGAAGTCGCAAGTATAATTCATATAAAGGAACTGTTGGTCGAGTTGCTCCAAACAGGCTGCGCCGGCGGTTCAATACCTGCATACCGCACCAGAAAATCGTTACAGACACTACCGAGTTCAAGTACTATGAGGTTGACGCGAAAGGAAACATTATTACACGCAAGGCATATCTAGACCCGTTTCTGGATTTGTTCAACCGTGAAATTATCAGTTTCAGCTTCACCAAGCGGCCCTCTTCGCAGGGAATTATGGCTGCCCTGGAGAAGGCTGTTGAAGTAACTAGTGACTGTCCCTACCGCCGGACATTCCACTCTGATCAGGGATGGGCGTATCAAATGGGGAACTATGTCACCCGCTTAAAGGAAGAGAAGATTTATCAAAGCATGTCGAGAAAAGGAACTTGCCTGGACAATAGTGTAATGGAAAATTTCTTTGGCATAATGAAGCAGGAAATATATTATGGTCATACATACCACAGCTTTGAAGAATTGAGGGAAGCCGTACAGAAATACATCACTTACTACAACAACCATAGGATCAAGGCACGATTGGGCTGGCTAAGCCCAGTGGAATATCGGTTGCGGCATGCAGCAGCATAATAAAAACCGTAGCAGCAACAAATGCTACTACGGTTAGGTCTAACTTTTTGGGGTCACTACA
>NZ_JMME01000028.1 GCF_000686945.1 Selenomonas sp. AE3005
GACAGTCAGGGATGGCTGTTACAAAATATTATTTTTCTACATTCAAGGAGGAAAAACATCATGGCAATGGTAGTAAAGAACAACATGTCGGCAATCTCGACGCTGAACACTCTGAACAAGAACTCCAGCGCACTGTCCAAGAGCCTGCAGAAAGTATCTTCCGGTATGAAGATTAACTCGGCAGCAGATGATGCTTCCGGTTATGCGATTTCTGAGCGTATGCGCGTTCAGATTCGCGGTCTTGATCAGGCAAATTCCAACACTCAGAACGGCAGCAGCATGCTGAAGGTTGCAGAAGGTGCCGTAAGCTCCACCGTTGATATTCTGAAAACACTGAAAGAGAAAGTTATCAACGCAGCAAACGATACCAACACGGACAGCGACCGTCAGACTATCCAGAAGGAACTGAACCAGAGCATTGACCAGATCAACGACAATGCCAATGTTACCTTCAACGGCAAGTATCTTGTTGATGGTTCGCACAACAAGAAGATTGTGCAGACCTCTACAGCTTTGACCAATGAGAGCTTGAATTCTGCTACGCTGGGTACTTCTGCTTTGACTGCATTGCAGGATCGTAACGGCAACAACCTGAACATCCATACTTCGGATAACATTACGGTTTCCTATGTGAAGCAGGGCAAGACTTATTCTACCACGTTTAGTGTAGGTAATACTAACTTGTCTACAGCTATTAACAATGCAACACAGCCGAGTGGTTCTAATGATTTGACTCTTGATGGTGGTGCTTCGGCATTGACATCAGTAGTAGGTTTGGATAGTTCTTCCAATACTGTTTACACGGCTGATGGCGGCAATGCATTGACGATTAGAGCAAAATTTGGCGGTACTGCTGGTCAGATTAGCGGCTTTACCATTAGCGTAACGGATCGTGATGGCAATATCAATAAGTCCGCCAACGCTGTACTGGATAACTTCAGCGAAACTATCCGCGCAGAAAATACCGGTGATGACAACAGCCTGGTATTGCAGGTCGGCACGAAAGCTAATCAGGCCATCAAGGTAGGTCTTACGGATATGCGTTCCGAGGCTCTGGGGCTTTCCGGTTCCGATGGCACGAAGCTGAACATCTCCACGCAGGTGAAGGCTAATGCCGCGATCAATGTTCTCGATAATGCGGTACAGAAAGCACTGGATCAGCAGACGACTATCGGCTCCATCGAAAGCCGTCTTGAGTACACCAGCAGCAACCTGACCACGGCATCTGAGAACGTACAGGCTGCAGAATCCACGATTCGTGATGCTGACATGGCGAAGGAAATGACGAACTACACGAAGAACAATGTTCTTCTGCAGGCCGCTCAGTCCATGCTGGC